>MWSW01000014.1 GCA_002050165.1 Candidatus Tepidiaquacellales bacterium OLB4/UTCHB1
CAAGCCGCCAAAACGTTAGCACTCATTTTAAAGTAAAAACAAAATAAGATATGAACGAAATTATTTGCCCTAATTGTAAAAAAGCATTCAAAGTAGATGAAGCAGGATATGCTGAAATACTTAGGCAGGTCAGAAATCATCAATTTGAAGAAGAAATTCAGCAGAGATTGAAACTAGCAGAAAAGGAAAAGATGGATGCAGTTAAATTAGCTGAAGCAAAAATAAAAAATGAACTTCAAGACCAGATTTCAAAAAAAGACCAGGAGTTAGCAGCATTAAAAGCTGAAAAGAATGCAGAGTTAATAAAAAAACTAGCAGAAAAGGATACTGAATTACTACAGCTAAAGGCAAAAATTGAAAATGCTGAAAATGAAAAAAAACTAGCAGTTAGTGAGGCTGTAAAAAGTATTGAAAAGGAACGAGATGACTTGGCAAGTGCTGTTAAATTAAAAGATACGGAAAAGGATTTGTTAGAAAAGTCTTTAACCGAAAAATTTGAAGCTGACCTTAAAGAAAAAGATGCTATCATTAAGTATAAAGATGAAGAAATTGCTTTGAGGAAAGATATGAAACTCAAGCTATCTACCAAAATGATTGGAGAAACTCTTGAACAACATTGTGAAACGGAATTTAACAAGCTTCGTGCAACAGCATTTCAAAAAGCATATTTCGAGAAAGATAATGATTCAAGATCAGGAAGTAAAGGTGATTACATTTATAGAGAAAATGACGACTCTGGTAATGAAATCGTCTCAATAATGTTCGAGATGAAAAACGAAGGTGATGAAACCGCTACAAAGAAAAAAAATGAAGACTTTTTAAAAGAATTAGACAAAGACAGAACAGAGAAAAAATGTGAGTATGCAGTCTTGGTCTCTCTTTTAGAAGCTGATAGTGAATATTATAATTCGGGGATAGTCGATGTCTCTCACAAATACCCAAAAATGTATGTTGTCAGACCTCAATTCTTTATCCCAATCATTACTTTATTGAGAAATGCAGCGATGAACTCAGCTAAATATAAGGCAGAGTTGGCTTTGGTCAGGAGTCAGAATATTGATATTACTAATTTTGAAGAAAAGATGAATAAGTTTAAGGAGGGATTCGCAAGGAATTATGAACTGGCAAGCCGAAAATTTAAAGAAGCAATTGATGAAATTGATAAAACAATAAGTCATCTTCAAAAAACTAAAGACGCATTACTTTCTTCCGAAAACAATTTACGTTTGGCTAATGACAAAGCAGATGATTTAACTATCAAAAAACTGACACATGGTAACCCAACAATGAAAGCTAAATTTGACGAACTAAAAAATAATTAATTTAAAATGAAAACGAGTGCTAACAGCCAGCTTGCCGCAATGGCGGGTGAACAGCTTCATTTGAACATTTTCGGTAAATTGAAAGTTCGTTTCTCGATTGAAGTCTATTGCTAAAATCCGCCACTGCGGCAAGCTGGTCAGACGTTAGCGGACACCCTTTAAATCAAAAATCAGCGTTAAGATAAATACGGCTGAAAAGATGAGAGAAAAGCCCGCCCACAAAAGGCACATTTGGTTTTTCTAAAACACAGCCCCTACCCTTCAAAAACCAAAAGAGCCTTTTTTTGCCAAAACAATATTTGTTAAAAACAATGAATTTAAGCTAATAGGACATTTCAGGATTTTACAAAACTTACTATACAAGCATTTCTTTTTAAAATTTGTATTTTTGAACTTCACTAATAACTCAATGTATTAAACAAAATGGCTGAGACAGATAAAGAACCCCATTCATTAATTCCCATAGGTAACAACCAATTAAAAAAGGTTGAGAATGCCATTGCTATTACTGATAAGATTCTTTTGGGTGAAATTGAACAATTATTTAATAAGGCATTTTATTTGATTAATAGTAAAGATTTGTCAGGCATTGAAGAAAACTATTGCTTGAAGCTCGCGTCCGATAAAGACTATTTAAAACGAAATCAATTTAAATATAGAGCAAAAGAAAAAGATGACTATAAAAAAGCAATTATTTTATTTTCTAAGGTTTTAAAAACAAAACCTAAACATTATTTTTCATTCTACTTTAAAGGTGTTTCTAAAGGGAATCTAAAAGATTACGAAGGAGCAATAAAAGACTACACAAAAGCCATTGAAATTGACCCCGATGATGCTTCTGCATATAACAACAGAGGAATTGCTAAAAGTGATCTAAAAGATTACGAAGGAGCCATAAAGGACTACACCAAAGCCATTGAAATTGACCCTGATGATGCTTCTGCATATAACAACAGAGGAATTGCTAAATGTAATCTAAAAGATTACGAAGGAGCAATAGAAGATTACACTAAAGCCATTGAAATTGACCCTGATTATGCTACTGCATATTACAACAGAGGACTTGCTAAAAGTGATCTAAAAGATTACGAAGGAGCAATAGAAGATTACACTAAAGCCATTGAAATTGACCCTGATTACGCTTTTGCATATAACAACAGAGGAATTGCTAAAAAGAATCTAAAAGATTACAAAGGAGCAATAAAAGACTACACCAAAGCCATTGAAATTGACCCTGATTATACTACTGCATATAACAACAGAGAAATTGCGAAAAATAATCTTAATGATTTGAGTGAGCTGCCTTTTTGATAGGTTACAATTATAACCGACTTAAAAATGAAAAATAATGCAAACAGAAGCTTATTTTGAAAATATAGCCCAAGAAATTCAAAACGCGATAGCCTCGGCACAGCATTCCATATATATTGCTGTGGCTTGGTTTACCCAAAAAGAAATTTTTGATCGATTAGTGGAGCAAGCCAAAGAAGATTGCAAAGTCTTGCTTATCATCTCTAATGATGAAATCAATCAAAATTCAGCTATTGATTATGAAAGGCTCAATATTCGGCAGTCTAAAGTTTTCAAAATTGGAGACGGTAAACAAGATTTAATGCATAACAAATTCTGCGTCATAGACAATCGTATCGTGATTACCGGTTCTTATAATTGGAGTTATAAGGCCGAAAGTAATTATGAAAATATCACCATCACCAAAGATGATCAGGCATTAGCAAAGCAATTCATTGCCGAGTTTAATAATATTCGTAAAAAATATTTCCCGAATAAAATTGAGGAAGATGAAATCATTTTACCTTTAGAAAAGGTGACCAAACGGTTAGAGATTATTAAAAATTTCATTCTGTTGGAAGAAACGGATGCTATTCATAATGTTGTTGAGAAATTGAAGAGATACCGGTTCAATGAAGCCATCAATGAGATTATAAATAAAGTGGAAACAAAAGATTATGCAACAGCAATTGAGCATATCCAAAAATTTATATCGCAAAAACAGCAACTAACCACTTGGGAAGATCCCGAGATTGAAGTGCTTAAATTGGAAATTAAAAACCTTGAAAATCAACTCAACAGCTACGACAATAAAAGAATTGAGTTGGAAAAGCTGTTAACAGATTTCAATCATCGTCACGCTCAAGAAGTAGGGGATTTAATTGTAGAAATATTGTCATTGAAAAAGTTGCTTTATAAAGATGATAAGGAAAAGTATGAAAAAGCAGAGCGAGATGAGAAGGAATATAAAAAGCAAGTGGAAAATGAAAGCAAAAAACAAATCTATGAATTAGACGAGCAAGAGCAACAAGATATCAAAAAGAAATTTAGAGAAGCCACTTTCTTTTGTCATCCGGATAAAGTTGCTGATAAGTATAAGAAAGAAGCAAGCGAAACTTTCAATGAATTAAAAGCAGCCTATGATGCCAACGATATCAAGAAGGTGAATGAAATTTATGAAGAACTTAAAAACGGTAATTTCTACAAAACAAACTCTGAGACCGTAAACGAGAAAGCTGCCTTAAAATCAAGCATATCAAAATTAAAACGAAAAATAGAGCAACTAAAAACAACAATTATTGAAATCAAGGAAAGCGACACCTATCAAAAGATTAAAGATATAGATGATTGGGACGAATATTTTACAAATTTAAAAGAGCAGTTAAGCGCAGAGTTGGAGCGTTTAAAAGAAGAATTGAATGTCCAATTCTAAGCCACACCCATTGCCAAGTCGCTCATTGCAAACACACAAACCAAAACTTGGCAAAGCGTGTGTCTTGCCTACGCACAACCGACAGACAATCAACATGTAAGACAGAAGGGCAGCCCATAACAGCGGTTTGGCGTAATGGCGGGTTCAGTGCTTCGTATGACAGTTTGGTGGTAGGTTCAAGTGCAGTTCTTCGATTGAACTTTTGTGCTATAAATCCGCCACTACGCCAAGCCGCAAAACGTTATGCGTCAAGCTTAGGGACATCACTAAATTCAACAAACGAAAATTAAAACAATAACATGGGACTATTAAATCTTTTCAAAAAAAAGCGACCGTTGATTAAAGGTCAAGAGGAAAAAAATCCTTTTAATTATAAACTAGAACAAGGTCTTGACTGTGACGAAATTCCTAATTGCTATGGTGAATTTGGGAAGACACCAACAAATCCAATTCCAGTAAATGGCGGGACGGGAGAATTAATATACTTGAATAGTTTAAAAAACATAAATAATCAACCATTATTGTATCATCGGTTGACAATTACTCCTATTCAAGGACTTGAAGAATATGTTGACATTTATGAAGTAGTTTCTGTTGATGGTAAACTTTGGGACATACTATATTTCCATATGTATCATCCAAGAAACTCAAATAAACTTCCAAGTGGCTACCAATGGGTAAAGTATGATAAAATATGGAGCCACTCACCTATTGGATTAGGATTAAATAAGTTTCTGCCAGACTTTCCTTACAATATGAGTGAGCCTTTAAAACAGTTTCAAGGGCTTTTAAATTTGGTAAGCGTTTATGAGAAACATACCAAAGGAAAGAATTTCATTAGACCACAAGAGCACTTAGAAAAAATAATCCATCTCAACAATAGAAATAATATTATTGGACCATTGGCACATTCAATTTCTATGAAATATCCAGTTCAATATTTTATCAACTTACTTCAAGCCTATGACAACGACACAAAAAGTTTTGCCTTATTCTGCCTGCAATTAAACAAAAAAAGCCTTACTGAAAATAATCTTGCATCTATTTGCAAATTTGCTTTTTTAAATGATGATTGGAAACTAAATGAAATTATAATTGAACTTGTGAACTACTTTGACAAAGAAAATACAGTGCAATCAATATTTGCTCCTTTAGTTGAATATCTAGATAAACATGATGCAAAAGGTTTAATATATGTCCTTAAAGTAGCTGAAGAAGATTTTATCAATGGACTTTCTTATAAGCTTATACCATTCTTATGGAAGTTAACAAAACACAATAATGCATCAGAAGAACTCATTGAAAAATGTAATTTGATTTCAGAAAAAATATTATTAACTATGGACTAAACGATTTGTATGCAAGATAAAGTAGCACGAACGCATAACAAGGTATTTATGAAATGGGGGCTGACGTGCTACGTATCAACATTTGTGCAAGCCCAAATAGTTGTGCTTCGTATGAACCATTATGCTAATAATCCCCCACTTCATAAATACCCAAACCGTTATGCACAATGCTAATAGACCGTAAACAATGAAACAACCACACGACAATTGGGCAACATTTTATGACTTTGCATATAACAAAACGTTTGGGCGTTTCTATCACGACCTGACAACAGAAACCTTAAATGCAATCAATGACATTTTACCAAATGGCTCAATCATTGACTTTGGTGCAGGGACAGGACGGCTTTCAATTCCATTAACCAAGCAAAATTATTCAGTTATCGCAGTGGAAAAAAGCAGTGGAATGGTTGAACAATTTAAACAGAACCAACTTAAACACAACCTTGACATACAAATTCAAAATTGCTCAATCGCAGAATACGACAACGGAAAAGCCGATTTAGCGTTAGCTCTTTTTACAGTTTTGAGTTATTCAATAACCGAACAAGAACTTTCCGAAACGTTAAACAATATTTACAGACACATAAAACCGAACGGATATTTTTTCTTTGACTTACCCAATATGGTTTTCTTTAATGCAGGTCAGATAACGAATATACAAACTGAAAATTTTAATCGTTCGGTTAAACTAACTAAAAACCACGATGATATTTTTACTTACAGAGAAACTTGTAACGGTATTTTCAACGGACAAGAGTTTGAATACCAAGACGAGTTTAAAATCAGATATTGGTCGCTTAATACGCTAGACAATTTGTTACAAAACAATGGTTTTGTAGATACAGAAAAGGTGTTTAATCAATTCAACTCAACAGGTTCAACATACAAACTATATAAGAAGCAATGACAACATTTCAGATAAATCTATACAAAGGACACCCGATAATAAAAGACGGTGAAAACACAATGCTTATTGATACGGGAGCACCTTCTACTATCCACGTTGCAAACAATTTGTTTTTTTGCTCTGACAATTTCAGTTGTGTTACAAATTATATGGGCTTGACAGTTCAAAAAATATCAGAAATGTTGGGAACAGAAATAACAACTTTAATTGGTGCCGACATTTTATCAAACTTCAAAATTCTGTTTGACTATAAAAACGAAGTTGTAGCTTTTAGTAAAGATGAAACAAACTCACCAATGAATGAAACGACTATTTCGTCATTTATGGGTATTCCAATTATTGAATTAACAGTTGACAACCAAAAACTTAAATTCTTTTTGGACACAGGAGCAAAACTTTCTTATCTTGACAGCAAAATTACATCACAACATACGAGTATTGGAACAGACGAAGACTTTTATCCGGGCGTTGGAAAATTTGAAACGGAATGTTACGAAATATTGACGAGTTTCGGGAACAAAGAATTTAATGTTAAGTATGGAAACTTGCCAAGTTTATTACAAATGACATTGATGTTAGGCGGAACGAATGGAATTATAGGGTTTGATTTCTTTAATAATTTCAAAGTATGCCTTGACATTAAAAACGGAAAAATAAAATATGAATAAAAGCACTGTGCATAACAAGGTATTGCCAAAAGCGGGGCTGAACGACTTCGATTAAAAGATAGTGCAAAGTTAAACGATAGTAATTCTATTCAACATTTGTGCTAAAAGTCCGCTCCCTCGCCAATTTGCCAAACCGTTGGCGGTCAGTTTAGACAACACAACCCTTAACAGACATTAATAACAATACAAAAGCAAAAAATATGGAAAAGAAACATCAGGTGCATAACCTAATTATTTTAGACGAAAGCGGTTCGATGTCGTCTATAAAAAACACAATCATTCAAGGATTTAATGAGTTGGTGCAGACAATTCAGGGAATTGAAAAACAATTTCCAGAACAAGAACATTTTGTTTCATTTGTTTCTTTCAATAGCTTAGGACAAAAATTACTTCACTTTATTGACCCAGCAAGTACCCTTAAACAAATAGACGACAAAAGCTATAATCCTGATGCAATGACACCGTTATTTGATGCAATGGGTTTTAGTATAAACAAACTGAAAGAATCTTTACAAGGGCAAACTGACTATAATGTTCTTGTAACAATATTGACAGACGGAGAAGAGAACAATTCAAAAGAATTTTCCGGTAGCGACATAAAAAAACTTGTTGAAGGACTAAAACAAAATAGGTGGACATTTACCTACATCGGGACAGACCACGATGTAGAGAAAATTGCTTTATCTCTTTCTATTAATAACACTATGTTTTTTGCAAAAAGTGAGGCAGGTATAAAAGATATGTTTTTGAAAGAGCAAAGTGCAAGAGCAAAATACAGTAAAAAAATCCACTTCAACGAAGACACGTCATCAAATTATTTTGACGACACGGAAGACGACAAGAATAAAAAGTAAAAACCGAACCGCCAACATCGTATTGGAAATAGGCGGGCTGAACGGCTTCGTATCAACGGAAGTGCATAATTCAACATTTGTTCTCCGCATCAACAATTGTGGTGAAAGTCGCCACCTTCGCCAAGCCGAAAAACGTTGTGCGGCAGCTTATTGAAACCCGTAACCAAACAGAAAATAATACTGACATACAGAAGTTATGATACCAGATTACCAGACTTTAATGCTTCCTTTACTTAGACTTGTTTCTGACGGACAAGAACATAAATACAGAGATTTAATTGAAAAATTAGCAGTTGAGTTTGAAGTTACAGACGAAGAAAGAAAAGAGCTTTTGGCAAGTGGAAACCAAGCAATATTTGACAATAGAGTTGGCTGGGCAAAAACATATTTAAAAAAGGCTGGATTGCTTGACTCTCCAAAAAGAGCAACATTTACAATTACTGAACTTGGAAGACAAACATTAGCAAAAAATCCTGACCGAATTGATGCAAAATATTTGCGACAGTTTCCTGCGTTTTTAGAGTTTCAAAACGCTTCAAGAAACAATAATGAAAATGAAGAAGATGAAACGACAGTAATTGAAGCCAACGAACAAACACCTGAAGAAAATTTAGACAAGGCATATCAAAGAATTAGAAAATCATTAGCCTCTGAATTATTAAACAGAGTTGTTGACCTCTCACCTGCTTTTTTTGAAAGACTTGTAGTTGAACTTTTAGTAAAAATGGGTTACGGAGGTTCAATTAAAGACGCTGGGAAAGCAATGGGAAAAAGCGGAGATGAAGGAATTGACGGAACAATTAAGGAAGACAAACTTGGACTTGACATTATTTACATTCAAGCCAAACGATGGAAACCTGGTAATGTTGTTGGGCGACCTGAACTACAAAAATTTGTTGGAGCACTTGCCGGACAAGGTGCAAAAAAAGGAATATTTATTACGACATCAAATTTTACAAAAGAGGCGTTAGATTACACACCAAGAAACGAAACAAAAATAGTATTAATTGATGGTGAACAGTTGGCTCAACTGATGATTGACCATAATCTTGGTTGCACAACTCAACAAACTTACGAACTTAAAAAAATTGACAGTGATTACTTTGGAGAGGAATAAACCGACAAATAAGAAAGCCGACCGCACAACAAACAAATTGGCAATAGGCGGGCTGAACGGCTTCGTATAACAGTTTTTCGTAAATTTGAACATTACGGCTTCGTATGAAAAGTAGCGGCAATAATCCCCGCCACTACGCAAAGCGAGGCAAACGTTGTGGGCAAGTTTGGACAACCACCACAACCAATACTGACTAATACCTAAATTCCGACAAATAACAAAGTAAACAACATAATATAAAAGAACAATGGGATATATTAAAAACGAAAATGAAATTAAATTATGGGACATCACAATTAACGGCAACTTCAGTGCGGCAGGTGAAAAACGAATTAATGATTCCTCTTTTTCAGGAAAAGTTGTTGTAACCGGTGATTTTATTATTGTGCAATCAGGACTTACAAAATTTCCTTCTTCTGTTTCCGTATCTGGAAAAGTAATCATTGCAGAAAATGATGTTAAAAGTTTGGTTGACGATTGCATTAAGGTCTGCCAACATGACAAGAACTTATGGTTTATTTATAATAAAGGTGGGAATAATTTTCTAATTAGAAATTATTTTACAGAAGAAATTGAAAATTATAAAGAAAACGATTAACGGGATGAAACAAGAATTTAAAGATATTTACTCAAAACTGAGTTATTGCTCTCATATACCAGATCAATATTATGGACATTTGATAACCCTTTCGGGTATGGTGTTTAACGTTGAGAAAGAAAAAATAATTGAGATTGTAATTATCACCACCTTTATTATAGGTTTTGATTATTTGATTTCCACCTTTGATGTAATCATACTTAGAGTAGGAACCTGATCTTTATATTTCGTAAATGTTCTTTACTCATTATCATCGAAAGTAGAACTCATCTGACGAATCTATTCACATTGATAACAGATTCATAACTTAGTTTTCTCCTTTTCGATCGCAAGCGCTTTTTCAAGCAACCACCTTCTCTCCACGATTATAATATCTGTTTGAAGTTGAACAATCACATTCTCAATCCCATCCTTTTTCCCTCTAAATTTGAAATTAAGTAGCTTAGAATAATACTTTAAAAAATTTTCGTATTTTTTTATTCCATCGCGGGAAAAATTGTTCTTGTTAGTTACTAAAAATTTTTTACACGATGCAAGTAAATATTCACACTGCTCGAAATATGAAAGTTCATAATAGACCATTAACATTAAATTCCGGATTACTGTTTTGTAAGGTATATGAATTATTGATTTGATTGAAGTCAGCATTTCCAACGTTTTCTTAAATTCACTTTTGGCAAATTGCAACCTTGCTTTAATGTAGGTTATTACTATGCCGCCATTATCGGGTGGAAGTTCGCTCCCGTATTTGTTAATAAAATTTTCCACCCAATCAAATTCTTTAAGAATTATCGCCGTTTGGGCGATATTTCCAAACAATATCTGATCGAAATACAAATGGGATTTTAGTTTATAAAAATTTTTTCCGAGCGCCTGTTTATATATCTGAAACCTCTCTTGGAGAAAGCTGCTAACACCATGAGTACCCTTTTTACTGCAGTATTGGTTAAGTACCGACATAAGTGAAAATTTATCATCCTGTGAAATTTTTTCCGATTCTGAAAATAATACTTCCTTCAGTTTGTAAAAGAATTCCACTGCCCCTTCCTTTAAAAGCAACGACTCGAATAAATGAATTCTCAAATTTGTATTTTTAATGAAATCATTTTCGCTGTTCAAAAGATAGTGAATAATATTATTCGCCAATTCGTCATTAAATTTTACAGGAACGATATCCCGCCAGGCAGCCACACTTCGGTAGCCAGAAAGTAATTGTTCAAAATAATAGAATGAAAGAGAGTCAGTAATCTGCTGCAACAAATCCGGTTCAAAATCAATCAGGTTTTTATTCTTGAATTTTATCCACTCGCCATAATCAAACCTGAGTTTGTAAAAACGGTATTTGTAATAATGATATCTAATTTCGTGAGTGTCTTTTATCTCCTCAATTTCCGCTTCTGTTTCCCGGATTAATTTCAACAACCGTCTCTCAAGTTTTCTCGAATTAAGCTCTTCGCATATCATCAGCTTCTCAAGTATAGGCTTCTTCCGGTAATTCAGATGAAAGAGAAATTCATCCGCTAAATTTGAAAGGATGTGAATTATCGTCTTCATAAAACTTTCACTGTAATCGCTCTTCCCGAACATTTCTTTATAAGCAATTTCTTTTCTCAATTTCCCGGAGTTAAAATCAGGGTAATATTTTCTCAAATAATCAAATAGTTTTACAGCAGCCTGATTTTTATTAAAAAACGGCGATCGGACAAAATCTCCGAATTCCCGGATCTCTTTCAAATTGAAAGATTTAAGCGTATTTATTAATGTAAATTTATACATCGCGTAAGTTAAAATAGCTTATTTTTATAATTTATAAAATTTAGATTTCGGGGTTTTGTTGTGAAAATAACTTTCAATTGCAAAGCGATATTTTCATTTAGTGACATTCCGCGCTTTTAAATTTCTCAACTTTCTGCATAAAGTTTCCTTTAAAAATCTCACGATTATTCCGTTTTTAAATAACAACGGGTATTAAACTCTTAAACTTTACAAAAAAAGTTTACTTGGACAAAATGATTTCAATGAAATATTTTTGTTTCACACTAATTTTGAAATGAAAAAGAATAACAAAGAGAATAGATTACTCCCACCTGCGAACCTTTGCGCTAATAAGGGTGATTTAGAGGGTGAGGTTAATCTGCAGTGGGATGCAGTTAAAAATGCAAATTGTTATGTCATTCAAAAAACCAATCGCAAAAGCAAAAATGCTTGGTCACATATTGATATTGTTGGCGAAGCGAGATATACAGTAAACGGTCTGCTACCCGACAGTAAATATTTCTTTAGAGTTGCAGCAATGAATGGAAATTGTCAGGGGGAATGGAGCGAAGAAATTGAAAAAAAAATTTAACCACTTTATTACAACCAAAAACTTAACAACAGCAAAAATGAAAAACTCAAAATTTACGTTATTTATTTTCTTTATGTTTGAACTTACTGCAGGAACATTATTTTCTCAATGGGATCCTATAGTCCGACTTTCTAATAATGCCGCTTTATCTTACACAACTCCCAATGTAAATTCAATTGCTTCATCTGGTTCCAGCATTCATGTAATTTGGCAGGATAACCGCGGGGGTAACTGGGAAATATATTACAGACGCTCTACTAACGGAGGTACAACCTGGGAAAATGAAAGACGTTTCACAAATAATACGGGCGCATCCTATGATCCCTCAATATCAGTTTCAGGCTCAAATGTTCATGTAGTTTGGTATGATAACCACCAGGGAGTGCCGGATATATATTACAGGCGCTCTACTGATGGAGGAAATAATTTTCAGTCGGAAGTAAGAATATCAAATAATGCAGGAAATTCCTGGCGTCCGGTTATATTTTCCTCGGGCTCGTTAGTGCATATAACCTGGACTGATGAACGTGACGGCAACAAAGAAATATACTACAGACGCTCTAATGATAACGGAGCAAATTGGGGCACGGAAACGAGGTTAACAAATAATTCGGCAGAATCTAGTCTTAATTCAGTTACAGCTTCCGGCTCAAGTGTGTATGTTGTATGGAGTGACACGCGCGACGGTGATGAAATATGGTTTAAACGCTCAACCGATGGAGGTGTAAACTGGAGTTCTGATACAAAGTTAACCAATAATACCGGAAATTCAACAGAACCCTCTATATCTGTTTCAGGAGTTAATTTACAGATAGCCTGGAGAGATTTCCGTGATGGAAATGAAGAAATATATTATAAACGCTCATCTGATGGAGGAAGCAGCTGGGGTCCCGATACGCGTCTTACCAATGATCTTAACCAATCCTTTTCACCTGTTATTTCAGCCCAAAGTTCTTTAATACACGTTGTATGGCATGATAATCGTAATGGCGCTACTAACTATGAAATATATTACAAACGCTCAGTAAACGGAGGAGCAAGCTGGGGTTCGGATGAAAGGCTTACAAATCAAGTTGCTAATTCAAGTTCCGCTTCAATAACTGCCAGCGGCACAGCTCTGCATGTAGCATTTACGGATGGGCGTTTTGGAAGTAATAATCCTGAAATTTTATATCTGCGCAACCCATCGGGAAATTTAGTAAGCATCGAGACCGTCAGTTCGGAAATTCCTGAATCGTTCTCATTATCTCAGAATTACCCCAATCCGTTCAATCCGGTAACGAATATTAATTTCAGTATTCCTAAATCAGTACACGTAAAAATTGTTATTTATGACCTAATGGGTAGAATAGTAAGTGAAGTTGTGAATGAAAAATTAAGTGCAGGAACTTACCGCACAGATTTCAATGCTTCGCACCTTTCAAGCGGCACATATTTTTACAGAATCGAAGCAGGAGAATTTATTTCCGTAAAGAAAATGATTTTGGTGAAATAACAACACGCCTTCTTAGTTGTGATTATTACTTCACGGAAAAATATTTGATGTATATTTTTTATAGAAACAGGTTGAACTTTCCTTAAAATCAAAGGATATACATTATAGGATGGATTATTTGTCACATATTTATCAGATTGCTGCATTCGTGCTGTTAGTTAGTGTTGTGCTGTACTTTACGGTTTACAAAGAACTGCGTGGGCGCGGGTTTATGCCTTGGCAAAGAAAGCTATTGAAAACAGGTATTCCCGCTCGTGCTAAAGTGTTGCGCATCCATCACTCGAATAATTATTTTGGTTGCAAGAGTAACACTCATCAATTCGAAGAAATTGAAATTGCCCTGGAAGTCAAACCGTTAAACAGCGCAGGTTACACTGTAAACACTACCCGCATAGTTCCTGTAAACGATACTCATACTTTCGTAATAGGTAGGGAGATTGATGTGAAAATTAAACCGGGGAACGCGGACAAAATCGTAATCGTAGGGTTTGACGGGTAAAAGAAAAATATTAATCAACAACATCAATAAAATTTAGAAAGGAGAAATCAAATGTTTTTCAAAAAAAAGAAATCAACGGAAGAAGCAATTAACGATGCTGATAAAGCAGTGAACAAAGGTTTATCCGGCTTTTTGACGAAAACTTTCATGGGTCAGGAATTTGTTGATCAGGCAAATTATGGTTTAGATCAGGCGAAGAAATTTTCAGGGCAAGGTAATCTTGCAATGACGGGTATGCCGGCTAAAGCAAAAGTTATTTCAATTCAAGACACAGGAACGCTTATCAATAACGATCCTGTAGTCAGACTTACACTCGAAGTCATTCCCGCTTATGGTGCACCATTCCAGGTTACAGGCGATTCACCGGTCTCAAAAATTTCTGTTCCAAGAGCCGGAGATGAAATCAATATCAAATACAACGCGACAAATACGAGCGAGTTTGTAGTCGTTTAATTTCATTAAATGTATGCGCTATAAATAGGAGGTTAATTCGACCTCCTGTTTTTTTGAGATATGAATTAGTGAGTATAACCTCTGCATAAAAGATAGAGCTCAACTGTTTTCCATCTCCAACCGCACAATTGAAAACTCACCGGCATCATATCAGTCAAAAGTTGAAACCGCACGGTTGTGGCTAATTTACCGGTGCAATGGAATCCGCATGAACAAAGCAATCAGCACCGTCAAGAGGAAATAATTGCATTGTGAAATTGTGAGGTAATTTTAACCTTGTGTACAATAGCAAAGTTTAGGCAGTTGTAATCTATATTCTTTTGGAAATTAAGGGCGGGTAATAATAATTTATCGGTAAGTGTATGACAACACCGCGAACATGACACAGACGACTAATAACCAGAAAAAGTAAACCTGTTCGTCATGCAAACGTGAGCATAGAAACGTTTCAACAACCGGACATCCTCAAAACCGAGACTCTACCCGACAAAATGTTTTTAATTTATTTCCCAACGCACATAAAATTGAATTTCGATTGTCAACACACAAATGGCACATTGGCGGTTACTTCTAACGCACAAGTCAACCCGCAGGCAATATCCAAAGAGTAATTTATTAGCCAACAAACAAAGACAGCTATCAAGACATTAAACAAGGTTAATTTTTAATTTAACCAACTGAATTTATATAGGGCTCGTTTCTTCAGGGCAGGGAAATTTAACCGGTACAGTTTTACGGAAAGGTTGCTGCCGGACTTGACCTAAATCTAAAAAGTTTAAAATGATTACCTACACAACCGCAAATTCAAAAAGTGATTTAGAGGGAATTTTAAAATTACAAAAATCAAACTTACCCAAAAACCTTAATCCGGAAGAAATTCAAACTCAGGGTTTCGTGACAGTTGACCACTCTTATGATTTGTTGAAAAAAATGAATGATATCGAAAAACACATTATCGCAAAGGAACAGGATGAAGTAATTGGATATGTATTGGCTATGACCAAACATTCGAGGTTTGAAATTTCCATTCTGTTGCCAATGTTTAATGTTCTTGATTCCGTCCCGTACAAAAAACAAAAAATATCAGATTACGATTACATGCTCGTCGGACAAGTTTGTGTTGATAAGAAATATCGCGGGCAGGGTATCTTCGACAAATGTTATAATTATTACCGGGAGGTGTATAGCAAAAAATACGAATTTGCAATTACCGAAATAGCTACACAAAATTTCCGTTCTCTCAATGCACATAAACGGATTGGGTTTGAAGAGATTCACTCATACATTGGACCTGATAAGACAGAGTGGATAGTCGTTCTCTGGGAGTGGAGAAATTTTAACTAACATCAGCACTTCCGTTTTATCAAGTGAAATCAGGTTTACGTATTCATAATTTTTTTAAACTTCCTCGTGTATTACCGGTATCAAAAGAATTTCATGACTTCATAGAATCTGCAACGGGTTTTATTGATAACGATAATAAACGCTATACTGATATTATGGAATTATGCAGAGGTGTCCCGCGTTTGGCAATATCAGAACTGTTATTGTCAACGTATGAACTGTGCAAATCCACCGGCTTAACGGCTAATGTTCGTTGAAACAGTAGAGGGAGTTGCGTATATTTAGTTGTTATAGCCAATTTTAAAGACGACAACGATATGACAAATGAAACAAAAATTAACTGTCCTAACTGCGGACAAGAAATAGACGTTAACAACGTAATTGCTCACCAGCTTGACGAGGAATACAAGAAAAAATACAACGCACAATTTTCAGCAGAGAAAAAGAAATTTCAGGACGAGTTTGACAAACTTGAAAAACAAAAACAGGAATTAGAGAAGCAAAAATCAGAGCAAGAGAAACTAATTGCCGAGAAAGTTAGCAATCAAATAAAAAGTGAGAGAACTTCAATAGAAAAGGAACTTAAATCCAAAATTGAAAGTGAGCAAACTGAACGAATTGAACTTATAGAAAGAGAACTCAAAGAAAAATCCGAGCAGGTAAAGGAATTAAACAGGACTAAAGCAGAGATTGAAAAAATCAAACGGGAAAAGGAAGAGTTGAAGGAGAGTTTGGAGGCAGAAAACGCTAAAAAACTCAATCAACAAATTGCAGAGGAAAAAGAACGAATAAGGAAAATTGAGCAGGACAAAAACGAGTTAATTGTAAAAGAACTACAAAAACAACTTGAAGACCAGAAAAAGCTAACTGAAGAAATGAAGCGCAAGCAAGAGCAAGGCTCTATGCAACTTCAAGGTGAGGTTCAGGAATTAGGTATTGAAGAATGGTTATCAGACAACTTCCCATTTGACACCATTACTGAAATAAAAAAAGGTGAAAGAGGTGCAGACTGTTTGCAAACCGTTCACACAAGAACAAGACAGAATTGTGGAACAATTTACTATGAGAGTAAACGAACAAAGGACTTTAAAAACAATTGGCTTGAAAAATTCAGAGACGACATTCGTGAGAAAGGAGCTAACATCGGAGTTCTCGTAACTGATGTATTTCCAAAAGGAATGGAAAGAATGGGACTCGTGGAAGGAATTTGGGTTTGCTCATATGACGAATTTAAAGGGCTGTGTGTTGTTCTACGAGAGAGCATAATTCAGCTAAGTTCTGTGGTGTCTGCACAAGAGAATAAAGGTGAAAAAATGGTTATGCTATATGACTTTTTGACAAGTAATGAATTCCGACTACAAGTAGAAGCGATAGTTGAGGGCTTTACACAAATGCAGACAGACCTAAACTCAGAAAAGCGTTCAATTATGGGACACTGGAAAAAGAGAGAAAAACAAATTCAAAAAGTTCTCCTTAACACTAATCATATGTATAACTCCATAAAAGGTATTGCTGGTTCTGCAATTCAACCAATTAAGACACTTGAGTTACCGGAGACGACAACAGATGAACTTGAAGATGGAGAGTAGAAAAACTGGCTATAACACGGTATTGCCAAAAGCGGGGGTGAACGGCTTCGATTGGGCATTTGTGCAAGGTTCAACATTCGTTCTTCGATTGAACGTCTCTGCTAAAAATCCCCGCCTTCGGCAAGCTGGTCAGACGTTACCGGTCACCCTAAAAAAACAACGACAGTGAACAACAACGAACATATAAAGACAGAAGACGCCACCGCACAAACGGCACATTTGGCTTTGCTCCAACCGCACAAACCAACCCAAAAGGCAAAGCCAAAAGAGCCGTTTCTTGCCAACGCACTAATTAAGATTACGACATGAAGTTTTGTTACATTGATGAAAGCGGAACTGGTGACGAACCAATAGCAGTGATGGTTGGAATTTTAACTGACCACCACAGAATGAATCCAACAAAAAGTGATTGGAGAGCTTTACTTAATACACTCACAGAAGCAGTTGGAAAACCTGTAACAGAAATTCACACGAAAGACCTATACGCAGGAAACAGCCCATTCAGACAACTAACGCCTGAACAACGGTCAAACCTCATTGGACAAATTTTTCAATGGCTTAGAGACCGCAAACACTCAATCGTTTTTACTGCCGTTGACAAAGCTAACTTAGCAGCAAACCGAGACAGCGAAGCATTTCATGCTGACCTTGGAACGCTATGGAGACACATGGCTTTTCATGTAACGCTGGCTTTACAAAAACACGGACAAACCTTTAAGAAAAACAAGGGTAACACGGTTCTGATTTTTGACAATAAAGTAACCGACCAAAGAAGTTTTACAAAGCTTTTATTGAATCCACCTACTTGGTCAGACACCTATTACGGAAGGAAGAAAAAACAAGAACAACTCGACCAGATTGTAGATGTTCCGCACTTTGTGGACAGTAAAGAAGTGGCATTAATTCAGTTGGCTGATTTTTTATGCTATTTTCTATGCAAACACATTGAACTCTCATTAGGACTAACAGCACCAAAGTTTGATGGAGAAATGGATGTTATACAAGGATATGCTGATGCCACTTTAAAACTGGCTATCCCAAAATCAAACATATTTTTGAACCGTGGAAGGTGTCCAGCATCTGATTATTTTTACAGATATGCACCAACTCCAATAAGATAAACCGAATAACAAATAAGAATTATAAATTCAGGCATGGCAAAAGGAAGAAAAACAACAAAGAAACCAACTACTCAAAAACCCATTGAGCAATACGAACATAAAGACAAGCAACGTGTAAACAACCCACCTGTTGGATTAGTAGATGCACACACCGATCCCGAAAGTATCGGGAGTGGTTTTAAAAAGAAAACCTACCAATACGACCCACACCTTGACCCACAATTGCAATGGGCAGGTAAAGCCGAACACACCAGTTTTGATGTGCCGACAGTAAGCTTGCATGTGCATGAACGCATTGACCCTAGACGCATTATTGAAACCGTAAAAAAGGAAGAAGAAGCCCCCACGCAAATGAGTTTGTTTGAAGAACAAAAGAAACCATTGCGTGAAGCCATTGAATTTTACAAGCACAAAGAGAACTGGAGCAACCGGCTGATTGCAGGTGACAGCCTGTTGGTAATGAACAGCCTCTTGGAAAAAGAAGGCATGGGTGGTAAGGTGCAGATGGTGTATTTCGACCCGCCTTATGGTATTAAATACGGCAGCAATTTTCAGCCCTTTGTAAACAAGCGGGATGTGAAAGACGGCAAAGACGAAGACCTAACCGCAGAACCCGAAATGGTGAAAGCGTTCAGAGATACCTGGGAATTAGGTATACATTCATATTTAACCTATTTGAGGGACAGGGTTAAGCTTTCAAGGGATTTGCTCCATGAAACAGGAAGCATAGTCATTCAAATTAGTGATGAAAATTTACCTTATGTGCGTTTAGTCTTAAACGAGATTTTTGGTGAAGCAAATTTTGTAAGCCAAATCAGTTTTAAAACTTCTCCTGGCGACACAACAAAATATCTTCCACCATGCTTAGATTATTTGATTTGGTATGCCAAAGACAAATCAAAATTAAAGTTCAGAAAATTGTTTCTCGAGAAAATTGCAGGTGAAGCACAAGGTTCAAGTTTTGATTGGATTGAGCTTGCAGATGGAACATGCCGTGCATTGACAAAGACGGAAAAAAATAATAGTTCTACTTTGCCAAAAGGGAAATTATTTAGATGGGCAGACCCTAGAAGGAAAGGAACAGCAGAGTCTGCTCAATTTCCTTATTTATTCAATGGGGAGGAATTTACACCAGGGGCGAGTATGACATGGAAAACTACAAGCCAAGGTTTGGACCGTTTAAAAGGGCAAAATCGATTAGGTAAGAAAGGAAGCCAATTAAATTATAAAAGATATCTTGACGATTTCCCAGCAACTGAACTACTCAATGTTTGGACTGATACCATGAATTCTTTTATGCAAAGAAGCTATGTAGTAGAAACAAACCCACTTGTAGTAGAAAGATGCGTTCTTATGACATCTGACCCTTCAGACATTATATTGGATATTACTTGCGGTAGTGGAACGACAGCGTTTGTGGCTGAAAAACTTGGTCGTAGATGGATTACTTGTGATACATCAAGAGTGTCATTAACATTAGCAAAAAAAAGATTGATGACTTCAGTCTTTGACTACTATGAATTAGCTTATCCAAATGAAGGTGTTGGAAGCGGATTTAAATATCAAACGATACCTCATATATCCTTAAAAACAATTGCGAATGGGGAGCCACCCACACCTGAAACACTTTATGATAGACCTAAAACTGATAAGTCTAAACTTAGGGTAACAGGCCCATTTACAATTGAAGCTGTTCCTGCACCTGTTGCCAAATCATTTGAAGACGTAGAAGCAGACACGCAATTTGATGCGGACACATCTGTTTCAAGAAGCGGTGAAACCTTGCGACAAGATGAATGGAGAAATGAATTACTCCGTGCAGGTGTGAGAGCTAAAGGCGGTAAACTGATTGAATTTACAAGAGTAGAACCATTAAGCGGAACACGGTTTTTACAAGCAGAAGCAGAAACGAAAGAAGCCAATCCGAAACGGGTAGTCGTTTGTTTTGGTCCTGAACATGCCCCATTGGAACAACGCATGGTAGAACTGGCTTTAGAAGAAGCAAGAACTCTAAAGCCAAAACCTGAAATTATATTGTTCTGTGCTTTTCATTTCGATTCAGAAGCAAGAAAAGACATTGAAGAAACCAACTGGCCGGGCATTACGCTTTTAGAAGCCCAAATGAATGCCGACTTGCTGACAGACGATTTAAAAAAGAAACGCAGCAGCAATGAAAGTTTTTGGCTGATTGGACAGCCCGATGTGCGAATCACAGAAATCAAATCGGGAGACGACAAAGGCAAATACACGGTTGAAGTAAACGGCTTTGATTATTACAACCCCAAAACCGGAACGGTGGACAGTGGTGGCAAAGGCGATATTGCCATGTGGATGCTCGACCATGATTATGATGGTAGAAGTTTGTTTCCTTCACAGGTATTTTTCCCCATGGCAGGAGCTAAAGAAGGTTGGGCGACCTTAGCCAAAAACCTGAAAGCCGAAATTAACGAAGAAAAAATAGAAGCCTTTGGCGGAACGGTTTCACTTCCCTTCAAAGCAGGAAAAAATGTGGCAGTGAAAATTATTGACGCAAGAGGAATTGAAAGTTTAAAAATTATCCGTTTGTGATATGAAGAAAAACAAAATTGACCACTGGATTAATTATGGCGAATCCGCCACAATTAGAAATTCTTATTACCCCGAATTCGGGGTAATTAACAGCATCGAGTTCGATGCCTTTAATAATTATTCTCATGGCAAAAAATAAAACCATCAATGTTAAAGGAACTGAAATAGTTGTTATCAGCTCACATGAAAGAGATTTCATTTCCATTACTGACATTGCCCGGCACAAGGACAGCATACATACAGATTCCATTATTCAGAATTGGATGAGAAATCGCAATACTATTGAGTTGCTTGGGTTCTGGGAAATGCTTTACAACCCCGATTTTAAACCCCTCGAATTCGAGGGGTTTAGAAAACAGGCAGGGCTGAATAGTTTTGTAATGACCCCAAAGAAATGGATTGAAACCACAAATGCAGTTGGCATTATATCCAAGCCTGGAAGATACGGTGGCACATTTGCTCACAGGGATATTGCTTTGGAATTTGCATCATGGATATCCATTGAGTTCAAATTATTTCTTCTCAAAGAATTTCAACGACTAAAAAATGATGAAAATGACCGGCTGAAATTAGAATGGAATCTTCAACGCATTTTGGCGAAAGTTAATTACCACATTCACACGGATGCTATCAAAGAACATTTGATTCCAAAAACATTATCAAAGGAAAAAATAAATTTTGTATATGCAGACGAAGCTGATATGTTAAACATGGCTTTGTTCGGAATGACAGCAAAACAATGGAGAGAAGCTAATCCGAAAGCAGAAGGGAACATTCGTGATGCAGCTACGATTGAACAGTTGGTTGTTCTTTCAAACATGGAAAGCATCAATGCCGTTTTAATTCATCAGGGTTTGAAGCAAAGTGAACGATTGCAGCAACTGAACGGCATTGCCATCACTCAAATGAAATCGCTTGTCAGCAACTCACAAATCCGCAAATTGAAAAAGTAGCTGATGAATAAAATTGACAAACTTATTATCAATTCTCCCTACGAAGAACCCCAACAGTTTTGGGAATACTTTCGTGACACAAGAGAATTTAAACTTCAAAGGGGAAGGCGACCGGCAGGATATGTGGTGGCTTCCGAAAGTTCAAAATCATTTGACGACCCGGGCACATTCATAGAAATTGATTTGGTAAATACCATTCGCCTAAGAATTAAAAAATGGCGTGAAGATGGTTATCCCGGAGTTACAGGCATTACCAAGCGGCTTTTGCAACATTGGCAAGACCCTGAAGAACGTAAAGACCGTAGGTTTTTCTTTTGTCAATTAGAAGCCATTGAAACATTAATTTGGTTAACCGAAGCACCCGAAGCAGATAAAACAGGAATAGAAATTCCGGGCGATGGTGGTGAGTTCAGCCGTTGGTGCAATAAAATGGCAACAGGTTCGGGTAAAACCATTGTAATGGCTCAACTCATTGCATGGAATGTATTAAACAAAATTGCCAACGGAAAAGACACTCGATTTTCAAAAAATGTATTGATAGTTGCACCGGGTTTAACGGTTCGGAATCGTCTTTCGGTTCTCAATCCAACTGACCCTGAAAACTATTATGAGGAGTTCAACATTGTGCCTGCGGGTTTAATGGACTCATTGCGACAAGGAAAAATTAAAATCATCAACTGGCATGGTTTGGCATGGCAAACAGAAGAAAAGATTGCCAAGAAAAAATCGGTTGATAAACGTGGAGCAAAAAGCGATGAAGCCTATGTAAGAGAAGTATTGGGCGACATGGCAAATGCTTCAAACATCATCGTGATAAATGACGAAGCACACCACGCTTGGCGTATTCCGGCAGAGAGCAAAATAAAAGGCGTTAAGAAAGAAGATATTGAAGAAAGCACCGTTTGGGTTGGCGGACTTGACCGCATTCACAGAGCAAGAGGAATTTTACGTTGTTTCGATTTATCGGCAACTCCGTTTGCACCAAGCGGAAAAAAAGCAAGTGAAGAAGCCCTGTTTCCCTGGATTGTTTCTGATTTTGGTTTGAATGATGCCATTGAAGCGGGTTTGGTAAAAACACCAAGAGTTGTAGTTCGTGATGATGGAAATGTAGACAAGGATTTACGTTCACGTTTGTATCACATCTATATGGACGAAACGGTGAAAGACGACATCAACCAAAAGGTGGATGAATCCGTTCCGCTTCCTGACTTGATTAAAAACGCCTATTTACTTTTAGGCAAAGACTGGAAAGCAACCAAAGACGATTGGGAGAAAGCAGGTTACAAGATACCACCTGTAATGATTACGGTTGCCAATACTACATTTACATCAGGAAGAATAAAATACTCTTTTGACAAAGATGCTTTCAATCTTTCCGTTGCAGGTTTGGGTGATTTGTGCAATCCTGAAAGGACTTTACAGATAGACAGTAAAATTCTTCAAAGTGCAGAAGCGGAAACAGAAGAAGTTGAAATTGCAGAAGTAGAAGAAACCGAAGATGATACGGAAGATGCACCAAAAGAAAAAAAACTAACCAAAAAACAACAAGCGGAACTTTTAAGAAGAACGGTTGACACTGTTGGAAAAATCGGAGAACCCGGAGAACAGATTCAGAATGTAATTTCTGTAGGAATGCTCAGCGAAGGTTGGGATGCAAAAACCGTAACGCATATAATGGGTTTACGGGCATTCAGCAGCCAATTGTTGTGTGAGCAAGTTGTAGGTAGAGGTTTGCGGAGAACTTCCTATGATGTAGGCGAAGATGGTTTATTTGAACCTGAATATGTAAACATTTTCGGTGTTCCGTTTACTTTCTTACCACATGAAGGCGGACAAGACGGCCCGCCACCACCGCCACCAAAACCAAAAACTGAAATAAAACCTGTAAAGGAAAAAGCAGAGCATGAAATCAGTTTCCCGAATGTGGTGCGAATTGACCACATCTATAAACCACAATTGACGTTGAATTTGGGGAAAGTGAAATCATTGGAACTTGACCCATACGATTCAATAACAGAAGCGGAATTGGCTGCGATTATTGCAGGAAAACCAAATCCTGCGGCACTTTCTGAAATTGACCTGAAAGAAATTGCAGAGAAATTCAGACTACAATCCATCATTTTCAGAATTGCATCAACCATTTACAATTCCGAGAAGAAACCTGACTGGAAAGGAAGCAAAGAAACATTCCTGATTCAACTCATTAGTATTATTGAGAAGTTTATCTACTCAAACAAAATCGTTATTAAAAATCCTTTGTTCAATCAGGACGAATCAAGGAAACGAATTTTGATAATGCTGAACATGAATAAAGTTGTTCAGCACATTTGGAACGAAATAAGAGCAGTTAATACAGAAGCATTAACACCGGTATTCGACAAAGAGAATCCAATCCGTTCATCAGGCGACATCAGAACATGGTGGACAAGCAAACCCAATGAAGCGTTTGACAAAACACATATCAACTTTGTTGTGGTGGACAGTAAATGGGAATACCTGGAAGCCAAAACAATCAATGAATCAAATGTTGTAGAATCGTTCGTTAAAAACGACCATTTGAATTTCGTGATTTACTACAACTACCAAGGTGTAGTAAGACGATTTTTCCCTGACTTTCTCATCAAACTGACAACAGGCGAAAACCTAATTGTAGAAACCAAAGGACAAGACAACGAACAGAACAAAACCAAAAGAGCATATCTTGACGAATGGTGCAGAGCAATCAATCAGCATGGAGGTTTTGGAAAATGGAGTTGGGCAGTTTCATTTGACCCTAACGACCTTGACCAGATATTGCAAAATTCAGCATTGCGTTTTAGCGGACACATTTTTGCAGACACAGACGATTACAATGTTGCCGAAAAGATATTTGATGCAACAATCAACTTCTTTGAAACAGCAGGTTTTGAAATTTCAGAAGAAGGAAGAATAAAACAAGGTTCTTGGTTCAAAGAGAAAGTTGTTTATAAAATCAGAAACGTTTTCAGAAGCAAAGAAGCCAAAGAAATTTTCGACAAGACAAAGAAAGCGATTGAACTTCAACAAATAGAAGTGCATCAATCACAAGCGAACAAGAACAACGCAGAAGCAGCAGCAGTTTTGTTGACAGCGGTTAAAGACGTTCCATTTTTTGCAACAAAAATGGGTTCGTTAGTTATAATCAAGACAACCGACCAAAACGGAAAAGAGCAAGTAATCACAAGACTTTTGACAACCGAGGAAACTATTTTTTACGACCGAAATCCTGCATTGCTGAACAACCCAATAGAATTATTAAACAGCTTAAACAATGGAGACGACAAGAAACGACTGAATTAGCCAACGCATTTGGTGGCACATTTGCAAAACCTCACAAGCCAACGCTAAAGCCAAGTTTTGCAAAAGAGCCACCAAGCCAACGCAAGAGAAAAAGAAATTTAAAAAAATGCCCCATCGCACGACAAAAGACAATGAAAATCGTAGCATCAAATAGACCGACAAACCACTACAGACAAGGAAGCACTGGTGGTAACATGGGTTTGGCGTCATGCGGGGTGAAGTGCTTAAATTCAAGTGCAGTTTTTCAAATCAACTTTAGTGCTGGGTTGACAGTTTTGTGCCCTGAAATCCCGCCCGAACGCAAAGCCCTAACCCGTTAGCGGTCAGGTTAAAAATGAAGAAAATGACTAGGAACAGAAAGGAAATATTTTTATTGATTGGACAAAAAGGGAGTGGAAAATCCTTCATTGGAACTCTTATGGACAAGGAGTTTGGAATAAACTTTATCCGTGTGGAAGATTGGGCTAAGAAAATCAAGAAAGACAGAGATGTTGATAATGAAGCATACCTAAAACAAGTCTTCGAAGAAATTGAGAAAGGGATTCGCGAAAGTCTGGTGGATAAAGACAAAATAGTTTTTGAATCGACCGGACTATCCGGTTATTTTGACGCAATGCTTGAGCACTTAACGCAAGACTTCAAAGTTATAACTATCGGAGTAAATGCTGAATGGAAAACCTGTCTTGGCAGAGTGAAGACAAGGGATCAGGCAATTCACATCAACGTTTCAGATGATCAGGTAAAGACGATAAACGAAAAAGTCAGAGAGAAAAATTTCAAAACGGATTTTTTCATACACAACGAAGACAAAACTAAAGATGAACTAACAGATGAATTAAAAGTTATTGTCGCACAGATACAAAATCAATAACAATGAAAAACCATTCTAAGCCACGACCCACCTCCCTGTTCTCACCGGGAAATTTTCAACACCGGCACAAGATATTCAACTTGCTCAATCATAAAGGCTGAAATCAGACAACAGAACCACAAGGACAGGAACTTTTACATTGTTGTCCGAACAACGGACAATTACAAAGCAACTTTCTCATGGGTGAAATATTTAATAACCCCACCGGAGAAAATGTTTGCATTCTCTTTGAAGGAAATGAGCAACCGATAAAACTTAGTGCGAAATGATTATTGTCAGCAAATCGATAATAAGCCCGAAGGAGGACACGTTCACCGGCTGAAGAGTATTGAAGTAAACAGAGTTGATTAAGAGTGAGATTACGTTTGTTCAAACACTATTATATTTCTCAGGCAACTTTCGCAGTGAAGTTTAGCCAATCCTCAGAATAGTGGAAATATTTTAATGCGGTTCTCTTCATTTAATAGTTATATAATGTTCGGATACCTTTTCCCTCTTGCTACCGGAACGATGGTCTTCATAATAAAATTTATTTCACTTCCGACTGAAGAAGAATCTTTATCCCAAGATTATTACGATGCAAACTCATATCCTTCTCATTATTCTTTAACCAGAAATCATCATGAAATCCGGCAACCCGAACCTGTTAAGCGAACGCACCATTATAATGCTATAGTATAAATCTGATTTAAGATAGTTCATCCGCCGGAAAATTTTCACCATAAATAAAAACTAAAATTGAATCTTCAAAATGAATTGATTATGTTGCGTATCTGCCTGAATAACCGGGCAGTTCAATTAACATTTTCCAAAACATAAAATCAAAACACCATGTCAGATCCAAATTTAGACCCGGTTGAGGGAATTTCCCTGGACCAATGGGCGCAGGCGAACGCACAGTTAGTATCAGGGAGTACAACGGATGATGTATGTAAACAACTCGGGATTGACGCTCCGAAGTGGGATCGCGTAAACAATGAATGGCTCGCACGGATGAAGAACGACACAACTTTTACAATCACTCAAAAATATTCTGCGGCGTTTAACTCAAGCGCATCGGGTAATGCCGGTACAGGTGCCCGGGCTGCAGGCGAAGGTATTTCATTTGAAAAATATGTAGAGGCGATGGTTGCTCAGGATGTACTCGGCAAGCAAGGTCGGGATGCGCAGGACGTTCTGAAAGATTTTGGAATGACCGTTGCCGACTATTCAAACGCAGGTTCATACTGGAGCGGTAAAATGATGAGTGACTTTTCGCTCGGTATGAAGATGCAGACTCTTATGAACGAATTTAAGTCGAAATACGAAAACATGTCCGGTCCGGGATCGGCGAGCGATATAGAATTTTAAGTAATGGACGAGGCAATAAAAAATTTCAATCGTGAAATTGATGCAGTTTCAGGAGCTGCATTCCAGTCCGCGAAAGGCGGTGATGAGAACTGGAATAAAATACTGAATTCATACGGTGTGGCTCCGCTCGGTGACGATATTAAAACAGTATTATTAAATTCTGAAATGAAAATCTCGCGCGGAGCTTTCCCTATAGAACTTAGAAAGGTGTACGAAAAAATACTTATCAAACATTCCTCATCCGGTAATCCCGCGCTTGATGAGGCTATCCGGAATTTTGATATTGATGCTAAAATAAAATCGTATTACCAAAAGATAAAACCATTTGGTGGTATGAACGACATTTTTAAAAATGCTTCAGCTACAATAACAAAATATTCGCAAGGGATGCAGAAGGGGAAGCACTCTACCATGAAATGCAAAAACTGCGGAGCGCCCCGGCTCGAAGAAATGCAATATGACAACTGCCTCTTCTGCGGCAGCATTTTATTTGAACCCGCTTAATTATACATTATGTCATCAGGCCAATTAACTCAAAGATGGGATACTTTTCTCGGTAAATTAAAAGACCGGTTTAATGATATCCTCACTCAGACAGATTCTCCGTTGGATGAAATTATCTCGGGGTTGCAGTTCGATACTGTACCAATCCACAATGTACTTAACGGTTTGAAGTACCAGACTGTCGAACAACTTTCACAGAAGGGTGAGGAGGGATGGAGTAAGATGCAGGCTGAGCTGATTAAATCCATTCAAGTTTTTTCACAGGGGGCTGAGTATTCCAAGCTCACAAGGTTTATCGGATGGATGAATGATGAGTTCATGAGGTTTGAAGTGAAAACATACGCAAAAGCGGCAAGGAAAGTTCTTGAAAATGTTAAGTCGCACATTGATGAAAAGAAAATCCATCGTTGCACGCAATGTGCAGGTGAACTCAATATTAATGTTTACTCATTCAACGCTATAAATATCAAATGCGAGTCATGCGGTTCAGTAAACACCTACCAACCGGACGACAGAATCCGCGCAATGGAATATTACGTTATTAATCACCTCGCTGAAGAACAAGCCATCGAAGAAAAAATCAGAGGACAACGGGATAAATCTGCGATGAAAGAATATTACAGAAAATATTACGGGTTCATGATGGAAAACATTCCGGATAAAAAAGAACTATATGAGCGCGATCTGAATGAGAGGATTAACAATCCTTTCTTTAGTTGAAAATCCGGCAACAGACCCCGCGCTGTGATTGTTTACATTTCATTTACGCAGAATCTTGAAAAAGAGCAATGAGTTCTTACCCGGTATTGCTTTGCAGGTTATTCCCCTCTTCCCGAAATGAAAAATTCACTTTCAACGATAAATATGACTATTGACCGTTTCAGGCAATTAGCAATTATTATCCGTTAAATTCAGATTTCTGCTCCCCTTCGTATTTCCCGCCCCGAAATTTTTTTGTAACCTTTGCATTGAGTACTTACTCTAACAGAGTGTAACAATTAAAAAAAAGAAATGAAAAAATTAACAATCATCTTAGGTTTATTTATCGCGGTAGCTACCGCAAATGCGCAGCAAATGGATCATTCAGAAATGAACAGCGCTGCATCAACCGAATTAACTCCGTTACATAAAACTGAAAAGTATTACGAGCTTAACAAAGCGATGCGGGAATTGTGGTCTGCACACATGTACTGGACCTTGATAACTGTGGATGCATTTTTTAACGATCCCAAAGGATTAGATGCGAAGTTACAACGTTTACTCCAGAATCAAAAAGACATTGGCGCAGCAATCGTACCTTTTTATGGTGAAGCTGCGGGCAATCAACTTGCTGAACTACTGACGATTCACATTCAGGATGCCGTTCCCGTATTGCAGGCTGCAAGAGATGACAATAAGGAGGCTCTTGATAAAGCGGTTAAAGACTGGTATGCCAACGCAAAAGACATCGGTGATTTCCTTGCAGCGGCGAATCCTGATAACTGGAATGCGAAAGAAACCGGTGCGGCTTTAGAAATGCACATCACCCACACTATCGCTTACTCAGTCAGTATTCTGAAGGGTGACTATACTCAATCGTTCGGAGGTTACGAGGAGGCGCTTCATCACATGCTTCAACTCGCCGGATATTTTAACGGACGGAATTGCAAAACAATTCCCCGAACGGTTCAATTAAAATCCACTTCTAACGGAAACAAGCCGCTTTACGGAACTACCGCAGGGCGGCTTAATCCATTTTTACAGTTATCTTAACATTCTCCCGCGTAATTCATACTCGCCCGAACCCAATCAACAGTTTAAAACAAAATTTACATTTTTCTCAGGAAGGAAGGGATCGGCTGGGATGTTAGAAATTTTGATTGAACATAAAATCGCAAATTGCCAGATGCCTTGATACATCCGCATTCAGGACGGATGCAACATTTTCCGGAACTCGTCTTCCGACAAAATTTTTATTCCGAGTTCCTCAGCTTTCTTTAGTTTACTACCCGCATCGGCACCGGCAAGTACGAAATCAGTTTTTTTACTTACCGAAGATGAAACTTTTCCGCCCGCATTTTCAATCAGCTCTTTCGCCTGTTCGCGCTTTAGACCAGGCAGAGTCCCTGTCAGCACAAAGACTTTCCCGATAATATTTTCATAACGCTGTCCCGGTTGCCTCACCTCCTGTTCAAATTTTAAACCGGCACTTTTAAGACGGTTTAAAAGCGATTTACTTTTTTCATCCGAGAAAAACGTAACGATACTTTCAGACATTTTAAAACCGATTTCATACACCTCATTCAGTTCACTTTGACTTGCACCTGCTATCGCATCCATACTTTTGAAATGGTCAGCCAGCAGTTTTGCGCTTCGTTCGCCGATATGCCTGATCCCAAGTGCAAAAAGTACCTTTTCAAACGGTCGCTGTTTAGAGTTCTCAATTGAGGAAAGTAAGTTGTTCACGCTCTTTTCCCCGAACCCTTCGATTGATTTCAGCTCTTTTTCTTTCCTGTGGAGATCGTAAATATCAGCAACATCAGAAAGGTAACCCAGATTTATAAACAACTCTATTATATTTTCACCTAGCCCTTCAACATCCATTGCATTCCTGCTTACGAAGTGTTCAAGCCTGCCCTTTACCTGTGCTTTGCAATTAAAATTCGGACAGTAGTAATTTACCTCATCGTCGGGTTTAAAAAGTTTCGTTGCGCATACCGGGCATATTTCCGGAAAGGTAAATTTCGGTAACGAACCATGATTACCTTTATCTTCAACTGAAATGATTTTCGGAATAACATCTCCGCCTTTTTCGATTTTTACGTAATCGCCGATGCGCAGGTCAAGCCGTTGTATCTCATCAAAGTTATGCAGAGTTGCGCGTGAGATAGTGGAACCGGCAAGGAACACCGGTTCAAGTTCGGCAACCGGCGTAATCGTTCCAATTCTGCCCACCTGCAATTTAATGTCTTTTACTTTCGTGATTTGTTGCCTCGCTTTGAACTTATAGGCAATAGCCCACCTCGGCGAACGTGAAACTGATCCGAGCCGGATTTGTTGGTTAAGTGAATTCAGTTTTACTACCACACCGTCAATCTCATAAGGGAGTTCATCTCTGATGTTTTCAATCTGATTGCAATAGTCTTTAACGATTTCGATATTGCCCGCAATTTTAAATTTATCGTTCACCGGAAACCGCAACTGTCTAAGCATTTCAAGGTTTTCAAATTGTGTGGGTAGAGAAATGTTGTCGGAAATAACCTGATACGCGAAGAAGTTCAACGGTCTTGAAGCTACCATTTTTGAATCTTTTTGTTTAAGCGTACCTGCGGCGGTATTTCTTGGATTCGCGAAAACCTTTTCACCGTTTCGTTCCTGATCCTGATTGATTTTGATAAAATCATCTTTCTTTATAAATACTTCTCCCCTAACTTCAAACTCGTCTATACCTTCAACTTTCAGAGGAATTGAACGAATCGTCTTCAGATTTGAAGTTACATTATCGCCAACCGTCCCATCGCCACGCGTTGCGCCTGTTGCAAGTTTGCCGTTACGGTAAGTTAATGAAACCGCCAGTCCGTCAAATTTCAGCTCGCAAACGTATTCGTACTTTTCACCATTCAAAGCGTTTTTAATTCGCCTGTCGAAATCATCGAGATCTGAAAAATCGTATGAATTGGAAAGTGATAACATCGGTGTATTGTGAACTACAGTATCGAATTTCTTCGTTGGGGTTTCGGAGACACGCTGAGTAGGTGAATCGGCGGTGATTAAAGATGGAAATTCCTTTTCAATTTTCCGGAGTTCGGTAAATAGCATATCGTATTTGTAGTCATCAATATCGGGTTGGTTAAGCACGTAATATTTGTAATCCGCATCAGTAATTTTTCTCCTAAGTTCAGCAACTTTTCTCCCGGCAGATTTGATATCCATGACTAACCGTTAGGAGGTTTTAAATTCACACCGGAACTGTCAATCAGCAGATTTCTGAACCTGCGTTGGGGCAGTTTAACTTTTATATCGTTTACAAGCACTTCAATCGTTGAGGGATCGTTTACTCCAAAGTGGAAAAATTTCTCTGCGAAGTAAAGTCCGGTATCGCCCGGAAGATATGCATATTCGGTTGGATTGTTGAAATTAACGGAATCAATTGCAAGAAAAATTTTCCCTTTCCCCTTAGCAATAATTTCCAATGAAATTGAATCGCGGTTTTCAATTTTCATCATTTCTTCCTGAGCTTTTCTGATTGAGTCCTGAATTTCCTCTTCCGTTCGTTTACCGAGCAATTTCCGTTCATTCTCCATTAAGACTTCATTAAACCCGCGTTGTCTGACGATTTCCTGTTCTTCTGCATCATCAGTGAAAAAGAGAGCCTTAACCATAAAAAATATTCCAACAAGAAATCCGGCACCAACCAGATACAATATGATTTTCTTTAAACGTTCACCGCTGAAGAACGAGCCACTGTAATAATCGCCGGCAGATTTCTCTTCCATTTTTTCTTCTGACCTTATTTTCTCGACCCGATCCCTTTCAGGTAATTTCCTCGGAAGAGTTTTTTCCTGATCCGGAGTCTCCGGAATTTTATCATCGGCTGTAGAAGTTAGTTCTATTTTCTCATTAAATCCGGAACTCTTCCTCTTGTATCTCCCCTCTTTCGCCGCAAGGAAGTTGTTTATTATCTCCTGAGGATTTTCGTTTATTGCTGATGCGTACTGTTTTAAAAAAGCTTTAATGTAAGCTGCCGGTTGAAAAGTAAAATCACCGCTTTCCAGCTTTTGCAATACCGACACCCTTAACCTTGTCTGAGCGGAGATTTCCTCTAAAGTAATATCCTTACCTTTCCGTAAACTTTTTAAGTCATCGGCAAAATCTTTTAACATTATTTCGTCAATTTTGACAAAATTATTTTTTACGCATTAAAATATAAAGGCAGGATGTTTTACAAAACCGGATTTTTGGCTCTACGCCTGAATTTCCTATAAATTATATTACTTTTGTTCGTTGAAAATCCTTAAAAATAAAGATATTTTTCGTTTTCTATGAGATCGGGTGAAATAAAGGACAACTATGAACGATTCCTTGAAAGTGTTAACAACGTTTGTGTCAGGATTGGAAGGTCAGCAGATGATATTAAAGTCGTTGCAGTCAGCAAAACTTTTCCGTGCAGCGATATTGAAATTCTTTACGAACTTGGTCACCGGGATTTCGGGGAGAATAAAGTTCAGGAGTTGAGATATAAAAAAGATGTCCTCAAAAGTCTCGACATTAAATGGCATCTCATCGGGCATCTTCAAACGAATAAGGTAAAGCACGTAATAGATTTCGTTTCGCTCGTCCACTCGGTTGATCGCAAAAACCTTGTTGACGAAATCAAAAAACGCGCTGATGCTGTTGCGAGGAACATTAAAGTTCTGGTTCAGGTTAACACGAGCGGAGAATTATCAAAATCGGGCGTTAATCCTGAAAATACGCGGGAGTTTTGCAGCCAAATTGCAGAAACTCAAAATATCGAACTGTGCGGACTTATGACAATTGCAAAACTTGACGGCGATAAAAACGAAATCAGGAAAAATTTCAGCGATTTGAAAACCTTGTTCGATTCAATAAAATCAAATCAACCGGAGATGGAAATTCTCTCAATGGGTATGACATCGGATTATGAAATTGCCATTGAAGAAGGCTCAACCATGATACGCGCAGGCAGCGCAATTTTCGGTAACAGAAATTACAATTAAAAATAAAACATCATGAGCATAAATTCCCGCGACATTAAAAAAAGCGACTTCAAACGGTCTCTGCGAGGTTATGATTCAAACGAGGTTGATGCATTCCTTGAAACCCTCAGCAATCACTATGAGAAACTATTGAATGAAAACCGTAATCTTACCGATCAGGTGAAATCTTTAATTTCGGATGTTGAGGTTTATAAAGAAAACGAGCAGACTCTTCAGAAAGCCATAGTAAAAGCGCAGGATCTGGCGGACGAAATTATTGAAAACGCAAAAAAGAAAGGCGACCTTATCAGAAAGGAAGCGGAGATTGAGGCGAAGGAATACAGGCAGGTTCTGGAAACAGAATTACTTGAACGCAAGCAGGAGTTGGAAGACCTTAAAAGCCGGAACGACCGGTTAATCGAAGATGTAAAGATTTTCATTGCTGATAAACTGAACGAGTTCGATGAGTTTGTGAAACGAAAAAGAATTCTTCGAATGGAGCTTACCAGTTCGGCAACAAATGAAGAAAAACCAGAATCAACGGACACTAATATAAAAACCATTGATGAACAACCAGCAAACGAGGAGGCCTTGAAACAGGAAGCCATGAAAAGATACAACAGCAGGCAATCCCCGTTCGATGATAATTTTGAGGTAAAGTAATGTTCGCTGCTTACAAACAAGCGCACGAATACATATCGAAATACTTCAAAGATAATCACCCGATCGGAATCATACTTGGTACGGGTCTTGGCGGATTGGTTAATGAAATAAAAAACCAAACAAACATTGATTACGGTGATATTCCGAACTTCCCCGTTTCAACGGTTGAAACTCACCACGGCAAGCTTATTTCAGGTAAGATCGGCGGGAAAAAAATTATCGCAATGCAAGGGAGATTTCACTTCTATGAAGGTTACTCTCACAAGCAGGTAACTTTTCCGTTATACGTTATGAAATTAATGGGGGTGAAATTTTTAATTGTTTCCAATGCCTGCGGAGCGCTCAATCCGCAATTCAGAAAAACGGATTTAATGCTGATAACTTCTCATGTCAACTTTCACTTTACAACACCGCTCATGAACTTCCGTTATAATGCAACACCTGCATCTGCATTTTATTCAAAGCGCCTGATTGACCTTTGCAGTCAAACGGCGCTGGAAAATTCTATAGGATTGCATAAAGGAGTTTACCTGTCTGTACAGGGACCGAATTTAGAAACACGCGCTGAATATGCGATGGTAAGAAAGCTCGGTGCAGATGTGGTTGGCATGTCTACAATTCCTGAAGTGCTCGTTGCAAGGCAACTTGGGTTTGAGACTCTGGGATTATCTATAATTACCGACGAAGGTTTCCCCGATACACTGAAGGTTGCCGTTCTTGAAGAAATAGTACACGCAGCCGGAATCGCCGAACCGCGTTTGACAAAATTAACAGTAAAACTTATAGGGAAATTATAATGGGTTCAATAAAAGAGAGAGTAAAATCTTACGCTGATTATATTAAAAATTTTTACCCGAAAAACTTTAAACCATCGCTGGCAGTTGTAACTGACGGCAATTTCGTTTATCCGGACGGAATGAAGTTTAATAACGAAGTTTTATTTTCAGAAGCTGCTCCGGATGTTATTAGTAAAACTGATGGATCCCCTAAATTCATTTTCGCCAGAACGGGGAATACTGACCTTTTAATTGTAAAAAACAGGTTACATTTTTACAACGGAATCCCGATGCAATCAATCGGCGATTTGATTTACACTTTAAAATTTTGCGGCGTCAAAAAAATAATTTCAATTGACGAAGTTGGTCACCTCGATCCGCGACTTGACGAAGGGACGTATTGCTTCGTTCACGACCACATTAACCTGATGGGCGACAATCCTCTCATCGGTCCTAACGACAATCAACTTGGAGTCCGGTTTCCGGATATGAGCGATTGTTATAATTCAGGATTACTTAAAAAAGTTAAAAAAACTGTTATTGAAAATAAGTCAGTATATTCAGAGGGAATTTACATTGGTATTTTGGGACCGGCCGGTGAAACTGAGGCTGAGGCAAGATTCTACCGCGAAATCGGAGGTGCAATTGCGGGCTATTCCATGGTACCGGAAAACATCGCTGCCGTTCATGCGGGAATTAAATTCGTCGGAATTGGTTTAATATCCCGACATCTGTTGGCTGATAAAATGGCGGAAGAGACAAGAAGCGAAACATTAATTATTGCGGATAGAAAATCCGCCCTGAAAAAAGCCAACACACAATTAAATAAAATTTTAATCGAACTAATACAGGAGTTATAATGGACTGGCAAAAACTTGAATCACCCGAAGCGGTTGAAAATATTAAGAGCAATGATGATTACGTTTTAATCTACAAACATAGCTATCGTTGCGAGATCTGTCATAAAGCACTTGACCGGATTGAAAATCAGTGGGATAATTTTCCATACAAAAATTCTGTTACACCATACTTCATTAATGTGATAACGGAGCGTGAAATTTCAAATAAAGTTGCTTCAGAGTTCAATGTTCCGCATAAATCTCCGCAACTATTATTGATAAAGGGCGGGAAAGTTATCCATGATGCATCGCATGGTGGCGTAGAGATTAATTCATTGTCTAATTTAATCACACACTAAAATGTCCCAACGGTTACAGGTACCGAAAATGTACAAGCTCTTCATCGGTGGGAAGTTTACAAGGACCGAATCGGAGAGATATTTTGAAGTATTTGAAAAACAAAACGGCAATAAAATCTGCAACGTTTCGAGAGCTTCGAGAAAGGATCTTCGTAATGCTGTTGAATCAGCATTGGCAGGTTATAAAGCGTGGGGTTCACTGACAGCATACAACCGCGCACAGATTATCTACCGGCTTTCGGAAATGTTAGAAGGCAGGAAGGAACAATTTACCGATGAAATTAAATCGGTTACCGGAAAATCAAATCAGAATTGTAACCGTGAGGTACAAGCTGCAATTGACCGCATCATTTTTTATGCGGGGCTGGCAGATAAATGGACACAGTTGCACGGCACTGTTAACCCTGTTCAAGACGGATACTTTAATTTTTCCATACCTGAACCGATGGGCATTGTCGGAATAATTGTTCCTGAGAACAATTCGCCGTTACTTAGCTTTCTTTCGTTTGTCCTGCCGGTACTAACTGCGGGTAATGCTGTAGTTGCAATAACTGATCATAAAATTTCCCTACCTATTCTAACGCTTGCAGAGGTTATTGCCACCAGTGATTTTCCCGCGTCTTCAGTTAATATTTTGACCGGTAACAATGCTGAATTATATAAACATCTCGCGGGTCATTACGGCGTTAATTCAATTTTAAATTCAGATAAAACTTTAGATGAAAAAACCTTCGTTGAACTTTCCGCTAATAATGTAAAACGTGTTTATTTTATCCAACCGGAAGATTTATACAATAACGAAAAATTTGAAAATTACCGGTTAGTAAATAAATTCGCTGAAACAAAAACTGTATGGCACACGGTTGGTAACTAGCCATTCGATTAAATAAATAAAATTATTCCGATTTTAGAAAAGTAACTGATAAAAAATGTCATTTAAAAATCTAGCTGTACTGATAATTGTGTTATCATCTTTCGGACTCAGGCCACTTTTTGCTCAGGATTCAGCAAGCTCAACCGATAAATCTAACACGAGCGATGAAATCGGCTACAAAACATTTGAAGTAGAGGCAAAGGATCTCGATGTTGCTGACCTGAGCATGGAGGTTTTTCTTAAAGATGAATTCCCTATAATTTCCGATAGGGATATAGACAAGACGCTCGAATCAAGAGATATAAAGCGAACTTTAAAAGAGGTTACAAATTCAGAAGGTGCGATTGATACCGTATTGAATTACGTAGTGAGATACGATATAAAGGAAAATTTTCTTGCGGAAAGCCCGGAAATAATCTGGGAGCTCAATATTCCCGAATACAGATCACACCTCTATCAGGTTTACAAAAACGATACACTATTCATAGATACGTGGAATAACGTTGTGGGAACTTCGCGGAATAAAACATACACCGGTCATTTCGAAGCTTATAAAATCAGAAACTGGCCTTCATGGAAAGATCCCGATAAAGACAAAGCTCACGTTCCTGCAACTCCCCCCGGTCCTAAAAATCCGCTGGGACTTTTCGTTGTTCATTACGATGAAAATTCACTTCGCTATTTTCATGGAACAAATAAAAATCACCTGATTTATTCTGATAAACGGGACCTTTCACATGGTTGTGTTAGAAATGATAATGACAATATTGAAAAGATGAAACAGTTTATCATAAAGAAAGTCATAAAATCTGATGACCTCTCGAGTTGGTTAAATAGCAAACGGTCTTTGGTCTATAACCTAAAAGAGGAGGATAGGTTTCCAGTAACGATTTATTATAAAACTTTCGATATTAATAAAGATGATAACGGATTTTACATTGAGTTTTACCGGGACATTTACAATTACTCTAACCCTGCAAATATAAACACCCGATTGAACGATCCATCGTTGATTGTTCTATCAACCAGAGATAATATCTTAACAGAGTTTAAGCAGGAATACAATCAGGGGATAACAATTGCTCAGTTTGATGATTTGCTCTCAAACCACTTAAGCAATCCGGAATATTACCAAAAATATTACTTCGAAGATCTTTACAAATTAATCAGCAATAATTAAGAACAGTGATAATTTATTTATGAGGTTGATTTCGAAATGAAAAATAATTTGACCCCGGTTACGCCGGGGTTTTTAATTTACGGGCTATTTGTAGATTTAAATTAAAAACTCTCATCGCGCCATTTATTAATCATCCACTTATCGTCAACTGTTGGTCTTGAGAGCGTCATATCAACAAAACCATTCAACAGCACAATATCGCTTGGGTTAAATGTGATAGAGAGATTAAAGCTCCTCTTAACGGAAACATTCAGTGAATCCCCTTGTTGATAAACGATGTTGTTCCAGATAATATCAAGTCGCTGAGAGTTCTGAAAAAGTCCGTTTGTTGTCTTCATATCAGTTTGCCTATCCCATGAAACATCATATCCCTTAACGTAGTCTCTGTATATAAAAATGAAATCATCAGCAAGCAGGTTACCATAAACAAGGGTATCCTTGAAGGTATAAGCGTATTTAAAATTCTGGAATACACCTTCGATTGTCTTTTGGTCAGTTATAATTGAGGAAGAGGAACTGTTATCAATCCGCGGGCTAAATATATTATCACACGAATAAAAAAATGATAAAATTATTATTGCAACCGGTAGTAAGGAATATTTAGAGTAAATGTTCAATTTACAAAAGCGGCTTTTAGTTCGCTCCAGGTAGTATCTCCCGAATCATTTTTGAAATCCTGCCAGCGTGTAATTGACCATAAGTTCCGGGAATCCTGAAACATTGTAAACCTGAGCTTCCCGTTAAAATTTTTTGCAACTGACGGGTCATTATGAAAATAAACGAGCACGTAATCTGCATCGTAAATTACGCTATCAGGTGTTGTAATTGCCTGCGGATTAGATAAAAATAAATTAGATGATGATTGTATGTCAGTTTGTGATATGAGGTTTGTATAGTAAATTTTTTCCTGCTGGAAATTCCAGTTGCTCAAGATAGGATACTGTGCATTAGTGCTTAAATCGGCGACGAAATGAAATACTTTTCCGGTTAGCACGGAATCAGAAAAACATGAGATATAATTATTCAGATTTTTTTCAGCAATAGCGAACTGGAGGTTAGTAAGTACAATATCGGGTGAAGTTGGCGGGCTGTAGTTAGATCTCGGATCGGATGGCGGTTCAACGGATCTGGTATCGAATAATCCGCAACTTCCGACTAAAAATATTAAAGACACAAAAAGTAATATTTCAGTTTTTTTGCACAAAATAAATTAACCGCTTTGATGATTTCGGATTGTAAGCGCTACCAAAGTAATCGCCCTTTCGCTTTAATATTCTGAAACCGCATTTTCTGAATACAGATGTAAGTTCCTTATCGCTAAAAAGCCTTAACTTTTCGTAATAAATTTTCGTTTCATCCGCTTTTTTAATTACAATTTTTTTGATTACGAATCCTGATTGAATGCTCCGCGTTTGTTCAACTTTAAATTCTCCAAATTTATCAACTGACCGCTTTACCAGATTATCCTTAAGGTACGATTCATTTAAAAAGTCCAGAACAAAGTATCCCTCATGCTTAAGGGATTTCCTGACGTTTTCAATTACTTTAAAATTTTCATAATCATTTTCAAAATATCCGAACGAAGTAAATAAGTTAACTATAATATCAAATTTTTCACGGTAGTCGAATTTCCTCATATCCTTAATCCCAAATTTTAATTTCAAATTCAGTTCAGGAGCTGATTTAAAATTTTTCTCTGCTTCACTTATAAGGAACGGTGATAAATCAATACCGGTAACATTGAATCCGCGCCTTGCAAGTTCAATTGAATGTCTGCCGGCACCACAGGCAAGGTCTAGTATCAGCATTTGTGAATTGACAGGAATAGTCCGCTGAATCAAATCAATTAATCTTTTGGCATCAAATTCATCCCGATGGCTATATAAATCAAGGTAATATTTGTTTGAAAACCAATTTCTGAACCATTCCGTTTGATTCCTCGTATTAGACATTTACTCTTCCCTCAATTGCCTTCGCCAGCGTAATTTCATCAGTGAGCTCAAGGTCAGCTCCGATTGGGATCCCACGCGCAATGCGGGTTGTGTTTATTCCCAAGGGTTTTAAAAGTTTCGTCAGGTACAAAATTGTTGTTTCGCCTTCTACATTCGCATTGAGCGCAAATATAACTTCCGAAACGTTATTTACTTCAATCCGTGCTAAACGTTCGATTAGCTCTTTAACCCTGATATCATCCGGACCAACACCCTCGAGAGGCGAAATTTTACCGTGCAGGACGTGGTACAATCCGTTGTATTCGTTGGTTCTCTCAATTGCAATTACATCCTGCGGCTCTTCGACAACACAAATTTTTGAAGTATCACGTTTTTTAGAATTACAGATTCTGCATATATCCTGTTCTGTAATGTTACAACAAATTCTGCAAAACTTTATTCTGTCTTTAACGTTCAGCAGGGTTTCAGAAAATCGTGCTACACTTTCACGCGGTTGCTTAATAATATGTATAGCGAGCCGTTGTGCGGTTTTCCTACCAATTGAAGGAAGTTTTGAAAACTCCTCAATCAGGTTTTCAAGTGAATCAGATAAATTCATCTCCGGTTACATTCCCGGAAGGTTCAGTCCGGGAATATTTGGTATCATTCCCTGCGTTGCTTTCGCCATTTCATCATTTGCCATTTTCTGAGAAGATTCAATCGCTTTGTTGATACACGTTATCAACAGGTCTTCAAGCATATCCGATTCATCCGGATTAATAATCTCTTTTTCAATTTCAATTTTTATGATTTGATTCTTCCCGTTGGCAGTAACTTTAACCATTCCGCCACCGGTCTCTTCAGTGACAATTTTGTTTTCAAGTTCAGACTGAATTTCGTTCATCTTCTCCTGCATTTTATTTACCTGCCGGAGCATTTTCTGCATTTGATTTGGATTCATTATTTTGTGTTATTTTATTTTTAAGATTAAAAGAAATTTTTAACTCGTTCGAAAAGAGCGGCTTCAGCAATTATATCCCCTGCCGCATAATCTGCAATTTTCTGGTACTCGCCCGCTTTGTAAAGATTACCAACTTTATCACCGCTAACACCGCCAGCTTTAGGACTATCAATGTTTAGTTTGTTACAATAAAAATCAAGATTGTATTTCCGCCTCGCTCCTGTCGGAGAATGTTTGAAGAACGTTAACTCTTTTAATATATCAAAGTGGTAATTCCGAAATGTGAAATCACTACCGCTCATAAGATTATATGTCGGTTTAATGTCAAGTATAAGGGAACGCAACATCAGATACGGGCAATCAAATTCCCTTCCGTTGAACGTAACAAACAGATCATATTTTTCTTTATCAATTTTTTTCCAGAAGTCTTCAAGAATTTTTTCCTCACTCCCACAAATATATTTAATATCCTTATCATCAGGTGGAATGAGATACGTCCCTTCAGGTGCATTCATCAGCACGGCACCATTATTTTTCGTAACATCCAACATACCTATTGCAACAAGCATTGAAGTAAACGGCGAAAATACGAGCGAGTCAATTGTATTTTTCCGGGATACTTCATCTGTTGCATACTTTAACAAATAGTCCCTTGTACGTTCATCGTACTCTTCGAAGTTATCCGCAACAACTTCAATATCAAAAACCAATATTTTTTTCCCTTCAATATTCATATATGTGAAATATAACCCGCCTCAACCTTTACGGGTTCGTATGTAAAAAATGGCTCACCATATTCAACCCCGATTTTAAAACCGTAATATTTCGCTTTAGATAATACGTACTCTCTGAAATCTTTCCGGCTTATGAAAGTTTCCGGACCGTTGGATTTTTTTAGATTAAAAAACTGCGACTCAAAAGCTTCAACCGACTTCATTTTTATATCGAAGGTATCGCTTATATCGAATATAAAAGTTACAGGAATATCGTAGGCATGTGAATAGTAAATTACTTTTCGTGGTCTGAAAACTCCGAGTTTTGCGGTTACAATTTTTCTGAGCCCTGAATAAAATACCGATTCTCTTATAAGATTGCTTGCATTGATATGGTCTGGATGCCGGTCGAGCGGATAAGGCGCAAAGACAAGCTCGGGTTTTGTAAGGCGAAGTAATTTAATAACGCGCCTTCTGTTCGTTACATTGTTAACAATGTTACCGTCTTCCAGCTGCAGGTTTGTCCTGAAATCGAGGTTAAGAATTTTTGTGGCTTTATCAGTTTCCATTTTCCGTACAGTCAAATTTCCCCGTGTGCTAAGTTCGCCCCTTGTGAGGTCTGCTATCCCGACAGACATACCCTCCATTTTCAATTTCGCAAGTGTACCACTGCAGGTCAGTTCGACGTCATCCGGATGAGTTCCGAAAAAAAGCGCATTGAGTTTAACCGGTGTCATTTTGAAATATACTCATCTTGTCAATATTTTTAAATTGCATTAATCCAACGGATTTTCGCACTGATTAAATCTAATACAAAGGTTAACTTTGTAGTTTGTTTATAATTGAAATTTATACATGAAATACAATCATCTTGATATAGAGAAGAAGTGGCAGAAATATTGGGAAACTGAAAAAACGTTTAAGACTCAGGAATTTGAAAAGCTTGATAAAAGTAAACCTAAATATTACGCGCTTGATATGTTTCCGTATCCAAGCGGTGAAGGCTTGCATGTCGGCCATCCGGAAGGGTACACAGCCACCGATATAATCAGCAGATTTAAAATAATGAAAGGGTTTAATGTACTTCACCCGATGGGGTGGGATGCGTTTGGTTTACCCACAGAGCAATTTGCACTAAAAACCGGTATCCACCCAAAAATCAGGACAGCCGAATGTATAGCAAAATTCAAGCACCAATTGAAATCAATTGGTTTTGCTTACGACTGGGATCGGGAGGTAAATACATCGGAACCCGAATTTTTCAGGTGGACGCAGTGGATTTTTCTGAAATTGTACAACTCCTATTTCGACGATGCCGACCAAAAAGCTAAACCTATAGGTGAACTTCCAATACCAGAAGATTTAACAGAAAACCAGAGGATTGAATTCATAAATTCACAAAGGCTTGCATATCTTGCAGACGGTCCTGTCAACTGGTGCCCTGAGCTCGGAACTGTCTTAGCAAATGAAGAAGTTGCGGAACAACTTGAGAAGGGATTCTCGGTTGTCCGGAAAAATATGAAGCAGTGGAAGCTAAGGATAACAAAATACGCTGATAGATTACTGGAAGGATTAGAGTCACTTGACTGGCCTGAAAACATAAAAGAGATTCAACGGAATTGGATTGGGAGAAAAACCGGAGCAAATATTATCTTTCGCATAAAATCTCCCGGTCAAAACACGAACCACTCTATTGAAGTTTTCACTACACGTCCCGATACAATTTTCGGCGCAACATATCTGGTGCTTTCTCCCGAACACGAAATGGTTGATTTAATCACAACTGCTGACAGAAAAAAGGGCGTTGATGATTATAAATTAAAGGCGGCAAAGAAATCTGACCTTGAACGGACTGAACTTGCTAAGGAAAAGACGGGTGTCTTCACCGGAGCCTATGCAATAAATCCCGCAAACGGAAAAGAAATTCCGGTTATGATTTCTGATTATGTGCTCATATCTTACGGAACCGGTGCAATTATGAGCGTACCGGCGCACGATGGCAGGGACAACGATTTCGCACGAATCTTTAATCTGGAAATATTTCCGGTAGTTATTCCCGTGCATTTAAAAGATCACGCAATAAAAGAAATCAAGAGCGATGAACACGGCGAATTAATTATCTCCGGAAAAGGAGTTTCAGGTTTAACAGGCCGAGATGACTCATATCTGAAATACATTGAAAATATTCAACGTGGGTCGGAATATTTCGAGGGAGAAGGTTATTGTATAAACTCTGATTTCCTGAACGGTCTTAAAACTGATGAAGCGATTGAACGAGTAATCACCTGGCTTGAAGCAAATAAGATTGGTTCAAGAGCAATAAACTATAAACTAAGGGATTGGCTCTTTTCGAGACAACGATATTGGGGCGAACCATTCCCCATTTTACACGAAAACGATACACAGTTTGCATTAAGTGAAGGTGAATTACCGCTTGAATTACCAGCAGTAGAATCATATCACCCGACCGGGACAGGTGAATCACCGCTTGCCGCAATTGACTGGTGGGTTAACGTGACAACTGAAGACGGTAGACACTTTAAACGCGAAACCAATACAATGCCGCAACTTGCAGGTTCAAGCTGGTATTTTCTGCGTTACCTTGACCCTGATAACAACAAGGAATTTTGTAATCCTGATATTGAGAAATACTGGATGCCTGTGGACGTTTACATCGGCGGTTCGGAACATGCGGTAGGTCACCTGCTTTATTCCAGATTCTGGATGAAAGTATTATTTGACCTCGGGTATGTTTCACATGATGAACCGTTCAGGAAACTTTTCAATCAGGGGATGATATTGGGTGAAGACGGAGTGAAAATGAGTAAATCCCGCGGAAATGTAATTAATCCCGATGAGGTAATAAATGAGTTTGGTGCTGATTCCATGCGCCTGTTCGAAATGTTCATGGGACCGCTTGAAGCTACCAAACCCTGGAGCACTGAAGGTATTGCAGGAATGAACAGATTCTTAAACAGAACATGGCGACTCATAATTGATGAAAGTTCGGGGGAAATAAAATCAAATATTGTTGACAGGGCTCCGGAAGAAAAGGAGCTGAAAATCATAAATAAGACAATAAAAAAAATCACAACTGATATTGAAGATGGTGATATGAAATTTAATACCTCGATAGCACAGTTGATGATTTTTTTAAATGAGGTATATAAGTATGACACAATTTCAAAAGGAATAATTGAGAAATTCATTTTGGTCCTTGCACCTTTTACCCCACACATCTGTGAGGAACTCTGGCAAAGGATTGGCCATCAGGAATCAATTTCAAAGCAACCATGGCCGCATTTCGAAGAGAAATACGTTAAAGAGGATTCGGTCGTGATTGCACTCTCCGTAAATGGTAAATTGCGCGATAAAATTGAGGTTGAATTTAATACAAGCGAAAACGAACTTGAACAAAAAGCTCTCGATAATGAAAAAATAATAAAAAATATTATGGGAAAAGAAGTAAAGAGGATAATCGTCGTTAAGAACAGAATGGTAAATATTGTAGTATGATTCGTAATGCAATATATTTTTTATTTGACATTATGATTAACCTCAACGCTTGAATTTACTGCAACGGAATTGTAATCCTGTTTTACAAATAACGGAAAAACAAAACTGACCGAATAAAAAAAAAGAAAAGGAACATTAGAATTATATTACCCGGCCAAAGGTGAGTTTATAAATTTTCGGATAGCTGGCGCTATCCATATCTAATGCCCTTTTCTTAGTACAAACTTAATCATTTTGGTAAAAAGATAGTAATAAAGAAAATTGTTTTGACACTTTAGATCTACGTTATGTCATAAGACATTTAAAATTAAAAAGAATACATACAATGGTAAACTATTTTTTATCAAAATACGAGAAGATTTTTCTAACTACATTAATTTTTCACTGACTTTAATAACAGTTTGTAAGGAATTATTTTTAAAAACGCAATTAAATGAGCATCCTCAACAAATTGGTTGTAGGCACTTTGCCTGTTTTACCCAGAAACTTTGTCAGAATTTTCGCAAATAAATATATTGCGGGAGATAAGCTATCCGATGCTGTAAGCGCTGTAAAGGCTTTAAATGTGCAGGGTTTCAAAGCTACAATGGACGTTCTTGGAGAATCCATTTCTGAAAGAGATGAAGCGCTGAAATCAACTAAAGATAACATAGACGTGCTCAAGGCAATTACAGATAATAATCTTGACTGCAATTTATCGGTGAAACTTACGATGCTGGGACTTGGAATAGATAAAGAATTCTGCTTAAACAATATGAGAGAAATCCTCTCTGAAGCAACCAACCGGAATATTTTCGTGAGAATTGACATGGAGGATTCATCAGTAACACAAACGACTCTGGATGTTTTTAATACTCTTCGTACAGAGTTCGATCAGATGGGAATTGTTATTCAGGCTTACCTGCGGAGAAGTTTCGCAGATGTTGAAAATCTCTCCACCGGACAAGTGAACCTTAGAATTTGTAAAGGTATTTACATTGAACCGGAAGAAATTGCATTCAAAGGATTTCAGGAAGTGAGAGATAATTTCCTCAAACTTGTAAATACTGCACTGTCAAACGGATCGTATGTAGGGATTGCAACACACGATGATTTTCTCGTTGATCAGTCAATTAAAATCATTAATGAACTTAAATTACCAAAGGATAAATTTGAGTTTCAAATGCTTTTGGGAGTAAGGGAAAATTTAAGGGATAAAATACTCAAAGAAGGTTACAAACTTAGAATTTACGTTCCGTTCGGTGAACGCTGGTACGAATACTCAATCCGGCGGTTTAAAGAAAATCCTAATATCGCCGGTCACGTTTTTAAAAACATCTTTTCCGGTAATTAGAATAAATAAAACCTGCACATGATTTCGATACCTTTCAAAAATCACAACCAATTTTAAGCACCATTATTTCCATTACTTCAATGTATTAGTTCCGAACAATATTTACATTAAAATTTCAGCAGTTAAAATATTTTCCACGAGGAATCTCGATTATTTGCTGAACCAGATTGACATAGTTTCGGGATAAATTTCAGTAACCATTTCTTTCATCGCAATTGAATACTGTCTAATCTCCCACTGCGCAGTATCTTCGTCGCGAAGCTCAATAAAATTTGTAATTGCCTGAAAAGATGCTGTCCAGTAAACCTCAGTGTATTGGTTAAGCGGAAGCAACAATCTAGCCTGTTCCTTTGCAACACCTAACTCGAGCAATCTGTTGTATGAATCCAAAATATCGTTCATACACTCATCAAAAATTTCTTCTGCTGCGATCTGGTTTTCAATACTACCTTCAGAAGCTTGTTTGTTGTTGTCGGATTGTTTGCGCCAATTTGAAGGACGGTAAAAATCTTTCACCGGGACATATCTCCCGCTGATTTCATTCCATGCGTGATCTTTTGTCGGATAACTCGATGATGTTTCAATCCCTACTACATGTTTGTACCACTGCCGCATTACAAATTCCGGTGCTTTAATATGGAACTGAACCACCAGATGTCTGAATGGAGACCAGTGTTTGTGCTTAGCAAGATACTTTACAAGTTTTCTGTCGTTTTCATCATATTGAGATTTTCTCTTGCCGAAAGAAACTCTGGCGGAGTTAACAACCGTAAGATCACTACCGATGTGGTCTATTATTTCTATAAATCCTTTATCAAGAACGTCTCTTTTCATTGAATATTTTGAGTTTTATACAAATATACGCATTCACCAGAACGATTACGTTCATATAATTTTGGCGTTGAATATTTTTGTTTTAAAATTTCTGATAAATTAAACAGGTTCAGATTATTTTTTACACCAATATTAATATTGATAATGCTTATATTATGTGTTATTCATCAAGAAATTTAATTTTAGAAATGGCAAAAGAAGGTGCAAGAATTAATATAAAACTTGTAAGCGTTGAAGGGCCTCACAAAGGTAAATCAGTTTACGTCACCACAAAAAACCGAAATAACACCAAAGAGCGCCTTGAGATGATGAAATACTGCAAGTGGACAAGGAAGCGTATACTTCACAGGGAATCGAAGTAAAATTTTATACCAAAAATTTATAATGGTCATATAATGGTCAATGGGTGTTTGAATTCATTGATCATTTTTATTTTGTAAACTTGAAACTCGCCACTTTATTATACATACAAAACTCAAACGATGATTACCTCATGCTCGAAAGGGCGAGGGAACCTAATCGGGGTTTGCTTTCGCCGCCAGGTGGAAAATGTGAACCCGCAGAATCACCGTTTAAATGTGCTTCCCGAGAGGCATTTGAAGAATGCGGGATAATTTCAAAACCATCCGATTGGGATTTGATCGGGATTGTTACTGAAAAAAATTATCCGGGGATCGGGGACATAATGATATTTCTTATGAAATACAGGCACAAGTTGAGCAATCTACCCACTGAATGCAACGAAGGCACGTTTCATTTTTTAAAACAAACCGAAATTATGGATGCCAATATTCCTGTTACTGACAAACTTTTTATTTGGAATTTTGTTTTAAATTCAGGGAGTAAAACATTCAGTGTTTTCATAGATTGCAATAAAACGCCATTTGAATGTATTACAGAAACCATATAATTTTCCATTTAATAAAACTAAGGGATTGAGTACAGATATACAATATTCAGATAAAATTTCACCCCTTCCCGACACCCAAAATCTGAAAGATAAACGGGAGTTACCGATAGATAAGGTAGGGGTTAAGAATTTAAAATATCCTATTGCTGTAAAAGACAAGGATAATGAAATTCAGCACACGATAGCCACAGTAGAAATGACGGTTGATCTTCCGAAAGAATTTAAAGGTACACACATGAGCAGGTTCGTTGAGATACTTCAGAATCAGAATCACGAAATTCACGTAAATTCTCTTGATGAGATATTGACCAGAATGAGGGAGAGGCTTCACGCAAAAACTTCGCACATCGTCATGGAGTTTCCATACTTCAAAGAGAAGAAAGCACCGGTTACCGGTAAGCCTTCGCTTATAGATTATCAGGTAAAATTTCATGCCGTAAAAAATTCAGATTTCGGGGACTTCATCCTCACAGTTAAAGTTCCGGTTACAACTCTATGTCCATGCTCAAAAAGCATATCAAAACACGGCGCACACAATCAACGAGGTGAGGTTACTGTAAGCGTCAGGTTCAGGGACACGGTTTGGATTGAAGACGTTATAAGCGCTGTTGAAGAAAGCGCGAGTTGTGAGCTTTACTCATTGCTGAAAAGGGAGGATGAGAAATATGTAACTGAAAGGGCGTATGAGAATCCCGTTTTTGTAGAGGACCTCGTGCGTGAAGTTGTGGTAAGGTTAAGGGCGAACAAAAACATCATTTGGTATTTGGTTGAAGCAGAAAACTTCGAAAGCATACACAACCACAATGCTTACGCTCACATTGAATCCCATAACTTTTCAGTTAACGGTCAATAGTGGAACAAACTCAGCAAAACTGCTTTTATTTAATAGTGGAATTTTGAGTTTGCAATAAAACATAAATTCTTTATTTTAAAAATCGAAATTAAAACAATCAGTATGAACATCAAACTTTATTTATCTGTTTTGGCGCTCGCGTTCGTTTTATTATCGTTCAGATCTGAGGATGTTTTAGCTCAGAAAAAGCCGACAATCACTGTTACAACCAATAAAAACAGCTATAAGCCCGGTGAAACAGTGAAAATGACAATTAAATTTAATACTGCGAAGGGAGTAAAAATCCCTAAGGAACCCCCGGTATCAGTAACCATAACAAAAGGCAATGTTTCCGGTCATTTACAGGATTATTCAGGAGGTTCCGGTGATTACATTTCCAACTCAAAAGTTATTTATACTTTTATAATCCCGGACAATACCTCATCGGGTAAACTTGTTGTATCGGGTAAAGTGGGCTTCGGATACTGTAACGAATCCGACGGGATCTGTAAAATGGGCAAGGTATCGTTCTCTAAATCTATTTCAGTTAAATAATTTTTGAGCGGTAATTCGATTTATTTCATTTCCGATATTCACTTCGGAATGAAAAGCAGATCCGATGAAAGCTTCAGGGAAAAATTGCTTGTTGAGTTTTTATCATCTATTGAAGCTGATACAAAGAAAATCTTTATTGTTGGTGACCTTTTCGACTGTTGGCTTGAGTATCGCGAAGTCGTTCCGAAAGGGAATTATAGATTCTTTACAAAATTGTCCGACCTGATTAATAATCAAATTGAAATTAATTATCTGGCGGGTAATCACGATTTTTGGAGGGGAAATTATTTTGAAGATGAATTTGGAATAAAAGTTGAACCTGAACCTGTTAGTTTCAATGAGGATGGTAAATCGTTTTTTATCCACCACGGTGACGGGCTTGCATACAACGATAAAGGTTACCTGATTTTAAAAAAAATATTGAGGAACAAATTTAACCAGTTCCTTTATTCGCTTATTCACCCTGATATAGGAATTAAACTTGCAAGGTCAACTTCATCTTCCTCAAGAGTCCACACCGATAAAAAAGATTACTCAACTAAGGATGGATTAAAGGATTTTGCAATAAAAAAAATTGATGAAGGTTATAATTACGTCCTAATGGGACATCGTCATAAGCCTTTTAAACTGCTACACAACGGAGGAATGTACATTAATCTCGGGGATTGGGTAAATAATTTCACTTATGCAAAATACTCAAATAAAAAACTCGAGCTATACAGGTATTACGATATAAAAAAGAGAGAAGTAGTTAACGAAATTATTTAAGTTTGGCAAAGAAATCAAATAATAAAGAAAAAGACCTCGATAAATATTTCTCTGATAAAGATTTTCGGAGAAAAAAGGTCAGGAAGAAAAAATTTCAACGGGTTTCATTCTCCTTTGTGTTTTTTTCAATGTTGTTCATCATCCTTGCATTTTGCGGATATCTGTTTTACTTAACTCAATCGCTTCCCTCGCTCTCAGAACTTGAAAACCCAAAACTGGAAGAGGCAACGGAAATATACTCGGATGACGGGGTCTTGATTGATAAATTTTTCCTCAAGAACAGAACACAGGTTACTATTGATAATATCGCGCCGGTTTTCATTCAGGCTTTAATTGCAACGGAAGACAGGAAGTTTTATGACCACTGGGGTGTTGATATTCAGCGCATTGTTCAAGCATTTGTGAAGAACATAATAGCGATGGATTTAACGAAAGAAGGTGCCTCCACAATTACTCAACAGCTCGCCAGAAATCTGTACATCGGCGATGAGGTTACACTCAACAGGAAGTTGCGGGAAGCAATGACTGCCGTGCAAATAGAGAAAACCTATACGAAGGAAGAAATCTTAGCTTATTATTGCAATACGGTGTACTTCGGAAACGGAGCTTACGGGATAGAGGCAGCTGCGCAAACCTATTTTTCAAAATCAGCAAAAGATCTGAATCTCAACGAAGCTGCTACGCTTGTCGGAGTATTAAAATCTCCAACCAATTACGATCCGGTTGATAAAATGGATAATTCCTTTGCCCGAAGAAACATTGTTTTAAAGACCATGGTTGAATCAGGCTATATTACACCCGATCAATACGAACTGACATCCAAAGATCCGATAAAGCTTACACAAAAAATTGAGGAAGAGGAGAGTGTTTCCATTGCACCTGAGTTTACTGAATATGTCAGACAAACCTTACAACGTCGCGCAAAAGATTACGGTTATGATCTTTACCGCGACGGACTAAAAGTTTATACAACCATTGATACCAGATTTCAAAAGCACGCTGAGGATGCAGTAAATGAACACCTGGCAAATTATCAAAAATCTTTTAACAGGTATTGGAGCTGGCGTGGAAATCAGGATGTTCTGAATTCTGCAATAAGCAGGCATATTAAGTTTTCCGAAGAATATAAAAAAGCTGAGACTGAAGAAAAACGTCAACAGATTTTCAACAGGATGAAAAACGATCCCAACGTTATTGATACAGTAAAAAAACTTATTACTACAATTCAGGTTGGGTTTGTTGTGTTAGATCCCAAGACCGGTGAAATTAAGGCAATGGTGGGTGCAAATCCTAAAGTAAGAACCAAATACGGCTTGAACCACGTTACGCAAATTAAAAGGCAACCCGGATCAACCTTTAAACCTTTTGTTTATGCAGTAGCTCTCAATAACGGTTATACTCCAAGTTACATGATTTCAAATGATCCCATTAAAGTAAACGTCGGGGGAAGAATATGGTCTCCAAAAGGTGGTGGCACCGGTGGTAAAGTTTCTATGAGAACTGCTCTGGCGAAATCCATTAACGTTGTTGCAGTCAGAACGGCAATGGATCTTGCACCGATTAATCAAGTAATTGACCTTGCCCACGAAATGGGAATTACAACAGAAATTCCAAATTACCTGTCTATTTCGCTTGGTTCGGCGGAGGTTATACCACTTGAGATAACAAATGCCTTCGGTACTTTCGCAAATGACGGAATTTGGGTTGAGCCTATTGCAATTAAAAGAATTGAAGATCGCAATGGTAACCTGATAGATGAATTTTTACCCAACACACGGGAAGTATTAAGCGAGGGAGTTGCTTATATGATGTCGGATATGTTACAGGATGTAATTAATGGCGGAACTGCTTCAACTGTCAGGAATTTTTTTCATAGACCAGCCGCGGGAAAAACCGGTACTTCACAAAGTTATACCGATGCCTGGTTTATCGGTTACACACCACAATTCGTAGCTGGCGTATGGGTAGGATTTGATGATGCACGGATAAATTTTGGCGGCAGCTATGGGCAGGGCGGTCAGGCAGCAGCGCCGATTTGGGGACGCTTTATGAAAAAACTTTATGCTGATGAAGATTTCGATTTCCCGGTTGCATATTTCCTCATGCCTGAAGGAGTTGAGGAAGTTAGCATCTGCACTATAACTGGTCTGTCGGCTAACTCTACCTGCCCGTCAGTAAAGGAAATCGTTTCAAAGAAACTAATACCGCGAAGATGCCCTGTTACCCATTACTTTGAAACTGAAGATACAGTCAGTCAGGAGATTGCAAAACCTCCCGGATCAAACGAGTCATTAAATTAACACTACACAAACTAAATATATTGTAAATTATTTTATGGAAAGAACTTTATGCATCATCAAACCTGATGCGGTTAAAAAAAATGTGCAGGGAAATATCATCCGTATGATCTCTGAAAACGGATTCAGGATTATCGGTATGAGATTAATTAAACTAACAAGTGAACAGGCGGGGAAATTTTATGCAATACATAAGGAACGTCCATTTTTTAAAGACCTCGTTGAGTTTATGACATCCGGAGCATGTATTCCGATTGCACTCGAAAGAGAAAACGCAGTAGCTGAATGGCGGAAGCTCATAGGCGCTACAGATCCCGCAGAAGCAGAGGAGGGTACTATCCGGAAACTTTTCGCAAATTCCAAATCTGAAAACGCTGTTCACGGTTCTGATTCAGTCGAGAACGGAAAAATAGAAGTTGGGTTCTTTTTTCCGGAATCCGAAATAATCTAAAATTTAATTTTGGGGACTTGTACCGGATCCGGTAGGAGTTGAAGTTTTAGTATCGGGTAGCTGAATGTTAATTGATTTTATTGATTTATCAATTAGCATTTTCATTTGATCGTAATATTTCTGTCGTATGCTGACTCTGATATGAAGCGTATGCTCAGGGAATAGCATGTAATACTCATACGAAGTATCCTCGCCGTTAACAAATGGTTGAGATTTGTAAGCAACTATAGAATCATTATCCATTTCAAAAACTTCTTCGAACTTTTCCCGGCTGAAAGCAATATCCTTTGAATCAACATTGATGAAGATGTTCAAGTCGCCCGGATTAAGCGTGGTGTCGGCAACTATAAGACCTTCGTACGGTTTTTTATTCTTATCAATTTCACTGACCGGAATAATGTTCCAGTTAACGGGATAATTAAATTTCAAACCAATTTCATTTTCCGCAAATTCCAGTTCCAGACCACCGGTAGTATCTCTCCCTGAGGCAGTATCACCTGAACCGGTAGTATCAATCGCAGTCAGGTTTTTACCGGTTGTCGTATCTACTGAAGTTGTATCAACCTTCGATATGTCTTCGCTGATATTGTTGTATGTCCTCGGTGTAATTCGATTGCGTCGGATCGGAATTCTTCGCGGGATAATTTTTTCTTTTACCTCAGTGTTTTCGGTCTCTTCTTCCGGTGGCTTTCCGGGATCTTCTGCGTTTTGAAGGTTTACCTTTGCCGGGACATCTTCTATTACAATAAGCCTCGTTACAATATCATCGGAAGTTGGATTGCTCTTGCTTTTACCGTAAGCCGCAAATCCGATTACAGCAATCAGATAAACAATAATGGAACCGATAAGCCCGATGCGAAAGTTTTTTTCGTAAATCTTTTTGAATTTCTGATGCGGACTATCCTTGCCTATCTTCTCAGCTATAATCATGTCCTCAGTTTTAACAACAGGTTTCATATTGTCTTTCTCTATCAAATCGGCTACTTCGGGATTAGGAATCAAAATACCAGGCTCGGTTGGAATATCAATTACCGGGTCACCGCTATCATCCCGCAGGATTTTTATCCGTATTTCAATAGAACGGGTATTGTTATCTCTGCCTTTGCTGATTAACAACTTTTGGTTCAATGGTGAACCTTCGTCGTTGCTATTGGATTCAATTTCTACAGACCTCGAAGTATTTACTACAACCGATAATTCATCTTCATTTACCAGCGAGATCTGATAATTCGACCCGGAAGAATTATTTTTATCTTCAGCTTTGTCCGAAATGTGATCTGCTTTATTTTGTTCAGGTTTATCAGTTGAATCTTTCTCAGCAGTTGATTCATCAATTTGTTCCTCACCGGTATCAATGACATTGTTTACTTCATCACTAACTTTACCCGGTTCCGGAACAGATTTTTCGTTGTGTTGTTGCTCAGAATCTACAGGAGTTTTATCTCCGTGAGATTCAGATTGTTCAACAATTTTTATTTCTGATTTAGGTGGAGAATTTTTGTTACTTTGGCTATCTGATAATTCACGATTATGAGGTTGTAACTCTGAATTATCGTCTAATTCATTTTCGTTTTTGCTATTTGTCATTTAATAAAATAAACTTTTCTGATTTAATGATTTTACGCATTTATAGTTCCTTTTTTAGCAATTTGGCGAAATTCAATCGTAAATTAAATGCAATCATTATTGTAATAACATTGAAAAAGCAATAAAAAATCGCTGAAAAATTAAAAGAATGCAGTAAATTGTGCTCTACCTTCATGAATAACTTTTCGTGTTCCTTCCTTTCTACCATCATAAATTACCGAGGCCTGAAGATTCCTGCTTATATTGTAATCGAACACTGTTCGCCAATAGTAACTTTTTCCATCCACTCTCCCAGCGGTCAACTCATATGGTATTGAAAAATAATCTTTATTCAGACTTACCTCACTCCTCTCAATTTCAAGCCTGATTCTCCCCGAACCAAAAAGTGAATAAATAAATCGAAGTGTCTGGTAGTTAATATCCGCATCAGTTGGTGTTTGGGGGAATTTATCCTGAGCCCGGGTGAAGTTAATTAAAAACCCGCTTTCAATTTGAGGAATAGGTTTATATGTGAAATCAAATGAAATTCCGTCTGAATTAATTGCACGGTTTCGTAGTAAGTTCTTCGGTGCTGCGTTGTTATCAGTTTTATTAAATATATCCATCTGAAGCGAGATACCTTCCATAAGCCCGAAACGAAACCTTATGGATCGTTGAATACTGGTTAACCTTTCATTTCCTGAAGCGAACTGGTTGAACCCTTTCTGTTGTATATATCTTAACCTAAGTGAATAAGACGAATTATTTTCAAAAAAGTTAATATCCTGTTGAAAATACTGAGCCCCCTGAATTGTATTTGAATCGTTGAGGAAAGTACCTAACTGTAGAAAATAAATGTTATCAGTTAGTGGATCTTTGCTCTTTTCATCAATTCGGAAGAAAGACTCTGCACTGAAATTTTTAAAAAGGTTTTCAATAAAACCATCTCCTGAGAGGTCGAAGAATTTATGCGGTTTTAAATTAATTTTAACTGAAGTTCTCAAATCAATCGTCGGAAAAAGTTCGCTAGTAGGAATATTCAATCGCACGTAATCACCACCGAAATTTACCAGTTGAAAGTTGTTCTCGTTGTTCAGACCTCCACCGTAAATATCGCCTAAATACTGATAATTCCCTTCACCAGGCGGAACCTTAACAAATACACGCTCAATTTTTGCTGTTCTCTCGCTTGAAACATCATAAAATATATCCGTTCTGATTGCATCATCAAATGGGTTCATCCGAATCTGCGATTTAACAAGAACGGTATTGTTATCGGTATTTCCAATCAAACTTCTCTGATCAGTATATTTTCGGTCGCGAATTGAAATGTTTGTTCCAAGCGTTAACCATCTTACACCCCTGAATGTTAAACCGTACTTTTGCTCGTAGGAGTTAGACAAATCAAACAGTGAACCGTACTGAACATCATCATCGTTCCTAACTTTAAACTCCGCAAAGAAATCGAAATTAAAAATATTTTTTACATCAACTCTTGGGATAAGTTCGGTAAAAGAAAAGCTGCCCGTTTGCAGACTATCTATACCTCCTGTTGTAATTGCGTTTTCTCTCCTTTCAGAGTTAAGTCCAAAACTAAGTTCGAGTTCCGCATTATTCTCTTCCGAACCCAATTTCGTCTTCCACGAAGTTATTCCGGTATTCTTGATCCACTTTCCGTTAATGAAGTTATCATCGTCTTCGCTGTTAATGTATTCAAGTTTATAAATGAAATTTGGTAACCCAATAGAATCTCCGGAAATTTTCAATTCCCCTATATTTCGAAGGGATGAAAACGCAACCCCTCTCCGGAGTTGAGAGACATTAAGGTTAAGATTGACAAAATTGTTCAGGTTAAATAAAATATTTCCCTGCATCAGGTTTTCAGTTTTTCTGGTATCGTCGGTTACATTATAATCACGTAAAAATTCAACCGAATTTAAGCGGTCGAGCGAGTTGAAAGCTTTGTTAACTACCCGATTTGAAAGTTCAACTTTGAAGGATTTAAATTTTACGCCAAATAAACTGACGTCAGTCTGGTTGAAATTCACTGCACCATTAAACGCAAAGCCATCTGTTTTTACAACCGGTGATTCAGAGAACAAGTTGGCATCGAACAGTGAATATGCGGACTGAATATCCACTGAAACGCTTTTATCCTTGAACGGGACATAGCTTAGGTTAACACCTGCAATCTGATAAGCAGTCGGAATCGGAATAAATACTATAGTGTCGTAACTCCCTGCGGATTGACCTACAAAGATGTATTCAAGTGAACTCCTCTTGTTATATGAACCGTTACCGTTACCAACAAATGTAAACTGAACATTATAAAGTGAACTGTCAGTACCCGGAGCATATTGATAAAATGTCAGAACTGCGTTACCGTTCATACTATCGCGCTTTGCATATAACCCTAATCCCAGACCTGAATTGGTGTCAAGCCCGGCGTAACTTACTCCGGATTTTACTGCTTTGTTTCTGTCATTTCCGGCGGTTGATAAAATTTCCCTGTCGCTATCGGAAAGTTCGAAATCAATTGTATTATCTTTGCTGTCAAATTCATTTACATAATTAATACCAAGAGTAAGTTTATTATCGAGAAATTTGAAGTTAGTATTTCCTCCTAACAAAGTTCTGGAATACCGTCTGTCAGTATATTCGAAATCAACAACTATTCTCGAATATCCGGTAATAGGGCGATTGTTTGTAAAGGTAATCTCTCCTATTCCGTAATCAATTACGTAATCCGCATTTTGACCTCTGTTCATGAGTATTCCGTCAAGATATACTTTTTCAGTACCTGAGAGGACGAGAATATTCATTTCATTATCCGCACCTGTAAGCCTGTAAGGTCCCTGTACTCCATCGGTGCCATTGAAAGAATTAGATGCAAATTTACCGCGGGAGACTGCACCTGTAATCATAATATCAGCAAACCCGAAATCCCCCACACCTTTTATTCCCTGAATTTTTCTCCCGAAATTAAAAAAATCTCCTCCTTTGAAATCCAGTTCTATATCACCCAGGGTTGACGAAAGTTTGTTTCCTTTGAGTTCAATAAATACTTTGTCCAGTTCCTGAATTTTTGTGGTGTTGCCCTCAGGTTGTATCGGGGTTGTCTCGTCCGTCAGCGCTGCTGTAATCTGAATATTATCCGACAGGTTCCCTTTCAACTGCAACCTGAATCCCGAATTAACCGATAAATCACGATTTGAACCGATTGTAAATCCTCTGAATAACGTTCCCGATTTTTCAAGGTCAGTACCTTCAAAAATATTTTCAAATAAACCTGTTCGTTGAGTCGCAATAATTACCGTATCGCCCGTTGTAACGTCAGTTTCGGTGCGGGTTTCAAAGTTTGAATAGATATCAGCAAAATTAAATGGGAATGCATCGTAATATATCCGGAGATTGTATTCACGATTGGTATCCAGATTATACGCTTCGAAAATATCCCGTGAAAATCTGAGAATACCATTTCTGTAATCCATTTTGTAATCTTCAAGCGACGAAAGGTTAATGCGGTTGTCAAGAATTACTTCATCTGTAAACTGAACAATAAATTTCGCTCCGATATCAGCAACTGAATCTTTAAAGGTAATAAATGTTTCAAACAGGCGTTTGTTCTGATTTGGCTGAGAGTGTGCGGTATATTGCACCGCGAAAATAACAAAAGATATTATGAGGATACGTTTGACCAAATTTAACCGTTTTGGCTGATTTCTTTTTAAGTTATAACCGGTAGAAATTGATCAAATTATCAATATAAATCAGTTGAAGAATTTTGATACTCGCTTTCAGTGGTGGATTTGGAGCCTGAAATTAAAATATTTACTTTTTTAACTTCGCCATCGAGAGACTGAGATTCAATCTCATAAGGTAAATCAAAGTTGAGCAGTATTTTTCTCCCGGCAAAATTTGTATTCTTTGACTGGATAAATGCAATTTGACCGGAAAAAGTTTTCTTGAGTTTACCAAGTTCGGTTGAATCACCTGAATATACCGTGTACGAATTAATCAGATTCAAACAAACGGAATTCTGCAACTGTTCAACTTCTAAGATAAAGCATTTTCTCTTTAACAATAAAAAAACTATTAGCGAAAGAACTATTATCACGAGCGCAATTATACCGATTAAAACGTACAACCGCCAGACACCGTACCGGATTTTTATTTCCAGTGGTATTGCAGTATAAATTGTTTTGTCTTTTATGACCGGTTGAAATATTTCAGGAACTGAACTTAGAGCAAAGAGTTGTTTGAAATTTTGGATATAAGAATCGTCCAATTTAATATCTGTATTATAAACCTCAAGAATCAAATTTCCACCTACAGTAAAATCTTCTTTAAAAATTGTATTAAATGAAAATACAGGCGTTATCTCTGGCATATTGAAAATTACCGAGAATCCTTTGACTTCACCTTCGGGAGAAACATTGCTTACAGTAGATGGAGTAATTGTCTGTGTTCCGAGAGATTCAACAGAATAATCAGATGAAGTAAAATCGTCCAATCCTACTTTAAGGCTTGCACTTTCAATAATGTACGGGTACAAATTAGATTTCAGTACAAGATCGTTGAAAACTTCTTTTATCTGTTCCCCTTCATTGAAGCCGAACCCTCTAAGAGTTTTACCATCAAAGTAAAGTTTTCCTGAAGTAACTTTCCCCTGCGTTTTAAGCGGTTTCAATATAATTGTCCCTTGATCGAGCGGTTTGAGGGTTATAGCTTTTTGCCGTATCCCGGATGCCCTAAGCATTTTATCGTAGTCTTCAAGCAATGGCTGTGATATTGGAGTTGATGAATAAACTAACCCGTAAATAACATAACCCTCCGAAACTTTTTCATTTCGTGTAACCTTTTCAGGTATGGGGTACATTAATATTTTCCTGATATTTTCATCCCGTCTGAGCAGATTATAAAACTCTAATGTGTTTTCGTATGAATCATCTCCGGTACCGCTAACATCATTTATATTATCCGTAATCATCCAGATTATCCCGGCATTGCCGTCAAGTTCCGTAATCCCGTCATTTAGCGCTTCAATTAAATCCGTATTGCCGAGATATCCGTCATTGCCCTTTTGCAATACCATTTTCATCTGAAGTTCGTCAAAGTTAATCTGATCAGCAGAGCCGTCGTAAATCACCGTCGGAGAAATTAACCCCCTGTCCTTTTCAGTTTTTGAGAACAACATTACTTCAACATTATCAACCTGACTGACGGTGTTTTTTATTAACGCGTTGCAAAAAATCTTAAAATTGCTTTCAGGTTGAAGATAATATCCCGTCATACTCCCTGAGTTATCGAAAAGAAAAATCATCCGTTGCTGTGCAGTAAGGGGCAACTGAAAAAGGACAAGCAACAACAGAACATTCAAAAGAAACTTATACATTGATATTAAGTTTATCATTAGTAATTAACGCGAATGTCCCGTCTTTAGTTAACGCAAAAATGAAAGTATCGCTCATAGCAGCCGAGATAATTTCCGGAATGGTATCGGAATTATCGGACTTCAAAACTATTCCTTCAGCTTCATTGAAGTTATTCGTATTGTACATTACGAGCTTATTCTTAATTGAAAGACAGATAATGTGTACGTTCATTGCCTGTAGAATGTTTACATCATTATCGTCGTGACGGTAAATTACTCTTCCAGCATCATTTATAATTTCCCATCCATCAGATTTAGAGATAACAAAATAATTCCCAATGACACCAATTGAATTTATTAAGCGCCTTGATATACCGGTGGTTTTGAAATGTAATGGCATGAACGATCCGTAAATCATATCGTTTGCCGAATAGATAAATATTTGATTCGACCCTGCGGCAATTATTGAATCTCCGCTGACTTCAGGTAAATCCGGAAGGTTAAGAAATTTCAACTGTTCGACACTCCAACACAAAATTTCCGAACCGGCTATGAAAATGAGCATGTTACCAAAACTGCAAATATCCGAGATATCAGATGAGTTGGTTTGAAATTCATTTTTACAAATTATTCGCCCGTTGTCGGAATCAAGAGCAACCAAATTCGCAATCCCGTTTTGAGGATTGTATTCGATAAAGAATATATTTCTCCCGATTGCATTTAAATCCGTCCAAATAAAATATCCTGAAGTTACAGAATAAATCTGAGTCGCGGATTCCCTTTTTTCAATATCACCTTTAATGCAGAATATTGAAACAACAGAGTTAATATAAAAAGAATTTTCAATCACAACGCCGGTTTTCTCAAAAACTTCACCTTCAAAATTTAGATTTCGTGAAATCAATCCCGACTCAGTATCAACAAAATAAACCTTTCCGGTTGCAGATGTTAAAACTACAAAAGAATCGTTGAACAAAATACGGTTCATGAACCTATCAGCAAGTTGAATGCTTGATTTCATCCTGAATCCGGAATCAATCCCGGTGGGAAAAGTTAAACCTGATTCATACTGCATACTGAGTTTTCTGTCACCTCTCGATGTAAGTCTGGCTACTTTCAGTTTAGTATCCCTGCCGGTTTTTATTAAATCAGGTAAATCAATTGTAATTTTTTCGGGCTTTTTGAAATCATCAAACGATATTTCAATTTTCTCACTCAAGACTTTTTCCTGATTTTAAACTCTCCGCCTTCCAAAACCAAGAAGCCGGATGATGCTTTTTTCAATCTGTCGTTTATTGCCCTGCCTATACCGTTATTATCTACCAATGCGGCTACAATATATTCAGCGTTCTTCCTGTCAGCTTTTCGCAATCTTGTGAAAAGTTCAGATGAAAAATCCCGCAAACTTTGTCCGCGCTTCAAGAATAATGTAGTAATGTCCCATTTCAATTCCTTCAAACTTGAGAGATTGCCTTCGTAAAGTAATAACGGTGTTTGTGGTGCGTAATGGTCTTTGATCATGCCGGGTGATATAATTGTCAGATTTCGTGTTGATTTAACTTTTCCACAAACGGATTCAATTTGTTCCTGTGTAACAGCGCCGTAACGCAAAATTACCGGAACGTTTCTATCGAATGCAACAACGGTTGACTCAATACCCAAGTTACTTCTTCCGCCGTCGAGTATAAATTCAATTAAAACATCCAAATCTTGTTTGACCTCATGCGCGGTAGTCGGTGAAATTTTTCCAAACCTGTTAGCTGAAGGTGCGCATAATGGAAATCTGCATTGTTCAATGAGCGAATTCATCACTCTGTGCTTTGGGAACCGAATAGCAACAGTATCAAGCCCGGCGGTAACTATATCCGGAATTGTACGCTTTTTTTTCAGAACAAAAGTTAATGCCCCAGGTGAATATTTTTGCATAAGTTTAAATGCGCTTTTAGGGACATAACTGACATACTTCCCTAAATCATCCGTATTGTTTAGATGAACTATCAGAGGATTAAAAGTCGGACGTCTCTTTGTTTGGTAAATTTTTAAAACAGCTTCCGGATTGAGAGCGTTCGCAGCAAGACCATAAACCGTTTCAGTCGGAACTGCGGCTATCCCGCCTTGTTTTAAATGTTCCGCTACAAGCGATATATTTTTAGTAATTCTTGTTACCAATCCCGATTCACATTAAACTGGATTTTTCAATCTCGTAAACTTTTAATTCCAACGCATTGATTTTATCCCTATACAAAAACAACTTGCCAAGTAAATGAAATACAACACCAAATAAAATTACCATAATTGCAAACCCGAAAGAAGTTAGCCTGTAAAATAATTCAACTATATCTACAATCGGGTTATAAAATGTATTCCGGATAATAAAGTTTTTCTCTTTTTGGTAATCTCTCTCGTCTGGTTTATTATCCGAAAAGAAACTTTTCAATTGTTCAAATCTATATTCAAATCGCTTCTCAATAAAAATAATCTCATCAATCTTATTGTCAGCTACGGTAACATATTCCTCTCTTACACCAGCAATTTCAAGTGAATTTTTTGAAAGTGATTCAAACAAAAATGCAAACAGACTTCCGCCGAATATTGATATAATAATCAACGCAACACCAAATATGTAAAGCGCTTTGTAAACCGAATTCATGATTTTAATTTGAATAAAACTAATTAATATCCGATTAAAACAAATGACATAAATGATTCTATAAAATTTGAATTTTAAGTTTCAATTTAAAAGTTGAACTTTAGGTATGTACACACCTGAGATACAAATAAAGAAGAAAGCTGCACTGATATCAATGTTAATTGGAATACTTATGTTTATCGGTAAGATCGGAGCATACGTTCTTACAAATTCAGCAGCAATACTTTCTGATGCGCTTGAATCAATAGTCCATATAGTAGCTGCATCGCTGGCATTTTACAGTATGATGTTATCACTTCGACCACCTGATAAGAACCAACCATACGGCTACGGGAAAATTGAATACTTTTCAGCCGGATTTGAAGGCTCTCTGATTATCTTTGCTGCGATAAGCATATTATATTTTGCAATTAAGGATATTGTTGAAGGTCCAGATGTACAAAAAATTGATGTAGGAATTTATATAATATTTGCTGCGAGTGCAATTAATCTATTTCTCGGCTTTTACCTGATCAACACAGGCAAACGTACAAACAGTCTTATTCTAGTTGCAGATGGTAAACATGTGCTGACCGATTCAATTACAAGTTTTGGTGCAATTGCTGCACTCATAGTTGTACTTCTTACAGGCAATGTTTATTTCGATCCGATATTTGCAATCATTATCGCCATAAATATTCTCTTCACGGGTTTAAAGCTAATACGTCAATCGTTCAATGGATTAATGAACAGAAGCGATCCAAACGTATTAAAACAACTTGATACTTTCTTCACAAATATTGTATCAAGCGATAATCGCTTAATAGAATTTCACCGGTTGAGATACTGGTCCTCCGGAGACAAGGTTTTTGTTGACCTGCATTTAACCTGCAACGATGAATTGACAATTATAGAATCTCACGATTTGTTAACTGAAATCGAAGCTCAAATAAGCGAAGAAATTTTTCCCGGCTCTAAGGTTGAACTTATGCTTCATTTTGATCCAACTGGTCTGTCTGGTCACGGTATTGAAAACATTTCACACGAATCAGAGGCAAGTTAAATTCTTCGCATTAATGTAATCATTGATGAAAATAAAGTCACAATATATTTGTCAGAGCTGTGGATTCCGTTCGCTACGCTGGTCAGGGAAATGTCCGGAGTGCGATTCCTGGAATAGCATGGTTGAAGAAATCGTGTCTCAGAAGTCTGTATCACCACACAAAAAAAACAGAGCGCTGAATGCAAAGCTTGATAACATCAATGAGATTACCTCGACTAATGAACAACGAATATCAACGAACATAGCCGAACTTGATAGAGTACTCGGCGGCGGTATAGTAAATGGTTCCGTCATTCTCATTGGTGGTGATCCGGGTATAGGTAAATCAACTTTAATGTTACAGATTGCCGAGAAAATAGAAAACCTGAAAATAATATATATCAGCGGCGAGGAATCAGCCCGCCAAATTAAAATGAGATCCGAACGGCTCGGGAGTAGATTCGATAACTTTTACGTGTTGTGTGAAACTGATACCGATATGATTATCTCAATAATTGAAAAGGAAAATCCGGGTCTTGTAATTGTTGATTCTGTACAAACTATATACACTCCGATACTTGAAAGCGCTCCGGGAAGTATTTCACAGATTCGTGAATCAACCTCGATACTAATGAACTGCGCTAAAAAATTAAATTTACCGATTATCATAATCGGGCATATTACAAAAGACGGCTCTATTGCCGGGCCAAAAGTCCTCGAACATATGGTTGATGTTGTATTGCAGTTTGAGGGCGAACGAACTCACTCTTTCAGAATTTTGAGGGGTATAAAGAACAGGTTTGGTTCAACAAATGAGATTGGAATTTTCGAGATGACAGACAAGGGACTTACTGAAGTAAAAAACCCGAGTGAAGTTTTCCTTTCGCAACGTAATTACGGCGCATCAGGTTGCGTTATTTCATCGGCAATTGAAGGTACCAGACCAATTTTAATTGAAGTTCAGGCGCTCACAGCAACTTCAAATTACGGTCTTCCACAAAGGACTTCAATCGGTTTCGATTATAAACGACTGAACATCATAATTGCAGTTCTTGAAAAACGCATCGGGCTTTTCCTTAATAAATTTGATATTTTTGTAAATATTGCCGGTGGGGTTAAAATTGACGAACCTGCAATTGACCTTGCAATCGCAGCAGGTATTTATTCTTCTTTCAAAGATATCCCTGTGGATTCAGAAACTGTCGTACTCGGTGAAATTGGTTTATCGGGCGAAATCAGAACAATCTCATATATCGAGAAAAGATTGAATGAAGCCGTTAAACTCGGATTCAAGCGGATAATAATTCCAAAGAACAACATGAAGGGACTTAAAAAGTCTATGGCAGGTATTGAACTCAAAGGTGTTGAACAAATTAAAGAAGCAATTGACCTCTTAATTTAAAAATCATAAGAATCATGAAGACAAAATTCACAACTTTTTATCGTCACATCATAAAGGAAGAACGTAAACATCCCGAAGCAACGGGACAGTTATCAGACTTACTTGCAGATATAGCGCTTGCCTGCAAGATAATTTCACTTGAGGTAAATCGTGCCGGTTTGGTTGACGTACTTGGATTTACCGGCGAGAAAAACGTTCAGGGTGAGATGGTTAAAAAACTTGATGTCTTCGCAAATGAAATTCTGGTCAATTCACTTACAGCAGGCGGTCATGTATGTGCGGTTTGTTCGGAAGAAGAAGAACACTTCATTCCGTTAAAAGATGTATATGCCAACAGGCTTTTACAAAACAGGTATGTTGTACACTTCGATCCGCTTGACGGTTCTTCAAATATAGACGCAAATATTTCCATCGGAACAATTTTTTCGATTTACAAACGATTCTCTGAAAGCGGTCCGGGAAATGAAGCTGATTGCCTACAGCAAGGGATAAAACAAGTTGCTGCCGGATACGTCGTTTACGGTTCAAGTACAATACTCGTATATACTGCAGGACGCGGTGTACACGGTTTTACTCTCGATCCGTCAGTTGGGGAGTTTTTGCTCTTCCATGAAGATATGAAAATTCCAAAAAAATCCTCAACCTATTCGATTAACGAAGGGAACTATTGCAAGTGGGACAAAGGGATGCAGAAGTATATTGATTTCATTAAACAACCTGACAAAGGTTCAGGAAGACCTTATTCATCGAGGTACGTAGGCTCGCTGGTTGCTGATTTTCACAGGAACCTGCTTTACGGCGGGATATTTATCTATCCCTCTGATGAGAAAAATAAAAATGGGAAGTTAAGGTTAATGTACGAAGCTAATCCGCTGGCTTTCATCGTTGAGCAGGCAGGTGGGAGGGCAACAAATGGCAACCAAAGAATCCTCGAATTGCAACCGGAGTCGCTTCATCAGAGAGTACCGCTTTTCATCGGTAGTGAAGATGACGTGAAACTTGCGGAGAAATTTGTTAACGGATAAAACTATTCAGTTTCGGGTGGCGAGTATAACAGGTTCTTTCTGAATGTTTCAAGGTTACTATCCGTAATTTTCATCTGAATTAAAAGCTCTTTATCGTAAACTTTATTTGTAATACTGTTTAAAAAATCCTTTTGAACATCTTCTTTATCACCGGCAGCGGAAAGTTTGGAGAGGGTAATTAAACCGTTTACGGTCCTGCGAAGGAATTCAGCATCTTTACTATCCTTGCATCCAACCTGAATTGCAAATGTAAGATCATCTCTCAACATTACCGAAAAAGTTACAAAATCTACCCTTTCATAAAATCCCCTTAAATCTTTTTCAAACGAAACCACTGAATCAGGTTTATTGTATTCTCCTGATAATGCCTGGGATTCAAGATAGTTCAGAAATATTCCGCGTATAAATGTTTTCTCGGTTGCCGCCATTATTATATTAGATTTGTACATTGCCCTGTCAACCGCATGATACAAGCCCGAACTTTCCTTCATACCCGGCATTCCGGTTGTATCGCTAATCTGCATCATATATTCAATTTGCGAAAGTATATTACTCGAACAAATTGTAAATTTATCCTTGAAAAAAATGTAAAGACCGTTTTCAATATTGTTGTAAAGTATAATACCATTTGGATAGACTTTAGTAAGATATGCTGAATCGTTTTGTATTACCTGTTTGAATCTTTCAGAGTCGAAATCACCTTTCATAAGAATCGCATTATCACCAATCCATGAATTACTGTAGTAGAGTTCATCAAGTCCTTTTGAAATTGAAGCACCAGTTGATTCTCTGAAAATATTCAACAGCGTTCCAAAGGAGTTCTCTCCTGCAAAAATTGAATCAGAAATATGAGCATTCCAGAATTCGCTCTGTCTCATATTCCTGAAGTTGAAATACATTATAAACTGTGCGTCCGGTTGGAGGTAACGAAGGTTTTCTTTTACTGATAAAGGCAATTTCTCCGGAACTGGGACAGGCTCAGAACAACTTTGTAACACCAAAAGGACAAACAAAAGCGGATATATATAAATCAGCCTCTGCTTCATTTCAATAATCCCGTCGCCTGAAATAAGAAATTGAAATCGTCAGCATTGCAATCGTGAAAAGAGCTGTCGTTATTAAAGGCTCATAAGATGTTACTTCTTTCCCCTCAAGAATTTTTGCAGAAATATCGGCAATGGCTCCCGGCTTCGGTAAGATGTAATAAAAGAAATCAATCACAAATCTAACAGCGTCGTTTGATATAAAGCTGAACAACTCGCTCCTTACCGCAAGAACAGGAGTTACAACGAATGCAAGTATAAATCCAGTTATCATTGAAACTACCGAGCTTTGAGTGACCAACCCGATAAATATTAAAAGTGAGTAAATTGCGGCAAATGAAAAAGTAAGCCAAAACACGGAATATAAAAACGGAATATGCCAGTAACCGGTTTTAACTGATAAAATCAACCATACAAATCCAATCAGATACAGCAAACTCACAAAGATTAGTAATACCCCACCTGTAAACTTTCCGATTATAATTGCTCCCCTTGAAATAGGTTTTGAAAGCAGTACGTCTATATTCCCTTTTTCAACCATTGACGGGATGAATGAAGATACTGAAATCAGACAAAAAGTTATAATGAGCAGGTATGAAAAATTTAATACAAGGATTTGAAAACCAATCACCATATCTTTAACTGCGGTATCTCCCGAAGCACCGAACATTGCTATCATTCCATCAACGGAGTCGAGATTCACTATAAAAACGAAGGCAAGAATTATCAGTGTTGATATAACCATAAAACCGAGAAATATCTTCTTTGCGATAGCCTCTCTGAAAATACCAGTAACAATAGCTGCAAACTGAATCAATTCACCGCCTCCTTTTCCTGACCGATAAGATTAATAAACATGCTTTCCAATGAACTCTTCTCCTGATAAAAGCTCCGGATTAAAACATTCTGTTGCCTCAGGTAATCAATTACTTTGTTTAAATCTTCATCATTACTCGAATTGTAAGTAAACTCGCTATTACCATGCAACACAGCCTTAAACCCGGTGAGCAGGTAGTTTATTACCTTATCGTTTAATTCCGAAGTAAAGAATCTGAACGTATTCCCCGTTGAGGTTAATTCATCAACTGAACCGGTTTTTAGTAATTTCCCTTTATTCAGTATTGCAACTTTATCACAAATGAGTTCAACTTCGCTCAGCAAGTGAGAGTTTAGAAAAATTGTTTTCCCTTCCGATTTTAGATTAAGCAATAAATCGCGTATCTCTTTTCGTCCAATCGGATCAACTCCATCGGTTGGTTCATCAAGAAATATCAGTTCCGGATTATTAACAAGCGCCTGAGCTATTCCTATTCGCTGCATCATCCCTTTAGAATATTTTTTAATCTTAACATTTCGCCACTCTTTCATCTTTACCATTTCCAGAAGTGTATCAATTTTTGAGTCAACCTTAGTACCTTCAATTCCCGACAATTTCCCGAAATATCTGATTACTTGTTCTCCGGTAAGGTAATTAGGGAATCGGTGATTTTCGGGTAGATAACCGACTTTCTTTTTATAAGCCACGTTTGAGACTTCGCTTTCAAAAACACGCGCATCACCTGATGTTTTGAGTACAATACCCAAAAGAATCTTTATAAGCGTAGTTTTCCCCGCTCCGTTCGGTCCAAGCAATCCGAAAATTTCTCCTTGTTCAACATCAAAAGTAAAATTATCAAGTGCAGTGATACCATCTTTTGAAAACAATTTCGATTGATAAACCTTGACCAGTTCCTTCGTTGAAATTACTTTCATTTTACTTTAACCTTAAATCTCCTTTCATTGCGTCAATAATGTTTTGAATGTGAGTTGAAAGTTCAATTCCAATCTCTTCTGCGCCATTTCGAATATCCTCCCGATTCACATTCCGTGCAAATGCTTTGTCTTTCAATTTTTTCAATACCCCATTTGGCTTTACGTCATCCAATCCTCCGGGTTTCATATATGAGTATGCAAGAATAAAACCTGTAATTTCGTCGCACGCAAAAAGGTATTTGGAAAATTTTGTTTTACGGGGTACATCTGACCGCTCGGGATAAGCATGGCTTAATATGACCTCGATAAATTCATCATCGTATCCGTTCTCCTTTAAGATCGGAACCGCAGAGCTTGGGTGTGTATCGGGATATATTTCCCAATCAATGTCATGGAGTAAACCTGCAGCTGCCCAACGATCTTCATCTTCACCGGATTGCCGCGCATAAAAACGCATAGCTGATTCGACCGCGTAACAATGCTTTCGCAGATTCTCGGTTTTAATGTATTCACAAAGAAGGTCATGATGCTTTGACATGAATCAATATAAAAATATGTTGCTCGATAAAATATTTAAAAAACCACAACCGAACAATTAAATCTGAAGGTCAAATTAACCACTTTTCAAATGATATCAACTTGCTGAATAAATTGAATACACATTGTGAAACCTACTAACCAGAATATATTTTTTCCGGGTTCTGAAGTTCAGTTCCATTATAAAAAATATCCGATAGAATGATTCGGATAACATAGGTTATCTCTGTCCGGATTATTATTTTTTAACTTCAAATCCCTGTCTGCTCCAGGATAAAATTCCTCCTTTAAGATCATATGCTTCCTTAAATCCGCACATTTGCATTAACTGTAAAGTCATCATGCTACGACTCCCGGAGCGGCAATAAATTAAAAATTTCTTCTCTTTGTCAAGTTTGTTAATGTTTTCCTGAAATTCACTATCGTACGCATCAATGAGGAGACAATCGTCTAACCTTGCTTTATCATACTCTTGTTTCGTACGCACATCTATTAGTTCATACTCTCCTGTTTCAAGTAGCGCCTTGAATCTATGCGGATCAATATTATCAATTTTCATTTAATGATTTTTTTGGATTAAAAGAATACTGTGATTGTAATAACTTCCGTTTTCCCGGATGAGTTTATTTCTTAAATTGTTATACCTTTGCTATGAAAAATATTTTCTGAATTCGTCTAAATCCTTTTTACTCATCCTTTCAGGTTTTTCATATTCTTCGGGTGGTATATAGAGTTGATTAATATTTTTATTGCTAACCGGGTTGTTTATCTCAGCCCAGAATTTTTCCGATAATTTTATTTTGCAACTGCATACTTCTGCGAACTCCGTTATTCCACGATCTGTGCTGATAACTGTGATTACTTCTCTCAAGTAATTTTTTTCGATGTAATTTTTCATAAGTTCATCGGCAGTTTTATCATACGAAAATATTATGTCGTCTTTCGAAGACTCACCGTATCCATCAAAGAAAAAAATACACTTCTGATGCAACCCTAACCTAGATTTAACTTTTTCATAAAGGGTTAATCTGTCGTCTTCACCCGAGCCTTTGATATTTGATTTTCTCAACAGATTGTTACCGTCAATAATAATAATTTCTTTCATTGAATTTTAATTGCTTATCAACTTAACCGACCGGGATTCGTATGTCCCGACAATAAACATTCCTCACTGACAAAATTTATCTGAAAAATTATTCTCATTTCAATAAAGATGACTTACTTCACAACCTAAAAATTCCGGTTTGCTCTTAATCAAAAACCGGTACTGTAAGCGTTACATAAATGCCTTTCTGGTCAAGGTGTAATTCTATTTGGTCGTCTTGGAAACGGAATAGCTTCCCTGATATGATCGAGATTACAAACCCAACTAACTAATCTCTCGAGCCCGAGTCCGAAACCCGAATGAGGAACGCTACCGAATCTTCTGAGATCAATGTACCAACTGAAAGCTTCGATTGGCAAATCGTGTTCAATAATTCTTTGTTTCAGAAGTTCAAGGTTATCTTCCCTTTGCGAACCGCCGATTATTTCACCGAATCCTTCGGGAGCAAGCACGTCAACCCCCAGTACAATTTTCGGATCTTTCGGATCGCGCTTCATGTAAAATGCTTTTGCTTCAGCCGGCCAACGGTGAACCATTACGGGTTTATTAAAATTCTCGACAATGGCTTCCTCATGCGGCGCTCCGAAATCCTCACCAAACGGAAATGGTCTTATGTGTTCTTCTCCGTTTTCTGTTTTTTTAATTAGTGGAATATCCTTCTCCCTCAGTATTTCAACAGCTTCCTCATAAGTAATCCTTGGAAATGGTTTTAATACATTTTCAAGTTTAGATGTATCTCTTCCAATTGATTTAAGTTCTTTACTGCAATTTTTCAAAACACGCTGAATGACATATTCTAGAAAATCCTCAATCAGGTCCATATTGTCGTCAATATCGTAATAAGCCATTTCGGGTTCCATCATCCAGAACTCCGTTATGTGCCTCCTCGTCATCGAATTCTCCGCCCGGAACGTGGGACCGAATGTATAAACTTTTCCCAGAGCAATCGCTCCGGCTTCAGCATATAACTGCCCGGATTGCGACAGATAAGCTTTTCCAAGATCAAAATAATCCGTTGCAAAAAGTGTGGATGTTCCCTCGCATGCGTTAGGGGTAAAAATTGGTGTGTCAAATAAAATGAACCCGTTGTTGTACATATATTCTCTGATTGACTGAACAAGTTCATTCCGTATTCTTAAAATTGCTGCCTGCCTTTGCGAACGAAGCCATAGATGTCTCCTGTCTGATAGAAAATCAACTCCGTGCTCCTTTGGAGTAATCGGATACGGTTCGGCAATTTGAATGATTTCCAAATTCTTAACCTGAATTTCGTATGTGTCTTCCTTTTTAGGATGTTTGGTAACAAGCCCTGTAACTATAACAGATGACTCCTGAGTTAAATCATTGAAGTCGTTCCATACTTTTTCATCTACCTCATTTTTGGAAACAACCCCTTGAATCAAACCTGTCCCATCTCGAAATTCGGGAAATATAAGTTTACCCGATGATCTGATATTGTACAACCAGCCTTTTAACGTTACTTCTTTTCCTTCGTGTCCGGAAATTGTGTTTATGTAAACTCTCTCCATTAATTGATTTTATTTCTTACAATTTACCCATTTGGCATTGTTTAATAAATGCTCAATTAAATACAACTACAAGTTTAAAAACAATCGGACACAATCAAATTTTTAAACGCAATTAACTTAATTTTTTAATAATGTCATTTCATTTAATTGGTGAAAATGTTATTGCTTTTTCCTACCTTTAAAAAATTAAAAAAGGGGTTATCTCATGAAAAAGTATTCAGGGATTTTAATTGGATTTTTTATTCTTCTTAACCTTTTACTATCCGGCGCAGTTTACTTCTTATATAAAGGTTATGAAAAATACAAAACACTGGCTGATTACAAATCGGAGAAGTTTGACAAACTCGCGACAAATTTCAACTCCGTTAGAGACCGGAATATTGAACTGGTAGAGAAACTGGATGAACTTACGGATAAAACGGAAACTCTGGAAAGACACAATCGGTATCTGACAACTCAAAACCGTAAACTTCAAAATACAACCTCGAGCCTTCTCGCTTACAAGAACAGGTATAAGCGGATTTACTCAGCTGGTAACAAGACGAAAAAATACAATAAGAAATTTAAGACGAAACGAAAAAAGTGCAACAATTACTCAGGGAGAAATAAATACTCAAAACGTTACCACTCCGGCAAGAAGTACAAACACACAACGAAAAGATATACCCATAAAACGGGATATAAAATCTCCCGTAACCGCAACCGCTAAATCCGTCAGTTAAACTTTTTCAGAATCGCTCCGTATTTTTTATGCGGGGCGATTTTTTTTCTAAACTTTTTCCGTTCGACCGGCATAATATATATGAACGCTGAACTCAATGTCCATAGTGAAATGACTGATGATCTCCTTATCAAAAACGCGTTAGGCGGTGATAAGAATTCATTCGGTAAACTGTTCAACAAATACTCCGGTAAAGTACTAAAGTTTACATTCCGCTTATCGGGAGATATTGATTCTGCAAATGATCTAACACAAAGAACCTTCATAAAGGTATGGGAAAACCTAAATACATTTAATCCGGGAAAAAGTTTTTCTCCATGGATAAAGAAAATTGCACTAAATGAGTTTCTAATGGATATGAGGACAGAAAAACGTTTAAGTCAGAAGCATAGTGAAATGGAAAAATTAAGTCAACAAAAGCAGGTTCCGGGTACAGATAATAAGATGGATCTGGAATACTCAATATCAAAATTACCGGAAAATCAAAGATTGGTATTTTGCCTCTTTCATTTAGAAGGGTTCAGTATTAAGGAGATTTCTTCTTTGCTTGATTTAAACGAAGGGACGGTGAAGTCTCACCTGCATACATCGAGAAAAAAATTATCTGAGGTTTTACAAAATGGATAAAGAATATTTTGAAGATTTGGTCAATAAATATTTTGATGGGGATATAACCCCTGATGAATTTACATTGCTCAATGAAGCGAAAAACTCAAATGAAGAGTTCACAAAAATATTTAAACGGTACGAAATGCTAATGGATCAAATTACTTTGCTTCCTGACGAATCAGGATCAACAGAAGGTTTGTGGGAAAAAGTAAAAGCGGGTATCTCTGAAAGCGATCAAAAGATACAAAAGATTTCCGAAAACCTTTTCAAATACACTTCTCCGCAAGCGACGGTTGTACCCGACCGAAAGAAAGGAAACATGGTAAAACCAATTTGGATCTGGAGCACTGTAACAATAACATGTATTGTCCTTATAGTGATAGCGTTGTACAGTGGTTTCAATTCCGGTAATACACTTGATAACAGCACGATTGGTATGCTAGGGCATAATTGGAGAATTACGGAATTCACCGGAAACGTTCTTGTCAACGGTAAACCCGCCTCAGATGTGTCAGGGTTGGTCCCCGGCGATTGGATTGAAACTGACGATAGCTCTTTTGTAATTATTGAAATCCCCGATATCGGTATTGTAAAATTAGAGCCCGGTACAAAGATAAAATTAATAGAGAGCAGTGAGCATAATAATAAATTTGAACTTAAGTATGGAAGCGTTAATTCAGACACAAGATCTTCAAAGGGAAATCTTTATATATTTTCTGACAGAACTACCGCGATTGACCCTGGAAGCGTTTATAAATTCGCTGTTGACAGAAATGGTGAAGGATTGATTTATGTAAAAGCCGGAACGGTGAGATTAACTTCTGATAACCGCAGTTCGGTTGTTCCAGCTAATCAGTACTGCATTATCAAAACAGGCTACGGGCCGGGAACACCCTATAATTCCAATGCCTCTGAAAATCTGAAAAAAGCATTAATAAAATTTGATTTTTATCACGGAGGAACTGAGGTGCTTGACCAAATTTATAACTATACCGACGTTAAAGATTACGCGACCCTCGTAAATCTCATACCATTTGTAAATGCTAAAATGAAATTTTCATTTATCACTAAAGCTTCCGGCGGTCAAAAATCTGTTGCTAATATATATCTTGATAGCAACAAACATTTCACTCTTGATGAAATAAATAAATTGATAATTGAAATCCAAGATGAAGTTCTAAATTCTTTGGAGAAGAATACAGACATGATCGTTAATGAACTCAGCATTAACATCCCCGACATATCGGAAAACGAATATGAAATTGAGCGTTTCAAAAAAGAAATGCAGGAAATGAGAATTGAACTAAATGAAATGAACCTTGAAGTATCAAAGTTTGCTGAAAAAATTAAACAGGAAACTTTTAATACTCTCAAAGAAGATTTTAATTATAATTTTAACGGGAAAGAACTTATGTTTTTCGATACTGCAAACTTTGAATTCAACTTTGAGGAATTTGAAGATGAACTCAATAAAGAATTAAAAATATTGGAATCTGACCTTCCTGAGTTACATAAATTGGATAGTAGCGGAAATGAAATGAAAAAAGTTATTGAGGAACTTAAAGAAACAGAAAAAGAGCTTGAATCTGAAATTAATAATTCAACCGGAATCGAATATGACATTATTAAAAAGACGCAGGATATGATTAAAAAGACAAGAGAAAAACTTGAGAACACAGAGGAGAAACATGATAACGATCAGATGAAATGAACTTTTCCCAATCTGATTAAATTCCGGATTTGGAAACTATATCATTTTTCTGACATTCTTCAAAACGAATGTTCCAACTGCATTTTCAAACGTAAAATTTGTCTTATAGACGATTTCCATTCGAGGCAATTAGAAATTCTAATTTTTTTAGACTGTCCTTATCCCGGTTTATATTACAATTCCCGCTTTTTGAATTTACTACATATTTAATTATTGAAATGTGAACGCATTTCTAAGTTAATATTTCAAATCAATTCCGGTATTTTAAACGAAAACCTAAAACTTGTCATGAAACACATTCTATTGCTTATCTCTTATCTTTTTATTATTTCAGGCAGTGTTCAAAGTCAAACGCACACAATCACAACCGGAAAATATCCTTATCAAATTGTTGATAATGATCCACTGAATGCCAGGATTTATAAACTTGATAATGGTTTAACGGTTTTTTTAACTGTAAACAAAAAAGAACCACGCATACAAACTTTTATTGCAGTAAGGGCCGGAAGCAAGAATGACCCTTCCGATGCAACCGGACTGGCACACTACCTTGAACACATGCTTTTTAAAGGAACGGATAAATACGGTTCACTTGATTTCAGCAAAGAAGAACCGCTTATAAATGAAATTATCAGACTATATGAAATATACAGAGTCACGACAAATGAATCTGACCGAAAGTCAATTTATTCGCAAATAGACAGTGTTTCAAAAATAGCTTCAACTTACGCGATTGCCAATGAATACGACCGGATGATGAGCTATATCGGTGCGAGAGGAACTAATGCATACACTTCTAACGAGCAGACAGTTTACACGAACGAGATTCCAAGTAATCAGATAGAGAACTGGCTTACGATAGAGGCAGAGCGATTCAGAAATCCCGTAATGAGATTATTCCACACCGAGCTTGAAGTTGTTTACGAGGAAAAGAACCGTTCTCTTGATAACGATGCATCAAAACTATGGGATGCTTTAAGCAGAGGATTATTCCCAAAGCATCAATACGGAACTCAGACAACCATTGGAACGATTGAAGATTTAAAAAATCCATCGATTCAGAAAGTCATCGAATATTATCACCAATATTATGTACCGAACAACATGGCGATATCAATGTCAGGAGATTTCAATCCCGATCAGGTAATAGAAATAATTGCTTCAAAGTTTGGAGCTTTTAAACCCGGTGTGATTCCTGAGTTCGTACCTGCAGTCGAAGATCCGATTTTATCGCCGGTTGAGTTTACTGTCTACGGGCCAAATCCGGAAAGTTTGGCATTGGCATACAGGTTTGATGGTGCAAATTCAAGAGAGGCTGACCTCTTGTCAATGATTGATATGATTCTCAGCAACAGCGCTGCAGGGCTGATTGATATTAACCTTAATCAGGATCAGAAAATTCTTGAAGGTAATTCCTATGCAAGAATTATGAAAGATTATTCCTACCTTAGCCTTAGCGGATCACCGCGCGAGGGACAATCGCTAAATGAAGTAAAGGACTTATTACTTGAACAAATTGAAAATATAAAGACGGGCAATTTCCCCGACTGGCTTCCCGAAGCAATTGTCAATAACATGAAACTGAGGGAACTTCGCAGTTTCCAAAACAATGGCAGCAGGGCGCATGCGTTTGTAAGCGCTTTTACTTCCGGTCAGGATTGGGAGTATTACATAGGTAAGATAAACCGACTTGCCAAAATCACCAAACAGGATATTATTAATTTTGCAAATGAAAAATTTGGCAATAACTATGTTGTAGTTTACAAAAGAACAGGCGAAGATCCGAATAAAATTCAAATTGAAAAACCCCAGATTACACCGGTTGAAATTAATCGTACCGAACAATCAGAATTTGTTCAGGATATAAAAAATAATGTGTCAGACCCGATTGAGCCTGTCTTCCTTGATTTCAGTAAAGACCTGACTAAAACGAAAATGAAAAACGATATTGATGTGTATTACGTCAGGAACAACAACAACGAGCTTTTCGAGTTATACTATGTTCTCGATATGGGCAGTAATGAAGATAAACGTTTACCGCTTGCTTTAGATTATCTGGAATATCTAGGCACTTCCGAATTATCACCATCCGAGATCAGCCGTGAGTTTTACAAGCTGGGTTGTTCTTTTAGCGTCAATTCATCTAATGAGCAAGTTTATGTTTCATTGACGGGCTTAAACAACAATTTTGTTCCTGCACTTAATCTTTTTGAAAAATTACTGACCGATGCCCAGCCGAATGATTCGGCGCTTTCAAACCTGAAGAAAGACATTTTCAAAATTAGAGCAGATAACAAACTATCAAAAAATGTTATTCAAAGTATGCTTCTCGCTTTTGGACAATACGGTCCGATATCTCCGGCAACCAACATCCTGTCCGACAATGAGCTGAGAAACATTACTTCGTCTGAATTACTTGAAATAATAAAAAGCCTTACATCATATGTCCATGATGTTTATTATTTCGGTCCGGTTGAAGTCCCTCAATTATTGTCTGACCTAAATCGCGAGAAGATTTTACCTGAAACACTGAAACCTCTTACTGAGAAAGTTATATTCCAGACAGCGCCGACTAATCGAGGTAAAGTTTATGTCGTAAATTACGATATGGTTCAGGCTGAAATTTTTCTCCTCTCTCAAAAAGGTTTGTACAATAAAGATGAAGTCCCGATCATTCAACTATTCAATGATTACTTCGGGTCGGGAATGTCTTCTGTTACTTTTCAGGAGTTACGTGAATCACAAGCGCTGGCATATTCAACGTACGCTTATGTTTCAACCCCCTCAGACAATGAAAAAGAGCGTTTCTTTATTGCATATATCGGCACACAGGCGGATAAGCTTCCGGAAGCGCTTAAAGGTATGATGGGTTTAATGAATAATTTACCCGAATCCCAAAGTTCTTTTATACCTGCGCAACAGGGAATAATTAGCTCGATTCAAAGTCAAAGAATCCGTGATGCTGAAATCATATTCAACTATGTTAATGCACAAAAGCACGGCCTCGATTACGATATAAGGCGAGATATTTACGAACAGGTTCAAAAAATGACTTTGGATGATATAAAAAGATTTCATGAGAATTTTATCCGGAACAGCAGTTTTACGATGGTTGTATTAGGTGACAAGAGTAAACTTAATATTACCGAATTGCAGAAATATGGCGATGTGGAATTCCTTGAATTGGAGGATATCTTCGGATATTAGAATTGTAACGAATTATTCCCGGATTTTAAAAGGAGACTGAGAAGTTTATCTTTCCAAATCCGGGATTTAATTTTACGCTACTATCATCACTCACATCGAAGTCATAGAGATGGGCATCAACATACGCATCAATTATATTTACAAGATACGTTATGGATAAATATATAATGAAATTATCCCTCTGGCTATTATAAAAATCTCTTGACGCTTTTAACGTTGGATCTCCCTCTGGATTTGACGAAGTTTGAGAACGAACATACTTTTCTCCGAAATCATTTGCTTTGTTGTTATTGTTGACAATACCATAAACAAAATAACCTCCAAGCGCACCGATTACCGGAATTTTCCAATAAGATTCATTGTAAAACTGACCTGCACCCGGTAGTATTGCTGAATAAATCATAGCCCTTAATGGTACTTTTGTCATCTCTATTTCCGGTACTACCCGGTCTGAAATGGAAATATTGTTGGTCTCGGATATTAAGTGTTGAACATTATTTTTTTGTTCAATTATTTCCTGAGATGAAACACAAACCGGAATAAAGAATATCAGACTTATTGACAGTAGGTAATTAATCATGTCGGAAATAAAAAAAGCATCCTTATAATACAGGATGCTTAATTCAAAAATTCTTCAAATAAACGTTAATTCCCTTCAGGTTTTTTATTATCATTCGCATTGTCATTTACATTATCCTGCGGTGATTTTTGTTCGTTGCCTGTAGGCGGGGCTTGCTCTTCGCCGGTTTGTGGCATCTGTCCGTCTATCGGAGGCGCAGTCGGCGGTGGCACCTGAATCTGATTGCTCTGACGCTGTATCATACTCTCTTCAACTCCGGTATCAGAACTTATATACAGATTGATTAACAGACAGGAAATCAGAAATACAGTTGCGAGAACAACGGTTGACTTTGAAAGAAAATCTGAGGTTCGCCTTGAACCAAACATTGCTGAAACGTTGGAACCGCCGAACGTACCTGAAAGACCACCACCCTTTGCTGACTGCAATAACACTACCAACATCATCGCAACACAAAGTAGGATCAGTAATATTATGAATAAGGTTAACATTGATTATTTTTAACAGTTTGTAAGATATAAAATATAACTTTCAAAAAGTATGTCATAATTTGTTTGCAATTGTTAAGAGATTGATTAACCAACCGATGGAAATTATATAGTTTCGGATAAAGACATTTGAAACTCCAATTTTACTTGGCAAATACATCCGGGATTATCAGCTATGCAAACAAATATACTAAAGGGAAATAATAAACCGGGTTTAAGAGAATCCAAACAGGTTGAGTTTAATTAAAATGCGAATCACGATGAATATACTGCACGACAAGAATAGACTTAAGTGCAATAATAACTTTAAATTTTAAATTTTTATTTTGTGATTGAATAAATCTAATTGAGATTCTAATTAATGCAACAAACAATGACCTTAATAATTTTTCCATAATGATTAACTTCGTTAGAGTTGTAAGGTATAATTTATTTTGATTTATAATTGACGGAACTATATTCGTGACATAAATAAATTTACCGAATAATTGATCAATCAAACGCTGCTGCATCCTGTTGCATCAATCTTTTTGTACAAATTAGTCGTCTGATGACCATTATTCGTTCTACGAAAAACTACAGGTCGGTTGTGAATCCAGAAACGATGAAAGTACACATATTGTTCTCAATTATGGATATCCGGTTAACCTTAAGATGAATCCGGGTATTTATTTTTACAGGCTAACATCGGAAACGCAGATAATATTTTGAAATTACAATTTAAATTATGGAACCGGAAAAATTTTTAGTTGGAAATAATTTTAAAACATCTGAAGAAACAATTGACATCGTTAATCCGTATTCGGGTAAAGTTGTGAAAAGGATTTATCGTTCACAAGACCGCGATACAATGGATGCATTTGAATACCTTACTGAATCGTTTAAAGAATATTCATCATTACCGGCATATATCAGATCCCGACTACTTTACGAAATCTCAAAACGAGTTTTCCGAAAGCGCGAAGAACTGGCAGACCTGATTACCCTCGAAACGGGTAAACCTATTAAATATTCAAAAATAGAAATTGAAAGAGCGGTACTCACATTTCGACTTGGTGTAAATGCATCGGGAAACATCCCGGGTGAAATTATCAACCTTGATCAACTTCCCGGTTCAGAGGGTAAAACCGGTTATATAAAACGTTTTCCACTGGGAATAATTTTTGCAATTACCCCGTGGAATTTTCCAATAAACTTAGTGGCTCATAAAATTTCACCTGCACTTGCCTCAGGGAATGTTGTACTTTTAAAACCTGCTACTGCCTCCATGGCGTGTGGTCTTGAAGTCGGGAAGATTGTTTATGACGCAGCCCGGTTTGTCGGTATTAAAAATCCGCCGATAAATGTAATTACATCCGCAGGTAGCAGTACTGAAAAATTTATTTCCGATGGACGCGTAAAAATGGTAAGTTTTACCGGTAGCCACGATGTCGGATGGAACCTGAAACGAATTGCACATAAACAAAAAGTTTCCCTTGAGCTTGGAGGAAATGCGGCTGCGGTAATTGAAGACTCAAATGACATTGATTTAACTGCTCAGAAAATCGCTCTCGGTGGTTTTGCTCAAGCAGGACAAAGTTGTATCTCAGTGCAAAGGGTTTTGGTTAATGAAAATATTTACGAAACTTTTCGCGAAATGCTGATTGAGAAAACTAAAAACCTGAAATACGGCGATCCGTTTGACCCAGAAACGATTGTGGGACCTATGATAAATAGTAGTGAAGCTGAACGTGTTGAGACATGGGTGAATGAAGCTGAAAAAAATAATGCTAAGATAATTTGTGGCGGTCAGAGAACGGGGGCGGTTTATTTGCCGACTTTGATTGAAAATGTTAACGACCGTGATAAGGTCAACTGTAACGAAGTATTCGCACCGGTTATCACATTAACTCCGTTTACTTATTTTGAAGGAGCAATCGAAAAAGTAAACGATTCAGATTTCGGATTGCAGGCGGGTATATTTACAAGCAACATTAACAACGCGCTTCTTGCATTCGAGAAAATTGATTGCGGTGGAGTCATAGTAAACGATGTTCCAACTTACAGAATGGATTCAATGCCTTACGGTGGCGTTAAGGATTCAGGTAACTCGAGGGAGGGGATAAATTATGCAATTAAAGAAATGACAGAATTAAAAATTATGGTAATTACAAACAAAATGTAAATTCCGGCTCAACAAAAAATTTCAATAAATGCAAAAAGACAACAAGATTACAGTATTCGGTGGCACTGGTATGCTTGGCGGTGCGATCACCAGACAACTCAGCAGGAACGGGTACAAGAATATTTCAACTCCATCACGCGCAAATGGATTTGATTTGTTAAATAAATCAAAAATTGACGAATATCTCAAAGCTGAAAAGCCGGAGTATATCTTTATGGTTGCGGGTTTGGTAGGTGGCATTCAGGCTAACAATTCCAGACAAGCTGATTTTTTATATCAAAACACATTGATGATTTTATACCTTCTCGAATCAATGAAACAATTCGCACCGGGCGCTAAATTGCTCTACACCGGCTCAACCTGCATATACCCTAAAGAAAATCCGCAACCAATAAGTGAAAACAGGTTCATGGCAGGTCCTCTTGAAGAAACAAACAAGGGATACGCAGTAGCAAAAGGTACTGGAATTATTGCCTGTCAATTGTATCGCAATCAATACGGATTAAATACGATAGCTGCTATGCCGACTAATTTGTATGGTCCGGGTGACAACTACGACCTCGATTCAGGTCACTTCATTGGCGCAATGATTAAGAAATTTCATAATGCAAAAACAAAAGGTACTGAACTCGTATTCTGGGGCTCCGGTAAACCAAGACGGGAAGCTCTCTATTCCGAAGATTGCGCTGATGCTTGCATTTATTTAATGGAAAATTATAACTCATCTGAAATTATCAATATCGGTACAGGGTACGACCACTCAATTAAAGAGTACATTGAGATCGCTAAAAAGGTGTTTGATTACGATGGTTCGATAAGTTGGGATACAACAAAACCAGATGGAATGTTTGAGAAGAGAACAGATATTACAAAACTGAAATCCATTATGCCTGATTTTTCACCAAGACATTTTGAAGAAGGTTTGAAAGAGGTGTTGAATATAGATTTCAACTCTGCCTATTAAAAAATTCATTTTGAAGGTTCGTTAACTTTACCTTTCGAACTTTAAAACGCAGTTAAGCATTAATCTCATTACTACCTATACAATAAAAGATTTTCGCTGATCTTGTTAAGTATTTCCTGAATTTCACTTGCAACTTTCCGGGAGTTAATTTTTTCTTCGGTCTTCTCCTGCCCTACGATCGAAACAATTATGTAGCTGTAACTATCAGAGTGAAACTGCGGTATCTCAATCAAACGACTTTCCAGCTCCCATTGTTTTTCATGGTACGGACAGGTTTCGTAATCCTCACTATCCGATTCCGGATTAAATATATTTCCATTTAAATCACCGTTAGAATTCCTTTCAAACACTGATATACCGCACTTTTCCTGCAATTTTATTAACTGAGATTTAATCCTGTTGTTGTGAATATTTGCATTTGCATATTTTTCGATTGTCCATAATGGTACAACTTTAAGAACAATTTTCGGGATAACTTTACATTCCGACAACTCATCGCGGAAAAATATTATAGTATCTTTAATTGTTATCGTACTCCAGGCTTCTGGTAAAGTTGAAATTACCGGGATTAATTCATCATCGAAAAGATTTCCATCCGGTTGAGGAAATACAACCGTATAAGGGATTACGAGAAATAAAAAAATCAATTTCCTCATAGTTCAACTCTGATAATTTTTGAGTGAGGTGCTAAAAGAACATTTTCAATATTAAAGTAATTCATGAACTCGTCAAACTTTTCAAACCCTATTTCAACATTCCTGGTCAGTTCAGGTACCGGATCATACAGGTTAATAAAGAATATGTTTTCATTACCGGTTAACCCGATCAATGTATCGCCAGCTTTATTTGACTCATCATTTAAAAGAATTAAGTCATTATTTGAATCGGACTGTTCCTGCATGTATCCGTAAACCCTTTTCAGTCCTGTAGTGCGGCTTACAAGATTGTAATAATCGGGGGTGGGAAACTCTTTGGGAAACTCCAAAATCTCCGAATCATTCAATGAATAATATTTTAAGATGTATTCTGCATCTCCTTTGCTTACAAATTTTGAATACGAACTTAATTCAAGTCTAAGATTTTGAGCGTCTGTTGCTTTGAATACTATATATCTCTTGTATGTATTATTATATATTCTGAATTTTCTTCCGGGTATTCTATTGTAAATCTTCGTCTGATTATTATGTTTATTGTAGAGAAAAAATAAAAATCCCATAATAACCACTACAAATAAAATTATCCAAAGTTCATCCATTACAATCTGTTCACGATTTATCTTACGACATAAAAAAAGCGATACACAATGGTATCGCCTTTCGAAGAGGGAGTAAAATTACGCCCGCTTTTCATAAACCTTTGCAGGGAACCATCCCTCAGCAAGTGATGAAACGAAATATTTTGAAATATTGAGTTTCACCGGAACGATGGGAGTGTACGTTTTAAACCACGGTATCCTGTCAGTTATCATTTTCAAAACTTTCTCAGTATCTGACTGTGGTAATATTTCCACAACTCCAAATCCCTGAAGGAAATCTTTTGAGGCATCATTTTGTGATATTTCAATTGCAATATTGCGATTGACCGAAACATTCGAAAAAGATTTTCCGTGTGTCTCAAGAACACAGTAAATATCAAGTCCGTCATAGGCGAAATAGGCTCCGAGTATCCATGGTGAATATTCACCACCGGAAGTTGCGATATGTATTGCAACATTATCCGAAAAAATATTTAGGATTTTATCTTTTATTTCTTGTTCCATTTTTATGTTTTTCAATTTTTGTTTACAAAACTTCTTTAATACGCTTTATAGCTTCTTTAATATTCTCCCGTGAATTTGCATACGAAAATCTCAGATATCCTTCACCAAATTCACCGAAAGCAGTACCTGACAATGCGGCTACACCAGCGTTATTCAGAAGGTGATCAGTCAATTCACGCGATGAGTAACCTGTTTTAGAAATATTGGGGAAAGCATAGAAAGCACCTGCCGGTACAATACAAGAAAATCCATTAATTGAATTCAAACCTTCAACTATAATCTCCCGCCTTGCGAGGAATTCCTCACGGAACTTATCAACTGAGTCCTGCGGTCCATCAAGTGCTTCAATACACGCCTTTTGTACAAATGAATTTGTGCATGAATTACTATTTGTTATTAACCTGGAAATTTTCGATGCAATCTCCGGATGCATTACACCGTAGCCGGCGCGCCAGCCGGTCATTGCATAATACTTTGAGAAACCATCGAGTATGATTGTCCTCTCTTTAAATCCGGGAATTTGTGTTATGCTGAAATGTTTACCTTCAAAAATTAATCTACTGTAAATTTCATCACTCAAAATAATTAAATCGGTATTCTTAATAATTTCGGTGATTTTGCGTATATCCTCTTCAGTTAAAATTCCACCGGTTGGATTCTGAGGCGTGTTGATGATAAGCATTTTTGTTTTCGGGGAAATGAGTGACCTCAACTCTTCCGGATCAAAAGCGAAACCTCTCTCCTCTTTAAGCGCGACAGGTACGGGCTTTCCACCGACAAAGTTAATCATAGATTCGTAAATTGGAAAACCTGGATTAGGGTAAATTACTTCATCACCCGGATTGACAAGCGCCATTATGGCAAAAAACATAATTGGTTTTGCACCCGGAGTTACAACAACCTCGTCCGCTGAAAAATCCACTCCTCGTGTTTTTGACATGTATTTGGCGATTGATTCCCTTAACGGAAGAATTCCGTTTGAAGGTGTATAATGTGTATCACCGCTTTGCAATGATTTGATTGCGGCAGCAATTATATTTTGGGGAGTATCAAAATCAGGTTCACCTAATTCAAGATGAATGATATGTTTCCCCTGCGCTTCGAGAGCCTTAGCTTTAGCGAGTACCTCGAATGCTGTCTCCGTTCCCAAACGTGACATTGAATCTGCAAATTTGAAATCCATAATAAATATTATTTAATTTTTTTAACCGCCTAAATAGGCTTTTTTAACTTCTTCGTTTTGAATTAGCTCTTTCGCATCGCCCTCTATAATTAATTCGCCTGTTTCAAGTACGTAACCATAATTTGAATTTTGTAAAGCGAGATAGGCATTTTGCTCAACTATAAGTACAGTTATACCCGTTTCCCGGTTAAGTTTTACGATTTGTTCAAAGATTGTTTTCACAAGTAACGGAGCAATTCCGAGCGAAGGTTCATCCAGCAATAACAATTTTGGTTTAGACATCAGCGCTCTTGAGATAGCGAGCATCTGTTGTTCACCCCCTGATAGTGTACCGCCATACTGTTTCAGTCGTTCTTTAAGTCTAGGGAAGAAATGAAAAATAAATTCCAGGTCATCTTTAAGTTTATATTTGTCCTTTCTTGTGTAAGCTCCCATCTCGAGATTTTCAAGTACAGTCAGATTTGAGAATATCAACCTGCCTTCGGGTGATTGTGAAATACCCCTTTGTACAATTTTATCTGCAGAAAGATTTGTTATATCCTCATTACAATAGATTACTTTGCCTGAAGCCGGTTTTATTAAACCTGAAATTGTTCTTAAGGTCGTAGTTTTTCCTGCACCGTTCGCACCGATAAGAGTTACAATGCTTCCCTCTTTAACCTGAATGTTAATACCTCGTATTGCTTTAATTGCGCCATAATTTACGTACATATTCTCAATCTTTAGCATGGTAATCTCCCAAATATGCTTCAATCACTTTTGAATCTTTTTGAATTTCTTCCGGAAGACCTTCAGCGATCTTTTCTCCGTAGTCCAGCACAAATATTCTCTTGCAAACACCCATAACAACCGACATATCATGTTCAATCAATAGAATAGAAATGTTAAATTCATCTTTGACCCTTTGGATTAACTTCATGAGTTCCTGTTTTTCAGTAGGGTTCATTCCTGCCGCAGGTTCATCCAACAAAAGTAAACGCGGTGAAGTAGCCAACGCCCGTACAATCTCAAGTTTCCTTTGTTCGCCGTACGACAACGATGTCGCCTGTTCTTCACCATCAGCAAGTAAATCAAACATCTCAAGTAACTCGCTAATCTTATTCTCAACTTTACCCTCTTCTCTAAAATATGTGGGAAGTTTTAAAATTGAGGAAATGAAACCGCTTTGAAGATTTTTATTAAATGAGACACGAACATTATCCCGTACGCTTAGGCTTGGAAACAATCTGATATTCTGAAACGTTCTGCTGATACCCAGCGCTGAAACCTCGTAAGGTTTTTTCCCGATGATAGAGCTACCCTCCAAAGTTATTTCTCCTTCAGTAGGTTTATATACCCCGGTGATCATATTGAATACAGTGGTTTTACCTGCACCGTTCGGTCCAATCATGCCGGCAAGTTCACCTTGATTTACATAAGCGTCAAGTTTATCCACACACGTTAAGCCACCAAATTTCATTGTTACATTATTTAATCGGAGCAATTCAGTCATACATGATTACTTTTTTGATTTTAACAATTTCACGCCGAACAATCCCTGCGGTCTGGTTAGCATTAAAATTACAAGAAGCAGGGAGTACACAATCATTCTGTATTCTGAAACACCTCTCAGAACTTCAGGTAATATTGTAAGCAAAACGGCGGCAATAACAACACCAATCATACTTCCCATTCCGCCCAGGATTACCATAACAAGAATTTCCACCGATCGGAGGAAATTGAAATCCTCCGGTGTAACGAATGTAACGAAGTGTCCGTAAAGTGATCCTGCAACGCCGGCAAAAAAAGCTCCGCTTACGAATGCGATTACTTTAAATTTAGTTGTGTTGATTCCCATTGCTTCCGCTGCAACTTCATCGTCCTTTACTGCCACAAATGCTCTACCGTAGGTTGAATTCATAAGGTTATTAACAAAGAAAATACAAATTGCGGTCATCGCAAAAACCCAGAAGAAATCGGTATAAGACGGAACTGAATAAAATTTATATCCGATTCCGGTTACATCAGGGAGCATTTCGAGCGATCTGATACCGTTATCGTAAATATACACACCTCTGAACCCTTGAGCTGCTCCGATGAAATCCATCCCTTGAATTGAAACACGAATTATTTCCGCAAACCCAAGTGTAACGATCGCAAGATAATCACCTTTCAACCTCAGTGACGGAACTCCGACCAGTAAACCTACAATACCCGCAGACAAACCCGCAATAAGCATCAGAATTAAAAAAGTAACTGAAGTGCCGATTGATCCAGTTCCAAACATACTATTGAATACCGGAGCAAAATATGTTGAAAGCCCCAGTGAAACGTAAGCGCCAATTGCCATGAATCCTGCATGTCCCAATGAAAACTGTCCCGTGTAACCGTTTATTAAATTCAGACTCGTGGCGAGAATGATATTGATACCTACAAAAATAATAATCGTATGAAAATACGGATCAAGTTTATCTGCAAAAAGATTGATGACAAAAACAACAACAAGTGCAACAAGCAGAATAAACTTATCCTTCATCTGTTAAGTTTATCTTAATGGGGTACATAATACAGAAATGATATTTTTATGAATAACGGAAGAAAGTGTGGGCGATAAAGGACTCGAACCTATAACCCCCTCGGTGTAAGCGAGGTGCTCTAGCCAATTGAGCTAATCGCCCATAAATGAACGAGCACAAAAATATATATTAAAGGATTCAAACTCAATTCAGAATATTTATTGTTCATTGCCTATCATGTAGTTTTCAATAAACGTATATTTATAGCTACTCAATTTTAATTAAATTAAAAGTATTGATGTCAAATTTTATCAGAACAGGAAAGTATATTTTTATCTTTCTGACAGCAACCTTACTATTTCTTCAGTCGTGCGATGAAAAAGTTAACAATAATACCTCCGGGAAAAATTCTGATTTAATCAGAGAAGCTAACGGTAAAACTTACGTTAACGCAAAATACAATCCTGAACTAAATTCAAAATTCAGCTATAAAATTATCGCAGAAACTTCATCAAGCGATAAAAGTCCCGCGACTAACAATCAGGAGATGAAGTCCCGGCAAACGATGACTTATTACTACACCCAGGAAGTGGAAAGCATAGACAATGAAGGTATAATTACTATGAAGATGTCTTTCGATAGCATTCAGGTTTTATCTGCTGCTGAAATGAACGACTCTACTATTACAGAACTATACAATTCAAACGTTAAAGATTCTATTTACAATTTACCGGATTTCATTCAATACAATGCGCTTATTAACCAACGTTTCTACCTTAGAATAGATAAGACAGGTGATATTCTGGATGTTTACGGTCTTGAGAAAGTTTATGAGAATATATACAAAGCATTAGGAGATACGTTAAGCGAACAGGATAAATCGCTTGTCAAGGAATCGTTCGGAAAAGAATCAATTAAGGGAATTATCCAGAATCAATTCCAGATTTTTCCGCAAACTGAAATTACGATTGACTCAGCATGGACAAGGTCTTATGAAACGAACCTGCTTGTGTTTCCTGTAAGAAACAACCTTTCTTATACGCTCCTGGAAATTAATGAAGAGGGTGATCAGTCTATACTGAAAATTAAAGCTGACCTTGGAATTGATTTCCTCAACAAAGAGATAAACGAGGAGGGCGCTAAATATACTTTAACTAAATCTGACGCAAGCGGTACAGGTGAAGTCCTGTTTGATCTCAAAAGTGGCTGGATTGTAAAAAAGAATACCCAAACCACAATCGAGATGGAAGCCAAATTATCTGCGCGAGGGCAATCAGTTACTTCGGTACAAAAACTAACAACTAATTTAACTGTCGAACGTCTTCAGCATGAGGAACCTAAAACTGATTAATCACCCTTTGGTTGAGCATTATCTCTCGATCCTCAGGGACAAAGAAACCGACCACATAAATTTCAAGTTTTGCCTTGATAAAGTATCATATTTAATTGCATCGGAAGTTTTTTCATCACTGTCAGTAAAAAGAATAAATATTGAAACTCCGATAAAAAAAACCAAAGGATTTCAGATTAATGACGACGTAATTCTCCTTCCGATTTTAAGAGCCGGTTTGGGTCTCCTCACCGGCTTTATGGAACTTTTCCCAAAAGTAAGGACAGGTCATATCGGCTTGTACCGAAACGAGGAAACTTTGGAACCGATTAAATATTACTATCGGTTCCCTGCAATAAAGGACAAAAGAAAAGTATTCATAATAATTGTTGACCCTATGCTTGCAACAGGCGGAAGCACAGCTTACACAATCAAGCAGATGCTTGAAAACGGGTACAGAAAAATAGCCGTTGCTTCTTTGCTGGCAGCTCCAGAAGGAATTAATCATATCAATAAACAGTTCAAATCATTAGAGCAACAGATTACAATTTATACCTGCAGCCTGGATGAAAAGCTCAATGAGCTTGGTTATATTGTACCAGGTCTGGGTGATGCAGGTGACAGGTTATTTGGAACTATTTGATTAGAATTCATCGCTTACAGTATTTTAACTGAAGTTCACAATGTTAAGCAATTATTACAAGAAAAAACTAGATGAGCTTTTAGCACATTGCAGAGCTAACATCTCCACTTCCAAATTTGATGAAAACTTAATTGCAAAAGCGTTTAAGTTCTCTGTTGACGCTCACAGAAATGATAAACGTGCTTCGGGGGAACCTTACTTTTCGCATCCTTACGAAGTTGCGGTAATACTTGCTACTGAAATTCCTCTCGACGATGTTTTAATTGCTTCCGCATTGCTTCACGATGTTGTAGAAGATACAAAGTTTGAACTCAAAGATATTAAAGCGGAGTTTGGAAATCAGGTTGCTGAGATTGTTGATGGTGCAACGAAAATTGACGGAATCTTTGAAAACTACGAACTCCAACAGGTTGAATCATACAAGAAACTGTTGCTCTCAATGACTTCCGATATCCGCGTAATGTTGATTAAATTCGCTGACCGTCTGCACAATCTAAGAACTCTTGAATTCCTTTCAAACCCCAAACAGATGCGGATGGCTCAGGAAACACTTGAAATCTATGCGCCGTTTGCCCATAGGTTTGGATTATCTAAAGTTAAAACCGAGCTCGAAGATTTATCATTTAAATACATTGACCGGAAATCGTATGATGAAATCGCAAAGAACCTTAAAGAGAAAAAACGTGAACGTGAAAGGTTCATAAAAAAATTTATTCAACCTATCAAAGAGAAACTTCAGGAACAGGGGTTGAAATTCGAGGTATATGGCAGGGCAAAACATCTTTATAGCATTTACAAAAAAATTAAAACGAGGAATAAAAATTTTGACGAAATATACGATCTTTTCGCAATCCGGATTATAATAGATTCCGCTAATAAAAATGACTGTTTTATTGCCTATGGAATCTGTTCAGAAATTTACCTTCCCGTTCCCGAGCGGTTTAAGGATTACATCTCAATCCCAAAACAAAACGGTTATCAATCAATCCATACAACTCTTGTAAGCAAAGAAGGTAAAATGGTTGAAGTTCAAATCCGTACCCGTGAGATGCATGAGATTGCGGAGAAAGGTGTTGCCGCCCACTGGAAATACAAAGAGAATACTACCATTACCGATAAACATATTGAGGACTGGATGAAGTGGATCCGGGAAACTCTTGAAGCGCAGTCGTCGGATGAAATGCCGAAAGATTTAATGGAAAGCTTTAAACTCAACCTATACCAAGACGAAATATATTGCTTCACTCCGAAGGGTGATTTGAAAATTCTGCCTGCCGGCGCAACTGCACTTGATTTCGCCTTTGAAATTCATACCCAGGTTGGAATGACTTGTATCGGCGCAAAAGTTGATGGTAAAATTGTAACACTGGATACAAAATTGCACAGCGGCAGCCAAGTTGAAATTATCACCTCAAAAACTCAAGCCCCTAAACGGGATTGGGAAATGTTCGTAGTAACTCATAAAGCTAAATCCGATATACGGAAATTTTTCAACATTGAAAAAAGAAAAACAGCAGAAGCAGGTAGGGAAACATGGGAGAAAAAAGTTAAAAAGTTCAAGATTCATGTTAACGAAGACGATCTCGTCCGGCTTACACATAAGCTGAAATACAAAGATTTAAGTGCCTTTTACTACGAAATCGGCAAATACGAATCAGTCGCTGACGAGGTTATAAACATTTTAAAGGATAAAAATAAACTTCATCAGATTGAATACAAGCAAACTCTTACCGAACAGGTTCAAACCGAATTATTTCACAAGTTCATTAAAGACGCACGGGCATCTACTGATGGTATTATGTTTAAAAATGGGTTCGATAATAACGAACTACAAGGATTGCAATACAGTTTTGCTAAATGTTGTAACCCAATCCCCGGTGATGAAGTAATCGGTTTTGTAACGAAAACTGAAGGCATAAAGATTCACAGAAAGAATTGCAATAATGTTGTGAACTTATTTCTGCATCACCAGGATAGGATATTGGAGGTGAAATGGAACGACTCCGGAATGGGTGAATTCACCGGTGGAATAAAACTTATTGGCGAAGACAGAGCAGGGATTTTAAATGAACTGACTAATGCGATTTCAAAAAAATTTAAAACCAATATTAAAAGTGTCGTGATAAATACAAGGGGTTCGATATTCGAAGGAACCCTGATACTCAGCATCAGAAATTTAAAACAACTGAACGACATAATAGAAACTCTCAACAAGCAACAGGGAATCTTCAGTGCAACACGCTTGTATGAGGTTGATCACTAATCAATATAACGCTTTTCTTTTTACATATAGTAGATTATATATATTGTTTGACGTTCAATTAATTTTGGATACCTGAATAATTTGAGAATATTTATCGGTAATTTTTTTATTCTATAACTGAACTAATAGCAAACGGTAAAAACCAATCTCACAATAATTGATCCATAACAATGTAGAATGTATAGTGTTTAAATTAGCTGTTTTTTTCTTCTGCACGGTGTGGAATTTTTCGTTCTTTTATTAAATTGAAATAGGAATAACGTTTAGTTAACTTGCATATCTCTGCAACATTCAAATCAACAATGTCAGATCTTAAAATATTCTCCGGGCGGGCTTCTAAATATTTAGCACAGAGAATTGCAAAAGCTGCGAGACTAAAACTCGGGAAGTGTGAGTTTAAAACCTTTTCCGATGGCGAGATTTGGATGAAATATAACGAGAACATCCGCGGTACAGACCTGTTCGTTGTTCAATCCACAAATCCGCCGTTTGAGAATATTATGGAGTTGTTGCTGATGATAGATGCTGGCAGACGTGCATCAGCGCGACGTATTAATGCAGTGATTCCCTATTTCGGATACGCAAGACAAGACCGGAAAGACCAGCCAAGAGTTTCAATCTCAGCAAAGCTGATAGCCAACTTGCTGACGAAGGCAGGAGCTGACAGGGTTATTACAATGGATTTGCACGCACCGCAGATTCAGGGATTTTTTGATATTCCGGTAGATCACCTTTATTCTTCAAAGGTATTCATCACGCATATCCGAAAACTAAATATCAAGAATCTCGTCGTGGCAACTCCTGATGTAGGTGGTATTAAAATGGCGAGGTCTTACGCTAAGAGACTTGATGCCGACCTCATCGTAATTGATAAACGTCGTCCGAAACCTAACGTTGCAGAGATTATGAATATAATTGGAAACGCCGCAGGAAAAAATGTGCTCATTGTTGATGATATGATTGATACAGGCGGTACTTTCGTTAATGCAGTGGAAGCGCTGAAGAAAAATGGCGCAAAATCAATTTATGGTTTCTGTACTCACGCCATCTTATCTGGGCATGCAGTGAATGAAATAAATAAGAGCCACTTGACAAAGCTGTTTATTACCGATACTTTACCATTAAAGCAAAAGTCCGACAAAATTACAGTTCTCTCAATTGCTGATACTTTTGCGGATGCTATTTTAAGGACGAATCAGAATAAATCTATCAGTTCTTTGTTCGATGTGAATAAAGATTGATTTAATTCATTTATTTATAATAAAAAAGAACAACAGGAGAAATAATTTATGGCAGTTGATGTAGTAATGCCGAAAATGGGTGAGTCAATTATGGAAGGGACTATCCTCACATGGCACAAAAAACCAGGTGATAAAGTGGAACGTGACGAAACAATACTGGAAATCTCTACCGACAAAGTTGATACTGAAGTTCCTTCACCTGAAAGCGGAACAATCACTGAAATTTTATATAATGAGGGTGATGTAGTCGGCGTTGGCAATGTTATCGCCAGAATCGATACAGGTAACGGAAGTGTTAGTTCAACTACACATCAAACGTCGGATGAGCCGAAACCAATTGCTGAAGGACAAAAGCAGGAGCAGGCAACCCAAAAACAAGTACAGGAAAACAATCCGGATGATACACCGGTAGAATCTCCCTCTCAGGAGAAAGCGAAATCTCAATCAGGACGATTTTATTCGCCCTTAGTATTGAACATTGCGAAAGCCGAAGGTATTTCGATGGCAGAGCTTGAGAATATTACCGGAACCGGAAGTGAAGGACGTGTAACAAAGAAAGATATACTTGCATTCGTTTCCAATAGAAGTATAGCACCGGTTAAACCTGAATCAAAACCGATTCCAACAGAACCGAAAAAAATTATTACACCTGCAAAAAAAGAAGTCTCGCTCCCCAGATACGAAGTTGATTATAACGAAGAGGGATTATCGGTACTTGAATTCGATAACATCAGACAAAAGATGGCGGAGCATATGGTGGCTTCAATGAGCATATCACCGCACGTAAATTGCATTGCTGAGTGTGATCTTACAACAGTCGATAAAATTCGAAAGGAAATGAACAAAGATTTCGAATCAAAAGAAGGTTTTAAAATATCGTATATGCCATTCATTGCCGAGGCTACAATTAAAGCGCTGAAAGATTTTCCTCTCGTTAATTCGGTCATTGATGATTCAGCTGTTCCTTTCAAAGCCATTATGAGAAATCGTATAAACCTCGGGATGGCAGTTGCAATGGACAACGGTGGTTTAATAGTTCCTGTAATCCATGATTCTGACGGAATGAACCTCGTCGGATTAGCCAGGTCAATCAACGACCTTGCAAAACGAGCGCGTGTTAAAAAACTTTCCCTAGATGAAATTCAGGGCGGGACATTTACAATTTCCAATTACGGAGTCTTTGGAAATATCATGGGAACTATGGTAATCAATCAACCACAGGTTGCTATCCTTGGTATAGGTGCAGTTAAAAAGAGACCAACAGTACTTGAGACAACTGAAGGGGACTTCGTTGTAATTAAACCAATGCTCTACCTTACGCTATCCTTCGATCACAGGTTAATTGATGGCGCTCTTGGCGGACAGTTCATTATGCGAATTGTTCACTATTTGGAAAACTTTACGGTTTGATAATACGGTTTAAAAATTTTTTATAAATGGGGATGAGCAAGCTTGTTCCCATTTTTTGTTTAAATTCAAAGTCTTTTAAAGTACCGAACAATAAAACTTTTATTATGAGAAAAATCCGCTCGCTAAAAACAATACTTCTAATGATAATGATTTCCGGTAATGTTGCATTCGCACAGGATAAAGCCGACACAAAGTATTGGATGATTTTTAAAGACAAGGGAGAGTTTAAACCAGATGATATAATCTCACAGGGTTCAGACGCGTACGTTACGGGATTAAATTTACTTTCCGAGAGGGCAATTAAAAGGCGGCTAAAAGTAAGGACAGAAGAAAAGTTAATTGACTATCAGGATTTACCAGTAAATAAGAAATACATTGAACAAATTGAGAAGATCGGAATTGATATCATCGCCATATCACGGTGGCTCAACGGTGTGAGCGCATATCTCAACCAGAAACAATTAAGAGAGTTGAAAGGATTGGACTTTATTGAAAAGTTCAAGGTAGTCGGATATTTGCAAACGCAGGGCTCTGTACTGATGCCACATGCAGGGGAGGATGAGTATAGGAATTTAATCTTCGCACGCAATTATAGTATTGATTCAATCAAACACAGACTTAACTACGGAAAATCACTCAAGCAAATGCAGGTTGTGAACGTTCCGAAACTTCATGATATGTTCATTACCGGGAGAGGTGTATTAATTGCAAACTTAGATGACGGTTTCGATTGGAGAAATCATGAAGCTTTAAGGGATTTAAATATTATAGCCGAATACGATTTTATAAATAAGGACAGCAGTACATTTCAACAGGATAATCAAAAATATCCCGATTTGTACGATCAGGGCGGTCACGGTACTGCAACGTTATCATCTCACAGCGGCTTTATGCCCGGTAAGTTAATAAGTCCCGCATTTGATTCAGAAATAATCCTTTCAAAAACTGAATACGTTTCCTCCGAAACCCCGATGGAGGAAGATTTCTGGCTTGAAGCGGCTGAATGGGCAGAAGCGATGGGTGCCGATATAATTACAAGCTCATTAATTTATAAAGTATACGATCCGCCGTTTGGGGGAAATTCTTATTCGTATGAAGATTTTAACGGTGAAACGGCGATTACATCATTGGCAGCCACAAGGTCAGCGCAACTCGGAATTGTTGTGTTAAATGCAATGGGGAATTACTTTCAAACCGCTATTCCGTCACTTGGGTCAGCTGCAGATGCCGATTCGATTTTATCTGTTGGTGCGATTACTTTAAGCGGAGATATTGCCACATTCAGTTCTAACGGCCCGACCAGTGACGGGAGAATCAAACCTGAAGTTGTCGCCCCCGGTGTTATGGTTTATGTTGCCCAAATGGATAAGAAAAGTAACAACAAATATTCATATTCAAACGGCACATCATTTTCTACACCTATTACGGCAGGCGTAACGGCTTTGATACTTTCTGCTCACCCATACCTCACACCAATGCAGGTAAGGGAAGCCCTTATGAATACAGCCTCTAACAGCAGCAACCCTAACAATATTTTCGGTTGGGGAATAGTAAACGGGTATGAAGCAGCGCTTTATTTTGGAATGATCTGGAGCAACGTTCCCCAATTTTCCATTGTAGGATCAGAGCTGAATATTTCAACTTATCTTGCCTCAAAAAACCTGATAAGAGATAATTCAGTTGAATTTCATTATTCGGTTAATGATGGTATTAGTTTCGAGACGGTAACAATGAGGCTTTCCGATTTGAAATTCGATAGTAATAATTCCGGAAAATATATTGCAACAATTCCGTTTAAATCTGGTCAGATAATTAAGTATTACTTTACAGCAGAAGAAACCGGTGGGACAAAATCAATTTATCCGCATTTTGCACCGGAGGAAACGATGGAGTTTCAGGCTGATTAACCGGTGGGATACATTTCACGTTCTATAATCTCACACAAAATATGCGCAACCGTTATATGACCTTCCTGTATCCGTTGTACGTTTCGGGAAGGTATTTTTATACATACATCGCAAAGCGGTAACATTTTTCCGCCTGTATCACCTGATAAACCGGCTATTACCATTCCCGTTGATTTCGCCTGATGAATTGCTTTTAGAATGTTTGGTGAATTCCCGCTTGTAGAGATACAAAACAATACATCGCCCGTTTTTCCGAGCGCTTCAACACTCCTTGCAAAAATATTTTCAAATCCGATATCGTTCCCGCCCGCAGTTAAATTGGATGTATCTGTCGTTATCGCAATGGCGGCAATTGCAGGCCTATTCAGGTCATGCGACAGACGTACTACAAGCTCGGTTGCAATATGCTGGCAATCTGCTGCGCTACCGCCGTTACCGCATAAAAGTATTTTCCCACCCGATTTCAATGAGGATATAACCTTATCCGCAAAGAGGTTTATATCGGTCAGGCATTCAGATAAAATTCGCTCTTTGACCTGACTGCTTTCCTGCAATGAATCCCGTATAAATGAAAACCTATCGAACATTTCTTTGATTTATAATTTGAACAATTTTTTCTGCAATTCCTTCAGAACCTATAAAAACTTTCCTGCAATTTTCTCCGACTTTTCTTCTGTAATCGCTGTCGGATAAAAACTTCCTTAATAATCTGTACACATCCTTTTGGCCAGAAACTGCAAAACCACATCCGGCATTCATGAGAATTTCATCCTCGTCAGAATTTTTTACTGTGTTGGAAAATAATATCGGTATATTGTAAATTGCCGGCTCGAGAATATTATGCAATCCTGACTTAAATCCACCGCCTACATAACTAACCTGAGCAATTGAATATAACCTCATTAACAATCCAATCCGGTCAACTATTATTAAGTTTTCATTTTTAAAGTTCTCAATCAATGAATATCTGATTGGAGAAATATTATTGAAATCGGAATGAATTTTTTTTAGAATAATATCAATTTTCTTTTCTTTAGGTTCATGGGGAACTAAAAAGGTCATTAAATCAGGCTCAAACTGTAACAATTTATCAATAACAGGGAAAAGTACATTTTCATCCTCTTTCCACGAGCTACCAATTACAAATATTTTTTTATTTCCTGAAATGACATCCGATAACTCCGGGACACCCGAAATCCCTTCACCTGCCTGCTTAACCCGTTCATATTTAGAATCTCCTATAAGATATACTTTCGTGTTTTTTCCTGAAAGCACTTTCTTGTATTCTTGTTCATCTTTCTTATCAATAGTAAAAATTCCGGTTAACAGTCCATATAGTTCAATTTTAAATGACCTTAAAACCGGAAAAGTCCAAGTGAGATCTCTTTTGTCAAACCTCGCATTTGCAATATACATCGGGATATCTCTCCGCTTAGCGCTATCCATTAAGTTCATCCACAAATCATATCTCATAAACACTATAAACGCTGGGTTAATCATATCAAGAAATAGTTCCCCGGATTGTATTGTATCGAGCGGTAAATAAGTTTTAATGCAGTTGTTAAAGGAGATGTTTGAATTTGCATAACCTGACGGAGAAAAGAAACTTACGACAACATTAAAACCCAACTTTGAAAATTCGTTAATCAGGGGAATTGCCTGCTGATATTCTCCAAGCGAAGAGCAATGTATCAGGATGTTACCGTTTTTGCTCTCATTAAAAACAGAAAGAGACCTGCTTAATTTGTTAAACAGGTCTCTCCTTCCGTAAAATCCTTTTCTAACCTTTGAATTAACTAAGGCGTATATTGAGAAAAATACGCAGATTGCAGGCAGTAATATAATATTGTATAATACTTTCCAGAGTTTATACATTGCATCGGGGTTAAACCTCCATTATCTCTTTCTCTTTTGAGATAAGATTGTTATCAATCTCTTTTATGTATTTATCTGTAAGCTTTTGAATTTCTACCTCCGCATGTTTACGCTCATCTTCGGAAATGTGTTCTTCCTTTTCCGTTTTCTTGAGTTTATCAATCTCATCCCTGCGAATATTTCTGATTGAAATTCGTCCCTCCTCAGCAACTTTCTTCGCGAGTTTAACATACTCTTTCCTTCTCTCTTCGTTCAACGGAGGAATCGGAATTCTTACGATATTTCCATCGTTGCTGGGATTAAGTCCGAGATCTGAATTCAGAATAGCTCTCTCTATTAATGAAATTACCGATTTATCCCATGGCTGTATCGCAATAGTCTGTGAATCAGGTATACTGATATTCCCAACTTGGTTTAACGGAGTGGGTGTCCCGTAGTAATCAATTTTTACATTATCAACTAAACCGGTTGACGCCCGTCCGGTCCTTATTCTAAGAAATTCATTTTTGACAAACTCGAGAGCTTTTTTCATTCGCTCCTCAGACTCCCTTAAAATAACTTTAACCATATTTAATTGAGGTTAATTTATGAAATAATTGTTCCAACTTTCTCACCTTGAATCAGTTTAAGCAGGTTACCTTTTTTATTCATATTAAACACGAGAATCGGAAGCGAATTTTCTCTGCACAAAGTAATAGCAGTAAGATCCATTACCCTTAGATTTTTTTCAAGTACATCTGCAAAGGTCAGTTGGTTGAACATTTTTGCATTTGGGTTTTTTTCCGGATCATCGTCGTAAACACCGTCAACCCTTGTTCCTTTGATAATTAAATCGGCATTGATCTCTATAGCCCTGAGTGCAGCAGCCGTATCGGTCGTAAAGTACGGACTTCCCGTACCCGCTGAAAAAATTACTATCCGATTTTTTTCAAGGTGTCTCCTTGCTCTTCGCAATATAAATGGTTCAGCGACTTCATCCATCATTATAGCAGATTGCACGCGCGTAAACAAATTTTTCCGTTCAAGTGCATTTTGCAGAGCGAGTGAATTTATCACAGTCGCAAGCATTCCCATCAGATCACCTGTAACCCTGTCAATTCCCTGTTTTGATGCCGACAAACCGCGATAGATATTTCCGCCTCCGATTACGATTCCAATCTGCACATTGAGTTCGGCTACCGCTTGTATTTCAGTTGAAAGGTGTTCGAGAAAATCCGCATCAATCCCGAAATTCTGTGATCCCATGAGGGATTCCCCGCTAAGTTTCAGCAATATGCGTTTGTATTTCAGCTCCATATTTTTTATCTAACCAAGTTGATATATAACCATCTCAGTGATTTCAAAACTTTTGCCTGTCTTCTCTTTATAATCTGCTATGAAATCCATTACTGCCATTTTTGAATCCTGAATGAACTCCTGTTCCAGCAATACATTTTCCTGAAAGTATTTTTCAGTCTTATTCTGGACAATTTTATCAATTATGTTTTCAGGTTTACCTTCATTTTTTACCTGTGATGTATAAATCTCTTTCTCCTTTTCAATGATTTCAGCCGGGACATCTTCGCGTTTAATAGCGATTGGATTCATTGCAACAACCTGCATTGCAATCTTATTTAAAATATCACCGGCTTCTTCGGTGTATTCACCCTTTGCACCTACAAGAGATCCCAGTTTACTTCCGAAATGGTTGTAATCCCCAAAGAAACCATCTTCAATATGCAAATAACAGACTCGTTTAATTTCCGTCTTTTCTGCAACTGCCGCCATAAGTGAATCCAATCGTTCTTTAATAGTAAGCTCACCAATTTTAGTTTCAAGAACGGTATTAATATCGTTAGACTTTGCCAGCAAGGTAGCTTCAGCAACATTATCAGAAAATTCCTGAAAAGCCTCACCTTTTGAGACAAAGTCAGTTTCACAATTCACTTCAATAATTGCGGCGCTTTTTTTGTCATCGCTGATTTTAGATTTAATAGCGCCTTCGTTGGTAGATTTATCAGCCCTCTTCGTTGCAAGTGCAGCTCCCTTCTTTCTGAGTATTTCAATTGCCTTTTCGATATTTCCATCGGAATCCTCAAGCGCTTTTTTACAATCAGCCATGCCTGCACCCGTCTTATTCCGGAGTTCTTTAATTTGATCTATGCTTATCGTCATTTTATTGTTGTTTATTATTGTTCCATTTTTTCCTGCATCTCAGCAGATTCATCCATTTGTTTTTCTTTCGCAGCTGCGTTACCCTCAATTACCGCATCTGCTATTGCTTTGGTTATAATCTCAATTGACTTAACTGCATCGTCATTCGCCGGAATCGGATAATCTATAAGGTCGGGATCACAATTAGTATCAACAATCGCGTAGATAGGAATTCTAAGTTTTCTTGCTTCATCAATTGCAATGTGTTCTTTTTTAACGTCAACCAAAAATATTGCTCCCGGAAGTCTTGTCATATCGGCAATCCCGCTTAGTACTTTTTCAAGTTTATCTTTTTCCCTCGCCATAATGAGCCTCTCTTTTTTTACAAAACTATCAATAGTACCGTCAACCTCCATTTTTTGGAGATTCTGTAGTTTCTTTATGCTCCGCCTCACAGTATTGAAGTTCGTTAACATACCGCCAAGCCATCTTTCACAGACATAGTAAGCGCCACAGCGTTCTGCCTGTTCTTTTATAATAGCTTTTGCTTGCTTTTTGGTACCAACGAAAAGCATCTTCTTTCCTTGAGAAGATATGTTGGATATGGAATTGCAGGCTTCTTCCAATAACTGTAAAGTTTTCTTTAGGTCAACAATGTGGATTCCGTTTCGCTCCATGAAGATATATTTCTTCATTTTCGGATTCCACCGCCTGGTTAAATGACCGAAATGTGACCCTGCTAAAAGAAGGTCTTCAATTTGCACCTTGAACATGCTGGATTTTTCTCCTAATTATTTTCAAAGCCATACTACATCTGAAAAAGTCTTAGAACCGGTTGGTTCAACGAGATTGGTTAAAATGTGTTGGCTTTTGTTATTCTTCTATTTCCGTCTTTTCCATAGCTAACATCACTAAAAGTGACACAGGTAAGCATGGATCGGGAAATATGTTTATTAAAAAATTTTTATCTCTTGGAAAACTGGAATCTTTTCCTTGCTTTAGGTCTGCCGTATTTCTTTCTCTCTACCATTCTTGGATCCCGGGTCATAAGGTCAAACCTTTTTAATTCAGGTTTTAGTTCTTCGTTCGATTTAACTAATGCACGTGATAAAGCCAATGTGATCGCACCAACCTGTCCGCTTACGCCACCGCCATTAACATTAATTTTAATGTCAAAATTTCCGGTTGTGTTTGTAATTTCCAGAGGTGAGAGCGCATTTCTCATCAGCGAATCATTAACGAAATAATCTTTCGGTTCTTTTGAATTAACCAAAATTTTTCCGGATCCCGGTGTGAGATATACTCTTGCTGTTGATGTCTTTCTTCTACCTACCGCAATTATTGGTGTAGATGCCATTATAAAAAATTAAATTAAGTTTCTATATTAAGGATTTCCGGTATTTGAGCAGAGTGCGGATGATTTTCTCCACTGTAAACTTTCAGTTTATTTATAAGCTTTCTTCCTAGCCTGTTCTTAGGAAGCATTCGTCTGACCGCAAGTTGTATGACCCTTTCAGGATGCTTCTTCATCATTTCATTGAATGAGGTTGACCGCTGACCACCGGGATATCCGGTGTGTCTTAAATAAACCTTTTGTTCCGCGCGCCTTGGCGCAATTGAAACTTTATCAGCATTAATTACAACAACCCAATCACCAGTGTCAGAATTGGGCGTAAACTGAGGGTTTCTCTTGCCCCTGATACGCATTGCTATTTCAGTTGCAAGTCGTCCCAGTGTCTTTCCGTTTGCATCAACCAAATACCACTTGTGCTGGTTGTCGGTCGTCCTAAGAAATCTTGTAACTCTGTTGGATTTTGCTATCGCTGTTTTCATCTTGACGAATTTTTACGAATCACAAAAGTAGTATTATTGTTTTTTAAAATCAATGCGAAGTTTGTTCTCAATATGCTGGTTGATAACTATTGCAGCCTGATATTCTCAAAGTTGAGAAACCCTTTGTTTCATTTCCCTTCGTGACAAAACTCAACTTAAATTATTACAATGAAACTTACATACGCTTTAATTATCTTGTTATCCGCAAAATGAGTAAATCCCAAAAAAGAGAAAGACGATACGACCTCGACTGGCTTAAAGTTATTGCTATAATACTTTTACTCTATTTTCACGCAGGCATGGTATTCATCAGTTGGTCTTGGTATTTCATTCAGGATTCTGTTTCAGATCCGTTTTTGGATATCTTCACTGAATTCCTTTCCCACTGGAGAATGCCGTTATTATTTGTGATTTCAGGTGCAGGAACATTGTTTGCATTCGGATATAGAAACGGATTCCAGTATTTTCGTGAACGTTCAAGCAGGCTATTGATACCTCTCGCATTTGGCATGTTTATATTAATCCCACACCAACAATATTTCGAACTAATTAAGCAGGGTTGGGAATTCTCAAGCTACCTTGATTTCAAACAAAGATTTTTAAATCCGAGCGAGGGTAAAATTTACGGACTGGGTATACTTGGAAATTTCAGCTGGCATCACTTATGGTTTATCGGATATTTGTTTATCTATTCTGTAATCGGGATCCCACTTTTCACATTTTTCAGGTCGGAAAATGGGAAAAACCTTTTAAAAATTATTACAGACTTTCTCGTACCGGTTTTTAGAATTAACCTTCTTGTAATACCGCTCGTGATTGCACAAATTTTACTTCGCGATAAATTTTCCGGATTTCATAATTTGGTTGATGACGGTGCGAACTTTGTTTACTTCTTCATTTTTTTCTGTTACGGTTACCTGATTTGTTCAAGTGAAAAACTTTGGGAATCACTTAAAGACCAGAGATTAACTTCACTGATACTGGCGATAACATTCACGGTTATACACATATTCACGAAAAATAACGACAACACCTCGTCTGCTTATTTTATATATTGGATTACCGAAACCCTGCTTGCATGGTTTTGGGTTTTGTCTATCCTTGGTTACGGCAGACGATACCTGAACGTTAAATCAAAGTTACTCTCGTATGCAACCGAAGGAATTTATCCCCTATATATAATACATCAATCTGTTTTGATTGTTGTTGCATTTTATGTAATTCAATTAGATCAACCTGTTCTCATAAAGTTTATGATTATAGGTAACACTACCCTTCTTGGATCGCTAGCTATATATGAATTCATTATCCGGCGATTTAATTTCCTCAGGGTGTTGTTTGGAATGAAATTGATTAAAAAAGAAAAAGCGGGAGAAATAAAACTAATTGAGCAAAGCTCCGGTTAAAAAAGCCCTGAAACTGGGTATTGATAAAATAGAAAGACATATTTTCCTGTGTTGCGATCAAACGAAAGACAAATGTTGCAGCAGGCAAAAATCTCTTGAATCCTGGGACTACCTGAAGTCAAGGCTCGAAGAACTTAATCTCACGGGTGATGGCGGAGTTTTCAGAACTAAGGCAAATTGTCTGAGGATCTGCGAAAGCGGACCAATTGCCGTTGTCTATCCCGAAGGCGTCTGGTATCACTCCTGCTCTCCTAAAGTGCTTGAAAAAATTATTAAGCAACACCTCATAGATGGTAAACCGGTTGAAAAATATCAAATCAAATTTTCCAAAAAATAAATGCCATTTCTATTATGAAATTTAACGATTACGTATACAAACGACCCGACTTGGAAGCTTACAAAGAAAAATTTAATAACTTACTATTACAATTTAATGATGCTTCATCCGTTGAACAACAGATTGAAACTATCAAATTAATAAATGCACTGAGAAATGATTTCGAAACTATGAGCACAATTGCATCAATTAATTTTACCCGAAATACAACCGATAAGTTTTTTGAAAAGGAGCATAACTTTTTCGATGAAAATAAACCAATAGTTGACGGATTAATTTTTGATTACTACAAATCATTAACTAATTCCGTCTTCAAGAGTGAGCTTTTCTCGGAGTTTGGTGAACAATTGTTTAACATCGCAAATGCTACATTGAAAGCATTTAGTCCACAGATTGTCCCAGACTTACAGGAAAGCAACAAGTTTGTAAGCCAGTATGTAAAATTATTATCATCTGCAAAAATTAATTTTGAGGGCAAGACAATAAATATTTCAGGTATGGCTCCGTATTCCACTTCGACTGACCGCGAAATACGGCGCAAAGCTGCTATTGCGAAATGGGGTTTCTTTGAAAATAACTCGAAAGAATTGGATGAGATATACGATAAGCTTGTCAAAGTCCGCACCAAAATGGCACGGAAGCTCGGATATGAAAATTACACAGATATGGCCTATGCAAAATTATATCGCACGGATTACGATAAAACTGATGTAGGCAAATTTCGCAATCACGTTTTAAAATACATAGTTCCGATTGCAACTAAACTGAAATATAAACAAATGGAACGGGCAGGAATTGATAATCCCAAATATTACGATTACGACCTGATATTCAAAACCGGCAACGCAAAACCAAAGGGAAATCCTGAATGGATTGTAGAGCGTGCTAGAGAAATGTATGCACAACTCTCAGAGGAAACGAATTTATTTATGGACACAATGATTGAGAATAACCTGATGGACTTGTATAATAAAGAGGGTAAAGCACCGGGTGGTTATTGTACTTTTATTCCCGAATATAAAACACCGTACATATTCGCCAACATGAACGGCACATCCGATGATATCCGCGTACTTACCCATGAAGCCGGTCACGCATTTCAGGCGTTTTCCAGCAGAAATTTTTCTGTTCCGGAATACGTTTTCCCAACACTCGAATCTGCGGAAATACATTCCATGAGTATGGAGTTCATCACCTGGCCATGGATGAAATTATTTTTTAACGGTGAGACTGAAAAATTTAAAACCGGACACCTCGAAAAGTCAATCCTTTTTATTCCCTATGGAGTTACTGTTGACGAGTTTCAGCACATAATTTATGAAAACCCGGATATGACTCCTTCGGAAAGGAATCAGGCATGGAGGGAAACTGAAAGAAAATATCTCCCATGGAAAGATTACGATGAGAATTTTTACCTCAATAACGGTGGCTATTGGCAGTCACAGCCACATATTTACAGAATGCCGTTTTACTATATTGATTACTGTCTCGCTATGATTTGCGCTCTTCAGTTCTTGATAAAATCAAACAAGGACAGATCTAAAGCATGGGATGAATATCTTGCACTCTGTCGTGCCGGAGGTAGCAAGTCGTTCAAAGAGCTTATAAAGCTGGGTAATTTAAACTCACCCTTTGAAGAGAGTTCCATTTCAAGTGTAATCAATGAAATCAGTAGTTGGATAGAAAATCCCACAGGTTCAAATTTATAATAACATGAACGCGAAAAGTACATACCGGGTATTGTTGTATTACAAATATGTTAAAATTAATAACCCGGAAATGTATGCATCAAAACATCTGGAGTTTTGTAAATTATTAGGTGTAAAAGGTCGAATCCTGATTGCTGCCGAAGGGATAAACGGAACTATTTGCGGATCGGTTAATCAGACAAGGGCATATATAAATGCAGTTCAAATGGATGAAAGATTCAGCGATATGGTTTTTAAAATTGACGAGGCAGACGAACCGGCATTCAGAAAAATATTTGTCAGAGTCAGAGATGAAATTGTAACTTTAGGTTTACCTAAGGAAGAAGACATAAACCCAAACGAATTAAGCGGTGAGCGGTTAAAACCTGAAGAATTCATGAAACACCTCGAAGCCGACGATGCAATAATAATTGACGGCAGAAACAATTATGAATTTGATCTTGGACACTTCAGGGGCGCAATCCGACCTGAAGTTAAATCCTTTAAAGAATTTCCCGGATGGTTAATGCAAAATCTCGCTGATAAAAAGGATCAGAAGATACTCGCGTATTGCACAGGTGGCATCAGATGTGAAAAGTTAACCGGGTTTCTCAAAAGGCAAGGTTTTAAAAATGTTTTTCAGCTTGACGGCGGAATTGTAACTTACGCTAAAGATCCCGCAGTCCGGGGAAAATATTTCGATGGTAAATGCTACGTGTTTGACGCAAGAATTTCAGTTCCGGTTAATACTGCGGAAGAATACAAACCGGTATCAACGTGTAAGCATTGTGGGAAACCATGTGACAGATATATAAATTGCGGTAATATGGAGTGCAATTTACAGTTTTTTTGCTGTTATGAATGTGAACAGAAAAATTTCGCCTCCTGCAGCAAACCTTGTATGAACGCTGAGCATCACAAGCTCAAAGTACAAAATATTGGTTGATGACTGTTCTACCCTATCTTTAAAAGCCTCTTATTTTGCCTTCGGAACCTTGTATAGTTTGTAATCTATTTTTGAAATAAATTCATTCATCAAATTTCAAAAACTAATTTTTACCGTTTCGAATATTTTTTCATATTAATTGAAATTGAATACTCAGCCGTTTATCTTACAATCATTAAATCCAAAATCATTACCCACAGATTATGCGAGCTTTAAAATCACCCGCAGCGTGGTTATTTCTTTTATTTGTTGCGGCCTCATTTCTTGCAGGTTATTACGTTACTCCAACATACACGATTGAAAAAATCAGCCTTGACATTCAAACCGATGGTAACGGTAAAGAGTATTTCATTTATAAAGAAAAGCCTAAATACATTGAAGACGCAAAACCGATTTCCAAATCCGGGTTAAATCCCGATAAGCTGGAAGAGATCAATCGAAGTGGGGTTGCTCCTAAGATAAGCGAAGATTTCGTTTATGAAACTGAAACAATTAAGGGTGAAGAAAAACAAAACTATTATCAATTAATAGCACAGAGGCATTGGGGTTTCTGGTCGCTTTTACCCGCGTTTGTAGCGATAATTCTATGTTGGCAAACCCGCGAGCCAATTTCTTCACTTGCAGCGGGAATTATCTGTGGCGCTTTACTTATGAGCCAGTACGATATCACTGAAGTTGTAATTCTTCCTGCATTGGGTACAACCGGAGCAGCAGGGATTTTAATTTTATATCTCTGGATGCTGGGCGGGTTACTGGGTATTTGGTCTAAAACCGGCGCAGCACAGGCGTTTGCGGACCTTATAACAAGAAAGTTTGTTAAGGGTCCTCGTTCAGCTAAACTTGTTGCGTGGTCGTTGGGCGTAATTTTTTTTCAGGGTGGAACAATGAGTTCAGTACTCGTTGGCACAACAGTCAGACCAATTGCGGATAAACAAAAAGTCAGCCATGAAGAACTTTCCTATATAGTTGATTCGACTTCTTCACCAATTGCATCCTTACTTGCTTTCAATGCTTGGCCGGGATACATACAGGCTTTCATCTTCGTTGCCGGAGTTTCATGGCTTGCAACTGAAGCAGACCGGATTGCGTTCTTTTTCAAAAGCATTCCATTTTGCTTTTATGCTTTCTTTGCAGTATTGGGAACATTATTCCTTAGCATAGATAAACCATATTTCGTTGGTAAAAAAATGAAAGCTGCAATAACAAGAGTCAGGACTACGGGTGAATTAGACGCTCCAGATGCACAACCGCTCGCTTCAAAAGAATTTCATAGCGACAAAGTAGCAAAAGGTTACAAACCTAATGTATTTGAATTTTTCATTCCACTCGGTTTAATAATTTTCATTTCAATCGGTACATTTATTTTAGAAGGTTCACCACAAATCAGATGGGCATTTGGTGCAGCGCTGATCGCAGCTCTTTTCATTGCAATCTTCAGAGGGATGAGGCTTACCGACGCAATGACCGGGATAATTGATGGTATGAAGGGTGTGGTTGGCGGTTCTGTAATTCTCATGCTGGCAATCGTTATTGGTGAAATCAGTAAACAAGCCGGTGGCGGTGTTTACCTTATTGATCTTCTTGGACAATCAATCCCGTATTGGATTCTGCCGGTGATGCTCCAGTTGCTAACAATGTTGATTTCTTTTTCAACCGGCACAAGCTGGGGGACTTATGCGGTCGCGTTTCCGCTCGCAATGCCACTGAGCTGGGCAATTGCTAATTCACAGTCTCTGGCGCATCCTGAACTTTACATGATGATATGTTTTGCAGCAGTAATGGATGGATCGGTTTATGGTGATCAATGTTCACCGATTTCTGATACTACTGTGTTAAGTGCAATGACAACCGGAAGCGACCTGATGGATCACGTTAATACCCAATTACCTCAGGCAACTTTTGCTGCAGCAATCGCTGCTGTTTTATGGACGGCGGTAACTATTATCTTTGTATGAAAACTATAAATCCCGTTCACCGGTCGCTAAATTTTCAAAACAAAAGGTTATTACATTACAGCCAATACCTTTCCCGTAAATCTGATAAATATTCAAATATCAGATTATGGACTTTCCTTTCAACAATTGTAGTTTCCGCTTTATTATTCATTTTAGATTTTCAAGTTATATCAATTGGAACGTTTCTTACAGGAATTCTCGCCTTCTCAATCTTAGTGAACAGTCACAATAAGTTTTTAATGTTTTATAAAAAAATTAACCTTCTGTCGGAAAGAAAAAAAGTTGGAGTTGCAAGAATTGAACTTAAGTGGGAGGATATTCCACCTTATGTTGTGGATACAGAATCAGATAACGGTCTTTTTAACGATCTCGATATCACAGGTGAAAAATCTCTCTTCAGATTAATAAACGATACCGTTTCAATCGAAGGCAGGCAACTTTTAATCGAATGGTTATCGCTCAGGAAATCATCCGGATCCGATGCTGTATGGAAATCAGAAATTGTAAAAGAATTGAAAAACTTTCATCTCCTTCGCGAGCGATTGTTTATTTCAATGAACCTTTTTTCAAAGCGAAGTTTATCTTTTAACCGTGTATCATCAGTTGTAAATAAGAAAACTAAATTAAAACCTTTAAACGGAATTATTTTCTTCAGTTCATTTCTAATGACCACGTCCTTTGTTTTACTTTTCATTCTAAAGGAAACTGCAATAATCGAATCTCCGCTTTGGTTGATACCATTGATATTGTATATTGTAATTTATTATACAAAATCAAAAATGATTGATGATGGGTTTAATGGAATAGGTGAAATTTCCGATGAACTTAATAAACTCAGTGCTATTGTAAGTGTTGCCGAATCCCTTAAAGCGAAAAACATAAATCATGTCAGACAAATTCTAAATCCGGTTTTTGAAAATAACCCTTCAACTTCGATTAAAAACATTCAGCAAATTTCCTCAGCCGTACTTGCAAGGGAAAATGCACTGATGAAAATTATCCTCAATTTAGTCTTCCCATGGGATATTTTTTTTTACAGAAAATTGGTTGAGGTGGTATCACCGCTTAAAATTGGTTTTAACTCGTGCATTGAGGCATTGATAAAGTTTGATGCATTCAACTCCATTGCAGAATTTTCTTATCTGAACTGTAATTATATCAATGCATCCATAACAGAGGACAGATTCAGGCTACGGTTTCAATCCTGTGGGCATCCGCTTATTCCTTCATCACAAAGGGTTGGAAACGATTTTTCCTTCAAGGAGGTGAACGAGATAGTAATTATCACCGGTTCAAATATGTCCGGGAAAAGCACCTTCCTCAGAACTATCGGGATTAATTTGGTTCTCGCATATAACGGTATGCCGGTTTGCGCTGAAGAATTTACAACTTCATTTTATCAGGTTTTCACTTGTATAAGGATAAATGATTCGGTTTCGGAAGGTATCTCATACTTTTACTCAGAAGTGAAAAGGTTAAAGGAATTGTTCGAGTTCGCCAGTTTAAAATCACGCGGTGATATAATATTTTTTATTGATGAAATTTTCAAAGGCACGAACAATATTGAACGTTTAACAGGAAGCAGGGATTTTATTAAATCCATAGCAGGAAAGAATGTTTGCGGATTCATCAGCACACATGACTTCGAGCTTACGAAACTTGAAGATGAAATTCAAAATCTCAGGAATTTTCATTTCAGGGAAGAGGTTGAAAATGAAGTTATGATTTTTGATTACAAATTACATCCCGGCGCATGTCCGACCACGAATGCCATCCGGCTTATGCAATACGCAGGGCTACCGGTAGGAAAACCGGCGAATAAATCTGAAGATTGATAATATTGAATATTTTGGTATCAATATATATTTTCGGAAATCTTTAACAAGTCGCACTATAAAAAAGGTTTATCTTTTAATATCGTTTTTGTTTGTTCAGCTGACAACGTGCTTTGTTCTGATTAATTCAAAATATATCAATCAAGGTTTAAACCTTGATCATTTCGATATAACAAAGTCAGGAAACCTGTTCACCTTTTTGTTCTTCGGTTTAATATCTGCTCTAACTTTTGTAAACCTCTTTTTTTCAAAGAAGCTTCGCCATTCATCAGTCTTGATACTTCTTATCACTTCACTTATTGGATTGATCATGGTATTGTTCGTTAATTACGTTTCAATGAAGGGAGAGAAAGTTATCTTTTCGTCATTATACATATTCCTCGCACTTTTTGCTTTATACTCGCTTTTAACACTGTTATTCAGCAGGTCAAAAAAAATTCACCTGTTTTCAAATGTGGTATCAACTCTTTTTGTTTTTTTATTTATTACAATAATTATCTTTTTGCAGATATATAATTTCAAGGATGACACCGATATATTCAGCAACGGATTACAGGATCCGGCAGACGCAGGAATTATATTCGGAGCTGCTGTATGGGGTGGTAACAGACCTTCTCCCGTATTAAGGGAGCGCATTAACAAGGGTTATGAAATCTTCAAAAAGGGTTTGATAAGAAATATCGTCTTGACCGGCGGCGGATCACCCAATGAATTGACTGAAGCTGATGTAGCTAGAAATGAATTAATCAAATATGGGATACCGAAAGATTTATTAATTGTTGAAAACACTTCGAGCTCAACTATGGAACAACTTCTGTTCGTCAGAGATAATTTGTACGTAGTTAACAACTGGAAGAAAGTTATACTAATCTCGGATTTTTATCACCTCTACAGGATTACCGAAATTTGTAAGTTTAATAATATGAATTCAGACGCAATTTCATCGGATACCCCCCTTTCACCAAATGCAGGAATTCTATTCAGTTTTAAAGAAACATTTGCTGTTTTAATGTTTTGGGTTTTCGGTTACGGTTAATTTTAATTCCGGATTACTTGAGTTTTTATTGAAATTTGATTTACATAAATTAACTTATGGTTGTAAAACGCAGAGATGTCCGAATAAAGGTTATGCAGGTAATTTATGCACATCAGATGTCAAAAGATCCAATCTCAAAAGTGAAGAGTGATATTATCGGAACGTATGATGAAGTTGAGAATATTGAGTTTTCGGATGAGTTGATAAACCGTGTATTGGAGAACTCAGAAGAATTCGACGGAATTATTTCCCGCAAAGTTAACAACTGGGAACTCGACAGGATAGGAGTTTTGGAGAGGATATTAATTAAAATGGCAATCTCAGAATTGCTTTACTTTCCTGAAATACCCCCGAAAGTTTCTATAAACGAAGTAATAGAAATTTCCAAAATGTATTGCTCCAGAAATACAGGGAGGTTTATCAACGGAATCCTCGACTCAATTCTCGATGATTTAAAAAAAGAAAATAAATTAAATAAAAGAGGACGCGGCTTAGTTGACCTCCCAAAAAAGTCCAATCCAGGTTAATACCTCCCCCGAGAAAAAATTGAATCGCAGGATTCTTAAATCTGATAATCAACACGATTCATGATTCACACAGAACCGGCGAAGTTTGAAAAAAATAATAAAAAAATTGTAAATGCCTGGTGTATGTATGACTGGGCTAATTCGGTTTATTCTCTTGTAATTACTTCTGCAATCTTTCCGGTCTATTTCCAAAACGTTACTACCTTACGAGACGTTCAAGGGAAAATAATAAATGACGTTGTCAATTTCTTCGGATTTGAAATTGTGAATTCCGTATTATACTCCTACGCAGTATCCTTCTCGTTCATACTGATTTCGATTCTCAGTCCGATTTTATCCTCGATTGCTGATTATTCCGGTAAGAAAAAATTGTTCATGCAGTTCTTTTGTTACTTGGGGGCAATTTCTTGCGGATTACTTTACTTTTTCACCGACCAAACTGTTTCATACGCCGTAATTTTGTTTGTAACAGCAAGTATCGGGTTCAGCGGAAGTGTGGTTTTCTACAATGCGTATCTGCCTGAAATTGCAACGGAAGATAAATTCGATTTATATAGCGCACGTGGATTCGCACTCGGCTATGTGGGAAGCATTATTTTACTGGTTATAAATCTTGCAACGATTTTATCACCGGAGACATTTGGATTTTATGATAGCAGTATTGCAACACGGTTTTCATTTTTAACTGTCGGGCTTTGGTGGTTTGGATTCGCTCAATACTCATTCCGATATCTGCCTGACAATCTTCATCATAAAACTTTCACGGGAAATTTAGTCTCGAAAGGGTTTAAAGAACTTTCAACTGTCCTTAAACAAGTTCAAATCAATTCCCTTTTGAAGAAATTTATTCTCGCATTTTTCTTTTATAATATGGGAGTTCAAACCGTAATTTATCTTGCTACTGTATTCGGAGAGAAGGAATTAAACCTTCCGGGCGAATTATTGATTGGGACTATTCTGGTTCTGCAACTTGTCGCGATTGCAGGTTCGTATTTGTTTTCATTCCTTTCGAAGAAGTATGGTAATATATATTCGCTGATGATTTCTATTTCTGTGTGGACTATTGTATGTATATCTGCTTATTTTATAAACACTCCTTTGCAATTCATCATTGTTGCAGGTATCGTTGGACTTGTACTCGGTGGGATACAGGCAATATCGCGTTCGACTTACGCTAAAATGATTCCGGATAATACGACCGATACAGCTTCCTATTTTAGCTTTTATGATGTGGCGGAAAAGGTTTCAATTGTAATTGGAACTTTCGTTTATGGCTTCATCAATCATCTGACCGGTAGCATGCGTATAAGCTCGATTTGTTTGGCTATGTTCTTTATTACAGGATTTATTTTACTATCAAGGATACCGTCCAGGCAAGTTTATACAAACGCAATTGATCGAGAATGAAATAACAGTATAACCCATTTTACACGGTTATTAATTTTAACTGGAATGTTATTAAAAGAAAAACCTCCGGATAGTCTTTTTTAAAAACCGGAGGTTTATTGTGCCCAGGATCGGAATCGAACCGATACTGCCTTTACAGGCAACAGGATTTTAAGTCCTGCGCGTCTACCAGTTCCGCCACCTGGGCGTTAAGAACTGCAATATTCAAAAAGTGATATTTACATACAATTCTAAAACCAAAATCTATCATTATTCATTTTATAGTAAATTTTTTTAATTTATTTTATTGTTTCATTAAATAAAATATCTACTTGAGATATATGTTGAAAAGTTTAATCATTACTTTTTTATTTTCGGTTTTTGCAATCCAGTTTTACTCATGTGAATGGAAGCCAGATCCCGAAGAATTAGGTATTGATACGACCAATGTTGACAATCAATTCGGTGTAGGTTTACTATACGGACTTTCAGGACCCGCTGACGGTGGACTTAACCAACAAGCACAGAATGTAATAATGAAGTTAAGAGCAGTACATAGTTTTGAATTGGAAGCGGTTTCAATATTTGGTGAAAACGAGAGATACTCTATCGTTTCCGGAATGGCTAACTCACCAGACAAGGATTTAATCATAGGTGTTGGTCCGGAATTTTCATCTGTATTAGATACAATGGCAAGGCTGCATCCCGATAAAAAGTTCATTTGTCTGGATTATTATTCGGTAAATTTTGATAATATGCCCCCAAATCTTTTCGGGATAAGATTTGCAGATGATAAAGCCGCTGTACTCGCCGGTGTTATGGCAGGTATGGTAACAAAAACAAATAAGGTTGGTTTTATCGGTGGCGATAACTCAACTCGCATACAGGGTATAGTCAAAGAATATCGAAACGGTGTAAGTAGTGTTAATGGCAACGCCACTGTTAGTGTAATGTATGTTGATACCAATATCATGGGCTATAAGGACGAACAAAAGGGCATTAAACTTGCTGATAGCCTGTATAAATCCGGTGTTGATATCATATATCATACAGCCGGGGTTTCAGGAGTCGGCGTAATTAAATCTGCCGAAAAGAATTCGAAATATGCAATCGGATTCGGGCGCGATGAATCTTTTATTGCACCCGGGGCTGTTGTTGGTAGCATTGAAAAGTATTGTAATACTTACCTGTCCGATGCTGTGGAAAAAGCAATCCTTGGAAATTTTAAAGGTGGAATTTTAATTATCGGAATCGGCGACGGCGCAATCGGATACAGATTGAATGAAAACACTAAGATTCCACTTGATAACTTGCGCAAAAAACTTGAAGAGACAAAAACAAAATTAATTAAAAATATTATATGAAACTTTCGAAAATTCTTATCTCTCTGAAAATAATATTTGTGTTCAACCTGTTAATTTCCTTTGCAGGTTGCGATGAGATTTCAAAAATCGGTCAAGACTCCCCGGAAGACGTGGATTATCCCAGCCGGGATGAAATTGTTCAATATCGAATGTCATATACCAACACGGGTACTAAAGATCTTGTCATTGACCTTATGGAAGGCAAGGTAACTTTTGCTTATGATTACAGGGGTACAGGTTATTTCAATGCGGAACTATTCGATGGCGACAGGAACAAACTTTTAACTATTGCAAACAATGTACAGGGACCGGCGAGAAATACCGTGAGCTATAATGTACCTTCAACAGCTGGATATGTCCTCCGGGTTTCCGGTGAAGGCGAGTGGAGAATAGAACACAGATAAAAAAAAGGCTTCATTAAATAATGAAGCCTTAAAATTAATTTCCGTTTCAGGTTACAAATCCAATAACCTGATTCTTTGCATTAGCTCCTCTCTGTATGCGGGATTCAATTGAATCGCCATTTGCCAGTCATCCCTCGAACGTTCGAGATTTCCCAATTGTTCATTTGAAATACCACGATTGTAATAAGCTTTTGCAAGGCGCGGGTCTTTGCTTATTGCAAGGGAATATTCCTGAACTGCTAGATCAAATCTACCAAGATAATCATATACAACTCCTTTATTGAAATGCGCAATTGTATCATCCGGCTTCAATTCCAGCACCTTATCGTAATCCCTCAACGCTTGGTCGAAATGTTGAAGCCTCTCATGCGCATTGCCTCTGTTCATATACGCGGATTGGTTGTACGGATTTAACTGGATATATTTGTCGTAATCACGGATTGCTTCAACATACATCTTAATATTCTGAAAATGATTCCCTCTGTCAAGATACGGACCAGGATTGGTTGTGTCCTGCCTGATTAGATAATTCAGCGATGCAAATTCTTTAATGTTGTGAACTTTATATGCACTGTCTCTCGGGATACTGTATCCCATGTGAAAAGTCGCCAAGGAATCCCTGTAATCGAAATATTTTGTCCCGTAAATATCTGAGCTATCCAACCTTCGTAGATCTTCTCCTGTCACATCTTCAAGAACTTGTTTCTCCTGCTCCCTTTGCTTCTCGAAACGAGATTGTTCCATTATGTCTTCCCGTACCTCGTTACAACCAGTGAAAATAATTCCACTAATTAAGAAGACTGAAAAAATTATTGCTATTTGTTTAACCATCGGTTGTTTTATTAATGCTTGATTAAATCAGTTTAATTTAGTCCAAAATCATAATTAAAAAAATCGTATTTACTACCATTCTACATACAATAACCATACCAAATATAAAAAGGTTTAATAAAATTATATATCTATTTACTTCCTACACATAATTCAAAATAAATCAATACACTTTATCCGCAAGTTCAACCGCCGAAATTCCATTTACAGGATTATCTGTTGAAAATAATGTTACAATATTATCGTATAGGTACTCAATACCTATCATTTTTTCGAAATTAATAAACCGACCGTCAGAGGTTTCAAATGACATTTCCCTAACGATACCTTTTTCAACTGCAACGAAATATTTAATCCCGATATTACCTGAATGAAAGTTTCTCATCATCTTGAAATCCGGACAAGCGAGATAATTCCACGTGCTGCTCCTGTATTTAGTTTTAGCAAGCAACTCCACTTCCCTTTTGATAACTTCACTCAGCCTGAATTCATCGTAACTATTACCTAGAATATTTTTTTTCAACATAGTGAGGAAACTCATCAAGTCAATTTCAACTGAAACGTGTTCTCTGATATTAGTAACGTTGCTGATTACTGATTTTACGTGTTTACTTTCAATTAATTGTTCCTTCACCCTGAGCGAACGCTTTATCTCATCCAGATCTGATTCAAACAACAATGTACCATGACTGAACATAACTCTCATATTTGAGAACTGTGCATTTCCTGAAATTTTCTTGTCACCAATCAGGATATTGTTGCGTTCATTTAATCTACAGTTTACACCTACGTCAAAGAGCGTTTTTAAGACCGGTCGGGTAAATTCAGAGTAGTTGTTAATTTCTCTATCGGAAAATTTCCTGATATAGCTGAAGTTGATATTTCCTCTGTCATGATAGACTGCGCCGCCACCGGATATCCTTCGGATTATTGGAACTGATTTCTGTCTCAGATAAGAAGTATTGCACTCGGCAAAAACATTCTGATGCTTGCCTATGACAACACACGGATTGTTTATGTAAATCAAAAGATATTGTTCCGATGAAAGGTCTAAATTCCTTACACAGTACTCCTCGAGGGCGAGATTATAAGCAGGATCAGTACAATCCGAATTACAGACAAGCTTCAATCTAATGCAGGTTGTCAGTTAACGATGAAAGAGGGGGTTTGAAATCTTCATTAAAAAATTCAAAACTTATATGATCCTTTATAGATGATTTAATTCCCATTCTGTCAATAGTATCTTTATAAGTTTTGTAACAATCCAACGAGTCTATCATTTTTTGTAAATCATCTGCAGTTATTTTTTCTTCACAGTCAATTAATTCCATTGTTGAAGTATTGAGCTTAAATGGATTGCTGTCTTTAATCTTTTCCCAATCGTTTTCACTAATTGTATAAAAAGCGAGTCGCCTCAGGAAATCTGCTCCTTTACTTTTCATCTCGAGATAAACCCGTTTAACAACTGCGTGTGTAACAAGGTGATCGTGAAATCCACTGATACCGTGAACTGCATAGGTTACAACAATGTCCGGTTTAATTTTGTTAATTTCCGTTTCGCATACTTGTTCTATTTGTCTCGGATCCATTTCTTTTAAACCGCTATCAGGTAGATCATACACGGTCATACTGTTTAGTCCCAAAACTTTCTCAACCTCAAGCATTTCACTATACCTTACTTCGCCCATCTGCTTAACTGAATAGCCGAACTTGTGTCGTTGTTTCGTTGCACCACCTTTAGTCAGACAAAGTAGGTGAACTTCATTACCGCTTTTAATTTGAGCAGATATTGCAGCGGCGGGTCCGAACGACTCATCATCGGGATGTGGGAATATATATAAAATTTTTGCCATGTCAGACTTTTTCTATTTCTTTGGTTCCTAACAAACCTGTCGGTTTAAAAATTAAAATTATTATCAAAATCGAAAATGCTATTGCATCCCTGAACGTAGATGAAATGTAACCTACGGTTAGAGTTTCGATTGTTCCAATGAGAACTCCGCCGAGAGCGGCGCCCGGAAAATTACCAATTCCTCCGAGAACAGCTGCAATGAATGCTTTCAATCCGGGGAGTAATCCCATCAATGGGTCTATACTTGGGTAATTAATTGCATATAAAATTCCTGCTGCTCCTGCCATTGATGAACCTAATATAAAGGTAAAAGAAATAACATTGTTGATGTTTATTCCCATTAACGAGGCCGCCGTTATATTATTTGATACTGCCCGAATTGCCGTTCCCGTTTTTGTTTTCATTACAATAATCCTTAAAATTAGCATAAGCAATACAGAGGAAAGAATAACGACGATCTGGTTAGAACTTATTTTTACATTTGCAATTTGTAAAGTTGTACTTTCAATTAAAGTTGGAAAGGATTTCGGATCGGCGCCGAATATTAATTGCCCTGTGTACTGAAAAAAAAGTGAAACTCCAATCGCCGTTATTAGAACAGTAAGTTTTGAACTTCTTCGCAACGGCTTATAAGCAAATTTCTCAATTAACGCGCCGATAATTGCCGTTATCATCATCGTAATGAGCAAAATAATAATTGCCATTGTAATGTCGGGTGAAGTTATCCCAAACTGTCCTGCCAAGTAGAATCCCGAAAATGCACCAAGCATAAAAATTTCACCGTGTGCAAAATTGATGAACTTTAGGATACCGTAAACCATAGTATAACCTAACGCTATCAGCGCATAAATACTACCGAGCGATATTCCGTTAATCAATTGTTGAAAAAATTCTGCCATTTTAATTAATTAAAAAGGGTATCTACAAACAGCGAGGATACCCTAAATTATCTAAAAAAATGTTGGAGTAATTTGAATTTCCATTAACATCGGTATCCGGTCACGGTGCAATAGTTTCCTTATAAGTAAATTTACCGTCGTGCACCATCATTACAACAGCAGGTTTTACTGCATTTCTTTGTTCGTTAATGGTAATACTTCCGGTTACACCGGCAAAGTCAACCGTCTTAGCCAGCGCATCCCGGATTGCTTCATTATTTGTTGAACCGGCTTTTTTAATTGCTTCGAATAGAATATGTCCGGCATCATATGATAATAACGCCATTGCATCCGGAGTCTCGCCGTATTTCTCTTTATACTTCGCGATGAAGTTTTGAACTTTCGGATTTGGGTCTTCAATTGAGACGTGAGTTGAAAAGAAACAACCTTCGAGCGCATCTTTCGCTTTGCCGTCAAGTAACTGTGGTGATTCCCAACCGTCACCACCTAATAGGGGTACGGTAATTCCAAGATCTCTTGCCTGAATTGAGATTAAATTCACGTCGGTATAATACCCGGGAATAAAAATAGCTTCAGGGTTGGAATTCTTTATGTCAGTTAATTGAGCCTTAAAATCTTTATCACCCGCTGAATATTTCTGAACTGCAGTAATTACACCTCCCATTTCCTTAAACACCCGTTGAAAGTTATCTGCTAATCCGGTTGAATAAGCATTCTTTTGATCAATAAGGACCGCAATTTTTTTAATCTTCATTGAGTTGAGCGCAAACTTTGACATAACGGTTGCCTGAAATGGATCAATAAAACACACCCTGAAAATATATTCACCTATCGCTGTAACTTCAGGGTTAGTTGAAGCGGGCGAAATCATGGGGATTTTATATTTCTCGCAAATGGGCGCTGCGGCTATACTTCGGGATGAAGCAACTTCACCTATGATTGCTATTACTTTATCACGGTTTATTAGTTTCTCAACAACAGTAATGGTTTCGTTGGTTTTTCCCTGATTATCGGCGGTAATTAATTCAATTTTCTTACCGAGAACTCCACCGCTCTGGTTTACCTCCTCAACTGCAAGTTTTAAACCATTGTCCGATGAAATCCCAAAAGTCGCCTCGCTACCTGTTAACGAGGTAAATTGACCTACCTTTATTACATCATCTGATGTTTCCTGCTTGCACGAAGTAAAAATTAATAACGTACAAATTACAATAAAAAATGGAAATAACTTCTTTGACATTTTAATTACATTGGTTTTATAGGATATAAATTTAATTCTAATAGATTTTAATTACAACTTAGTTAGTTCAAAAAATGAATGAAGTTCAGGGAGCATATATACACTAATTTAACTTGCCCGGGCTTGTTCATTATAGGTTTATAACTATTACTTTTAACGTCTCATGATTATTATTAAGTGTCGCAATTAAAATTTAAACGGATTCATTTATGGACTACAACAAACGTCTACTGAGAGAATTAAATGCAAGAGTGCTTGAGTTAATCAATATTAATGGTAACGATTACGAAAGTAAACCTATACGTTTTCATTTTTATTCTAAAGACGAAAATCAAGCAACTAACCTTTCAATTGAACTTTATGAGATGGGAGGGAAAATAAAGCCGGTAGTTAAGTTTGAAGACAGGTGGTCAATTGTCGCAGAGTTCAATAACATTCAAATTGAAAAGAACGATATTGATAATTTCACGGATGTCATGGTTTCCCTTGCTGAAGAATTTGATTGTTCGTATGATGGTTGGGAAACAGAGATGTAGAGCAGAATCCATTTTAAAACTTCTTCGGGTTAAATAAATTTGTATATGCCAAAAATAAACGTAACAATAATAGATGCAACCGGTAACAAGGAGCAGGAGGCAGCATTGCCCGATGACGCGCCGATTAGCAGGATTATGGAGGTATTACTACCAAAGATGAAAATGCCTTTAACCGGTCCGGATAACGAACCGTTATCTTACAAGTTTCACCATAAAGCATCCGGCAGACAACTTAAAGATTCGCAAACCTTATCTGAGGCCGGTGTTAAAGAAGGCGATGTTTTACGTCTTCACCCGGAAATTACTGCGGGATAATCCCGGGATTTCTTACCTAACACTTTCACAAATGATTGAAATAAACCAATCGCGTTATTCAAGGTTAGAAATAATAAACTGGTGGGATCAGGAAATACTTTCCAAAAGTAAAGTCCTCGTTATCGGTTGCGGTGCGCTTGGTAATGAAATAATTAAAAATCTCGCAATGCTTGGCGTCGGCAATATTTTTGTTGTTGACCTTGACCTTGTCGAAGAAAGCAACCTTACCCGCAGCGTACTTTTCAGGAAAGGTGATCTTGGAATGCCTAAGGCGCAGGTTGCTGCAATTCGCGCAAATGAAATTAATGACGAAATTAACGTTAAGTACTTTAATGGAAATGTTTTTGAAATCGGATTAAATGTGTTCAGGAATATGGATGTTGTAATTTGCGGTTTGGATAATCGTGAAGCGAGATTGTTTGTTGACCGATCTTGCTGGAAAGTTAATGTACCGTGGATTGACGGAGCAATTGAAGTTCTTAGCGGCGTTGCAAGAATGTTCATCCCCCCTGATGGTGTTGATTACCAAAGTACTATGAGCGAAGTAGATTTTACACTCCTCAATAAGCGTCGTTCATGTATGTTGCTTGGACTTGACGATATTCAGCAAGGGAAAATTCCCACCACCCCGACTATTGCTTCAATTATTGCCGGCATTCAGGTTCAGGAAGCCGTGAAATTTCTTCATAAAAGACAAGACCTGATTTTACTTGACGGAAGGGGATTTCATTTCAACGGAGCTACTAATGAATCATATATAATTGAATATCAAATTGATGAGGACAGTGATTCAAGATATTCTATCAATAAAATTGTTGACATCAAAATTAACTCCGGTGAATTATCTATCAAGGAAGCGTTTGAAATCGCATACCGGCAGTTAAAAACCGATGAAATGATACTTTCCTTCAACAATGAAGTTTTATATGAATTGGAAGACACGACTTCCGGAATAAAGAGAGCTTTTTATAAAAATTTCAATCTCGCAACACCGACTGATTTCAAAAAAGATAATGTCATGCTAAAACCAATTATGACAAGTTCGATAAAAAATAATTCCCCGCTATTTGAAAAATTGAAATCAAAAACTCTGGCTGAACTTGACATTCCCTTTAATGACATCATTGTAATTTCATCGAGTAATAAGGAAGTTGGCATTGCAACTGTGTTCACTGATATATTTAAGTGAATCCGTTGGTAACTGAAAGTAGAAATAAAAATTGTCCGTATTGTCAATCCCCTGTTAAACGAAACGAGGCAACAGTGGTATGTCCGGAGTGTGGCATCTCACACCATCCGGAATGTTGGGAAGAGAATGAGGGTTGTACGACATTTGGTTGCCGTAACCAAAAAATTTTACGGCAACAGGTTTTGAATATAGGTAACCTTACACCGGACGAAGCTGTCAGGCTGGAGGTACAGGGAGATTCAGGCCTTTTAATAAATTGTCCTGAATGCAATGGACTGATTGAAGAGAATTCTGTTTATTGTAAATTTTGCGGTAAAAGAATAAATACTGACAGGGGAACAGATACATTTTACTCCGAATTCAGGGAGCGTTACGAACAAAAAGCATCATTACACAAAAAACAAAAAATACTGACTCTCATTAGTTCCGTTATTCTTTCGATTGTAATTATTGTTTCTGTTACCATCTCAGTATCAGAACTTAGTGAAATCCTTACACCCCGATATCCGGAACAAATCGACTTTCTCAACAAATGGTCTCATATATGGGAAAGTAAAGACCTCAATGCTATGGCGGATTTAATGGCAGAAGATTACCGCTATATCGGACCAGATAAAAAGGAAACTAGCAAACATGAGAAACTGCTAAGATTGAAGTGGACATTTGAAAATTATAAATACATTGATTTGAAAATCAAAAATGTTTTGGTTAATGCAGACAGTGTTTCCTCTATGCTTGAATTCAACCAAGAATATGAATCGGATAAATTTTCTGAAACGGGGATTAAGAGACTTTACTTAAAAAAAACGGACGGATCATGGAAAATATACCAGGAAGAATTCATGGAACAATAATTTCTCAATTGAAGGATAAAAAAATCCCACCTTAACTCCGTAAGGCAGGATTGTATTACTTACCAAAATTTAAAATCAGAAAAAGAAGTAGTAAATCAACACTCCGATAATCACCATCAGACCGAACTGCATATTAAATTGAGCAGTCATTACAATTGTTTGTGTACCGACATTAAATCTTTCATGCGGCTCCTGCGGAATCCCGCGAATCATTTTCATCAGTTTTATTCCGATTGGCAACGTCAGCAATACCAAGAGCGAAGTCCATGGCAAATAACTCAGGACAACAAAAACAATCACTGAAAGGTAAGCCCCAGAAATCAGCAGGTAATAAATTTTCTTTGAGGCATTCTCACCAATTAGTATCGGCAATGTTTTCACACCAAATTTACCATCGAAGTTTATATCGCGGATATTATTTGCGTGAAGTATAGCATCTATCAACAATCCAAAAGGAATCGAAAGGATAACAGGAATCCATGAGAACGATCCGGTTTGCACTATATAAGCACCAAGGGTCATCCCGACCCCGAAAGAGAGGATCACCTGCAAATCGCCCAGAGCCTTATATTTCAATGAAACCGGTGTTGCCGTATAAAATATCGCCGACAGCAAACCAAATAAACTAAGATAAAGTATCCATTCACCCGCGTGCGTAAAAAGAAAGACTCCTATAAGCGATGCAATTGTTAGCGATACAATAGCAATCATTTTCATTTGTTTCTCGGTAGCCCATCCGAAAGACAACACCATTGACCCTCCTGCCGGAACGCCGTTCTCTTTATCCTCCTTATCCATTCCTGTACGGTAATCGTAAATGTCGTTAATTACATTTGAACCGATGTGAACAAGAATGGCACCTGTTAATGTAATTGCAAACAAGCCCCAATTAAAGCTCAGATCAGGGTTTAAAGCAACAGCAAGCACTGAACCGAAAAGTATTGGTATAACTGATGCAGGAAATGAATAGGCTCTCACTGCCATCAGCCATAGTTTAATTCCCGTAGGTTTCAGTTGATTATTATTCTCTGTCATTATAGAATTATTTTATGATAAATTATTTTTGCGCTGAGATCGTAATTATGGATTTTAAACTGTAATCTAAAAGGATTATTAATCTAAAATAACAATTCCTGTAGCCTCCAGGATAAACGCAGTTTGAGGACCCGTGATTTCACTTGGATCAACCGGATTTTGTGATTCCGAATTGTAGTGCTCTGCGGTTTCCTTTGAAATTTCTGTAATTTTAAAAATCCCTGCAACTTTTACATTCTTTCCGCTTGCATCCTTCGGTATAAAGAATTCATGTTTCGTCATTACTCTAACATTTTCCTTACCTTCGCCAAATGTAAACCAGCATCCGGAATTCTGACAAACCTCATTGACTTTTCCCTCAACAATAATCTCCTGCCCGTCGTACTGTATGGCTGACGGAATCAGATTATCGTACGATACCATTGTAAGATCATTTTTTAGTTCTGTCCCGTATAATATACCGCCCTCAACCTTTTCTCCAACCGGTTCATCATCGTTGCTAAATGAAATATTGGAGGATAGTAGTAACACAATAATAAGTAAAAAAAATGTTTTGAGTTTTTTCATTTAATTTTTTAAAATTTAATTTTTTGCAATATAATTCAAAAACGAATCCATGGCAAAAATATTAAATAATTCCTTCGATTTAGTGTATAAAAAATTTCTCCCGGGTACGTTATAGGAAATATTCAGCCGTTTTACCGTTTTAAAGCCGGAACGTAATAACATTTCTCGCAAATTCCGCCCGGTAAAAAATGACCTGTGGTATAACGGGTGGTTTCCGCCTTGCCATTTCCTGCCTGATAACCTGAACTTTGCGCTGTTTAAATTCGGAACTTCAATAAATAAAACCCCATCGGGTTTTAGCATCGTACGGATTTTTTTTAAATCATCCAATGGATTAACGAGGTGTTCCAGTACATGCCAGAGAGTTATTACGTCAAACTGCATATCGCTTGGGTTGAGATCGGAAATAAGTTTTCTGTCCGCATTGATTCCGAACTGCTCCCTCGCATTCTTAATCGCAACATTAGAGACATCAATTCCGGTAACATCGAATCCGTAATTTGATGCAGTTTTCAGAAACAAACCTGTGCCACATCCTATATCAAGGATTGAACCCTTAATCTTTAATTTTCTGATATAATATAACCGTTGTTCATTAATTGCATAAATCTCCGCAAGAAATTTCTCTTTTGAAAATTTTGTATAGTCTTTACTGTAAATTGTTTGTTCAAAATAATCCTCATATATCTCCGATTCATCCGGCAGGTTATCAAGAAAAACAAATCCGCACATATTGCATTTGACTAATCGCAGTTCACCTTCGGATAAGTAAGGTGATTTTTTATCAGCGTTGCAGAGCGGACAATTCCTTGTTTGAGAGATAAACTTCATTGTGCAAGTTAAGGAATCTATACCGAGCGTTAAATGTAAATTAGTCGATAGTAACCCGTTCAATAAACTCTCTCGTTCAAAAATGATTAATACAGAAAATTTTTTTCATTTAAGTTATATTTATACCAAACCCGAAAACTTTGGATAAGAGAGTAACAACCATCCCAAAATCGAGGTTGGAGGCTATCAGTGACGGTATATTTGCAATTGCAATGACGATTATTGTGCTTGAGTTGAAAGTTCCGGATGAACCTGAGTTCGGATTGGGTTCGGAGAAAATCTTCCAGTTCCTGTACTCCATTCTCCCAAAAGTCGAAACCTACAGTTTGAGTTTCATAATTGCAGGTGTGTTTTGGATGAGGCATCAACTGCAATTCATGCACATAAAGGGAGTTGACCGGGCGATAATCACCATCAACCTCATATTTCTTCTTTTTGTAACCTTCATACCATTTAGCACCGGATTTGTGATGGATTTCCCGAACACAGAAATCCCATTTCTGATTTATGGTTTTAACCTCTGGACAATTTCGATGATGTTGGTTATTAATTGGTTATACGTTACCAGAAACAAAATGCTGATGCTCGATACCCTTACAGACAAAGAGATTCGTGAGTTTACGATATTGACGTACGTTGCGCCTGTAATCTTTACAATCGCTATTGTGTTCTCATTAATTAATGTGAGGATAGCGACATTTATGCTTTATCTTGAACCAACTTTTTACATTTTCTTCAGAACGGTGAAAAAAGTAAATAAAGTTATCAAGGATGTTTGATGAATTAGAGGATGGCTTCACAAAGGAGAATATCCGCAATGCCCTGAAGATAAGCATCGTTTACATTACCGTAGGTATGTTGTGGATTTTTTTCTCGGATAAAATTATTCACAGCATCTGGGCTGAAGATACACATGCATTTTATACAATTGAAATTTTCAAAGGATGGTTCTTTGTTATTACAACCGGAATATTGTTGTTCTTTCTCATTCTAAAGTTATACAAACGTATTTTTCAATTAAAGAAGAAGCACTTGGGCGAGCGAAACCTTTGGCTTTCGGGTTTTGAAAAGATTAATGACAGCGTCTTTATTCTGGATGAAAACCTAAATATTTTAATGACCAATAAACCTGCTTTAAAACAGTATGGCTATAGTCAGGAGGAAATAAAAAAACTAAGGTTGAGAGATATCAGGTCAGTTTCAGAATCTATGAACCTCGAAGAATTTTTTAAAAAAATTAAAGTCCACAAAAGCCTAAACTATAAAACAACACACAGGAAGAAAAGCGGTGAAGAATTTCCTGTTTCGGTAATAACCAACAAAGTTGTTCAGTTCGGAAAGATTTATTATATACACGTAAGTTGGGATATTAGCAATCAAATCGAACAGGAAATTCTTATAAGACGCAACCAGGAACTATTAAAGAAAACCAACGAGACACTTCACAACTTATTGAAAAATTTTCAACAAAAAGTTGAGGACGAAAAGAAGATTATGTCCAGAGAAATTCACGACCAACTGGGACAGGAATTAACTGCAATAAAAATGGATGTTTCAATATTGAAAAAAGATGTAATGGAAGTAAAGGATGAGCAGTTACGTTCTGGAATGTTAAAGGAAATCAATTCAATCAATATGCTTATTGATCGCGCAGTTAATTCAGTCCGTCAGCTTGCAACCAAACTCCGACCGGGAGTATTAGATAAACTCGGACTTCCGGATGCAATCAGATGGCTTGCCAACGATTATGAATCAAGAAGTAACCTAAAGTTTGATATCAACATTGTTCCTGAAGATATTTACCTCGACGACGAAAAAACCACAAATATTTTCCGGATTTTTCAGGAAGCACTTACAAACATCGCCCGACACTCAAAGGCAGAGAATGTTAACCTGAATTTGATTAAAAACGGTTTTGTTTTAATCATAGAGATTCGTGATGACGGTATCGGTATTCCAAAAGAGAAATTGCAGAACAGGAGGTCAATTGGTTTGTATGCAATTGAGGAAAGGGTTAACAGTATGGGAGGATTATTTGAGCTTATCTCGGCGCCGGGCAAAGGTACAACCATTAAAATTTCTATACCAGCTTAATTTATAATGATAAGAGTTATTGTAGCTGATGATCACAACTTAATGCGTGAAGGCATTAAAAAAATTATTGACCAGGAACCTGGAATAGAGGTCATTGGTGAAGCATCAGATTCTTTCGAACTATTTGAAATCCTCGACCGTACCGACTGTGGTATCTTGCTGCTGGATATTTCTATGCCGGGCAAAAGCGGAATTGAAATTTTGAAATATCTCAAAGGAATGAAAAAAAATTTTAAAACAATTGTACTAACCATGCACCCTGAGGATCGCTTCGCCATACGGTCAATAAAATCAGGCGCATTGGGATACCTCACGAAAGAAACCGCACCTGAGGAACTTGTCATTGCCATTCGAAAAGTTTACAACGGCGGAAAATATATTACAGAAAAAGTTGCGGAACTTTTAATGCAGGATATCACTCATGACCCAAACGATTTACCATTACATCAGTTATTGTCTGACAGGGAATTTGAAGTATTAGTGAAAATTGCCTCAGGGAAAAAAATTAATGAAATATCCACAGAGTTGGGCATCAGTCCTGCAACCGTTAATACTTACAGATCAAGGCTCCTCGAAAAGCTTGGACTAAAGTCCAATGTAGAGCTCACCAGATTTGCGCTCGAAAAAAAAATCATCGAATAATTTCTCAATTGTTATCGGAAGTTTTGTAGTCATTTTTATGACACTAAAATCATAATTCTGTCTATACAGAACACCAATTTTATTAAGTAAGTTTGTATTAGATTAAACGATGAACATATACAGATAATTGGTTTTTGGTTAAGGTATTTTTTGCTTTCATTGGTTTCCCCATACTCCCGGTATTTGGATATTCCCCCCGTAATCTACACCGGGAGCAAAATGGGGGAATTTTTAAAATTGTAAACTCCTGAAATGAAGCTATTCATCGTTGAAGATTCCGAGTTAGTAAGAGAACGGCTGATACGGTTAATTAACCGGAATGATAACGTTAAAATCGTTGGTTACAGTGATAATATTGTTGAATCAATTGAGATGATGAAAAAGCTCAAACCGGATTTTATTATTCTTGATATTATTTTGGACGGTAAAAATAGTCTCGATTTTCTTGATAAAATTTATGAGGCTTTGCCTCAGGCGGAAATTGTGGTTTACACGAACTACCCGTATTCGTTGATAAAAAAGTACAGTTCAAATAAAGGAATTAAGCATTTCTTCGATAAATCTAAAGATCTTGAGAGTTTGCTTGAGCTGATTAAAAATACTGCAATGAAATATTCTGAAAAAACCCTCTGATAACTATCAACAATCTGAAATCCATGCATACCACAAAATATTCCGAAACTGAAAAAGGGGATATGTATGAATTTGCAATACGTGGCGCAAAATTAGGGTTGTGGGATTGGGACTTGAGCACCGGAACTATAAGGCATAATAAGCGATGGGCTGAAATTCTGGGTTTTGAAAATGAAACGAAAGAGCACGATCTGGAGAGTTGGGAATCTCTTGTTCACCCGGATGATAAAGAGGAAGTCCTCAATAAACTCAACTTTCACCTTAATGGTGGCTCTGAACTCTATAGCGCTGAGTATCGCATAAAAACAAAAAACGGAAATTGGATCTGGATTCTTGATACGGGTATGGTAGTGGAGGAAGATGCTCAAGGGAAACCATTGAGGATGTCAGGTATCCATTGCGATATTACTTTACAAAAGGAAGCCGAAAAGAATTTTCAGGAAGCCAGAAAACTATCTGAAGAAATTGACCGCGTCAAAACGATTACATTAAGAAATATTTCACACGAATTCAAAACACCGTTGATTGGTATTCTCGGATTTTCTGATATATTACTAGAAGAAGTCAAGAACCCTGAACAACTTGAAATGATAAAAATGATTAATGCTTCCGCGTTGGAGCTGAACCTGAAATTAGATCAGGTGATTAATTTGCTTAAAATAGAAAACAGGGAATATAAACCGAAACCTCAGAAGATTAACCTGCTAAACATTGTCGAGAAAAAGGTAAAATACTTTAGGCCGAAAAGCCTTGAAAAAAATCTTTTCATTGACTTAATTGTTATCAATCACAATCAAATTATAAACTCGGATGAGCAACTTATTAGAATTCTCTTAAAAAGTATAATAGATAATTCAATAAAGTTCACTGATTCGGGTGGGATAAAAATTACGCTTGATAGAGTTGAAGAAAACGGAAAATCGTTCTCTGTAATAGAAATAAAAGATACCGGGATCGGTATCCCGCAAAAAAATCTGGATCATATTTTCGGGGAGTTCAGACAAGCGGATGAAAGGCTTAATAAACGATACAACGGTACAGGATTAGGTCTCTCTATTGCCCACAAAATAATTTGCCTCCTTGATGGGAAAATTGAGATATATTCTGATGTTGGTTTAGGGACAAAATTCATCGTTAAATTGCCCTCTATAATTTAGAAGCTTCGGACTCCCCGTTTTTTTGAATTGGAATAAAGAGACAATATTTCTATTATTGACGTTCGTTTAACAATAACACAAAAATGCCATTAAGACACAAATCCGCTCAAAAGCGGGCAAGACAAACCGTTACAAGAACAGAGCGAAATAAAAAATATAAAGCGCTCATTAAAGGCGCTATAAAGAGGACGCTTAGCGATACAGACAAAAAATCCGTTGAAGAACAGGTAAAAAAGACAACTCAAATTCTCGACAGGGCATCAGTAAAGGGTATCATCCACAAGAATAAAGTGTCGAGAATAAAATCAAAAATCAGTTTGCATCTAAATAAAATTTCAAAGTAATTTTTTCCCCTTTTAATAAATAAAAAAAGAGGCTACAGAGCCTCTTTTTTTATTTGAATTTTGCCGCAATATTTTTTTAATTGTTTTGTATTGCAACAACATCAATTTCAACCTTTACATCTTTCGGCAACCTCGACACTTCTATTGTAGATCTCGCCGGAAGCGAAGTCCCGAAAAATTCAGCATAAACCTTATTCATCGCCGCAAACTCATCCATACTTTTTAAATATATTGTAACTTTTAAGACTTCGCCTAAACCTGAATTGTTTTCATTAAGAAGCGATTGGATGTTAGTAAGTACAGTCCGGGTTTGGCTCTCTATATCCGATGAGGTTACATTTCCCGAATTGTCAATTGAAATTTGACCGGAAGTATAAATCAACCCGTTATAGGAGACAGCCTGTGAATACGGACCTATCGGCGGTGGAACGTTTTTAGAAAATAATTTTTTTTTCATGTTGTAAATTTAAATACTGTTGGTTTTATCAATTCACTGTGAATTACATTTCTCCAAAATCCGTTCGAGATCTTCATTGGAATAATATTCAATTACTATCTGACCGGTCTTACCGTTGATTGAATTAATCTTTACTTTCGTTCCGAAAAATCTCATTAACTTTTCACTTAACTCTTGAAGATACGGATATCCCGCGCTTGAAACCTTTACCGTTGTCTTCTTCCGTTTAGTCCGAGCCTCTCCTTTGGTCAGGTCTTCAAGCTGACGCACTGAAAGTTTCTCACGGATTATCCTTGCAAGTAAATCTACCTGATGATGTCTGTCGTCAATTCTGAGTAACATTCGGGCATGCCCTTCATTTATTTCATTTTTCTTCAATGCTACTTTCACTTCCGGTTGTAGCTTTTGTAACCTCAAATAATTCCCAATTGTACTGCGCTGTTTCGATACCCTTTCAGCTATTTGTTCCTGCGTAAGCCTTAATTCATCCATCATTCTTTGAAAGGTGTTGGATAATTCTATCGGGTTTAAATCCTCCCGCTGGATATTTTCAATGAGTGCGAGCTCAATCAGTGTGTTTTCATCCTGCTCCTTAAGGTCGTAAATATAAGCGGGAATACTTTTGATACCGGCGATTTTTGATGCACGTAATCTTCTCTCACCCGAAATCAGTTCAAATTTATCCCCCTTTTTCCTGACAGTAACCGGTTGAAGCAATCCGTTCCGCTTGATGGAATCTGCAAGCTCGTTCAATTTGTCCAGGTCGAATTCTTCCCTCGGCTGGTGAGGATTTACTGCAATATCATCCACGAATACCTCGAAACTTTGGTTAACCTGTCTGTTCAGTTCTTCGGTATTGATTGACGACAAATCAACCTTATTTTCTATAAACAGCGCCGAGAGCCCTTTTCCAAGAGTTTGTTTCCTGTTCAAAATAAATCCTCCGTTTCGGAAGATCCCTCACGCTTTAAAGTTGAGACATCAACCCCGTTCTTACTGAGAAACTCCACCGCAAGTTGCAGATAGTTCTTTGCGCCTGTGGAATCCGGTTCGTAATTGATAATCGGCTTACCAAAGCTTGGAGCTTCACCAATCTTTACATTCCTTGATATTTTAACGTCATAAACCTTTTCACCGAAAAATTTTCTGAGTTCACCCTCTACCTGATTTGCAAGTTTCAACCTTGAATCGAACATTGTTAGCAAGTATCCCTCTATATTTAGATAGTGGTTATAATTATTCTTAACGTTCTTAATTGTATTGAGCAACTGTGATAATCCCTCCAAAGCATAATATTCACACTGAACCGGTATCAAAACTGTATTTGCGGAAGTGAGGGAATTTAAAGTAATAATTCCAAGTGACGGCGGGCAGTCTATAAAAACGAAATCATACATACCGGACGGCAACCCGGCAAGTTTATCCCTGAGAACTCTTTCCCTGCTCAGTACTGATACAAGTTCAATCTCTGCTGCAACGAGATTAATGTTTGAAGGAATCAGATCAAGGTTTTCAAAATCTGTTTTTTTTATACATTCGGTTACCGGCTCGTTGCTAATCAACAATTCGTAAGTTGACTTTCCTTCATCGTTAACTTCTACACCAACTCCTGATGTAGCGTTTGCCTGCGGATCAGCATCAATTAACAAGACTCTCTTTCCAAAATACGCAATAGCTGATGACAGATTTACAGCTGTTGACGTTTTACCTACGCCACCTTTCTGGTTTGATATGGATATTATTTTCGTCAAGGTTTCTCTTAGATTTCTATCGTATCGCCGGGGTTCATTATTTTGCACTGTTTTCCGGTTGACTCTAGCTTACGTTTAAACTCTTCTGCATCAACTTTTATTACATCAAAAGTATTGTAGTGAATCGGGGTTATAGTTTCTGCGTTAATAAATTCAGCAGCTTTTACTGCATCATCAATTCCCATGGTGAAATTATCCCCGATTGGGAGAAAAGCGTGATTTATCTCGTTCATTTCCCCTATAAGTTTCATGTCCATAAACAAAGCTGTGTCGCCGGCATGATAAACAGTTTTGTCACCTGATTTGATTATAACCCCGGCAGGGTCTCCGGCATAGGAACCGTCGGGCATTGATGATGAATGATGTGCAATGGTCATTTTCACCGATCCGAATGGAAATTTAAATAATCCACCGATGTTCATCCCATGCGTTTTAATCCCAAGCGATTCCATTTTATACGAAATTTCTGCAGTGGCTATTACAGTTGCATTATTGCTTTTCGCAATGGTTTGTGTATCACCAAAATGATCGCCGTGCCCGTGAGTCAAAATAATATAGTCGCATTTCAAATCATCGGGAGTAACCGGACATAGAGGATTGCCGGTAATGAATGGGTCTATCGCAACCGAATAACTATACCCGTTATTTTCAATTTTAATTAAAAGAAATGAATGACCATAATAAGTAATATTCATGACATTTGATTTTTCACTTCAAGTTAAGTTTATTGATAAACGTTTTCAATTTAATAAAACAGAGGGTTCAACTCTCCGAAGTTGCAGTTAAAACTAGCAAATGGGGTCGAATCTATATTTAATTCCGAACGGTAATGTTTTTTAATACCGTATTGTGTAAATTTGTTCATGAAAATATTATTAGTAATATCACTAATTTTCTTTTTGAATTTCAATTGCATGAACGAGATTGGAAACCTTTCAGACTCTGATGAAAAGTTGACTTTAATCGAATATAACTTTTCTTCGGGAGCTATTTCACCTGAATATCAATACAGCTATAAGGTACTGATTAATTCTGACGGCAGCTGTGTTTATTCACTTCACAAGGGGGATGATAATTTGACCGAAATGTTTTCAATCAGTAATCAAAAGTTTGCTGAGCTCAGCGATAAAATTATCAGCTCGGGAATAATGAACGGAAATGTTGCTTCACTTCCATCTGGAGAAATTCCAGACGGTAGTGCGAGCGAATGGATTGTACTGCTCATTGAAAACACGAACCCTGACCTTGACCAACCACCAAAAAAAATTGAAATTCCTCCACATGTTGAAAAGAAGTTTGAAGCAAGCCTTAATGAAATTTACTTGACAATAAAAAATTTGATTCCAAACGAAATTAAGAAACGCGATGAGAAATAAATTTATCTTGTTGGTTCTGCTCACCTCTTTATTCTTTACTCAGGGCGAATTAATTTCTAAGGATAAGTGGACATTGGTAGAATACGAATACTCAACCGGACCTGTTTCGCCCGAATATTTTTACTCAATGAAAATATTTATTAATCGAGACGGAACCGCCGGCATTTCTTATTCAACTTCAGGTACATCAACTGTAAAATCCAAAGAATTTAGAATCAGCAAATCTAAAATCCGGCAGTTAAATTATGCTATAATCAAAAGCAGAATAATGACAGTACCGGTTTCAGAAATGAAGTATGAAGGTGAAATTATAATTGGCGGACAACAACGTTCCGTAACTCTCACAGTTGAAAACACCAATCCGAATTTAGATCAACCGCCAAAGAAAATTTTTGTTTCAGGGCAAGTAAAGGAGCAATATAGCATTAAGCTCAATGAACTTTTTGACCTTATTGAATTATTAGTTCCGGCAAGTGTATTGAATGAAGTTAGTGCTAAACCGTAACAGGATTTGTTTCGTTACCTTAAGTTATCAGGTATTCGGTAAATTTCCTGCAATAACTCCACTTCACATATTTAAATCTTTTGAGCATCTAAATATCTCACCGCCAATGTTAGAAAAATGAAAGTAGTTACAATCATCAGTATAATTCTGGGAATAATTTATTTCTCCTGCACAAAACAAGTCCACACTGAAAAGAGAAAGTTAACTGTTGCGGATGCAATGGGTAACTTTGACACAAGCGGTTACAAACTTGCTATTGAACCACGTAAATTTTCTTTTCCTGACGATCATGGACCTCATCCCGGGTTTCGTACAGAGTGGTGGTACATCACAGGCAACCTCACATCGCAAAGCGGAAAAATGTTCGGATATCAGTTCACAATTTTCAGAAACGATATTTCTACCGATACTATTACTTCTGCAAACAGTTGGTCAACGGATCAGGTCTATATGGGTCACCTTGCAATAACAGATATTTCTTCCGGCAGGTTCTTTTTTAAAGAAAAAATATCACGAGGTGCGGCCGGGATAGCTGGCGCAATCTCAAAGCCGCTTAGAATTTGGATTGAAAACCTAAGTTTAACCGCAACTGACACGGTAAACCCTACCCCGGTATTTTCACTCCAGGCGAAGGATTCCCTGCTTGGGTTACAACTAACACTTGAATCTTTGAAACCATACGTTTTACAAGGTGATTACGGACTTAGTCAAAAAAGCGCTGAACCAGGAAATGCTTCTTACTATTTTTCTTTGACCCGGCTTGAAACTTCAGGGGAAATTTTTCTAAACGGGATTGAATATAATGTAAGTGGCTATTCATGGATTGACAGAGAATGGGGTACAAGTGCGCTTTCAGATGATCAGGCAGGCTGGGACTGGTTCTCTATACAGCTTGACGACAATACCGAGATAATGTATTACCAACTTAGAAAAAAAGATGGCAGTATAAATAAATTCAGCAAAGGCATAATTGTGAATCAAGACGGAAGTACATACCCGCTTGAATTCAATGATGTAAATCTTGTCGTTACTGATATGTGGAGAAGTAATTCTGGTATTAATTATCCTTCAGGGTGGAAATTAAATATCCCCCAAAAAGAAATATATCTGTTTATTACTCCTTCGGTAAAGAATCAGGAACTTGATTTGACGATAACCTACTGGGAGGGATCTGTAAGAGTTTCCGGAAGTCATACCGGTCGCGGTTATGCAGAATTGACAGGATATTAAAAAGATCGTCTGCCCGTATCGCTGACTTTTCAGGAACTCATAGATTTCAATAACACATTGGTAGTTTTCCGGAATACAGGTTCGAGCACTTTTCCCTTCAAATATTTTCGAATATCTTTTTCTTCCACAGCTTTTTTCAGAATTGCCAGCGTCTCATCGTAAGCTTTGAGAGTATAGTTGATGTCTTCATCTGAATGCGAGAAACACATATTATGGAAACCTCCCCATAGAATTCCGCGCTTAATCATCTCCTGTTGCATTAGAGTTTTCATTTCCAGTTGATTGCAACCGGATTTTACTGAATCGAAGGTAATTATTGATCTGCAGTTGTAACCCGAACAAGCAGTGTAATCAATCCCGTGTTTTAAGACTAAGCTGTTGTATCCTTTCTGAATCAAAGCACCTTTCTCATCGAGATATCCTGTTACATTCTTTTCCACAATTTCATTAATGGTTGCAATTGCGGCTGCAAGTGATAATGCTTCACCACCGAATGTTGTGAAAAAGAAAACGTCTTTTTCGATAAGCGACATCACATCCTTTCTACCGGTTATAACTGAAACCGGCATTCCGTTTGCTATGGCCTTTGAAAAACACGCAAGATCGGCATTCACTCCGAAGAAATCCTGTGCTCCACCCGGGGCAATTCTGAAGCCAGTCCACATTTCATCGAATATGAGAAGAATATTATTTTGGGTGCAAATTTCTCTGACTTTTTTCAAAAAGTCGTCTTTGGGTTTCTCGAAAATAAATGGTTCGAGAATTACACATGCAATATCATCGTCAATTGAATTTATCAGCGAATCAATATCATTATAATTAAAAGTGAAGCTCAGGTCTTTCACAGCGTCAGGAATTCCGTTATTCCTATCGGTAACCGATATATACCAATCGTGCCATCCATGATACCCGCAGCAAAGTACTTTACTTCGACCGGTAAATGCCCTTGCAAGCCTCACTGCCGCAGAAGTTACGTCGCATCCGGTTTTAGAAATCCGCACCGATTCTGCATTTGGAACGACTTTCCTGATGAGCTCCGAAAATTCAACTTCAAGTGGATGTGTTAGCGAAAAAGTTATACCTTTTGCGAGTTGCTTTTTAATGGCATTGTCAACACTGTCATAAGCGTAACCAAGTGATATGGGGCCAATTCCCATATTGTAATCAATAAACTCATTTCCATCAACATCCCAAACATGCGATCCTTTACCGTAATCGAGATAAACCGGCGCAACTCCGAAAGACCATTGCGTCGGACCTTTTGCGAGAGTTTGAGTAGAAGCAGGAATCAGCCCTTCGGACCTTTTGAATATTTCAAGTGAATTCTTTATTTCAGGATAATCTTTATTGAACTGGATTTTGTTTGCCATTAATTTCCGTTTAGTTTGTTTACTATTTTCTTGGTTAATTTCTCTGCGGTATAACCCTCGTATTCAAGCACATCAGGTAGTGTTGCAGGTTTAAACCATTTTTCATCAAATGAGATCGGAAGTACATTTGCACTTTGACCATGCTCCAACAAACACTCAGCTAAAACCGAGAACAAACCACCTTTTTTAAAGTGATCCTCAACTGTAACAATCAGCTTTGAATTTGAAGTAACCTCAAGTATAGTTTGAAAATCAACGGGTTTGAGGGTTCGGAGGTTTACCAAGCCTGCCGAGACGCCGCGTTCCGTAAATAGATTCAACGATTTATAACATTCGCTGAAACAAAATCCATAGGTTAAAATTGTAACGTCCTTCCCGGTAGAAATAATTTCAGCTTTTCCGATTTCAAAGTTTGTCGAATGTTCTACGACAGGTTTCATGTTATTATACCTGATGTAAAAAGGCTGTGGGTGTTCCAAGACTGTTTTAAATCCAATCAACATATCCGCTTCATCAGCGGGACACCAGACGTTTACATTTGGAATACCTCTCATGATTGATACATCTTCAAGAGATTGGTGAGTGGGACCGTTACCATCGGATAAAAAACCGGGAAATGCACCGACAAGTTTAACCGGTAAACCGGGTATTCCGATATCGGTACGAATAAATTCAAATGCCCTCATCGTAAGGAAAGAGGCGAGTGCATGTACGACAGGAATTCTCCCTCTAAGCGCCATCCCCGCTGATGCACCTACAAGCGTCATCTCTGTGATTCCGGTATCAATAAATTTTCTGCCAATTTGCGAAGGTAGATTTCTGATAGCTGCCCGATTTTCAGCTGTCATTACAACAACCCGTTCATCTTCATCAACAATTTGCCTAAGCAACTCTTCGTATGTCATTTTTGGGCGTTACCTTTCATTACCGATTTAAATTCTACAATAAATTCCGCACCTTTACCGGGTTTACTTTTGATTTTAACTTTTGCATTTAAAAGTGTAATGAGCTTCTTAACGATCGAAAGTCCGAGACCTGTTGAAGATTCGCCCCCTGTTGGTTTTGCCGAAAGATGAGAATATCTTTGGAAAACTTTTTGCTTGTCTTCGACTGTTAAACCTGGTCCCTCGTCTTTTACTGATAATAGCAACTTGCTATCCTTATGAATCAATGTAACGTAAATATTGCCACCTCTGGGTGAAAACTTAATCGCGTTTGTAATAAGATTATCGAAGATTTGGAGTACCAGACTTTTATCATAGTATAATATGATTTCATTGGACGGATAATTCTTGTGTATCGTAATCTCTTTCCTTTCAGCATCTGCCTTTACTTTTGATATTCCAAAATCTATAAGGTTAACAATATTGAATTCTTCCGGTACCATATTAAACTCGTTTTGCTCTATAGCTTCAAGATTCAGGAAATTTTTCACTATGCTTAGCATCGAATTTGCGGAGTTAATAATATCGTGCATGAATTCATCTACCTCATCGCGCGTTATCGATTCATCCTCAATAATATAGTTTGAAAGTCCGATTATGGCGCTTAATGGATTCCTCAGGTCGTGCGATGCAATTGCAAGAAACTCAGATTTTTGTTTCTCCCGCTCAAGCAATTGAAAATGAAGTTCACGCAATTCGTCAAGTGCTTTTTGGTGTTCAACATATTTCAACCTGTAAATTTCTTTCTCCTTTTCTGCGTTTTCAAGATCGTAAATGATTTTTATTTGTTTCAGGTTCTTATCCCTTTTTTCGTTAAATAATTCTTTATTTATATCGCAATATTTCTGTGAATACTCGAATGCCTTTTTGTAATTCTTTTGCTTTTGAAATAGAGTTCTAAGCATATCATAGCATTCCACCAGCATTAATTTTTCATGATCCTTTATAATCAAATGTATAATTTTCAACAGCTCTTTTTCAACAATAGCATATTGACGTTTCTGCATCTGAATACTTAGCTGAAGCAACCGGTTCTCAAGTCCGAACATATGCGATCCAAGTTCAGAGCAAATTTCCTGAGCTTTTTCCAAGAGTTCAATTGCTTTTTCAAGGTTGCCCCTGTATCTGAAAATCTTCGCATAGAGGTTGTATGAATATGCCTCTAATCTTTTATTCCCGGATTCGGTTGAATTCTTCAAAGCTTGTTCAGCATATCGTTCGCAATGATTGAAATTGCCGGTCAACGTACAGAGGTAACCAAGATTAATCAGGCATTCAATAAACCCATTCATATCCTTGATTTCCTTTTTCATTTTCAAAGCTTTTTTGAAATAAATCTCAGCGTTCCGATACTCATTTCTTTGTTGATAAAGTGTACCAATGTTCATGTAACCGGTTGAAAGCCCTACGGCATCACCAAATTTCTCCTTCAGGACGGTTGCCTTCAAAAGCAAATCTAAGCTCTTTTCAAAATCACCGAGGTTTTTGTATGCAAGACCTAGGTTGCCGTAAACAGAGGAAAGTGAATAATCATCCTTTGCTTCTCTACTGAACTTCATTGCTTTGTTCAGGTTAAAAATAGCCTTCGGTAACTCACCGAGCTCCCAGTAAATATATCCAAGGTTACCGTAAACAACCTGAATTGTATTGAAATTTTTAAGTTCGGAAAAAATCTTCTTTGCAGATTCAAGGTTACTTATAGATTTCTGCACCTGACCTGATCTGAACTGTGTATTTGCAAGATTGATATAAATAATCGCTCTGGTTTTTTGTGACTCCGCAGAATTATCACTTACATATTCAAGAGCTTTGTTAAATAACGAAACACCGTATTTGTATTTTCCCCTTTTTGATTCATTTATACCTAAACCCATATAACATCTCGCAATACCGGTATTATTTTTTAACTCTTTATAAACTTCAAGACTTTGCATAAGATATTCATGGCACATTTTAAAACCACTACTGAAGCTGTGTTGGGTAGCTTTCTCATACAATGCTTCAGCTCTTAATTCGGGATCGTTAAGTTTTACTGATAACGCCAACGCTTCGTCAGTGAGCGCATTTGCAGTCTCTCGCTTTGAAAGTCTGCGGTTAACATCAATGAGTTTGATAATTACCTTTAAGAGTAATTTCTCGAGTCTTTGTTTGACTGATTCTTTTTTTGTCAATCTGATTTTTTCCCGTAGCTCATTTTCAAGAGGCGATAGAGAATCTAACAGAGATTTTCTATCTGCTGTGTCATCTGATAACAATGAGTCAATTTTGTCAGATATTTTTTTTTCAAATTTATTCAAACTGAAAACTAAACTTTTTTTATTTCAAAACGAAAAATTGAACCTTTAGGTGAAGTGGAATGAAGCGATACTTCTGCGCCGATCAAATCGGAAAGTTTCTTTATAATGGAAAGTCCCAGCCCGGTTGACTCTTCACCACCTGTTGGTTTATTGAATTTAACCGAATATTTCCGGAATAAATTTTCTTCCGACATTGACGGAAATCCCGGACCACGATCTTTAATATAAATCCCAACCGAACTGTTCGAGTCAATCACTGCAATTTCTATCTTCGTTTCCGGCGGTGAAAATTTCAAAGCATTGGATATAATATTGCTCAATATTTGCCTGATAATGTTTTTATCATTAAAAATCCTGACAGCATTTTCAGAAGTTTTTATTTCGATTGCCTGCGTTTTTGAACTAAGAAGTCTTTCAAATGATTTAATTATCTCTTTCAGCAAAGTTAACAAATCAAATTCGACTTTTACAATATCAAGATTTCCTTCTTCAATCCTGTTTATATCAAGCAGTTTGTTAATTAATTGAAGCATGTTATCTGCGCTTTCATTGATGTCTTCTAAGATTTCAAGAAACTCCGTCGGATGCTCCGATTTCGGACAAATTGAAATCAAATAATTACAATTTCCAATTATTGCGCCAAGGGGATTTCTAAGGTCATGAGCGGCTATTCCCAAAAATTCATTTTTGTCCTCATTTAATATTTCGAGTTTTTTGTTCATTCGAACAAGCTCCTCATTTTTGACCGTGAGAATATCTGCCCTCTCTTTCGCCTTTCTGAACTCGAAATCAGCCTGCATTATGGCAGTTTTATTTTGATACTCTTCACTTTTCATCGTCTCGCGTAAATCCATAAGCTCATTCTTAAATTTAAGCGCCTGTTCGAAATCGCGAACGCCTTCGAAAATCCCGCTGAGATTGTGACACGCGTTTGCAATGAGCCTTTTATCGTCAAGTTTGACAGCACAATCATAGGAAAGTTTGGCATACCTCAACGATTCTTTAAAATTGGATTTATTTAATTCGGATAATCCGTCATAGATTTTTATCTCAGTAAAAACATTATTGATTGATTTGCATACTTCGAGCGCTTTATTAAAATTTTCTTTTGCCTTATCCGTGTACTTCAGGCGGGTTTCTATAATCGCAACGTCACTATATGCGTTTGCAATTTCATACTTCGAGTGAAATTGTTTTGCAGTCTCAAGTCCCTTAAGCGCGTATTCGTACGCTTTATTGTATTCGCCGGAATTAATATAAAAAACGGCAAAGTTAGAAAACGTTTGAGCCAGTCCGCTTTTATTGTTAATCTTTTGCTGTTCTGCAAGACTCTTCGAATAATATTCAAGCGTCTTCTCTGAATCTCCAATATCAGTATAATAAATTCCGAGGTTCAGATAGATAACTGACTTTGCAAAACTATCGTTGAAATCATCAGCAATTTTTAATGCTTCGTGGTAATACGAGAGGGCTTTTTCCATCAAACCGGAAGAGAGAAAAATTATACCGGCGTTATTGTAAGGTTTATAATGCTCGAGACACCTGTCATATTTTTTTGAAGCGTCAATTGCCTTGAGAAAGTAAACGAGCGCATCGGAATAATTGCTTGACTGCCAGTAAAGTCTGCCGAGATTATTGTAAGCAATAAATTCCGTTCTTGAATTACTCGTTTTTTTAGCAATCTTCAGTGTTTCATTTAAAAGTTCAATTGCTTTATCAAATTCAGATTTTTGGAAGTAGATTTCTGAAAGCCCTACATTCAACTCTGCAATTTCATCCAAATAGTTTTCCTTTTCAGGAATCGAGGCGAGAATATTTTGTATCTCATGAATATTGATTTTTACGTCTTGAACTCTCGTAATTCTATATGCTGCAAGTCGTTTACTTTGAACCTGTATATATAATTTATTAAACTGTCCGTCAGAAAATTTTTTATCTTTAACAATTCCAGATATCTTTTCTGAAAGTTCATTCGCTTGTTCAAATAGTTTCAACGAATCATTTGCCAGTAGTTCTTCAGAAAGTTCAACCAGCTCCTGTGCTTTAATGGCAATTTCGGATACGTTCTTTTCACTCATGAATTGAAATCACCTTGCAATTATAGTTTCTGATGTAAGTTCTGCACCTGCTTCACCCTTTAATTCCTTGTGCAACATCTCAATTTCCTCCGGTGTAAAATTAACAAACCATCTGTCAGCTCTGGCTTCAATGCTCGGGAGGCCTTTACCGCGAATAGTGTCAGCGACAATCAGAGCCGGTTTTCGGAGCCCGGATTTTAAGCTGGAAAAAGTTGAATGCATATCTTCAAAATCGTGTCCGTTACACGTTAATGCGAACCACCCGAAAGCCTTGAATTTATCTTCTATAGACTCCAACGGAATGAGATCCTCAGTCTGAACATTAGCCTGAAACTTGTTCCTATCAACAACAACAATAAGATTATCCAGTTCCTTTGCGGACGCAACGAGCGCCGCCTCCCAAATTGATCCTTCATTTAATTCGCCGTCACCTAATACTACAAGCACCTTGTTGCTTTGTTCGCTTAGTTTACAATCCATCGCGATTCCGATTGCAACGCTAAGCAAATGCCCGAGAGAACCGGAATGAAACTCAACCCCGGGTATGTTTGTATTCGGATGCCAGTAAATATTGTCATTTGTTTTCAGATGATACTTTAACCGCTCAGCGGAAATTATTCCGATTTCCGCTAACGTACCGTACAACGCCGGAACATCATGGCCTTTTGACAGGAGAAAATAATCCCGTTTCGGATCTGCGAGATTGTCAGGTGTAACATTTAAAAATTTTTTATACAGATACACTATCAGATCTGCGCATGAAAGAGAAGCACCGATAAAACAACCACCTCCGGTTGACATATTGATAATGTGTTGCCTTACCTTAAACGCGGTTGAAGTCAATATTTCAATGTCCTGCTTATTCACTAAAGAAAATTTTATTCACTTTCTTATATTTATTTTTCAGAAATCTCAACTAAGTCAACATAAAATGTATAATCAAAAAACATGCTAAGCAAGTCAAAGATAATAGTTGTAATCTAATAATATTTTTATAAGAGTTTAGTTTGTGACGGAGATATTGTCTTAAGTTTATCGAGATTTTCTCTGTACCAATTGACACCCGCATACTTTCGGTTAATTTTCATTAAATTTGGATTTTTTTCAAGGATTGACAAAATATCTGAAAGCGTAAACTCCGGGTTTACATCAAACAGTTCGTCATAAACGGCTTTTATAAATAAATAGTCTTCCAAGTAATCAATTGTAAATCTATGCGACATTGAATAATCAAGCCCGGTTTCCCAAACTACATTTCCGATTCTGAACCTATCAGGACGTTCCCAGATAAACGGAGTAGTGTGTTCCCGTTCAAATGATTCTGCAGCTTCAACCCATGCTGTTTCCAATATTTTCAACGGCATAATTTCAACATCATTGCCGTCCGGATATGACGGTGGATGCAGATTGCTGACAAAATCGAAATCGTCAATATTGTTCAGATAAAAATTTATTACCCGGTCAATAATCGCAGGATCAATCAGCGGACAATCAGAAGGGATTTTAACAATGTGTGTTGCTGAATATTTTACTGCAGCCTTGTAATGTCTGTCAAGCAGATCATTTTCATCACCCCTGAAACACGGGATATTAAATTCATTGCAGAGCTCTTCAATTTTATCATCTGAAATTCTATTGGTGGTTGCGATTACAATTGAATCGCAGGTTTTTGCAGATGCAACCCGCTGGTACATTCTGATAAGCAGGGGCATTCCGGCTAACGGTAAAAATACTTTATCGGGTAGTCGGGATGACCCCGTACGGGCTTGAATAATAGCTAAAATATTACGTTTCACTTTTACTACCCTACGGTTGAGTAACTTACTTTTTTCTTAATGTGCGGGACATAATCACCTTGACCTATCACTTCACCGAAAAGTTTTTTGATTTCCTGCGCAATATTACCGGCCGAAGTTCCACCGTTCTGAAGCGGTGTCAATTTTTTAAGTTCATTGATGTCAAATTCTGAATACACTTCCTTACCGAGCACAATACCTACATAAACGAGGGTTGAAAACCTTGTAATCAGTAGATCGCAGTTGGCAACCATTTCGTACGCATTCCCGTCCTGAAAAATGAGCGAACCCGGTGCATATTTTTCAATTTCCCTTTTCGCCCGCCGGTATTTCTCATTTGGATGTAGTTTAAAAATTAATTTCTTATTGCCTGCAAGCTTTACAGCATTGAGGATAAATTTTTTCCGGTTTTCAAACTTATACGTTTCCCTAGAATCTGAAGATGCTACAAGTACATAGTTCCTATAAGGGAAATTGTTATCATAATACTTGATACAATCATCAAAATTCGGAATTCCGGTAACTTTAATCTTTCCGGGTTTAACACCTTTCCGGATGAAATGATCTCTGTAACCGTAAGAAGCCACACAAAAAATTTCATATTCATCCGACAATCCCGTCATTGAAGTTGATGCAAAATATCTCGGGAGATTGAGCGCTTTTACTAACTTGTATGCAACATTCTCCGGATCGGTCATTCCTTCCTGAACAAGCACGATACGTTTGTCTTTAATGTTTTTTTGCACAATCAGATCGCTGCAGGATACAACAAGGTCGTAATCATTATTCTCCCCTCTGTAATCGAACTTCAATTGATTTTCCCTGAGATATCTTTCTGTATTCTCCCTGAACTTTCCACCAAGAATTGAGAAATCAAGTAACCCGAGCTTTGCAACCAGATTTTCTTTTCCATCGGCATAATAAGGAGTGAAGTAAGCATCGTAATCGGGTAACTCAAGGGAAATTTTATGCAACATTGAAGTTTGGTTCAGAGAACCACAGATGTATAAAATTTTCTTCATCTTAATCAAATATGTTTAATTTTGTTTCTAAATTAAATTGCTTAATAATATCCGAATCGGCACCTCATTCGGTTATAAGAATTGTTCTTTAGCAATATAAACACAGAACTAATGTTTTTTACTTAGTGAGGTAATACCGGTTTCCTTAGAAAGGGAAAAAACTTAATAAAAATGATTGTTCAGATGGTTTTCACAGTCAGCACAGTAATTCAAACATCGTTTATGGTTTATAGAATTATTATTTTCAGTTGATGAGGATAAGCGAGGAAAAAATAAACGAAATTGCTCAGGCAAATGATATCGTTGAGGTGATTTCATCTTACACAAGAGTGAAGAACAGCGGTAAATCATATCTTGCGATTTGCCCGTTCCATCAGGATAAAAATCCATCCATGAGCATTTCGCAGGAAAAGCGGGTATATCACTGTTTCTCATGTGGAGCAAGCGGTAACCTGTTTAAGTTTGTTCAGAATATCGAAAAGATTACGTTCATGGACGCGGTTGAAAAACTTGCTCAAAGGGCGGGAATCGCGCTTGACCTTCAATCTTATTCTCCTGACCTGACAAATGAAATTACCCTCTTGCTTGAGATTAACAAAATCGCAGCAAGATACTTTCATGATACATTGTTTGACCTGAGCGGAGCAGAAAAGGATTTTATCTTTTCCTATCTACGGAAACGAAATTTAAAAGATTACACGATAAAAAAATTCGGTTTAGGTTACGCAAAAAAGGACTGGAATTCCCTTCATGATTACTTCAGAGAGAATACGGAATTTTCTGATGACAATCTGGAGAAAGCCGGCTTAATCGTCAAGAGCACAAAGGATAATAAGTATTATGATAGGTTCAGGGGAAGGCTAATGTTCCCGATATTTAACGAAAGTGGTAAAGTAGTTGCATTCGGGGGCAGGAAACTGTTTGAAGATGACAATACAGCAAAATATATCAATTCACCTGAGAGCAAAATTTACAATAAAAGTAAAATTCTTTACGGTTTGAATTTTGCAAAGGATTCAATCAGGTCAGAAAAAAGGGTTCTGCTTGTTGAAGGTTATATGGATCTTATTGCACTCGTGCAGGCTAAATTCACAAACTGTGTTTCGTCCAGCGGAACGTCGCTTACAGATGATCAGGTAAAAATCCTGTCGCGTTATACATCAAATGTTTCAATTTTATTTGATGGCGATTTTGCAGGTATAAAAGCCGCCAAACGTGGGATAGAGAAAATACTGCAAGGCGGCGCGGAGCTTAGAATTACGGTGTTCCCTGAAAACGAAGACCCAGATTCTTACATAGCAAATAAAGGTATCAATGAGTTCGGACAACTTATAAATTCCGGCAGCGATTTCATCGAGTTTATTTCAAATCTTTTGGCGAAAGAAAATAAACTAAAATCCGTTGCAGATAAAACAAATTTCATTAGGGAGATAATTTATTTTATCTCGTTCATTCCGGATAAAATCAAACGATCCTTCTACATAAAAAAATTAGCTTCGGAATACGGACTCTACGAATCGCTCCTGCAGGATGAACTGAATATAGCGTTGAAAAAAAATACTGCAGTAAAATCATCTACAGAAATCAGGAAGGAACAACCATTCAACAATCTAAAAAAAAACAAACAATCAGTAATTTCACGCATTGAAACTGAACTGATTGAGCACTTTATTCACGGCGATAACGAGGTTATAGAATATCTTGAAAATAACCTTGAGACTTCATTCATTCGGTCAGAACACGCATTGAAAATTATCCAATTGTTCCTCGATGAATATTTAAATGATGGGAAAATTGACGTTGCGAAAATAATGAATTCAATCAAGGATGAGAAATTAATTGAGATTATTGCAGCAGCTTCAACGGAAAAATATAAAGTCAATGATGCCGGTATAAAGGATAGAAATGCTATTCTCAACAGTGTGGCTTCAATAAAAATGAACTATTTGGAGTCGGTAAAGGGGTTGATTAAAACACTTCGTATTGAAAAACTTGAACGCGAATACAAAGAGAAAGCAAAAGATAGTTCTAAGCTCGATGAATGTGTTAAGCTAAAAAAAGAAATTTTCCAGCTTTCCAAAAATTGAAATATTTTTTTCTCATATTATTTTTTCCATTAACACTGTCAGCAAACTTTGATCCCATAATTATTACTGAAGGGGACTCAGCACTTGCAGGTTCAAATTATATTAAACTTGTTTCGATAGAATATTCGGTATCAACAATGTTCGCGCGGGTTACGGTAAACGGAAATGAGAGTGTTTACCTTTCTGGTGATAAGTTACATTCCATCGACAGCGGGATTTATTACATCAACGAAATCATTAAAACAGGTTACAGGCTTCCCGGGATTATCTCAATAGATACTTCGGTAGAATTATTACCTTCCGCTTTGCAGAGGGACTCAATCACTCTTGTTCCTGACAGCACATTTAAAATCGGATTATCACATGTGTTTTTACATTCTACTTCAAATAAAATTCAGATTAAAACAAACACAGGCGGACTTGTAAGTACAATAAATGAAGTCTCGCCTGTTATACACAATGAAATCTGGTTTGGCAATACGGTTTATAAAATTAACAAAATAGCCGAAACAAACGACGGTATTCATTCAATTGGGATGATACTGCTAAGTGAAGCGCAAAGCGGTTACGAAATGATGACGGAAAATTCAGATCTATCAGAGATTGACCTTTCGCAAAAAGATGATTTGATAATTTGCAAGATTAAATCCATAGCTTCAACAAATCAAGGTAACGGTGAATTCTCAATTTGCCTGATAAGATTACTTCGCGGATTTAGCGAGAATATTTCCATGCCTGTCTGGGCTGTCGAAGAGAATGGCAATGTGGAATATATTCCGTATAAAATTTTGTTCATCTTCGATAACGTAGAATCTGCTGTCAGGTTCGCACTCGAGAATGATATTGCCAATATCGCACTTGAATAGTTGAATAATATTCTCATACATTTTCTGATATTAAAATTTTATATTCCTTAAACTATCCAATTTCAACCTTGTCCCAGGAAACAATATATCAGGGAATACCTGCGTCTCCCGGAATTTCTTATAGCCGGGTTTACAGGTATCAAAAGAGCGATATAATAATAGACGACGGTGAACTTCACGAGCGGGAGATATCACTTGAACTTGAGGAATTCGATAAAGCAATTGAGCGGTCGCTTAAGGAGCTGAAGAAAATATTTGAAATTTCCAAAGAGAGAATCGGGAACGATGATTCAATGATATTTGACGCACAGATTGAAATTTTAAACGATCAGTACTTCATTAATAAAATCCGTGAACGGATACAGATAGAGAAACGAACTGCTGGATATATTTTTCACGATGAAATTCAGACTTTGGGGAAAATTTTTTTCAATTCTACCGATGAATATTTCAGACAACGGTTCTCTGATATTGAAGATGTAAAAAATCGCGTCATCAGAAATATGAAGAGCGATAAACTGGTTTCAAAGGTCGAGGAGAACTCTATCATTGTTGCGCACGAGCTTACACCGGCGGATACAATCCTTTTCAGCAGGCGAAAAGTTCAGGGATATGTTACAGACGTGGGCGGTACAACTTCGCACGCCGCCATAATCTCACGTGCGCTTAGGGTGCCGGCTGTTACCGGAATTAAAAATTTTTCATTTCAGATTAAAACCGGTGAATTCATTATCCTCGACGGATTCGAAGGGTTGGTAATTACTAATCCGACCGGCGAAACTCTTGAGCGCTACGAACAAAAACTCTCCGAAGTTAAAAATTATGAAAATACCCTTCTGAAATTTATTGACCTGCCGAGCGAAACTCTCGATGGTAAAACAGTATCTCTCACGGTAAATATTGAGTTTGACGAGGAAATAGATTTTGTAACAAAGTACGGACATTGCGACATTGGATTGTACAGAACCGAACACCTTTTCCTTGAAGCCGGTGATTTCCCATCCGAAAAATATCAATACGATGAATACTCACACATTGCAAATGTAGTTTATCCGAAAACCGTTACTATCAGAACATACGATATTGGCGGCGATAAATTATTACCCGGTTCACAAAGGGAAGCGAACCCGTTTCTCGGCTGGCGCGGCATAAGGTTGTGTCTCGATAAGGAGATTGTTTTCCGGGAGCAACTCCGGGCAATCCTTATGGCGTCAACACTTAGAAACATTAGAATAATGTTTCCGATGATTTCTTCGCTGCTCGAGTTCCGGAGGGCAAAGGAAATACTTGATGAGGTTAAGCGTGAACTTGATGAGAATGAAATATCTTACGACACTGAAATTAAAGTAGGGATTATGGTTGAAGTCCCCTCGGTTTACTTTATTGCGTCTGAACTTGCGAAGGAAGTGGATTTTTTCAGTATTGGCACAAATGACCTTATTCAGTATCTGATTGCAGTTGACAGAGGAAATGAAAAAGTTGCAGACCTGTTTGACAGCTTCCACCCAGCCGTTATAAGGTTCATTAAAAAAATTATTGACATAGCCCACGAAAATAAAATACCCGTTAGCCTTTGCGGTGAAATGGCTTCCGATCCAAAAGCAACTGTATTATTAACTGGGTTAGGAATTGACGAGATGAGCGTTGTTCCTTATGAATATCCGGAAATAAAAAGCTTAATCAGGAACACAAATTTTAATTCTGCGGAAAAACTTGCGGAAGAAATTTTAAACTGTAACAATGCCGTATCAATCCGCCAAAAACTTACCTATCAATACGAATCAACACGAATTGATAAAAGTAAAAACAACATCGGCCTAACAGGTGAATCTACTCAAATAAACATTTCCTGACGTCTCTGAAACTTATTTAAGTAAGACCATTCTGTTCGTTTTTGTCCGGTCGCCTGCTTCAATACTGTAAAAGTAAACGCCGCTCGTCAATCCAGTCGCATCAAAGGAATAGCTGTAGCTTCCGGATGATAAATAACCTTTAAAAGGTATTGAAATTAAACGTCCCGCAATATCAAAAATTCTCAATGTTACAATTCCGCTTTTAACGAGGTCAAACCTTATATTGGTTACCGGATTAAACGGGTTGGGGAAATTCGGATAAAGCCTGAACCCATCGGGCAGTTCGTTACTTATATTTTCAATGCCAATAATATCCTGATTCTCATAATAAATTATGCCACCTTTCACATTCCCGATGAACATATCGGGATCGGTATCGTTATCAATATCGCACCATTGCGGAGCTGCGTTTGAGAACGCATAAAGATCTTTGTAACTATCGGATACAAACGTAAAATCCGGTTGCTGCGGTGTTCCGGTATTCTTGAAATACCAAATCCTGCCCAACCTGTTACCAATAAATAAATCTAATGTACCGTTAGTATCAATATCGTAAAATCTTGGAACGCTCTCATCACCGACATCAATTGAATCCAGAAAGTTTGTAATGTATGTGAATTGCGGATTCTGCGGTGTCCCGTCATTTCTGTAAAAATGAATTCTGCCGTTCCAGTTACCGCTGAACAAGTCAAGATCAGCATCACTATCAATATCAACAAGCGCGGGCGTGCTGCTTTGTCCGAGATTTGTAACCCCCAGAGTTGCAACTGTACCCTGCAATGTAAACTGTGGATTCTGAACGGAACCTGTATTTGTGAAATACCACATTGAATCCCTTAGAAAGCTGCCGACAAAAAGGTCAAGTGTACCGTTACCATCCAAATCACCGAAAGCCGGACTGAGATTAAAATTGTACTGAGAAATTCCAAGTGGCAATGAATCATGAGTAAGATTAAAAGCAGGTTGCGTCACCGTTCCGGAATTTGTGTAAAGGGATATTTTATTGTTGGAACTCCCGATGATCAAATCTTGAAGACCGTTTCCATCTAGGTCTGCAAAGACAGGATTGCTGTTACTTCCGACATCAAGCGGGTTCATATAATTCTCGGTTCGTCTCACAAACTGCGGCGATTGTGGCGTTCCGATATTTTCGTAAAAAATGAAATTGTCAGAAGTTTGAGAAATGTATAAGACGGTAATAAATAAATCGAGGTCACCGTCATTATCAAGGTCAGAAAATCTCGGTGCATTATAACCGTACGAAAAGTATGGATCGCCCGGAGGGTTAATTGAATCCGTCATGCTCATCTGGGGGTTACCCGAAGTTCCGAAATTTGTCAATTTGTAAAAACTCGGATTAAACAAATCACCCCAGTAAATATCCGAAACTCCATCACTGTTCAAATCTGTAAACACAAATGAATTTGCACCGTGATCGGCTTTCCCTATGATCAGAATGTTTTGCCAAAAATCAGTCTGAAACTGAAATCTGATTTCGCCGGTGGTACTGACGTTACGGTAAAGGGTAACTGTCCCTGATACTGATCCGAGGAACATATCCTTTAATCCGTCATTATCTATATCGAAAAATGTCGGGATTGAATTTGCATCCTGATAAATTACTGTATCACCGGTTGACCTCAGTTCGCTGATCTCAAGATTAAATTGTGGATTAGAGGGCGAACCGTTATTCCTGTAGAAATATATTTTCTGATCGGGTGATCCGCTGAACAAGTGGTATATCCCATTATTATACAAATCAACAAAGTGATACCAGTTTTTTATGTTAAGGTTCTGAAACTTTTTGGTAATCAATGTAAACTCAGGATTGAAAGCTGTTCCGGTATTCTTATAAAAATAAAGTGTTGTATCTTTGTCATACATAAAAAGGTCAATCAATCCGTCGTTATCAATATCAAGGAACTGAACTTTGGGGTTATCTCGACCACCGTCAAACGGCACTTGTGAAAGTTGTGAACTTATTGTTACCGGAATACCATCAAATTTTTGTACAAGATTTTGAGCTTCGAGGTTCAAGGAAAATGAAATGAACAGCAGTAAGACCAATAAACTTTTCATGGGATTATAAATTGGAGTCAAACTAATTTAATTGACATTTTTTTTAAAGTCATTACTAATAAAAAAAATTAATTTTATATTGAATCTGTAAAATTTCAACTTCAAATTTAAATCAAAAAAACGGAAATGACACGTTCTCTCTTTGTTCTTTTCATGTCACTTTTATTCTGCCCATCTCTTTTTGCACAGTTAGGAAATCAAAACATGATTTTGATTGCAAATAAGGATGAACACATCACAGGCTCACAGCGGTATTCTGCCATATGGGGTTACCTTTCCCCGACAGGAAGGGAATATGCAATTTTGGGGTGCCATACCGGAACAGTATTTTACGATGTAACTGATTCGGCAAATATCGTTGAAGTAGGTTTCGTCCAGACACCGGCACCTATTAGTAGTTCCGGTAACGGATGGAGGGAAATGAAAGTGTATTCTCATTACGCTTACATTGTCTCAGAAGCTTCAAACACTGCAATTCAGATTGTGGACCTTCAATATCTTCCCGATTCGGTGAGATATGTGGGAAAGTTTACTCTACCCGGTCATTCAAGAACACATACGATTTCACAGGACGGTCCATATTTGTACCTCAACGGTTGCAATTCTTCATTCGGAAACGGGACTAAAATAGTTGACCTTACTTCAAATCCGGAAGTGCCTGTTCTGCGTGGATCGTGGAACCAATATTACGTTCATGATTCAAGAATTATTGATGACACAATGTATCTCTCAAATATTTACGAAGGTTTGCTTTCGATAGTTGATATTACCAACAAAGATAACCCTCAAACTATAACTTCATTCTCAACTATTCCTAACCCATTTACGCACAATTCAGCGCTAACAACGGACAAGAAGTATATCTTTACAACAGATGAAACAGACAATCCTCCGGGTAAACTTAAAGTATGGAACATTGAAGACCTGAACAATATCATGTACGTTAATTCATGGACTCCAACCGGCATAACAACTTCAATCGTTCACAACGTTGAAATTTACGGTGATTATGCGCTGATAGCTCATTACACTGCAGGGATAAGATTACTCGATATTTCAGATCCTACAAACCCGACAGAGGTTGCATGGTACGATTCGCGACCCTCAACTAACACAAACACTTTCACCGGTTGTTGGGGTGTTTATATGTTCCCTTCAGGAAAAATCATTGCATCGGATATGAATACAGGGCTTTACGTTTTGAAACCAACTATTACCATGCTAAATGCCGGGAATGTATCTAACACAATTCCGGAGAATTTCAGACTTGAACAAAATTTCCCGAACCCGTTCAACCCAAGTACAATGATTAAATTCTCATTACCGAAGAACACAAATGTATCTTTGAAAGTGTTCAACATGTCTGGGAAAGAAGTTGCACAAATCATAAATGACCGCCGTGATGCAGGAAATTACGAAGTATGGTTTGATGCATCTGAATATTCTCTCACCAGTGGAATTTATTTTTACGAACTTAAAACAAACGACTCAAAAATCGTGAAGAAGATGGCCTTCGTAAAATAATTTTTATCACGTAGCTTACCCCCCACACTTACAAGCATAAAGTGTGGGGGGTTTTTTATTCAACTAAACCCCAAACAAAGTTACTTGTATTTTGTGACTTGACATTTAAATTTATTTTTAATAAATATGCACCAACAAAACTAAGAAGTGAACCTATGTTACGGATTACGGTTTATTTGAAATATTCTGAGGAATAATTTAAGATTTTATTGAAAATCATTTCACATCTCAGTTTTTGAAAATAGTAAGTTTTTCCACTTTGTAGCCCAGGACAACTCGTTTGACCGTGACAAAATTTAACCGAGAAATGGAAAAGAAATTAAGCATACTATTAATTTACATTGAAGTTCAATTTATTATGATTAAAAGGTTCAATAGAGCAATGGTTAACGTCTAAGTAATATCTGCATTCTTTTTAAAGTTTAATAATACTGCTTTTTTATTTAAGTAATATATAAAGTTCTTATAAAAATTTTAAGGACTGAGCTTATTTAATCACTCATTCTCCCAAGCAATTAATTCGGTAAGTTAGAGGAACTTATGTCCTTTTTTACTGAATCTTAGTAACTACATACTTACACACTCAATCAACAGATTCAGCGAGTATCGTTTAGAGATAGAACCTTACTTGTTGAAGCGGTGGATATTTACTACCTGAGAAATCAAATTAATTATTTTCAAAGCCCGGGATGGAGGTGCCATTTATTTCGCAATCGTTCTAAACAATCGTGAAAGGATAATATATTTTGTATTTGTATAAGTGTATTGATTTACACATAAACTAAATGAAAAAGTTTTTTTCCATGAAATTTTTAAAATTATGAATTCTCTAAGACCAACAATTCACTGAAAGAAGCTAATTTATAAATTGAACCCTGCATCAAAGAAACTATTACATCGATATTAATTTGCAAAAAGTTTAAACAACCATAAAACCCGAAAAAGACCCATGAGACATTTAATACTAACAGCAATCTCAATTGTTTTATTTACAGCAAACTTCATTTATTCTCAAGTAACGATTAAACTCAACCAACCGCCTCCAAATCAACTAAACATTGCGGATTTGTGGACATTTACGCTCTTTAATAGCTCAGATGAAAATTTGGAGGTTTACCTTAAAGGAACGGCAGTTGAAGAAAAAGACGGCTTAATCGCTACAGGCAAGACGGTAAACATTACACTTAAAGCAAAAGAGACAAAGAATATGAAAGTTTCTGATTTGCCAAAAACACCGGAAATAGATTACACTGCAAAAAACCCAAAATATAAAGAATCTCTTATACGACAGGGAAAATTTCCTGCGGGCAGTTATGAAATTTGCGTAAATGTATTTTCCTCGGGAATAAACGAAGAACTTGGAAGTGACTGTATAAATCAGGAAGTTCAGGAATCGGGAATATTATCGTTAATAAATCCTTCGGATGGTCAGGAAATTGACAAAAAGATGTCCTTAATATTCACCTGGTCATACAGCGGCAAGATGCCCGACGGCGGATATACATTGAAGATAGTAGAAATGAAGAAAGGACAAACACCCGAAGGAGCGATGGAAAGAAACAAGGCATTTTTTGAAAAAGAAGAGATAAAGGCAACGGCATTTTCGTATCCGCTTAATGCTCCGAAGTTTGAGGAAGGAAAGAGTTATGCGTGGGGAGTGAAGAGTGGGGAAGTGAAGAGTGAGGTGTGGGGATTTTCAAGAAGTATAGATTCAATCACATTATTTTGCAACAATCCTGATCCTGATTTTTGTCCTGGCAATTATTTCATGAATGGTAATTTTGAAGAAATAACAGGAGATCCGAATGCGAACACCGACCAAGATATTAATTTAGCTACTGGCTGGAGAGCGATGTGGGGCAATAGTTCTTTAGCTGACTTACATTGCACAAATGGTTCTAAATCAACAGGAACAGCTCCGACACCAAATTCTAATATCTATGCTGGAATGTGGATTGAAAACACAACAACTACAAATACTACATCGAATACTTACAGGGAAGGCATGTATAATAAGTTAGAAACACCCATCTCAAGAACGCCTATTAGAACGTATTCATTTAATTTCAACATAGCTAATGCGCAACTGACAAGTGATGAACCTGTAAGCATTGGTATTTATGGGGTATATAACCCAGATACTGTGCTAGCTGCTACACCAACTGGTTCTAATGCGAATCCAACAAATGTTAATTTGTGGACAAGTGCTGATCCTTCGGTAGAGGTTGTTCTATTGGGTATTATAACCACCCCAGTTTCTTTTACAAATACTTGGTCAGCACAAAGCATTTCATTCAACTCCAGTATTTTACCGAGCAATGGAATAACACACATAATGATAACAGCAGATGATAATGCTAGACCTTCCAGCTATAGAAAGATATATATCAATTTCGATGATTTTTGTATGAGGGAAAGTGAAATTCAATCTGATCCGTGTGATTCATTTTCTGCGGAAATATTTTCTAATGTTGTTCAATCAGGTTGTTGCTGGAGCCTAAACTTGCAACACCCACAAAACACTTCAGATGTCAGAGCTATAAAGATTTTCCCATTATCACCAACGACTTTTATAACTTCTTCAGTGATTATAAATAGTTCATCTGTTTTTGCGAATACCATAAATTCAAACCTTATTGAAATACTTCCGAATTATCCGAATGTAACTTTTCCTCCCGGAACGATGAACGATGTATTATCATATTGCTTGAATTTTATGAATTCACCTCAGCAAATGGTTATTAGTTGGATGGGCGGACAAAATAATGACAGCGTTATCTGTTCCGATACTGTAGAAAGTTATTGTGAGATTCCATGTGTTATACCTGATTCGGTTGATGTAGAATGCGATGGAGATAATTATAATATTGAATATTCATTTACAAATATTTCACATTTTCCGTTTGATAGCATTGAATATACAGTTTTAAGTCCAACTGGAATTACTGTTGCACCATCTTTATTTAATCTTTCTCCAGATGTATCACCAAGTAATACTGGCAGTGCAGAATTTAGTATTACCGGCGCACAACCAAATACTCAGGTTTGTGTACAAATGAAGTACATAAGTCCAGATACCTGCTGCTGGTGTTTTGACACTTTATGTATTTTAATACCTGAGTGTATTTGTGATACAACAACACTGGACGCAAATCTCAAAAATGAGGATCCATATAATTGTTGCTACGATGTAACAATAAAAAATTTAAATGTTAATAATTTCGATCAATTGCAATTGGAGACTTTAGACCCCGGGGTTTTCTTTAGAGAGCGAACAATGAGTGCCGGTTGGGTCGGTAGCGCTGTTCCATCAGTTTCTCCTACTCTTGTTAACATATTTAAAACTCCGGTATGGACAACACCTGTTCCCAACGGAAACAATATTTCTTTATTGAATTTTTGTTTAGGCGGTTACTCTACATCACCACAAACTTTAGTTTTGAGGTGGATAAGAAATGATTCGATTATGTGTACCGATACTTTAAAAACAAACTGTATACCGCCACCACCTACGAGCGATACGTGTGCTCAAATTTTCAATGATACCCTGATATGTAATTCTGATGGTACATTTACATATAATTTCCAAGTATTAAATTCCGCAACGTGGATTGCACAGGGTTTAAAGTTAAGTGTTTCTACGCCTACCGGTCTAACCATTACACCTTCAGACTTCAATGTAAACATATTACCAGGTGGGGTATCACCAGTTTTATCCACGAATATTAGCGGAGTAACCCCTAATTCGAATATCTGTTTTAAGGTTGGCCTTTATGATCATACAGAAGCATGGAGCAACTGTTGTTTTTCAGATGATTATTGTTTAACTGTGCCACTTTGTGGCTCTTTCGACTGCAACTTTGATATTAAAATTGATTCAATTACTTGTAAAGAAATAAATCCAACAGGAAATCCATCGTATAAGGTTTGGTCAAGTATTAACAATTTAACCGGGGGATCTGCGTTAATCCAGAAAGTAGTTCCAAATACTTTTGTTACAAATCCTTCCTCCACGCTTCTTAATCCCGGGCTTAATAATTTCAGCTTTACTTATTCGGGTCCTCAAGTAAATCCGTTATGTTTTGTTTTTAAAGTTATAAGGCCTGATCTACCTTCGGATACGTGCGAGTTTAAAGTTTGCGGGAAATTACCGGACTGCAAACCAACCGAGTGTGAGTGTGGAAACTGGAAAGATGGTAATACAATAAACGTAACTATAAACGGGAAAAAATCTAAGGTTGAATGTAATTCAACAATAACAGGAAAATTGAATGATCAGTTTAGTTTTAGTTTACCAACTTATTCCTGTAAATCCAATTGTGAGACATCATACTTATGGACAATAAAAGGTGATGAAGTAACGCCACCGATCATTATTAACGGAACCGGACAAATTGCCAATCATTTGTTTAATACCCCCGGCACATATATTCTAAATTATGATGTGTTTTGTGGCAACAGAAAATGTGATTCCTGTCGAATAATAATAAATATTGAACCACCTGACAAATGTAAATGCGGCGAGTGGATTAACATGAATTATTCTATTGAAACAACAAACCCAATACTTAAAGCCGATGATTTAAAGAAAAAGCTAAACTGCAACGATACGATTTCACTAAAAAAGCCAACTAACATTTCAATAAATTACGGGTACGCCTGTATCCCTAAGGACTGTAAATCATCAATTCATTGGAAAGTAGAAGGTCCAATTTCCGGCAATGGCATTGGAAATAGTGGATTTCATTTTAATTTTTCTTCTCCCGGAATATACAGTGTAATATTAAGCGCAGATTGCAATGGGAAAAGTTGTCCACCTTGTACTTTGGTCGTGAAGGTGGAAAAAAAACCTACCGGTTGTGACTGTTTAGGTTGGGAGGGGAATTCAGTAACATTAAGTAACAATGGTCAAATTCACTCCATAAATTTCGGTAGTACTTTCTCACAAACACTTGCAGCGGGATCTTACACCGTTTCAGCTCCTAACTATAATTGCGGTGATCCTCATTGTATGAGAAAATACACTTACAGAATAACCAAGAATGATGTTGATATCACACTCCCAAATTCTTATGGACAATCTTTTAGTTTCAATTTCGCTGGTCCAATTTTGTTTCCCGTAAAATACAAAATTCAATTTTTTGTGTATTGCAATCCTCCGGGTTCTCTTTGTGGTGAGAGCGAAGTTACATTCTGGGTAAGAAAATCTTTTAAGCCAATTGATCTGGGAAAACTTCAATTGTTAAACTTAGGGGTTAAAAACCCAAATGTATCACCAACATTATTTAATCCTAATTCTTCATTACGCCCGGATTTTAAATGGGAGAATTCAGGTGGTTCAAATAATATTAAATTGTTTCGCCTGATTGAAATCGCACAAAAAGACGGACTAACAAATTTAGCTGATATTGAAAATGAACTAGTTAACAAAGTGCCATACTTTGAAGTTAACACGGCAACTGAATCTCTTAATTACCCATCAAGTTTTCCTGATTTAATTAAAGGTGAAATTTATTTATGGATTGTTTATGAGATTAATAAAAATGGTGAAACAACTTTGCTTGATGGAGGAATTTTTCAAGCAGGAAATACAACTGAGCATAAATTTTCAGACTCGTGTGAGGAATGTGAATACAAATGTCAAGGTGGCAGATGTTTTGAATTCAAAGAGGGATGTATTTGTATAACAAGGTTGCAAAGGGATTTTGAAAAAAATGATTATTAAAAAAAACTACTAATCATGAAAACCTTGATTTTTTTTACATTCATATTATTGATGAATATAACTAATTCAGTTAATTCACAAGTTCAGGTCATTCTTGATCAACCACCTCCATTCCAATTCAAAACTGAAGACTTATGGAAAGTAACACTTGTAAACCCAGGGAATGCTGAACAAGTTTATTTATACGGGACGGTAGAAAGTTCTTCTGTATTATTATTAGAAGCAAAAACCGGAATGTTTAATATGCCAAGCGGAATTAAACGGGTTACTGCGAGTGAACTTAGTCCTGTTGATGTTACAAAATATTCAGACGAAGTTGATCGAACTCTGACCAAAACAGGTTCATTTCAAACAGGCGTATATAGTATATGTGTTCACGTTTTTTCCGCTTCAACAAATGTAGAACTGGGTTCAACCTGCGCAAATTTTGAAATACTCAATATTTCTGAACCGGAGCTTATTTTCCCAAGCGACGGAGAAGTAGTTAGAGAACTGCAACCAACATTCAATTGGTTACCACCAACACCCTCGCCGGGGAATAACTCTTTGAGTTATGAAATCATAATTAAGGAAATCCTTGAAAGGCAAACCGGTATTTCTGCAATGTCTTCAAATCAAAATTATTTCTCGAAAAAAAATATCATGGCAAATGTCTTCCAATACCCGCTTGCAGCTTTTAAACTAATAAGCGGTAATAAATATGCCTGGATGGTTAGAACTTATATCAACAATACTCTTTATAATGAAAGCGAGGTTTATGAATTTAGTTATCAAAGCCCGTTTAAAGATGTTGGCGAAATAAACGATTCTCTGAGAAGTTCAATTTCCTCATCTAAGATTAATGACTATAATGAGATTGAAGAATTCGAAAATACAATTAAAAATGATATTCGGATTAAACAAAAAGAAAGCACATTTGCAAATAATTCTGTAAAGATAAATTTTTTCAGAAAAAATATCCCGGTACTAGAATATTCGTCGGAAACAAAACCATTCGAGTTTAAATATGATTTAAATTCTGAATTCAAACTTTTAAATAAAACTCCTGTCGGATCAGATTTAAATCACAATATTCTCAACGTAGAATTTATTCCACGTTTTATATTTTTCGGATTACCTGTTTCATTAAATCTTTACTTTGATAACCAACAGGATGAATTAAAACAAAACATCAATAGTTTTGCATTTCTATTTGACCTGGAAACCTGGAAAGACAAGCTGAAAGAGGATGCATTAAATAAGAGCAAAGAAAAAATGGGCTCGTTGTTGAAAATAATAAATAACTTCAAAACGATAGGTTTGGGCGAAATTTATCCTAATTATTCTAAATACTCTTTAAACGGTACAAAACTTACTGGTGCAGATTTCGAGTTTAATCCGGGAATTTTTTACTTTGCAATCTCAGGTTTAAAGAATTTGGATGCTATAGAGAAGCAGAGTTTCCGAAGATACCTCGCAGCGGGAAGAACTGGGGTGGGTTCGAAGGATGGTTCTCACTTCCATCTTACATTCCTCAAAGCATGGGACAAAGAAAACTCTATTTCTGATTACGGAAATATTACTCCAAAAGAAAATATCGTAATGGGTACTTCTGGAAAGATAAGATTATTTAATGATATGTTGGAAATTGGTGGAGAAATTTACGGTTCAATTTTTACAAGGGACATAACCGCTCAAGACTTAGTTATCGAGGATTTTCCTTCAATTTTAAATAATTTGATTAGTCCGAAAATTAGTACTCAGTTTGACTATTTGTATGAGGCGGGCGTAAAATTCAAGAATTCCGAATCTGGGACAAAAATTGAACTTAGCTTAAAATCAATCGGACCAGGTTATGTTTCACTCGGATCTCCGGGATTGCGGAACGACTTAAGTTCAATAAAATTTTTATTAAACCAAACATTCTTAAATAAACTAATACAAGGTGAGATAACAGTTGAAAAAGAACAAAATAACATTGCTAATCTTAATAGAACAACAAGCAAAATTTTGAAAATGGGCTTTAGTTTAAAGCTAAACTTCAAAAATATACCTTACATCATCTTAAATTATAAACCTTTCTTCTCATCGAATAATGATGCGGCCGATTCGATAAAACTCGAATCTAACGCGAATATATTTACATTAATGACTGGAATAAATGGTGCTACTGAATTTTACAACAACTCTGCAAGTTTTATGGTAAATTTCCAAAACAGTAATACTAAAGATGGGTCTAACGATTTTAGTATATTGACATTGTTGTTTAATGATAATTTAACTTTTCTGAAGTCTCCTTTCAGTATTGGCGGGAGTTTATCATTTACTAATAAATCGGGAATCATTAAATCAACCTCATTTGCTCTGGACATGTATGGCGTTTACACAATCTCAGATGCCTGGAGTAATACATTCGGGTTAACTTTTTCTGAAGAAAGAAAATTAAACAACAAGAAAAGCCTGTATTTCATTAGTAATCTGACTCTTGAAGATCTGTTTAAATTTGGTTTCTCGATTGAACAAAGTTTTTATAGGGAAAGTGTGTTCGAATACGGAAACTCAGATGATTTATTTTTGAAATTAAATTTCTCAAGATCGTTTTAACTTTTGCAGCAACAATATTGAGAGACTACCAGTACAATTATGGACTTTAAAGGTCAATATTAAGTATTCTTGTTTGAAATAACCTTTCCTCGAAATCATTTTCACGCCCAATATTTTAAATCTGTTATTATTTCCGCAGAATTTGATTTAAATCATTATCAATTGAGATTGGGTTTTATTATCTTCGTATAAAAAAGTTTAGTGAAAAGAGTAAAGAAATATTTTGTTGTATCGGTGTTATCTTTCATAGTTTACACTTTTGCATTTTGGTTTCAGGGATGTGAACAGGATTTTCTGTTACCCGAAAATGTAGTCAGATTTCCCGTTGCGATTGAAACAGAGCTCAATGCATCCGGTTGCAATGCTACCTCTTGCCACAATAATGAAGATCAGGCCGGTGGTTTAAATCTTGAAGATTGGACAAAAACAATGAACGGTACAAAAAACGGCGCAATCATCGTTCCCTATTCAAGTTTCTGGTCACACTTCACAGCAATTATAAATTCAGATACAAATGTTGCGCCTGTAAAATCCTTACTGAACCCGGAACTCGACCAGTTTCACAAACTTTCACCGGAGAAAGTTGAATTCTTTATGAACTACATTGACGATGGGGCAAAAGATGTCAACGGTAATGTTGCGCATACGAGTATCAGTAAAAAACTTTTCATTACAAACGAAGGTTCTGACCTTTTAGCAGTCATTGATCCAGACAGATTTTTATTAACAAGGCTTGTAAAACTTGACGATGCACAACAATTAAAAGCACCTCATTACGTCATTGCCGATAAAGCAAAAGACTTTGTATATGTAAGTATGATTTCCGGTGGACAGATTTTAAAAATTGATGCAAATTATCCATACACAATCCTTGGTGCCGCAAACGTCGGCGATAACCCTGCTCACATTGCAATCTCACCCGATGGAACAACAGGGTTTGTTACTAATTACAACGTAGCGGGAGTTGAAAGAGACATCAGGAAGTTCAATACCGCAACAATGCAGGTTACAGACACTCTGTCCGATATCAGGATGACAGCAACTCACGGGATTGTGATTTCATCCGATGGTCAATACATTTACACAACAGCAAGCCATGGTGAATGGGTTTTCAAAATAAGTACAGCTGAACTAGAAATTGAATATGCAGTACCAATGTCTCCGCAGGTTCCGCCTAACGGCAACGGAACCGGTTTAATCAGACCATTCGATAAAAAACTTTCACCGGACGGAAATTATTTATTCGTCTGTTGCATCGGGCCTGCAAATACAACCGACAATGGTGTTGTTAAGGTTTACAAATCTTCCGATTTACAGTTTGTGCGCGATATTGAAGTCGGACGTTCACCATTACTTTTATCGTTCACACCTGACGGTCAGCAGTTATGGGTATGCAACAGGAACTCAAACAGTGTTAGCGTTATTGATGTTGCGACACAAACGGTAATACGAACGATACCGAACGTCGGGCTTCAACCACATGGAATAGTTTTCAGTCCTGATGGTCAGTATGCTTTCATATCAAATGAATCGCTTGAGGGTTTTAACGGGCATCACCCGTTGGTCAGTAGCACAAGCATCGGTGTTAACTCAATCATCAGAACTTCAGATTACACAGTATTACAACAGGTAATTGAAACCGGTTCAGTACCAGCTGGAATAATACTATTGGATTAAAAAAAATATGGTTAAACAGATTTTCATAATTTCTCTTTTGATTTTAATATCGAAGAATTCCTCAGCTCAGGAATTGTACATTAATTCACCTGCAGCAGCAAACATATCAAAAGGCCGCATGGAGCTCAGAAACACGGTTGAGAGTTTTCGTAATTTTAATTATTTCTACAATTCAATCGAGGTGAATTACGGTGTAACCGGAAATCTCTCCATGTATAATAAAGTTGATTACACCTTTAACGAAGGTTACAAATTTGTAGGTAGTTACGAGCAAGCGTTCAGGTATAGATTTTGGGATATTGACAAAAAACATCAGCACATAAGATTTGCGTTACAATCAGGATTCAGGATGCCGTTTGATCCTGTATCTGTATCGGGTGATAATATTGAATACGAACTGCATCCCGGTCACGTTGTACAATTTCTTTCTGGTGCCGATAACCTTACCGTACCGTTAATCGACTTCTATGCAACGGATAACTTCACATTTAAAAATAGCCTGATCGCCACAGGTCTTTTCGACAGGTTCTCATTAACTGCAGAGACCGGATATAATTTTAATTTTCCGAAGGAGCACTTCAGGTTCGGCAATTACTGGAACTGGGGACTCTCTGCCGGATATCTTTTATTGCCAACACAATACGACAGCTATAATGATGTGAATCTGAATTTGTACTTTGAGAATAAAGCGTACTTTTTTGAGAAAAACTCCTACCATGGAAACAAGTTAAGATACTCAGGAGGATTCAGGTACGTTGCGGGTTTTGGTGTACAAACTATTTTCTTCTCTTCACTTTTACTTGAGGCAATGTATGTAATACCGGTTCATTCAAATGAATATATTAAAGATGACACACGGTCATTACTGCTTAGCGTGAGATATCAGTTTTTCCTGTAGATTTTGAATTATTAGATTTTAATAGAATCTTCATTTGAAGATATTGTTCACTTAAGTTTAAGCGGAAAATCAAAACTTTTCGGTTTAAAATTAAAATTGAATAAAGTATTTTGACGTAAACTAATTTCGTTGGATACTACCTTTCTACAAGAATTAGGTTTATGCAAATCTGACAGGTATAAAAACACCATTCTGAAAATCCGATCCTTAATCAAATGCGAGCCTGATCTGACAGCGAACTTGTGCAATATCACGTCCGCATTGAAATATTCTTTTCCTGAATTCAGTTGGGTTGGATTTTATCTCAGAGACGGGCAAGCTCAGGATGAGTTAATATTAAATGCCTTTCAGGGTAAACCCGCATGCACAAGAATCCGCATTGGTAAAGGAGTTTGCGGGACAGCAGCGCTCTTAGGCGAAACAATTATTGTATCTGACGTTTCTGAATTTCCGGGACATATCTATTGCGATCCGGATTCAAAATCTGAAATTGTTGTACCTCTTATGTTCAACGGAAACCTTTTAGGAGTTCTCGATATTGACTCAACCAGTTTGAGCGCTTTTGATAATTCGGATAAACTCTATTTAGAAATTCTGATTTCTGAAATAATATATATGTTCAATCCATGAATAAAAAAAGTCTTCTGAATAAAATAGTATTCAAATCGAAATTTGACAAAAAGAAAACGGAAGATATATTTAATTTTATCTTCAATGAAATTTCCGGTGAATTAAAGCAACACGGCGCTGTTGATATTGAGGGACTGGGAAAATTTGAAATCAGGCACCGCGGCATTAAACGTGCAATTGATAAAAAAAGAAACCGTGAATACTTGATCCCCCCAAAAGATAAGATTTATTTTGTACCGGATGAATCGCTAATTGAAAAGATTAATCAGAAGAATTGAATAAGTCAGAATTAATAAATAGAATTTCCAAAGAATTCAATGTCTCAGAAATTGAAGCATCGGAATTCTTTGAATCTTTTCTCGCATTATTAACAAAAACATTCCGAAAAGGGAAAAACATTAACATTTCCGGGTTTGGAAAGTTACGTACTTTTACAAAATATATTGAAGATGGCAGACGGGGTAAGTTTATTGCGTTCTCCCCGGTGAAGAAGTTAGCTGATGAAGTAAATAAAGATTTTAACGATCTCTTTGCTACCACTGTTGCCTTGCTTAACGACAAATCCAGATTTGATCTCATCTCGTTGGAGGAACTTGAACCGGAAGAGGATAGCATCATTGTGTTTGATGACTCAGGATACGAGGATATTCCTGTCGAAGAATTTTTACCAGTGAATGAACTTGAAGAAACCGAACCGGATGAAGCAGTTAACGATCATATGCAGGATTTAATACTTGAAGAACTCACCACAGATGAAAAAGCAACCGATGTAGCCGGCGGAACACTTAAAGATCCCAGACAAGATTCAATTGTTGAAGAACTCACCACAGATAAAAAAGCAACCGATGAAGCCGAACCGGAAGCTTTGGATAATATTCAGCAACCAGATCAAACGGAAATGCCGGTTGACGAAGATGAACAATCCTTTGAAAATCCTTTGGAAATTCCCGGGTTCGACGAAGCCATTAATTCACCTGTTGATCCGATTGACAACGTTATAGAATCCGCACCTGAAATAAAAAGTGAAGCATCACCAATTGACGAAATCGGTAATGTACCAACGGAATCTAAGGAATTATCAAATACCATAGAAACCGATGCAGAAGCAACTGATGAAGAACAACCTGAAATTATTGCCGACAGAGATACCGAGATAATTCCTTATAAAGAAGAAATCATCGAGGAATTCACAGATCCCGATGATCTTCTCCCGAAAAATGTAAAAGATGACGTTATTGAGAACGTAATTCCGACTACTGAAGAACTTCCGGGATTAACGGACGATTTAATGGATCTCATTCGTGAAAGACGAAAACTTTTTCTCGAATCGGAAAATGGTGATACTGAGATACCCGAAAAAGAGCCGGAGCCGGATATACAGGTATCGGATAAGGATGAAAGAGTAGAATTTATAGATCGTGATGAATTAAGCAAGGTTGAAGAGGAAAGGGAAAAGTTTTTTGCCTCAAGGGAAGAGAAAAAAGAAATTACAAACATTCTTGAGGAATACGGAATTTACCGCGAACCGGTTGATGATTCACAAAACGAAGAAGCCGTTTCCGACAATACAACAGTTGAGAATGGAACTTCAAGTGATACACTTAGTCCGGAAATCTCCGCTTCCGGCGAGAATACAGTCACTGAAAATTCTGAGATTCCGACCGAACCAATAATCCCGCAGGATCTCAGAGCACTTCACGAAGAAATTTCATCTGATGCTCCGAAACAGGAACAAAGTCCGAAGCAATATGAAGGAACACCTTACGATGAAGTATTTGAGGTCAGGTCAGAAACCGAAACTGTGAAACCCCGCCAGCAAAAACCGGGATACAATATCGGACTCAATAATGATCTACCAAAGGATAAAGAAGATTCGAGAATTTTTTCAACATCATTAATTATTCTAATTGCAATTATAGTGTTGATTTCATTGTTAACCTACGGTGTGTTTAAATTTGGCTTAATTGGATCTGAAAATGAACCTCAAAAAGAACCAATAATTGAAGACAGGTTGAGGGAGGATTTTAACGAAGAACCTCAGCAGGAAAACCAAACCGGTCAGAATCTACTAAAATCTGACGATACAACTAAAGTGTCTCAACAGGAAAACACAAAATCTGAAACAACCGACCAATTGAGGGAACTGGATTCGGGAGAAGAAGAACAAATTGCATTTCCAGAAGCAGGTGTAGTTTTAATCAATACAAGCAATGGTGCCTTTATTCAGGTTGGTTCTTACTCAAATGAAAATGTCGCAAAGCAAAAAGTTGACAATCTGAAACGAAACGGAGCTGATGCTTTTATCGTAAAGAGCGAACTTGAGCGGGGGATTTTTTATCGGGTAAGAATTGGAAAATTCAATTCGCTTGATTCCGCAAAACAGTTTGCTGTTAACAAACTTAAATAACCTTCCGCTTTACCATAGCCACAATACTAACAAGAAATAACACCCCGCAAATGTATGCCGATACAATTCCTGCAATATCTCCGTTCTTAGTATAAAATGTCTTTTCTTTAACGACTCCAATGTTCATCCCGATTGTAGTAGTTTCGTCTATTTGAGTTTTGATATGTTGATTTCCATACGGATCTATGAAACATGATATACCTGTATTTGCACATCTTGCAATCCACCTGCGATTTTCAATCGCCCTTAGAACAGCGTATTGATTGTGTTGATATGTTCCGAAAAATTTACCCCACCAACCATCGTTCGTAATTATAACACTGAAGTCAGCACCCATATTTACATACCTTGCAAAGAAATCAGGATAAACTGATTCGTAGCAAATTGCAACATTGAATTTTTTATCAGATCCCGGTAAATCAAACAACAAAGTATCCTGACCTATCTGAAATGAGCTCAGTCCAACGCTCCATTTCACAAGTGATTTCAAAAAACTCAGGTGATGTTGATAAGGCATACGTTCGCTACCAGCAACAAGTTTAAACTTATTGTGCCTTATATAAGTATTCTTGTCTTTTCCCGGTTCGACAAGTATAGCTGAGTTAAAAGTATCATATTTTTGTCCGTTGGAAAATTGTTTTGCATCTGGAGGAGAGTGTTGTGAATTGCGATAGAAATGTATATCAGCGCTTCCGACGAGCATAGGAATTCGGATTGAGTCAACATAGTTTTTTATCATCAGGTATTTTTCATTGTAAAGATCCCATGAGAAATGAAATGGCAGAGCTGTTTCGGGAAATATTATCAACTGCACCAAAGAATCTTTTGATATAAGTTCTGATGATAAATTGAGATAATTTGTAATTAAGTCCTCCTGCTTCGCTCCCCATTTTTTCCATGGGTTAATGTTCGGTTGAACAATGCCGATATTCACCGTTCCTTCATCAGACTTCGAGCGGTATTTATCCGCTGCATCAGAAAACAAGTTATAAAAGTCAGGGATAAAGTAAATAACAACAACTGCAACTGCCAACGTTATAATTTTCAATCTTGAGTTATTCCAGTTGCCGGATTGAACCAGTTTAACTATGTAAAAAGTTATACAACCAATCAAACAAATCCAGTACGAAATCCCGAACATCCCGGTAAATTCGATATACTGAATTTTGTGTAAGTCGTATGTATGTGAATACCCTAGAAAAAGCCACGGAAAGTTTAACTGGCCAAACAGTTGGAAATATTCGTGGGCAATCCAAATCGGTGGTACGAACCACAAATACAAGTATGGAAATTTTCTATTGGAAATATTTCTTCTGACAAAGAACAGAAACATCATACAAAAGACAAAAAACAATGTATGAATTAAAATAGTAAGCGCACCTCCAATAATTAAAAAAGTATCCGCACCTTCTCTGAATCCGCTAAGAGCAATCCATGAAACTGACAATATCTCCCATGAAAAGAACAGGAGATACATTCTGGAAAACACCTGTCTGTAAGTTGAGCAGTTATCAAACTGGAAAAGTAAAAACGCGAAAGCGAAAAAAACAAGCGGACTAAAACTAAACGGTGGGAATGAAAAGCCAAACAAAAGGCCTGTAAATGCTAATCTCAGCCTTAACGGTGAAAAAAAAATTTTAAGAATTTCTTTCAGACGAATTTTACCTTTCTGTTAATCAACCTGAACAAATATAAAATTATATAGGCAAGAATCACACCGTAAAATGCACCGACCAAGATATCAAACGGATAATGCACCCCCACGAATACTCTAGATAGTCCTATCAAAAGCGCAACGGAATATGCAACGCCACGGAATTTAGAGAAAAAAGCTGATATCAAAAACGCTACTCCGAAATTATTAACGGCATGGTTTGATGGCAATGAAAACGATCCGGCGCAACCAACCAGAAGATTCACATTTGGTAATGTTTTACATGGTCGAAGCCTTCCTAAAATCTCTTTGATATAATTGGAAGATTGATCGGCTGCAAAAACAAAAATCAGCAATAACACTACCAGTACCCTGCCTCTTGCACCACCCTTTATAAGTAGCCACAAAATGAAAAAAATATAAAAAATGTACCAATGCTTAACTTCGGTGATAAAGGGCATTACGGTGTCACAAGCAGGATTTGCGAGTGATTTATTAATGAAATAAAAAAGCGATACGTCTATTCCGTTTAAAAAATCCATTATTTGTATATGAGGCAGGTTGAATATGCCTGGCAACCCTGTTTTTTTCCAACAAATCCAATTCCTTCGGAAGTTGTTGCTTTAATTGAAATGTTTTCAGTTTTGATAATGGAAGATATCCTCTTCTTCATTTCAGGAATGTAACGATTAATCTTCGGTTCTTCGAGAATTACCATTGCGTCAATATTTGCAATCTTCCATTTTTTTGATTTTAAAAGTTTGTAACATTTCCCGAGTAAAACAAGACTGGATACATTTTTAAATTCGGGATTGGTGTTTGGGAACTGGTGACCAATATCATCAAACCCCGCAGCGCCGAGTAGTGAATCACAAATTGCGTGTAATAATACATCAGCATCCGAGTGTCCGGATAATCCGGTTAAATGCGGAATTTCAACACCACCAAGAATTAACTTTCTCCCCGTTGAAAATTTGTGAACATCGTAACCAAAGCCAGTTCTGATTTTGTTTATTTCCATTTTTCTCCAGTGAAAAATTTTTCGGGATCGGATAAAATTAACCGCTTCATTTTGTTGATAGAATTACAAATTTATTGAACAATTTGCTTTCTATAAGTCAAAGATAAAATGTACAAAGTTAACTGGATTTTCATCGGAGCTTTTTTCGGATTTATTTCAGTTGCATTCGGCGCTTTCGGGTCGCATTTGCTCAAAGGGATTCTTTCACCTGAAAATTTTGAAATATGGGATACCGGTGTTAAATACCAAATGTTTCATGCTGTCGTGATAATTGTTTTAGGTTACAGAAAGGAGAAATATTCTTTGTCCTGTTTCCTTTTTACCATCGGAGTTTTACTCTTCTCGTTTTCACTTTATTTATATTCATACACAAATCTTAAAGCATTTGCAATGATAACACCGTTAGGTGGATTACTTCTTTTATCCGGCTGGTTAATATTAATGGTTCAATCTTTTGTTAAAAATGATCACTGTAAAGTTAATTAACCTGGAAGAACTTCTCCCGTTGCGGGCAAATATTTTAAGACATGGCAAAAAACCAAAGGAGGTAATTTTCCCCGGAGATGAAAATCAGGATACTTTTCATGTTGGTAGTTTTCTCTATGGTGAATTGATAACGATAGGTTCTTTCTACAACGAAAGCTACCCTTACGAAACCGGCTATGGATACCGGCTGAGATCTATGGCAAGTGTTCCGATACATCGCGGCAAAGGAGGAGGACGTTTACTTTTAGATTTTGGGATAAATAAATTAACCTCAATGAATGTTTTATATCTATGGTGCAATGCACGTGAAAACGCCGTTGGATTTTATGAAAAAATGGGGTTAAAAAAAATTACCACCGTGTTTGAAATTCCCGGAGTAGGTCGGCATTTCGTAATGAAAATTCAATTTTAAAAGTAAATGGAAACTGCTTTTCTCAACGCAAATGAATTTATATACAATCTCCCGGATGAAAAAATAGCATTATATCCTTTAGCTGTGCGCTCAGATTCAAAACTTCTCGTTTACAAAAAAGGAAAAATAACGGATAGAATTTTTCATGAAATACTTGATGAGTTTCAACGGGGGGATTTACTGGTTTTCAATAATTCCAAAGTAATACCGGCAAGGATGTTTTTCGATTCCGGTAGGTCGAAACCAATTGAAATACTCATGCTTAAACCTGTGGGGAATAAAAATTTTACCGATGCTCTCAACGACAAAAGTGCGTCAAAGTGGGAGTGTATAGTGGGGAATATGCGGAAATGGAAAACCAAGATACTTCATAAAGAAATTCATACCGGAGAATGTAAATTTACTTTATCTGTCGAAATTGTTGACCGAAACGAAAGTTTCTTCATACTTGAGTTCAGGTGGAACAACGCCAATCAAAATTTCGGTGATATTCTTGATTTAAACGGATTAACTCCGCTTCCACCCTATATCAGGAGAAATACAACATCCCGGGACAAGGAGAGATACCAAACCGTGTACGCAAAACAAACCGGGTCAGTTGCCGCACCAACAGCAGGTTTACACTTCACAAATAATTTAATCAGAAAAATTGTAAATAGTGGCGTTAATATAACTGAGCTTACATTACACGTAGGTGCGGGTACGTTTAAACCAATTCTTGTTGATAACGTGTTTAATCACAAAATGCATTCGGAATTTGTAACAATTTCAAAAACATTTTTGCTTGCGTTATTAAACGCAGAGAATGAGGTTATTACGATAGGCACAACTTCTTTACGTTCCCTTGAAAGTGTAAAATTATTAGGAGCAAAACTAAATTCCGGGATTCCCGGGCTACACGTAATGCAGGAAGATGGCCTTCGGAAAGAATTGATTTTTGCAAACCCGTTTAAATCCTATGAAAACCTTCTTAATTACTTAGAGAAAAATTCTATTGATGAAATTACTTTTGAAACATCGCTGATGATATATCCGGGCTATAACCTGAATACTTGTAAAGCGTTAATTACAAATTTTCATCAGCCCTCAAGTACGTTACTTCTAATCATTGCCGCGATACTTGGTGAAAACTGGAAGATTTTATACGATTACGCATTAAAAAACGACTATAGATTTCTCAGCTATGGCGATAGCTCCCTTATTTATATAGGTTAATGTTAGCAGACACAAACAGCTATCAATTACATTGTTAATCTTAACCCAAAAAGTTATATTTCATGTTCTTTAAAACAAATAATTTATTAAGTTATGTCAATTAAATCAGGGGATAAAGCTCCCGAATTCACGTTAAAATCGAAAAATGTAACCGGTGAAGTTAAAGATTATTCACTCTCGGATTTTAAAGGAAAAAATGTTGTGCTCTTATTTTTTCCACAAGCGTTCACCGGAGTTTGTACTGACGAAATGTGTTCTGTATCCAATGGTTTGAGCTCTTACAGTGACCTCAATGCAGAAGTTCTGGGAATCAGTGTTGATTCAGTATTTACGCAGGAAGCATGGGCTAAAGCAAACAATATCACAATTCCATTATTGAGCGATTTCAACAAAAAAGTTATAAACTTATACGACACTTCATATCCTGACGGTGGATTTGTTTTTGATATGAACGGTGTTTCAAAAAGAGCTGCGTTTGTAATTGATAAAGATGGGATCGTTAGATATTCAGAGGTACTTGAAAACGCAGGTGATCTCCCGGATTTTGATAAGGTTAAAGAAACCCTTAAGAGCCTGAATTAATCTGGATGGAAATATTTTCCGATAGGGGAAATTTAGTTTACGATAAAAATACAATTGTAACTGTTGGTACGTTTGACGGTGTTCATCAGGGACACCGTCAAATCATCAGTAAACTCAACGATGAGAAGAAACGAAATGGATTTCGAACCGTTATTGTAACATTCGATCCACACCCGCAAGTTGTGCTCAAAAACCGGGAATCCGATATCCGATTGCTTACAACCACTGAAGAGAAACTCCGACATTTCAAAGAGCTAGGTCTGGACGCGGTCTATATTATAAACTTCACAAAAGAGTTTTCTCAGACATCTGCAGATGATTTTTATAAAGAATATTTAATACGCGACCTCGGGTTATCTGAGCTTGTATTAGGTTTCGATCACATGTTTGGCAAAAATCGTGAAGGTAACTTTGAAACCTTGAAATCTCTTTCTGAAGAATACGGATTTAAAGTTATTAAAATTGAAGAATATAAAGTTGATGAAGAACGTCTCAGCAGTAGCTCTATCAGAAAATTTATTTCAGACGGGAATATTACCGAAGCGAACAAACTGCTCGGTTACCCTTATTCTATTGAAGGTATTGTAATTCAGGGGAACAGGCGCGGTACAGAATTTGGATTTCCTACAGCGAATCTTCAGGTTCAGAGCAATATAAAACTAATCCCGAAGAACGGAATTTACGCTGTGGAAATCACGATAGATAATGAGAATTATTTCGGAATGATGAGTATTGGTACAAATCCAACGGTTACCGATGATAATTTTATAAAGGTTGAAGTGAACATTTTCGAATTTAATCGTCAGATATACGGCGAACAATTACGCATTCATTTCGTCGAAAGAATTAGAGATGAGTTCAGGTTTAATTCGATTGACAACCTGATCAAGGAAATAAAAAACGACAAAAAAAGAGTACTGGAAATTTTTAACACAAATAAACAACTTTAATAATGGCAATTACAAAAGAGGAAAAACAAGACATCATTACTAAGTTCGGACAGAGCGATAGAGATTCCGGCAGGGCTGAAGTTCAAATCGCCATCCTGACTAAACGCATTAACGATCTCTCCGCTGATCATTTTAAAAAGAACAAAAAAGATAATCACTCCAGAACCGGTCTTTTAAAAATGGTTGGAAAACGGAGGAAACTTCTGAGATACCTTGAAAACAAGGATGTAACGCGGTACAGGGAAATACTTAAGCAACTTGATCTGAGGAAATAAACTAAAAGAAAAGGTACATGATTTACAGAAAAAGTATTGAGGTCGGTGGTAAGACATTGACACTTGAAACGGGCAGACTGGCGAGGCAAGCTGGTGGTGCCGTATTGATTACTGTTGGTGATAACGTTGTCCTGTGTACAGCAACAGCAAAAGAAGAGCCGGCACCGGGGCAGGATTTTTTTCCGCTGTCAGTTGACTACCGCGAGAAAACAGCATCAGTAGGAAAAATTCCGGGTGGATTTTTCAAACGTGAAGGGAGACCAACTGAAAAGGAAATTTTATCATCAAGGTTAATTGACCGACCAATCCGACCGATGTTCCCCGACGGATTTTTTTGCGAAACCCAAATTTTATGCAACGTATTTTCGTCAGATAAAGAAACCGAAACTGATGTCTTTGCCTGTATCGGTGCATCGGCAGCTTTGCTTATATCAGATATTCCATTCGATATTCCTATTGCTGAAGTAAAGGTAACGAGAATTGATGGCGAGTTTATTCTTAATCCTTCACACAAACAATCAGCTGAGGGTGATTTCGACATAACTATTGCAGGTACCGAGGATTCTATTATTATGGTTGAGGGAGAAGCATTGGAAATTTCCGAAAAAGAATTTCTCGACGCGGTAAAATTTGCACACGGATTTATTTCCGAAATTTGCAAGTTTCAGAAAGAGTTTGCCTCAGAGGCAGGGAAACCCAAACGTGAATTCACCCCGGTTACACGAAACAACGAAATGGTGAACGATGTAAAACAGATTTTTGAAAACGAAATAAGAATTATTTATAACGAGAAGAATTCAAAAGAAGAACGACGGAACAAACAAAAGTTGTTGATGGATAAAGTTCAGTGTGAACTTACAGAAAAATATCCCGAATTCGAAAAAGAAATCGCGGATATAATGCACGATATTCAGTACGACGTAATCCGAAATATGATTCTTGTTGACAAGAAGCGGTTGGACGGTCGCGGACTTGAGGATATTCGTGATATTAGTTGTGAAATTTCCGTATTACCGAGAACTCATGGCTCGGCATTATTTACACGTGGTGAAACCCAATCACTGACAACAGTTACGCTGGGCACAAAACATGACGAGCAGATAATCGAAGGTTTAAAGGAAGAAACCACAAAGCGCTTCATTCTGCACTATAATTTCCCGCCGTTCAGTACAGGTGAAGTTGGCGGGAGACCGGGACCGGGTCGCCGTGAAATTGGTCACGGAAATTTGGCTGAACGGGCTTTGAAAAATCTATTACCATCTGAAGACGAATTCCCTTACACTATCAGGGTTGTTTCAGATATCCTCGAATCAAACGGTTCCTCATCAATGGCAACAGTATGCGCTGGCTCAATGGCTCTGATGGATGCCGGGGTTAAACTAAAAAAACCCGTTGCAGGTACTGCGATGGGACTGGTGACCGGTGACAATCAGGTTACAATACTAACTGATATCCTCGGTGATGAAGATCATTTCGGTGATATGGATTTTAAAGTTGCAGGTACTACTGATGGTATCACCGCAATTCAAATGGATATTAAAATAAGGGGTATTTCATTTGATATTTTCGAGAAAGCGCTCGAGCAGGCTAAACGTGGAAGATTGCATATCCTTTCCGAAATGGAAAAAACAATTTCTGAAGCGAAACCTGAACTCTCGAAATATTCACCTCACCTCTTTTCAATGTACATTCCTGTTGATATGATTGGTTTGGTTATAGGACCCGGCGGAAAAACAATCCGTAATATTATTGCAGAAAGCGGTGCAGAAATTAATATTGAAGATGACGGAAAAGTAGTAATAGCAGCAGTTGATAAAAATGACGCAGACAAAGCAAAAGAAATGATAGCCAGCCTGACAGAAGTCCCGGAAGTCGGAAAGATATATGACGGGAAAGTTGTTTCTATAAAAGAATTTGGCGCGTTTGTAGAAATTCTACCCGGGAAGGAAGGATTACTGCATATTTCTGAAATTGATTATTCAAGGGTAAACAAGGTTGAAGATGTATTGAAACGGTACGATAAAGTTAAAGTGAAACTACTTGCAATTGACGATACGGGCAAACTTAAACTTAGCAGAAAGGCTTTACTACCAAGACCTGAAAAACAACCGGCACCCAATAAAGAATCAAAACACTCTTAAAATGAAATACGAAGTAGATAAGCAAAAAGACCTAACCGTTTTTAAACTAAAAGAGAGAACTCTCGGTCACGAAATTTCCGCAGATTTTAAAACTGAACTTATTTTCATGCAAAATGAAATTGATAACCAGTTCATAATAGATTTGAAGGATGTCAAGAAATGTGATTCAAGTGGGCTCTCATGCTTACTGCTCTCCGAAAGGCTGGAACGGGAAAAAAACAGAAAACTAATTCTGCGAAATGTCCAGAAAAACGTAATGGACTTAATTAATATTGCAAGGTTAGATAAAGTCTTTGAGTTTGAAAATTAGCTGCCGGATTTTCAACCTTTAAATTAAACTTCTTACCTAATTCAGATAAGAAGTTTTTTGTTTATTTCCTCTTTTTCATTAACTGATTTTTTTCTTTGATAACCATAAGTTTATATTTTCAATCCCATTGGATTCTTTAAACCATCAGAAATATATTGAAGATTTATGCCTGAAAGAAGGTTTTACAAAAGTCGGTTTCGCAAAAACCGAAGAACTTGATAAAGAAGCGATAGAGCTTAAAGAATGGCTTGAGGCAGGCTATGGAGCAGATATGAAATGGATGAACAACTCGTATGAGAAAAGAATCAACTCTTCGCAAATCAATCCAAGAATCCGTTCAGTTATTTCACTTGCATATTTATACGATACACCGGTCCCCCATCCCAATGAAAAAAATATACCGTACATTTCAAGATACGCCTGGGGTAAAAGGGATTACCATAAAGTAATAAAGAAAAAACTGAAATCCATCGTGGCTGAGCTTGAAATAAACTTTCCTGTAAATTATTTCCGGTATTATGTTGATGACGGCCCTGTAATGGATAAAGTTTGGGCTGTCCGGGCAGGGTTAGGGTGGATGGGAAAAAATACAACTGTTATTAATCCGGATTTCGGAAGTTTTTTCTTTATCGCAAATATATTTACTGATCTTGAGTTTTCTTATGCAGAACCAATAGAGGATAAATGCAAAAGTTGCACTGTGTGTTTGACAGAATGTCCTACAGGAGCAATATTCGAAGAATATAAACTTGATGCCAACAAATGTATTTCATATCAAACTATAGAAAACAGGTGTGAAACTTTGCCGGATGAAATTAATCTCAAAGGTTGGGTATTCGGTTGCGATATTTGTCAGGATGTGTGCCCGTTCAATCAAAACAATTTCTTTACAACTGATGATAACTTTTTCCCCAGGGAAACTATTGTAAATAAAACTTATGATGATTTCCTTTCGCTTTCTGAAGAACAATTCAATTCGCTCTTTGAGGGTACTCCGGTGAGGCGGGCAAAGTATAAAGGTTTCATTAGAAATTTACGTAAAGCAAAATCAGAGCAAACTAATTTACCTTAAAACAATTTTTGTTTTTGGGATGGGTGTGTGGCGCGAGCGTGTGCGTGAAAAATTTCATGAATTTGACTACGCGTGGATTGCGGATCATTATGCAATCAGCGAGCAACAGGCGCGTCATGCCGTAGATGAAATGCTCGGAGTAATTGAACAACGACTTGTAAAAATAAATACGGAAAATGCCTGACACCAAAGGAATCAGTTATGCCTGTTTTTGACCTTCCCAAAGCAGTTATTTTTCCCGACCCGGAACTTGCAGACCCAAGCGGTATTCTTGCAGTGGGTGGAGATCTCAGTCCCCAGCGGCTGCTGCTGGCATACAAGACAGGCATTTTCCCCTGGTTCAATGAAGGCGATCCGATAGTATGGTGGGCACCTGACCCGCGCATGGTTTTATATCCGGGTAATGAACACGTTTCTCATTCCATGAAAAAAATAATGCGCGATAAAATTTTCCGTTTCACTTTTGATATAGATTTTGAAGCAGTGATTCATCAGTGTAAACGGCAATTTCGCCACGGACGAGCAGGAACATGGATTACACAAAGCATGCTCGAAGCATATATACGGCTGCATGAAAAGGGATATGCACATTCCATGGAAGTGTGGCGGGGTAATCATTTGGCGGGTGGATTGTACGGGGTTTCGCTCGGCAGTTTTTTTTCCGGTGAATCTATGTTCAGTACAGTAAGTAATGCGTCAAAAGCAGGATTTATCACCTTAGCAAAAGTGTTGAAACACCTGCGTTTCCATTTTATCGACTGTCAAATGCACACGCTTCATCTTGCAAGTCTGGGTGCATGTGAAATCAGCAGAAAACAATACAGTAAGGAACTTGCAACCTGTCTGCTATCACGAACAATAAAGGGAAACTGGAGTAAACACGATACCGTGCGACAGGCACTTGAAACGGTTTCGCTTATGACTTACGCATAAGCAGCGATTCACTCACCAAATGGAAATAAAATACAAACTGATGCGCCGAAAGACAACATGGGCAATGGCGAAGCATTTTCTCCCACAGATCTGTTCGCTACATCGCTCGGTATTTGCGGAATAACAACAATAGCAATTAAAATGAAAGATATGGACATCAACTTTGATAACACTGCTGTACGCGTTGAGAAACACATGACTACTGACCTCCCGCGAAAGGTGGCAAAAGTGATAGTTGAATATACATTTGCACAAAAGATTAACGAACTTTACAGAGATACAATCAAGAAAATTGCAGAGAGTTGTCCAGTTGCCTTAAGTATTTCACCTGAGGTTGAGAAAGTCTACATTTATAATTTTCCAGATCAATTACCTTTGCGCTTTGACTTTGAAATTATTTCACCACTTTCAGCGTCAACCTTTATTTGAGATGCACCGCTTTTTGTGAGATACCAGAAACCATATTCCCATTTGTCTTTTTTTTGAACAAACTCCCATTTTAATATTTTCCTTCCCAGCGATTGTTCAATTGTCTTTTTGGCATTCTGAAATGAAACGACAGATGTAATGGGGGTGAACTCGTAATCGAATTCTCCATCTTCAGATTTAATTAATATCCACTCACCCGTTTCAAGGTCAATCTCAAACTCGACCTCGGATCCGCTTTCAGATATTAATTCGACTTCCCAAAATCCGCGTTCGGATGCAAACTTCTTCTTAATCTCTATTACATCACCTGGAATTAACAGTTGTACTTTATCAATACAATCCTTAATCCCAAACTCAACCTGTCCTTCAATAATACGTAACGGTAGGATAAAAACAAATAAAACGATAAACAGATTTGACCATTTCATGGCTTAATCCTCCTTAATGTTTAATTTGTATCTCCCCTTAATTTACTTTTTCAACACTGCTTGTGCAGCTGCAAGCCGGGCAATCGGCACTCTGAAAGGTGAACAACTGACATAATTCAACCCTATGCTGTTACAAAAATCTATTGAATCCGGTTCACCGCCATGTTCACCACATATTCCGATTTTCAGTTTCCTGTTGGTTTTTCTTCCTCTTTCAGTTGCAATTTTCATCAGTTCACCAACACCTGCTCTATCTATGGTTTCAAACGGATCGCGCTCTATAATTCCTTTGTCAAGATATTCAAGAATGAATTGCGCTGAATCGTCTCTCGATATTCCAAACGTGAGTTGGGTAAGATCGTTAGTACCGAACGAGAAGAAATCTGCACGCTTTGCAATTTTACCGGCCTGTAATGATGCCCGCGGGACTTCTATCATTGTCCCGACAGTATAATCTACTTTTGTTTTCTTTGATGAAATGATTTTTTCAGCTGTACGGCGAATCAACTCTTCCTGAACTACAAACTCTTCCAAGGTTGCAATTAATGGAATCATGATTTCCACCTTTGGTTTTATTTTTTCTTTTTGGACCTCGATTGCGGCTTCGATAATAGCGCTTACCTGCATTTCGGTGATTTCGGGATATGTAATTGCAAGCCTGCATCCACGATGACCTAACATCGGATTGAATTCATGCAATGAGTCAATCTTGTATTTAATCTCATCAATCGTTGTACCGATAAGTTCTGCGAGCCGTTTTATTTCAATTTCAGTTTTTGGTAGGAATTCATGCAGCGGCGGATCCAAAAGCCTGATGTTGACCGGCAACCCTTTCATTACCCTGAATATTTCCATAAAATCTTTTCTTTGGTAAGGGAGAAGTTTTTTAAGCGCTTTAACCCTTCCTTCACGTTGATATGCAAGTATCATTTCTCTAACCGCATCAATCCTGTTACCACCAAAGAACATGTGCTCGGTTCTACAAAGTCCGATTCCTTCAGCTCCGAATGCTACTGCATTTTTACTCTGATCAGGTTGATCTGCGTTAGTACGGATACTCAGATGACGTACTTCATCTGCCCATTTTAAAAACCTGGAAAAATATTTATACTCATTTGATTGATTCGGTTTTAGTGAATTATCAATTAAAACCTGAAGAATTTCTGAAGGCTTAGTTTTCAACTTCCCGTTTAATACCTCACCGGTTGAACCATCGATAGAAATGAAATCTCCTTCCCGGATAATAATTCCGGGTTTGTCCTCTATTTTGATATGTTTTAGCAGGTAATCAATCTCAAGTTTACCACATCCGGCAACGCAGACTTTACCCATTTGTCTTGCAACAAGCGCAGCATGAGAAGTCATCCCACCTCGGGAGGTAAGAATACCTTCGGAAACATTCATTCCTCTGATATCTTCAGGTGAGGTTTCAATCCGAACCAATATCACTTCTTCACCTCTTGCAGAAGCATTAACCGCATCGTAAGAATTAAAATAAACTCTCCCTGATGCTGCACCCGGTCCGGCATTAAGCCCCTTCGCCAGCAAGTTCCCGCTTTTAATTGCAGCCGATTTTTCTTTCAAATCAAAAACCGGACGGAGCAACTGATTTAACTGCTCCGGTTGAACTCTCATAAGTGCATCGGTTTTTGAAATTAATTTTTCATTTACCATATCAACTGCCATTTTCAATGCAGCCAAACCGGTTCGTTTTCCAATCCGGCATTGTAGCATATAAAGATTTCCTTCCTGAATCGTGAATTCAATATCCATCATATCCTTATAATGTTTTTCAAGTTTTAACCTTATCGATTCAAGTTGGTTATAGATTTTTTTATTTGTCTTTTTTAAATCTAAAATCGGATGCGGAGTTCGCGTACCAGCAACCACATCTTCACCCTGTGCATTCATAAGATACTCACCATAAAATTTATTTTCGCCTGAGGCAGGATCACGGGTGAATGCGACACCGGTTCCCGAAGTTTCTCCCATATTGCCGAATACCATTGATTGTACATTAACTGCAGTTCCCCAATCATCAGGAATTCTATTAAGAGAGCGGTAAACAATTGCACGCTCGTTCATCCATGAATTGAATACAGCGCCAATCGCTCCCCACAATTGCTCTTCCGGATCTTCAGGAAAACGATGACCGGTATGATCTCTGATTATTTGCTTGAAGTCATCACAAAGTTCCATCAGGTCATTTGCAGTGAATTCAACGTCAAGGATTATTCCAAGAGAACGCTTCTTTTTTTCAAGCAATTCTTCAAACGGATCAACTCCTGACTTATCTGCCGGCTTGAGGTTTAGAACTACATCTCCATACATCTGAATGAACCTTCGGTACGAATCGTAAACAAATCTATCGTTTGAAGTTTTGTTAATCATTGCATTGACTGTATTCTTGTTAAGCCCCAGGTTTAATATTGTATCCATCATACCCGGCATTGAAGCCCTCGCACCTGAACGTACACTTAGTAAAAGCGGATTAGTGTTGCTGCCAAAAGTCGCACCCATCTGGCTTTCAATCAGGGAGATAGCATTCTTTACCTGAGTTTTTAATTCTTTTGGGTATCGCAATTTATTATTGTAATAATAAGTGCAGACTTCTGTTGTAATCGTGAACCCGGCAGGAACAGGTAATTTCAGATTTGTCATTTCAGCAAGATTTGCACCTTTACCGCCAAGCAAATCCTTCATTTCCGAGTTACCCTCGGCTGCACCTTTACCAAAATTATAAACGTATTTTTTCGCCATGGTGTTAATATATTTAATATTGAAATTCTATGGTAATTTTAAAATCTATAACCCGGAATTAACCGTTCAACCATTTATCCCGGAAAGCTTTTTGTTGTTCACTAATTTCTTCTATCAACTCAATATTGTAATTCGGAAGAGCCGGAATTAACTTTACAGATTGTGTTTCGATATATCCGCCTCGGTTGATCATGACTTCAATTTCATCGCCGTATTTAAATGAACCTAAAATTTTATCAAGTTGATTTCGCGAAACCCTGATGTTATTTATTGCAATTATTTCGTCACCAGATTGGAGACCCGAATCATATGCAGTACCACCTTTGTAAACTTCATTTAAATAAACGCCTTCGTGATTGGAGGAATATGCGACATCAAGCGAAATTTTACCAGAGTTTGTGTCAACTAATTTTAATCCGGAAAGTTCAAAATACTGGTCTATCGGAATATCCTTTGTCCCGTAAATAAAATCCTGCCAGAACGTTTCAAAACTTTTTCCGCAAATGCTTTCGCACAAGTCTCTTACACGTGATTGTGTATAACCTGTTTCGGGATTTTCTTTATAATCTTTCCAAAGGCAAAGCAACACATCATCGAGGGAATGTTTACAGTCGGTCAGCTTTATAATTTCAAGATTCAGTAGCATTGCTACAAGCGCACCTTTGGTATAATAAGAGATCTGTTCGTTTCTCGTGTTTTCGTGTTTTCTGTAAAACTTAATCCAGTTATCAAAACTTGATTCCGCAAGCGACATTTCGAATCTGCCCGAATAGTGTAAGACTTCGTTCACTTCGCGTTTGATCAGCGAATAATATTCACTCTCGTTTATTAACCCCGAACGATACAAAAAAAGGTTATCGTAAAAACTCGTCCACCCTTCAGTTATCCAATGTGATTCAGTATAGTTTTCTTTATCGTAGTCAAACGGACCAAGCTCAACCGGTCTGATTCGTTTGACATTCCACAGATGGAAATATTCGTGTGAAATCAAACCGAGGAATTTTCTATATGCCTCCGGGTCGTTAAAATCCCACGATGGAAAAATAGCCGCAAAAGAATTTTTGTGTTCCAGACCACCGTAACCACTTTCCTGAAAGTCTATTAAAAAAGTATAAAAGTCATAAGGTATTCCGCCGAAAAAATTACTCTGAGTTTCAACAATACTTTTGAATTCTCCCTGTAATCTTTTGGGGTCATAATTACCTTTACCGTGAATTGAAATTGTGTGTTTAATACCGTTCACCTCAAATGATTCAATTATCTGGTTGCCGATTTCAACCGGGCAATCTATGAAATCATCGTAATTTTTATGATAGAATATAAACTGCGACCGTTGATATAATCCGGTAGAAATATTACGCCATGCATCAGGAACTTTAAACTCGACCTCGTGTTCGAGATGCTCCTTGTTTTCAACTCTCATGAAAAAATTTGAGCCGTTAAGAAATGCGCGCTTGTTGTTTATTACCGAACTTCTCACAGTAGTCTCGTTACAATAAACTCTATATGAAACTATTCTCTCACCAGGTTGTCCGTTAATCTGCCATGTGTTTTTGTTCACTTTTTGAATTGAAACCAGGTCATTGTTTTCATCTCTGCAAGATACATTAGATACAAATCTTGCGAACTCCCGTATCAGATAGGAACCGGGAGTCCAAACGGGCAATGAAATTTTATCTGTCGTATGTTCAGACCTGAACCTTAATTCAACATTGCAATAATGTGTTGATGGCTTTTCAATTGAGAGCTTGTAAGAAATTTTTTCCATCGTCAAATTTTATATGAAACTAAATATCGAGGTAGTTTTGCTCTTCTTCAGTAAACAACTTTAAAACCATTCCGGGAGATTTGGCATTTGATAATTTTTCACGGAATTCATCTTTATTCATTATTCTTGAAATCCGGCTCAGAAGTTTTATATGCGCATTCAGAAGGCTTTCTTTTCCGACAAGCAGAAATATAAACTTTACAGGTTTGGAATCAATTGAATCGAAGTCAATCGGATTTTCAAGAACTGCAAATGAAGCAGTTACATCCTTTATCTCGTCAGTTTTACCGTGAGGAATTGCAAACCCTTTGCCAACACCGGTGGAGACAAGTTTTTCGCGCTCAAAAACACTTCTCCTCACTTCTTCAATTTCAATAAAGTTGCCGGAATTATCTGCAAGTTCTATCATCTGGTTTATCGCCTCATCCTTATTTTTAGGGTGAAGTGTTATTGAGATCAGTTTTTCGGTTAATATTTCACTGATTTTCATACGAAAGTTTTTAATAATTTAAACTTGATAAATATCTCTGAACTTGTGATTTGTACTGTGCCATTAATTCTTTTGACAATTCAAGTGAACGTGATTCTACATTCAGGTGCAAAAGATTTCTATCCCGATCGGGAATAAACAATACGGTTGTATCATCATCAAGCAACAATCTTACACCGTCAATGAGATACTGTCGTTCATGAATATTTTCTTCCATGAACATTCTCATAACTTTTCCTTTCAACTCTTTAGGGCAGATAATATTTTCTTTCAACATATGGAGTTTTTCAATTCCGGAGTTCAGCGCATTTAAGTCTGAATTAGTTTTGGCAATCAGCTCCAGAATTTTCACAACTGAAAACATCCCGTCAGTTGCGTACAGAAATTCCGGGAAAAGGAACCCACCTTTTGTGCCACCGACAAATTTCACTTCGGGGTCATCACATGCATTCATCATAGCGAAATGGGTGTCTTTAACGCGAATTACTTCTACATTATATTCTTTTGCAACGATATCAACTTCAGAGGTTGCGGGAACGGGGACTGCGATTTTTTTCACTCCCGAAGTCGCCATGAGAAACATTTTAAGTACAAGCACAAGGAATCTATCACCGTTAAGTTTTTCCCCGTCCGAGGTAACAAGCCAGATTTTCTCACTTCCTGCATCAATCATAAACCCCAGATCGTAATTAAGCGATTTGATAACATAGGTGAAATTTGTGAACGCGAGATTGAATTCATCAATCGTTCTTGTAATCTTTTCCTTATCCAGATGCGCCGATAATGAAACAACTTCGCAACCTAGATCACCTATTATATTTGGAAAAATTGTTGAGGCGATACCGTAGGAATAATCAATCACTAACCTGAATTTCTTTTTCTTTATAGCGTCCACATCAAGGCATTCGAGGAAATGCTCCCGATACCGTTGATTTGTCCGTTCGGGAAATTTAAGCATTCCGACGTTATAGAAATCCGCCCGCTGATATTCCTCGCTAAAGAACATCCGCTCGATTGCTTTCGTTCTGTTGCCTGAGAGGTCTTTACCGCTTTTATCGAGAAAAATAATATCGGTTGAGGCTTTATCGAACGGCGATTTCCTAACAAATATTCCTCCCGCACCGTTACCGTTTTTCAATTCCTGTCTGAGAATAGGCACAGAAATTACCTGCAGGTCGTTAACTTCAATTCCGGAAGATAACATCCCGGCAGATATAGATCGCTTGATGAGATTTGATACATCGTCTATATCCCTTGCCAGCAGTACTTTTTTGCCCACTCCTAAAGTCGCGCCGTAAACAGTTCCAAGTTTTGCCCCAAACTCCGGATTAATCTGTAAATTTGACAATCCGGTTATCCTTGAATCTGTAAACAATTCATTGAAAAAAGTATCTTCGTAAATTAAAGATTTGGTAACCTTCGTATTGCTATCAATATTTTTCTTATTCCATATTTTGATGCTTGAGCTGATGAATACATTTTTCCCTATCTGACAATCATCGCCAATAAAGACGTAATCATTTATTCTCGTGTTTCTTCCGATTGTACAATTCCTTCCGATTACATCGAATAAAGCAGAAACACCGGGTTCGATTTTTACACCTTCCCAGAGGATGCTGTTTTTTATTACAGCATCGTTTTCAATTATACAATTATCTCCAATTATGCTGTTTTCGATTATTGCGGATTTATCTACAATAGCTGATTCACTGATGTAATTCTGGTTTGTACCCGAAGTATTGATGTAAGATAGCTTACCCTGCAATACATCAAGATTGGAAGTTATATACTCCTCAAGGTTGCCAACGTCACGCCAGTAACCGGAGGTTTTATAACCAAAAAGTTTAGTATTATTTCCGAGAAGTTTGGGAAATAGGTCTTTAGAGAAATCGTAATTTTCTCCTTCAGGAATATGATTGAAAATTTCCTTTCTAAAGAAGTAAATTCCGGTGTTGATTGTATCGGAGAAAACTTCCGATGAAGATGGTTTTTCGAGAAAACGTACAATCCTATTATTCTCGTCAGTCAGCACTATACCGAACTGGAGCGGATTTTCAGCGCTGTAAAGTGAAAGCGTTGCAATTGTATTTTTACTTTTATGGAAATCGAAAACTTCGCGAAGGTTAAAGTCAGTCAACACGTCACCGCTGATGACAATGAAATCCCCTTTAATAAATTTCTCGGCGAGCTTTACTGCTCCCGCAGTGCCGTAATCAGCATCGGGTAAAATATACTGAATATTGACACCGAATTTTTCACCGTTTCCAAAGTAACCCCTGATAACTTCCGGCATAAAATATAACAACATAACATAATCATGGAATCCATTCGATTTCAGAAGATTGAAAATGTGTTCTAGGATTGGTTTATTTGCTATAGGCGTCATTGGTTTCGGAATGTTATTGGTAAGAGGTCTTAGCCTTGTACCGAAACCGCCCGCCATTATTACTGCCTGCATAATCTGAATTATTTATTGTTCAGGCACTTCCGAAAGCCCTTCGGGCTCGGGTTGGTTGAATAGTATTTCTTCAATCGTAATATCCGTTACAAAATTTTTTATCTTTTGTTTTAGCTTGAACGGGCGGGTTAATCCACTTGAACCAACTTCTTTATAATCACTGTAGTTTACACTCAATTCGTTTTCGTAATCTTCGGAACGGATAAGGTAACCACTATGTGCATCGAAGACCAGCAATTTTTTGGGTTCACCGTTTTTGCTGAATGTAATATTATAAACGTTTCCAAGTTCAGTCTCAACTGCTTCCATCTCTGCAGAATATCCAAGCTCTTTATAACCAACGGCAAGTTTATAGATATTTTCATCCAGTGCATTTCTCAATCGCGTTTCAATTTCCTCAGCCGAATGGTTTACGGTCGTACCCATTTGAAAAGTGAATGCTTTATCCGGACTAATATAGTCACGCATTAAAACCGAACGGGAATCACCTTCACCAATCTGGACATTTACAATGAGCATTCGTAAATCCTTATTTGTGTAAATTAAAATATTACCCGAAAAGCCCATAACTTCAAATTTTCCTTTTGCCAGTTCAGAATTCACAGAATCCATCAACTCCCTTCCGCCCAATATATCGACGTATTTCTGAAGCACCTCGTCAATATCAGTCGCAAAGGCATTAATAGTTGATAATGAAAATACGATTACAAAAAATGTTTTTACGAATTTCATGTTACTTTTTCTCCTCCTTTTTGAAATCGAATTTAACATCAGGCGCTTCTTCAGAACCCTCGCGCGATTGGAAGTATTGTTTCTCCTGAAATCCGAAAATTTTAGCTGTAATTATAGTCGGGAATTTCCTAATGGAAGTATTGTAAGTCTGTACAGCTTCATTAAATCTCTTTCGTTCAACGGAGATTCGGTTTTCCGTACCTTCAAGCTGCGCCTGAAGTTGCAGGAAGTTTTCATTCGATTTTATCTGAGGGTAATTTTCGACAACCATCAGCAACCTCGATATCGCGGAAGATAACTGATCTTGTGCATTTTGAAATTGTTGGAATTTCTCCGGATCGTTAAGATCATCTGCTGTAATTTTAGTTTGCCCCACTTTCGATCTTGCGTCGGTTACTTCAGTTAATACCGACTTCTCAAAGTCAGCTGAACCCTTTACTGTATTGACTAAATTGGGTATCAGGTCAGCACGCCTTTGATATTGGTTTTCAACTTGTGCCCATGCAGAGTTAACATTCTCTTCCTGACTAACCAGAGAATTATATCCGCAACCGGTAAGATTCAAACTTAGGGAAACTGTAATTGCGAGAAATATTAACTTTTGAAATGTGGTTTTCATAAGAAATGATTTTGCGGTAAAAATAATGCTAAGGGTTTGCAATTACAATTAACTTTATACAAACAAAATGTATTCCGGGACGGACGGGAGCAATTAACTGCAGAGGTTTATTGTATATGAGCGGTGAAATTATCCACCTATATAAATAATCCGGGTTTTGGAGAATTGAGGGAATGATTTTGGAATTTAAGTAACATTATCTTTCCAATGCCAGAGGTATAGGCAGGCATAGGTTCTATATGGACTCCAACGATTGGATATCTTTTTAAGTTTATCTTTTAGTTCTTTGTTTTTCAGGTGTTCGAGATTGAATATTTTTATCATTGCACTTTGAATACCGTAATCATCAACTGCAAACACATCTTCCCTGCCAAGTGCAAAAATCAATAACATTTCAACAGTCCATCTTCCTACACCTTTAATTTGCGTTAGATATTTTATTATACTTTCATTGTCCATTTTGTTAATGGTTTTGAAATCTATTCTCTCTTTAATTGCAAAAGTTGCAACATTTTTAACGTATGAGGATTTATTGTTAGATAAACCGATTTTTCTCAAAGTTACATCTGGTAAACTTGAAACTAATTCAGGAGTCGGTTTTTTATCTTCAAACAGCTCAAGAAATCTGTCATAGATAATATCAGCGACTTTCCCGGACAACTGCTGTCCCATTATTGATTCACACAAAAAAAGAAACAGGTTCTTTCGTCTTTTAAGCCTGAATTCTTTTTCACCTGAAATAATTACCTTTAAACGTTTATCCTTTGAAAGGTGAGCCTTATAATCATTTAACATGAAATGAATCTGCAAAATTTAATTAAACGAACGTCAGGGAGAAATTTCTCACTTTAATACCCAATCTATTTTATCGCCTTCACTTATTCCATGTTTATCGGTGTATCCTGCGTTAACTTCAACAACATATTTCGCGGGTTTTTGAGATGGCAGGGATTTTTCTGAAAATGGTTTTGTGTTTTTGTGGATTTTTACAATTTGCTTTTTCGCATTTACAAAAATTATGTCAAGCGGTATGTGTGTGTTTTTCATCCAGAATGACTGTGGTTCTTCCAGCGGAAAAAGGAACAACATCCCCTGGTTTTCCTGCATTGATTTTCTGAACATCAAACCCTGCGACCTTTCGGATGGATTGTCAGCAATTTCTATTTCAATCGAACCTAACGACTTATCGGCAGAGTTCAGAAATCTGAGTGAACCTTCATTAGTGAACTGTGGTTCGGTTTTTTCCGGAAATTTTTCGGTCTCGACCGTTGGTAATCTGTAACCAACAGGTTCATCTTGCCTGAATCCGAAATGATAAACCAAATATATTATTACAACCGAAAGAACGACAAGGAAGATATATTTGGGATTAAACCCTTTTGCAGAACTTTTCCCTTTCCCGCTCATTTCCTGTTGTTCATAAATTCTTTTATACTATCCATGAGGTAACGATTTTGTTCCTGTGTACCTAGAGTAATTCTTGTTTCGGTTTTAAAAGCTTCTTCATTGAGAAATTTTATCAAAAGGTTTCTTTCTTTCAGAAAACTGTCGAGATCTTTTCTGATTTCAGTAGGCATATTTACGAGCATAAAGTTTGCGTAACTTTTATAAGGTTCAAATCCGTCAAATTTTCTGAATTCATCGTAAAAATACTTCTTGTCCTCCTGCATTTTATTCATGATATCGGAATAATACTGTTCATCATCTAACGCAATTTCCGCAAGTTTTTCCGAAATCCGGTTGAATCCAAGATACCTGACTGAATAATTTATCAACTCTTCGAGGTTCTTTCCGGCAAACGCAAATCCTATCCTTAAACCTGCAAGCGCATAGTATTTTGAAAATGTCCGGCAGATAACAAGATTTGGAAATTCATCAATGAATGGTTTAACGTAGGAATTATCTTTTGAACCGAAGCCCCAATATGCCTCGTCGATCATAACAAGAGCGCCACGGCAAGCATCAAGAAATCTTCCTAGCTCTTCTTTTGGTATCTTGTTTCCGGTCGGGTTGTTTGGAGATGCTATCAATACTATTCGTGGTCTTTCACGATTGTAAATTTCTATCATTTTATCAACATCGTAATAATACGATTTCAATCCGTCCTTTTCCAGAATGTACATGGGATATTCAACATTAAAACCACCAACTTCGTACGCCACTTTTTTGTAATACCACCATGCATGTTTAGGGATTAGTATCCGTTCCTTTCTGTCGAGGTAATAATGGATGATTTGTTTCAACAGGTCTTCACTACCATAGGAGAGAATTACCTGTTTTTCGCTTATATCAAAATCTGCTGCAATCCTCTCGGACAAAGAGGATTTAACGCCACGTGCATAATCTCTCGAATACCATGAAAGTTCGTCTATTGTAACGTCTTTCAGAAACTCAAAACACTTCGGTGAAGGACCATACTGGGATTCGTTCCTGTCAAGATACTGGATTTCTTTGAATTTTTGTTCTACCATTTTATTTTTTCCCTTTATTTAAAAAAGCACTGATTCCTGTTTTACATTCTTCTGTCATCCGGGTTATTGCGTTCATATTGACTGCGTACTCAAGTCCGGATTCAAAGCTCATTGAACTTAAATTTGAAAACATTTCCTTAGTTAACTCCAGTGAACTCTGTGGGAGACGGTTTAAACTATCACAAAGCTGAAGGGTGAAATTTTCAATCTCGCCTTTGGGTTTAACATAGTTGACAAAACCAATCCGGAGCGCTTCTTCAGCAGTTATAAATTTAGATGTAAGCAATAAATCTTTTGCGTGTGTTTCCGTTACCCGCTTCAATAGAAAACCCATTACAATTGCCGGAATAAATCCAATTTTTACCTCTGTATATCCAAATTGTGCATCCTCTGAGGCAACGATCAGGTCACATGCGGATGCAATACCACAACCGCCAGCCAACGCATACCCGTTCACCATTGCAATTACAGGTTTTCTACAATTATAAATTGACATTAACAGATTTTTAAAACTATTGGAATCAATTTTATTCTGGAGAATATCGAACTCCGAGATTTTCCGCAGATAGTCAAGATATAAACCTGAACAAAAATTTCCGCCGGCACCGCTAAGTATAACAGTACTCACGGATGCATCGGTGGAAACTGATTCCATCGTTTCCGTAAGTTTGTTTATCATAAAATCATCGAGTGAATTACGTTTCTCGGGACGATTTAATGTTATCTTGAAAGTGCCTCCGGTTTGATCTATCAAAAGTCCTGAATTATTATTCGTCATATTGATTGATTATATTTAAAATATTCCGACCGGATAAATTATGAATCTCTGAATTTACCAAAAAGTAATTTCGCAAGGAATCAGTTGTAATAACCTCATTAGGCTTACCGGATTTGACAACGATTCCGGAATCAATTAAAATTACTTCATCTGAAAATTTCATTGCATAATTTAAATCATGAATTACCGAAATTACGGTAAGACCATTATCCACATTTAACCTTTTTACAAGCGCAAAGATTTCAAGTTGGTGATTTATATCTAAAAAAGTAATCGGTTCATCTATTACGAGCAGTTTACCTTTAAGTGCTTTCATTGGATTAAGCTGAACAAGAGACAATGTTAAAAAAACCTTTTGTCTCTCACCGCCGGATAACCGGTCAACCGGTTTCTCAAGGAAATCCTGAACTCCGGTTAAATCCGCAGTGAAGTTTACAATCTCGTCATCCTCTTTCGTCGTGCGGAAATTAAAGAAATCTTTATATGGATATCTACCGTTCATTAATAATTGTCTGACCGAAAGCACATCATTATATACTGGTGCGTGTTGCGGGAGATATGCAATTAACTTTGAAATTTCCTTTCCTTCGTAATCCTTCAGATTTCTCCCGTGAAAAAATATTTCACCATAATAATTGCGATATATCCGGCAAATAATTTTTATAAGCGTTGATTTTCCTGAACCGTTGCGACCAACTACCGATACGAATTTACCTTCGGAAATACTTAAAGAAACGTTTCGGATTGAGAATTCCGAATCTGAATAAGAAAAAGAAAGATTGTTTAATTTTAAGAAATCTGTCATTAAAATATTTCCGTTACCGTTTTACCTGGAAATGACAATTCCCAAAAGAATTTAAACTTTCCCTGAAAATATCGGGCTTTGCGGTGAGCGGTTTACTGATTATCAACTAAAATTCATCAAATAAATTTATACTAAAAATGGTTCAAATGATTTTACCCGGCAGGGTACCGGTTGCGTACCAATCGGGTCTGAAAGCTGAACTTTTATAATTGTGTTCTCCTGAACTTCGGATGAATTACAAACTACCCGGATGTAGTTTGTGGTATAACCACTGATTGTTCCCTCAGCCGTGGCAGATTCAAAAAGCACTTTTTGTTCAGTACCGCGATACTTATTATAAAATTTACCTGTTTTTTCATCTGAGAGTTCTCTTAATCTTCTTGTCCGCTCACGCCGAATATTTATATTAACCCTTCCCGAAAATGAAACAGCTTCAGTGTTTTTCCGCTCCGAGTAAGTAAATACGTGCAGATACGAAATTGGCAGAGATTCTAAAAATTCTAAAGTATTAATAAAATTCTCTTCTGTTTCTCCCGGGAAACCGGTTATGACATCAACTCCAATGCCAACCTCGTATATCTTCTCATTGAGCCTGTAAATCAAAGATTCGTAAAACTCCCTGTTATAGCGCCGTTTCATTAATTTCAGTATATTGTTATCTCCCGATTGTAACGGTATGTGAAAGTGATTACAAAATTTTTCAGAAGACGCAACCAAATCAATAATTTCGTTATTTAGGAGATTCGGTTCAATTGAGCTTATCCTGATTCTTTGAATGTTTAGTTTTTCAAGTTCGTACAATACGTCAATAAATTTATTAATATTTTTACCGCTGACATATTTATAATCACCCGTATTGACACCGGTCAATATAATTTCGTTATATCCGGCATCAATTATTTTTTTTGCATTCTCAATAACACCATCAAATGCAAGCGAACGCGATCCCCCTCTGGCAAGCGGAATTGTACAAAACGTACATTTATAATCGCATCCATCCTGAATTTTCAGAAACGCCCTCGTACGAGAGTCCGAATCCGCAGAATATGCAGCGTCAAAATTTTTTATCTTCTCGTGTGAATCCCTGAAAATGCAAGATAGATCCCGTTTTTCGAATGATTCTACATACTCGAACAGGTGAAATTTTTCAGCTGCGCCAAGCACGATATCAACTCCCTCTATTTGTGCTATTTCTTCCGGCTGAAGTTGGGCATAACATCCGATAACAATTATGTATGTTTCTGGATTATTGCGGAGAACACTTCGGATAATCTGGCGACATTCCCTGTCAGCATTGCTTGTAACCGAACACGTGTTGAGCACAAAAATATCCGTAACCTCGCCATAGTCTTTTACTTCAAATCCCCTTGAACGAAATTGATTAGAAATGGTCGACGTCTCACTGTAGTTTAGCTTGCAACCGAGCGTATGTAAAGAAACAGATTTATTCACATTGTAAAATTAATGAAGAAGGAAGGTTATTTAGATGTAGAAATGAGGTACCTTAACCTCTACGGGTAATTATCAATTTTTCCAGTCCGGAGTTAACAATAAAATATCAGTAACAATATTTAATCAAACAAAGCTTCGTCTCTCTCAACCATGAGTATAGAGTGTTGAGAGATTATAAAATATTTTTCACCTTTAAAAATTATTTCAATTGAATTTTTTTGAAGAAACAGTGCAAGATCGCCTACTTTTACCTGAAGTGGAATATATTTGATTTTATCCGTGGAATCTTTCCAAATGTCATCTGATTCATCAGCAGGAAACGGTACAGGATAACCCGGGCCGACTTTCATAATGAACCCGGAACGCACCGCTTCTTTTTCCTCTACTCCTGGCGGGAGATATAAACCTGACCTTGTCTTATCTTCCGATGACTTTAATTTTACCAATACTTTATCACCTATTACGATAAGGTTCTTTAATCTTTCAGCGTCAGTTGATAATATATTTTTACTTTCAGACATTAATAAAAATAACTTTAATAATTTTGTAACACTTTAAAACAGAAAATAATTTTTAATAATTAATTTCAAGGAGCGTCTCTTTGCTCAGAGGTTTATTAAGGAATCGAACTATGAACGGATCTTCACTGGCTTTTTTTTGGTCGTTGATATCGAGCGATGACGAAAGAATAATTACTTTTGTAGCGGAAATAAAATTTGTATCGAGTTTTTTATATTCTTCAAGAAATTCAAATCCGTTCATTTCCGGCATTCTGATATCCAGGAAAATTAACTCCGGTGGTGACCCGGATGTTTCAATCAATTTTTTGAAATAATCAAGAGCAGATTTCCCTGATAAATGAACAGAAATTTCTTCAGCAAAATCAACTTTCTCCATGAATTTTTTACAAACGAAATTGTCGATATTGCTGTCGTCAATTAGACATATTTTCTTATATCGGCTCAAGAAGTATTTGAATTGCCCAAATTAGGGATAATAACGGTAAATTTCGTTCCAATTCCGATTTCCGAACTATACTCGATGCTGCCGCGAAGCTTTTTTATAGTTTCATTCACAATGTAAAGCCCGAGTCCGGCGCCTTCAGATGAAATATCTGTTGAAAAGAACATCTTGAATATCTTTTGTCTGATCTTATCGGGAATTCCCCTTCCGTTATCTGAGACTTTAATATTTGCCCTGTCTGAATCGATTGTTATCTTTATCATGATATAGGGATCTTTTTTATCTGTATCGTGATACTTGATTGCATTCGAAATCAGATTTGAAAGTATAATTTTAAGTCTGTGTTTATCGGAAATGAGTAAATTATTTTCCGATATTTCACTTTCAATTCTTACAAGTTTAAAGTTTGGGTGATAGTTTGAGCTTTCAATTGCAATGTTCAGCAATTCCTGAAAATTGATATGCTCAGGTTGTATTTCTACCCTTGCATTTTGTGAATAATTTATAATGTCTTTTACCAATCTATCAAGACGGTAAACGTTTTCCTCAATCAACGAAAGGTAGTTTGACTGATTTGTTTCTCCTGTTTCCATTCTCGCAACGCTAATTAGACCAAGTACTGATGTAAGCGGAGCTCTGATATCGTGTGACATGCTGTAAACAAACTGGTCAAGTTCTTCGTTGGTTTTTTTTAATTCTTCATTATTGATTCTGAGCTGTTCCTCAGATTGCTTTATCGGGTCAATATCGGTAGTGATTGTCAAATATCCGAGAAATTTACCTTCAATATCGTGGAATGGATTTGCCTCTATATGCACCCAAAACGGCGATCCATCTTTCTTGTAATTTATAAGTTCGCGGGAAATAGGTTCGGGTGATTCAGTGGGGCTGTTATTGTTATCGGTGATATTTTCGTTCCATTTCGAACCTCGCAGAATTTCAGTCGGCTTCTTATTGAATACTTCATCCAATGTGTATCCGTACATTTTAGTAAACCCTGAATTAATCCACTCAATACGATCATCTTTATTGGTAATTATAACACCATTAGCGGTACTTCTTGCGACTAGAGATAATTTGTTCAACTCCTGTTCATTGAAAATCATCTCTGTAACATCTTGTATTGCTCCGTAAAGCCTGAGAGTGTTACCTAAAATTGATTCCGGCCTGCACGAAACCCGTACCCATTTTTTATTGCCTTTTTGGGTTACAAACTTAAAACATTTATCAAATGGCTTAAAATTGTCAATTGCATCTTTAACTGAATTAACCAGTTCCTCACGCGAATCCGGTTCGTAAAATGATAGACAAGCATCTAAATCCGGCACAACCCTCGAGTTCATTTCGTGTATTCTGAATACTTCATCAGACCAACGGAGCTTATTAGTATTCACTTCAAATTCCCAACCGCCAATGTGCGCTAACTTTTCGGATTGTCTTAGCATTAACTCCATATTTCGTTCTACAGAAACCTCGTGCAATTTTACAACAACCATTGTATTTCCGTCAATCTGAACTTTATAGTTGAACGAGGTTACACTTGAAACTTCACCATTATCTTTTATAATTACCCAGTTGAAGTTAACCGGCTCATCCGAAGATAATATCATCTCAAAACGTTTGTCTGCAAGGCTGTATTCATCGGGAGAGAAAAGGGAGTAATAGTGTTTACCTAAAATTTCTTCAGGTTTCTTTTCGTAGAGGCTACAATATTTATCGTTTACGAAAACAACCGTTTTATCTGAATTGATCAGGCAGATGGCATCGTCGAATTTATTTAATATCTCGTAAAAAATTTTATACATAAAGAATTTTAATCCGTCAGTATTGCAGCCCGAAGGAACTCTGTGAAATAATCCTCAATCCTGTCGTATGCAAGTTTATCAATTTCAACTTCAGCGAGTTTATATGTCGGATCATCTGATTTCACTGAAGTCTTCTGAGTGATTTTTATATTTCTCTTAGCCGGACTGTAAGATAACTGGAAAAACGGAACATTAACACCGAGTGTAATTTTGCTGTGGCCTTTGGGATAAAAGAGAATTTGAATGAAAATTCTTTTATTGGGATCCATTATTTCAGCTGACTCGTTCGTGTACCACTGCAAAGAACATCCGGCAAATCCAATGACTGAATTTGTTTTCCTTACCAACGGAATAATATTTTCCGTTATCATTTTTTTAAACTCCTGCACTTTCTCATTCAGATTAAGGTCAATAGTCACTTCTTCAGATGGATTTTCTTTGTATCGTCTGATTTTTTCTTTTACTATTTCCTCTATTTTTTCTCTATATGTTGACATGATGTTTAATTAACGAATTTATACATACAAATATTATCAATATATGAACCGTCCCGTAATTTTATATCATTTTTCAATCTACCTTCCATGATGAATCCAAATTTTTTATACAAATGAATTGCACGTTCATTATTTGAAAATACCTGAAGTGTGATTTTCTCTATCGAATTATTGTTCACTGCCCAACCAATTAGTGTATTGAGTAGTATCGTCCCAATCCCATTATCCCTGACGTGTTCGGCAATCCCCATATAAATTGAACCTACATGTTCGGATTTCTTAATCCCCTTTGTTTCAAATTCGAGAAATCCTACAATTTCATTTGTAATTTCCGCAACCAATTGGAGCTTGTTCCGATTGTGCAACATATCATTTATCCTTTTGAGTTCAATATCTATTGTGTTATGAAATTCGTATGGTTCTCTTAACATATAAATGTGTTCTTTGGTAATATCAAACTTAATGTTCACAAGAGATGCTGCATCCTCAATCTCCGCAACCCTGACTAACAATTCAGATTTATCCCTCAGAACCGTCACTATCGGATTAATTTTAGACATGTTGCTCAGTTTAAAATGAATCTGTTAAATGGATTTCCGGAATAAACGGATATTGGATTATTGCTCCGGAATTCCATAAACCTGTTGAAATAGCCACGATTCAAATTTAACCAGTTTTCAAACTCTTTCGGGAATGAATCTTTTATGAGAAAATAATTATATGCTTCAAGCAATCCGTTATTGAGTAAAAGTTTGTGGTAAGAAAAAAGTGGGTTCGAAAATTTATTCATGGCCTCCCGTTGCCAAATTTCAACGAACTTCACCCTTGCATTCAGAAGGACTGTCAAATTGAGTGTATCCCCTAACCCCGCAAGCGCATAAAGAAATACATTTTCATAAAACGATTCAAAGGTGTGGGTAGTAAATACGCCATTGCGAAAATAAGCATTCTGACTGAATGAAATTTTGATCACAGAATCGGAAATTATGTTGATAGATCTGCGGTGTGCATCGGTAAATATATTTCCTGCAATCGCATTGATCTTTGGATCTTTATTAAGGTTCAGAAATATCTCGGAATAAATTACCGCCCACAAAGGCTCCTCGGAAAGTAAAAAAAGCTTGGCAGCACTCAGGTAATTTTCCGGAAAATCCGGATCCGCCAATATCCCGTCTTCCCAAAATGAAAGCGCAGATTCAATTTCATGATTCATAAATTTTATTCTACCTGCTTCCAAATACAATGCCCCTTCGTTCGGAAATTTTTTTAAACCTTCATATAAAATCCCGATTGCCGTTACCGGCTTTTGTATAAGATCGTAAGTCTTTCCAAGAAGTATATAACCGTCAACATCCATCAAACCCGTTCCCCTGATTTTCTCAAGAATTTTCAAACCGGTTTCAACACTGTCATTTGTAATTAATCGTTCTGCATCAAAAACTCCGTCAACTCGCTGTTGAGCAAAAATCACTGATTGTGTTAACAATACAATTATGAAAATAACTTTAACCATTGCAATCAGAATCTAACAATAGTCAATTGTAAATTATATAGAATTATCTCAACAACCCAAACCCGGCGGTGGTGAATCGTATTTTGCTTTTTGAATATTTATTAACATTTTCACCTGGCTATACATAAATTTGATAACTAAAAACATTTAATATAATACAAGATTTAATTAAAAATCAATACGAAGGATATTATTTCCATTAAAAATTTTTTATTTAGTGCTGTAGTTGTGCCACTGAAACTTCTATCAGATGTTTTTGGCACCTGTATCGATTTGCAATATTGTAAAAGTAAAATTTTAACATATCGAATCTATAGAATCGTAACAAAATAGTGACGCAAAAATACAAATTATCACATTGTTATTACAATTATTGGTTTATTTTTTCAATGAACTGCCTTGCTATTACAAATCAGAGTTTTTAGCTTAAAACCGTTTTAGTAATCAAACAAGGAACATGATGAACTTAAAATTAATTTCGTTTTCCTTGGTTGTTTTTGTTTTTATCGGAATTGGATTTGCCGGGATTCAGAAATCTGAAGCAGGTACACATTCAATTGAACAATCCAGGAAAAAGAAAAGAAAAAACAACAAAGGAGTATCGAGTTTTGGGAGAGCGTATCGTGAAGCGGTTAAGAAAGGTTTAAGTACATTCACATGGAATGGAAAGAAATACACCACCGAAAACAAGAGTAAGAACACTTCACAAAAGAACGTTACCAGCCGGAATAATAAAAACACTACTAAGAGTTACAGCGGGGTTTCGTTTGGTAGCGCTTATCGCGATGCAAAAAAGAGGGGACTCTCCACCTTCAAATGGAACGGTAAGCTATATACAACCAGCAAGAACACAAATGTCTCGAACAGGACAAGCAAAAAAATCAAGAGAAAGAAAAGAGTTACAAGACGGAAGAGGAATAAAGTAAACCGTAACAGGAAGGTTACCAGAAGGACTAACAGAACCACGAACAACAATACCGGAACTTACAATCCGCCTAAGACTTACGAAAACGATAATTCATCCGGCAGGACATACGAACGGAGCGAACAAAAGACAAATTCCGGAACTGAATTTATCAAGAAGGAACCGAAAAGGGAATAATTAACCTTATAATAACAGGCCCCTCAATATGAGGGGCTTGTTTTATAAATCAAAATAAACGCAACTATGCCAAAGTACTTTCAGCCCTTTTCTTTAACACAAGTTCCGCCTGTTCGTCTGCGTGATATGAGCTTCTCACCAGCGGATTAGATTCAACAACAGCAAATCCCATTTTCAATCCCTCAGTTTTGTACATCAGGAATTCATCAGGTGTTACATATCTGTCAACCGGTAAATGAACACTTGTTGGTTTCAGATACTGACCAATAGTGAGAATCTCACAACCATTTTCCCTAAGATCACGCATTACATCAAGCACCTGATCCGGTTGTTCACCAATCCCAACCATAAGTCCGCTTTTAGTAATTAACCCCCGATTGTGAAACCAGTTGATAACTTTCAAACTCCTTTCATATTTTGCCTGAGGTCTGACAACATGATAAAGTGATGGTACTGTTTCAAGGTTATGGTTAAGAATAGTCGGTTGATTTTGCATAATTATTTCAAAGGCAGACTCCTCGCCCTTAAAATCAGGAATTAAAATTTCAATCGTAGTATCAGGGAGCGCTTCATTTATGAGCCTGATTGTTTCTGCAAAGATTTCCGCGCCACCGTTTCTAAGTTCATCCCTGTTCACTGAGGTTATTACAACGTGCTTCAGGTTAAGGGCAATAACCGATTCGGCAACCCGCCGCGGTTCATCACGGTCAAGTTCGTTTGGTATACCGACTTTAACGGAACAGAAACCGCAACTTCTTGTACAGGTATCACCGAGTATCATATAGGTTGCAGTTCTGCGATTCCAGCAATCTGAAATATTCGGGCAGCGGGCTTCTTCACAAACTGTATTCAGTTTCTGCCCGCGCATAACTTTTTTTAATTCAGCGTAATTTTTTCCGATTGGAATTTTAATCCTGAGCCAGTCAGGTTTTCTACCCAATTCCTTCTCTTTTTCGGAATGCTCTTTTTTAAATGCCCTTTGGTGTGAATTTATTCTCATTCGTTAATACAAACCTATGGTCAATAAAAATTATATGAAATGAAGAAAAGATTCGGCAAAATAAAAAACCTGCGATTGGGTCACAGGTTTTCCTTGAAGATATACTGAATTAAAATTGTTATCAAACTTTGTTATGCCTCGTCGTTTACTTTTTGCAATTGCACCTCGCAAAGTATTTTAATGTCATCGCTTACGAGCAAATCACCCGCCTCATTCAGTACATGGAATTTTAATCCAAACTCTTTCCTGTTCACTTTTCCGTTTATTTCAAACCCTGCTTTTGTGTTTCCGTACGGGTCTTTCTTTATCCCGTGCATCTCAACATCCAGTGTAATTTCTTTAGTGATATCCCTAATTGTAAAATCACCCGTCATTTTAAAATCACTATCAGAAATCTTCTGAATGTTCGTAGATACAAACTTTAAAGACGGGAATTTATCGGCGCTGAAAAAATCATCCGACTTCAAATGTTCATCCCGTTGATCATTTCCTGTAGTGATTGAATTTACTTCCGCCGTAAACGTTACCCTTGCGTTTGAAAAATCGTCACCATTTGTTTCAATCGTCGCATCGTACTCTGTAAACTTTCCGGTTACAGTCGTAATCATTAAGTGTTTCGCTTTGAACTGGATTTCTGAATGGGTTTTGTCAATTAACCATCTTCCTGTTTCCATGATTTATTATAGTTTAATTAATAAAAGATATATGTTGATACATATAGTGTTGTAACTGATTATTTTTCGTTCCGGTTCCCCTTAATTAAAAATTATTTTTATTTCAAAATCGGGTAAATTTTTTTGCTGATATAGAGATATTGATTACTAATCGAGAATGGATAATTTGGTAATACTAATCCGTTAACAATGAAATTCAATCAGCTTCTATCCAATCACCATTTTCTTTAATAAGTTCAATTAGTTCATCAAGAGCATTTTCAGATGGTATATTTCTTTTCACAATTTCTTTTCCCTTGTAAAGGGTGATTTTACCTGGACCGCTCCCAACGTATCCGTAATCCGCATCAGCCATTTCGCCGGGTCCGTTAACTATACAGCCCATAACGGCAATTTTAACACCTTTAAGGTGATTGGTTTTCGTTCGAATCATTGAAGTTGTTTCCTGCAAATTAAATAATGTTCTTCCACAGGATGGACAAGAAATATATTCCGTTTTCGTTATCCTTGTCCGGGTTGCCTGCAAAATTCCGAAACATGCTGAATTCACCTTAGATGATTCAACTGATTCATTCTCTATCCAGAGGCCGTCTCCCAATCCTTCAATAAACAATCCACCGGTATCGGCGGATGAGTTTAATATAAATCTCTCTGAATCACTTTCTGTGTATCTTCGCCTGATTATCACCGGAATTTTAATATCATTATTAATTAACTCCACAAATATTCTCCTCATTTCCGGCATAGCGTGTGAGTTATCTGTTTCCAGAACGAAAACCGGATTAGGGATTGACGTTAATTCCGGAAAATCCTCCATGAAAAGAGATTCAAGTTTAATCAAAATGAAGTTACAGTCACTTGATATTTCACCATTATCTCTTAGTTCACCGATATTAAGCAAAGGATAGCGGTTCATCCGATTATCACATTTCTTCCAGACGTGATAATCTAAAATTATTTTTAAAGAACCCGGAAGTTCAGAATCATCAATATTCTCTTTTAAGTAAATAAAATCAGCTGCAGTATCAGAGATAATCCATTTTTCAGTTTCGGAGTTAAATGTGTACCCGATTTCTGATAATTCACGCTTAGTTCTGCCCTTAACAACTGATGGTGAAATTATAACCACCGGAACATTTCTACCACCCATATTATTTACAGAGTCAGTCAAGCGCTTTTTGAAAGTGAACGGGTCAAGCGGGTTAATAATTGTTTCCCGAATCGGATCATGGTTCACACGGGTTAAATAACGGTCAATTAATTTGCGACAGACGGGAATTTCGAACTCGGGCTCTTCGGTCAGCGACACACGAATTGTATCTCCTAAACCGTCCTCAAGTAAAGTACCGATCCCTACCGATGATTTAATCCTTCCGTCTTCACCATCTCCAGCTTCGGTTACTCCAAGGTGAAGCGGATAATTCATCCCTTCTTCGTTCATTTTGCTAACGAGTAACCTGTATGCTTCAATCATAACAATCGGATTGCTCGCCTTCATTGAAAGAACTATATCGTAATAGCCTTCGTCCTCGCAAATTCTTAGAAATTCCAAAGCTGATTCTACCATCCCCGTTGGCGTATCTCCATAACGGCTCATTATACGATCTGACAGTGAGCCATGGTTAGTACCAATGCGCATAGCCGTTCCGTATTCCTTACAAATCCTTACGAGCGGGGTAAATTTTTCCCTGATTCTCTCAAGCTCTTGACGGTAGAGATCGTCAGTGTAATTGAATATCTGGAATTTCTTTTTGTCCGCATAGTTTCCTGGATTTACTCGGACCTTTTCAACAATCCTCGCAGCGAGTTCGGCTGCATTTGGTGTGAAATGAATATCAGCTATGATTGGGACGTTAAAACCGCGGGCTTTTAATTCTTTTTTAATCACTTCAAGGTTTCGGGCTTCTTTAATGCTCGGCGCCGTGATACGGACGTATTCACAACCGGCTTTTATCATTCTGATAGATTGTTCAACCGTTCCTGTTGTATCCATTGTATCGGTTGTTGTCATTGATTGAATACGAATCGGGTTTTTCCCACCTAACGGAACATCACCGACTTTAACTTCCCGTGTATCCAACCTTGAGTAACCTGTCAGGCTGTTGCAATAACTCTTAAGTAAAATATTTGATGTGGACATTTATGAATTTCAGTAAAATGAATACAAATGTAACAATATAACTTACAAATCTCGTTTCACAAATATAATTAAAACATTTCTTCCCGGATATTTCTTTTGAGAGAGTAACATGATAAACAATTTTGTCTTTAAATCTAACATCTCAATAAATAAATTACACTTTAACAAAAAAATCAAATATTTTCATGGATGCAATCGTAAAGTTAATTTCAGAGAAAGCTGGGAAAACAGAGGATGACACCCGTGCAGTAATATCAGCTTTAATCGAATATTTCAAATCTACCCTGCCGAAACCTATCCTGGAATTTATCGAAGACGTAATATCAAAAACCCCAAACAAATAAAATTATACAATGGCAACTAAGGATAATTTCACCGAGCAAATCAGAGCTGGTTACGAGGTTAGGGGTGAATCACTACTACTTGGTGGTGCAATATACAATCGTGAATGTATAACCGGATTACACATTTCGTTACCACTGAAAACAATGAACAGGCATGGTCTTATTGCTGGTGCAACTGGTACAGGGAAAACAAAAACCCTGCAAGTTATCGCCGAAGGGTTATCCTCGAAATCAGTGCCGACCCTGCTTATGGATATTAAAGGCGATCTTAGTGGAATTGCTGCTGCGGGAACAACGAACGAAAAAATAAATGAACGTATGTCTCGTATAGGAGCTGAATTTAAACCCGAAAGTTTTCCCGTTGAATTTCTTTCTCTATCAGAGGAAAAAGGTAGTAAACTTCGGGCTACTGTTTCAGAGTTTGGTCCGGTTCTTATTTCGCGAATACTTGAACTAAATGATACTCAATCGGGTATAGTTAGTGTAATTTTTAAATTCTGTGACGATAATCAACTTCCTCTCCTCGATCTTAAAGACTTTAAGAGCGTACTTCAATTTGTCTTAAATGAAGGCAAGGAAAAATTTGAATCTGAATACGGAAGAATTTCAAGTTCTTCAATCGGAATCATTACAAGGAAAATAATCGAACTTGAACAGCAGGGAGCCGACAGTTTTTTTGGTGAAAGATCATTTGATGTTCAAGACCTGTTAAAATTTGATGATCAGGGACGCGGAATCATGTCAATAATTAGGTTAACTGACATACAAGCGAAACCAAAACTGTTTTCAACATTTATGCTCTGCTTGCTTGCAGAGATTTACCAAACTTTTCCTGAGGAAGGTGATCTGGATATTCCAAAACTTGTCATCTTTATTGATGAAGCACATCTCATATTTAAAGAAGCATCATCAACCCTGCTTGACCAAATCGAAACTATAATTAAACTGATCCGTTCCAAAGGAGTTGGAATATTTTTCTGTACACAGAATCCGACCGATATACCTGATGCCGTGTTAAGTCAACTTGGCATGAAAGTACAACACGCTCTCAGAGCTTTTACTGCAAAGGATTCAAAGGAAATAAAATTGATTTCGGAAAATTTTCCGGTAACTGAGTTTTACAAAACTGAAGATCTCCTTACTTCATTAGGTACAGGTGAAGCAGCTGTTACTGTTCTTAACGAAAAGGGAAAGCCTACACCGCTCGTTGCCACTCTTCTAAGGGCGCCTTATTCAAGAATGGATATTCTTTCAGAATCAGAAATTGATAACATTATCTCGAAATCAAAACTAATCTCAAAATACAATGAATCAATTGACCGTGAGAGTGCATACGAGATATTACAAAATAAACTTTCGGACGAGCAACAGCAGCAACAACCACAGGTGACCCAAAAATCCAAATCTAACGAAAAGAGCACATTTGAAAAAATACTTTCAAACACAACAACCAGACAAGTCGGAAGAACGCTGGTAAGGGAAATTACTCGCGGATTACTTGGAGCTCTTGGTTTAGGGAGAGGACGACGATAGTCAACAATTTCTACTGAATAAATTAAACCGGGATAACGTTAATAATCGGGGAATTCTGCCATAATTCATAAATCTGATAACACCAAGCATCCGATAAAATATAAATTGGGGATATGGTTACAGAATTCCTGGATTCGCGTTAGTTTAAAATAAGTGCCTTAATTAAATATCTTCATTTGAGAACAGTCTATACAATTTTGTTAATAGCTTTTTGTGCCCCATCGTATGCGCAGATCGAGCTATGGTCTGGTGAATGGAATGGTTATTTAGAGATATCCGGAATTGAAAGCCCAGTAAGAATGAATTTGAAAATAAATCCTGCTGACAGTGCCGGAAACTGGAATTGGATAATTTCTTATGATGAGGGTATCGGAAAAATTGAAAAAAAATATACTCTGGTAAAGACGGATGATGAATCTAAATACCAACTTGATGAGAATAATTCAATTAGGTTAGATTTCCATTTCTTTCAAAACACTTTTTATTCTACCTTCAAAGTGTCGAATTCACTTATATCCACGGTTTACTTACTTCAGGATGAAAAAATCTTTTTCACCGTATTCACTTCGGATTTAACCGGTAAGGTAATTACCGGCGGGAACGAGGAAACACCCGAAGTGGAATCATACCCCATAATTAATGTTCAATCTGCAGTATTAACCAAAAGCAATTGACATCCAGATTTATTAATCTCAATAACTATATATACTTTGAAGTCAATATTTAAAAAGGTTTTTTACTTTTTAGGTTCTTTGTGTTTGATTTATTTAATCCTGATGATACCGATTCACTCTGACGAGGAGTTTACGGGCGCCGGTAATGATCCTTTTGCTTGGGACAAGGATGACTTTTGGAAAGAGTTGGAGAAATCATTTAATATTTACAGGGGGGTTGGCTGTGATTCTGTGAACGTGTTAATTGACTTTTCTATTTCAGAATACAAGGGTATGATAGGAAAACTTCACCATGAACATTTCACACCTGACAATAATTTTTTCGATAGTCTGGAACTAGTATTGTTCAAAACATCTACGCAAATAGCTGCATGCAACAAGCGGGCAATGGAATTTATAGATCTCAATATGCAGGTGCGAGAGTTAGTAAAAATGCAATCAATTAATTGGGATATGAATTCTCCAATCACACGGAAACGGTTGTATCGTTTGCTTTACGGTAATCGCGCTGCGATTGAAGAGATTATTTTACAAATGCCGGAAGACAAACGACCCGATTGGATACGTGGGACCAATGAACCTTCTGACACTAAAATAGGCATCCTGAATAACTCTTTAATAAGGAGCGGTGATATTCTCGTTTCAAGAGGGGGCGCTCCGGTTTCAGCTTTAATATCGCGCGGGAACGATTATCCCGGAAATTTCTCCCATGTAGCCCTTGCACTGGTTGACAGCAACGGTAACCTGAACTTTATTGAATCTCACATTGAGTCAGGTGTTATTACAACTAATGTCAATGAATACCTTAATGACAGAAAGTTTAGAATAATGATTCTAAGACCAAGATATGAAATGCTGAAGAATGTTTTTTTAAACACAAAGTTACCGGATGAAGCTGCTCATACTGCACTGCACGAGCAATCAATACGGCATATTCCATACGATTTTGAGATGAACTTTTATGAACCCACTGAAATGTTTTGCTCAGAAGTAGTTTATTTTTCGTACAAGAAGCATAGTCTTGAACTCTGGTCGGGAATGACACTGATTTCATCCCGGGGAATTGTAAATTGGCTTGGCGATTTTGGAGTTGAACATTTTACCTCTGTGGAACCATCCGATCTGGAATATGACCCTCAGTTAAGTGTTGTCGCCGAATGGCGGGATCCGCGTGAACTACAAAAAGACCATGTGGATAATGCTGTTATGGATATCATGCTTGAGGATGCTGATAATGGCGAAGTATTAGATTACAATATCTTTTTACTTCCGGTCGCACGAATGTTGAAAGGATATAGTTGGATTTTAAACCAGTTTGAATTGAAGGGACCGATTCCCGAAGGGATGAGCCCTATATCAGCTTTAAAAGAACAATATTTTTCATCTTTACACAGTAAACTGGCGCGTGAAGTAATGCAAATGGCGAATGAATTTAAGTTCGTGAACGGTTATAATCCACCATATTGGGATTTACTTAAAATGGCAAGGTCAAGCAAGAACAAAATTAATTCAAGTAATTAAACTTGAATAGTAAAGAGTTTTGAATTTAACCTGAAGTTTATAATGAGTAGAATTAAATGCTTTAAATTAAAATAAGAAAAATGAAAAAATTTATTTTGACTGTTTTTGCTTTGGTGAGTTTTTTCAGCATTGCAAATGCACAGTGGGTTGAACAAACATCAGGGGTTACGATTACCTTATATTCGGTTTCTGCTGTTGACGATAATGTCGCATGGGTTGCCGGTGCTGGTGGAGCTGTATTAAGAACAACTGACGGTGGAGCTACATGGACTAATGTAACAGGTGCTCCAATTCCGGTCTCTTTAGATCTTTACAATATTTACGGAGTGGATGCAAATACCGCTCTGGTTACAGGTTCAGGATCAACTGCTTTTGTTTACCGAACTACTGATGGCGGGAATACATGGACAGAAGTGTTTAGCCAACCCGGCGGTTTTTTAAATGTAATAAAAATGCTGGATGCTAACAACGGTTTCATGGAAGGTGATCCGGTTGGTGGCAGGTGGTCCCTGTTTAAAACTACCGATGGAGGAGCTACATGGGATTCAACCGGAATGTACCTTGCACAAAACGGTGGCGAGGCAGGTTGGAACAATTCAGGTTTTGTAAGCGGAACTAATGTATATTTTGGCACAAGCGGTGGAAGAGTTTATTTCTCGAGTACTAGCGGTACAAATTTCACTGCTCAAAGTACCGGTAATGAGGTAAACTCATATTCTGTTTGGTTCAATGACGCTAATAATGGATTAGCTGGTGGAACCGGGCTGGTAAAGACCACGAACGGCGGAGCTAGCTGGGCTCCCCTGCCCGCACCCGGTACTGCCGGAATTACCGGAATAATCGGTTCCGGAAATAATTGGTGGGTCGCCAGACAAGATGCAAATATTCTTTACTCGAATGATAACGGCGCAAGTTGGACTACGCAATATTCCGCACCTGGAGGTGTATTTACCAGCATTTCGAAATCAAGGAGCGGAAATTCAGCCTGGGCTGTAAGGTCAGCCGGTGGTATCAGCAAAAATGCTAACCTCGTCGGTGTTATTAATATTTCAAGTGAACTTCCGGAAGGGTTTTTGCTTTCCCAAAACTATCCGAATCCTTTTAATCCAGCTACCACTATTAACTTCAGCATTCCTGAAAATTCATTCGTGAAGTTGAGAGTTTTCGATATGCTTGGAAGAGAAGTTGATGTCTTAGTTAATGAAGAGTTGAATGCCGGGACTTATGCTTTCGATTTTAACGCGACTGCATTGAACTCAGGAATTTACTTCTACTCTTTAGAGGCAGGAAGTTTCAAGGATACAAGGAAAATGATTCTTGTCAAATAACGACATTTGTCGTCCTG
>MWSW01000007.1 GCA_002050165.1 Candidatus Tepidiaquacellales bacterium OLB4/UTCHB1
CAGGACGACAAATGTCGTTATTTCATCAGTATCATGCGTTTTGTTTGACTGAAATTACCTGCTTCAAGTCGATAGAAATATATACCACTTGAAAGATGAGGTGCTTGAAAATCAAATTCATAAGACCCCGGAACCAGCTCGCTGTTTACAAGCAGCGCAATTTCCCTTCCGTTTATATCATAAACTGTAAGCTTTGTAAAAGACTGTTCAGGAATATCAAACCTGATTTTTGTAACCGGATTGAAGGGATTAGGATAATTATTCCAAAGGGAAAATTCTGATGGAACTTCGTGGGATGAAATTGTAATCCCAACGGAAGTACGTTTTAAAATAACGATAAAAGTATTTGATGAGAGGGAATCCAATCCGTTGTATGCCATTACAGACCAGAGGCACATCACAGAATCTCCAACCGTTCCGAAAAGTGCTGCCAATGAATCAAGTTCGCGGTTCCTGATAGTAAACTTCGAAGATTTACCGTTAGAATCGCTTTGGTATGAAATATTGCTTGAAGCCGGAGTTCCGCCCTTTCTGATTTTAAATGCATAACTGATAAACGGGTCAAATCCAGCATCTGACCAATCGAATGTATGCAACGTGTTCTGATCATTCATTGATACAGGAATTGATGTAAGATTGGACGGTGATGTCAGTGCAATTGATTGCATTTGAACTCCTTTGACTGTAACGTAATCATCAACAAATATTGTATCAGAGCCGAACGAATTTGAGACGATTAATTCCACATCGTATCTGCCCGGAGTAGAATAATTCACTGTTGGATTTTGCTGAGTTGAAGATGATGGTGACCCACCCGGGAAAGTCCAATTCCAGCTGGTTGGAATTCCTCTTGAATCGTCAATGAAATTGATAGAGTTACTGTGTTGTATAACATTGTTGTCGGATTCAAATAAAGCAATTGGTTGTCCCTGTACGGGAGTTAATCCCTGTGAATTTTGCAAACTTGCCCTTATTCCGTTTAAGGTAGCTACCATTCTGACTTTCTGACCTTGGGTGAAAATATTCATGCAAATATCATTTGTATAATCCATATAGTTCATGAACATATCACCATTGGGATTAGACTGATTGCAGGAGTTAGGACGATAAGGGAAAGACGGACAACCATAATTTTCTGTCTCCTGTGTAGGGGTATCAGCTACAAGGTCGCTGCCGCAATAGTTATCGCCCCAGATATGATAAAGCGATAACCAGTGACCGACTTCATGCGAGGCAGTTCGTCCAAGGTTGTAAGGTGATGACAATACTCCGACTCTACCGAAATAATTATAGCCGATAACAACTCCGTCAGTTGCCGGATTTCCTCCGGGGAATGTTGCAAATCCGAGAATGTTGTTATTTATTGCCGGTGCAGTCCAGATGTTCAGGTAGCTCGCGCTTGGCCATGCATCCTTACCCCCGGTGGAAGAATATTTAATTTGCGGACCTGTCGGAAATGACGTAACGGAAGTTTGAGTTCTGGTAATTCCCAATGTCGGATTGCCGTTTGGATCTCTGACTGCAAGTTTAAATTCTATTTCAGCATCTGCGGCAAACGGTACAAAAGGTGCAGGTGTATTTACTGTATCCGCATTCAATCTCCTGAAATCTTCGTTCAATACGTCAATCTGGCTTTTGATTTGCTCGTATGAAATATTTTGAATCGGTTGATTCCAGACGACGTGAACAACGACAGGTATTGTAATAACCTGCCTGCCGGAGAAATCATGCTTTTTTGAAAAATCTTTTACGTATTCTTCAAAAGCATTAATTCTGTCATTAAATCCTGGATCTTCTTGTTTCATTAAATCGAGATATTCGTCAAATCCACATTTCGCGGTTTTCAGTTTTTCGGTTTGTGACGCGAAATTAAAACCTGCGGTATTTAACTGTTCTGGCTCCTTTGCCTGATCTCCTTTTTCAAGTAAAAATCCTGTTACAACAAGAAATATAACGGCTATACTGTTTAACGTAACTGATAGCCGTGAAAATTTAAAGTTTTTCATAATTATTTTTTTATGAACTCAAGAAATCTGTTGTGAAAATTACACCTAAGTACAGATTAATAAAAGACAAATTATTTTATTAAAACCATTCTCTTTACCTGCCTGAATCCCGGAGTGGATAGTTCATAAAAGTAAATTCCACTTGAAACTGTTGAAGCATTCCAAAGATAAGTATAAGTTCCTGCCTGCAGTTTCGAGTTTAGCAATGATGCAACCTCCCTACCGGATATATCGAATATTTTAAGTGACACGATTGTGTTTTCAGGTAAATCAAACTTAATGTTAGTTGTCGGATTGAACGGATTCGGATAATTGTTGAACAGAGCGTATTTATCCGGAATTTCAGTTGGTACAGTTTGAATCCCTATAGTTGTTCTTTTTATTATCAGGATGAAAGTATTTGAAGATACGGAATCGTATCCGTTATACGCCCAACCTGACCAGAGAGTAAGAATTGAATCGCCGACGTTTGCACCAAGTGTTGATGCGATCGAATCAAGAAGTCCTCCTGTAATTGTAATTGAAGTATCCGTGCCACCAGAATTACTTTGAAAGTACAAGTTTGAATTCATAGGGGTTCCGCCTTTTCTTATTGACCATTTGTAAGAGATTGACGGATGTGTACCCGCGCTTGACCAGACGAAATCGTGAGTTTGAGATTGTCCGGGCGATGTTTGAATTGAGTGCATTGTCGGTGGTGATATATTGTGCATAGACACAAAGTTCAGAATTATTCTGAACGTTGACGTTGTAGTATCACCGATTGATGGATTGGACGAATCATACATTCTAATCAACGCCTGATCAGTGTATCCGATATATGGGATAGTCCAGTTGTATGTTCCTGCCAGAGCGTTGACATTATCAGAAATAGTGTGCCATTCATTTCCGTTGTTTGTAGAATATTCTAAATTAAGCGTACCTGTTAAGCTCGTTCCCCAGTAGATCGGCACCTCATCATCGGTTCGGAAAGTTTCCCCACCTTGTGGGTAAGCAAGGATGAGTTGCTCAGAGGCATTAACAACACAAGGTGCATTCGATGCTCTCAGTCGTATCCTGTCACCAGGTTGATCGCCAAATCCAAGTACAAAACTGATTCCGCCTGAGGTAAGGTGACAGTAACTCATAATTGTTCCGGTTCTTGGTATGACCGGTCCGTTGTAGCAGTTTCCCTCAACCTGATAGCAACTGTCAATTGGTCCGCCGTTCCAAGCAGTGCAACTGTGAGTATGAGCCGACCCGAAATTGTGTCCAAGTTCGTGAGCAACAACCATGACATCCCAGGAGTAAGTTGGCAATTGGTAAATATTTCCATCGGTGTTGCTGAAACCATAACCGTTACCCATAGTTGGAGAATCGCATAAAACATTTACCCACGCAATACCTCCCAATCCGCCTGAACGAATACTAATTAGGTGTGCAACTGTTCTGGAAACTCCCGATTGAGTCGAGTTCCAGTGATCCTTGAACTGATTGAGTATGATACTTGAAGTCGTTCCGGTGTACGGATCAGGCGTTGTCCAGATTCTGATATAGGAAGAAACAAGTTTTATATTAACTTCTTTTAGATACAGCGTTGATATGGCAGTCATAAGTTTCATGATGTAGTTCATAGTATTTGTTACGCTGCCGTACGCGAGGTAAGTAACATAATCAACATCCAGTGCGATGTCCGCTTCAAGCAACGGTGCATCAGTAATGTTATCAGCGTGGTAATATTTTTTGTCTTCGTTAAAACTTTGCATAAGTTCATCAGAAAAAACATCGCTTGTTTCACACCTGAAATCATTTTTAATTTTCAAGTCGCTATCCCTGTACAGAATGAATTTGTTATCAAGGGATGATAAGCCGGTGTTTAATTTTCCAATCACGTAATTCCCTGACGAATTTGACATCATGGCAGTAACATCATCTTTGGTTATATTAAACACAACGGTGGAATTTTCTGAACCTGCAATATTACCTTTGTAACTCAGAACGAGATCGCCAAGGGTTACTTCCCTTTCACCTTCCGGAGTCATCTCAACTATTTTAGTCCAGGGTTTGAGAATATCAAATTTTTCAAGAGAGGCTATAACGTATTCATTTTCGCTAACCGGAACAAAGAGGTCAAGCTTCATTGGTTTCTCTGAATAAATTGAGCTTAACTCGGTTTTGTTAACATCAAATATTAATGAATGACCAACGAGGTTATCTACAATATTTAAATTTGGTAGCGCTTCTGGTTCAATTACAGTAAACAAGTTCTGGCTTACTTTGTTTTGTGAATACGCGGTTACAGCAAAAGATACAGTGAATAATATAATGACAGCAAAAATTAATTTTTTCATTTTGATTATTTTATTAGTAACATTCTTTTTGAGTCAATGAAAACAGGAGAATCAGATAAACTGTTTTTCACAGTGAGCCGATAAATATAAATACCGCTTGCTAAATTGGAACCATCAAAACTAACCTGATAATTGCCTGCTTGCAATTGCGAGTTAACCAAAGTTGTAATTTTCCTGCCGAGCAGGTCAAAAACCTCAATTTGTGCGTTTCCTTCATCGGTTAAAGAGAAACTGAAATTAGTTATAGGGTTAAACGGATTAGGGAAATTTTGTGAAAGTGAATATTTAAGCGGAATCTCACCGTTCCCTGTTACAGCGGATGTATTTTCATAACCCCAAATTTTTATATCGTCAATGTACCATCCGTCATAGGTTACCGCAATATCGCTTTTAAACATGAACCTAAATTTAACCGAGTGACCAATGTAAGGTGTGAGGTCCATGGATTCTTCTATCCATTCAGACTGAGTACCGTTAAAAAGTGGTTGACCGTTTGGTTGAAAACTTCCGCTTCCGGGTCTGGTTTTTTTACCGGCGAGCGCTATCCAGGTTGAACCGTTATTTGTTGATACTTGTACTTGTCCGTAATCATAACCCGGCTCCATTGAAAATTTTGTCCTGAATGAGAGCTTGACAGAATTAAATGTACCCAAAGGAATAGTATTTACCATTGTAAGAATATTCGTAACGTTATTTCCATAGTTTCCGGATCTCGAATCTGTAAATGATGTAGGTGGTGAATAAAACGATGAAGAAGTGGTATCCCATACATTCGAGCCAGAACCGGTAGCTGTCCAGTTAGGTGATTTTGAATTTGCCTTATCGAATAATAAAACCGTAGAAGTACCGAGCATTAAAGTTAACGTATCCTGACTCACGGTCGCATTATCAATTTTTACTTTAACAAGCAGATTTGTTTCCTGTCCATTGAGTATATTTTCATTTACAATAAACACAAACGGATCTGCGCTGTTGTTTTTAGTTTGTAGAAAACCAAAATCCCCGAAATTTTTATTCATGCTCAACCCTGCTACTCCCGAATCGAGCGGAATAAGTTCTGCGGAAACATTTGAAGCGTTTTGTTTGCCAACGCTTTTCAGACTAATATACAACCTTGAAGTATCACCTGCATCCAGTCCCGAGCCTTCAGCTAAATCGAAACTTTTATATTGGACATATTCACCAGCAACACCTGCAAAGAAAATGTTAGGCTGAAGATTTTGCATAACAAGTGGGATTATACGCGATTGCTGTGGCCAGAAACCGTCTGATGAAGTGCCAACTTCCGGTGTAATCGAAATGCAATGTACGTGTCCTGAATCGTTATACATCCAGTCATCAGAAGAGCCCCTTACTTCGTAGCCGACTGTTTGAGAAGCGGTTCCCGGTAAGTAACCGTTGTAAGATGACATTTCCTGTGTAAATGCCTTAAAGATTAAAGAATCGGGTGTCTGCACCGGATCTATCCAAGCCCATGGGTATATATAGAGGTTGCTGTATGAGTGATAAAAAAGCGCATTTTGAAAATTCTTTGAATTAACAAAATTTTGAATAGTTTGTGTTTCTGGTTCGGAGAAAGGCGCTGTTCCACGGTATGTATCGGATGACGGACTCGTAGATGAACCACCGTTAGGAGAATTCCAAAACTGATAGAGACCGAAATTTCTGTTTAGGTCAATTCCGTTGGTTGCCGGCTGATACACATTAGTATCTACATTGCGCAAATTTTTCCTTCGCATTCCACCACCGTTGGGTCTGTGCTTTCGGTTATATTTGTAGCCTTCAGGGTTGACAAACGGGATGAAATACATATCGCGGTTTTCAAGAAGAAATTTGACGGTTTCATTAGTTGGATAATTTTCAAGGAGGTAGATTGTGTAATACATCATCAACATTACAGTAATCGCTTCCCTTGAATGAATTAATGCCGTATATAAAACCTGTGGTCTGTTATTTGTTTGATCCGGGTCTTTCGTTAAACGATAAGCCCATATGGGAGTACCGTTATATGCAGTGCCGATTTGAAACTTTGATGACATTAATTGCGGATATAATGTCCGCAGGGAATCGAGCATACCAAGTGTTTGTTCGAAAGTATAATATCCGCCCATTGCTCCAAGTGGAAAATTTGATACGTTATCAACTTCTCTAATCATGTCCAACTGATGTTGATATTCCTGATTATCAAGTTCAGGATATTTCAGGTACACTTGGTTATACCAATCGTTATAAATTATTTCATACCTAATACCAAGTTTCTTTATTATATCCAATTCAGATCCAAAAAGGTAAGCTATTACACAGCTACCTTCTTTATCCGGTTCTGCGTGGTCAATAGCAACGCCGGCTTGCGATAATTTTTTGATTGCATCACCTTCGGTGAAAATTTTTAAAACTACTGTTCTGTTGGGATCATCAGAAAATGTTACACTACTTTGTTCGTTTGCATTTAGTGACAAATACAATACGACAACAATCAATAAAGGGAAAAAAAATTTCCCATAAGTTTTGAGCTTCATTATTATCTATAATGCTTTTTGAGATAAAATTAAATTAAATTATCCTGTTTTATTATTCAATCCTATATATTTTTTAAAACAATTAAATTTCATTAATAATTAAGAGTCAGACCTGATTGGAATTGAAATATTTAAAAGGTGTAGGTCCCAAAAGAGCTGAAGCCTTAAGTAAAATCGGTATAACGGACATTCAACAATTTCTTCGTTTAGTTCCGAGAATTTACCTTAAACAAGTACCCATATCACGTCTTCGGTTCCATTCCGATGGGAATGTACTAATCAATTGCACGATTACGGAAATCATTAAACCACGAAAGACCAATCACCCGTATAAACTTTACGTTTCTGATAACACCGGAATTGCAGAAATTCCGATATTTGGCGGTGGTGAATTCCGGACAAAACAGTTCAGATTGAATGATAAATTTCTATTCTGGGGAAAGTTGTCCGATAACCACAACAAATGGGCGCTAAAGCTGGATTACAGAGATCATTTGAAAATTGATGATGAAAACGTTAACGAAATGGTGAAGTTCAGATTGTTACCGGTTTATGAGTTGTCAGGTGAATTAAAAAAAACGTGGATAAGACCACTGCTATTTACAAAAATAGTTTTCAATGCGTTCACAGAGATTTTCAGAAATTCAAAATTTAAAGTTGAAGAGACATTACCAGTTGCAATTCTGGACTCGCTAAGTCTCCGGAATCTTGAAGACGCTATCAGGAGAATTAACTTTCCTATAGTTGAAAGCGATATCGAAACTTCAAGAAGACGATTAGCATTCGACGAGTTGTTTTACCTCGAAATCATGATAGCCCTTAGGAAGAATTTTCAAAATACCAGCGGTAAAGGTATAAGTTTTAATTCAGGTTTAAATAAAATTCAATCAGAGTTTGAAGGAAAATTACCATTCAATCTTACAAACGCACAAAAGAAGGTAATTTCTGAAATTAAAAATGACATGGCTTCAGAAAAGTCCATGAACCGGTTACTACAGGGTGACGTTGGAAGCGGTAAGACGATAGTTGCAGTAATTTCTATGTTGAATGCTCTGGATAACGGATACCAATCAGCTTTAATGTGCCCAACTGAAATTCTCGCTCAGCAACACTATATAACAATTAAAAACCTCACTGAAAAAATCGGGGTGAATGTAACGCTATTAACCGGTGGACAGAGAAAAGTCGTCAGGGAGAAATTACTTTCAGGAATTAAGACCGGTGAAAGCAATATAATTATCGGAACTCACGCACTTATACAGGACAAGGTCGAGTTTAACAAACTTGGATTGATAGTTATAGATGAACAGCACAAATTCGGCGTTATGCAAAGGGCAAAGTTAAAGGAAAAGGGAAATAATCCCGATACTTTGATTATGACAGCTACACCGATTCCGAGAACGTTATCGTTGACTGTTTACGGAAACCTTGATGTCTCGATAATTGATGAACTGCCAGTAGGTAGAATTCCGGTTAAAACTGTACTAAGGCGAGAAGAGGAAAAGCCTGAAGTATTTGAATTTATTCGTGGCGAAGTAAAAAAGGGAAGGCAAGTTTATATTATATTTCCCTTAATCGAAGAATCAGAAAAACTTGATCTGAAAGCTGCTGAAACAAATTTTGAGATTTTAAAAAATAAAATCTTTCCTGATTTGAGAGTGGGAATGGTGCATGGCAGAGTCCTTTGGTATGAGAAAGATGAAGAGATGGAAAAATTCAAAAACAAGGAGCTCGATATCCTCGTTGCAACAACAGTGATTGAGGTTGGAATAGATATCCCAAATGCAAATATTATGTTGATAGAAGATGCTCACAGATTTGGTTTATCCCAACTTCACCAGTTGAGGGGACGAGTTGGCAGAGGAGCGGAACAATCGTATTGCATTCTGATTTCCAATTCTGGTGACGAACACGTCAATAGCAGGTTACAAATTATGTGTGAAACGTCGGATGGGTTCAAGATTGCAGAAGAGGATATGAAACTCAGAGGTCCGGGAGAATTCTTTGGTACTAAACAAAGCGGAATATTTAACTTTTCCTGCACAGACCTGAACAAAGACAGCGACATTTTAATTAAAGCGAGGGATGAAGCATTTAAAATTATTGAAGCTGATCCGATGCTTAGAATGGATATAAACAAACCTATACGCGATAACTTCATTAAGAATTATAAAGATTCTTTATATCTTATTCAAATTGCATGACGAATTTTAAAGTATGAAAACTTCTACAAAAGTTGAAATTGGTATTCCATTGTTATTGGTTATTTCTGATTGTATTGCAGTTTTGTTATCCTATTTAATTTCCTATGAACTGAGGTTCTTTACTTTTTTCGACGAACTTCTACCGAGAGATACTGCATTACCTGAAATTGAAGAGTATATTATTTTTTCTCTCATCATTTTACCGATCTGGGTAATCGTTTTCCAGTCATATAAAATGTACAGGTTAAAAAGAGTCGTGTTCATATTTGACGAATTGTCCGATATCGTTAAAGCATCAACAGTCAGCGTGATTTTTGCGATGGCGTTGGTGTTCTTTTACCGGGAGTATTCATACTCAAGAGTTGTATTTGTGATGAGTTGGTTTTTCGCGATTATACTGATAACAATTTTCCGCTACCTTGTTCTCAAATTTGAGAAGACCCTTTACAATAATAATATTGGAGTAAAGCGTGTCGCTATTGTTGGCGTGAACGATATATCAGAAAAAATTTACAAGAAACTTTGCAATGAAACATTTCTCGGATTACACTTTGTAGGCTATTTTACAAAAAACAATACTGACGAATCAGGGATAACAGATCTTAAACGAATTGGAAGTTACGATAATCTGCCGGTAATGATACGTAAAGAGAAAATTGATAACCTGATTGTTGCGCTTAAATCAGAGGATCACGGGGACGTTTTTCCACTGATAAAAAAATGTGAGGGGTTAAATATTGAATTCATGTTTGCGCCGGACTATTTCAATATACTGACAAGTAAGTTAAAAATTGAGGAACTCGAGGGAATTCCTTTTATGAAACTTAAATCTATACCGCTGAACATTTGGAAAAGAATCGTTAAACGGTTGTTCGATATTATTACTGCATCAATTTTGATATTTATTTTTTCACCTGTCATGCTGATAATAGCCGTATTGGTGAAGTTCACATCGCCCGGACCCGTTTTTTACAGGCAAGAGAGAGTCGGACTTGACGGAGTGAAGTTCAATATGATTAAGTTCAGGTCAATGATAGTAGATGCTGAAAAAGAGGGGCCGAAATCTGCAGACGAACAATTGTCAAGATATACAGTAGTCGGTAAATGGCTACGCAAGTATAGTTTGGATGAACTTCCACAGTTTTTCAACGTGTTGAATGGCAGTATGAGCATGGTTGGGCCGCGTCCGGAAAGAGAATTTTTCATTAACCAGCTTAAAGATGAAATAGACAACTTCCTTGAGCGGCATCGAGTTAAAGCAGGTGTAACAGGCTGGTCGCAGGTCAACGGATTGAGGGGGGCTAAAACGTCATACCAGACCAGAATAGAATACGACATTTATTACATTGAAAATTGGTCTTTGGCATTTGATATTAAAATTATTTTTAAAACTTTGAAAGAAATGTTGTTCTCAAAAGAGGCTTTCTGATTTGATTCCGGTTATAATTTTTTTCGGTCATACGATATTCGCGGTTTATATTTTCGCCAGATCCTATCAGGATGAGGGGACAATGCAGGCATTCCTTAATATTGCCTTCATTATAATCTTGTTTGCTGTTGGATGGACTGTTACTGATTTTTTTACCGGTTTCATTCTCCCTGCAGAAGGGTGGAAAATACCTATCCCGGGCAATAACTTCATAATGGGTTTGTTAAAACTCACCGGGTTCTACATTCCGGTTGATGGTAATATCGCAAGGCTTGCACCTAAAGATTCTATTTCGCTCATCTTGTTGTCGATAGTAGAATATTATTTCTATAAATTCTTTTTCGGGAAGACAAAGGAAGTACTTAAAGTTGAAAAATAGTAAATCATATAAGTTATTCGTCGCAGTTGTTTCCACCGTTATACTTTCTTTTACAGTAATGGATAATAACCATGTTCAGGAAAATTCAATTAAACTCGCTTTTGTAACCTATAATGATTTTGGAAACAACCTTTATCTGGATAATATTTCAATCGGAACAAGGAGTTCTTACGATCTTGAATTAACCAATATAACAGGAATTGAAAAAGATACCGCCTATCTTCCGGAAACAAGTTCTGTGAAAGTTTTGCCGACAGTTGTTATTACAAATGTAGGATACAGTTCAAGTCTCGATTCGATTATGGCGTACATTAAAATTGATGAGATTTCCGTTTTTGATTCCGTTTTTTCACCTGGAATAATTGCAGGTGGGGTTTCAGTTGTCAGGTTCGATTCTATTTCCATTCCTGCGGATATTAGTTTTACTGTTAATACATGGATTTCAAATCCTGTTGATTCAAACTTTTCTAACGATACTATAACTTTCAGTTCTGTGTACAAACAAGGATTCAGGAAAAAAGTTTTAATTGAAACATTTACCAGCGCAACCAGTTACTCATCAGCTTTAAATGACCCGTATCTGAATTTTTTTGTTAATCAGAATTTCGGGAACGTAAATGCAGTGAAATATCACCGCAATGTTCCTGAACCAGGCAATGATTCAATGTATCTTGAAAACCCGGTACAACTCGATTCATTGAGGGATTATTATTTTAACTTTCAGGTACCCACGTCAATTATGACCGGACAAAAAATTTTGAATGCGCCATATAGCGTTAATTCAAATCTGCAAGAACCGGTCAACAGCGAATTGGAATTGGGTGTCCCCTTGAATATTACAGTTAATGATACAATAGTAAATGGTATCGTTACCGCTGATATTAATATTGAGATTACATCAAAACTTCCGGATGGTAATTGGAAGCTTAAAGTAATTGTTGCTGAACGTTATAAATCCTATGATTCTATCCCGGTAGAATGGACACAATCTGAATTTTTCGATGTGTTTAAAAAAGCATATCCGGGTATCAGTGGCGTATCTATTCCCGTAAATCATGGGACATATAATTATCAATACAATTTTCCGGTTGAACCTCAATGGGCGGATAGTTTATTATACACGCTTGTTTACGTTCAAAACGATTATGACAGAATGGTAATCAATTCCGGCAAATCAATTACCGATACTATGGTGGGAGTTAATATGATAACGGATAATATAACACAGAACTTACCCGGTAAGGGAAATTATTTTGGTCAGTTCTCGGTACCGTCGGATGGTAATTTTTCCGGATTTGGTTCAGATGGTTCCGGAAATGGTTTCTATCTTCAGAATTTTGAGGGCGGTTTTATGTCAGGGAACTGGACTCGCTCACAACCAATATGGTTCATAAGTTTTAGAGAATCAGGTGGAGTGAACGGAACATTGTTTGGTGGAAGTAATTGTATTGTTATGCCTTTTTATGAATATAGGGTCAGGGGTATTTACGATACGCTTTTTTCTCCGGTGATAAATGGCGCTGATAGCGATGATACATTATTTTTTAATTATGCGTACGCCCAGTATCTCAGCACTTATTCGGACAGTTTAAAAGTTTTGATATCAACTGACGGAGGAGTAACATATTCAAATGAAATATTTAACAAGGGTGGTGAAGAACTTGCTACAGCGCCGTCAACGACAATTACCTTTAGTCCTACCGGAGCAAATCAATGGGGGACTTTTATTTTTCCGCTACAGAATATTTTTACTGATGAAAATGAACCCGGTATTTCACCCGAAACAGTTGAACTTTATCAAAACTATCCGAACCCGTTCAATCCTTCAACTAATATCAGGTTTTACTCTCCGGGAAATAGTAACCTCACATTGGAAATTTTCGATATTTCCGGTAGATTAATAAAAAGATTGATTAACAACGAAGCTTACAACGAGGGGTTTCATACCGTTATATTCAATGCGACCGGGTTAAGTTCGGGAGTTTATTTTTACCGGCTCAGTGCGGGCAGTTTTGTAACATCGAGGAAAATGCTTTTGGTGAAATAGTTATTGTTTGACTAATCTCATTACGGTTATTTCAGGTGGACAATTAAGTCTTATTGGGAGACCAACCGGAGCTAACCCCCTCGATACATAAAGAGAATTTCCACCGTGTCGGTACAATCCGCTGATATATTCACTTACAGTTGCCGCAAGTGAAATGTTTAAGTTTCCGAATTTTGCCAATACTACCTGACCGCCGTGAGTGTGGCCACTGAGCGTAAGGTCAATATTCTTTTCGGAAATATCTTTGAATAAATATGGTTTATGGTAGATTAAAACTTTTGTTATTTTATTATAATCCAATCCCGCTTTTCCCACTTTCTCTCTTGCATCAATAATTGCTTTATCCAGATAATCAATAATTGCCTGGTTGTAACTTCCACCGCTATCCCGGGTATCATCTATACCGAGCAGGCAAAGTTTATCACCGTTTATATCGAGCAACTCTGATTCATTCCGCATGATTTTTATCGGAGTTTCGTTTGAGATAATTTTTGATACTTCTTCAGCATCGGAAAAGTAATCATGGTTCCCGAGAGTAGCATATATGCCCTTATTTGTTTCGAGGCGTTTAAAAGCATTTGAGAATGGATGTGCTTCTTCAATCATAGAGTTTGTCAAATCACCGGATATGAACAGGTAATCACTGTTGAGATTATTTAATATTTCAACGTAATCGTTCATTAGTGATTCGTCCATATACGGACCGCTGTGAATATCGCTAATGAAAGTAAACTTAGTTCGAACAAATTCATCAGAAAGGTTCTTAACAGGAATATCAACATACTCAATCTTATAGTCATTTTTGTTCAACACGCCGAATCCCGCACCCACAAAGGCGTATGAGGAAACAATGGCGGATGCGCCTGTAATAAACTTTCTTCTGGAATTGTCAAACTTTACTATGGCTTTATCATTTCTGATTTTTCCTAACCAATCTTTTGTAAGTTTAATTTTTGAGAACATCCATCCGAAGAGGGTAAATGGTGATTTTAAAATTTTCCCTACAAGAAGGTACAATCCGATGAAAACTATTGCAGCTTGAAAAATATAGAACGGGTATGTAATCAGATATTGCCAGAAACTTTCAAGTCCGGAAATAAATCCCCTGAAAATGAAATTTAAAAGGAGAGGAATATTGAAAAATAAAAAAGGAAAAGCCGCAAGATAAAACCTTGTCTTGCGGCTTAATGAGTTTGATTTTAAAAAATTATTGAACGTCCGATAAACAAGCCACTGCAATGAGAACAAAATCGTAGAAATAACTGCAAAAAATATAATATATCTTAGTTCCATTATTCAAATTAACAGCGTACCGTTTGCATTAGTTTCAATCTGATATTGATAGCGAACTACTTTACCTGTTGCAGGTGCTTTTTAAAGAACTTTTCCATTGCGCCGTAAAAATCAAAGCGATTTTCCTCGTTAGCAAATCCATGGCCTTCGTTTTCTTTAACCATATATTCAACTTCAACTCCGCGCTTTTTCATAGCTTCAACCATCTGGTCGGATTCATTAATTTTAACGCGCGGGTCATTTTTCCCCTGAGCAATGAAAAGAGGTGCAGTTATTTTGTCTGCATGAAAAACCGGTGAAGTGGCAACGAATTGAATACTATCTTCAACAGGATTACCAACCATCTCATACATCATTTGTTTCATTGGTTCCCAGTAAGGTGGAATTGTTTCAAGAAACGTAAAAAGATTCGAAACTCCGACGTAGTCAACTCCTGCTGAATATAGATCAGGGGTAAAAGTTAAACCCGCCAATGTTGCGTATCCGCCGTAGCTTCCGCCATAAATTCCGATTCTGTCAGGATCGGCAATTCCTTCTTCAATTAACCATCTGACACCATCGGTAATATCATCCTGCATTTTCAGTCCCCATTGTTTAAAGGAGGATTTCCAGAATTCCTTTCCGTATCCGGTTGAACCACGAAAGTTTACCTGTAATACTGCAAACCCACGATTTGCAAGGAACTGAACTTCAGGATTGAATCCCCATGAATCCCTTGCCCAAGGTCCACCGTGTGGATTTACAATTACGGGAAGATTTTTAGGTTCTATGCCTATCGGTAACGTAAGGTAACCATTTATTGTTAATCCGTCGCGCGATGTGAATCTAATGGGTTTCATCTTTGCCATTTCGTCTTCATTTAACCAAGGACTGATTTCCGAAAGTAATTTAATTTCGTCCTTCTTCGTATCGAAAATGTAATATGAGCCGAGTGTTCTATCGCTGTAAGTCCTGATAAGGAAAATCTCTTCAGCTTTATCGTGATTTGTTATAACGATTTCATTCTCATCCCCGATTTCCTCTTCCAGTCTTTCGAATAAGTGTTTTGTTTGTTCATCCAGGAAATGTCTCTGCCTTTTCCATGTCGTAAATGAAACGCTCGTAAGTACTTTTCTTTTTTTCGAGTAATTTAAACTTGATACGTCCACTTCCGGATGTTCGAAGATGACGTTAAGTTCGGTTTTTGTTTTCGGGTCATATTCAACTATTACTAATTTATCTCTGCCCAGGTTTGAAGCTGCATAAAGATTTTTATTGTCAAAAGTAAAAAATAACGGCGCTAACGATTCTTTAAAGTTTGTAGTTAAAATAGGTTGAAAATCACTGTCCTCCGAATCCCTCATTAATAAAGTATTGTTGACGCCATCGGTGGCAACTGCTAACCTCAGTTTTCCGTCGTGGTCTGTCTCCCATCCGATTATATTGCCGGGATTTTCAGCAATCATTTTCATCTCACCGGTGAATACATTAATTCTGTAAACATCGAATACCTGAGGATTCCGTTTGTTCATACTGATCAGCATATTGTAGTCATCTTCTTCCAATACGTCAATAATTTGAGTTACAACGCTATCGAACGGTGTAAGAATCATCAGGTCTATACCGTCCGGGTCTGTTGCATACAATTTGTAATTTTCATCTCCCCCCTCGTCCTGAATGTATATTAACCTGTTGCTACCTTTCCACGCGTACCCGAAAATATCCCTTTTTAGTGATTCGGTAACCCGTGTAGTTTCACCGCTGCTTAAGTCCTGAACAAAAATATTTAACCGCGACTCGTAAGGCGCAAGGTAAGATAAATATTTCCCGTCCGGTGAAATTTGATAAGACATTCTTTCCGGATTTCTGAAAAAATCCTTTAAAGGAATTTCCCGTACCTGAGCAAATATCTTTTCCAGAGATGAGATAGACATATAAGTAATTAAAATTAGTGAAAATGTTAAAAGTTTCATTTTGGTTTTTTCTATGATATACAAGGTAACTATAAAAAAAGTTACATATTATTTAAAAATTTACCAGAAAAGAACATTGGTTTATAGAATCAGATTTTAAATTTAACAACATTTCAGGGGAATTTGAGTTGAACATTGTTTGATTGCTTAGCAATTTGAGATACAATTAAATTTATTAACATGGTTTATCTAAATATTTTTTTACTTACAATGGCAGTTGCCTTCGGCAGGTGGAATAACAAATCTGACGATCCTCTCAGACACCCTGATGAAAAGCGGTTATCGAATATAAAACAATTGACATTTGGCGGCGAGAATGCGGAAGCTTATTTTTCATTTGATGGAAAATCCCTTGTATTTCAATCAACCCGCGAGCCGTTTAAATGCGACCAGATTTTCACGATGAGCGTTGATGGGAGCGAAGTTACGCAAATAAGTAACGGATTGGGGAGAACGACTTGTGCTTACTACCTTCCGGGAGATAGTCTGATTTTGTATTCTTCTACGCATGAAGGCGATAGCAACTGCCCGCCGAAACCTGATATGTCCATGGGCTATGTATGGGCAATCTACAATACTTTCGATATTTATATTGCCGATATAAACGGAAACTTAATTTCCCGGTTGTCAAAAACGAACTCTTATGATGCGGAGGCAACAGTTTCCCCGATGAAAGACAAGATAGTATTTACCTCAACAAGAAACGGTGATCTCGACATTTTCACGATGAATATTGACGGAACAGATATTAAACAGTTAACTAATGAACCCGGTTACGATGGCGGTGCATTTTTTTCACACGACGGTACGAAGATTGTTTACCGTCGCTCCGCATTTGAATCAAATGATGAAATTAAAGAATACGAAACTCTCCTAAGCAGAGGTTTAGTGAAGCCTTCAATGATGGAAATCTGGATTATGGATTCCGACGGTTCAAATAAAATGCAGGTAACTGATAACGGCGCTGCCAATTTTGCACCTTTTTTTACACCGGACGATAAACAAATAATATTCAGCTCAAATCTGCAAAATCCTCACGGGAGGGAATTTGACATCTACCTTGTTAACCTTGACGGGACGGGGCTTGAGCGTGTTACTTTTACGGAGCAGTTTGACGGGTTCCCGATGTTTTCGCCCGACGGAACGAAACTGGTTTTCTGTTCAAACAGGAACAGCAAAGATAGGGGCGAAACTAATGTATTTATTTGTGACTGGGTGAAGTAAAAGTCTGGTTAATGAATTCAGAGTTATTTTGTGATATCTTATAAACTTTATTTTAAGGTAATCTATTATTATTTTTAAGTACGCTTAAAAATAATATGAATATAAACGTTGAAGATTACCTGAAAAACATTTATAACATTAAAAATGAAACCGGGAAAGTTACAAATAATTTGTTGGCGGACAGGCTTAAAATCACTCCCGCCGCAGTTAGTGACATGGTTTCAAAGTTATCAAAATCAGGATACATAACAAATAAGCCATATAGAGGTTTCGAGCTTACCAAGAAAGGTGAAAAAATTGCAATAAGCCTTATCAGAAAACACCGGCTTTGGGAAGTATTTTTAATGAAATACCTGAACTATCATTGGGACGAGGTACACAGCGATGCAGAAAATCTTGAGCACATTTCGTCCGAAGTACTTATCTCCCGTCTGGAAAAATTTCTAGGTAATCCACAATACGATCCGCACGGTGATCCGATACCGGATAAAAACGGAAAATTTCCCGAATACAACGCGGTTCCTCTCAATAGTATTCAGATCGGCGAAACTGTCGTGATAAAAAAAGTCTCTGATGAAAATTCGGAGATACTCGAATACTTTTCAAAGCTCGGGCTTTCGCTTGATAACAAAATCCGCGTAACGGAAAAAATTAAATTTGACAACTCTGTTGAGATTATGCATAAAGGGAAAAAGATTTTTCTGAGTGAAAAGCTCTCTGCGAGAATTTATGTTCAAAAGAAATGAAAATGAAATACTTTGCGATTTTGTTAACGTTACTTTTAGTTGCCTGCAATGATCCGGTTGAAAAAAAAAGCTCGGGTAGGATCAAAGCGGTTTCTACTATTACTATTATTAATGATATGGTGAAATTTATAGGGGGCGATAAAGTTGAAGCTGTTAGTATTTGTGCAATTGGAAGGGATCCGCATACGTATGTTCCAAAACCTTCCGATCCTCGTGAAATTGCAACGTCTGATATAGTGTTTATAAACGGATTAGGGCTTGAACACTGGATCGAGCAGATGATAGTAAACGCGGGCGGTGAGCGACCCGTAATTACAGTTTCAAAAGGAATTGAACCACTGTACGATGATGCGGGTTACGGTGATCCGGATCCACATGCATGGTTTGACCTGAACCGGGTGAAAACTTACGCAAGGAATATTACCAACGGATTAATCTCCGTTGACCCTGTTAACAAAAGTTATTACGAAGAAAATCTCAAAAAATACATTGCGGAAATTAATCACGTTGATTCGGAGTCAAAAGAATTAATTGCAAAAATTGACACGGGTTCAAGAGTTTTAATTACCTCACATGATGCTTTCCGGTATTTTGGCAAGGCTTACGGAATGGAAGTTTACGCCCTTCAGGGAATTTCAACTGAAGCTAAACCAAGAACTGAAGATATAAAGAAAATTATTGATCTGATAAAAGAAAGAAATATAAAAGCAGTTTTCATTGAAACTACAGTAAACCCTGCCTTAATAAAGCAGATTACACAAGAAACCGGTGCGGTTATAGGCGGTACTTTATATTCAGATTCAATAGGTGAACCGGGTAGCGAAGGTGATACTTTTTTAAAAGCATTTCAAACTAATGTAAACACTATAACCGAATCTTTAAAGTATAACAATTGATGAAGACAATAATTCTTAAATCCACCGAGGAAATTGAAATAATGCGGGAGAATGCGTTATTGGTATCGAGAACTTTAGGCATGCTCGCGAAACATTTAATACCAGGAGTGACTACATTGCAACTCGATAAGTTAGCGGCAGAATTCCTCGGCGATTATGGCGCAGTTTCTTCTTTTCTTGGTTATCACGGATATCCAAATTCAATCTGTACTTCAGTAAATGAACAGGTTGTACACGGAATTCCAAATAACCGTCCGCTTAAAGACGGGGACATTATTTCGATTGATTGCGGGGCATACAAAAATGGCTATCATGGCGACCATGCATATACGTTTGAAGTCGGTGAAGTGGCACCTGAAACAAAAAAATTGCTTAAAGTAACCAAAGAATGTTTATACAAAGGAATTGAGCAATTCAAAAAAGGAAATAAAATCGGCGACATCGGATATACAATACAGTCTCACGCTGAATCTCACGGATACGGTGTAGTCAGAGAGTTAATTGGACATGGGATTGGCAGGGAAATGCACGAACCACCTGAAGTCCCGAACTTTGGACTCCCGCGAAAAGGTACTAAACTTAAAAACGGGATGGTAGTTGCAATTGAACCAATGATTAATATGGGTACAAAAGATGTCCTGCACCTCAATGACGGGTGGACAATTATTACGCGAGACGGGAAACCTTCGGCACATTTTGAACACGATGTAGCTTTAGTCAACGGAGTACCGGATATTCTTTCAACTTTCGATTACATTGAAAAAGATTTACCATTTGAAAAATGATTGCAATCAGCGCAAAAAATCTTACGGTATCGTACAATCGCAAACCTGCCATAAAGGGAATTAACCTGAATATTAAAAGCGGGCGTGTTATCGGAATAGTGGGACCGAACGGAGCAGGGAAGTCAACCCTCATGAAGGCCATGCTCGGATTACTACCTGTTGATACAGGCGAAGTGAAATTTTTCGATAAACCGATAGATTCCTGCAGGAAGAAAATATCGTACATTCCCCAACGGGAACAATTCGATTGGGATTTTCCGATAAATGTTACTGAGCTTGTTATGATGGGGCGATATGCACATATTGCGAGATTTGGATTTCCGAATAATAATGATAAACAAATAGTAAACCGCGCATTGGAAAAAGTCGGAATGTACGATTACCGCAAACGACAAATCCGGTTCCTCTCGGGTGGACAGCAACAAAGGATTTTTTTGGCGAGGTCACTTGCACAGGAAAGTGAAATTTATTTTATGGATGAACCGTTCGTCGGCGTTGATGCAAAAACCGAAATGGCGATTTTTGAACTACTGAAGGAATTGCGTGAAGCTGGTAAAACAATATTGGTTGTCCATCACGATCTCGCAAAAGTTAAAGATTATTTCGACAATTTGATCCTTATTAACCAGACACTGATTGCATACGGAGAAACTAACGATATTTTTACTCGTGAAAATATTGAACGTGCTTACGGTGGAAAACTTACCATACTACAGAAAACAGAGGAGCTTGTAAATTGAAAGAAACTGGCTATGGGATTTTTAACTGAGCCAATCGGATATGAGTTTTTTCAACGCGCGCTTATAGCCTCGTTGCTGATAGGTATCAGTTGCGGTCTTATCGGAACTTTCATCATGTTGAGGAGGCTCTCTTTAATGGGCGATGCGCTTTCGCATGCGGTTTTACCGGGTGTTGTTATCGGATTTATGCTGGGTGGGAAAAATGAATTAATGTTGTTTTTAGGGGCGTTGACCTCGGGGATTGTTACCGCGATTTTAATCAGTTTCGTTGAAAGAAATTCTAAAATTAAGGAAGATACTTCTATCGGAATTATTTTTACCGGGGCGTTTGCGCTTGGCATCCTTCTGGTTTCGCAACTGAAGAATGTTCATATTGACCTTTCATCTTATCTTTTTGGCGACGTGCTTGGCGTATCAAATGGTGATATCATTATGTCCGGAATTATTACTTTTATCATCATTCTATCCGTGATATTGTTCTACAAACAACTCATGATAACCTCCTTTGACCCGACACTTGCTTCGGTAATGGGGATATCGGTTGCTGTCATTCATTATTTCTTAATGATGCTTTTGTCAATGTCAATCGTTACAGGCTTACAATCAGTAGGGGTAATACTTATCATCGCCATGCTCATAACCCCACCAGCTACGGCTTACCTGCTGTCATATAAAATGAAAACCATATTAATACTTTCCGTTTTCTTTGGTGTGCTATCAGCAATAATCGGGTTATACCTTTCCTATTATTTTAATTTTGCCTCAGGAGCTTCGATAGTATTGACCGCGGTTGCATTTTTTATTGTTACTTTTTTATGTTCACCGAAAGAAGGAATTATTGTGAAGAAAATTAAACGGGCGGCGCTTTCACAAGTAGCCTTGAGAGAAGATGTAATGAAATATATATATCATTTGCAAAATGAACTTTCGTTTACCGGAATCAAGAGCAGGTTTATGAGTGAAAATAAAATTTCAAGACGAAAGTTTGATGAAACAGTTTCTTCTTTGGTACAAAAGAAATTAGCCAAACTTAACGATAATAAATTGACTTTGACAGATGAGGGAAATCTAATCGCAGAAAAAATTATACGGTCACACAGGCTTTGGGAAACTTATGTGACCGAAAAGGGAATTTTAAATTCAAATGATATTCACCAGGATGCGGAGAAATATGAACATATTCTGACCGATGAGCTTATCGAAGAACTTGATGAAGAACTTGGAAAACCAGACAAAGATCCGCACGGCTCGGAAATCCCAAGGGGAAAAGCGCGTTAAAACAGTTTATATAATTTTTGAAATAATTTAACCGCTACGGATTCTTAAAATTAACACTGAACAACGAAAAAATTAATTGTAACGGTAAACTCACTTCAGCAGTACCATCCGCTTAACGCTCACAAATTCACCGGCTTCAATTCTGTAATAATAAATCCCGCTTGAAAGGTTCGATGCATTGAACTCAACCTCGTAACTGCCTGGTTTCAGAATTTCATTTGTCAGAACCGATACTTTCTTTCCGGTTATATCGTAAATGGAGAGCTTAACATTACCCGCTTTCACTATATCAAACCTGATGTTGGTTATCGGATTAAACGGATTGGGGTAATTCTGGAGGAGGTTGAATCCTTCGGGAGTAACTTCGCTTATTTTGTTAACTGATGTTGAGAAATCAATTATTGCTGTCCAGATACTGGAATTACTTCCTTCCATTCTTGTCCATATTGGTCTGACTACTCCGTCAATTGCGGAGATATTTGAATAGTCGCCAAAGAAACCTGCTACAGGAAGAAAAGGTGTGGCGCTGATTGGAATATTTTCAAAAGTTTCTCCACCATCGGTTGAGCGCGCTATGAAAACGTCAGTTTGATTATTCGAATACGAACGTCTGTCGTAAAAAATGAAATAAATCACACCGGTTTTTTGGTCAACCGTCATCCATGTCAGGAACTGGTGCTTACCCGGGGGGTCGTTATTAACGCGCTTAGCCTGAGACCATGTGCTGCCACCGTCGGTAGATTTCATAAACCATATATCCGTGTCGTCCGTACCGTTTCGTTGATCCGACCAATTGATGTAAATATTACCGTTGAATTGACCACCACTGAGGTCGCATGCAGTTACCGGGAACCCGTTGCACCTTGAGATACCGGGGATTAAAAAATCCCAACCACCGGGCTGGTCAGTTAAGTACATCGGCTCATTTAACCAGGTTACACCACCATCTGTAGATTTATTGAAAAAAATACCGAATTGAGAATTCCTTATAAGCGGACCCGACCATGAAACGTAAATTTCACCGTTAGGACCGATAGAGGGAACAGCGCCTTCAACAGTGTTATCTTCGTCCACACAGTCACCACCGAGTTTATCTAATCTCATTACATTAACCCATGATTCGCCGGAATCGGTTGACTTCGCAAATAAAATTCTGCTTGTATCATTAGAACCGGGACTCCCGTATGAATCAAACTCAGTCCATGTTACATAAATATTGTTTGTTGCAGGATCTACTACAGCCCATTCTTTATCCTGATTTTTTTGCGGGTGCAGATAAGTATAAGATCCCGGCTCGTTCCATGAAAAACCTACGTTTGTGCTTTTTTGACAAACTATCCTGTCAATCCAGCTACCTGCCGGAGGGTTTGATAGGTGAAAGTAATAAAATACTTCATTGGTATCTACAATTATACACGGATCACCCCAGACGCCGTAAACCGATGAAGTAAGTATCGAAGTTGTCCATGTTAAACCACCGTCAGTTGATCTGTAAACTTTATTTATATTAGCACCGGCAACAATCTGGTACGGATTTTTCGGATTTATACATATCGAGGGTTCATTCGGATTTGAAAGGCTGCTAATCATAACATTTTGGTATTGAGCATACGAGCTTGCTGAAAGGATCAAAAAAATGAAGAAGATTTTCATAAAGTATTTTATTTTTTTAAAGAGAAAATTTTAATCTCATCCGGATTTTTATATATAATGCTAAACGGTAAATCAAGTTAATTAAATTTGAAACCGCAGCGGTTGACCAACATACTTGATATATAAAAAATGATTAGCAACTAAACTTTACGTTTCATCTTTTGTAATCTGTGTTTAGTCAATACTGGTTTACCTGAATTAAACAATTAAAACCCGGAAAGGCAAAGTTTCACTAACTTAATACAAGTATAGTGAAATTCATTCTTATCTGAAATGTTAGATGTAACTCCCGGGATTAAATTTTTCCCGAGTTATATATTCATAACGGAGTTAAAAATATTATTGAACTATTATCGCTGATTAAGTATTGTTCAACAAGCAATCCGGATTTGCTGCTGTAACTTACCTCTTGATTAAACGCTGCACACTGTATATTTCTTACTTTTTACTGAAAACAACATGGATTAATTTTAAATATGTTGACGTATGTGAAATCATTTTTGATCGCAATTCATGCAATTTTGATTGCGGTTTTAACCATAATAGTCGGTCCATTCGATAGTCGCGGCAAGGCAGTTCACATTCTCTCGAAAGTATTTTCAAAGTGGATATTGTTTATTGCAGGTGTTAAGTTAAAAATTGAGGGGAAAGAGAACCTTGATAAACATGCAAACTATATTTTCATCTCAAATCACCAGAGCTACTTTGACATTCCCGTTCTTATGCAAGCGATACCGAACGTAGTGCGGTTTATTTACAAAGACACAATTACAAAAATCCCAATCTTCGGGTGGGGAATGTATCTCGGCGGATATATACCAATCAGTCGTGAAAATCCGCGGGAGGCAATCAAGAGTCTGAAGTACGCTGCTGAAAGGGTGAACAAGGGCATTTCAGTTGTGATTTTTCCTGAAGGAACACGGAGTACAGATGGCACATTAGGAGACTTCAAACGCGGTGCGTTCATGCTCGCTGATTTTGCAAAGGTGCAACTTGTCCCGGTTGCAATTTCCGGTTCGATAGATATTATGTCGAGAACAAAGTTTAAAATTAAAAGCGGAGATGTCACCGTGAAATTTGCAAATCCGGTTGAATACAGCAAAGATAAAGACTTGCTCGAAAGAATTAAGACTAAGATAGACTCCATGCTGCAAAAAGATTAAGTCGTTGAGGTCTTGCAAAGCAACCTTTCTTCTTTAACTAATATTACTATACTTAATTGCTGTATCAACCCTGTAATTTGAGAATTCAAATCCCAATTTGCAGGGTTGGAAAACAGATAAAAAATTGAATCATTTATAAACCGCACGAATTTTATCTTTATCTAAAATATTAATATGGCAGTTACAATCAAAGACGTAGAAGACATCGCAGTCCTTGCAAAGTTAAGATTCTCGGAAGACGAGAAACAGAAACTGCAAAAGGATATGAATAAAATCCTCGAATACATAGACGAATTAAATGAACTTGACCTAACAAACGTAGAGCCACTAGAAAATATCAACGACACTGAAAACGTTGTCCGCAAAGATGAGGCAGAGCCATGGCTTACAACAGAAGAAGCGTTAAGTAATGCACCGGACAAAACCGGTCGTTATTTTAAAGTCCCGAAAGTTCTCGACAAGTGAAAACCGTTGCTGTCATTCCCGCACGTTACGGGTCAACACGCCTACCAGGAAAGCCACTCATTGAGATTAACGGTATTCCAATGATAGTAAGGGTTTGCAGTCAAGTATCAAAAGCAAAACTCGTTGATGAGATTATCGTTGCTACTGATGATAAAAGAATTGTAGCGGTGGTTAAAGACGCGGGATTCAATGCGGTAATGACTTCACGGAAACACAAGTCTGGTTCGGACAGGATTGCGGAGGTTGCCGGAAAGCTTAAGTGTGATATAGTCGTGAACGTTCAGGGTGACGAGCCGTTCATCCCACCACAGAATATTGACAAAGCAATCAAAGCTTTACAAGACGACAAGTCTGCTGTTGTATCTACACTTTGTATGAAGTTCAAATCGAATAAAGATGCAGCCGATCCTAATAAGGTAAAAGTTGTAATTGACAAAAACGGAAACGCGATTTATTTCTCACGAAGTATTATCCCTTTCAATAGATCTTCAAAAAAAATAAATTATTTTAAACATATCGGGCTTTATATATTCAGGAAATCATTTCTATTGAAGTTCACAAATTTTAAATCCTCACCGCTTGAAATTGCTGAATCATTGGAGCAGTTAAGGATTCTGGAGAATGGTTATAAGATCAAAGTCGTAGAGGTTAGAAAAGATTCTATTTCAATTGATACGAAAGAAGATTTAAGAAGGCTTTAAAACACCTAATCGTATAATCTGCGTTTCAATTTAATATCATAACGTTTAACTTATATCCCATCTTATTCACTTCAAACTTCTTTCATTTTGAAACAGACAAAATATATTTTCCTAACAGGCGGAGTTGTTTCTTCATTAGGAAAGGGAATTGCCTCAGCCTCGTTGGGTTTACTTTTAAAGTCGCGGGGTTTGAATGTTACGATACAGAAGTGCGACCCTTATATAAATGTTGATCCGGGTACAATGTCGCCCATTCAGCACGGCGAAGTTTTCGTAACTGACGATGGCGCGGAAACGGACCTCGACCTCGGGCATTACGAGAGATTTCTTGACGAGAATATGTCTAAAGCAAACAATATGACCACCGGTCAGATTTATAATGAGGTCATTACCAAAGAAAGGCGAGGTGACTATCTCGGTGCTACAGTTCAGGTCATCCCACACATCACCGATGAAATTAAGAGGCGAATAAGGTTACTCGAAAAAGTCGGAAAGTATGATGTAATAATAAGTGAGATAGGTGGTACAGTCGGCGACATCGAATCACTGCCGTTTCTTGAGGCAATGAGGCAGATCATGCTTGAGCTTGGTGAGCAGAATTCTATCAGCATTCATCTCACGCTTGTGCCGTATATCCGTTCTGCCAGAGAGGTAAAAACCAAACCAACACAGCATTCGGTTAAATCATTGCTTGAAATCGGAATTCAACCGGATATACTGCTTTGCAGAAGTGAGTATGAACTTTCGCTGGAAATCAAAAATAAAATTGCACTGTTTTGCAATATTGAACCCGGAGGGGTAATGCAGGCGCTTGATGCAAAATCCATATACGAAGTGCCTCTTAATTTGAGAAAGGAAAAGTTCGATGAAGTTGTTTTACAGAAACTCCACATTAAATCAGGTCAACCGAATTTAACCGGCTGGAAAAAAGTTGTATCAAAAATTAACCGTTCAACAAATGAAATTAATATTGCTATATGCGGAAAATATAATACGATTCCGGATGCATATAAAAGCATACTTGAGTCGTTTGTTCACGCGGGAGCATATAACGATGTTAAGGTTAACCTTAAATGGATTGACGCCGGAGAGATTGAAAAGAACAAGAAAACTCTGAAAAAATTCTTTAAAGATATCGGTGGCTTACTTGTATGTCCGGGTTTTGGTGATAGAGGGATAGAGGGAAAGATAGAAAGCATTAGATATGTTCGGGAAAACAAAATACCATTTTTCGGAATATGCCTCGGACTTCAGTGTGCAGTGATAGAGTTTGCCCGGAATGTTTGCGGTTTAAAAGGTGCAAACTCAACTGAGTTTAAACATTCACGGTACAGTGTGATTGATATCATGGAATATCAGAAATCAGTTGAGATTAAAGGTGGATCGATGAGGCTTGGCGCCTATCCGTGCATAATACAAAAAGGGTCGCTCGCTTATAAATGTTACAGGCGTGAGTTCATTAACGAACGGCATCGCCATCGTTATGAAGTTAATAACGATTTCCGTGAAATACTTGAAAACAAAAATATGATATTTTCCGGTCTATCACCTGACGGTTCACTTGTCGAAATAATAGAACTCTCCAAAACCGAACATCCGTTTTTTATTGCCAGCCAGTTTCATCCAGAATTCAAATCGCGCGTAATTAATCCGCATCCGTTATTCCGTGAATTTGTCAAGGCAGCAAAAGAATTCCTTAACAAGTAAACATCTTTGGATATACAGGGTCTAAATACAACCGAGGTTAAAGAGAGGATCTCAAAGGGATTAATTAACACCATTGGTAAAACAAAAACGAAAACGATAAAAGATATTTTTATCGAGAATATTTTCTCCGTTTTTAATTACATCATCTTCTCAATAATAATTGCTATAGTTTATTTCTATTATCGGTCGGGTGATATTAATTTACTTTTAGATTCATTCGGAGTATTTATGATTGCGTTTCTGAATACAGCGATAGCTATTGGTCAGGAAATAAAAGCTAAACGAGCGCTTGATAAAGTCAGCCTGCTATTGAAAAAAAGTGTGAAAGTAATCCGGAACAGGAGTGAAACTACAATTGAACAGAATGAAATTGTACAGGACGATATCATAGTAATTAAGCGTGGTGATCAAGTGGTAGTTGATGGTGAAGTAATTTCATCTAATCATTTGGAAATTGATGAATCGCTACTTACGGGTGAATCTATTCCGATAATAAAAGGTAACGGTAACAAACTCCTCTCCGGAAGCTTTTGTATATCAGGGAACGGGTTTTATCGTGCTGAGAAAATTGGCGGAGAAAGTTATGCGAATAAAATAACCGAACTTGCAAAGAAGTATAAGTTTATAGTAACTCCATTGCAAAGAAAACTTGACCGAATTGTGCAGGGTCTTTTTGCAATTGCGTTGTTTCTCGTTGTATTGGAAATATTTTTTGATGTAAATGCAAGTCTCGATAATACAAACTTCATAAGGAAACTGGCAACTATTCTTATTTCTCTGATACCGCAAGGACTGGTGCTGATGGCCTCTGTTACATTTGCACTCGGAGTTTACAGAATCAGTAAAATCGGTGCAATTGTCCAGAAACTGAATGCTATTGAATCATTTTCGAATGTTCAAATAGTTTGTATGGATAAAACCGGCACGCTGACAAAAAACCGGCTGGCAGTTGAAAAGCTGGTTGTCCTTAACGATATTCATTATGAAAAGGCAAAATCTCTTCTTGGTACGTATGCAAAATATTCCTCAGATAAAAATGCAACAATCGAAGCAATTGAAAAATTTGACGGTGGCGGTTTTTTTGAAGTAATAGATGAGGTTCCCTTTAGCTCTGAAACAAAAATGAGCTTACTTAAAATCAGACAAAATGATAGCGAGAAAACATACATACTCGGCGGGTTCGATGTTTTAGCTGATAAGATTGATGATAAGTTTAAAAGTAAAGCGCAAAATACATTCGATAACGAGGGATTGAGAGTTTTCAGGAATTTACTACTCGGCGAAATACAGGGGGGTAAAAGATTTGAGCGAGATAATAATAACATATTGGAGGGGATTTCAATTTTGCCGGTTTGTATCGTATCAATTTCTGATGAAATCCGGGATGATGTTTATGAAGCAATACAGTTGTTTGAGAAAAACGGAATCAGGTTTAAAGTCCTTTCAGGAGATAATATGCACGCTATTCAGGCGATTGTAAATAAAATTGGCTGGGAAGTTCAGGACAATCAGATGATTTCAGGTGAAGAACTTGATAGGCTTAGCCCGGATGAATACCGTCAGGCGGTAATTTCAAATCTTGTATTTGCACGACTCAAACCCGAACATAAACTTAAAATCATAAAAATACTTCGGAGTGAAAAACTTTATACTGCAATGATTGGTGACGGCGTGAATGACCTGCCGGCTATCAAAGAAGCTGATTTAGGCATTGCCATGGAAGAAGGCTCACAGGTAACTAAGGAAATTGCAGATTTGGTATTGCTTAAAAATAAATTTTCGTTGCTTCCGGAAATTTTCAATGAGGGGAATAAAATTGTCAATACGATAAGTTCAATTGCCAAACTCTTCCTTACAAAAAATTTCCTCGTCATTTACCTGAGCTTGTTTTCCCTGTTCTTTTTACTGGAGTTTCCGTTAACACCAAGGCGGGTTGCTTTGATAAATATATTTACAATCGGATTACCATCTTTTATAATTGCCCTTAGAAATTTGAATACTGAAAAGAACCGGAAATTTCTTACGGAGCTGTTTTCACATGTTATGATATCAGCTCTGGTAATTGTTTTCGCCGGATATGCCGCCCTTTTAATTGCTCAGGGTTATTTTCAGGTTTCCGACAGGGATGCTAATATGATTATGCTTACCGTGATGATTTTAACCGCAGTATCGAATTATTATTCAGTTGCACTGACACAAAATAACCCAAACAATAACCTCTATCTGATTTACGGTTTGGTTATTATCAGCCTTTATATCGGGTTCGCAATTACCACATCACAAATATTTTTTATCCGTTATGTGAAACAGTTTTATGAGATTACAAATCTGAATGTAAATTACTGGGTAATTTCGCTTTCAGTCGGGTTTATAAGTGCAAGTGCACTTTTTATAATACAGAAATTACGGAAGAGGTTCTTCGATCAATATGCAATGAAATGATTTTTCCACCATACAATTTCTGTTGATTTATTTGTGTGGACTTAAGGATTGATAAACTTAACGACGTAAGAGTATATTTAAATAAAAAAAGCCGGACATCGTTGCCCGGCTTTCTATTTTTTGAGGAGAGCAAATTTATTTAATAAGCAACATTTTTTTCGTCAGGTTTATTCCTTCGCTAGTTGCAAGCCTGTAAATGTATAAACCTGATGCAAGTCCGGATCCATTAAAGGTAACTGAATAATTTGCACCCGGCTTCATGGTTTTGTTAATCAACAGAGCTACTTCACGTCCGGTCATATCATATACTGTTAACGAAACGTGTGATTCAGTTGCAATATCAAATGTGATTGTCGTCTGTGGGTTAAACGGATTTGGGAAATTCTGATTCAACTTGAAGTTCTCAATAGTTTCCGTTCCGTTACCCGTAATGTTTGTGGTTGAGTGTTCAAAGAAGATATCTTTTACGGCGTAATTGAACCCGGAAATATTCTGATTGTAATTCTTTTCGAGTTTGAACAAGACCATTTTAACATTTGACCTGTCAATTGCCTGACCGTTAACTCTGAAATCTGATAATTGAATTTGTTGTTGTGACCAGCTGTTATCCAGATTTATATTGACAAACGGGTAAACGTAAACACCGTTTTGTATAGCTTCAAGCTGGACAGTCATAACCCCTGTACCTTTGGTTTTGAATTGCAGATTTGAGTACTGGGAAAGGTCTTCATTTACAAACGCAGCATTCAGAGATCGTGCGATATACACAACATCACCGAGATTACCGCTCATGTTTATACCACCGGTGAAAGCGTAAGCTCCTGCAGGGTAGTGAAAGGTTCCGTAATTGCTGATGTATTCGAAATTGTTTATCGTGCTCAATGGTCCGGAATAGTTTCCAAACATTCCGCTACCTACGAAGATGGCATCGAGAAAACCCGATGGTGAGGCAACCGAAATATTTGCTGATGAAAGGAGACCTATTGAAATTTCAGCTTCAGATACGTCAGGGGGTAAAGTCAGATTTGTGATTTGAGTTTCCTGCTGTGAATTTTGTTCACGCTTGAATTTTATGTTGACAGGAACAGAAACCGTTTGATTTGTATTGTTGCTGAATACCATCTTAATCTTACCGCTGTTGAGATACCTTGAAGAAATTACCCAGATATCGGGATTAATCAGGTCTTCCGATTGATAAGAGAGTGAGCTCAAAGCATCGAATTTGTCAAGTATTGATCCAACAATTTTCTGAACCGCAAATTCGGTTAATCCCCAAACCTGAAAATTGTAAATGTTTGTTACGTTTTGTCCGGGATGGTAATCTTCAATAGCCCATTTATTATCTACTATGTGGCCGTTTGGAGTTTCGTAGATACTGAAAGAAATTGCGTAATCGGTTTCATTATTAACCGGATTATTTAAATGTGCTATGTAAAATTCTCTATTATTCACATAGGTGATTTTCAGCTCGTCAAGTTCAGAGAGCCCGAATCTGTCGCACACGCTCTTTGAATGGCTGTAAATCTCGGGTGCATTGGTAGTAGTTGAGAAAACAACACCGACCCGGTTACCGTTCTTTAAGTAATCAACAGCGTAAGCTGAAGTGGCGTTTGAAATACCGAGAATATCAAACGGAGTTGTTTCGGTTGCAACTGAATTGTATGGTCCTTCATTAGGTACAACGCTCTGAAGTTCAAACATCGGAGCAAAGAGGAAATCCTGATTGGCGACGAGCTTAGAAGTTTCACCATTGGAGATTTTAAGGTGCCGTAACATCATTGCTTCTGCCATATCGTAAGTTGATTCAATTCCGCCGTTACCACCGCTACTTGTTGAATCCCATGTTAATTCAAGACAGTCAATCAAATTTCCATTTACCGGTTTTGCAAGTGCAATTTTTTGTTTGGTTAGCGGAGAGGAAATGTGGATGTAATGTCTGCCCGGGGAAATTATTGTATATGCGGTTACAGATAACATCGTAGTAAGTCCAGTCCCTTTTGTTACTACTATATTCGGAGTGAAACCATTGACGTCTGAAGTTAACACTGAACTGCTTAGTGTACCATCGGAAATTGATAGGTTAACCTGAACACCGGATAAAGGGTTACCCAACTCATCAGAAACTTTAACTTTTATAGTGTCGGCTATAGCAGGATCGGACAAGATGCTTACAGGAATTATTTTCAGTGTATGTACAGGTACAAAAGTACCACCGTTAAGGTTTGCATCTGAAATAATTTCAAGTGCTCTGTCCCTGACCGGGTTATTATTCTGTAATGAAGTTACATCAAGATTATCCGAAAAATGCCAGATAGCAAACTGGACGGCTGCCGCTTCATTGGAATCAAGTGGTAACCTTCCTGTGTAACTTGTTTTGTTCGGGAAGTAATTTAACAGTATATAATTTATTTTTGGCTTTACATAAGCTGAATCCGAATAGTCTTCATTAAAACCGAGAGCATTCCTAATATCCACACAATAAAATGCCGTGTAGTTTCCGTCAACTTTACCATCAAAGGTGCCTGCATACGGAACGTAGAGTAAATTCGGGGGATTATAAGGATCCACTACCTTCATGTTTCTGGAACCATCTTTCAGGCCAAAAACTTTTCCTACACTAATCCCCTCACAACTGTTCGCTTCTGCTTTTCCGGCTACGATGAAGATTAGAAGTAACCCGGTAATCGTTATGAGTTTATATATTTTAAACATGATTCTTTGTTTTCTTTACATAATTAAAGACAAAAACCATGCCATGATTTTGGGGTGAACAGTAAAAGTTCTGCCAGAGGTAGATTATAAATAATTGTTTGAACATGATTTGCATTAAGGTGGTTTGTTGTCTTGTCATGCTTAGGTGAGAGAAACAATTTTAGCGGTTTCGTCCAAATTTGGAAAAATATAGTCTGACCGTTACAGTTTCATTTTTTACCGCAATTTCTCAAAAGTTAATTTAATATATATTTCAATTTGAATAGCTCCGGATGAGACGGTAGTTCCTTGAAGAAATTAATATTATATAGTGAACGACACAAAAATCTGATTGCTGTCCAAAACGTTTTGGGATAGCCAAGAAAGATTAATATCTAATCTGTTTTGGACGGATGTGCAAAAATCTGATAATAGAGGTCAATTCAATCCTTGAAAAAAAACTGTATATTAATTATGTTTAGAGTTCTTAATTTTAAGGAAATATGAAAAAGAATATACATCCCAACTATCGACCGGTCGTGTTCAAGGATTTATCGAGCGATTTTGCATTTCTAACACGGTCAACAGTTGAAACAAAAGAAACCATCAAGTGGGAAGACGGAAAAGAGTATCCGTTATATAAGATAGAGATTTCAAGCGCGTCACATCCGTTTTATACCGGTGAACAAAAAATTATTGATTCTGCCGGAAGGGTTGACAAATTCAGGAAAAAGTATGCGAACCTCAACCTTAAGAAGAAAGAGGCATAAAATCTGTTTCGAAAAAATGAATTTTAACCGTTGCCTCCGGGTAACGGTTTTTTTGTTTAATATAATAAATGAACATTAACCGGATTATTATTACAGAACCACAGGAAACGGAATTATATTTTCCGTTGAACCTGTTGCGTCCGGTTTTCGATGTGAAATTCGGAATGTTCACGTTTCGCAGTTTAACTGAACTTCTTAGTGGTAGAATCATAGATGACCTGCTTTGTGATGAAAGGTTTTACGGTGTTTTAAACGAATCCGGTAACAACCTTAAAATTAATCGCGATGTTTCAGGTGGAGGTTTGGTTTTGGTCTCAAATCACTATCCGGAAAAGCAACTTTTAGATTTTATTTTTTCCAATACAGGTAAAGCGATTTATAAGAATGGTAAATTGATTGCGTTTCATGCGACCGATGTAATCTCTGACGTAAATAAGTTGTACACAAGCGCGGAGGAAATGGAAAAAACTGAGTATCCGGGCGAAGTTCAATTTTTTAATTCATCCTGGGATGCAGTAAAAATATTTAAACAAAATTTCACAACACAAATAGGATTGAAGGGTGTTAATGAAACTATTGCAAAACCCGAAGGAATACATCAAATCAATCCTGAAAATATATCCATTTCGCAGGATTCCGTAGTAATGCCCGGATCGGTTTTAGATGCATCAGCCGGCAAAGTAATAGTGGAAGCATCAGCTTTAATCGAACCATACGTTTATATCAAGGGTCCTGCTTATATAGGTAAAAATGTTACTATAAAAACCGGTACAAAAATTTATGGTCCTGTTTACATCGGTTACTTTTCAAAAGTTTCAGGTGAAATATCATCGAGTATATTTCATTCATTAGTAAATAAACAACACGACGGTTTTACCGGCGATTCATATTTTTGTCCGTTCGTAAATCTTGGAGCTGATACGGTTACAAGCAACCTGAAAAATAATTATTCATATATTCGTGTTAAAATCCGTGAAGCTGAATTTAATTCCGGTATGCAATTTCTCGGTAGCCTGATAGGCGACCACAGCAAGACATCAATTAATACGATGCTCAATACCGGAAGCATTGTTGGCGCTTTTGCAAATATTTTCGGTGCGGGATTTCATCCGAAGTTCATTAATTCGTTTACCTGGAACGAATCAGGTAGCCTGCCGGAACTTTACGATTTTGAAAAAGCCATGATAACAACAAAAGCTGCAATGTCAAGAAGACAAACTGAGATGTCTGATAAATACATGGAACTTTGCAAAATGTTGTATGACCAAACTTCTCTGGCTATGAAGTTGAATTGAATCAGTTCAATACAATAAGTAACTTTGCATCTCTTAGGGCGGTTAGCTCAGTTGGTTAGAGCGCTACGTTGACATCGTAGAGGTCATTGGTTCGAATCCATTACCGCCCACCAGAAAGTGCAAGCGGAGTTTCAGCTTGCTTTTTTTATTGATAAAAAAATTAATTTGCCAAATAAGATTAAAATAAAATTCCCGGACGGTGCAATTAAGGAGTTTGACTCCGGGGTTTCATCTTTTCAGATCGCGGAATCTATTAGTCCGAGATTCGCCGATGAAGTTTTGGTGGCGGAAATAAACGGGAATATGAAAGATCTATCAGCTCCGGTTAGTGAAGATGCAGAAATAAAGTTCCATAAGTTTGATAGTGAAAAAGGAAAGGAAGTATACTGGCATACGACGTCTCACATGATGGCTCAGGCAATCGAAGAACTTTTCCCCGGTGCAAAGTTTGGAGTCGGTCCTCCTATTGAAAACGGGTTTTATTATGATATTGATTCGGAACATAAATTCTCGGATAAAGAACTTGAAATGATTGAAACCCGGATTCATGAAATTGCTGAACGGGATTTGAAACCTGTAAGGGAAGAGATTCCGCGGTTAGCAGCGATTGAATACTTTAAAACAAAACGGGTTGACCCTTATAAAGTAGAAATCCTCGAAGATATTGCAAAAGACCAGGACGTGGTATCACTTTATCATCAAGGAGAGTTTACCGATCTTTGCAGAGGTCCACATTTACCATCAACCGGAAAGGTGAAAAGTGTAAAATTGCTTTCTGTATCCGGTAGCTATTGGAGGGGAGATGAGAAGAGGAAAATTCTTCAAAGAATTTACGGTATATCATTTCCTAAGAAAAAACTTCTGGACGAATATATTAAGCGTCTGGAGGAAGCAAAAAAACGGGATCATAGAAAACTCGGTCAGGAGCTTGAACTATTCTTGATTTCTCAAAAAGTCGGAGGGGGTCTTCCGCTCTGGCTCCCCAATGGTGCAATTGTCAGGAATGAACTTGAAAAATTTCTAAAGGAAGAACAAATCAAACGCGGATATGAGCCGGTTTATACTCCACATATTGCAAAGATAGACCTTTATAAACAATCGGGACATTACCCATACTATAAAGATTCACAGTATCCGCCGATTGATTTCGTTGACGAAACTGGAAAAGTTGAACAATATCTTCTGAAACCTATGAACTGCCCGCATCACCATCAGATTTATTTAAGTAAACCGCGTAGTTATCGGGATCTACCGGTAAGACTTGCAGAATTCGGAACTGTATACAGATACGAACAATCAGGTGAACTGAACGGGTTGATTAGAGTTCGTGGTTTTACACAGGATGACTCGCATATATACTGCAGGCACGATCAATTACTTGATGAAATTTGTAACGTAATTGAGCTTAACCGTTTAGTATTCGATACATTCGGATTCTCCGAGGTCAGGACAAGGTTGAGTTTCAGAGACAAACAGAACAAGGAAAAATACGGTGGTGAAGATACACTTTGGGATGAAGCCGAAAAAAATATCCGGGATGCTGCCGATAAAATGAAGATTAATTATTTCATCGGTTTGGGAGAAGCAAGTTTTTATGGACCGAAACTTGATTTCATGGTAAAAGATGCAATTGGCAGAGAGTGGCAACTTGGCACAGTTCAGGTTGATTACGTCATGCCTGAGAGATTTGATCTTAACTATGTTGGCACAGACGGACAAAAGCACAGGCCGGTTATAATTCACCGGGCGCCATTTGGTTCAATGGAAAGGTTCATCGGTATCCTTATTGAAAATTTTACAGGATATTTTCCCCTTTGGTTAGCACCGGTGCAGGTTATAGTACTGCCGGTTTCTGAAAATAGCCTCGATTATGCAACAAAGGTATATGCGGAACTTGAGCATTCCGGATTTCGAGCTAAACTTGATGACAGAAGCGAAAAAATAGGATACAAAATACGGGATGCTGAGACTAAAAAAGTTCCGTTTATGGTCATCGTCGGCGATAAAGAAAAGTTGAACAAATCAATCTCCGTCAGAAAACATAAAGATGGGGATCTTGGTTCTTTTGAATTGAATGAGTTTATTGAAAAAATTAAATTAGATGTTTTGAATAAAACAATTTATTTATAAAACTAACGATTAAATTTTATTAAAGACAAACATAAAAAACGCGAGCGGGTAAATGATGAAATCAGGATACCACAAGTAAGGTTAATTGACGAAAACGGGAACTCATTAGGTATAGTTAACACGCAGGAAGCATTAAACATTGCAAACAACAGGGAACTTGATCTAGTTGAAATTTCTCCCAACGCAAAACCACCGGTTTGTAAAATAGTTGACTACGGGAAATACAATTACGAGAAGCAAAAGAAGGAGAAGCAGGCAAAAAAGCAACAGTTCGTAATGCAGGTTAAAGAGATTAGGTTTAACCCCAATACAGACAAGCACGATCTGGAATTCAAAGCAAAACACCTGCGACATTTTTTGCTTGAAGGTCACAAAATAAAAATTTCAGTAATTTTTCGCGGTCGGATGATTACACATGCAGAATTTGGTGAAAAACTAATGAGTGAAGTAATTTCAAAACTTGATGACGTCGGAAAGTTGGAATCATCACCAAAGATGGAAGGAAAGCAACTTATAGTTTACATGACACCTGACAAAAACAAAATCAAAGCTCTGAAAGAAAAACAACGTTCGGAAAGTACACAACAAAATTTATAACACAACAAATAAAATGTCTAAGATAAAATCAAACCGAGCAGCAGGAAAGCGATTCAAAGCGACCGGCTCCGGTAAATTCAAAAGGAAGAAAGCCTATAAAAGGCACATCCTTACAAAGAAAGACAGTAAAAGGAAAAGAAAGCTCGGCACATCAACACTGGTTTCTAAAGAAGACTCAAAGAGGGTTGAAAGGCTTCTTTGCATTTAATAAGAAAAGGTCCTCAAATCACTTAAACTGTGATACCTTAATTTTAAAACAAACAAAACAAAATGCCACGATCAAAGAACAAAGTCGCTTCCCACAGACGAAGAAAAAAAGTAATGGAGGAAGCCAAAGGATACTGGGGAGCAAGAAGTAAAGTTTATACTGTAGCGAAAAATGCTGTAGAAAAAGGGTTAACTCACGCTTACCGTGACAGGCGGTTAAAGAAGCGGGAGTTTAGAAGTCTCTGGATCCAGCGCATTAATGCTGCTGCAAGAATTTACGATGTTTCCTATTCTCAACTTATAGGTTTACTCAGGAAGAAGAACATTGATATCAACAGAAAAACTTTAGCTGAACTTGCATACAGTAATCTGAATGCTTTCGGTGAAATAGTGAAAGTCGCCAAATCTTAAGTTCAACAATCTAGACCAAAGGCGAGCTAAAACTCGCCTTTTTTGTGTAAATGAGCCTCCTTGATAAAATAGAACATACACGATTATCTGCCATCGCAGATTTGAAAAATGTAAATGACAGCGCCGGACTTGAAAAGTACCGACTGAAATTTCTCAGCCGAAAAGGTTTGCTTAACGAAATCTTTGATGAGTTCAAACAAGTACCCGGTAATCAAAAGGGCAGTTATGGCAAGGTAATCAACGAATTGAAGATTTTTTTGCAATCATCTTTTGACGAAACATCAGATAAAGTAAACGGATTAAATTCCGTCACAAGAGAGAAAATAGATTTCACACTTCCGGGTATTGCTTACAACGTTGGTTCAAAGCACCTAATCACTCAGGCGCTTGATGAAATTACTGATATATTCAGACGAATCGGATTTGGCGTATATGAAGGATTTGAAATCGAGGACGAGTTTCACAATTTCGATGCATTGAACACACCTGAATACCACCCCTCTCGGGATATGCAGGATACTTTTTACATTAAATCACACAGGCAGAAAAACCGGTATGTACTAAGAACGCAGACTTCTCCAGGTCAAATAAGGGTAATGAGGGAACATACACCACCTATCAGGGTGATCGTACCCGGACGTGTTTACAGGAATGAGGAAATAAATGCTAGAAGCCTTGAAATGTTTCATCAGGTAGAAGGTTTATACGTTGATAAGAATGTAAGCATGAGGGAGCTTAAAGCTACCATCAATTATTTTGCTCATGAATTTTTCGGTAAAGAACTTGCAATAAGAATGAGACCAAGTTATTTCCCGTTTACAGAACCCTCAGCAGAAGTTGACGTCGAATGTTATCTTTGCAATGGAAATGGTTGCAGAATATGTAAAAATTCAGGTTGGCTTGAAATTGCCGGTTGCGGTATGGTTGACCCTGAAGTATTTAAACATTGTGGATATGACCCTGAACAATATACCGGATATGCTTTTGGTTTCGGTATTGAAAGAACTCTGATGATTAAATTCGGTATTCCTGACATCAGAATGTTCTATGAAAACGATATAAGGTTCTTAAAACAATTTAAAGGTTAAATAAAATAATAGCATGAAAAACTTAAACATTTCCGTTCTGTTAATTTTCCTCTTCTTTGTTACTTTGACCGGTTGCTCAAAGACAGAAGAGCAGGGAAATAAAACGGAGACTAAAACGGAATCCAACATTACAGAACAAAAAAACATTGATCCAATGACAACAAACAATGAAACAAAAACAGAGTCAACCGAAAAAGATTCTGTAACAACCGATAACAATGATAAAAAATCCGATGGAGATATTGTTAAAATGGAAACAAACATGGGTACAATAAAGATAAAATTGTACACCGAAAAGGCACCGATAACCACTGAAAATTTTAAAAAACTTGTTAACAAAGGATTTTATGACGGAGTTACATTTCATAGGGTGATTGACGGCTTTATGATACAAGGTGGTGATCCTACCGGTACCGGTAGAGGCGGATCAGATGAAGTAATTAAAGATGAATTCCACCCTGACTTGAAGCACAATAAGGCTGGTATTCTTTCAATGGCAAATAAAGGACCGAATACCGGTACTTCTCAATTCTTCATTACGCTTGCTCCACAACCGCACCTCGATAATCGTCACGCGGTCTTTGGTGAGGTAATAGAAGGAATGGATGTCGTAAAGAAAATCGGAAAAGTTAAAACCGGTCCTGGCGATAAACCGGTTGAGGATGTAATTATGACTAAAGTTACCGTTGAAAACAATTAATAACAAAATTAATCTTAAAGGGCGGTCGTAAAGGCTGCCTTTTTTTATGTCAAAATCAAAAACTGTAAATATTGCTTTCAACATTCTAAAAAAAAAGTTATCTACGGATAAACTTGCACCGTGTATTATAATTAATTCAACCCAAAAACCACTAATTGAAGAACTGATTGCTGTAATTGGTAAGAGTTTCATCGGCAATTATTTTAATTTTACTGAGCATGTAAAAACTTTTTTCACCGATGACAAAAACTCAGAAGCGGTACTCTCGGAGTGCGCAAATGCAAGTTTCTTTATTGAAAAAAAAATAGTTTTGTTAAAGGTTGTCAAAAAACCCGGGTATCGGGGATTTACTAAACAGGAAAATGAATCCTTTTCTAATTATATCAGAACGGCCAACCCTGACAATATCCTTTTAATTGCAGACTACAGTGATGAGTTTAAAGTTGCGCAATATGCCGATCTCGAAAAAGCCGGCGCAGAAATTTTCAGTATAAAACAATTTAACGAAACCGAATTTGCTAATTGGGTAAGGGATAATTTTACCCCTTATGAAATCGGAGATGATGAGTTAAATTACTTTTGCTCTTTTCTGAACCTTTCAGTTGACCAGGCTCGTGAGGAAATTGAAAAATTGAAAATTTACTGCAGTAACAGGAAAAAAATAACACTGGATGATATTAAAGTTTGTATTGGTATTTCAAAGGACTATAGTGAATTTGACTTTATCAATGCGGTACTAAATAAGAACGCCGATCGCGCCTTAAATGTGTTCAGGTCAATATCAAACAAAAAGGACTTTGCAACTTATTCTGCTTATCTCTTATCATCGGCATATATCGCGATTTCAAAGTTGAAAGACCCCGGTATTTCGAAACTAAATCCTTATCAGCTAAGGGTTGAATTGAAAATATGGAATGATTTTGAAAAATTATGCTCACTCTATAAAAAAAAGGCATCTGAACTAAATGAACTTAAATTAAAAAATGCGTTTGATTATATTTATTCAGTTGAATTAAAACTGAAGTCAAGCGAATCTAATAAGGATTTACTGATTTCAAAGTTAATAATAGACCTTGTAAATCTTTAAATTTTGGAACAATAATAGTTTTAAATAGTAAAACCAACGTAGAGATTGAATAGCCCGAAAAAAGATTATAAATCTTTGACCGATGAACAGTTGATATTCGAATTTCAACAAGAGGATGTTGAAGCGTTCAATGAAATAGTTTTCAGATATAAAGACAGGTTAGTAAACTTTCTGTATAGATACACCGGGAGCAAGGATGATTCTGAAGACCTTGCTCAGGATACGTTTTTAAAACTCTACCGGTCGAAACATTTGTACAGGGAGATAGCAAAATTTTCAACTTGGTTTTACACCATTGCAATAAATTTAGCTAAAACTAATCTGCGGAAAAAAGTCAGGTACAACGCTATTTCCATCAGTGATATTGATCCGGATGAAGAGAAAGATTTCGAACTTCCGGCAAGCGGTCAGATAAGTCCTGAAGATAGCGCAAACGCAAGTATTGAAAATGTTTACATTCAGAACGCAATTAATTCTTTGAACGAAAAATTCCGCGAGGTAATTATTCTCAGGGATATTCAAGATTTAGATTACGAAGAAATATCAAAGATTACAGACCTTCCTCTTGGGACGGTAAAATCCAGAATTAACAGGGGACGGGAAAGGCTAAAAGAACTCTTAAAAGAAATTTATAAACCAAGCAATTAAAGCGAATATTCAGGAAATTTAAAGATTTACCGTGTTAGAAGAAGATAAACATCTTGATATAAGGGAGAAACTGCTTAATCTGCCCAAAATTAAAGCAAGCGAAAATTTTGAGTCGGAATTACTTGCAAGAATTAACCTTGAAGAATCAAGAGTACCTCAATCCACAACAGTTCCTCCAAAAAGAACCGCAGGATTTTTTAGTAAATTGTTCAAGCAACAAAATCCTTACGTGGTTTCAGGGTTAAGTCTGGCTGTAGTTGTATTGATTATCTTTGGTATCTATTCGCTGAATAATTTTAATGTTTCAGATAATAATACAGATAGTAGTAATGAACTTTTAACTAATACAAATACTGAATCAACTCCCAGTCCCAAAGAGAAGGTAAAAACCGAAGAAAATTTGACATCAACCAAAGTTGAGGAAGCGCCGTTAATTTCAAAAAGAGATTTAACTTCTCTCAATTTAAATTCCTACGAGGAAAAGATGACAACAAGTGATTTTGTAAACGGACTCGGGTACACGGATTCTTATACCGGAACGCTGGTCAAGAAAGAAGAATCCACAGAAATCAATGATGAAATTAAAAGTGGCTTTGCACCGGTAACTGAATCAAGTAAGACAGAGGAAAAGGTAACGGCAGATTCGCCGAAACTATCCGCAATGCCAAATGTAACAGAGACAATTTCAAGAGAAGCCGAAGAGATCTCAAACCAAGAGGACACATCGAAGGAGCCGGATCATTCTTTAAGAGAGATGAATAAAATTAAAAAATCACATCTCGACTCCCTAAGGAAAAAAATAAAGAAGCTGGAAGGATAAAAATTTTCTGACTTATTTATAAGTTCCCGCCTATTTAACTTCACTTCAAATCCATTTTCTTAGTCAATGTATAAAGCAAAGGTAATAGTTACACTTCGACCTTCCGTTTTTGATCCTCAGGGTAAAGCAGTTGAAAATTCATTGAAGTCCATTGGACTCAGTTCGGTTCTGGACATCCGAATCGGGAAATATATTGAGATGGAAATTGAAACAGAATCTTATCAGGAAGCGGAGCAGGTTGTAATTGAAGCGTGCAAAAAACTACTTTCAAATCCTGTTATGGATGATTATAACTTCACAGTTCAGGAAATTCAATCGGAGAGGAGCATTAAATGAGTACTGCAAAAGTAGGGATCATAGTTTTTCCCGGCTCCAACTGCGATGCAGACACTTATCACGTATTTAATAATATCATCGGGGTAGATACAAAATTCATTTGGCACAAGAGCGCTACCCTTGAAGACAGAAATATCGTAATTTTGCCGGGTGGATTTTCATATGGTGATTATCTGAGGTGTGGCGCAATTGCTAAATTCTCTCCTATAATGTCAGAAATAATTCGCTTCGCCCAAAAAGGTGGTATAGTTATCGGGATTTGTAATGGTTTTCAAGTGTTATGTGAAACAGGATTGCTTCCCGGTGCGTTAATCCGAAACCGGATGCTTAAATTTATCTGTGATTTAGTTACATTGAAAGTAGAGAATAATAAAAGTATTTTTACAAGCTATTACGAAATTAAGGAAGAGATTAAACTTCCGATTGCTCATGGCGAAGGTAACTATGTTTGCGATTCTGATACATTATCGGAATTAATTGGAAACAATCAGGTATTGTTTACATACACGGAAAATCCCAACGGGTCAACGGGTAATATCGCGGGACTTCAAAACGTTTCAAGAAATATATTAGGTTTAATGCCGCATCCTGAAAGAGCATCGGAATCAATACTCGGAAACACTGATGGAATAAGGCTTTTGCGTTGTGTGGCTGAAAGTGTAATTTAAAAATTAAGGAGAACTACAATGTTCGGTTTAGGTACACAGGAGTTAATACTAATTGCAGTTGTAATTCTTGTCCTTTTTGGAGCTAAGAAAATTCCTGACTTTATGCAAGGGCTTGGGAAAGGAATTAAGGAATTCAAAAAGGCAAGCACTGATATTGAAAAAGATATCACCAAATCAATCGAAGATAAAAAAGAAGTATAAAATTTTATTAATTCATACCGTCACTGTTATTTTTTGTGGCGGTATTTTTTATTTTATAAATGCAGATACCCGCCGGTTTTTATCAGGTTAAAAAAGATATAGAAAGCCATAAATATTCCCTTCGGGATATTATGAATGAATATCTTTCAAGGATTGAAAGTAATAAAGATTTGAATGCGTTCACATGTGTTTTTGAAGATGTAACAAGCCGTGCGGATGAAGTAAATGAAAAAATTTTAAATGGCAGTTCGGGGAAACTTGCAGGATTAATTTGTTCTGTAAAAGATGTCATTTCGATTAAAGGTAAACCTCTCACCTGCAGTTCAGGAATACTATCGGATTTTAAAGCACTCTACAGTGCTACGGCAGTTGAAAGATTAGAAAATGAGGATGCAATAATAATCGGAAAAGTAAACTGTGACGAATTTGCAATGGGGTCATCAAATGAGAATTCATTCCACGGTCCTGTTTTAAATCCGATAGATAAAACCCGTGTTCCGGGTGGTTCCTCCGGTGGAAGCGCTGTATCAGTTGCAGCTGACCTTTGCATGATTTCGCTTGGATCCGAAACCGGCGGATCAATCAGACAACCTGCGTCATATTGCGGTATCACTGGTTTAAAAGTAAGTTACGGACGGATATCAAGATTCGGCTTAACCGCATTTGCATCTTCCTTTGATTCCATTGGAGTTTTCGGTAAAGAAATCTCTGATATTGCATCCGTCCTTGAGGTTATAGCCGGATACGATGAAAACGATTCCACGTCTTCCGAAATACCGGTTGACCGATATTGTTCAATTCTCGAAGAAGATATAAATACGGAAACTTTTACAATAGGTATTGTGGATGAATATTTCAGCGAAGGTCTGAACCCTGAAATTAAGGCAGGATTAAATTCGCTAATTGAAAAATTACGCGCTGCCGGTGTAAAAATAAAATCAGTTAGCCTGCCGTATTCGAAATATGTAATTCAAACGTATTACATTCTTACCTCGGCAGAAGCTTCCAGTAACCTTGCAAGGTACGACGGTGTGAGGTACGGTTTAAGAGAAGTTAATTCAACAAACCTTGAGGAGATGTATGTCAATACAAGGTCTGAAGGTTTTGGAACGGAAGTTAAACGAAGAATAATGCTTGGTACTTATGTACTCTCATCAGGATATTACGATGCATATTACCGTAAAGCACAGAAAGTAAGGCGGTTAATCAAGAGTGATTTCGATAGAGTATTCCACGAAGTTGATTATATTTTATCTCCCACAACTCCGACAACTGCATTTAAGCTGAAAGAAAAAATCGATGATCCGCTTTCAATGTATCTAAACGATATATACACCGCATCAATAAACCTTGCGGGAATCCCTGCAATTTCAATACCAGCGGGGTATGATTCTAACGGTTTACCTTACGGAGTTCAGGTAATAGGGAAAAAATTTGATGAATCAGGATTATTTAAAATGCATAAATTAATTTCAAACACTATAAATTCAAACTAAAATGACACACTCCAGATTTTTCGAAAATGTCAGTTATTATTTCGACAAGGCGGCAAAGCATCTCGATTATCCGAAGGGGCTTTTAGACCAAATTAAAATCTGTAACAGCGTTTACAGTTTCAAATTCCCGGTAAAGATGGATGATGACAGGTTTGAAGTGATCGAAGCTTTCAGAGTCGAGCACTCTCACCATAAAATGCCGGTGAAAGGTGGAATAAGATACAGTGATATGGTGAATGAGGATGAGGTTAAGGCGTTGGCTGCATTAATGACATACAAGTGTGCGTTGGTTGACGTTCCCTTTGGTGGTGCTAAGGGAGGAATCAGCATCAACGTTAAAAATTATTCTGAAAAAGAGCTTGAACGAATTACCCGTCGTTACACATCTGAACTGATTAAAAAGAATTTTATTGGACCGGGGATTGACGTACCGGCTCCTGATTACGGAACAGGCGAGAGGGAGATGGCATGGATTGCTGATACTTATGCAGCGTTTCATCACGGTGAAATTGATGCGTTCGCTTGTGTAACTGGTAAACCGCTTTCACAGCACGGTATCAACGGACGAAAGGCAGCCACAGGTCGAGGCGTTTATTATGGCCTGAGAGAAGCCGTTAGAAATAAACAGTTGATGGATAAGCTTGGACTCAGCACCGGACTTGAAGGCAAATCAATTATCGTGCAGGGTTTAGGTAATGTAGGTTACCATGCAGCGAAATTTTTACAGGAAGACGGAGCAAAGATTGTCGGAATTGCGGAATTTGAGGGTGGAATTTATGATCCAAACGGATTAGATGTTCAGGCTGTCTTCGAACATCGTTTGGAAACCAAATCAATTCTGAATTTTAAAACAGCAAAGAATTTTGAAAAGTCTGAAGAACTTTTAGAAGTGGAGTGTGACATACTTGTACCCGCAGCGCTTGAGAACCAGATTCATGATGGAAACGCTCCGAACATCAAAGCAAAAATTGTTGGCGAAGGCGCAAATGGTCCTTTAACACCTGGTGCTGAAGAAATCCTGCTCAAAAAAAATATACTCATAGTTCCGGATCTGTTCCTTAATGCAGGTGGTGTAACTGTATCTTATTTCGAATGGCTGAAAAATATTTCTCACGTTGCTTACGGTAGGATTGGCAGGAGATATGAAGAATCATCTGTGAAAAATGTCATTGCAGCAATTGAAGAACTGTCCGGTAAAAACCTTTCGGATTCCCAACGGGCACAAATCATCAGGGGAGCAAGTGAGCATGACCTTGTAAATTCCGGTCTTGAAGACACTATGATAATTTCATTCAATCAGATTTTAGAGATTATGAACAGTAGAAACCTTTCGGATTTAAGGACTGCCGCATTTATAAAATCACTTGACCGAATCGCAAAATCCTATTTCGAGCTGGGAATTTTCCCGTGATTTTGTATTGTGAACTCACATTAGAAAGTCAGGCTAATAACCTGACTTTTTTTATTAATTATTGAGACAATTCAATGGCTTTTATAAATTGAAAATTCCTGACATTAGCTGTAATTTGAAAATTCCAATGGAAGACAATGAAATAAAAGGGAATAATTCGATATCGAAGCAAGAAGATCTCGACCTGATTGAAAAGGCTTTGAAAGGAGATCAGAGTGCTTATGAAAAACTTTTAAAAAAATATCACCCTCATATTTACAACCTGATTTTCAGAATGATTTATAAGAAAGAGGATGTAGAAGACCTTACACAGGAAGCTTTTATAAAAGCGTTCCATTCGCTGAAAAATTTTGATAAACAGTTTGCATTCTCCACCTGGTTGTATAAAATAGCTTCCAATAACTGCATTGACTACCTCCGGAAGAAAAAATTACAAACTTTTTCAATTGATAAGGAAATCGAATCTGAGGATAGCGATTATATATTTGAGATACCAGACAGTGATTACATTCCGGATAATCAAATCATGAACGCTCAGCGTACAACGATACTTGAGCGCGCAATTGATTCGCTTCCCGATAAATACAAAAAAGTAATCGTCATGAGACATCGTGAAGAAATGGAATATGAAGAAATTGCCAGTGAACTTAATTTACCTCTTGGCACAGTAAAAGCTCACATTTTCCGTGGTCGGGAATTACTGAATAAGTACCTTAAGAACCGGATAAAAAACTATTAGTAAAGAATCGTTATAGTGTTTCCAAACTCCATTTTTCGAAAATAATATTTTGTGTCTTGTCTGAAACCCCGTTGATGCGCCAGTACAGAAAGATAAAGGAAAAATATCCTGATACTATACTTTTGTTCAGAATGGGTGATTTCTTTGAAACATTTGAAGACGATGCATTGATGGCGGCTAAAATTCTTGGTATAACCCTCACGAAGAGATCAAACGGCGCTGCATCTGAAGTTCCGCTCGCCGGATTTCCGCACCATGCGCTGGATAATTATTTACCAAAACTCGTTAAAGCCGGTCACCGCGTTGCAGTATGTGAACAACTCGAAGACCCGAAACTCAGTAAAGGCATTGTAAAGCGCGACGTGATTGAAGTTGTAACCCCCGGTGCAAACTTTTCGGAAAAAATTCTCGATCATAAAAGCAATAATTATCTTGCTGGGATTTCCATAAAAGACGATGTTTGTGGCTTCGCGTTTTGTGATGTTTCTACGGGAGAATTTTATACATCTGAAGTAAACGCAACCGGGCTACCGGCACAGGTTGAAAATATTAACCCACAGGAAATCCTTATTCAGAAAAAAAATAAAGAAAAAATTTACAAGCTGCTCGGGATAAAAATTGATTCCCCTTTTTCTGATGTTAACAATCAAAGAGTAATCACTAAAGTTGACGATTGGGTTTTCAATTACGATTACGCGAATGAAATTCTGAATAATCATTTCAATACAAGGTCACTTAAAGGGTTTGGTATTGAAAATCTTCCACAGGCAATCATAGCTGCAGGCTGTGTACTGAATTATCTCAACGAGACTCAAAAAAGTAAACTTTCACACCTCAAGAAAATAAGTAAATACGATTATACCGATTATATTGTACTCGATCCTTCGACAAAAAGAAATCTGGAGGTAACCTCTTCATTATCAGATGGGTCTCGTGAGGGGACATTGTTTTCAATACTTGATGAGACAAAAACACCGATGGGAGCGAGATTATTAAAACGTTGGATTTCCCGTCCGCTTAAAAAAGTTGAACAGATAAATAAAAGATTGGATGCAGTTAATGAACTTTTTCAATTTAAAAACCAACGCAACAAAATCGTTCAATTGCTCAGTTCAATAAGTGATGTTGAACGATTACTTTCAAAAGTAGCAACTTTAAAAGCAAATCCACGGGATTTAATCTCGTTAAAAAATTCCATTACAGCAATATCAGAAATTAAACGAAAACTGGTTGAATTCAAATCAGCAACACTTTCAGGTATAGCAGTCAGACTTGTTGATATACCGGATCTGGCAGCAAAAATTTCAACCGTAATAAATGAGAAACAACTTGAGGGGCAAAACAAGAATGGTTTCATTTCAAAGGGAGTAGATACTGAACTTGACGAACTTAAAGATATATTGTTAAACGGCAAAACCTGGCTGGAAAAGTTTCAGGCATCAGAAAGGGAACGTACCGCGATATCATCGCTTAAAGTTGAGTTCAATAAAGTATTCGGTTACTATATAATGGTCACTAAAACTCATACGGATAAAGTCCCCGCAGATTATGTAAGAAAACAAACGCTCGTTAATGCCGAAAGATACATAACAGAAGAACTTAAGGAATACGAAAACAAGATTCTCAACGCCGAAGAAAAAATTGATGCGATTGAAAGGAAAATTTATAATGAGCTTCTATCCTTCATTTTGAATTTCACTGACGATATACAACTTAATGCATCGTTGATTGCAGCGTTAGACGTACTTTCAAGTTTTGCGGAGGTTTCCACGAGATACAAATACACGCTTCCTCATATTGATGATTCTGACAGAATAGAGATTAGAGACGGCAGGCATCCCGTAATCGAACGTTTATTACCTGCCGGTGAAACGTACATTCCGAATGATACAAAGTTGGATAACACGGAGAACCAAATTCTGATAATTACCGGTCCAAATATGAGCGGAAAATCCAGCTACCTCCGACAAACCGGATTGATAGTATTGTTAGCTCAGATCGGATGTTTTGTCCCGGCGGAGTCTGCAAAAATCGGCGTAGTTGATAAAATATTCACAAGGGTAGGTGCATCCGACAATATTTCAAAAGGTGAAAGTACTTTTTTGGTTGAAATGCACGAAGCAGCAAATATCCTTAACAACTGTACCTCGAAAAGTTTATTGCTCCTTGATGAAATAGGCAGAGGAACAAGTACCTACGATGGAATCTCAATTGCATGGGCAATGACAGAATACCTTCATGAAAATCGTCCCACTGCATCCAAGACATTGTTTGCTACACACTATCACGAATTAAATGCGTTGGCAGATATGTATCCAAGAATTAAGAACTATAGAATTGAAGTACGAGAATTCAGAGACAAAGTAATTTTTTTACGGAAAATTAATCCCGGAACGGCAGACCACAGTTATGGGATTCAGGTTGCACAGATGGCGGGATTACCAGTGCAGGTTACAGACCGGGCGAAATCTATTCTTAGGAATCTTGAAGATAAAGCTCTTAAAAAGCAACTTAAAGACGAACTTCAAATTAACATGTTCGAGGTAGAATCCCCTACCCAGGATGAAACAGCATTTGCTGAATTAATCGCAAAAATAGAGGAAATCGATATTAATAATATCACACCGGTTCAGGCTTTGGAAGTATTGAACAGTCTGGTGGAAATGAACAAGAAGGTTTAAACTTAATCTTTTAATTTTCTTTTCAATTTTATATCTGCTCCAAACAGTATATCAGAAATTGATGGATTGGTCCGGAGACAAGTTTTATTCTTGTTTCTCTAATCGTATTGCAAATGCCTTTATAATTATAATCATTTTAATTTTTATAAACTAAGTCTTCATATAATAATTTTAACTTACAGGCGAATTTATTAAATTTTAAAATTGCTAACTTATTGAAAGAAACCGTTAAAATACTATTCATTGGCGATATCATTGGTATTCCGGGATACAATATAACTAAAACCATTCTTCCGAGTTATCAGGGTAAATTTAAACCTGATTTTGTAATTGCCAACGGTGAGAATATAACTGAAGGAATAGGAATGCTTCAGGGTGATGCGGAGAAGTTATTAGATCTGGGGATTAATGTACTTACCGGTGGTAATCACACAATGGATAAAATTCAGGCCCATAAATTTATTAATGATTCCCCAAATGTATTAAGGCCGGAGAACTATCCGAAATCCGTTTATGGCAGGGGATACGGAATTTATGATATTCCCGGAACATCATTTAAGATCTGCGTTGCAAGTTTTATCGGAAGAGTATTCATGAAACCGCTTGATTGTCCTTTTAAGGCTTTAGACTGGCTTTGCAAAACTGTTTCGAAGGAGACGAATATTATATTTATTGATTTTCATGCTGAAGCCACGGCGGAGAAAGTTGCGTTCGGTTGGAATGCTGACGGAAAAGTTTCAGTTGTAGTCGGAACACACACACACATTCAAACGGCTGATAACCGGATACTGCCGCAAGGTACCGGGTACATTACTGATGTCGGAATGACCGGTCCGTATGATTCGGTAATCGGAATGAATAAAGAGCGGTCAATAAAGAGATTCATATTCGGAACCCCCCAAAAGCACGAAGTTGCTAAGGATGATGTACGATTCGCGGCAGTGCTGGCGGAAATTTATACAGAAACAGGAAAATGTAAATCAATTCAAAGGATACTGTACCCTGAATTTTAATTAATAAAAAATATGCTGGAAGAATTCAAAAAATTTATTTCCCGTGGAAACGTTATTGACCTTGCTGTCGGTGTTATGATTGGAGCAGCATTTGGAAAGATAACGACTTCATTGGTAAATGATATTTTAATGCCACCTATCGGTATGCTACTCGCAGGTGTGGATTTCTCACAAATGAGCATTTTTATTGGTGAAGGGAAGGATGGTCCGGTTTTGATAAAGTATGGTTTGTTTATTCAGACCATGATTGAATTTGTTATAATTGCATTTGCAATTTTTCTATTCGTCAAAGTTATCAATAACCTGAGAGATTCCCTTTCAAGGAAAGAGGAAGCGGAAATGCCTGCTGAACCGTCAAATGAAGAAAAACTTTTAACGGAAATCCGTGACTTACTAAAAGGGAAATGACGATTGTTAAAATGAAGGGCGTTCCCCTCAGTCAGGATTTGTACAGTTACATTGTCGGCAAATTTCCCGAAGAAGATTTATTTCTCAAAGAGATGGTTAATCAATCGGAAAATTAAAAATACCGGTAATCCAAATTTCACCTGAACAGAGATAAATTCTTAATATCATCTGCAAAATGATTAATGCTTCGAAAGTGCTTGAAATTGGAACGCTTACCGGGTACAGCGGATTATGCATAATGCGTGCATTACCCGGAATCGGAAAGCTAATAACGGTTGATTTGTTAAAGAAACATACTGATACAGCAAAAAGCTTTTTTCGTAAAGCCGGACTTGAAAAAATATCATTGCAGCTAGTTCCCGTGGAATTGATTACATGAAAAAACTATCCAACGAAAACAAAAAGTTTGATCTCATCTTCATTGATGCCGGCAAATAGTCTTATCCTGAATATTTCAATGAGGCAATCAATCTTTCTCATTGTGGTACTGTCAAAATTTTCGATAATGCTCTTAGGGGTGTAAGGATTATAGAAAATGCCGGTGAAGATAAAGAACTTAAAAGTCCTCAAATCACAAATGATCTGATGGCAACCGGTACCCGGATTGAATCTTCGTTAGTTCCGATTGGCGATGGCTTTTGCATTGGTAGGGTTATTTAATAACATATTGGAATTTTCAACCCTAATTCATACATTTGCCGTATGAATCTTCGGAAGGTAGAAACATTTTTTTCACATCTTAACTTTTCAAAATCAGAGATCAGAATTTTGCTTCTGCTCGGAGGAATTCTTACGGTCGGTTTTTGTGTGAAATATTACAACGAAGTGCTAAGCGTTCCGGAAAAGAATTTTGATAGTGAAGGATTTGAATCCGGTTTTTCCTCTGTCGTAAAAGGTGAGACCGTAAATTTCGATCAGGAGAAATTTTACAACTCTCTCACTGAAAAGGAAAAACTTCTTTATGATTCGCTTAAAAAAATAGATGAAAAGTATTTCGATGCACCCGAAGGCAGAAAAAATTCCGTTAATATCGATAAGAACAGCGTTGACCTGAATACAGCTGGGCTTGAAGAATTAATTGCCTTACCCGAAATAGGTGAAGCAACAGCTAAAAGAATTATTGATTATCGTGAAAACCGGGGCGGGTTTAAAAAAGTCAGTGACCTAATGAATGTGAAAGGAATAGGGGAAAAAAAATTTGCAAAAATTAAACCCTATATTAAAGTTTCCAATTGAGCTATCTCGCAGTAGGATTTTCAGGGAAATGTATAAGAATTATTTCGGTAAGAGATAATAAAGAAATAAATCTTATTTCCGAAATTGAAACCTTTCAAATGTTCAATTTTGAAGTTTCAAAGTATCACAACAATCCAGCAGTAATAACTGAACTTGGCGAAAAGATTTCAAGCGTGATAAAGAATAAGGGAGAATATTCGGGTAAGGTTTCTGTTTCGCTTGATTCAAACATCTTCTTTATAAATACCATCCCGTACGAAGATTCAGGGAACCTTCAAAATACCGAGAATGCAATTAAGTGGGATCTAACAAATTACTTCTCAAGCTCGGGCAATGAATTTAATGTTAATTACATAAAACTTCACAATCCGGATTTACCACCGGGTATTAAGAGTTTACTTGTATTAGCCTTAAGCGAGAAGTCGCTTGAGTTCTTCAAAAAAGTTATGTCGGCTGCCGAACTCGAACCGGGTCTGATAGATATAGATCATTTTTCTATTGACACGGTTATTAATGAAATCAACAGCGATTTTTTCAAAAACAATAATGTTACCGTAATTGGTTGTAAGCGTAATAAAATCGAGTATTCCCGATATTCAAACGGTAATTTATATGACTACAACTTTTTTTATTTCAGAGATAATACATTTGAGCAGGAAGTATCGAAGGAAAAACAAAAAATTTGTTTGGGAAATCCGGATAAACTCTTTCTCTATGGTGAAGACTATAGCGAATATTTAAAGAATGAAATTTCTTCTGAAGCCGACAGTTCGAAGATTGAAGTTCTTAACCCGCTTACGCCAGCTAAGCAATTAAATGAAAAAAACCGACAGTACAATGGTCTGTATAACTACGGGTACAGATTTGTTCCTGTACTTAGCACAGCATTAAAATCCATTGCCAACAGATGAGGATAATTTCCGGATATTTGGGTAGCAGAAAACTATTCGTACCGGCCAATACGCTGAAAGTGAGACCGACAAGCGATAGAATCAGGGAATCAATGTTCAATATTATTGAGAACCTTATTGTGATTGAGAATGCTTATGTGCTTGATATTTTCTGTGGAACGGGTGCATTGGGTATAGAAGCGATTTCGAGAGGAGCGGAGTTTGTCTTTTTCGTGGATAAACACTCCGGAACTGTGCAACGTAACATTGAAACTTTGGGTATCGGTAACAAAAGTGAAATTATTAATGCTGATTACCGGCATTTTCTGAATTCAGAAGATTTTAAAGAGTTGAATGTATCAATCGTTTTTGCTGATCCGCCGTATGAATTTGATAAATACGAGGAATTAATTTCAGCTATATCGCAAAAGAAAACTTTGTTTGTGCTTGAGCATGAGAGGGAAATTTCTCATTTGAAAGATATGCAAATAAGACACCGAAAATCCGGTCGTACTTTTACTACAATTTATGATTTCCGAAAATGAAAAAAGTTACAGCTGTTTATCCCGGCACATTTGATCCGGTAACAAACGGACACCTTGATGTAATTGAGCGGGCGACGTCATTGTTTGACGAAGTGATTGTGTGTATCGCGGTGAACTCTTTAAAATCTCCACTCTTTTCAAAAGAGGAAAGGAAAAATATGCTAATAGAATCGGTATCCGGGTTTAGCAATGTAACAGTAGATATATTTGAGGGTTTACTTGTAAAATATGCCGAAGAGAAACACGCTTCAGTTATTATTCGAGGTTTGCGCGCTATTTCAGATTTTGAATATGAATTTCAGTTATCCTTGACCAACCGTAAACTTTCACCTGCAATTAATACCATTTTTCTGATGCCTAACGAGAAATACACGTATCTCGATTCCTCCTTAGTAAGGGAACTCGCATCTTATAATGCTGATATACAGGATTTCGTTCCGAAGAATGTCCAGCTTGCTTTAAAGGAAAAGTTTGGCTTTTAAAATATTTGTATAACTAATTTTACGAATAGAATTAAAAATATTTTGAGAGGTCTTCGGATTTGTATTTCCCGGTTTTCATATAATTAAGCATAGCTGAGAAATCCTCTTCGTCAAGAAATCCAGGAATATTGTTTACGCTCATACCATTGTAGTTAAATGAAATCTGCGATCCGTCCGGGTTCATAAATACATGGGTAGGGTAGCTCATTACGCCAAGTTTTTTTGAAAGGTTTGTAGCTGAAAGTTTTTCATTATTGTATGTATAATTATTTGCGCTTCCTGCATTGAGTTTGATGAAAATAAAATCATTGAGAGCTTTTTGAACTTCAGGTTTGGAGTAAACTTCACTCACCATTTTATCGCACCACCTGTCGCCTTCAGTGTAAATATAAATCAGTACCATCTTGTTTTGAGACTTTGCAGTTGTTAATCCTTGATCAAATTCGTAACCTTGAGAATGAACATAACCCGAAAATACTAAAATTAGTAATATGACAAGTATGTTTGCTTTAATTGTTTGCATGATGAAATTATTAAATTCTGAATATTCGTTTTGAACCATCAAACCAATTTTCCGAATTTGAATATTAAACCCAGATTCATCAAAAAGGTTCGTTAGAAATTAGAAATATTTCGTTTAAAAGGTCAGGTCAATCGGGTTACATACTACACAAAGTTGCAGGGTGTATCTTCAATTGTGATTACAGTGAAACCAAACACTCGGTACCGGATAATAGAACGTTACTTTGCCTTTGAAAATTTCCTTTAAACATCGAGCAATAGGACTGAACTATCCCGTTTTATTTGAGCCCATCTTTTTATCATTAAATTCCTTCGACTTTCCTTTTTCGATTGATAAACTCTCCCAGTTATTCCCTGCAAGGTGTTTAGCCAGGTAGATAATCTGACCTGCATGATAACCGTAATGTGAAAGTTGCCGGTTAATAGCCTCAATTACAGAATGATCTTCATTTCTTATTTTAACCGTTCTCATTAAATCATTCGGTTTTAAGGAATTCAGTGTGCTAAATAATACATTCCAACCCTTTTCCCACCTTTCGTTAATATCGTCAATATCGGTGTAAAAAAGTTGTTCAAACTCTTCATCTCTATTGCGCCACAATTTCTCACCGTCAGTTACGAGGAAATCTGTCCACCTTGAGATCATATTTCCGCTCAGGTGCCTTATAATGATTGCTATGCTGTTCGAGTTTTCATCCAGTTGAAAGAAGTAATCTTCAGGTTTTATAAGCGCCAAGGCACGTTCGCAGAGTTTCTTCAGTTTCTTAAATTCGTTTATACTTGAGGAGAGATAATTTTCTGCTAAGTCCATTATAGTTTTTCTCTAAGATAAAAAAAGTTTCGGTTTAAAAAAAACATTAAACTCAACCGTATACAAAAGAATTTTTAAAAAAAAATTGCCAAGAATTAAAAGAATTTTAATGTCAAGCATAAAAGTTTTTCGCTTACGTTTGCATTTAAAAAAGAGTTCTGTTAAATTTGACATACCTCTTTTAAAATTTTAATCCCAATAATCGAAATTGACCAGCTTTAAAAAAATATCAATTGTTAAAAGATTATTTTCTTTGAGAACTTTCTGCATAATTGATTCACAAAAATTCCCACTAATTTTATAATCATATTTTGAATGAAAATAAACCGATACAACTTAAAAGAGAAACAAAGCGCTTATGACGGTATTGAATTTGAGCGTCGTTCATCTGTTATAAGAAACAAGGATGGTTCCATTGTTTTCGAAATGCACGACATAGTGATACCCAAAGCGTGGTCGCAGGTAGCGACAGATATAATTGCACAAAAATATTTCAGGAAAGCGGGTATTCCGAAATATCTAAAAAAGGTGCACGAGGAAGGGATTCCGGAATGGTTGCAAAGGTCAGTTGCAGATGAAGATAGGTTAAGAGAACTTCCGGCTGAGGAAAGATATATTTCCGAAATGGATTCCAGACAAGTATTTAATCGTCTTGCCGGTTGCTGGACTTACTGGGGATTCAAACATGGTTATTTCAATTCCGAGCGTGATGCGAGAAATTATTTTGATGAAATGTGTTTTATGCTTGCTGCTCAGGTTGCTGCACCGAATTCACCTCAATGGTTTAATACCGGTTTAAACTGGGCGTACGGTATTACCGGACCTTCGCAGGGACATTATTACATTGATGCACAAACGGGCGAATTAAAAGCTTCTTCAGACGCTTACACTCATCCTCAGCCTCATGCCTGTTTTATACAATCAGTAAAAGACGATTTGGTAAACGAAGGTGGTATTATGGACCTTTGGGTTCGTGAAGCGCGGTTATTTAAATACGGTAGCGGAACAGGTTCAAACTTTTCCGGACTTCGTGGTTCAGGTGAACCTTTGAGCGGGGGCGGAAAATCTTCCGGCCTGATGTCATTCCTGAAAATTGGTGATAGGAGCGCCGGCGCAATTAAATCCGGCGGGACAACAAGACGGGCTGCTAAAATGGTAACGCTCGATCTCGACCACCCGGATATTGAAGAATACGTTAGCTGGAAAGTAATTGAAGAGCAAAAAGTCGCCGCATTAGTTACCGGTACACGTTTATTGAACATACATCTGAATAAAATACTCAAAGCTTGTAATGATGGTCACCCTGAAAATCATAACGATAATTTCGATAACAAAAAAAATAAACTACTTGCAAAAGCTATAAGCCATGCTAAAAAAGCTCTGATTCCGCTCAATTATATTGAACGGACAATTCAACTTGCAAAACTTGGCTATAAGGAGATATTTATTCCGGTTTACGATACGGACTGGAATGGCGAAGCATACATGACAGTCTCAGGGCAGAACTCTAACAATAGTGTACGGGCGACAAATGAATTCATGGAAGCTGTTAAGAATGACGGTGATTGGCATTTGTATTGGAGGACGGAATTAAAGAAAGCTGAAAAGGAAGGCAGACAACCTAAACCCTGCAAAACAATTAAAGCAAAAGATTTGTGGGAAGATATTGCATTTTCAGCTTGGGCGTGCGCAGACCCCGGCATTCAATTCCATGATACAATAAATGAATGGCATACTTGTCCCAACGGTGGTGAAATCAAAGCATCCAATCCCTGTTCCGAATATATGTTCCTTGATGACACTGCTTGTAATCTCGCTTCTCTGAATCTTGTGAAATTTTACGACGAACAAGCGGATAAATTTAATATTGAACTGTACAGACATGTAACAAAACTTTGGACAATTACCCTTGAGATAAGTGTACTAATGGCGCAGTTTCCGAGCAGGGATATTGCTCGTTTATCATACGAATATCGGACACTTGGTTTAGGTTATGCAAATCTTGGTGCGCTTTTAATGCGCAAGGGAGTACCCTACGATTCAAAAGAAGCCATTTCAATTACCGGCGCACTTACTGCTATAATGCACATGACTGCTTACACAACCTCGGCAGAAATGGCAAAAGAGTTAGGGACTTTTCCGCAATATGAAAACAACAAGGAGCATATGCTTCGCGTTATAAGAAACCACCGAAGGGCAGCATACAACCTCGGAGAAAAGGAATATGAGGGTTTATCAATTTTCCCGATTGGTATAGATAAAAGATATTGTCAGGAAGATTTATTGAAAGCTGCGAGAGAAGATTCTGATGCTGCGCTGGAGATGGGTGAAAAATACGGATTCCGGAATGCACAAGTTACAGTTATTGCGCCAACCGGAACAATTGGATTAGTTATGGATTGCGATACTACAGGAGTTGAGCCGGAGTATGCGTTAGTAAAATTCAAAAACCTTGCCGGCGGTGGATATTTTAAAATTATAAATGAATCGATACCTTCGGCATTGCGAAAACTCGGTTATTCAGAGGATGAAATTGACGATATTATAAAATATACAAAAGGTAACGGATCATTGATCGGCAGTCCGTATATCAATGCTCAGTCGCTTTACGATAAAGGGTTCACAAAGGAAATTATAAAGCAAATTGAAAAGACTTTACCGAATGCTTTCGATTTAAGTTCATCGTTCAATAAGCATACAATTGGCGCTTCGTTTTGTACAAATGTACTTGGTTTTGAAGAGGAGCAATTGGATGACTTCGAGTTTAATCTTTTGAAAGCATTAGGTTTCACAAAAGAGCAGATTGATGCTGCCAACGATTATGTTTGCGGGACAATGACAATTGAAGGCGCTCCGCACCTGAGAGAAGAACATTATCCAATCTTTGATTGTGCAAGTAAATGCGGCAAAAAAGGAACAAGATTCATTTCAGCCTCTGCCCATATTCACATAATGGCAGCAGCACAGTCGTTCATTTCGGGAGCAATTTCCAAAACAATTAATTTACCCAATGACGCGACAGTTGAAGAAATGAAAGAAGCATATATGTTATCGTGGTCGCTTGGAACTAAAGCCAATGCTCTTTACCGCGACAACTCGAAACTTTCACAACCATTGAATTCATTTGCACTCCTTGATACGGATGATGCTGACGACGAGGTAATTCAGGTTATACGGGAAAACAGCAACGATATCGTTCGTGTAGCCGAAAAAATTATCCACCGTTACATTGCAAAGAGAAGAAAATTACCTTTCAGACGCAAGGGTTACACGCAGAAAGCTAAAATCGGGAACCATTCAGTTTATCTTCGAACAGGTGAATACGAAAATGGTCAATTAGGTGAAATATTTATTGATATGCACAGGGAAGGCGCGGCGTTCAGGAGTTTAATGAATTGCTTTGCAATTGCAATATCGCTTGGATTACAACACGGAGTCCCGCTTGAAGAATTTGTTGATGCCTTTGTTTACACAAGATTTGAACCGAACGGAGTAGTTATTGGAAATCCGAATATAAAAATGACTACTTCGCTCATTGATTACATCTTCAGGGAATTGGCTGTAACTTATCTGGGAAGGAACGATCTTGCACATGTGAATGACGAGGAAATCAGAACGAGCCCGATAGATGCTATTTCAAAATTTGATAACGAAAATGATGACGACTTTGATGAAGAAGTTATATTCAAAGAGACGATAGTTGATGAAGTTCACGCCAAAGATTTGATAGGAAACGATAAAATTTCCATTAAACAAGTTTCACCTCCGGTACAATCCGTAACCCATACTTCCACAGAAGTGAAAACTCAGGCTACAAAAGTTCAGTTTAATTCAATTGAAGAAGCAAAATTAAAAGGTTACACTGGGGATATATGTTCAGATTGCGGAGCGATAACCATGGTCAGGAATGGAACATGCTTGAAATGTGTGAGTTGTGGGGCAACCAGCGGTTGTTCATAAAGAAATAAAAATTATTCTGATTAAAGCAGCAATTTCTTTGCTGCTTTTTTTATACGAACCTTAAATGTTTAAGGTTAGATTGGTTTGATATATTGATTCTTAAAAGTTAATTTATATTAACAAAAAAAAATTATGGCAGACGAAAAGTCATTAAAATTAAAATCTCTCGAAATAGCAGTTGACCAAATTGAGAAGGATCACGGTAAAGGGTCAATTATGAAACTGGGAGATAAACCGATTGCAAAGATTGCATCAATCTCAACGGGTTCAATTTCACTGGATTCAGCTCTTGGAATAGGCGGTGTACCTCGGGGAAGGATAATTGAAATTTACGGACCTGAGTCATCGGGTAAAACTACAATATGCTTGCACATTATATCCGAAGCGCAGAAGAACGGCGGACTCGCTGCATTTATTGATACCGAGCACGCACTCGATACTTCGTACGCTAAAAAGCTTGGCGTTGATGTTAGTAACTTACTTATTTCTCAACCTGAATATGGCGAACAGGCTCTTGAAATTTGCGAAACGCTTGTGAGAAGTAATGCGCTGGATGTAATAGTTGTTGACTCTGTAGCTGCGCTTACACCGAGAGCGGAAATTGAAGGTGAAATGGGAGACTCGGTAATGGGTATGCAGGCTAGATTGATGTCACAGGCATTAAGGAAACTAACTGCCGCCGTTTCCAAATCTAATGTAGTGTTAATTTTTACAAATCAACTTAGAGAAAAAATCGGTGTAATGTTTGGTAGTCCCGAGACTACAACCGGTGGGAAAGCATTGAAATTCTATGCTTCAGTCAGAATGGATATAAGGAGAATTGCTGCAATAAAGGATGGTACCGATGTCATTGGCAACCGGACAAAAGTAAAAATTGTAAAAAATAAAGTTGCTCCGCCATTCAGAGAAGTAGAGTTTGACATAATGTATAACGAAGGTATTTCAAAAGTTGGGGATCTAATAGATTTGGCTGTAGCTAAGGATATAATAAAAAAGGGTGGGGCTTGGTTTACTTATGGTGATAACAGAGTGCAGGGGAGGGACGGTATGAAAAAATTGCTTCAGGAAAATGATGAGTTACAAAATAAAATTGAGACTGAAGTACGGAAAGCACTTGGCTTTGGTGATATTCAGGATAATGGAACTGAAGAAAATGAAAATCCAAGCAAGAAATCTTCGAAGTAAATTTTCATTATTAATTTGAAAGTGCCGGGATTCACCGGCATTTTTATTTATGATAGTTACTCAAATAAAAAAGCAAAAGAAAAATCCCTCGCGGTATAGTATTTTCCTCGATGGTGAATTTGCTTTCGGTCTTTATGATGATACGATTTTAAAGTATGGTTTGAAATCGGGTGATAACCTTGCAAGTAATTTAATTGAAAAAATTAGAATTGAAGACGAGTTAATCTTCGGTAAGAGGATCATTTACAAATATCTTTCAAGAAGAGCACGTACTATAAAAGAAGTAGAAACTAAACTTACCCAACTGGAAGTTTCCCGAAAGACGGTTAATGAAGTTATTGATTATTTTCTTGAGACGGGTTACCTAAATGATGTGAAATTTACAAAAGAGTTCATAGAAACTAAAATCCGCAGAAAGCCAACAGGCAGTAAATTGATTCAAATTAAGCTTAAACAGAAGGGCGTAAAAGAGGAAACAATTGATGAGGTCATAGGGGAAGTATATACCCAAAATCAAGAACTTGAAAAAGCTCTTGAGGCAGCGCAAAAGTATATTTCACGTAACCGTGCGATTGCAGCAGATAATTTCACAATGCAATCCAGGCTTTATAGGTATTTGGTTTCCAGAGGTTTTCAATCAGATACAATTCTGGAGGTAATTAAAGAGTTTAATTAATCCGTTGTAAAGAGTGGCTATTAATTTTATATTGCGTGTTTTCGGGGCGTAGCGTAGCCCGGTTAGCGCGCCAGATTTGGGATCTGGAGGTCGCAGGTTCGAATCCTGCCGCCCCGACGATGAATAAATGGTAAAAATCCAGAGTCCTTAACCCGTGTTAAGGACTTTTTTATTTGAATGTACAAACAATTTATCAGACCATTTCTTTTTTTAATTGATCCGGAAAGTGTGCACAATAAAATGATTTCGATTTTATCGGGTAATAGATTTTATTTTCCGCTCATGAAAGCATTGTATGAACCGCCGGGCTCAGATACAATTACTGTTGCGGGAATGGAGTTCAGGAACCGGTTAGGACTTGCTGCAGGATTTGATAAGAATGGTGTTGTTCTGCAGTTCCTTGATACAATTGGTTTTTCACACGCTGAGGTTGGAACCGTTACACCGAAACCACAACCCGGAAATTCAAAACCTAGAATTTTCAGGCTGAAGAAAGATAGTGCGATAATTAATCGGCTCGGGTTTAATAACCAAGGTGTTGAAGCTGTCAAACGAAATATTGCCGGTTCAAAGGTCAAACTTTCTACTGATTTTATAGTTGGTGTTAATATCGGTAAAAATAAACAAACTGAAATTGCGAATGCTGTTCGTGATTATAAAATTTGTTTTCAGGAACTTTTTGAAGTTGCAGATTATTTTACGATAAATATTTCATCTCCCAATACTGAAGGTTTAAGGAAATTGCAGGATAGAGAATATCTTAACGAACTCTTGGAAACAATCTGTAGCCTTAATGATAAAATGTCAGCCGGTCCTTTAAAGCCAGTATTTGTAAAAATAGCGCCTGATTTGTCAGAACCCGAGATTGAACTGATTTTTGAAACTGTAATTCAGAATAAAATTAACGGAATTGTTGCCACCAACACAACTATCTCACGAGAGGGATTAATGGAGGAAGTTAATGAATCAGGTGGGTTAAGCGGTAAACCATTGTTCAAAAAATCAAGTAACGTGTTAAAAAAATTATCAGAGTTGAATTCTGAAAATATAATTTCACTGATTGGAGTTGGTGGTGTTTTTGATAAAGAAAGTTTTAATCAAAAGGTTGAATCAGGTGCTTCAATCGTTCAGATTTATACTGGTTTAATTTATGAGGGTCCAGGAATAATCAAAAAAATTCTAACATGAACTTAATACCTGCACAGTTTTCGATTACCGATACACCGGTAACTATAACTTTCGTTATTGCCAATGTATTTATTTACCTTGCAACCAATCCCGGTAAAAACACGCAATATTTTTATGAGTTTGCAGAATGGCCGTATAAAATTGTCAACAATGGTAAATATTATCAGCTTTTAACTTCGGCATTTTTGCACGGAAGCGCAATGCACCTGATATTTAACATGTTTGCGCTTTTTACATTCGGCGGATCACTTGAGCTTTATTTCAAAGGACTGTTTGACGGTTTCATCGGTAGTTTGTATTATGCAATAATATATTTTGTTAGTTTGTTTTCCGGTTCCCTTCTCTCAGTTGCCCTTCACTACAAAAATCCAGATTACGTCGGAGTCGGTGCATCAGGCGCCGTTTCAGGTATTGTGTTTTCTTATATTATATTCTTTCCCGCAAATACGATTTATGTATTTTTCTTCCCAATGCCCGCATTTATCTTTGCAATTCTTTGGATTGGGTTTTCATTGTACGGTATGAAAAAGAATCTTGGCAATATCGGACATGAAGCACATTTAGGTGGGGCGATTGGTGGATCTGTTACAACACTCTTGTTGATTGACGGTGCGTTTAACCAATTAATCGGATATTTTACAGCTTAAGATTTAGCCTGTTCATTCAGGTATTCGTAATTCAACTTTTCAAAAATTTCATTATTTTGTAATCGTGCATTATACATATCAAAGTTTATGCAATTTAATTCGTGATGATTTTCAAGGCATCCGTAAACGAATTTCGATTTCCCATTCTTATCTCTGACTTCCTGTAGGCACTCACCGCATATTCCATTCATCATACATTGTAAAGTTGTGTGCAATGTGCCTACTGCTTTTGCGCTTCCGAAGACGTTAGAAACTTCACTGTGCATTAATGAATTTATATTTCTCATTAAAAGAGTTCCGCCATTGACATAAATTCTGTCAACCTTGTCAGCGTTGTTCATTTTATTTACTATTTCACTAAGAATATTATCTGAATCACCGAAACAGGAATAAAATTCATCGGATAACTTTTCAAGTTCGGTAGTATCGAATGCAGTCTCAGGATTTTTAAATCTGGAAAAGAAGATTACATAATTTCCTTTACGTTTCAATGCTTTCAGTACCGGAAGCATATATGAATTACCGGATTCTTCAGCCGCTAACATTACCCGCTCCTTTTCAGGAATAAATGTTTTAGTACCAGATGGCCCTGTTAAGAAAATATTATCTCCTGGTTGAAATGACTTCAACATCAATGCAGGAAAGCCGGCAGTGTTTATAATAAACTCAATAATTCCGCTTTCAGTGTTGACCATGTTCGGACTTAAAAATACAGGTTCAATATAGTTCAAATCACTATCACTATTTTTTGTGTTAACTTCATAATTTTGTAATTTAAAGAACTGTCCGGGTTGCCACTTTAGTGCTGCATTTTTTGAAACAATTCTGAGCTGAATATATTCCGGAGATAAGGTTGCAACATTCTCAACCGTAGTTTTAAACTTGTCGGATAATGAATTTGTGAATGTATGAAAATCATTACAATTTGGATTCAGGTTTTTCATTGAATCGGCAACACGCGAGTAACCATTTTTTGCTGAAGCCATGGCTTTCACCACGCTACCGAAATAATTCGGATGACAGTCACCGAAGAATGAAATTGTCTTTCCATTTTTTAAATATGAAGTGAAAAAACCATTTCCGTCAGTTTTTCTTTCGAGAGAAATTGAATCTTCAGAACTAATTAAGTCGAATGTTTCAAAGAAACCGGATTTCTCATTTACGCTGAAAGTATTTTGGTGTTCATCGTTGTAGATTGTGTTCGGAGAAGTACCGGCAGCAACAATTAAAGTCCGCGCAGGGAAAGATATAATCTCTCCTGTTCCATTAAAGGAAACTTTATTGGTTTCAGGATTAACGCAATGAGATTGTTTTTCAAAGTTCACAGCAACCAGAGTTCCATTTTTATCGGAGATCGCTTCAACCGGCGACAGGAGGTTAATAAATTGAACGCCTTGTTCAAGTGCATCAACAACCTCTTCATGGTTTTCCCGATACGAAGGTGTATCTGTGAGACGCTTTCTATAAATTAATTTAACCCCGCCGAATTCATTGATGAGTTTTACTAATGAAGGTTTTCTATTTTCTTTATGTGCAAGTGCTTTTTCATTAATGAACCGAAGTCCATGTTCGAGATATAAATTGAACTTTGCTTTATTGTAATCATCAAGCGATGCTAAGAACCTTAATTGGCTATTTTTATCCAACATATGGAATTTTGTAAACATTTTTTCCGTCATTATCGGGTAATACGCAATTATTTCAGTTGCACAGTCTATAGCTGTAAGTCCGCCGCCAATAACGATTGCCGGTAGTGAGATTTGCATACTTGTTAAGTTAAAATCCTTTTGCGCACCTGATAACTGCAATTGCATCAGAAAGTCAGTTGATTTTCTGATTCCACCGATAAGGTTATTTTTTAACGGTATTACATTCGGTTTTGCAGCGCCGGTACAAAGCGCAAGGTGGCTGAAACCTAATTCCCAGACATCATCAATAGTTATAGTATTACCGAGAGTAACGCCATCATAAAAAGAGAAGTATTTGCGTCTCATGAGGGTCAGGTAAATTACGGTTAAGAAATTTTTATCCCATCTTACCGTTATACCATATTCCGTAACACCGCCAAATCCTTGTTGTATGCGGTTATCAAGTTCGGTATAAATTTCATTTTTAAAATCTTTAACCGGCTTCGGAAGTATGGTATTGCCATTTTTATATTGTAAAGTATATTCGCTTAACACTCTTTCTATTTTTAAACCGTCAATGGCAACCACACCGTAACCGAGATTCAAAAGGTAATGTGCAAGTGTATAACCCGCAGGTCCTAATCCGGTTACGAGAACATTTTTCCCGTTATAAATTTTTTCAATTTCCAAACCTTTCCTAATTGGATTCCATTTTGTAAGCAAATTATAAATCTCAAATCCGTACGGAAGTCCAAGTACTTCCCTTAGTGTGGTTGATTCGGCAAGCGGAGTATTGACCGGCTCCTGTTTCTGATAAATACAACCCTTCATGCAGTCGTTGCAAATCCGGTGACCGGTGCCGGGACACATTGGATTATCAATCATTATCAGTGTGAGTGAAGCAAGCGGATAACCTCTTTTTCTCATAAGGTGAGCTTCGGAAATTTTTTCGTCCAACGGACAACCGTGCAGTAAATTTCCAAGGGGATTTCTCTGCAGTTCACCGAATCTGTTGCGATATCCTGAAGAACAAGAATCCTTTTTCCTGTCGTGGCAATACATACAGTAATCTACCTGATTCAGAAATTGTCGCTGAGTACGTTCAACATCGTTTAATTTAAATCCGTCTCTTTCCCGGTAATGTTCGTGTCGGTTTATTAATACATCATATCCGTTTTGCGAATTTATCTTATACGACACAAGATTTTCATAATCAGTTTTTGTAGGTTGGAAGAATATTGTCCATTTTGAAACTTCGGCATCAGATTTATATCTGTACCACAACCATAATTCAGCCATGTTAAATATGAAACTAATCGAATCAACATCGTTCATTTGCGTGTCTGTAATTTGTGATGTCCGTGTGAAACTAAGTAATTTTTCCGCAAATGTAATTGAATCCTTTGGCAATGAAAATCCGTCCGGAGCAAACTTATCACCTTTGTAATACCATCGGTAATCTTTTTCAACATCGGATAGTTTCTTTATAAAAACTGATGTATCAAATTCATCATCATCAAATGCAAGTCCGGAAAAGCAATGTCGTTTAATTTTATCAACTATCCCGTTGAGCCTTTCGAAATCAGCAGCATTAAATTCTATATCCTTAAAATTTTTAAAAAATCTTTTCTGAATATAATCTTTTTTAAACGAGAATATAAAGTTTTCCTTTTCAGTTTCTGCCTTTATATCATCGAGATGCTTTGTAATATTGAATAGTTCACCGATAAAGCGCGAGAGTTGCACGGATGCGTTCATTAATATATCTGAAATATTATCATCGCCGTTACTGCCATTTGATTTTATATATGTTTCGAAACGCCTGAATCCATCTGCATCTTCAGTTGCATAATAATTGTAAAAAGTTTTTCTGAGGTCATTTAACCGTGAAGTGTTGTAAAGGTCTTCGTAGGTGAACCCCATAGCGGGGTTTAGAAAATCATAATCAGGTGAACGCATATACGTAGATTGATTTATTCAAAGATAGCCTGTGTCAGAGTTTGAATAAACCTAAAAAGAGAATCAATTAAAGATTTCTTTTAATATATCTGGTATCGAGATAATTAAAAATGACCAATAGAACCAACGCCAGAGGAATGATTAAAATAATATTAAAGTCAGACTGAGAGCCCAATACCTGTCGTAAGTTTAGATTTGCATAAAGCTCATAAAAAGACTTTACAAAGAAACTATCAGAGTTGACGATATTTCCGGAAAAAGTTACAGAATATATTACAATCAAAGTAATTCCGATAATGGACAAAAATATTCCGATAAATATATTGCGGAAAAGTTTATCGGCTTTTTTATCTTCATTCTCAAATTGCTTTACCTTGGACAGCAAATCCAGAATATTAACAGAAAATGAATTGCTTGTTTTGGAATAGAGAGAGTTTTTAATCTTAGATTCGATATAAGTGTTAAACAGTTTTTCGGGTTCCATAATTTGTAAAATTTATTGTAAAAAGTTCAAAATTTCATGTTCTGGTATTTTACTGAGTATAATTTCCTTAATTTTTTCTTTAGCCCTGAAAAGCCGGTTCTTCACGGTTCCAACGGGTAACCCCAGAAGGTTTGAAATTTCTTCATGGGATAGACCGTCAACATAAAATAAAATTAATATCAATGAATACTGAACAGGAATTTTATTCAAATAATTCTTGACGATAGACTGAATTTCATTATCGGAAATTTTTTTATCGAATGATTCGTCAGATATTAGTGAATCGGGGGAAACCGTCAGCTCATCGCCTTCTTTGAACGATACATCCTCAACATCAATTGAGATCATACTGAAATTTTTTCTTCGGGACTTTTTAAAGCTATCAACTGCGGTGTTGTAAACTATCGTATAGAAATATGTAGAAAGTTTCGAATCACCTTTAAATTTATTTTCGACAATTGCCCTGTAAGTTTTTATAAAAGCTTCCTGCAGAGAATCTTCCGCTTCTTCTGTATTTTTCAGAATCCCCAACGTGAGTGAAAAAGCTTTATCCTTCAAATCATCAACAAAATCACTGAAAGCATTTATGTCACCGTGCTGAATTTTTGATATTAATTCTTTATCGGTGAGCATTCAAATATCAGCCTTTAATGTATCTTTCGATTCTTTTTTCAATTGATCGTAATGTCTTTTTTTCTCTTCAAAAATTTTTTCAGCTTCTTCCAGTTCTTTTTCAGCCTGTTCGAGTATATCACGGCTTTTACCTGAGACTTCATTTTCTGCTACGGCTAACTTTTTAAAAGTAATGCTGCCATTTATTGTTTCAGCGTGAATTTCGAAATCGGGAGTATCAGTTCCAATCTGACCGGAGAAAAAGTTCTTTTTACTTTCAGAGTTTGTCAGTTCAAATTGCTCGTGATTGATATTGCCGTTTTGTACTTCGGCAGTGAACTTTAACTTAATGTTATCCGGAACTGAAACTTCAATTGAACCATTTACCGTCTGTAAATTCATTCCTTTTGTATCTGTAGCCTGACATGAAATTCTACCGTTTGTTGACTCAACATTTAACTTACCTGTAGTATTGTTAAGTGATATCTGCCCGTTTGTAACGATAAGGTTGATATCATTTGTAATATCGTTAATACTAACCCTACCATTTAGATTTTCAAATACCAGATTAATATTTTCAGGGACGTAGATTTCATAAAACACTTCCTTTTTTCCCCTGAACCCGAAAATAAAATTATCCGATTTCATATTAGTTTCCACAGTAATTTCATTACCACTTGAATCAATTTCAATCTGTATTGCATCTATCGGTTCATCAAGATCACGTTTTCTTACATCAGCGGTTTTATGTGCAATAATCTTAATTTCGTCCGTTACATCGTTTTTATATATCTTCATTTCCCCGTTTGCATTTGTGAGGTTAAAACCGGATTTACCTTCCGCATTCAAAATAAAAGTTTCAGTTTCATTCTTGGTGTATCTTTTGCCACAGCCGGTTAAAAAAATAAAACTGCCTACAAATAAAACTGTGACGAATATTACAGAAATAATTTTCATTTTATTAATCCTCCTTAGTTTTAAATTCGTTACTATTTGCAAGCAATGGAGTGCTTAATTTATTTTTTACGATGAAGTAATAGAGCATAAAACCAATACCGGCAAACATTATTACAATCCCAAAAGAAACGTCATCGCCGTACTCATATATTTCGGATAAGATACTTGCCAGAATTATTCCTAAACCAATGAATATGAACAAAAGCCCCCATTTCAGCGAGGAATACATGCCTCCGGTTTTACTTTTGATCTTCTCTGAAGAAAAGTAGTTTTTTATTTCGTCGGGAGTTAACCCTTTCTCAATTAATCTCATTCTCTCTCTATGCTTGATATAAATATAGGATAGAATGATAAGCCCGGGGATTCCGAAGGTGAAAATTATCCCGAAAATCGGAATTAAGTCTTCTGTTTGAAACATATTTATTCTCCTTTAATTTTGTTTTTGTTACTTATGACTTATGGATCGCCTCTAAGGTTGCAACTGACGGATTAAAAACTGACGTTGCATTTGAATAATAAAGAAAAATAAATGAAGCAAACACACCGATAAATGCACCGATAATTACGTCAAAGTTATTGTGAATACCAATTACCACTCTCGAAATTGAAACTAAGAAAGCCCAAATAAATGGTAGGTACATAATAAAGCTAAATCCGGAACTGATGAGCTTTTTTAAAATAAACGCGAATGTTATAGCGAGATAGAAAGATGCGACAGCATGACCGGATGGGAATGAATATGATCTTGCATTCAGCCATTCGTTTAAAATTGATTTATTCACATCGGGCAGGTTTGTATCGGTTTCATGGATTTCAGAAAATTGTTGGAGATAAATTTGTGACGGCCTTATTCCCTTGAAAATTTCTTTTAGAACAAATTCGTTCGACAATCCCAATAAAGTAAACGACGTGGCAAAGATTAAATTGAAAATAATGTACCCTTTCATCTTCCCGAATTTTTTAAAATACAAGAAGCAGCTGAAAATCAGGAATAAACACAGTATGACAATTAGCATTGCATAATTACCGGTGATGGTAATGAAATACCACATATCGGAGAATAAATCCGGTTCACGGAAGCTACTGAATGAAACGGGCGCAAACATGGTTATAAAGCACAGAGCTGTTACGGAGCAGAGAGATATGATAATCAAATCGCGGTTGTACCTGAAGAATTTTTTCAACAACAGAATTTGATGACAAGAATTTTCATTCAAAATTACTTTTAAAAAACATATTTTTATAGTCTAATGAAAGTGAAACGGGAAATAGAAAAAACTGATACGAAAGGAAACCCGGTTAAAAGGACGGCGCTAACCCTTGCCGGGCATTTTTTTGTTGGTATGGGGATTATCGGAGCGCTTCTTCCGGTAATGCCAACGACAATATTTCTAATTCTTGCTGCCGGTTGCTACGCAAAAAGTTCACCCCGCTTTCATACAGCATTGATAAATAACCGAATTGTCGGGAAACATCTTGTAAACTATCTTGAGAAACGGGGAACACCCGTCAAAGTTAAAATAACCACAATTTCCTTCCTATGGTTTGGAATCGTTGCCTCTATTGTATTTACCGATATGAAAACCTGGGTTATCTTTGTTTTACTCATCATTGCAATTGGTGTAACCTGGCATATAGTTTCTCTAAGAACATATAGGGAAACCTCAAACATTAACATTTCTAAATAGAAATTTGCAGAGTAGAGTTTTCATAAAAAAGAATATCGGCCTCTCCCGATGTCCGTCTTGCAGGGCAATAGCTACTTTGAAAAAATCCAAAACGCGGAATTTTGGAGAAATGATACAAAAAGTAATTTGGTTCAGAAAGTACACCTGTAAAGAATGCGGATGGCGCGGATCAATTTTTAAATACCGGCTCGTAAAAAACGGATTAAAAGTATTATTGTTTTACATTAGCCTTATTATCCTATCTGCTTTGATTATGCGGCTCATACTGAAAAATTTTTTCCCCGTTTAATGAATGGATGATTTTGGGAAGAGGGACTGGCTTGTAATCAGAACCAGACCGAGATGGGAAAAGAAGGTTTATAATCAAATTGTAAAAAGAAATATTAATGCTTTCCTTCCATTAATTACCACAATTAAAAAATGGTCAGACCGGAAAAAGAAAGTTGAGATTCCAATGTTCAACAGTTACATCTTTGTGAATGTGAACAAATTAGAAAGACAACAGGCAATACAGGGAACTTTGGGGGCAATGAATTACATTTTCTATAATGGTCGTCCGGCCAGGGTTTCCGAACAGGAAATTAACTCCATTAAGATTTCATTGCGGTCACCTGAAAAAGTCAGGATTGAAAATAACCTCGTTATGAAAGGTGATTATGTTGAGATAACCTCCGGACCGTTCATGGGAATGAACGGCATTATAACGGAAATCCGGGGAAATTATAAACTCACAGTAAATCTATATGAGTTGTCTATGTCATTAAATATTGTAATAAATCCTAATGAAATAAAAAAAATCGAAAAACCAGATGAACAATAAAACTTCATTTAAAAAAAATCTACTGAACAATAACTTCAAAGTCGGAATTATTGGTCTTGGGTACGTTGGACTACCTTTAGCGCTTGAATTTTCATTGAAGGGGATTAAAACGATCGGATTTGACCTCGATGAATCAAAGGTTAAAAAAATAAACAATGAGAAGAAATCTTACATTAAGCACATTTCTACTGACGATATAGTTAAAGCTACTAAGAACGGTACATTTGAAGCAACAACCGATTTTACCCGTATGAAAGAAGTTGATGCAATTATAATTTGTGTACCGACTCCTCTCAATGAAAACCGGGAACCGGAGATGGCGTTTATCGTAAACACTGCGCATGAAATCGCAAAGAACCTGAGGAAAGGACAATTGATTTCACTTGAAAGCACAACATACCCGGGCACAACAGATGAATTAATACTCAACATCTTAGAGGGAACCGGTTTAAAAGCGGGTTCAGATTTTTATCTTTGCTTTTCACCGGAGAGGGAAGACCCGAACAATCCAAACTTTTCAACATCTTCTATTCCGAAAGTTATAGGCGGATATACAAAAGATTGCCTTGAGTTCGGAATGATTATTTACGGAAAAGTAATCGACAAACTTGTACCGGTTTCATCAACGCGCGTTGCCGAAGCAACAAAACTTCTTGAAAACATTTACAGGTCAATTAACATTGCTCTTGTCAATGAACTAAAAGTAGTTTTCGATAAAATGAAGGTAGATATATGGGAGGTAATAGATGCCGCTTCAACAAAACCGTTCGGGTACACTCCGTTTTATCCCGGTCCGGGACTTGGCGGACATTGCATCCCCATTGATCCGTTTTATCTAACGTGGAAAGCCCGCGAGTTCGAAATTCCTACGAAGTTCATCGAACTTGCCGGTGAGATTAACACTCAAATGCCGTATTACGTGGTTGAAAAGGTCATGTGTGCGTTAAATGAAAACAAGAAATGTCTCAATGGGTCTAAAATTCTGATACTTGGACTCGGATATAAAAAAGATATAGATGACCTTCGTGAATCACCGTCGTTGAAATTAATAGAACTGCTGAGTGAAAGAGGTGCCAAAGTTGATTATAACGATAACTACGTTACGGAGATTCCTGAACTGAGAAAGTACAAGTATAACATGAAATCAGTTAAAATTACCCCTGCATCGCTCAGGAAATATGATGTCGTTCTTTTATCAACGGACCACAGTTATTACGATCATAAAATAATTCTCGAAAATTCTTCATTAATTGTTGATACGAGAAATGCATTTAAAAAATTCAAAAACAAAAAAATCTACAAAGCATGATGAACGTCCCGTTACTTGATCTAAAAGCACAATATAATTCTTTAAAAAATGAACTTAACGAAGCCCTTATAAGGACAGCTGAATCACAAATTTTTATACTTGGACCCGAAGTTGAGGCGATGGAAAAGGAAATGTCCGAGTATATCGGTTCGAAATATTCATTTGGTGTATCCTCCGGTACCGATGCATTACTTATTGCACTGATGGCTATTAATATCGAACCCGGCGATGAAGTTATAATTCCAACTTATTCGTTTTTTGCTACTGCCGGAGTTGTCAGCAGGCTGAACGCAAAACCGGTTTTTTGTGATATTGATCCAGTTACATTTAATATCGATCCAAATAAGCTTAAAGAATTAATAACTCCGAAAACCAAAGCTATTATTCCTGTACACCTTTACGGACAGTCAGCAGATATGGACCCGATAATGGCAATAGCCGAAGAAAATGGAATAATTGTGATTGAAGATGGTGCACAGGCTATTGGCTCTCAATATAAAAATGGTATCAATGTCGGCTCCATCGGACATATTGGATGTTTCTCGTTTTTCCCAAGTAAAAATCTCGGTTGTTTTGGTGATGGTGGCCTGGTTACCACTAACGATGATAATTTAGCAGAGCGACTTAAAATCTTAAGGGTACACGGTGGTAAACCGAAATACTATCACAAAGTCATTGGCGGTAATTTCAGGCTTGATGCTATTCAGGCGGCTGTGTTGAGAGTTAAACTTCCTTATTTGAATTCATGGACTAAAAAACGACAAAGTAATGCGGAGTTGTACACAAAGTTATTCATTGAAAAAGGGCTTGCTGAAACAGAGGGAATTACAACATACGATAGGAATAATAAGGTACTTCTCCCAAAACCGGTTTATTCAAACCACGGACTTGAGAGATATCACATATACAATCAATATGTAATCAGAGTGGAGCACCGTGACTGGTTGCGCGATTACCTGAAGGACGCCGGAATCGGAACTGAAATTTATTATCCTGTACCTTTCCACAGACAGGAATGTTTCCAATATCTGGGTTACAGTCACGACGAATTCCCGGAGTCCAATCAATGTGCGGAACACAGTACAGCTATTCCGATTTACCCTGAATTGACCGAAGAACAGATTATATACGTTGTTGAAAAAATTGATGAGTTTCTGAAAAAAAATTCGTGATGGTGCAAGAGAGTTATTCTCACGGAATACAAATCTAAACACTGTTGTCGAAGAATGGGTTTATTATCGATACGAAAGATTTATTCGTCTGGCAATTAAATTAATCAAATTCATCCTTAATGAAAAAAGCTTTAATTTCAGGTATTACAGGACAAGACGGAAGTTACCTGACAGAAATACTAATTGAAAAAGGATACGAAGTACACGGGATTTTACGACGTAGCAGTTCATTCAATACTTCCCGGATAGACCACCTATACAATGACCCGGAGATTTTGGGGAAGAAATTGTTTCTACATTATGGTGACCTTGTTGATACCAGCAACCTGAACAGGTTACTGGAGAGAACTGAGCCCGATGAGATATATAACCTGGCGGCGCAATCGCATGTAAAAGTTTCTTTTGAAATTCCTGATTATACTGCTCAGGTAGATGCATTAGGAACGCTCAGATTTCTCGATGCAATAAAAGAGACGGGCTTGGATCAAACTGTAAAATTCTATCAGGCATCAACGAGCGAACTATTCGGAAAGGTTCAGGAAATACCCCAAACTGAGAAAACCCCTTTTTATCCCCGCAGTCCTTATGGGGTTGCGAAAGTTTACGGCTATTGGATAGTTGTCAACTATCGTGAAGCTTACGACCTTTACGCATGCAACGGGATTTTATTTAATCACGAATCTCCGAGGCGCGGTGGAACATTTGTAACCAGAAAAATTACACAGGCAGCCGCAAAAATTAAACTCGGCTTACAGGATATATTGTATATAGGTAACCTTAACGCGAAACGCGATTGGGGATATGCGAAGGAGTATTGTGAAGGAATGTGGATGATTTTACAACAGGATAAACCGGATGATTACGTTCTTGCAACGGGTGAGACTCATACGGTTAAAGAATTCATTGAAGTTGCATTTGGAGAATTAGGGATGCAATTAAAGTGGGAAGGTAAAGGTGTGGATGAAAGGGGTATTGATTTAAAAACAGGTAAAATCCTTGTTGGCGTTGATCCGTTATACTTCAGACCTACTGAGGTCGATTTGTTAATCGGCGATGCTTCGAAGGCAAAAGCAAAGTTTGGATGGGAACCAAAAATAAAATTTGAAGAACTTGCCAAGATGATGGTTAACTCCGATTTTGAAAAAATTAAAAAGAGAGGTTATTAATTTGGAAGGAATTAAGGTAGGAATATTCGGTGCCGGAAGGTGGGGTATGAACCACGTTCGGACTGCAAATAAAATTTTAGGCGGGGAAAACGTTACAGTGTGCGATCCAAGCCCCGGAATCGAATTAAAAATCAAAGAACTAAATCCGGAAATAAATTTTACAGTTAATCCGGATGATGTTTTTAATGACAGTTTAATTAACTGCACCATCATTGCAACACCGGTAGAAACTCATTTCAATGTGGCAATCCGCGCTTTGGAGTCAGGGAAGCATGCATTAGTAGAGAAACCGATTACGTTGCACGCCCAAGAAGCAGAAAAACTTAATTCGGTTGCAACTGACAAGGGGCTTAGGTTAATGGTCGGTCATGTGCTCTTGTTTCACCCGGCAGTTATTAAAATGAAACAAATGATAAATGAAGGAGATCTCGGAGTTCTTCAGTATATGTACAGTCATCGTTTAAACCTCGGTACAATACGAAAAGAGGAGAATATTCTGTGGAGCTTTGCACCGCACGATATTTCAGTTATTCAGTACCTTGCAGATTCCAATCCAATCAGTATTTCCGCAAAAGGAGCTGATTTTATAAGAAGTGAAATCGAAGATGTAACACTCACGACTTTTACATACCCGAATAATTTTCATGCGCATATATTCGTTAGTTGGTTACATCCTTTTAAAGAACAACGGATGGTTATAATCGGAACAAAGGGAATGTTAGTATTTGAGGACAGTGCGGTAAACGACAAACTGAAATTTTTTAAGAAAGGGTTCATGGAAGTTGACGGTGAACCGGAAAAATTTGATGAGGAGGCTATTGTGGTAGGATACGAAAATAAAGCTCCCCTCGAAGAAGAGCAGCGACATTTCTTTGAGTGCGTCCTTAACGGAAATGAGGCCCGGACAAACGGGGTTCATGCGTTGGAAGTCCTAAAAATTCTTGAAGAAGCCCAGCATTGTTTAAAACAAAAATAATTTAAAAATGGAAAATAAATTTTACGTAAATAATTACGCTGTTGTTGATGAAAATGTTGAGATTGGCGATGGTACTAAGATATGGCATTTTAGTCATGTTCAATCCGGATCAAAAATCGGTATGAAGTGTGTGTTGGGTCAGAATGTAAACGTTGGCAACAATGTAACTATCGGGAATTTTTGTAAGATTCAGAACAATGTTTCAATATACGAAGGTGTAACATTGGAAGATTACGTTTTCTGCGGGCCATCTATGGTATTTACAAACATATTGGATCCCAGGTGCAAATATCCACAGGTGGGGGGAGATTTTTATTTAAATACTCTCGTAAAAGAAGGTGCCTCGTTGGGGGCTAATTGCACCATAGTTTGCGGAAACACAATTGGTAAAGCAGCATTGGTTGGCGCAGGTGCTGTTGTTACAAAAGACGTTCCCGATTTTGCGCTTGTGGTCGGTAACCCGGGCAGGATAATCGGATGGGTCAGTGAAGCAGGTAAAAGACTTTCGTTTGATGAAAACGGAATTGCTTATTGTGAAAAATCCGATAAAAAATATAAGTTGCACAACAATCTTGTTAGCGAAGCCTGATGAAAATCCCAATCTCAAAACCATTCTTTGATGAAAAGGATCTTGAGATTATAAACGAACCGTTAATCTCCGGTTGGGTTACGCAGGGAGTTTTCGTGCAACAGTTTGAAGATACCTTCCGAAAATTCATATCTGCTAATTATGCAGTTGCGGTTTCTTCCGGGACAACTGCGCTGCATACCGCGCTTGCAGCTTTAAAGATCAGTAAAGGGGATGAAGTTATTCTACCCGCATTCAGTTGGGTGGCAACTGCAAATGCAGTAGAATATTGTGGCGCGAAACCGGTCTTTTGCGATATTGAACCGGACACTTTTAATATTGATCCACAAGAGATAGAGAAGCATATTACGCCAGAAACAAAGGCAATTATTCCCGTACACCTTTTTGGTTTACCCGTTGCGATGGATATTATACTTGAGATAGCACGGCGTTACAAGTTAAAAGTTGTGGAAGATTCCGCGTGCGGATTCGGATCATATTATAAAAATAATCATGTCGGAATTTTTGGTGACGCAGGGTGTTTTAGCTTCCATCCGCGTAAAGCTGTAACCACCGGCGAAGGCGGCATGGTTGTTACTTCAGATGAAGAGCTTGATAAAAAGTTCAGGGAACTTAGAAACCATGGTGCGTCACAAGTTCCGGACGGTCAGTCATTGTTATCTGAATACAATGTACTTGGATTTAATTACAGGATGACGGATATTCAGGGAGCACTGGGAGTTTCTCAAATGGAAAAGGCATCGGAAATCCTGACAAAGCGTATTTTGGCGGCGGAATATTACGATAAACTTTTAAAGAATTTTAATAAGTTAAGAAAACCTGTAAGAGGTGAGAATTGTGTCCACAGTTATCAGTCGTATGTCTGCATGTTAAAATCTGAAAACACTTCCAATATCAACGTTGACGAACTTAACCGAAAAAGAAATCTCCTCATGCAAATGCTCAGCGAACGGGGAATATCAACAAGACAAGGAACTCATGCTATTACGAACCTCGGATACTATGTTAACAAATACAGAATCAATCCTGGAGATTTTCCCAATGCATATGCCTCCGATAAGTTGTCAATTGCACTACCTCTGTTTGCTCAGATAACCCGTGAGGAACAGGATTTTGTAGTAGATAATCTAAAGGAGCTCTTTAAAAAATCCGAACTCATGTTTTAATACCATACAAACTTGTTATTGTACACCGGTAATGCATTAATTATTTTCCATTATGACTTCATCAATGTTTCACATTTCTTCTCACGTTATCCGGCTTTTATAAGAGCTTTTCAAATTGCGACCAATCAGATATATTAGTTAAATCTTGTACGATTATTTTAAATCTACAGCAGAATCAGATTTCATTTACGGACTTTTATATTTTACTTTACGACAAATTCTTTCTTTGATAGTTCATTTATATTGTTTAGTGAACATAAATAACTTATAATAGCATTGGGAACCGGCACAATAGTGAACTTTATATTCAGTTTCTATCTTATTTCAAAATCTTCATTTTACAAAGCAGATAATTCTGTTCACCTGATGAACAAATAATTCTTTCGTTCACATTGTTTTTTGTTATAAAATAAGTGTATTAAAAATTTTCCTGAAGACGAAGAATGAAATTTGATTACCTTATAGTGGGAGCAGGCTTTGCCGGAGCAGTAATGGCGGAGAGATTAGCTTCCGTTCTCAACAAAAAAGTACTCGTTATAGATAAGCGAAATCATATAGCGGGAAACGCTTTCGATGAACGCAATGAGTATGATATCATGATTCATAAATACGGTCCGCATTTATTCCACACGAACAGTGAAATGGTTTTCAGCTATCTTTCCATGTTTACTGACTGGTACAAATATGAACACAGGGTGCTCGCATTTTCCGATGGTGAATTATATCAAATTCCGATTAACAAAAATACGTTAAACAAAGTTTTTAATTTGTCGCTTGCTACCGACCGTGAGGTTTCCGATTTTCTTGATGCTATACGGGAAAAGAGATATCCGATATTGAACTCGGAGGATGTAATTGTCAATCAGGTTGGCAGTACTCTATTTGAAAAATTTTTTAAAAGTTACACATTAAAACAATGGCAACGTGAACCCAAAGAGCTTTCCGCTTCGGTTTGCGGAAGGATCCCTGTTAGAACAAACGAGGATGATCGGTATTTTACAGACAGGTTTCAGTACATGCCCTCTGATGGCTACACAAAAATGTTTGAGCGAATTTTATCACACGAAAATATTACGGTTGAACTCAATAAAGATTTCTTCGAACTTGAAAGTGACCTGAAGTTTGACAATTTAATTTATACCGGGCCGATTGACAAGTTTTACGGGTACAGGTTCGGCAAATTGCCTTATAGGTCGCTAAGGTTTGAATATAAATCGTATGAGAAAGAATTTTATCAACCGGTTTCACAAGTTAATTATGTAGATCCGGATGTTGATTTTACCCGTGTCGTCGAGTATAAACATATTACAAACCCAAAATCTAAATATACTACCATTGCCTGCGAATTTTCGCAGTCGGACGGTGAACCTTTTTATCCCGTGCCTTCAGACGATACCCGGCATTTGTATATGAAGTACAGAGACATTGCACTAAAAGAAAGAAGGGTAAAATTTTGCGGAAGACTTGCCGAATATCAGTACTTCAATATGGATCAGGTTGTTGCAAATACACTGAAAGTATTCAAACAAATTGCAAATGAATAATCCACTCGTTTCGTTCAATATATTGACATATAACCGGAAAAATGAACTTGCGAAGACACTTGGCAAAATCAAAGAGCAGAATTATAAAAACTATGAAATTATCGTGGTTGACAACAATTCCTCCGATGGAACCGAAGAGATGATTAAATCTAATTACAAAGATATCCGTTACATCAGAATGAATACGAACGTCGGGGTATCGGCGTGGAACGAGGGATTCAAAGTTGCAAAAGGAGAATTTGTATTTGTACTTGATGATGATAGTTATCCACTTAAAACCTCGATACACGAAGGATTGAATTATATGTCCAATCATCCAAAGTGCGGTGTTTTGGGTTACAACGTTTTTAATAAATTAAAACAAAAATCGCAGACAGAAGCATTTCCTCCTAAAGCATGGTTATTTGTTGGATGCGGTGCAATGATTCGAAGGGAAGTTATCGAGAATGTAGGATATTTCGATACGAACTACTTTATTTACTTGCATGAAATGGACTACGCAATCAGAGTTTATGATGCAGGGTTCACGGTAGATTATGCAAAAGAGTTGTCGTTGATTCACGATCAGAGTTTATTATCACGTGGGAAGAATACACGTGACCCGGATACGAGCCACTACATTTTTTATTACACTTATCTTTCTTTTATTACATTTCTCGTTCTGAGATTTGATAAAAAATATGCGTTAATATACGGTATTAAATATTCACTTAACCGGTTTATAATTTGTTTCAGATATTATTATTTTTTTCATTTCTTCAAAGCGCTTGCAGTTAATTTTTTCGCTATTCCACGATTGTTGAAACAAAGGAAACCGGTGAGTCGCGAAGTTCAGAAATTTTACAATAACGGAAGTACGTATCTAATTGACAGAATGTTCTTCCCAAACTTCAGAAAGTAATGACTTCCGGCGAAAAATATTCAGCTACAATTTATTTAAATAATCTACTTGCTTTTTTTGTGTACCGTTTTTTGAGACTTTTTTTCAGAAAGCAATCCACATTCAGCAAGAATATGGTTTTCATTAACACCGGTCAAATCGGCGATATAACAATTTCATCACTGTTACTTGAGAATAATCTGCCATCCACTTACAACTATCACTTCATAATTTTAAAGAGATTCCGTCAGGTGTTTAATGATTACAGCGGTAAAACGCAAATTATTGAACTCGATGAAAAGAAATATAAATTCAATCCACTTTACAGAACATCATTTATCAAAACAATCCGGAACCTAAAACCAGCAAAATGTTACAATCTTACTTCTGCGCGTGGGATAAGCAACGATGAACTTGCACTGCTTTCGGGCGCCGAAGAGACAATTTGTTTCTCAAACAGTTGGAAAAACCTGAAGAAGTTGTTTTCGAAAAAAATGGATAGTTATTACGAGAGAGTTTTATATCCCGATGAGCAAAACGAATATAAACGACATATAAATTTACTAAACCGTGAGTTCGGTATCCCGGAGAAAGAGATTATTGTGAAAAACAGATTTATGTTTAAATCCGCACTGCACGACCAAATGAATTATATTACTCTTGCACCTTTCTCGTCGGAACCGTTGCGATGTTGGCCATTGGAAAAGTTTGCAAATATTTGTGAAATGCTAAAAGGTAAATGTGAGGTTTTAATACTTGGTTCAAATGAGCAGTACGAAATTTGCGGTCAGATATTCTCGGGTATGGAACATGTAAAGAACCTTTGTGGAAAAAACAATATTCCCGAGGCAGCGACACTTATCTCAAAAGCATTATTGCACCTCGGTAATGATTCAGGTTTAACCCACGTTGCATTGAAAATGGGTACACCGGTAGCTGCGATCATTGGTGGCTATTACTTCGGTAAATTTTTCCCTTTCGAAAATAAAGAGATAAAAGCAAAATATTTTTTTAAAGAAATGGAGTGTTTCGGATGCGAATGGAACTGCATTTATGACCGTGCCTATTGTGTAACCGATGTTGGCGTTGATGAAGTATTCAGATACATTGAAGCATATTTGAGCTGACGATGAAACTTAAATCGGAAAAATCTGTAATCCGCATTTATTTCAATAACTTCATTGCTTATTTTATTTTTAACTTATTCAAACTCATCTTCGGGAAGAAAACAACCGAACCAAAGAACAATATACTTTTTATAAATTCCGGACAGATTGGCGATTTGGTAGTATCATCGTTATTGTTTGAAAATGAAGATAAGTTACCAGGTAATTTAAACTTTTATTTTGCTTTTAAAAATAAATTCACAGGTCTGTTCACCGATTACAAGGGTAGAATAAATTTATTACCGTACAGTTATTATAAGTATAAATACAATCCGATATATAAATATTCGTTATTAAAAAAGTTTCATTCATTAAATGCAGTTGCCTGTTACAATCTTTCCGCTGCGCGTGGGATACAAAACGATGAAATGGCATTGCTCTCGGGAGCAAAGGGTATATTCTGTACTGATAACAGCTGGAAATATTTGAAGAAATTGTTTGGTAAAAAAATGGATTTACAATACGATGAAGTAATGTTTACAAATGTTCAAAACGAGTACACAAAGCACATAAGGTTAATAACGAAAAGATTTCATGTAAAACTTGACGATCTGGAGTTTAAAAACAGGTTTACATTTAAAAGAAATCCTGAATTAATTTCTACGCTTCCAAAAGGTTATCTTACTATGGCTCCGTTTTCATCAATACGAGAGAAGTCGTGGCCATTATACAAGTTCAAGGAATTAACCGAAAAACTAAACGACAGAAAATTTGTTATCCTCGGAACAACTGCACAAGGGAAAATAATTTCAAAAGAGTTTGGAAATGCGGGCAATGTTTTAAATTGTTGCGGAGATTTTAAACTAAACGAAGTTGCGTCAATCATATATGATTCTTCTTTTCACATCGGCAATGATTCCGGTCTAACCCATATTGCGCTTAAACTCGGAGTTCCTTTCGCATCAGTGATCGGCGGTTATAATTTTAATAAATTCTTTCCTTTTGTGTACGATGGAATGATTGGCAGATATTTTTTCGTTCCGCTTAAATGTTTCGGGTGTGAATGGAATTGCATTTATGACCGTGCAAAATGCCTCACTGATGTTCCGGTTGAGGATGTTTATATTTATGTATCGCGAATGTTAAAGGAGCTTGAAGGCAAATGAAAGTATTAATGATTTCACCAAATTTCAACAAAGTATGCGGACGCTCCAGAATGGTTTATAACTTAATCAGTGGATTGAAAGAGAAGAATATTCATTGTGAATTGATTACAAACGGTGGTGATAATATTGCGAAGCTTAAAAGTCTCAATGTTAAGGTTCATTTTGAAGATGTTAATCCTGAAAAGAAAAATATATCGGGATTTTTAAAAGCGAGAAGTAAATTAATTGGTTTGACACAAAGCGGTGAGTTTGAAATTGTTCACGTTCATCATCGCTTTCATGATTTACTCTTGTCATCGGTTACTTTTCAGAATTACAGGAGCGTTCACACTGTGCACAGTTACCTTTCCGGTAAACGTTCGTTTGGTTTTAACGCGGATTTAATTGTTCCTGTGAGTTTCTTTATACGGGATCATTTAATCAAAGATCATCGCGTGAATACCAAAAAGTTAACTACCATTCATAATTTTATAAATCCGGGTGATTACAACTTCGATATGAAACTGGAAAAATTACCAGGTCACTTTGTTATCCTGACAATAGGAAGATTTCATCCGGAGAAGGATTTATTTACCCAGTTGAAAGCAATGAAATACCTGAATAATCCCAATGTGAAATTGTTGATATGTGGTGAAGGTGAGGAAGGGAAGCTCTATTCAGACTTCATTAAAGAAAATAAACTTAATGTAGAATTAATTTCTAAAACAGATAACATTTCATCATTAATTTCAATGTCGGATATTTGTATGATGAGTTCGGTTAATGAACCGTTTGGATTGTTTGTGTTAGAATCGGGATTATATAGAAAACCTTTTATAGGAGCGAATTCGGGAGGCATAAAGGAATTAATTGATAATCAAATCACGGGATTTCTTTTCCCTGCCCGCGATCCCGAAAAACTTGCAATGCTTATCCGTGAAACAATAAATAATTTTGATGCTGCTTTGAAGTGCGGGGAAAATCTCTATCGAAAGGTGATTGAAAACTTTACACCGGAAAGGGGGATAGAGGAATACATTAATTGTTACAATAAATTGCTTAATGATCAAACTATACGCAAATAAATTTTTAATCTCCGTTAAACAAAACGGATTTGCTTGGTCAATATATCGTTTCGGTAGCCGGTATTCACCGATTGCAAAAAACTTTTTCCTGTCAAAATTAAAAAAAATTGAATTGCGGAATAATATTCCCGGTCTGAATACATTCGAACAAAACTACCGTTTCTGGAACGATTACGATTGGAAAAGAGGAGGTGAAGAATGGTCGGTTGACAAAGAATGGAAAGAAAAGTTGAAAGATATGATTATTACAAACGAAATTAGCAACGAAGATACCGTACTTGAAATCGGTCCGGGTACAGGGCGAATGACGAAATATTTACTGCAACAGGCCCGGCAGGTAATCGGTGTTGAGATTTCCCGCAAGTGTGTTGATATTCTCAATGATACTTTCCGGAAATCGGATAACTTCACCGTGTATCATATTGATTCGATTTCTTTGCCGTTTGTGAAAAATAAGTCTATAGACATAATATTCTCTTATGATGTTTTCGTGCATATAGACAAAGTTGTGTTTGAAAAGTATTTTTCAGAATTCGATAGAATTTTAAAGCCTGATGGGAAAATCGTAATTCATTACAATAAAACGGGAGAAAAAGAGGGAACTTTCTTCAGTAAATTTAATGAGCGCGATTTTAATTATCTTTTGTCAAAGTTTGGATTCAAGTTAGTTAATGACATTGATCCGTATTTGTTGAGAGACAATATACCTACCGGAAAAGGTTCAGGACAAAGTGTTTCTATATTAAAACGTAATTAAAGTGGCGCAGACTGTTACGCTTGATAATATTAAATACTATTGCACAACTTATGATGAGTTAATTGAACTTATCCTGAACTCTATTGCCGAAAGAAAACAGACTTTAATTACTTACATTAATCAATATGTGTTTAACTACTCCGTTGATAATTTATCCTTCAAGGAGTTGCTGCAAAACTTTGATATAGTTCATCCCGATGGTACTGGGATATATAATGCGCTGAAATTTCTATATAAATTTCAAACAAAAATACAAAGAATAAATGGCTCTGATCTCTATCCGAAGCTTATTGAAAGGATCAGTAAGACGGGACATAAGATATTTTATATTGGCGGAATTGAGCAAACAAAAATTGTAATTGATTCGAACAGTGAAAAGTTTTGCAGTGCAGGAGTTATATCGAACTCGGGATTCAAAAAAAATACCGATATTGGAAAAAGGTTAAACTTAGTTTCACCCGAAATTGTGTTTGTCGGACTTGGAACACCTTATCAGGAAGAGATTGCGGTTATGTTGAAACAAGAAACAAAAGTTCCGGTGATAATTTGTTGTGGTAGTGGAATTGATATTATTGCCGGAAGTTACAAACGACCACCGGTGCTAATAAGAAATTTGCATCTCGAATGGTTGTACAAATTGATTTTTGATTTCAACAGGACGTGGAAAAGGTACGTTATAGGAATTCCTGTCTTTATTTTTAAAATATTATATTATAAAATTACCTCGCAAAGTAAAAAAAATTCCGGATGAGATATGTATTGGTTTATTTAGTTTTGCTCGTTTCAAGCCAGGGCATCTTTGCGCAGAATTACAGTTGGGTAGAGCCGGGTGAAACATATCTCAAGTTTTATACAGTTTCAGACGGAATTCACAGAATTGATTATAACGACTTTCTTAATTCCGGAGTAAACCCATCCACAATTAATCCAAAAACCCTCAAGGTCATTTATCGTGGGAATGAAGTACCTGTATATGTTGCAGGTGAATCAAACGAAGTTTTTGAACCGGGTGAATTCCTTGATGTATATTGTACACGGAATTACGGCGGAGTTGAAAATTACTACAATCTTGCGGTAATTCAATATACGAAAGATGAATATTACAACCTGTACTCTGATACAAACGTGTATTGGATAAGTTGGGGCGGCGCTAATGGACGTCGGTTTGATGAATCACCGTTAAGCGCTAACGTCCCTTATGAGTTTAGTTATTTCGAGAAATATTTTCATGCTGAAAATGATGTTGTTTATTCGCTTGGTGAAAAAAATTCATCAACTGATTACAGAAACTTCAGCAACGAACTTGTAATTGGCGAAGGTTGGTACTGGAGAGAAATGCAGAGAAATGCATACGTTGCCGATACGTTTTCACTGCAAGGTATAAATCCACAGGTGCAGAATTTTAAAATAAAACTGTTTGCATACCCTAACTCGGCATCTACTTCAATTGCTTATGAACACTGGCTAATCGCAAAAGTTAACGGTGTAATTACCGATACAATTAAATCGGATAACTATAATAAACTTGATACCACTCTTTTATTTCCAACATCACTACTCAATCCCAATTCAGTAAACATAATTAATTTCACGTATTCCGGACCAACCGGCTTTAACGGGAGATTATACTTTGATTTTTTCAGGACAATTGTTCCCGCAAATTTTGAATTTGAGAATGGAAGTATAACATTTGAATCTCAAAATCAGGATTCTGCATCAAGAATTTTCAACATAAGTGGTTACAATTCAGGAGCAGAACTTAATATTTACGATATAAAAAATTCCATCAGGATTACCAATTTTACTCAAAACGGAAATTCGATCACCTTTAGTGGCAAAGGAAACGGTAAATTTTTAATTGAGAACAAAACCATTTCGAGAAAACCGTTCCGGATTGAGCAAAAAGTATTACCCGACTTAATTTCAACCACCAACGGAGCAGATTTCATTGTTGTCTATCCGGATTTATTTAGCTCACAAGCGGAGCAATTGAGGTTACACCGTGAAACGTTTAGCGGGTTGAGATCGGTCAAAGTTAAGATTTCGGATATTTACGATATTTTTAATTTCGGGTTAGAAGATCCGGCTGCATTGCGCAATTTTATGTCTTATGTATATTCAAACTGGCAGGCGCCGAAGGTTAAATACCTCTGCTTATTTGGTCGCGGTTCGGTTGATCCAAAGATGAATCTTGCAACTTCACAATATTACAGGAACCATGTTCCGGTTTGGGGCAATCCGGTAACTGATAATTATTTTGTAAACTTTACAACGAGTACATTTGCTTTCGTACCGAAAGTTGCTGTTGGTAGAATTCCGGTTTACACTGTTCAGGAAGCTCAGGAAGTTACTGATAAGATCATTGCGTACGATTTACAACCCAATGACAGATGGAACAAGAATCACACGTTCATTACCGGTGGATTCAACCATGCCGAACAACTTCAGTTTGCAAGTCAATCAGACGCTCACATTTCAACTTACATTACGTCAAAACCTGTCAGAGGTGTTCCGGTAAGGATTTACAGAAATGATTCTACCGGTCAGGTTTCATTTAACTTTCAGGATTCAATTCTTAAAGTAATTGATGCAGGTACACTTCTGGTAAATTATATCGGTCACGCTGCAACTTCATTCTGGGATAACGGAATTGAGGATCCGTCAATTGTGAACAACATTGACAAGCTTTCGTTCATAATGAGTTTCACATGTTTCACCGGAAAATTTGCAGAAGGAAATGAGAGAGCATTCGGGGAAAAGTTTTTACTCTTACCGGATAAAGGGGCAATTGGCTTTATTGGTTCAACCGGATGGAGTTTTGTTATTTCCGGTAACACTATGAACGGAAATGTTTTCAGAGCATACAGTTACGACAATTTAAGATCGTTTGGTGATTTAATGAAACGAGCTGCTGAATACATGGTTCAGGATACCGCAAGTTTTTCTTCAAGGAATATGATAAACTGTTACGGTTTGACCGGCGATCCGGCACAGGAATTAAAACTTCCAAATCATCCCGAACTTGCATTGCTTCCAAATGATTATTCCCTCTCTAAACAATATCCGTCACTTGCGGAAGATGTAACCATGAATGTTACATCGTATAACTTTGGAAATGAGGCGGACTCGGTTAAGATAAATTTCAAACTCAAACGTAATGGTTCTGTAAAAAACGAATACGATACAATTTTTTATAATTTGGGATTTACCGATACGATTCCTTATGAATTTGTAATGGATACACTTGGTGTTTATACAATTGACGTAACAATTGATCCCGATAACTGGTATTCCAGGGATGACCCGAATAACAATAAAATTATAGTATCGGTACCACTCAGAAATGTATCTTATGTTCCGTTAAAGCCGGTTGATAATCAGGTCTTCGGAAAAAAGTCTATTAAGGTTACAGGTCTTAATCCCGCGGTTGATCACAACAACAGTGATGTAACAGTTATTGTGCAGATTGATACAACAGTTAATTTCAATTCTTCATTCAGGCTTACTTATTTCGACAATGAAATTTCAGGCGTTGCAACATCGTTCAATGTAAATATTCCCCTGGCAGATACCGGAATCGTTTATTACTGGCGAACCAACGCGATTGTCAATGGTGATAGTTCAGGCTGGTCAGAGATAAGGAGATTTATTTATAATCCGGAGTTTGATGCGTTAACATTCGGGTCAAAAGTGATTAATGCGGAAGATTCAGATTCAGGTTCAATAACCGTTTTAAAAAATCTGGGCGGACAATTTGACAGCCATGAACTGAATGGTGTGGAATATAACAACAGCCTCAGTGGTTTAACCTTACAAACTTTTAACGGAAATATTTTAGCCAGATCACACGGCGCAAATGCGTTTGATGCCTCATATTTCAAGGTGAACAATTCGGAATTCTTTCTTATAAATGACGAATATATGGGATATAATTTCGTTAAATTGCGAAAAATAGACGGTAAGATTCTTGAGGTAAAGAATTTTAAAATGACTTCCGGAACATCTTCTGATTCGATAGTGAATTTTCTTAACACTTTTAATAGTAATAATATTCTCATTGTTGTAAAGGGATATCCTGCAAATCAAAATTTACTTCAACAGAATGCAAGGGACAAAATTAGGCAATTTGGCAGTAACTACGCAGATTCAGTAAATAATTTTCTTGATAAATGGAGTTTCATAAGTATTCCAGATAGCAACGGGGGTTTCGAAACGGCTGAAGCATTTTTCCGGTATGATGGTAATTGGGTTCCGGCAGAGTGTGAAATTGAAACAATGTTTACAGTAACTACGGGAAAAGTTTCACAGGTTTTCGGGACTGCGGATAGTTGGACGCTCCTTAGTTGGCAATATGATATTGTTAGCTCTTCAAACTCTTTTGTCGTTAATATTTTCGGTATTAGAGAAGATGGAAACGAAGAACTTTTATTTGGTGAAATCACAAATCAAACAGAAATAGATTTAACCGGTGTAAATTCGTTTACGTACCCACAACTGAAAATGTCAGTTACTATGTCAATGGATACCATAAATCCAGTCGGGTCGCCGGTTTTGCGAAATATTAAAATGAAGTATTTACCACCGGGTGAACTTATACCTGATCAGAATTCAATTACGCTTTCCTCCGATAGAATTTTATACGGTGATACGGTGAGAGTTAGTCTCAATATTTATAATGAGGGTTACAATGCTGTGAACGGGATTTTAAACAGATATAGTTTCATTTCTTCAAACGGTAGCGAAATTAAAATATTTGATACTCTCCAGGCTACACTGCAACCCGGGGATTCGATTAGTTCTACAGTATTGTTTGATTCTGAAGAGTTCAATAGTGCGGTTTCAAATCCGGGTTTGGTCAATGTTGTCTTTGAATCAAAACCATTGAACAATCAAAATCAGCTCGTAGAGTTCAATGATTATGCGTTTACGCAAATTTTAATATCACCGGATTCGATAAGTCCGCAACTTGATATTACATTTGACGGTGCAAAGGTAATTAACGGAGACTTCATTGCAGTGAAGCCCGATATTCAGATAATTTTTAGTGATGACGGAGTTGAAGAAATCAACCCGGGAGATACATTGCTCGTGAGGATAAAATTAAATAATCAGCCTGTTCCTTATTTCATCGGGACAAATCCAAATCCCGAAATTACGTTTGAGGTACTTGATAACATTGTCAGACCGAGGTTGAAGATAAACTTTAAACCTGAACTTGGCGGTGGTACGAACAGATTTGAATTTATTACCAGAGATCAAACGGGAAATATAGGTGACAGTGTTTCCCTGAGATTAACTGTGGATGCAGGATTGGGTATAAAAGACCTTCTGAATTATCCAAACCCGATGAAAGATAAAACCGTATTTGCATTTAAACTGTCCGGTGCTGAAACTCCCGGTAGTTGCAAGATAAATATCTATACAGTTGCTGGTCGGTTGGTGAAAGTGATTGAATCATCGGCACATATCGGATATAATGAAATTGAATGGGATGGCAGGGATAATGACGGCGACTTGATGGCGAACGGTGTATATTTCTATCGGATGATAATTGAAGGGCAGGGCGATAAGGAGGGTTCAACTCAACGGCTTGTGATTCTGAGGTAATTTTAATACGGTAGATACATTTCGCGATATCAATTTAATTTAGAGTATTGATATTTTTCAAAAAACCTAAAAGAGAGAACAGAAACCCATACGTCGGATGAGTTTCTGTTTTTTTATCTACAATGTAAAACGCTATTTGATTACTACCATTTTTTTGAACTGTGAAAACTTGTTAGTCCTGATTCCATAGAAGTAAGTACCGCTGGGGAGTTTTGAAGCATCGTAAATAATTTCAAATTGTCCTGCAGATTTCTTTCCGAGATTGATTTCAGCAATTATACTTCCCTTCAAGTCGAAAACGTAAAATGTTACATCTTGTGAAACTGGTAGGCTAAAATTAATTCTTGTAATCGGGTTGAACGGATTAGGGAAATTATTTCCCAGAGAAAAATCATTCGGTGTTGTACCGTTGGTCTGATTTACATTTACATTACAAATTGTTGCTACTGTAAATGCATTCTGAAGGAAATATGAATTATTGAATTGATCGAGAACGTCCATATCCCGGAGCCCTAAAGCTGCTGATGGTGAGATATTTAAATCTGCCGTTAAAACAGAATCATTAACAATTTGTACATTAAACGCAGATAGCCCTTCACCCGAAAAAACGACCACATAATATGATGAAAGCGTCCACTCAGTTCCTGATCCGGTGATTGTTAAGCCATAAGAGTTTCCCGGAATTCCGCAATTCGGATCTACACCTGTAACAATTTGTGATTGTAGCGAAGTATGGTAGAGGCAAAATATTATAAGAGCTGACACGAAATTTCTAATCATCAAAAATACTTTTTAGTTTTAAGTAATTATCATAATTTGACGCTTCTGAAACAAGTTCATTTTTATTGGATATCTTGAAAAAAACTTCCTTTGCTTTTAGTATCTCACCGGAGTTGTAATATAAAAGCATCAGATTAATTTGCGGTTCAATGTAGTTTCTGAACGTATTCATAATTTTATCAAATTCCACGATCGCAACCTGTTTCTCCCCGAGCATAAAATTAATCGTCCCAATGTTATTCCAAATAGGTGCGTAGTATGGTTGTATCTTCCGGGCACGTATAGCGATATTTAGCGCTGATTGAAGATCGCCTTTTGCAATCAGCCGTGATGTCTGATAGTGTCCGGGTGGGATTTGATTTGGATCAACCGGATAAACGGACTCAAAAATCCTATTGAAATAAATTGAACTTAAATTTGAATCTCTGGTTGTTAAAGCTTTCAGGTAATTCTGTTCCGAATAAAATCTACCGGAATTAATTATAATTGAAAAAAGTGCGAGTATAATCAAAATCAACGTGGAATATACTTTCGGTAAGACTTTCTTAACTCGAAACTGACTAATCAACCTGCCGGCAATAAATGAGAACAAAATCATAAATGCGAGATTCATATAAGCAAAACTTACCGACATGATAATGATACTACCGGCAAAGACGGAAATCAAAACGAAATTGAAAAAAGTAAATTTAACGTCTCTCCGGATTTTAATTACAAAAACAAATATTGCTAATGCAATCAAGGTTAATCCTGTTATTCCCGAATCATTTGCGATGTGTAGAAAAACACTGTGAGGGTTAATATCATTATTATTTCTAAGGTAATCATCATTGGACATATACAGGTTATACTTCCTGAAATTCGAATAAAATGAACCGGGTCCTGTTCCAATTATCGGATGATCAATCAATATTTCTGATACACTTTTAAAGTAATGAATTCTGCCGATGCCCGGACCATCCGACAAATCAAATGTTTTGATAATTGAATCGCCAAGATTTTCACGTTCAGAATCAGTGTACAATGCAGAGGTATAGACTATAAAAATTATTCCGATCAGGCAAAGTACAGTATAAGAAAAACTGAACCTCACCTTGAGTTCAGTTCTGAAAGTAGTTATGGACACGAATAAAATTAAAAGACACAGGATAAAACAAACCAACATTGCACTTCTCGTCCGCAACGTAATCAGATAGGAAAGACAAATAAAGAAAGACAAAGTATAAACATATTTCCATTTATTAGCAGTTGTCAGAAGTTTAAAGAATATTAATGGTATTGCAAGAGAGAGGAATTCAGCTGCACTATTTCTCAGGTTTAATGTTGAACCTAATCTAAGCGTTTCTCTAAAATCAAAAATGTCGAGTTTTACAATTTGTAACAAACCAATCACACTGAATATTAACGTGACCACGGAAGCACAATTTATTAAACTTTCTTGAAGTCGGTTTCCAGTATCTTGATTAAACGAGAAAATAAAAACCATAACCGTAATTGTTGCTATCAGGGAAATATACGGTTGGATTTGAAATGAGTAGCCGTTAATTAACCCGGATAAAATCAGGATACCGGAAAATAAAACCGGTAAATATACAGCCATTATCGGAATTTGAACTTCAAAACTTTTTTCTTTGTAGTATAGGATTGCTATAAAAAGTATTATAACGGAGAGCAGTAAAGCATGTAAAATATTAATATCAATTATTCGATTTGTATATATGAGCGGAACTAAAAATAGGGATAGGTAAAAGTATTTAATTGAATTCATTAATTCCTGATATTAAATTGCTCATTAAAAGTGACGATATAGATTAACATCAGCTACAATCTCAGTAAAAAAATATGAAAATTATGAAAATCGTTCTCACGGTTGTTTCGTTGTTTCTGTTTGTAAACAATGCTTTCTCACAACTGATAGAATTACCGGTGGACAATCCAAACCTGCTTAAACTATATGTAATAAACAATGGAATGTATCGGCTCACGAAATCAGATTTCGTATCAGCCGGTATAAACACAGCCACAATTGACCCCAGAACTATAAGGTTAATTAATAAAGGTATCGAATTGCCCGTACATTTCGAAGGTGAAAGCGATGGTACATTTGACGATACTGATTTTATGGATTTTTTCGGAGAGCGAAATTATGGTGGTGTACTAACATATTACAATGGATTATTTGATGTAAAATACACGAAGGATCAATATCTGAATTATTACACCGATACGAATATTTACTGGGTAACATGGGGAGGAGTTCACGGACTAAGATACAAAACTTCACCGCTTGGCTCATCTTCAGAGTACGAATTTCCATATCACTACGACAACGTACATTTTGAATTTGACAATTTATATTCGCTTGGGGAAAACTTATCAAACACTGATTACCGCTATTTTATTAATGATCTGTTACAGGGCGAAGGGTGGTTTTGGAAAAAGTTTCTGTTCAATAATACTCTGACACATTCATACACATTCCCCGATATTATTCAGGATACCGCGGTTCCCGTGTACATGAACATTTGGGCATATCCGGGCAATCAGACCCATTCAATAACAAATGAGCACGCATTCGCATTTTTAGTTAATGGCACTCCGGTTGATACGGTATATTCGAACAACCTCGATATTATGGATGATACTATTAGTTTTAATTCTTCACTCTTATTAAGCGGCGGTAATGATTTTTTCTTCCGGTACAGACCATCGGTGAATTTTACTTCCGGATTTATGTATTTTGATTACTTTGAAATAAGGTATCCGCGAAATTTCAGGTTTAATTCAAATGGTCTTTCATTTGTAACGCAGTCACAACCTAACGATACTGCTTCAAAAATCTTTCGTATTTCCGGATACAACGGTACTAACGAGATAAATATATATGATGTAAAAAATGGTTACAGGATTAACAACATTTCGCAAAGCGGTGATACGTTAATCTTTGTAGGAAAAGGAAATGGTAAATTTGAGGTTATAAACAAAGAGATATCGCAAAAGCCGATGCGAATGAAACAACGGACACTGCCGGATCTCCAAACCTCGTCAAACGGTGCAGATTATCTTTTGATATACAATAAAAAAATGACGTTACCGGCAGAACAACTGAGATTACATCGTGAGACATTCGACGGATACCGTTCGGTTAAAACTGAAGTTGAAGATATCTATGATGTTTTTAATTACGGTTTGGAAGACCCTGCAGCATTGAGAAGTTTCATTCAGACTGTGTATGATAACTGGGCACCGCCGAAAGTTCAATTTGTCTGTCTCTTCGGAAGGGGATCGTTAGATCCGAAACGAAATTTACCCACAAGTAATTATTACGAAAACCTTGTCCCTGTTTACGGTAATCCAACTACAGACGGATATTTTGTAAATTTCACTGAAGGTACACTTTCTTATGTTCAGAAAATTTCAGTTGGTCGCATTCCCGTTTATACTCCTGAGGAAGCTCAGATTTTAGTTGATAAAATAATAGAACACGACACGAGGGAGATTGAAGAATGGGACAAACAGTTTGGATTTGTTACCGGCGGTTTTTCGAGGGCGGAACAAGACCAGTTTGCAAGTCAATCTAACAATTTTATTAACAGCTGGATTGTATCAAATCCGTTGAAAGGCGAAGCTTTCAGAATTTATCGTATTGATTCAGCGGGTTACCAGACGTTTAATTACAGTGATTCAATTTTAAATACTTTTAAGCAAGGAGCTGCGATAGTTAATTATGTAGGTCACGCGGCAACAAATTTCTGGGATAACGGAATTGAAGAGCCTTCAATCCTTACCAATTACGACACTAAAAATGTTGTCTTCAGTTTTACATGTTTCACCGGAAAAAATTCTGAACCTGAACTGCGGAGTTTTTGTGAAAAATTTCTTTTGCTACCGGATCGGGGAGCTGTCGGTTTCGTTGGTTCGACCGGGTGGAGTTTTGTAATATCCGGAAATAACTTCAACAATTATATATTCAGAGCAATTTCCGAAAATAATCTAAGGGCATTAGGTGATATTGTTAGAAAAGCCGGCGATTATATGAAAGGTGATACTTCAAGTTTCTCGGTTAGGAACATGATTAATTGTTATAATTTAATCGGTGATCCGGGGATGAAACTTAAATCTCCTGCTCATCCTGAATTCGTAATAAATGAAAACTCATGGGAACTCTCCAATCCATACCCTGTGCTTAAAGATACTTTTCAGGTAACAATTAATCCGGTTAACCTCGGCGTTTTTGCTGATTCATGTAAATTGAAATTTACCCTCAGAAAAAACGGAGTTCCGGTTAAAACCAGAGATTCGGTTATATATGCTTTCGGGTTCAGAGCATCTGTTTCAACCCCGTTTGTAATTGATACCATGGCTCATTATACAATGCAAATACAGGTTGATCCTGATAATTGGAATACTTCAGAAGACCCGGACAATAATTCGGTTGAATTTCCAATTCAGTTGATGAACTATTCATACATTCCGCTTAAACCCCTCGATAACGAAATTGTAAGACAGGATAGTATTGAGTTTGTTGGGATAAATCCCATACTTGATACAAACTCAAAAAGCTCGAGAGTTATTTTACAACTCGATACGACTCAATTATTTTCATCCCCGCTGAAACAAACTTATTTCCACGATGGAATTACGATGGTTTCAACAAAATTTAATGTGAAACTTCCGATTCCCGATAGTAACATTGTTTATTACTGGAGATTGAATTCAATAGTTGATGGTGATAGTTCAGGCTGGTCGGAAATCAGGCGGATACGTTACAATCCAAATCTTATCCCAAAACTTGATTATAAAAAGGTTTCGGAAAGTTTAACCAAAGATAGGAAATTATCATTTGCACATAGATCACAGGATAGTATAGTTCACATCAAACGTTCTGAGTCAGGAAATTTTTATCAATCTGAATTATATGGATTGAGTTATAATGATTCACTCAACGGTCTTATATTGTCAGAGTTTCAGGGTAATATATTTGCCAGGAGTTTTGGTGGAAATTATTGGGATGCAAGTTACTTTATAGTTAACGATAAAGAGTTTTACCTTATAGATCCAAGATTTTGGGGATATAACTTTGCAAAAGTAAGAAAGGCTGACGGAAAAATAATCGAAGTCAAAAATTTTTCAATAACAGGAGAAGCATCAAATGACTCGATTGTCAATTATCTGAATACATTTGGACCGTCACATATTCTTATAACTGTAAAAAGTTACCCCATTACTCTGGATATTATTGGTGAAACCGCAAAGGTAAAGCTCCGACAAATGGGAAGTACGATGGTAGATAATATTATAAACAGATTCGATAAATGGTGTATGATAAGTATTCCGAACGATACCGGCGGATATACGGTTTCAGAGCAATACAGCAGTCAAACTACTCAAGGATGGGTTCCTGCTGAGACAACATCCACTCTTACTCAAAAGTCAATCAACGGGTATGTTAACGGAGATTACGGACCGGCTGAAAGGTGGGGATATTTGTCGTGGGAAAAATCCACCTCAAATCAGGAGAAAGTATTATTTGATGTGATTGGTATTGAAAAATCCGGCGAACGGGATACCTTGTTCACTGATCTTGTTAACAACACAGGTGTTGATCTTTCTGGAATAGACGCAAGAGACTACCCACATATTAGTCTAATTGGAAAGGTTTTGGGTGATACAAGTATATTGAATACTTTACCGGTGCTGAAGTCAATAAACCTGACTTTTCAACCTGCACCGGAATTCATAATTAATACTTATAAATGGGTAGGAGGTGACACAATATTTCAATACGGCGATTACACCACGAAGGTAAATATTGCGTTTGAAAATCTTGGCTACTCGAATATGTCCGGCGCAGAATTCAGATGGAGTACTACTATCAGAGACGAGCATATTAATCTTAACGCCGATACTGTGAATTTTGTTATCGGGAGAGATTCAATTTATAAGGCGAACATAAAATTTAAATTGTACTTTGAGGAAATCGGACCAATTATTCCGGATTACCTGCCTATTACTCTTACGGTAGTGCCGTTGAATAACCAGAATGAATTTTATACCTATAATAACATATTGTACAGGAATGTAAAAATCAAAAATGAAGAACCGCCGGAAGTGCTGACAGTAAAAATTGACGGTCGTGAGTTGCATAACGGCGATAAGGTTAATATGGGTTCAGAGGTCTATTCGCTCCTGAAAGATATTAAACAAATTCCAGATACCTCATTGATACGGGTTTTTCTAAATGGAAATTATCAACCGTATTATAACGGCAGTACTTTAAGCAGCAGTGTTAGCAGTCTCGACCTCACTAATTCCGCTAATGAATTTTCATTTGAAATGAAACCTGATTTTGAACCCGGTGAGAATACTCTGACTTTCCATTACAGAAATAGCCTGCATAGTCAGTACGATACACTTGCGTTTACGGTAATAGCCGATAATGAATTCAGGGTTGAGAATTTATTTAATTACCCGAATCCAATGCGAACGGAGACAAAATTTATGTTCGATTTGAACGGTGCAAGTGAGGTTTCATCTGCTGTAATAAAGATTTACACCGTGACGGGGCGACAGATTAAAACAATAGAAATTTTTAATCCCGTAAACGGTTTGAACGAAACCGAATGGGATGGGCGGGACGATGATGGTGATTTAATTGCAAATGGAACTTATTTGTACAGGCTTTTAATATATGGTGAGAAAAATGTCGAACTCCCAATTCAAAAACTTGTTGTGCTGAAGTAAGAGTTCAACGAATCCGATGAATTATAGCCGGGTTTGGTTATCCGGCTTTTGTTTTTTAAAAACATAAATTGAAATTCATTTTTAAACCACCTCAATATATTTATATTGAATCCCTAATAAATCAGAAATTTTTATGGCAACCAAAAAAGATTATCTAAGAGAGGAAATAAGACATATAGATATAAAAAGTCTTGATGTCAGTCACCTGATAGATGCGTACCGGGATATGGCGTTCTCAGCCCGCGACCTTGCCCGCGCTGCTGATTATTACAACATGATGCTCGAAGATAAAAATTGCTCCGTTATGTTATGCCTTGCAGGATCATTGTTCTCAGCAGGCTTGAAAGATGTTGTGGTTGATATGGTCAGAAATAATATGGTAGATGTAATAATTTCAACCGGCGCAATTATGGTTGATCAGGATTTTTTTGAGGGGCTTGGATTTAAACATTATAAAGGAACGAAATTTGTTGATGACAATGAACTTCGCGAACTGATGATTGACAGAATTTACGATACGTTCATTGACGAGGAGAATCTCAGAGATTGCGACATGACAATTGCAAATATTTGTGAATCACTTGAAAAGCGACCGTACTCATCTCGGGAGTTCATCTGGCACATGGGCAAATATCTGTCAGAGTTTGGAAAAAATCCGAACTCTGTAGTTCTCGCAGCTTATGAGAATAATGTCCCAATATTCGTACCCGCATTTTCAGATTGCTCTGCTGGTTTCGGATTTGTACATCACCAATACCATAATCCGGATAAACATGTTTCTCTTGATTCCGCAAGGGATTTCCTTGAGTTAACCCAAATAAAACTTCACACCAACGAATCCGGTTTGTATATGGTTGGTGGCGGTGTTCCAAAAAACTTTACACAGGATGTTGTAGTAGCGGCAGATATCTTGGAGAAAGAAGTACCAATGCATAAGTACGCAATTCAAATTACTGTGGCGGACGAAAGGGACGGGGCGTTATCTGGATCTACATTGAAGGAAGCAAGCTCTTGGGGTAAAGTGGATATGACTTATGAACAAATGGTTTACTGTGAAGCAACAATCGCGATGCCGATAATTTCAGCTTTTGCATATCAGACCGGACACTGGAAAAACCGCGAAAAACGGGAATTCCATAAATTGTTTCAAAAGGAGAAAGTTGAACTCTGAAACTTTTTAGCAATGTAAACTTATAATCAATATTGTGCAAAAAATTACACAACCTTTTTTGATTTCTTTAAAATTATTTATATTATTCAAAACAAAATAAACTTATGACAGATTTATTTGGTAAACTTGATCAGATTAAATCAAAGGAAAGTTTCTTTGAAAAAATCAAACGTTGGATTCCGGGTTACGATGGATATGTTAACAGAGACAACGCTCGGGAAATTGATACATTGCTCAGAAACAAATTAGCCTCCATGCTTGAACAAAATAAGACGAAAATCAAAAATGTTAATTTAAACCTTTCAAGGAACGGAAAACTTTTCGAATCGCAGGATTTAGATAAACTGGACAAGAAGAACGAAAATTGTATAGCGAGGTTTAAATCGGCTTCGCGCGGTTACAGTGGTGCTTTTGATATTGTGAAAATAAAAGAAGAACAGCTGAACCTTTTGTATAATTTTGATAACACCTTACTGACAGAGGTTGAGACGATCAACTCATTTTTTGATAAACTGGAAACTGATAGTAATTCAGGGGTTGATATAACCGCATCCGTTAAAATCGTTTCCGATGCTTTGGATAACCTTATCCAGAAATTTGATGAACGTGAAAACCTTCTGAAAACTGTGTAATCTTTTGTCGCTAAGTAATATCCGGTATAAAAAATTAATTCACCTGAAATTTTTTAAACATTTAAATAAATACAATGGCACTAATAGATGTAATAAAATTTTTTGATGAATCAGGGAAAGCGCTGGTTCATCGTGAACCGCAAAACGGTTCAGATTCATACAGGCTCGGAACTCAACTGATTGTACAAGATGCACAGAGCGCAGTTTTTTATCGTGACGGAAAAGCGCTTGACGTTTTCGGACCCGGGAGGCACACCCTAACTACAGAGAATATACCGTTTCTCACGAAGTTAATCAGTTTACCTTTCGGTGGCACTTCGCCTTTTCAGGCGCAGGTTTACTTTGTCGGGATGCAAAAATATATTGATCTCAAATGGGGCACAAAATCGCCGATAAATTTCCGTGATTCTGAATTGACGTTTGTTCAACTCCGCGCTTCAGGGAAGTTTTCAATGCGGGTAAAAGATCCAAAGCAATTCATTCAGGAAATTGTTGGTACACAGGGTCTTTTCACGACAAATGAAATTGAAGATTACCTTCGTGACGCAATTGTATCGAGGCTAAATACCGTTCTTGGACAAAACCTGAAAACCATTTTTGATTTAGGGCAGTTCTACCCGCAAATTGAACAAGGCGTAAAAGCTGAAGTTACAGATTTTTTCAATTCAATGGGAATCGAACTCACCGATTTCATAGTTGTTGGAATCGTGCCACCCGAAGAAGTTCAGGAAAAAATCAACGAGAGAAGCTCGATGGGCGCAATTGGTAATCTTGACGCGTACATGAAATTTAAAACAGCCGGGGCCATTGAGAAAGCAGCAGAGAATGAAGCAGGCGGACTTGCGGGTGCAGGTGCTGGTCTTGGAGCCGGTATGATGATGGCTAATATGATGGGACAACAATTTCAACAACAGCAGCAACAACCACAACAACAAGGTCAACCACAGACAGGCGGTCAGGCTCCGGAACAGAAACTCTCCATGGATGAAGTTATGAGCGCGATTGAGAAACTTGGAAAAATGAAGGAAAGCGGTTTGATAACTCAGGAAGAATTTGATGCAAAGAAAAAAGAGTTATTAGCAAAAATTTGATTCAGTCAGAAATTTTGAATTCAAAAAAACGGGACTTTAAAAAGTCCCGCTTTGATTTCTTAAATTCATGCAACAATAGGCAGGCCTAAATATTAACGGTGTTTATATTTCATAACTTTGTATAGATATTAACTGATTGATGTCCTAAATCTTCTTCTGGAGTTGCGGCAAATCAATAAGAAATTACTTGAACTGATAAATTCATTTCTTTACTTATATTGAAATAACTTCATAATGCAGGCATTACAAACCAATACGATAATTTGTCCTCAATGTGGAGGAGAAAATAAACTTAAACCGGATGAAAAATTCATTGAATGTGAGTTTTGTGGTTCGGCTGTTTATGTTGATAAGAGCCGGGTAGTCAATCACTATGTTGTAAACTCAAACTTCAATCAGGATCAGGCGGTTGGTAATGTAAAAAGATGGATGGCAGGAAACTTCCACGTAAAAGATCTTGATAAAAACGCTGTCATTTCCAAAGTTGACTTTTATTATTTTCCGTTATGGTATTTCAAACTCAACGAAAGCGGAACTGATAAGATCATGCTTCAACCGGCGAGTTCAACCCCGATTTCAGAGATTAAGTCTATTAACATTCCCGCTGGAAACCTCGTGCCATTTCAGGTTAAAAATTTCGATGTTTCTCAATTCGTCCAACCGGATGTATATTTTGAATCAGCCAAGAATTGGTTACAACAGTCCGGCGCAAATATTGAAAATATTACTGAAAGCAACTTAGTTCATATCCCTTTTTACCATGTCCATTACAGTTTTAAGGCGCAACATTACTCGTGTCTGGTTGAAGCCTCATCTGGAAAAGTTTACGCTAATCTTTGGCCGGTGAAAAGTGAAGCGCCATACAGGATCCTTTTTGCAGTTAGTCTGTTCGTATTTTTTCTGACAACTATAATCTCGTATGTACTTTCTGTGGTTGTATCAGAGTCAGATGGACAGATATTTATTTTTGCAGAGATGATAAAAATTCCGGCGTATCTGATTGCATCCATACCGTTGGTTGGTGCAGCTTATTTAATCGCAAAAAAAGTTTAATATGCAGGAAACAATTGCTGAAAATCAATTAGCTCAGAAACAAGCTATTGAATTAAAAAAAGAAAAAATTGTACGTGGGATTACCTGTCCTGCATGTGCGGGAGAACTTGATCTTACAGAAGGTGTTGAAACGTTTAATTGTAAATACTGCGGCTCTCTCTTGACAACCGAAGGTGATAAAGGAACACTTAAGTATTACGTTCCGCGAACTATCTCCCGAGAAGAAGCTATCAATAGAACGTACAGGTGGCTCGACAAAGGGTTGTCCAAAGCCAGAGGGCTTGAAAAAAAATCTAAGGTTGAAGACGTTTTCCTAACCTATATCCCTTACTGGCGAATCAAAGCGGACGTTGTTGGATGGATTTTCGGACAGGAAGCCAGAACGAGAAGAGTTGGAAATACTACGCAAACCTACTATGTTGATGTTGAGAAAAAAATTCAAATGCCTTTCGACCAAACTTTTGCTGCCTGCGATATCTCGGAGCTTGGTGTACAACAGGTTAACCTTTCGGGTAACGAATTAATTCCGGTTGAATTTGAACAGTTGCAAAAGGATGGAATGACATTCAATATTATTTCATCAAAAAAAGAAATATCCGAGACAGCACGAAACCAATTTGTTTTAAAAGCAAAAAGTGCTAACCGGGTTGCCTATACAAACTTCGAATATCTTGAGATGGTGCGAGAGTACATCAGCATAGTTTATTACCCTTTATGGGTTATCAGATATAATTTTCAAAACAGAATTTATCAGGTGGTAGTTGATGGCGAGGATGGTTCAATATGTTACGGAAAAGCCCCTGGAAATAATTTGTTCAGAGCAATAGTGGGAATTTTCGGTATTTCACTGGGAATGTATTTTGCGACTTTTTTTGCAGCTTTTGCCTTAGGCGATGGTGACGCATCTTTCGGTGCGTATATTTTAGTTCTCATAATTGGAATTGTTCTAATTAGCTGGGGTTATAAAAAATTCCGCTACGGCAGTGAAATTGAGGAAGGCACCGGAATTGTAAAACAATCCAAACAAAAAAACGATACCCTGCAAAAATATACAGGGATTGATACATCAAATATGGATGCCAATTCATTATTGAAAGGAATTGGAGTGGCATCAATTGCCGGTGGTGTTCTATCTTCAGTATTAAGAAATGTAAAAAGATAATTTCTAATGGCAGATTTTAAAATAAAAGCAGTTAATTGTAAAAATTGCGGAAGCGGACTTGTCGTTGAAGTCAATGATAATATAACATATTGTTCAAGTTGCGGGAGCGGTTTTGAAATTAACAATGGAGATTTAACGCCGATTGAAATTAACTTTGCAGCACCCACAATGAGCGGTAATGGTGAAATAGTCTATAAACCATTCTGGTTCATTAATGCACATATAAACATAATCGAGCGCGATTCCAGCGGAAATTTTTTTAACAATCTATTCGGTTCCGGGAATAATTCAGCCGGAGAACTCAACTTTTATATCCCTGCTTTTTACTGCGATATAAATTCAATGAAAAATATTGCTTCCCAGTTTACCCTCCGAAATCCGGTCGCATCACCTCAGAAATACAACACTAAGTTAACAGGTTTTGTTTATGGGAAATCCGATGCTAAGAAACTTGCCCATTTCATTTTCATATCTTTTGAAGCGGAGAAAAGTGACACGATTAAGAAGTTTAAATACGATATGCAGTTCAGGTCATTTAGTATTCTTGGTATTCCATTTTTCAAACTTCAGAACGGAAGGTTAAAAGACGCATTGCTTGGAATGGAAGTCTGATCATTCCGGTTAAAACGTTTAAAACATAGTCGTGCTTTCTGCGAAAGGGATCTTCGTCTTAAGAAAGAATTTATAGTTTCTATTTATGGAAGGGACTTGATTTTTCGATTAATTAATTTTATATACCTCTTCATTTAACAATTAAATTTATCCTATGAAAAACTATTTCAACGTAGTTGTAACATTAATGCTCTTTGCATTAAGTGTTAATGCAGAGGATATTAAGCCGGTTTAAGATAACATCTGGATTTGAGAATGTTCAAAACCCTGATTGGGGTGGCGATGTTTTAATCACTTCTATTGAGCCATTAGGGTCAATCTCAGGAGTGGCACGGTCAAACGGCACAATTTATGTAGCTATTCCGGATACTACAACTGTTCCCGGTATGTGCCTACTGGTCTATAAATCGACAAACTTCGGCGATAACTGGACCCGAATATCATCCGCTATTCAGGGCTCAGCTTTGGTAACAAAAACAAAAATGGTGAAAACAGGTGCAGACTCGATATATTGTGTATTTCTGGCTAATAATACTTTATACTATTGGAATGTTGAGAACAATAGTTTTAACGTTCATCCCACAGATGTAGTCCGTGATTATGATGTTGGAATAACTTCCAGTGCTGTCATGTATGTTACGGTTGATATTGCCACAAGTAATACAATAAGGCGGTATGCGACTATGGACGGTGGAGCGAGTTATTCTCAGTCTGCAACGATTACATCATCTGGTGCCAATCCTCGTGTTAGTCCATCGGCAACAGGAGATACAATAATTGTTAATTATTACGGTCCCATACTTACAGATACTTCGACATCAGTAATCAGGTCTGCAATTTACAGAGAAACTTCACCTGGTACGTTTTCATCGTCAAACTTTGTTAACGTAACACAGGCAGGTCAACCGAAAAGAGAATTTTTTTCCATAACCATTGGCGGGATCGTGATGTTCATATATGTTGAAGGTGTCCCGGGTTCACGGGATATTAAAGGTTACTTAAGCTCTAACGGTGGAGTTTCTTATCCGCAGACATTTGATTTTATGATAACTCCGAATGTTGACGAGTATTGGGCAACCGGGAAAGCAAACACTCATGCACCGGGCGGATTTGACATAGCATATTTTTCCGATAGTACCGGAACTCCGGGTATTACATCGGATAAAATAATTCATCAATCAGCATTAATTACAAGTCCTCTTAGTTTCACATCCGGTACAAGGGTTACTCAGAATTTTCCGCCTGAATATTCCACTGCAGAATATAAACCTGAACTAATAGAGTTTCAAAATTCAACAGGAGATTTGGGAGTTATTTGGGTTGGTGTTGATGGCGCTTCGAAACGGGTTTACTGGAACAGGATGACCCAACTCACGAATATTAAGAACAATTCAAACCAGCTTGCCGAAAAATTTGAGTTGTATCAAAATTATCCTAATCCATTTAATCCGGTTACTACCATAAAATTCAGCATTGTAGAAAATGCTTATGTTTCGTTGAAAGTATATGATATGCTTGGAAAAGAAGTTGCAAATCCTGTTGATCAACAAATGAATTCAGGGGTTTATGAATATCAGTTTGATGCATCAGGTTTATCGAGCGGTGTTTATTATTACAGGTTGCAAGCAGGTGAAAATTCCTTAACCAGGAAAATGACAGTATTGAAGTAATCTAATTCATATATTTTTTATATAAAGGGAGGTGTTTTATAACAGCTCCCTTTTTTTATGTACCACAAAATAAATTTACTCTGAAACAAAGGTGAATTAACTTTATGAAGATATATTGAAATTGGAAAAATCCGGAAACATTATATCAGCAGTTGAAGACAAAAACAGGATATTGCACGCTTTCATTGTAACGTCACTGTTTATAATGGTTCTGTGGTTTGTAAGAGTCTTTGAATTTGTAACAGGTGCTCAACTGTTTTATTTCGGGATTTTCCCGGGTAAAATAACGGGGTTAATCGGGATAATTACGTCACCTGTTATTCACGCAAGCTTTTCTCACCTTATCTCAAATTCAGGGGGACTGTTTTTTTCCATGTTGACTACAATCTATCTTTACCGCCAGTCCGCGTATAAAACAATTTCGATTATCTGGGTTCTCTCGGGAATAATTATCTGGATTTTCGGCAGAGAAGCGTACCACATTGGCGCCAGTGGTGTTGTCTATGGTTTGATGAGTTTTCTTTTCTTCAGCGGGATTTTCCGACGAGATAAACGCTCAATTGCGTTATCTCTGGTTGTTATTTTTTTGTACGGCTCAATGATCTGGGGTCTATTCCCTGTGGACGTGACAATTTCCAATGAAGCACACATAGCGGGCGCAATCATTGGATTAGCGTGTGCATTCGGGTTTCGAAAACTCGACCCTCCCGGGAAATATGAATGGGAACCGACCGAAGAAGTTGATGAAAGTGATCCCGACGAATATGAAATGCATGGTGAAACCAAAAGGATGAAATTAAATTCGTATGCCGGAGCTCAAAGATTTTAAAAAAACCTGGAAAACCAATCTGGCTTCTTCAAACTTCCGGTTAAGGTTTTTATTTACTTTTTTGTTACTTGGGATTGTAATCCGTATGCTGACATGGTATCTCGTATATAATGAGCATCGTGAAGGTGTTGTACTGGATGATCCGATTTTAAAAATAATTACAGCAGTTAATCTCAATATTCCGATATTCGCTTTAATTTATGTATCTCTCATTGTTGGACTAATAACTCTGGCATTTACTCCGGAATGGTTACTGATAGCAATTCAGACATATTCTCTTACGGTAATTTTCCGTATTATCTTAATGTACGTAACACCGCTTGATGTACCGCACGGCTCAATTGACCTGGAGGATCCGTTGGTCTTCGTACTTGGCACCGGCGGACTGAAGTTAACCCGCGACCTGTTCTTCTCCGGGCACACCTCAACCTTGTTTATTCTTTCTCTGACTTCGAGAAGTAAAAAACTTAAATATATTTTTTTAATATCTACAATTTTGGTCGGAATTTTTGTCATGTTACAAAAAGTTCATTATTCGGTTGATGTTTTTGTTGCTCCGTTTGTTGCGTACAGTTCATTCAAAATCATTCTATTATTAAACAGGAATAATAAGAATATTCAGATAGTATAACCATTTCAACTTCAATTTCAAGATTGTACATTGATGGATAAAGTGTAGCTTGAGTTCAAAATCTGAAAATAAAGTTGACGCTCGTGATTAATTAATACATACCGAGTCCGGGCAATTGATATCTCCATTCGATTATTCACAACAATTTGGCGCTTAAATATCTCGTCAGAACAGTGGTTGCAAAAAAATTGTACTTGTCTCTAATTTTCAAATTACGCTTGGCGAATATTAAATGTCAAAGCATATTAAATCAGCACCGTTGATAACAGAAGCTCAAAATGATAATTTACTCCGGAAAAATTCAAACTGTTATTCAAACCCGGACATAGGCAATATTCAAAACATATCAAATTAAAATAAATTGGTTGAAAAGAGCGGAGCATTAGAATCACTGAAGATTTCCGAGTTTAGAAATTTTATTATCTCCCGCTTGATAATTACCGTAGCATTACAAATGCAATCCGTAATTGTCGGGTGGCAAATTTACGAGATAACAAGAGATCCGCTTTCACTTGGATTAATTGGAATTGCAGAAGCTATACCGGCTATAAGTATTACCTTATATGCCGGACATCTTGTTGATATTTCGGACAGGAAAAAAATATTGGTACGGGCGATTTATTTTATGATACTTGCAGCGTTAATGCTTTCAGTTATATCATACGATATCATTGAAGAAATTTCCCGATACAAGGTAGTTTCGATTTATTTTGTAATTTTTGTAACAGGTCTCACGCGAGGATTTACAGCGCCATCGTCGTTTGCTTTGATGCCCCAACTGATCCCGGAAAAAATTTTACCTAACGCGATAAGCTGGAACACTTTCGCGTGGCAGACCGGGGCGGTTACAGGTCCGGCAATCGGTGGTTTTACGGTTGCTTACTTCGGGTTTGATGATTCTTATTTACTCATTGCCGGATTATTATTTCTTTCTTCACTGCTAATGTTGACAATTAGTAAGAAGCCTGTGCCGGTTCCGGAAAAAATGGAAACACCATTGCAAAGAGTTAAAGAAGGTATTCGATTTGTATTTAGCAATAAGATCATACTTCATTCCATAAGTCTGGATCTATTCGCTGTGCTGTTTGGCGGTGCTGTTGTATTACTTCCTGTCTTTGCGGGCGAAATACTGGAAGTCGGAGCTGAAGGGCTTGGCATTCTCAGGGCTGCTCCCGCAGTTGGAGCTGTAGTAATGGCGCTCGCTTTAACGAAACTCTCATTTGTTAATCGAAATGCTGGATTTAATTTGATATGGAGCGTTGCGGGATTTGGTGTATCAATTATTGTTTTCGGTCTTTCAGGAAATTTTTACCTCTCTGTGTTTGCTTTGTTCATGAGTGGTTTGTTCGACAGTATCAGCGTTGTAATCAGGTCAACAATTATCCAAACTATGACACCTGAAAATATGAAAGGGAGAGTTTCATCCGTTAACAGTATTTTCATCGGATCTTCTAATGAGATTGGAGCATTTGAATCAGGTGTTGCAGCGAAAATTCTGGGAGTTGTTCCATCGGTCATATTCGGGGGATCAATGACACTTTTGATAACTTTGCTAACAGGCTGGAAAGCACGTAATCTACGGAAGCTTAAGCTATAGGTTTTCATCGCTGGCAATTGAATATTTACCGTTCGCTGATTCCTAAGATTTATAAGTAAATGCAATTGAAATTTTAAATTAAAATTACCTTATTACTGCAATCAAATTTAAATTTTAAAAAATGAATCATACGAAAAAAATTTTTATTGCTTTATTTTTTGCAGCAGTAATATTTTTTGTGCTGATTTTTTCAGAATCAAAAAATGTTAAAAGCGATAACAATTATCTTTCTTTCTATGATGACCATAGTTATCGGGAAGGGGAATTATTGGTTATGCTAAAACCCGGTGTACAACCTGAGGATTTTATCAAAGGATACACTGATATAAATCTTAGGGTTAAAAGGGAAGTGTTTTTAGATTACAATATCTGGTTATTTGAATATGAACCCCAAAGGTCTGCGCCGGTTGATGCTTTGCTGTCAGTAATGGGTAGCAGGGATGTGGCGATTGCACAGTTTAACCACGAAGTAGAATTACGGGAGACAATCCCAAACGACAGTCGGTTTAATGAAATGTGGGCGCTGAAAAACACCGGTCAGACCGGTGGTACACCGGGAGCTGATGTAAAAGCTACTTTTGCTTGGGATGTTACAACAGGTGGTTTAACTTCAACCGGTGATACTATCGTAGTTGCGATGGTTGACGGAGGTTGTCTCTTAACTCACCCGGATCTTGTCGATAATATCTGGCGAAACTGGGGTGAAGTACCCGGTAACGGTATTGATGACGAAGGGAACGGATATGTTGACGATGTAAACGGCTGGAATGCTTACAACAATAGCGGAAATGTACCTTCAAACTCTCACGGAACCCACGTTGCCGGAACAGTTGGGGCAATTGGAAACAATAATACCGGTGTTACTGGTGTAAGTTGGAATGTTAAGGTTATGAACATTGCCGGATCGTCAGGTGACGAATCAACCGTTGTAACTGCTTACGCATACGCGCTTAAGCAGAGAAAGATTTATAACCAAACCAATGGGTCACAGGGCGCTTTTGTTGTGGCTACAAGTTCATCGTTTGGGGTCAATTACGGTAATCCTGCGAATTACCCTATCTGGTGCGCTTTTTATGATTCGTTGGGTGTAAACGGAATTTTAAGCGCTGGCGCTACAATGAACATTAATGCCAATGTTGATATTACCGGAGATATCCCCACTGCTTGTCCAAGTGATTTTATGATTTCAGTAACTAATACCACGAATACTGACGTTAAAAACTCCGGCGCTGCTTACGGACCAACTACAATTGACCTTGGTGCTCCGGGTACAAGTATTTTATCAACTGAATCAAATGGTAGCTATAGTCTTAAGACCGGAACATCAATGGCAACACCACACGTTGCCGGTGCAATTGGGTTACTTTATTCCGCTGCAAGTCCGCTATATATGAACCTTGCAAAAACGCAACCCGATTCAGCCGGGAGACTTTTTAAACATTTGTTGCTTTCAACTGTTGACACACTGGCGTCGCTCCAGGGGCTTCTCGTCTCTGAAGGAAGACTTAACCTTGAAAAGTTTATTAATTCAGTCCGGACAACCTATGTACCGGTACTCCATCCGTTTGCTCTGCAATCACCAGCACCGGGTGTTACTATAACATCTTTCCCGCAATCAACTACACCTGTTACAATTTCATGGGATACTTCTGCAACCGGAGCTACCTATAAATGGATTTTCGGGATGCCGTTACCTTCAAGGTTGATGGAGTTAAGCGCGGGAACTAATTCATTAACACTAACACTTGGTTATATAGATGAGGTTCTTGCAGGATTTGGCGTGCAACCGGGACAATCAGTCTCCGGTCAATGGGATGTATGGGCTTATAGAATGCTTCCTCAAAACGATTCATTGAAATCATCCAACGGTCCGAGAAGCATTACGCTTGAGCGTGGTATCCCCCAGCTTTCGGCTTT
>MWSW01000013.1 GCA_002050165.1 Candidatus Tepidiaquacellales bacterium OLB4/UTCHB1
GTTACACCCGGAGAGGGAGTTTGAAGATTAAATGAATTAAGCGGATTATTTGCAATTGTAATTGATGCAGTCCACAATTGGAAATTACCCGTTGAATTATCCATCCATACAGGCCAGACTTTTGAGTTACCGGAGGTAATTCCAATGTAATCTCCCATATATCCACCTGCAAGCCCGGAAATTGGTCTCGGTCTGAATCTATGATCACTTACGACAATATCTTCCCATGTGTCACCACCATCGATAGAACGTGAAACGAAAACTTCGGCTGAATCAGTTGCTGTATTTCTGTTGTCATAGTAAACAACGTTGATTCCACCTTGTTCGTCAACCCGGATTGCAGGAAAGAACTGAACCTTTCCGTTGTTCAACGGATCCTGATTAACTCTTATGCCCGATGACCAGGTGTCTCCACCGTCAGTTGACCTGTTTAGTATAATATCAGCATCAGATCCTGCCGGGGCTAAGTTGTATTGAGAAGTAACAATATAAAGCCACCCGTCTCTGGGTCCGCCTGTTCTATCAATATCAATTCTTGGGAAATCATTCGTCCTTATTCCGTATGATCCGAAACTTGTCGAACGAGTCCCATTCATCAGAAAAGCTTCTGTTGTTGTATTCCAGGACGCACCACCGTCGGTTGATCTTGCTAAGCCAACTCTTTTTCCGGTGAATGGTGAAAGAGATTGATGATCACGCCAGGTTACATAAACAGTCCCGTCATTTCCGACCACTCCATCACAACCTTGTGACCTAGGATAAGGGCTTGTAGGATTGCTGATATTAACCGGCGCTGACCAGTTTTGTCCTCCGTTAGTAGATCTTGAAAGAACGATTGGTGCAATGCCGGATTGAGCGAAATCAGTCCAGTAAACGTAGCTATTTCCGTAAAATGGACTGGACGGAGAACCGTCAGTACATGCGAGATTTTTATCGTTACTTGAAGAAGTATTAATTGTTCTGATATTGTCCCAGCTTTGACCAAGGTTAGTTGAACGTGATACTCCCATTTCCGGTCCCGAACCAATTAAATGGCTCATCAAAAGAGTACCGTCTTTATCAATAATAGGGCCGGGATCGCCGGAGTGGTTGTTAATTGGTTGAGAGGCAATAGTATCACTGCCAAACCAGTTAACCCCGGAATTTGTAGTAAGATATAATCCTTCGCTTATAAAAAGAGAACCACCGATTGTGGTCATGTTTGCTGATGCCCACATCATATTTTGGTTTAACGGATGCCTTACAATAATGACTTCACTTTGGTTGGTGTTTGTTGTCGGGTAAGGTCTGAAATTAGGGCTTACAATCGCGTCACCTCCTTTGAGTGGGTGAATAACCGGTGAATGTGACCATACATAATTGACCGGTTTTGAATTAAAGTCCGTTGAAGGATCGTCGGCTGGTAATATTGTAAGCATATCCGGAGGATTATTAAAATTAAACCCCCTTTTGAAAAATGATTGTCCCATTAATAGTAATCCGATTAACAGAACAACCGGAGTAAGTAAAATTAATTTTTTCATTTTGATTTTATTTGATGTAACAATCCGTTACCGGGTTGATTAAATCGTAGTATGAGAAATTCCAATATAATTGCTTTTGGGAGATACGTATAAACGTATTTAATTACTTTGAAATAAAAAAAGCAAAAAAATTTACAAAGGGTTATAAATTCATGTATGTATAATTGTAATAATGATGTTTTGTAAACAAAATCATCAACCGGAAATGTTAGACTTAAAATCTATAAACAGAAACCGTTGAAGTTTCAATAACCAAAAACATTGATAAACTCATTTTTCACAACTTCTTTCACCTCCTGTATATCAAATTTTTTTCCTGCTTCAGCTTCAAGAGATGTAACTGCTTTATCCGTAATTCCACACGGAATAATCCCTTTGAAAATTTTCAGGTCTGTATTTACATTAAAAGCAAATCCGTGAGACGTTACCCATCGTGAGAGTTTAATCCCTATTGCGCAGATTTTTCTATCTTCTATCCATACTCCAGTGTGTTGTTCGTTCCTACCGGATTTAATTCCAAAGAATTTACAGGTTCTGATAATAGTTTCTTCGATATTCCAGATATATCGTCTCGAACTTTTGTTTACTGAATTTAGATTTATAATCGGGTATCCTACAATTTGCCCCGGTCCGTGGTAGGTTATATCTCCACCCCGGTCAATTCTGATTACGCTAATCCTGTGGTCTTCGAGAAATGATTCATCAGCAATGAGATTTTTTTCATTTGCGCCTTTGCCGAGTGTATAAGTGTTCGGATGTTCAAGCAGGTAGAGGGTATCGGGTTGTTGATGCTCAATTACTTTTTTCAGCGTTTGTTTTTGTATATCCCACGCCTTCTTATATTCAATTAACCCGAGGTCTTTATAGTATAGTTCCATGAGTTTTACATTAATGTTAGTTTGAGAGCAACTCCTGAAATATATTCATTACGTCTATCACGCCGCCGGATATGGAAAGATTTGAAAAATATTCGAGATTGTTTTCGTTTCTCATTCTTACCTCAAGATCATTATATTGCCTCGCAGTGGAATGTATTAGTTGTTTTATTTCTAATGGTGAAAGATTGGGATAAAATGCTTTGATGATGGAAATTATACCCGCAACCTGAGGTGATGCCATACTTGTTCCGCTTAATCTCTCGAACTTACCACCCGGAACTGTAGAATTAATTTCTACACCCGGTGCAAAAACATCAACAACATCTTTTGAATAGTTAGAGAATGAAGCTGCAAGATCGAAACCATAATTCAAATTATCGGGATCCTTTTCTACGCTCCATTTTTTCATCCACGTACTGGCACCAACAACGATAACGTTTGGAAAGGTTTCAATTTTTCCGTTATTGACTACGTATTTCCTCGGATAATTCGGGTTTTCATTCAGGTTGAAACCTTCATTCCCGGCAGAGACGACGAATACAACACCGTTTTCATTGGCATAGTTTATTGCATCCGTAACATATTCGGGATATCTGGAGAAATATTTTCCTGCTGACATATTAATTACGGAAGCTCCATTATCAACTGCGTACCTTATTGCATTTCCGATATCTTTATCCCTTTCGTCGCCTTCGTTTGGCACTGCCCTCAGACACATTATTTTAGCAAACGGTGCCTGTCCGATACCGGGGACATTAGCTGCAATTGTTCCCGCAACATGAGTTCCGTGAGATTCGTTTTCATCTATTAATAGTGTATTGTTTCCGTACCCCGTTTCATTTAGAACTTCAGGATTATCGCCAACAAGTATATGTGTATCGGTTGTATCGAAAAGCACTTTATTCTTTATTTGGAATTCCTTTATTGAGCTCTCTATATAATCAGGGTTAATTCCAAAAAATGACTCCATCGTTATCAGAGTCATGGCAGCAGATTTGTATTTATCGGGCATTTTATCTACATGCTCTGTTAAAAACTCCAGGTTGGTGCTATAACCCCCTTCTTTTAAAGTTTTGTGTGCGTTTTCAATTATTGAACTACTGCTTTCGAAAAGTTCTAATGTATTGGCTATCTCAGATTTTTCTTCTTCATAATTATATTTGACTTTTTTATAGTACTCATCGTTCGTTGGGGTATTGTTGTAATTAAGGCGTTTTAATTCCCGGGTAACTTCAAGACTCAGATATCTGACATTACCGAGAAAATTCCAACCGTGATAATCGTCAATATAACCGTTGTTATCATCATCTACCCCTTCAACTCCATTAATCTCTTTTTCATTTTGCCAGATATTATCTTTCAGAGCCGGGTGATTTATGTCAAAACCGGAATCTATAACGGCAACGATTACCTCATTACGTTTCGGAAGATTATGAGCAGTTTCAACGAACGAATAAAATTCCAGCGTTCGTGTTCCTTCGAAACCGTCTTTATAGGGATCAAGTTGTGACCAGTCGGGTAATGTATAGGACGGTTTACCGGTTATTGCAGAATTAAAACTGAATGAAGTAAAAATTAAAAAGACAAAACCTATAAAGAGGTTCAGCAGGACAGGTTTAAATTGCATTTGCTTTTTTTGTGATTTGTAAATTTTCATATAATAGTCGGGTTTAATTTTATATATTAAATCGCTCAATTACAATTTAATTCACTTCACTTCCACAAAATGAATAAGTATTACGATCGTTACATTAACTATAAAACACAGATTGACGAGAGATTGTTCAATTTTATTGAAGAGGAACATCCAAAAAGTTTGTATGAACCGTTAAAATACATTCTCTCGGGAGGTGGTAAGAGAATAAGACCGATGATTCTTATTTTTTGCTGTGAAGCGATAGGGGGGACGATTGAGGACTCAATTGATGCAGCAGTAGCGATTGAAATACTTCATAACTTTACTCTGGTACATGACGATATTATGGATAATGCTGATACACGTCGGGGAAGGGCAACAATACACAATAAATGGGATTTGAATATTGCTATCCTTGCAGGAGATGAACTGATTGGACTTGCATATAAATCCTTACTGATGACAAATTCCCCGAATATTGGCGAAATTGCCAGAGTTTTTACAAACGGAATAATCGAAGTTTGTGAAGGTCAAAGCTATGATAAGGAATTTGAGAGCCGCGAATCGGTCTCAGTCAGCGAATATTTAATGATGATTAGAAAGAAGACTTCCAAATTACTGGAAACCTGTGCGGCGGTAGGAGCTTATATTGGCAACGGTTCGCCCGAGCAAGTTGAAAATCTTATGAACTATGCGAAGAACCTTGGACTTGCTTTTCAGATTCAAGATGATTTACTGGATATTACCGCTGATGAAAATGCTTTTGGAAAAAAAATCGGTGGTGATATTGTGGAAGGAAAAAAAACATACCTCTTACTTAAAGCTAATGAAGTAGTTACCGGTGAAAGTGAGAAGAAATTGATTTCGGAAATTATTGAAAATACAAGAGACAGAGATATTTCTGCTCAGGCAATACAGAAAATTAAAGAAATATATTCTGATTACAATGTAATTGATTCGGCGGCCAATGAAGTCAAAAACTACACCCTTAAAGCAGATAGTTACCTTGATGAACTTGATAATTCTGATGCAAAAGAGATGTTGAAATGGTTCTCTAAAATGCTGCTAAGCAGAAATTTCTAAATCAAATGAGTTTAACCGGGTTCATTGAACACTGGATAGACAGGGCAATACTCTTTGAAGCGCCATTTCAGATTATTTATATAACTATAGTCACTTTTGCGACAATCTTAATCCGGCACATATTAATGGTGTTTATGTTTAACGGAGCATTTGTGTTCATTCCTTATGGTTTTTATTTCCTGTTCTTTTTTCTCTGGATTTACCGGATTTCATTTGCCGGTTTGGTGAAAAGTGAATTGCATTCGGTCAAGCTAAAGGATTGCCTGCTTGTTTTTACCCTGACTTTATCCAGCCTTGCATTGTTGTTATACTTTTTCAGAGTTGAACAAATCTCGTTCGGAATAGTCATTGTCGGTATATCCGGGTTCTCGATGTTTTCAATATTCCTATTGCTGTTCTTAAAATTGTTGGCAATTCAAAGTTCGGTTATTTATAAATACTTTATCTGTATTTTTATCGCTTCAGTTTTTGTTTATCTAACAGGAATTTTAACCAGTTCAGTTTGATTGAAAAAGAGGTAACAATCGTTAATAAAGCCGGGATGCACACCAGACCCGCCTCTGCAATAGTCAAAATTGCAGCAAGATATAAATCAGATTTCTATATTTCAAAAAATAATTTTCAGGTTAACGGAAAAAGCATTATTGGCGTAATGACACTTGCTGCCGAACAAGGTTCAAAGCTGACACTTACCTTTGATGGACCTGATGAAGTTTGGTTTGCCGATGAAATGATTAAATTTTTTGAGAACGGATTCGGGGAATTGTAAAATGGGATTTAAGGGATTTAAAATAATAAAAAGTTTTCTGTTGTTATTTTCTTTCTTACAAATCCATTCTCCTGATACCTCACTTTGTGTAAACGTTATTAATGATAACTTTGACGCCCTCTATCAAACGAAATTTTCAGGTTTCACGTCGGCATGTTTAATAATTTACAAAGACGGAAATTTCGAAAGCGGATTTTTTCAAATCAGTGATCCTAAAAATGGAATTTTTTTTATAGACAATGATAACTTTATCCGGGGAAGTTTTAAGCACTTGTATCCCTTAGTGAACTTTAGTGCGCCATTCCTTCAGATAAAGGATAATGCAATTACTTTTGTACACCCCATCTTTCTGGTGAAATTTCTTCATATTGTTTCTGAAATGAATTTCAATCAACGGATTACAGATGCTTTGCGCAATGCGGATGATCAGGAAAGATATAAACGAAAAGGTTGGACAGGCTCGGATAAATCACCGCACATGGTCGGACTTGCAGTAGATATAGGGTCTTACAATTTCGCTGAGAGCAAACAAATAAGTGAACTTTGCAGCTTGTTAAACCTTAGATTTCTTGAGCATGGCGCCGGCGCTAACAGGCATATTCATATTCAGGATAATTCAATTTGGGAAAAACTCAATCAGTCGTACATTAAGCAGATTAGTCATAAATTTAACAGTGATGCGGATATTGATAAATTTTGCAGGATTGCTTCTTTTAATAAGCTTGAAAACGATGCGTTAAAATTTTCTGAAGCATTTAATATTACCGGCATGGGGTTGAATACACTTCGGGTTGAGTACAGCGATGTAATGGGTATTGTGCACGCAACATTTTTTGCCGGAGTGATTGAAGGTGATTCCCGGATTTATTTTAACCCGTCATTTTTACCTAAAGGAATCTATCGGGTTGAAATTTTTAATAACGAAATTGAAACAGGCAGCAAAATAATTGCCATTAATTAATCTATCTCCTCACCTTAAAAAAATTTATTAAGAGGTCTGAAGATCTCATGTCGCATATCCCACCGTACACCGGGAAATGATGGTTGAACGATTTTATCGAACTTAGATTTATTACGCTTCCGCACGAACCGGATTTATGATCGTAAGCACCGAAATACAAGCAATCAATCTTTGCGTTGACCAATGCACCGGCGCACATTGGACAAGGTTCAAGTGTAACGTAAACCGAACAACCAGGTAATTGTTTTGAGGACAGGTATTCTGCAGCAGAAGTGATGGCAATTATTTCAGCGTGCGCGGTTGGATCCTTGAGTGATTCAACCATATTGTGCGCCTTGGCGATTATTGTATCATTGAAAACAATCACACAACCGACAGGAATTTCACCTTTATCAAAAGCTAACTCCGCTTCAGTTAATGCGATATTCATGTATCGTTCGTGTATGGTCATTCGTTCTCCGGTTTTTTTTCTTTGTTCGCTTTAATTTCCCGTAATAGATCTGCGCCGGTTTTAAAATCAATAAAATTATATCCACGTTTCTTCAGTAAACTAATTTTGTTAAATAACGATTTAAAGTCGTTGTAGGAAAATCTTGCGAGGTAGAACTGTACTTTATTTCCTTCATTGTTCCTATTAATAATTTTCGTGAATAGTTCGTCAACTTTCCCCGGGTCATCAAATTCGGGCATAAACTCTTTTACAAGTGTATCACGGAATGAGTTTTCATTGTAGATTAAATATTGTGTGCGGATTTTTTTCTCGAACTCAAATTCCATATCCGGGTTTCTGAAAATTATCCCTGATGCTTCCGGGTATTCGGATGAAAGGGATGTTATCTTAGTCATCCATTGCCGGTCGCTCATATCGGTTCGGAAATCTGCAAGATAGTTCTCGGTGTTGCCAACATTAAAATATAACACATAATTTTTTTCTGATTCAATTATTGAGGATTGTACGTCAATTTTTTCAAAATCTAATGGTAAAACAAAGCTGAGGTTGTGGGGTGAGTTTAGTATATCCAGTCGTTCGGATTCAGACAATTCCTCCAGATTGTCAAAGATTAATACAATTGAGGAAGCGTTGCGCAATAATTCATGGTTTTTTATTAACCGGATTATAGCAATTGGTTTTTCATCGTTGCTGTTTTCATAAACGCTGAAATTAATATTACCTGATTTATCATCTTTGGTTGAGTTAATTCTTAAGTGTGCGTTGTGCATTAAATCAGCCAGATCTTTATTAACAAATGACACAGATAAATCCGCAGGAATTGTAATTGTCTTTGTGAATAAAACGGTGCCGGTATCATTGTTTGTTTTAATCCAGCTTTTTTCAAGATTGAAAGTTTCAAGCAGGGAGTCAACTCTGAATGACAGATTGGATCTGATGTTTTCTAAATTGAATTCAATTAAATCTTTATTCTGACTGGTTTCTTGTGATTGGCTATCTCCGGAGTAACTCAAATAAGCGAATACGATCGTTGATACAATAAGTATTAAAAGAAACATTAAACGAACTTTAATAGAAAAAAATTTAGTGATCATAAATCGGCTGAATGGTATTCCGCATTTATCATATCGGAGTGTAAACTCTTTATTATATCGTATGAATTGTTCAGCTTTGGTAAATCCAATACACCAATAATATCGTCAACATATTTTTTCTTCCTTGCGCCAACCAAAATACACTCAACTCCCTCAACTGAACGAAGTATTTGTAAAGTTTTCTGTGACAAGGGGAGTTTATGAAATTCTTCTGGTAGATACTTGTTGAGCGAAAGATGAAAAAATTTATTTTTTGAAGCATTATTATTACGGTAATAGTTTCCAAGCAGGTTCAGAACTATATTAACAGATGAAATATATTCATCAAATAAGTTTAAAACAGATCCCTCAAGCTTGCAACTTTCAGCAAGGTCATAAAAATTATTCAGTCGCGGAGAGAAAAAATATTCAAGCATATCATTAAAATTTTCAATACTCCCAAAACTTTTCCAGTTTTTCTCAACCTCACCTGAAATTACAAGTTGGTTTGCAAAGTGAAAATCACCTTTCTCCCTAAGAAATTTGTTGAGTTCAGTTTCTTTTCTCCTACATAATGTTAGACCGGCAACGAAATCCTTCTCAATAAACACTCCGGTTTCATAATCAACTGTTCTGACGAGACCTTTTGATGATATTGTATTAAACGGTCTGTTAACCAGAACTTTTATACCGTTATTGCGTGCATAATCCAGCGTTGATAATGAACCACCGAGCTGGTTTTTTGTTAACAAGGCACCGGGTTCGATTATGTTGAACGGGAGTTGAATGAACTTAAAATTTGACTCGTAAGAAATTTCCGAAGCTATTTCGTTCAGGTTTTCAAGTGAAGTGAATGTGTATTCATCATTCTCAAGAGGAAATGTATTTGAGGAAACACCATAAGCTCCGATTGAACCATCTCTGACTTTAGATTCTAAAAAAATAAAAGCATCCTTAATTCTCCTGTAATATTCTTGTTGAGCGACGGAAGAGTCAACGTTTCGTTTCTTAGAGTCAATCAGAAAATATTCAGGGTTATGTAAAAGATAGATGTCAATAAACTTTAGATTAAGGCGTGAAAGCTGGTGCGATAGCTGGTTCTCAAGGAATTCGGGATGAATGCAATGCCATAGACCTTCTGAATATTTCACAACTTCATGAAATTGCTTATCCGTATTCTCCCTTTTTAAAGCTGATTTATAATTCTGTCCCTGAAGGTAACCAACTTTGGTAATTACGGTTAAATCCTCTCTGTTTACAGTTCCCGCATTGAACAAGTCATAGAGCACATTTCCAATCAAAAGCTCGCTTCTACCATCCGAATAGTTTGAAGAAGTGTCAATTACAGAAATTCCTGATGTAAGCGCATAAGAAAGCGCATCGGAGTGTTCAGCGAACCTGTTGTCTATGCGGTAACCACCAAATCCAAGCGGAGTAAGTTCTTTCACTGAAATTAATTTGTGCTAAAGGTATAAATTATTGGAAATGGATTAAAGTCGTATATGAATTCGGTTAACGTAAATACCTAAAAAATGTTTTAAACCGGCCGAGTACGATTGAGTCAGTTGTTCCGTTCAAATCTATTGTATTGATATATTCAAAATTCAACCCCGTTTAAGATAATTGTAACAGTTCGGATATTTCTCTTCAGAGATGAATTGCGACAAATTGTAGTATTGACATTTGCGCATAGTAACCTTAATTTATAAGGCATCATTCATGAATTACCTAATATATTAAGTATAAAATGGACAATCTCCAACGGCGAGGTTTAAAGCTTGATAAAACGGACTTAAAAATACTGGCAGAGCTTCAGAACAATTCCCACATTAAGAGAAATGAATTATCCGAAAAAATCGGGTTGTCGCTACCTTCAACATTAGACAGGATAGCCAAGCTTGAAAGCAACGGATTTATAAAGCAATATACAGTATTGCTTGATTATAAAAAGCTTTTGTATGACATAACCTGTTTCATTTTTATTTCAAGCGAATCTTCAAAACACTATAAAGATATAACCGCAAACGCACTCAAAAATCCGGAAGTTCTTGAATGTCATTCAATCACCGGCGAAGGTTCACACATGTTAAAAATCAGAACAGAGAACACATCATCCCTTGAGAAATTGCTTGCCAAGATTCAAACCTGGCCGGGGGTGCATTCAACGAAGACAAGCATAGTATTATCTTCAGTAAAAGAAACTACTGTAATTGACCTCAATACACATTTTAAAAAACTGAACTTATAAAAAACTAAAAAATAAACTTATGACTGATCAAAATAAAATTGAACAAGAAAGAGAAAAATTAAAACTAATTCACGATGTCTTTAAACTTGCCAAAGAAAAAGATGTAACAATGGTAGATTTAAGATTTACTGACTTACCCGGTCAGTGGCAACATTTCACAGTTCCGCTTGACAAATTATCGGAAAGCAGCTTTTATGAAGGTTTCGGATTCGATGGTTCGTCCATTCGCGGCTGGAAATCAATAAACGATTCTGATATGCTGGCAATTCCGGATCCTTCAACTGTAAATATTGATCCGTTTATTGTAACGAAAACTATGAGCATGATATGCGATATTCATGAAACAGGTGAAGGTAAAAAGCCATACGGATTAGACCCGCGCTACATTGCAAAGAAGGCAAGGGAGTATCTCGTCTCTACAGGAATCGCCGATACATCCTACTTCGGACCGGAGGCGGAATTTTTTATACTGGATCACGTCGCATATAATGTAAATGAATATTCAAGCTGGTACAGGATTGATTCCCGTGAAGGTTTCTGGAATACCGGTAGCGAACATGAAGCAAATCTCGGTCACAAAATCAGGCAGAAGGAAGGTTATTTCCCTGTCCCGCCGTCAGATTCCACTAATGAGATTAGGAACATGATAGTATTGAACCTGATAAATGCCGGTATTGATGTCGAAAACCATCACCATGAAGTTGCTACCGCAGGCCAGTCTGAAATTGACTTTAAGTATGAAAAGTTAATTCCGTGTTGTGATGCTTTGCAAATGTTTAAATACATTGTAAAAAATACAGCGCGCGCTGCAGGGAAAACAGCGACTTTTATGCCAAAACCTATCTTTGGGGACAACGGTAGCGGAATGCACGTTCACATGAGCCTTTGGAAAGACGGACAACCGCTTTTTGCAGGTGGCGAGTATGCCGGGTTAAGCGAGTCAGCATTGTTTTTTATCGGCGGACTACTTAAGCATGCGCCTGCGTTGCTGGCCTTGACTAATCCTACGACAAATTCTTACAAACGTCTCGTACCGGGATATGAAGCGCCAATCAATTTGGTCTATTCTAAAGGGAACCGAAGCGCTGCAATAAGGATACCGATGTACTCTGATTCTCCGAAATCTAAACGAATTGAATTCAGGTGTCCAGACGGTACTGCTAACCCTTATCTTGCCTTCTCCGCGATGTTACTTGCAGGACTTGACGGTATCATTAATAAAATTCATCCCGGTGATCCGGTGGATAAAAATATTTATGACCTATCTCAGGAAGAGCAGGGTAAAATAAATCAGGCACCGCACTTATTTGAAGCAGCACTGAAAGCGCTTGATTCAGACCGGGATTTTCTTCGTGCCGGCGATGTATTTACTGATGAATTCATAAACACATGGATTGAGTACAAATTTGAAAAAGAAATCAAACAGGTTCAACTCAGGCCACACCCGTATGAATTCCACATGTATTATGAAGTCTGAAAACCTATAATTTATTAAGATTACTATAAAACCCGCCAAATTCCAGGCGGGTTTTTTGTTTATTGATATCGGATTCAATATCTGCTCACCGCTTATCGGGCAACCGTATTTAATTACATTTAATCTCAATGCGTTGTTTGGTAACTTACATTTCTATTTAAAATTTTGTATCACTGAACTTTTGTTTCTTTATAATTTGTTTTTTTAAAATAAACACAAACCTAAAACTAATATGCAAGCATTATCATCAATAAAAGCAACCGACTATTACAATCTGGAAGACCTTTACACAGAAGAAGAGAAATCTATTCGGGATACAGTACGTGAATTTGTAAAGGAAGAAGTATTTCCCATTATTGAAAAATTCAACCAGGAAATGAAATTCCCCACAGAACTTATTCCTAAGATGGCTGAGCTGGGAGTTTTCGGACCAACTTTACCGGAACAGTACGGAGGTATGGGGATAAGCAATATAGCGTACGGACTTATCATGCAAGAACTCGAACGCGGTGATAGTGGTGTAAGAAGTTTTGCCTCTGTTCAATCAGCTCTTGTAATGTACCCGATTTACACATTTGGTAGTGAAGAACAGCGGATGAAATATCTCCCAAAACTTGCAACGGGAGAGCTTATAGGTTGTTTTGGGTTAACGGAACCAGACTTTGGTAGCAATCCGGGCGGGATGATTACCAAAGCTGAAAAAGTTGACAGTGGTTACATTCTCAACGGTGCAAAAATGTGGATAACAAATGGAACAATTGCAGATGTAGCAGTAGTTTGGGCTAAATTAGACGGAAAAGTCAGGGGATTTCTTGTGGAGAAAGGGACTAAGGGATTTTCCGCACCTGAAATGAAAGGTAAACTTTCGCTACGGGCATCGGTTACTTCAGAACTTGTATTTGAGGATTGTTTAATTCCTGAAGAAAATCTCCTGCCAAACAGCACAGGTTTAAAATCACCGTTAATGTGCCTTACGCAGGCCAGGTTTGGAATAGCATGGGGTACGACCGGTCTCGCTATGGCTTGTTATGAAGCAGCGCTCAACTATTCGCTCTCTAGAGTTCAGTTTGGTAAACCCATTGCTTCCTTTCAGATTACACAGGAGAAACTCGCGTATATGTTAACCGAAATCACTAAAGCACAGTTACTGAATTACCGGCTTGCACAGTTGAAAGATGCAGGAATAATGAGACCACAACAGGTTTCACTTGCCAAAAGGAACAATTGCGAAATTGCAAAAATTATCGCTTCAATGGCGAGAGAAATGCTGGGAGCTAACGGAATTCTCGATGAGTATCCGGTGATGAGACACCAGAACAATATTGAATCTGTTAAAACTTATGAGGGTACTCATGAGATGCATACATTGATTCTTGGTGAAGATATAACCGGTATTTCGGCATTTGAGTAATTGTATAAATTATCTGTTAAGTGAGTTAGGTTTAGTTTTAAAGTTTTTATAAATACGATTTGCGAATGCATCAAAGTTCACAAAAGGTTGATTATACTCAATGCACAATTTTTTTACATTTTAGAAATATAGAATAAGTAAACTCTGAATGAAAACTTTCGACATCCCGGTATTCTACAGGAGCCCGATAATTTCAAAAATAAAACACTCCCGAAAATTAAGCGATCCTCGTAAAAAAGACTTCTCACCAACAATCCTTGATTTCGGACCGGTGCAATTTCTGATTACAAGACATTTCGGATTTTGTTACGGTGTTGAGAATGCAATAGAAATTTCCTATAAGGCAATAGAGGAAAATCCCGATAAACGAATTTTTCTCCTGAGTGAAATTATTCATAATCCTGAAGTCAATAATGACCTGATTCAACGTGGTGTAAGATTTATAATGGAAACATCCGGAAAGCAACTGGTGAGTTGGAATGAACTTAATCCGGACGACATTATTATTGTTCCCGCTTTTGGTACGACCATTGAGATTGAGAAAAAGTTATCAGAATTGGGAATTGACCCGCTTAAATATAACACAACATGTCCATTCGTTGAGAAAGTATGGAACAGGGCTAAAACACTGGGAGAATCTGATTACACCGTAGTTGTACACGGTAAATACAAACATGAAGAAACACGTGCAACTTTTTCACACAGTAAAGAAAATGCACAAACAATAATTATCCGCGATATAGGTGAAGCTAAAATTCTAGGTGATTTTATTTTAGAAAAAATTACACTGGCAGAGTTTATCAACAAGTTTGGTGATCGGGTTTCAGAAGGGTTCGAGCCTAAAAGGGATTTACAAAAACTTGGGGTAATAAACCAAACCACTATGCTGGCAACTGAAACTCAGGCAATAGCAGATTACCTGAAAAGTGTTATGATTGAAAAATACGGCAATGAAAATGTTCGGGATCACTTTGCTGATACGCGTGATACGCTTTGCTATGCAACCCATGAGAACCAAAAAGCAACTTACGGCTTACTTGAGGAAGACGCCGATCTTGCGATCGTTGTCGGAGGTTATAACAGTTCAAATACTTCTCATATTGTTGAATTATGTGAAGAGAAACTTCCCACTTATTTCATATCGTCAGCAAATAAAATTCTTGCAAAAAATTTAATAAGTCACTTCGATTATTCAAAACATAAGACACTACTGACAGACAATTTTCTTCCCCAAAAAAATCCTGTCAGGATAGTACTTACAAGTGGGGCTTCGTGTCCAGATGCACTTGTAGATGAAGTATTGCAGAAGATATTAACTTTCTATCCTGATGCAAAATCTGTTGAAGAAGTGTTGCGAGAATTTGAATAAACTATAATGCATCCGAAGCACATTTGTCTTAGCGCTGAATTATCCCGCTATTTCTATCCTTCCGTCTTCAAGTTGACTGTTTCAGTTTACATGCAAAATTTAATACAGTTATGGTAAAAATCGTCAAGGTTAAATTTTGAATCCATGAATAAAACGGAAAACAAATTAATCCTCTCAATTGCAGTTCCTGCCGTACTTCAGACGGTAATAAGGTCATCGTTCTCATTCGTGGATGCGTTTTTCGTAGGTCAACTTGGGAGTGTTCAATTAGCCGGACTTTCTGTAGCGACTTTTCTTGTTTGGGGTTTATTATCGCTCGCTGAAATTATCCCTGTCGGAACAAACTCCCTGATTGCTCAATCTGTCGGCGCAAAAAACTTAACGCTTTCAAAAAAATTAGCTACGTCAAATCTTGTTAATGCGTTCTTCAATGCTGCGATTCTTGGATTTATTTTGCTGCCGGTTCTCCCTTATCTATATGATTTAATTGCACTCGATAGCAGACAGAGGATATTCGCAAGCGAATATCTCGTAACAATTATGATAGGACTCCCGTGTCTGATTTTACAAACAACTGTCAGTGCAATATTTCGCGGTTATGGAGATACGAAAACCCCTTTTTATCTGCTATTGCTCTCCGTGTTATTAAACCTGATTCTCACACCGGCTCTCACATTTGGTGTTGATGGTTTTTTCAGATACGAAATGAGGGGAGCAGCTATAGCAACCTTGATTTCATACTTTATATCATTTGTAGTTGGTTTCGTGTTATTAATTCATCGTAATCTGCGATCGAAGCTAAAAACTTATAAATTTGAAGGTGAAATTTTAAAAGAAACTTTCCGGATCGGATTACCGCTTGCACTTAACGGACTTGCGTTTTCGATGATCTATGTTTTTGTTTCCAGGTTTGTTTCGGATTATGGTACTACCGGATTGGCTGCGTTGGGAATAGGCCACCGCTCTGAATCAATTGCTTATCAAATCTGTGTGGGTTTTTCGCTTGCAGCTACAATTCTTGTCGGCCAGAAAGTTGGAGCAGGAAAGACGGATGATGCAGAAAGAATCGCATGGAAAATTTTGTGGCTTAGTCTGGTCATAGTATTTATATATTCGGTACCTTTATTTATCTTTAGCGCAGAAATAGCTTCTATTTTTTCAGATGACCATTCTGTTATTAATGCGGCTTCTACATATAATAAAGTCGCTGCAGCTGTTTTAATCTTCTCGGCGGCTGAAGTTATTCTCAGCGGAGCGTTCTCCGGAGCCGGCGATACTGTCCCGCCTGCAGTGGTTGGTTTACCGTTTAATATACTTCGAATACCTTTTAGTGCAATATTTACACCTATCTTTGGACTCGAAGGGGTGTGGATTGCAATTTCATTAACCGTTTTTCTTAAAGGGGTTATCATGGTTGTTTGGTTTAAACGTGGAAAATGGAAAAACAAACGATCAAAACTATTAGAACGCGAAAAAAAGAACCTGCTTGAATTAACAGAAATTGAATAAGAGTTTTGTTTATTGCTTTCAGTAGAAGTTTATACTTACATGGATTTCGAAAATTACTTTATACTCCAACCAGGGGCGAATGAAATTATTCAGCAATAATTGTTCAGTAATTGAGAAGTGAAAAAATAATTCTGAGATTTATTCAAGGAGGGTTAAGAGAAAATTCAATTTTGATTTATCGGGTTCAGGTAATTCAACAGATATGATTAATCGTTTTCTGTCATTTTCTATGAGAAATTTTCCTGATTTATTAATTGAGATTTCGTTTAAAACCGTATCGAGAAAAGTACTTTTATACGCTTCACTTTCATTATTTTCGGGAAAGAAAATAAAAGCTTTTCTACCGGAAATTAAAATTTTCTCAAACCCTGTATTTGTTGCTTTGATACGTAATTTCACAAGATCAAGTAGATTCTCTATATCATCAAGATAGTTCCCAAACCTGTCTTTCAACTCGGTTGCAATTAAATCAACCGATTCAGTTGATGTTGCTTCATAGAGTCGTTTGTAGATATTAAGTCGTTCGGTATCATTCTGAATGTATTCAGTAGGTATGAGAGCTGTCAAATCATTCTCAATTATTGTCGGTTCACGTTTACTCTGAGTTGACGAATCTAATGAAATTTTATCTTTAAATAATTTATCATCTTTGAAAAGTTCGCTGAATTCGGTTGTCTTCAATTCGTCAACTGCTTCGTCAATTATATTCATGAAGAGTTCAAATCCCATTTGCTGCACGAAGCCGCTTTGTTGTTGCCCGAGGAGATTACCAACTCCTCTTATTTCCATATCTCTCATTGCAAGGTTAATACCTGAACCGAGTTCAGTAAATTCTTCAATAGATTGCAGCCTTCTAATTGCGCTTCTCGTTAAGGTTCCTTCCCGTGAGATTAGATAAGCAAACGCCTGCTGGTCGCTTCTTCCGACTCTTCCACGAAGCTGATACAATTCAGCAAGTCCGAAGTTCTGAGCTTCATTAATAATTATAGTGTTTACATTTGGAATATCTAATCCGGACTCGATAATTTTTGTACATACCAGAACATTTATTTTCTTTTCGATGAAATTAATGATAACGTCTTCAAGTTTCCGGGCTTCCATTTGTCCGTGTGCTATACTGATTTTAGCAGTAGGAACAATTGACTTAAGTTTCTCGGCGAGAGTGTACATTCGTTCAATTTTATCGTTGACGAAATAGACTTGCCCGTTTCTGCGGAGTTCATCTTTGATGATCCGCCCGATTTCCTCCCAATCTAAAGTTATTATATCTGTAATTATAGGTTTGCGGTTTTTTGGTGGAGTGTTAATAATAGAGAGATCCCTTGCACCAAGCAGAGAAAAATTAAGTGTTCTTGGAATCGGTGTCGCTGTCAACGTTAATGTATCAACATTTGGTTTTAATGTCCTGAGGATTTCTTTTGCCTTCACCCCAAAACGTTGTTCCTCATCAATTATCAACAATCCGAGATCTTTGAATGTAATATCCTTTGATAAGATCCGGTGTGTTCCAATGAGTATATTTATTTTCCCTGATGCTACCCGCCGGATTGACTCCAATTGATCTGCTTTTTTTTCAAGTCGGGTAATTACACCAATCTCAACGGCAAATGGTGATAACCTGTCACGAAAGGTATTGAAGTGTTGTTTTGCAAGAATAGTGGTCGGAACCAGCACCGCTACCTGCTTATTATCTAAAACCGCCTTAAACGCTGCCCTGACTGCAACTTCAGTTTTACCAAATCCAACATCGCCACAAACAAGCCTGTCCATCGGATGAGGTGATTCCATATCCTCTTTAATCTCGTAAGTTGCTTTGATTTGGTCAGGTGTATCTTCATACATAAAACTTGCCTCAAGTTCGCGTTGCCAATGGGTATCAGCAGAGAATTTAAAACCCGGTGATGATTTTCTCTTTGCATACAGCAAAATGAGATCGCGTGCAATATCCTTTACATTTTTCTTTGCCCGTTGTTTTATGTTATCCCACTCAGCTCCACCGAGTTTCGTAAGTTTAGGAACATGTCCCTCGTTTGAGCTGTATTTTTTAACGAGGTGAATATAATTCAGGTTGACATAAACTTTATCTTTATCTTTATACCGAATAAGCATCACCTCCTGTTCGTTACCGCTTACGCTTATTTTTTTCAAGCCGGAATAAATACCAATTCCGAAATCCCGGTGAACAACGAAATCACCCTGCCGGAGTTCTTTCAATTCACCGAAGGTTAAACCTTTGAATTTAGATTTTCTCTTTTTTAACTGCCTGAAATATCGTCCGAAAACCTGATGTTCTGTATAAACTGCGATTCTTTTATTGTTAATCGTAAATCCACTGTGAAGTGATTCTTCAATTATCCGGAGTTTTCCACTAATTAGATTTTTCGACCGCTTTGGGGAAGTATAATGTTTTTGCGAAGTTTCCCTGTAATCAGTTTCGTCGTCGTTACCGAGATCATCAATAATTTTTGACATACGTTCTGCCTGATATTTATCAGAACATAACATGTAAATATCGTAGCCTTGTTTCAACTTGTCCAGAAGGTCTGTGTGAAGTTGTTTAAGATTTCCATGAAAGTCAGGTTGATTGAACGAATCGAGTTTGATTCGTTTGGTACCGGCCGGAATCATACCTGAAGTTAAAGACGGATTGGAACTTTGAAATGATGATACAAAAATCCCTTTACGAGCTGACAATAAATTATCAATATCAATACCGGGTTCTTTAACATTAATATCTGCCGGTTCGTTTATCACGATTAAAGCATCATCAGGAATATAAGAAAATACAGGTTCCGTACGCTCTTGAGAATTGTTTGTATCGTTTGACAGATTCATTGCGAAACTTACTGATGGCACATCTTTAAGCGAACGTTGCGTATCAATATCAAACTCTCTGAGCGACTCGATTGTATCACCGTAAAATTCAATCCTCACGGGAACTTCGAGACTATCGGGGAATATATCAATTATTCCACCCCTTATGGAATACTGACCTTGTTCTTCCACGAAATCATTTTTAGAGTATCCGAAATCGTTCAGTTTATTGGCTAAATCCCCAAAGCTATATTCTTTACCTTTTTCAAGAATTGTCAGTGAATCAATGAATTTTGATTTATCGATTACGGTTGAACCCAGGTACTCCGGTCGCATAAATACAATAAAATCTCCTCCGCTTGAAAATAAATTTAATGCCTTTGAGTTTTCATCTGGGTTATCGTTTTTTTCATCCGGTAAAGCGGTTTTAATATCAGGTGAAATTAATCCGAGATCACCAAGAAAATTTTCTAATTCAGATTTATCATTCGAGATGAAAATAACTTTTTTGCATAGTGTAGAATAAATAGTGTAAAGTAAAAGTGAGTTCAATGATCCCGAAATCCCGGTAATAAGTAGTTTATCCGGTATTGGCTTTTCGAATATACTCTCGAAAACTCGTTTGTCATTGATTAGATTAACAACTTCGTGAATCATGGATTTGGGATATGTGAAGAACTCAGAATTTCATTATATAAATCAATAATCTCGTCAATTGCGAGTGATTCGGACCGGCGACTCAAATCCGTTGATAAACTATTCACGTTAGTTTGGTAGTTTTCAAAAAATGATTTCAATGAATTTCGTAAAGTTTTTCTCCTTTGCGAAAAAGCTGCTCTCAGAAATTCACGGAACAATGAATGATTTTTTATAAAATCAACTTTCCTCAAAAAACTGAAACTCAAAACCATTGAATCAACCGCAGGTTTCGGGAAAAATGCAGTAGGCGGTACTGTGAAAAGTTTTTTAATATCGGAATATATCTGTGCGTTGAGTGAAAGTATCCCGTAATTTTTTGTTCCTTTCGTTGCTACTAATCTTTGAGCTACTTCCTTTTGCATCATTACGACAGCCATTTTTATCACATCCCTGTCATCGAAAAATTTAAATAAAATCTGTGAAGTAATATTATACGGTATATTCCCAACGATCTTAATTTTTTTATTTCCTGCGAGGTCTTTCAGCGATACATCAAGGAAATCTTTTTCGATTATGGAAATTCCATTGTACTTATCGCGTAATTTACCGGCAATGGATCTGTCAATTTCAATTGCGATGAAATCACATTTTGAGTTTACCAGAAATTTCGTAAGAGCGCCATATCCGGGACCTATTTCAATTACCTTATCGCTGGATTTAATGTCAAGCGACGCTACAATCTTTCTGGAAATATTTTCATCTGTAAGAAAGTTTTGTCCGAGAAATTTTTTAGGTTTAAAAATTTTATATTTCTCTTTTGAAGAGAGCGACATTAATCAGTCGGGATTAATTTAAGAATTGATGAAGCGCCGGAAGTAATATTCGTTTCTGCTGAAATATTGAGTTCTTTATATTCGCCAAACAACCATAACCTGAACTGGTCTCTGTAATGCGGGTGTAGCGGTTGACCTGACTGACCGGTAGAATTAACGGTTATCATTTTAAAATTGTCGTTCAAATCTGTAATCATTCTCATAGATGAACCAATGGTTGCAATGAAATTGAAATCGGATGATGAATTTGAGAATTGGTACTCGGAAGATAATACAGTAGTGCCGCTGCCACCTGCTCCAAACGGACCAATGTTCAATACATTTTCAAGTGCAGGTACGCTTCCAAGTGGATGCTTTAAAATGACCTTGTGATACTCTGCCCAGGTCCAATTATCATAGTTCGGTGTTCCACTTACTTCGATGAGCTTATCTATGGCCTCATAAAAACTCAGTTTAAGGATTTCATTTGACGGAACAGGTATCACGGATAACGGATCAAGATTGAAAAGCCAGGATTTTTTCCCTCTTAGTAATTTAGATGTATTTCGCACAGGTATATTTTTTATTAACACATAATCTCTGAACAGTTCATCTCCAAATCTGATTAAATAAATATTCTTGTATAGCATCAACTCGAAAGTTGCAAAAATTGTTGGTTGTGGCAAAGACGGTAACATTTGATAGTTCCAGTTTTTTAATAAACTGAGATATTCAGAATATTCAGGTTCAATACCAATTGAATCATTTGCTGCCTCAAATAAATAAGAAAGAAATTCCTGTGCCTGATGAGAGTAAACATCATTTTGCAGTAGCTCAAATTCTTCAGGTGAGAATAGAACCCTTGAAGATATAATTTCCTCTATTCTTTCAGCACGGTAGTGTGGCTCAAACAAATATGAAATATAGTAACCTGAATTTTTTAGCGGGGGATTGTTTGCTGTTACTATAAAGCCGGTATCAGGGTTTTGAACAAACGGAAGGTTATCGAAAGGAATAAATGAAGACCATGTTTTACCGGAAGGATTGTAGAATCCTTGTTCAGTATTTTGTGAATTATTATTTCTAATCGGTATGAAACCGGCAACCTGATATCCAATATTTCCTGAAGTATCAGCGTAAACGAAATTCAGCGCCGGAGCATTGTAATCCCGGAAGGAATTTCTGAATTGTGACCAGTCTTTTGCAAAATTGAGTTTGTGAAATGAGAGGATTTCATCACTTTTATGAAATCCGGTCCATTGAAGAACAAGCAATTTATCACCACCTGTGATGAGTTTTTTCTCTGAGGCAAAACCCATTCTATTAAGTCCTGAGACAACCGGTCCGGCGACAGTACTGTAAGTAACGAAAATATGTCCATCAACTTCATCTTTAATATTAATTTCCTCTAAAGTACTATCCAGTTGATAAGTGGTACTATCGTAAATATACGAAGTTGATTTTTTATTCAACAGCAAAAGATCAGAGTCGTCGTTCATCAGATTGGTAACACCCCAGGCTATACAGTTATTCCTTCCGGCAACTATACCCGGCGCCCCGGGGATGGAAAACCCAGCTACAAAATTTCCATTGGAAGTGTTAGTAAATTTTACCTCGTACCATTTCGAAGGAACTGAAAGTTGAAGGTGTGGATCGTTCGCCAGTATAGGTTTCCGGCTATCTGATCTTTCAGATGAAATTACCCACGCGTTGCTACCCTGTGCATTCATACTAAGTCCGAAATAATTCCTGTAGTTAAGAATCTTTCCAACAAATTCCCGCGATAGATTATCATAGCCCCCGGATTTCGGGCGAATGTCAGCTGATAAGTTAATTGTATCACCGGCTACACCTCCATTTCCGTTTTCTTTGATTACAAAGGGTCCGTTGGGAGAATAATCCGGAATTAAATCTTTGACAAGAACTTCGCCGAACCTGTTCCTTAGGTCTGTAAACAATTGATCAGCGTACCATGAAGTATTCAGATCCCATGCCATTAAGCGAATAACCATTAAAGAATGTTCAGGTTTCCATGGATCAGGTTTGTAATCAAGAACATCGAACTCGAAAGGCAGATTAGTTAAGTTTGAACGGATAAAAGAGTTAATACCGAGCGAATAGCTTTCAAGAATATCTTTTGATTTTGGAGAAATAGAGTCATATAGTTGATAACATGTTTTGTATATTCCTATAGTCCTGAACAAGATATCAAAATCGAGAACCTCTTTCCCCAAAATTTCAGCAAGCCTTCCTTCCGCAACCCGCCGGGTTAAATCCATTTGCCAAAGCCTGTCCTGTGCGTGTATATAACCGAGAGCAAAATAAATATCTTTTTCATTTGATGCGTTAATTGAAGGGACGCCGTAATTATCAAATGCAATACTAACAGTGTCCTCAAGAGATGTCAGGAGTATAGCACCATCAGTTTTATAGAATGACCTTTCAGATAAATCGGAGAACAGGAAGAACAAAGTAAAAGCCGCAGCAACTAAAAAGATAACAATCCCTATGAGATTTTTAAGCAGAAAGTTCAAAGTTTAAACTGAGCTAAAGTATTTTGGAAAAAAGAAAAAGCGGAATACTGAAAGCGTTAATCCGCGAAACAAGATCTCCGCAAAAACTTTCGGTTACCGTTTGGTTTACAGATATGTAAAATACCTAATTCGGGTTTTCATTTAGAGGTAAAATCAAAAGACCAGATAAATTCTGGTATTCAATGAAATCATACCTATCTTGCCGGATGTATTAATTGCCAGAGGATTACCGGAAATTTTATTGTTGTTGAAAAACAATGTATAAGTAATATCAGTCTCGTTTAAAAATCCATCGCCAATTTCCCCAAGATACCCGGCGCCGATTTTTATACCTGGCATAAACTTAGAAGCAGTGGTGGTACCGAGCAGATATTCCGTAAAGTATGTATAATAGTACGATTCTTCATAAATTTTTCTTACCCGGTCTATCGATTCTGAAACATATTGAAAACCAAAACCTGTTTTAAAAATCAGACTGTTGTAGTATTCACCAAACGGGCTATACTTCATATTTATAAAAAGCGGGACAGCCATCATACTTGAATAATCGTATCTGTCGGAATAATAACGACCACCGGATAGCGTACCCGTTTGAAAGTCCGGATTAGTCATATACCCGCGGGCATGCCAGATAAAAGACGTTTCAAGCTCAGTTGCAATTTTATCGTTGAATCTGTAACCGAAGTTAAATTGCAGGTTCAGAGGAAATACGCCGAAAGCCGGATTAGAATTGTAGGATTGGTTGTAGTAACTGTCATAGTTATTAAAAAATGAACGGATTGAATATCTGCTACCGAAATCTTCACCGAGATAAGATGAAACGGAGGTTCCAAATCCGGTATAGAATTTTTTTTCTGTATCAGGTGTTGTAGTAGTTTGCGAATATACGAAAACAGACTGCAAAAAAATAAATATACTGAGAATTCCTTTTCCCATTTTATTTATAGTTTTATATTTAAAATTATAAGCTCTGATTAATGATATTCAATTTAATTTTTAAATAAAATAGATTTGAACAAACCAAAATAATATTATGAAGACAATAATTTTGATTTTTACCTTTTTTGTTATGGCGTGTTCAGTTATTGCCGATGACTATGGAAACAAGGTCAATTTTTTTGATGGCACATACGAAGAAGCGCTTTTACTTGCCGCAAAGGAAAATAAAGGTATTATGATAGACTTTAATACCGAATGGTGCATCTGGTGCAGAAATCTTGAAATGAGAGTTTTTACAAATGAAGAGTTTGCAGATTTTGTAAATGCTAATCTGATAAATCTTAAAATAGATGCCGAGAAAGGTGATGGTATCAGGTTGGCTGAAGAATTCGAGGCTCGTGGTTTCCCGACAACAATATATCTTAACAGTGAAGGGAAAGAGCTGGGAAGAGTAGCCGGATATATGCCGCCGAAAGAATTCCTTGACTATGCAAAACAGATAATTGTTGATGGTCTTACAATGGAGTATCTGAAAACTGAAGTTGATAAAGGTTCAAACGATCCGAAAGTTTTGTACTATTATGCTGAAAGGTTATATTCGGATGGAAATAACGAAGAGGCAATTCAGTTTTATAAAAAAGTTTCGGAAACTGACAGTGATTATCGTGAAGATGCTGAAATGATGCTTGCAATAATAAATGAGGATAATCAAAAGATGAAAGAGTTAGCTGAGATGTATCCTGATAATGCGCTAACGAGAGATATTGCATTGACTTTTCTGAATGAATCGTTCGAGTCAAAAGATGATGCGGAGATTCAGTCAGTTATTAAAAATATTGAAGCAATATATCCGGATGATGAATTTGTAAAATTTTATATCGGACAATATTATCTCGGAAAAGCAAGTAAAGTTATGAGAGATTCAAATGCAACCAATGAAGAGAGATTATCGGTTATGGAATTTACGAATAAGGCTGAACCATATCTTCAGGGAATGATATTTGTTGCCGGAGTTGATTATGTCAGATCTGAGCTTGAATATCAAATGGGAAATTTTGAAAAGGCGAACGAATACATCAACAAATCACTTTCACTATGGTCGTATAGAAAATTGTATAAAGAGCAAAAGAATAAAATTGTAAAAGCGCTCGGGGAATAAAGGAGAATTTGCAATAGAAAGGAAATTTTTGGTAAAAAGGAGGAGCTTGCGAAACATTCTTCAGCCAGTTTTTTTGTAACTAACGGGTTACGTTAAGAAACTTTTAAACCGGAAAATTTATTATCAGATAAAATGCGGGCGGAAACCCGCATTTTGATTTAAACTATTTTAAAAAAAATATGTCTAAGTTCGGGGGAGATTTTAACATTAAATCTTAAGAATGAAAACTTTTTTGATTGTAGTAGTATTTTTATTAACCACATCTGTAATTTTTCCCCAACAGAAAGGTTCAATATCTGGGATTGTACTGGAAAATTCTACAGATCTACCGCTTTCGGATGCATCAGCTTCGCTTTTAGACAGCGATAATAAAATTGTTAAAGGTGGTGCGACGGATTTAGACGGGAAATTCTTTTTAGACGAAATTCCGTTTGGCAGGTACAGATTGGAAATTAGTATGATTGGTTATAGTACGACCGTAGTTCCGGATATAACGCTCAATTCAGGAAACGCTTCTCTTGATATCGGTAAAGTCAGATTAAAATCGGGTGAAATGACAACGGACGAAATAGTTATCGAGAGTGAGCGTAGTAAGATTGAATTTAAAGGTGACAGACGAATATTCAATGTAGAGGAAAATTTGACCTTACGTGGTGGTTCAGCGATTGATGTTTTACGTGAAGTCCCCTCGGTAACGGTGGATGTTGAAGGTAACGTCAGTGTGAGAGGGAGCGAAAATGTCAGAATTCTGATTGATGGCAGACCATCGGGGCTTGATGGCTCAAATCGGACAATAATTCTCGAACAAATCTCAGCCGACCAGATTGATCGGGTTGAATTAATTACCAACCCATCCGTAAGATTTGAAGCTGAAGGAACAACAGGAATAATAAACATTATACTAAAGAAATCAGAAAGCTTCGGATATAATGGTAATGTTACCCTTAATGCAGGCACAAAAGACAAATATACCGGTGGATTATATCTGAACTTCCGCAAGGACAATTTAAATTTTTTCGGTAATCTTAACTATAATTCATTTAATTTTGAATCCAGTGGTTCAAGTTCCAGGAGTGTATTTTTAAGCTCAGGGACAAGTTCACTCTCGCAGACTGCAAATGGTTTCAGGCGTCGAATCTCAAATTCAATTTCAGGTGGATTTGATTATTCGTTCGATAAGTCAACTTTACTTGGTTTAACTCTTAGCTACCGAACCGGTGATCCGACGAGCGCAAGGTTTACCGCTTCAAAAGAAGTTGATGCTAACGGTAACCTCATTGCAGATTATATAAGGAAAAGTAATGAAAATGAAAAGGGTGACAACATTGATATTTCCATGAGATTTCAACACAACTTTGACGAAAAAGAACATAAAATTACCTCCGATTTTAATTTTAACCGCGAAACAGATGATGAAAATGTTTTTACGGACGACGAATACATTTTCCCGGTAGTTGCTGAACCTACAAGGTTGAATGAAATTACAGATGAAACTGAAAACAACCTTTCTTTGCGCGTTGACTACTCGTACCCCGTCAAGGAAAAATTAAAACTTGAAGCGGGCTATAAAGGAGATATTTCAAAACGTGATTTGGACGTTGACAACCGATTTTATAATTATTCTTTAAATCAATATGTAACTGATACGACCTTATCGAACAGATTTATATACAAACAACAGGTTCACGGTATTTATGCAATTCTTGGTGGAAACATTTCCGATTTTGGTTTCTCATTTGGTTTAAGAGCGGAGCAAACAATAATTTGTGGTGATTTGGTAACAACCGGAGAAAATTTTGATAACGATTATATAGATTTCTTCCCTTCGGTAAGTCTGTCAAGAAAATTGGGAATTTCACAGGAATTACAAATAAGTTATAGTCGTAGAATACAGCGTCCCAGACAGTGGTCGTTAAATCCATTTAAAAGAGTATCAGACCCACAAAATATTTATCAGGGAAATCCAAAATTGAAACCTGCTTTCACCAATTCACTTGAGTTGAACTACATTAACTATTTCGATTTTGGAACAATTACCCCGTCAATTTTTTACAGACATACTACCGATGATATTACAAGGACAAGTATTCTTTTAGATAGCGTAACTACGCTGACAACATTTGATAATCTTGCAACTGCGAAAAGTTACGGTGGCGAAATCATTTTCAATACTCAACCCTTCAAAGAATTAAATTTAACCGGGAGTTTCAGCTATTTTAAAAGTGAAGTTGATCCCGGCGAATCCGGAATCGGTACTAAAAGGAGTGATTATTCGTGGAGCACCAGATTCTCATCTTCAGTAAATTTACCGGCGGATTTTGGTTTGCAGTTATCGTATTATTATTCCGGAGAAAGGTTTTCAGCACAAGGAACGATAGAACCTTTCCAGGGAATGGATGTTGCTTTGCGAAAAGATCTGTTCGATAAAAAACTTTCTCTTACTCTGAGAGTAAGTGACTTGTTCGATACGCAAAAATTCAGGGTACGGATTGATGACCAAAATTACGTTGAAAGCTTCGAACGAAGATGGGATTCGAGAAATGTGTTCCTGAATATTAGTTATAAATTCGGAACGGACGAGGGGAATCAAGACAGGAAACGGAGAAGAAACAATGATGATTCTCAACCGATGGATGAAGGATTCGGGTTCTAATAATATTTGGTAAAGTGCTCCTGAAGTACGTCAACAAACAGGAGCACATCATCATCGTACGGATCAACATCGTTTTCCATAAAATGTGTTTTAAGATTGGATGCAACATCTTCCCATGAAGTACACGATTCCAATCCTCCCAGGAATGTAAACAATTCACTTTTATTGTTATCAAATAACTTTTTACAAATTGCTTTCAACTCGTACGGTCTGAACAATCTCTTCAACTCACCGGCACCGGTTTCTATAACCGTCTCTTTTATTATCTCAGTCGGGAATAATTTTTCGTCATTCGCTGCATCCGATAATTCATCTGAGTAGTAAATTTCATCAGAAGCGAGATCTAATACAACTTTTTCTTCGGTTGTATCTTCATTTACAATTAGCTCCGTCTTGACATCTTTTGTCGGAATTTCATTTTCAAATTCAACATTGATAATTTGTATAGATTTATCCTGTAATAAATCGTCATTTGCGACAGTTAAAATCACAGATTCATTTATATCTTCATTCACTGAATCAGATTTACTTATATTTTTACCGGTTAAATATTTTATCAGGTCTTTCAGTGAAACCTCACCTAAAGAATTTTCCGGAATTGAATTTACCTTTCCTAATAAGCCGATATAATTCTTATCCGTCAAAAAATCTTTAATGAACTCTTTTGAAATTGTGGAATCAAGGTTAATCTTCTCTTCAACAACATATTTCAATTTGAAAATCTGAACGAAAAGGTTTTTGATTTTAATACCGGTAATGTTTGATGAGAACTTTTTCAGAAGTGCAGAGTTGGTTTCTTTTAACAGTTCGCTTACTTCGGTTTTGCGAAGCACTACTTTATCTTCCGCTTTAATAAAATTAATTATGGAATCAGGGTAATATTTATAGAATCTGAACAGTGAGAGTTTCTTAGCGACAACGAGGCTCTGCCGGGAATCCAGATCTCCGAACAGTTCCCCTATCAATGTAGCGCAAGGAATGATTGAATAATTAATTAACAAATGAACGGAATCTGTAATTACGCTTTGGAAATCTTTTCTTTCAATTACTGGTTGAGGCAGATTTATGATGAACCTTTTTGAAAAGACTGACAGCCGGGTTTTTTTTACCGATTCATTGTCGAGCACATTGAATTCTTTAATGGCTGACATTTCCCGTGCAATAATTTTTTGTTCGAGCTCCCGTCTCATTTATTTTTTCTGAAATATTTTGTTAATTATAGTTCATGGAATGCAAATGACTTCAACGTATATTTTTATTCTTTCGCATTTGTGATAATATACCTGTAAATAATTTTGAGAGTTTATTTATGTTTCCAATCCGCCTTTCGTTTTTCGATAAATGCATTCATTCCTTCGAACTTATCTTCAGTTGCAAAAAGCATATAGAAATTTTTTCGTTCCAATTCGAGACCCGTTTCAATTGTAGTATCCATCGAATTCAATATACTTTCTTTCGCAAGCTGAACCGCAATTGCTGGCTTAGAGGCTATATCCTTTGCAAGTGCAATTGCTTCTTCGAGGTAAATTTCATTGTGTACAACTTTAGTGAGAAGTCCGGCTTCATACATCTCTTGCGCGGAAACCATTCTTCCGGTAAGGATAATTTCCATAGCACGCGCTTTTCCAATTGCTTTGGTAAGTCGTTGTGTTCCGCCGGCACCGGGCATTACAGCAAGGTTAATTTCCGGTTGCCCAAACGTTGCTGATTCAGCGGCTATGATCATATCACAGGTCATGGTTAATTCGCATCCACCCCCTAATGCATACCCGCTTACTGCTGCAATTATGGGTTTCTTTATTTTCCTGATTCTATCCCATCTGGCAAACTGATCTTTCAAAAGCATCCCGATTGTCGTTTCTTCCGCCATCTCCTTTATATCTGCTCCGGCTGCAAATGCTTTATCGTTTCCCGTGATTACGATACAACCAATTTCCCTGTCATTGTCAAAATTTTCAAACGTTGTCACAACTTCTTCCATTGTGGGAACGTTAAGCGCATTCATGGCTTTAGGGCGGTTTAATCTTATCAATCCTACCGATAAGCCGTTCCCGTTCTCAATTTCAGATACGAGGATATTTTTATATTCAATATTTAAATATTTTCTATCGCTCATTTTAATTTTTATTGAATTATCAAATTATGAACATTGTCTTTTAATAACAATGTCAATTAATTATGTTGTGCGTGAGGTATTGATTCATTGCGTTGAGTTTAACGAAATTCAAAAAACATATTCTAATCGTATTTCTCCTGACATTCTCGGTTTCTCTGAGCTGTAACAATTCTTCCGAAACATCACACAAGGATAAACTGATTTTCCTTTACCGTTTAAATACAAATGTTTCAATTTTAAGGGAGGAAACTTTTACTATTCAAAATCAATTTCAGGCGTAAGTTCATCGTAAAAAACTCCAAAAATACCTGAAAGAAATTCATCTGCATAACACGGTAACAAATTGGTCAATATCAGACTCTCTCAGGAAAGAGTATGAAGAGATTTTTCGTATGAATATAACAGATGTTGATACATTATTAACACTCGATGACGGGGACTTCAGCTCTATGCATGTAAAAGAGAGAATGAAAATCAGAATTGACAACATCATCAGAAAATTATATAAAATAGCCTCCAAGATTGACGTTGAACAGGCCGAGTGAACACAGCGGAGTTTTAAAATCATTATCTCTTTGGAGCAAACTCAATTTTCTAAACTGAGATGGGCGCAGGGCAATTATCTGACCAGAGAAAGATTGCTTTTAACAATTTCTTCGCTCAGGTCAGAAATTGTTTTTGTGCTAAATAACTGAAGCAATTCATCTCGGCAGGTTTTGAATGAATCGTGGATGGGGCAAGGTTGCGTATCTGAACATTTTGAAAGCCCGAGACCACAGGAGCTGAAAACTGAAACATCTCCCATTGCTTCAATAATTTTAATGAGTGGCTTTTTTCTGTTGTCATCTGAGAGATAAAATCCGCCACCCGGTCCCTTAGCGGATGAAATGATATTTTGCCGTGCTAACTGCTGAAGAATTTTCCCTGTAAAAGCGTGCGGTAATTTTAATGAATCAGAAATTTCCCTTCCACCTTTGAGCTTGCAACCATCCTTGCATTCAACCGAAAGGAAAAGTACCGCTCTTATTGCATATTTGCACTTCCGGGAAAGCATTCCGTTTACCTTCGGTATAATGCATTTCTTCCGTCTTCTGTCATCATTTCAAATGACCACGGCGGGTTCCAGACGAGTTTAATATCAATTTCGTATCCTGGCAGAACTGAATCGGTCATCTGTCTCGTATCTTCGGTTATCATATCTCCGAGCGGACAACCGGGAGATGTCAAAGTTAGATCGATGTTTACCGTTTTCTTTTCTTCGTCTATAGTAAGATCATAAACTAAACCAAGATCGACGATGTTTACCATTAGTTCGGGATCAATAACATCTTTCAGGGCTTTAAGTAATTCTTCTTCTTTAGGAGTTAATATTTTATTCATGAAGTGTTATCGGTTTGTGAAGAATAATCTTCATTAAGTTAAAAAAATAAATTGAAACTGATATCAGCAGTAATATACCGCTTATGGTAACTATAATTTTATTTAATAAAATAATTCCCACAATCAGTGTAGCGAAACCCGGGATAAATGTCCAGAGTTGAAAATCAGCAAGTTTCTCCGAATAGAGATCTTTAGGAAAGGGGAGTTTACCTTTCCCTACCTTGCCTCGGTATACCTTAAGCCAGATTATAAAGGGTAAAGTTTTATATGTCTGTCCCATAATAAGTGAAGTTATAAATCCAATAAATATTGTGCTTCCATACGCTACAGCGAGCGGAATTGTTAACTTTCCTGTATCCCATAACTCCGATACAAATACCAGTGATAGTAATACCGGAATAAGTAACATTAAAAATGCAATCATTGATTGCTTCATACCGAGATCAAGATTTCTTTTAACCCTTTTTTTATAGGCTTCATATACAAATGAAAGAAAGAATGAGATTCCAGCAACTACAAGTATGACGCCAAATAAAACACCGGGTGTATATTCAAGGAAAAGTGAAATTATGAACGACAACAATCCAATATTAATCAGGTAATATGAAATTCTCAGTTTATTTTCATTGAGGTGATGCGATACGATAAACATGGGAATGAGCTTACTAGAGACACCGATTATCAATTGCATAAACCATCCGACTATACCTGCATGAGCGTGGAGTTTCAACAATTCAAGATGTGAAACTTCAAGAAATGGAGAAGATAAATTTATTGCGAGCGTCATACCCGCGGAAACCGTGAAAACCAGCCAGACGACTGAAGTAAGGATAAATTTCCGCTCGATTGTTTTTTTTGCTGAATTACGCGCAGTAGCGAAAATATTAACTGCAAACAGAGAAACTGCAATTACTGCAAATGTTGCTCCGGCGTGCATCATTCCGCTAAATTGAAATTTCCAGAATGAAACACTTATCAGGATACATCCAATTGCAAGTGAGACAAATGAAGTAACAGACAATTTTTCACTGAAAAGTTTTATTTCGAGTATTACAGGTACGAGTTGATATAAGGCGCCGAAGATAATCATCGTAATCCATCCGAGTGCCAGCAAATGAGTAATAGATAGAAGTCGTGGATTAAAGTAGTGTTGAACGAATGCTCCTGGAAAAGAGATAATTAAAATTGTTACACAAAGCCAGACTACAGCCCCGAAAATAAAATGTGGAACGACAACTCCCGGTGAAGGAGCGTTTTGGCTTGCTAACTGCTGCATTTACCTGTGGATTAACATTTTTACATTACCTTCGTCTATTTCCGCCGCAATGGATTTAAATCCTCTATCTTTTAATTCAGGCAATAAATATTGTGGGATTTTCTTGTGGTGCACGTATAATGCGTAATCATCGGGAAGTTCTTCCAACTCACCAAGAATGGTAACCATTGGTAAAGGCATCTCTAAATTTCTGACATCAACTTCCCGAACTTTCTGAGCGAATTTATCCCGTGCGGAATCTAGCTCATTAATTGTAACTTTTTGAAGTTCAAAATTGCTGTCGTTGCCTTTTTCTGTTTCGGTTGAGTCGCCGGTTTTCAGGAAATAAGTTCTAACCACATCCCCTTCTGTAACAACCATACTTTCGTATCCCTTTTTCTCGAGGATTTTTATAAGCGGTGTCGGTTCAAAAGTATTTATTACTTCAAGAGCGTATCCTTCAGGGACAGTTTTCAATTCCTTCATTATATCCGTAAAGGGATCAGCGCCGCCGCTGAGGATTGGTCTTACATCAAGTTTTTTAATTTTTCCCCCATTTCTTGCTTCGGAAATTCTTTTACTATCTTGTACGACTGATTCAGTATTATCCGAAGAAATGTGCTCCGTTTCAAAACCAATTTTTGAGAGCGCGGAAAAAAGGTCATTCACCTTGCATTTTCCAATTCTTGCTGCATCTTCAATTGTAACCCTTGGTGCGAGAACTTTTCTTAGAATGGGGTTTCTAAGTTTCTCAAAATGTGAATTTACTGATATGATTGCCTCTATCGCATTCTTATCATGTTTAATAATTTCCGAAATTTTCGTTCTTCGTGTAACTTTCATAATAAATTTCTCCACATGTTAATATATGATTATATACCTTAAAAAACTCTTAAACCTCTCGAGAAGGCAACACCGAGGAATGCTATTGCCAAGGCTAGTAACAAATTTATCCTCCCTGACCACTTTGCAAATTGTTTCAGACGTTTCTTTTCAGATTCTTTCATTTGCATGATAGCCCGCTCGCCTACATAAAAATCATGTATCCCGGCAATCAAAAGCATTACGACAAACAGTACAATTTTTATACCCAGTACTCTCCCGAAAGAGTTACCTGCGAGAAATTCCAACGAAAAAGGTATCCCTTTCGCATACATATTGAGCAAGCCCGTGACCAGCAATCCTCCGAGCGACATCCAGCCAAAAAAACGGAATGTTAAACCTGTTTTATATAAAAGTTCAACTCTTGTTGGGTTGTTCTTAATTGAGGGTAATAGTACAAGCGGCAGGAAAAGCATACCACCTATCCAAAATGCCGCAAGTACTATATGGAGATAAACTGATAATACATAGTACACTCCCATATCAACCCTGTGATTCTTTTTCCAACTTTATTGATTTTGGAAAAAGAATATTGTTTTCGAGATGGATGTGCTGATGCAGATCTTTCTCGAACTCTTCGAGCTTGTTGTATAAATAAGTGTATGATGCACAAGCGTCTTCCGGTGGAACAAAGTTTCCGCTCAGTTCGCGGATTTTCTTCATGTTATCGCCCGTTGAGGTGTGTTCAGCTTCCATCATCCTGATTGGGTTTTCAATTGAACCGAACGCTGCGGGCGGTGGAGCTTGGTTATCGCGCTTTGCTGTAACCATCTCTTTTATGTATGGAAATAAAATTTGTTCTTCTTTTGGCATATGGCTCAGTAATTCATTTTCGACGCCTTTAAATAAATTTGCAATTTCAACAACTTCCGGATGAGCGACACCGTGAACGCTTGCAACTTTTGCGCTGATTTCATTCAGTATCGGTAATGTATCGTTAACATACCTGTGATGAGTGTTTACAATATAGTCAGCAAGAAAATCGAGTTCCCAATTATTGAAATCCTGTGACGCAGGTGCTTCCGTATTCTCCAGTTCCGACATTGCTGATTCAACTTCCATTGCGCTTATTCCCTGCTCCTGACACGCCTCTGCCAGAGTTTTATTTCCACCGCAGCAAAAATCCAGACCGAACTTTCTGAAGACTTCTGCTTTCCTTATATCCGAAGCTGCAAGTTCACCAACTGTTGCCGGTCTCTCACCTTCCCCAAGTTTTGATAATTTAACTTCCCAAACTTCGGGACCTTCTTGTAGATATTCCCAGCTAAAGGTTTGTCCCCGCTCGCCCAGTAATTGATAATAAAGCGGCTTAGGATCGTGATCGTTATGTATTATAAATGCTTCACCGCCTGAAAGCGCGTCAAATTTATCGAAGATTGTAGGATGCTTTAACCTCGGTTCAATCTTCGTTACATCTAATGTTTCCATATTGTGTTTTAAGTTTAAGTTTCAGTACAAAGTTAAGATTTTTAAAAATAAAAGTCTATTTAGTCTTTTATTCTGGATATACGGTAATTGCTGAAGACCCGATCAGTTCCGACTGAGAAAAATATTTACCCCTTCCCGGAATTTTATCTTATAGAAATTAATAGTGTATAATTCGCTTATACGAAACGATCAAAATTTATAAACATCCCGGAACTATTTAATATTGCAAATACAAAATTGAGATGTTGAAATTTATTGTGACTCAACATACACATTCTGCAATACTATCCACAGTGATGTGACGTACGGGCTCGAAAAAGAAAACCGGAAAATTTGTATCGTATTATTACCTGTCGGGGTAGCGTATTGATACGGTTTTAAAGGAAAATCTTTATCCCAATTTTGAAAGTTTGACTTCCCAGACATCCGGACCTTCCTTAAGATATTCCCAACTGAAGGTTTGTCCACGTTCACCCAGCAATTGGTAATAAAGCGGTTTCGGGTCGTGGTCATTGTGAATCACAAATGCTTCACCACCCGCGAGTGCATCAAATTTTTCAAAGATTGTAGAATGTTTTAAACGGGGTTCGATTTTTGTAACGTCTAATGTTTCCATTTTATGATTTTAATTTTTAAAATTACGTACAAAGATAGGGCTTTTAAAAATAAAAGTCTATTTAGTCTTTTATTTTAATCTTATCAGTATATTTCGGAAAATTAAAAAGTGTGAATTAGAATGTATTTATTAGACCGAAGTGAATTTTACCATCAAGGAAGCCGTCGCCTTTTCCAAGTGCATAGCTGACCCCAATAAGTCCGATTCCTGTTTCAAGCCTAATACCAATCCCATATCCAAGAAGGAATTCGGATTGTTCAGCAATGTTATTAACCGCATCAAAAGGTTTGAAGTAATATCCCGCATCCGCAAAAGCAAGCAGGAAACTTCTTCGTGAGATTGAATATCTTGGCTCAAGAGAGCCATATATAAATCTTGATGCAAGGTATTGTTGTTCGCGATATCCCCTGATATTATTATTTCCCCCAACCCTGAAGAAATCGGAGTCTTCCAGCTTATCAGCCCGTACTTCTCCGGCGAATCCCTTTAATTGTGTAGATTGTCGTTTTGTAAAAGAGAAATAAAATTTTATTTCGCCGGTATAGCGTTGAATTGAATATTTGTCATTGTAGCCTAGGTTCTGAAGTTGCCCGATATTAAAAATTTTTTTATCACCGTAACTATAGAAGGAATTAAAAAGAAATCCACTTCGGGGAAAATAAATATCGTCCCGTTTATCGTATCTTATTTCGATTCCTGTTTCCACAATACGTGAATCAGCAATAATGAACTGCGGGTTTTGAATATCTGCGGGTATAATCCGGTCAAAACCGAATAAACCGGAAACCGTAAGATTGTTTAAAATTTCATACTTTGCCTTTAAATCAAACTTACGTCGGGTATATGTTGTATCCTGAATTCGTTGCAGAAATCCAAACTGAACATCAAACGGAGTAGAAAAGAAATACGGTTCGGCATATTTGAACTCGAGCTCCTGAGTTTCCTTGACTTCCTGCTCCCATCTTGCCGCAATTTTCCTTCCGGTACCGAATAGGTTTCTGAAAGATAAGTTTATCTTACCGGTGAAATAACCCGATTCGCCTTCAAGTTGGGGTGGTACATATCCGATAATCCCGTCGAAGGTGTTAGTGTTTCCTTCGGTAACTTCAATTATTAATCCGGATTCCTCCTTACCCACAATAGAATAAATTCGTGGGTATTTTACCTCGTTAAAAATTTCCAGTTTTTCCAATCGCGCTTTAATATTATCCAAATGATCGACCGTTACTGTTCCGTCTTGTGGTAACCTTACTTCGCGAAGGATTACATTTTTGTTTGTAATTTCATTCCCTGATATTCTTACTTCGCTGATTTTAATTTTTCTGTTCTCGTTTATGGTAATATTCAGCTTTAATTTTTTAATACCGTCATCGTTGTAAATATTTATACTGCCGATTTCAACTGAAGCAAACGGTAAACCACGGGATTCGTAGATTTCAAGCAATTCATTAATATCTTGGTTTAGAGTAAGGTCGGATAAAAGTGTACCGGGTTTTGTTTCAAAATTACTTAAAATCTCTTCTGATTTGATGGCAGAATTTCCGGTTATTTCCATTTCACCAAGCATTACCCTATCGTTTTCGGTTATCCTGATGGTTAGTTCAACAGTACCAGAATCAGTATCGAAATCGTATAAAACCGAGTCAATCTGTGCGAAATAAAAACCCTGAGATTTATATTGCTCACGTATTGAGATCAAATCGGAGTTCAATTGTTCCTGTTTAAAATCAAGTTCAGGTCGTAAAACCATAAAGCTTCTGAGGTCGTTTGAAGAAAAGAAATCATTGCCCTCGAAATTTACAGCTGTAATCAAAGTTTGCGAACTAACGTGTGATGCAAACGAGAAAAAGATAATTGTCAGAAAAATTTTCATCTTCGCAATTAACTGTGAAGTTAAGTTGGCAGTTTTTTAAGTGGTAAAAAGATTATTATAAATCTTTTCTTCTCCTGTATATCGAAATGAAAAATCCGATGACGAGAATTGCAGTACCCGCCCAAAGAATATTAATGAACGGTTTGATTGAAGCATTGATTACGAGCGATTCCTCGGGGATATGCATTGGTGTTTCATCGGTATTAACAATTGCAATAGACGCAGTTGGAGCCTCTCCGTTTCCGGTATTGGAAACGTTCATTTTTGCGAAGTAGAAATTGAGGTTAGGTTTATCAGACATCTTTGCAACGAAATAACTTGGTACCCCGTTTTTATATTCAATCTTAGGTTCTATTACCTCTGAAAATTTATTATCGCTAACTTTTAATTTTGCGCCGACAGTAAAGTTACCGGAGCGTACTTCTTCACCGCCGGGTAAAATTCCACCGAAGTTGAAATCTATAAACTCTACGTTCAATGCACCTATATCCTTTGATTTCCCTTTCGGGATTTCATGAATTTGGTCTTTCGTGAAAGTTTCCGGTTCAACAAGCCCCATGGGCGAAAGGTAAAGATCACGCGCAAAGAAATTTGCAATATCCGGGTTTTTCATTACGCCTTCGGAAAAGCTACTGAAATACATTACCGGTTTCAGCAGCAATTCTTTACCATCTTGTTGTACGCGAATATTGAAATGATATTTTGAATCTGTTTGATTATTAGGATCTTCAAATTCTGTTGCACCTAAATAAGTAAGCCTGTAACCGAAAGCTTCAACAGGTTTATTAAGTTCTAGTGTAAGGTTTACATCCTGACTGTATCTGGAGGAAGCAATAATTCCCAGAAAGAATAATGAAAGTCCGATATGTGCAACGTAAGCGCCAATTCCGGATTTATTCTTTTTGAAAATTGTAATTGCAATTTCCGCATTCACAAAAAAAGCAAAAATCGCTGCAAAGGCAAATAAAGCAAAGATAAAATCCTGAACTCCGACAATCACAAGCGCAAAGGTGATAACACAGGTAATGATTAACGGAAAGAGAAGGCTTTTGAAAAAGGTTTTCTCGTCATTCGTTTTCCACTTTAGCAAAAGGCTCATTCCGTTTATAAACGAGATGAGTATAGCAATCGGAAGGTTCATCTTATTATAAAAATCCTGTTCAATTGATCCGGAAGCGATGATCGGCCAACTTGTACCTGCAAAGACTACCAATGCGGAAGCACAGAGTGTAACAGCACCAACGAAGAGCGCGGATTCACGGGTCAGAATATTTTTTGATCCTGAATCGAAAGTTTTAAGTTCCTTAGCCCTGTAGATTACCGCACCTATACCGATTGCAAGGAATGTCAGCATAAAAACAACAAGAGAGATATATACTTCTTTTCCCGGATCTACGAATGAATGAACTGATGAATCACCAAGTACGCCGCTTCTGGTCAGGAAGGTAGAATACAAAACAAGCAGGTACGAGAGAATACATAAAATCAAATTTGTTTTCTTATATCCACCGGTTCTTTTTTGGGCGATCATTGTATGAATAGCAGCAACAATAATTATCCACGGAATCAGCGATGAGTTTTCAACCGGATCCCATGCCCAGTAACCGCCCCACCCGAGAACTCCATACGCCCAGTAACCACCAAGCATTATTCCGAGCACCAGTACTCCACCTGCGAATAATAACCATGGCAATGAATAGCTAATCCACTCGTCGTATTTGTTTTTAATCAGAGTTCCGATTGCAAAACAAAACGGAACTGCCATAGCCGAAAATCCAACAAATAAAGTCGGTGGATGAATTGACATCCAGAAATTCTGAAGAAGCGGGTTCAGTCCTCTGCCGTCGGCAGGTATGAATCCAGGAGCTACATCGCCTGCGTATGTATCCCAAACGTAGTTGAACGGTGATTTTAAAATTAAAATAAAAGTGAGGAAGCCAAGCACAAGGCTATAAACAGACATTACTTCTGGTTCAAGGCGGTCACCTTTTGATACATATCTCAAAAGGAATATGCCGATTATTGCAGTCATTAAAGTCCAGAGCATGAAGCTGCCTTCCTGTCCGGCGTAGAATGTTGATATCAGCAATGCCAGTCCAAGTTCTCTGTTGCTTTGTTGCCAGACATATGAATACTGGAACTGGTGAGTTAAAATCAGATACATCAGTAAAGCGGAGGTGGCAATAACAAATGTTGCGGTTAGGAGATAAAAGACTCTTGCTGGTTTCAGATATTTTTCTTTTCCGGTATGAACAAGAAAGAATGATACTACACCCAGAATCGAAAATGCAAATGATAAATAGATTAGAATTTTGCCTACCATTTTTTAGTAACCAGAATTTTTAATTTCTTCTCCGGTTGCTTCATATTTTGAGGGGCACTTGGTAAGCACTTCCGATGCCATAAAGGTTCCGTCCTTCACTTTTCCTTTAACAACGATAGCGTCTGCAACTTCAAAGTTATTAGGTTTACCGCCGTCTAAAATTACCTTCATTTCGTTATTGTAGTCATCTTTCATCCAAAAGGTAAAGGTATTGGTACCGGAATCGAAATTTGACTCTTTATCTTTTACCCATTGACCTTTTACTTCAACCTTTTTGTGAATATCCCGCGCGTCAGCAAAATTTACATATTCAATTTTACTATCCATAAACGAAAAAAATCCGATAGCGAGGAATACTATAATTATTATAGCGCCAATAAGAGATTTATTCATTTTTAATAACAGTTTTTGAATTTTCAAGTTTTGATATTTTTCTATCCAGGATAAAAAGATATACAAACAATCCAACCCAGATTATAAAAGTAATAAAGAGAACGACGTACAGTTCATTAATTTCCAAAAACTCATAAAGGGATTCCTTCATGTTTTTATTTTTCTTTTAATTTTAATTTCTCTAACCTCAGTTTTAAGTCAAACATCCAGAAATAGAGCAAGGTAAAGCTCAGAAGAGATACGATAAAAATTACAAACATAACTGAATCCATTTTAAGTTTCCCTTCGGTATTAACAATCGGATCGGGATGAAGGGTTTCAACGATTCTCGGTACAACGAAAACGAAGAATGGCACAGTAACAAATGCAATAATTGAATAAACTGATGATAACCTTGCTTTTTTCCTTTCGTCATTAATTGCCGACCTGAGCGAGAAATACGCACCATATATTAACAACAAAATGAAAATAGAAGTTTGTCTCGGATCCCAGTTCCAGAAAGCACCCCAGCTAAATTTTGCCCATAATGCGCCGGTAAGGGTTGCAAGCAGGCAAAAAAGGAAACCGAGACTATTTGCAGAAAAGGATTTTAAATCAGTAACCGGATCACCGGAACGTAGATATTTTATCGAATATAACATTGACATGAAAAATGCAACGACCGAAACCCATGCAGTTGGTACATGAAAATAAAGTATACGTGCTTTTTCGCCAAGAGCAGGTATGAAAGGTATGGGAACAGAAAACCCAGCTACCAGCACAGAACTTATCAGAACGAAAACCAATATTTGGAAAGCAAGCCTCATAATTCCGATTCAGGAATTTCCTTACCCATCATTTTATAGATCTTTTCGATTTTATCTTTGTTAATCGTGGCATCGTGATTTTGAGGGTCTAAAAGCAGCACTCTGCGGAAAAAGTTTAACGCAGGTCTGTACTTTTCACGTGGTGGTAGGGGCGCGTCATACATGAAATAAATACCAGCTTCGAGATTCGACTTTATAGCCGCCTGTTTATTTGACTCTGATTTATCGTCCTTGTACGCTTCGTATGATTTATCAGCTGCATCTTTTAGTTGAGGTGACCTGTCTTCTTCATCGGGATTAGAGTGAAAATTGTCCGTAACCTGCATTTGATTTACAGGTTTGGGGTCTTCAAATTTATCGCATCCTGAAATCAAAACAGAGAGAAAAACGACAGGGACTAAAAACTTCATTGGGTAAATTAATTAATAGAGAATTTCAATCTATATATAGTAAAATGAATTTTAAATTCACAAAACCGGTATTATTGAATTCAGGTTAAATATCTGCCCATTCGGGTTTTTTGGTTAGTTATACGCGTAAATCTGGCTGCATATTTTTTCAATCGTTCCAAACAAAACCGAACAACATAAACGAAGCAGTTGTAACTACCACGGCATAGGAAATAAGTATTTGAACTTCTGGGATGAGTTCCTGAAAAGTAGCGCCGTTACAAGCGAGGTTGGTAGCAAATATTATTGATACCAGTAGTGGGATGAGAACAGGAAAAGCAAGCACAGGATAGAGCGATGACCTGGAATCTGCTTTAGATATAATCGCTGAAATTATGGTTGACGATGCAACTAATCCAAAATTGCCCAATAACACGACAATCCAGAAACCGTAATGATTCTCAATTCTAAGATCGTTCACAGCAATAAACAATACGACAATAAAAACGTTAACGACAAATGATAAAACGAAATTGTAAAAAAGTTTACCGAGAAAAACCGGGTGCGGTAACGTGGATAATTTCAAAGAAAGCGAGGTCTCCTTCTCTTCTTCCTTTACAAAAGTCCGGGTAATTCCTGCAGCATTGGAGAAAAAAACACTTACCCATAACAACCCATTTATAATTTCATTTTCTGTTTTTTCTTCACCGATTGCAAATCTAATAATTGAAACTGTAACCAGAATGAACATAACGAGAGAATTAGCTGCATAGCGTGTTCTTAGCTCGCATTTGATTTCATTTCGGAATATTAGCAAAGCACTTTTAAACATCATTTGAAATCCCCTATGTTAATTGTTTGAACACAGTGTCTGAGGTCGGATTTTAAATTGGAAGCAATTATTAATATTCCTTTTGAAAGTTGTTCCCCGATAACAGATGACACGACTTCATAACCTTCTTCGTCAAGGTTAGTAGTAGGTTCATCCATAATCAGAAAGAGCGGATTAACGGATAAAGCAAATGCAAGTCTCAGCCTCTGTTTCATTCCGGAAGAATAACTTTTAAAAGGTTTTTCCGCTGAATTTTCAAGACCGACTTTTCTCATAAGAGCCTGCAGATCAGACCGTTCCTTCGTCCGGAGCTTATGAAAATAGCTGATATTTTCCAGCCCGCTGAGTTCATCATAAAGATTTACATACGGTGCGAAAAGTCCAATCATATTTTTTTTGTCTGACTCGTTGAGGGTTTTTCCTTTCAATGTGAAAGTTACATTTCCGTTCAGGGGTCGTATTAATCCTGTAATGATTTTCAGGAGTGTTGATTTACCTGATCCGTTCGGTCCGGTAATCGCGAGAGGTGAATTTTTATCGACGGAGAAACTGACATTTTTAAATACAACTCCGTTGTTAAAAGAGTGCGAAAGATTTTCTACTTTTATAGTAACTTCATCCATTTCAAGGATGTCAAGGCTTGGAGACAATTCCGTGCTTACCGGATAAACGTTGTTCCCGCCGCTTCAATGCTTGTTCGTATCGCCTTATTTCCTCTTCTGTTTCAGGTTTTATTTGCGGAACTTTTACCTTTTGTCCGGTCTCCATGTCTATGCTGACAAATGTTAAATAAGCGCTGTTTGAATGTTTAACCACTCCTGTCCGGAAATCTTCAACTTCAACCCGAACGCCAACTTCCATTGAAGTATTGAAGGCGCGATTTACAGAGGCTTTGAGTTTTACAATCTCTCCAAGTTTGATCGGGTAATGGAACACGAGGTTGTCAACCTGAGCAGTGACCGCAACAGTCATACAATGTTTTGATGCGGCAAGAGCGCAGGCAATATCTATCCAAAACATTAACCTCCCGCCGGCTAGATTTCCTAAAATATTTGTGTCGTTAGGCATGACATATTCAGTCATTTCAATCTGCGAATCTTTAACGGTTTTTATAATTTTATCTGTCATTATTTAAAGAGGGATTTTATTTTTCAATGAATGAACCGAACCCAAAAGCGAACTTGAAGAGAATAATTCCTCAAATCTTTTAATTTCTTCTCTTGCAAGGTCGTATTTCTTTTTGTTGACAAGTACGGTAATTTTTCCAAGCAGGGCATCATCCGCATACTGGGAATCGAAATAATCTTTCAGAACGTAGTCATAATAAATCAACGCTGCATTTTGTTCGTTTAGCGAAATGTATAGTTCGGCATTTTTGAAATACTTTAGAGCGATTTTATTTCTGAGTTGGTTAATTTTATCTTTGGCTTCCGCAACCTTCGGGTCATCCGAATATAGTTCGATATAATTTTGAAATTCATCTATTGCTATCTGAGTATAAGTCTGGTCGAGGTAGTATTCGGGTGATAAATTAAAATATGATAATGCCATATTAAATCTCGCCTGATTTACAAGTTCGCTCGTCGGGTAGCTTTTTATTAATGTTTCAAATTCAAATGCAGCAAGGATAAACTCATCCCGTTTAAAATGGCTCATTGCGAGATAGTACTGCGCTTCATCCACTATCGCCGAACCGGAAAATCTAACCTTTATGTAAGAAAAATCCGTAATTGCCTGAAGATAATCTTTGGAGTTAAACGATTTCATTGCAACGCTGAAAGCCGTCTCCGGGTCGTCGGAATTTATATTAGGGCCGTTTGCCGATGTACACGCTGAAAAAATCCCGGTTATTGTAACAATAAGAAAAGTTATAATAACCGATTTGAAAATTAACTTTTTTTGTCCGAAATATTTAATTGTTGTCATTTAGTTCTGATAATGAAAAATAAAATTACCGTCGCTGCTGAAATTGCTACAAGCAAGGCAGGGAAAATTATACGATCAATAAAACTCTCTTGTGGTAATTCTGCATGCGCAAATGAAAGTGAAGTATCTTCGATGTAATCGTAATCTTTTAACGGAAATTCGTCCTGTTGTTCCGAATTAAAATGGAATGTTTCGACACCATTGAAATCAGGTTCAATGTAACTTAGTTTAGTTTCAACAGCAATTTGTCTCAATACTAATTTGTTTCCCAAAATGTTCGATTGATTAATCTGTGTATAGTTTAGACTAATATCCACAAATGTAAATTCAAACACGGCAATAGAATCATTGCTGATTTGATAAACAAAGTTATAATCCCTGAACCTTTGTTTTAATGCAGAAAGAAAAAATTCTGCATCGTCGTCGGTTCCGTTTACCTTTATCAGGTACGTTTTCTCTTTACCTTTCAGGTTTATCAAATCCTGCCATTTATCGAATACCTCACCGAGGCTTTTATTGATTATCTCGAGATTCGTCGCAGGCAAATTCTGTAAATATGCGGTAACCGGTTTAAGAAAAACGAACGATAATGAGGCTATTAATATCCGATACAGCAATGTATAATTTGTTTATCCGTAAATACCACGAAGTTTTAACACCTGTGAAACTTTATCAATTGCATATATATAAGCGGCAAGACGGAGGGTTGAATTATATTTTAAAGCAGTAAAATAGACCGCATCAAATGCCTCAGTCATCATGCGGTTTAATCTGCCATTCACGTCTTCCTCTTCCCAGAAATATCCAAGCCTGTCCTGAACCCACTCGAAATATGAAACAATTACACCGCCTGAATTAGCGAGTATATCAGGAATAACCATAATCTCACGTGACCTTAGAATTTCATCAGCTTCAGCTTTGGTCGGACCATTTGCACCTTCGACTATCAGAGTTGCTTTAATTCTGGAAGCGTTATCGGCATTGATCTGATCTTCTTTTGCAGCGGGTATAAGAACTTTGCAATCGATTTCTAACAACTCTTCATTTGTAATTGGAGTTCCGAAGTCAGATCCTTCAAGAGTTTTATGTGCTTTAACGAATTCAATTGCAGCGGGGATATCAATTCCGTCTTTATTATAGAATCCGCCGGTTACATCGCTGATAGCAACGATTTTTGCGCCTTTTTCAAAAAGTAATTTCGCGCTGACAGATCCGACATTTCCGAATCCCTGAACAGCAACTTCCATTCCGGCGGGTTCGATATTAATTTTTCCACAAGCGGCTAGAGTTGCAATCATCACGCCTCTACCGGTTGCTTCCCTTCGTCCCCGTGAGCCCCCGATTATAACGGGTTTCCCTGTAACAACACCGGTTACGGTTTTCCTTTTGTGCATACTATATGTATCCATTATCCATGCCATAACCTGTTCATCGGTATTCATATCCGGTGCGGGAATGTCAATGTCAGGCCCGAATATTTCAAGCATATTGGCTGTATATCTCCTGGTGAGTTTCTCAAGTTCTCCAACTGATAATTTTTTTGGGTCGCACTTTATACCGCCTTTTGCACCACCAAACGGAAGATTCGCAATAGCGCATTTCCACGTCATCCACGATGCCAATGCTTTCACTTCTTCAATGTCAACATCGGGAGCGTACCGGATTCCGCCTTTTGATGGTCCCAAAATATTATCGTGTATTACTCGGTAGCCTTCAAACACTTCAAGGTTGCCGTTATCCATCTGGACCGGAATAGAAACGATTACCTGCTTTACTGGGTGCTTTAAATAATTGTATAGACCTTTGTCTAAGTTGTAAATTTGTGCCGCCTGATCGAACCTTATTAACATTGACTCAAAAGGATTCGCTTCGCCTTTATGGTAAGGTGCAGGCTCTTTATAGATGTTGGACATATAATTTATTGGAAATTTTTGTAAGTGGAAAAGTTATTTTTAACAGGTATTCTGTGTAAAATAATATCATGTTTCTGATTATTCAAGATAGATTAAAATATTTTACAGCGAAATTAACGTAAAGGTAAATAACTTGTTTATAATGTAATTACGCTGGCTCTGTTAAGGTTTATTAATTGAATATGTAGAATCTAAAAAGTATTTTAAAATATGATAATTTCACTTCGCAATTTTACTCCCGCTATAATTTTAATAATGTTTTTATTTGCTGCATGTGATAATAAAGATGAGGAACCCGTATTTGTCCCCCCAGACAGAGAGTTATCATCAGACAAAGAATCCGAATTACAGGCTAAAGAAGAATTTCTCCGGTTGAAGGAAGAGGAATTAATGAAACGTGAAAAGATGCTTGATACACTCAGTGCTGCAGATACTACCCAAACACAGGATACGGTAGTAAAAAAGCCTACTCTAACACGCAAGCAAAGAGAAAACATTAAAAAGGAAAAGGAATTAAACCAACGAATAAGTAACCCGACATCCGCAATCAACGATTATCTTGAATATATCAAACGGGGAGTAAGCAAAGACGGAAACTTTGAAAAAAACATGAAGAATGCAAGCAAGTTGTGGCAGAAACGCTCTGTTGATATTTTTAAAAAAAATTATAAAGACACGAAAAAGTTTCAGGTAATTTCTGATCCGAAGGTTGTAAAACAAAGCGGTAACACTGCCACTGTAAAGGTAAAGGTTAAGCAAACAGATATTGAAAATAGCGCTGAAAAAGAAATCGAAATGGAAGTTTTATACAATCTGGTTGCCGATAAAAACGGTAATTGGAAAATAAAGAGCAATAAAGTAATCATGAAATAAAAACTATAAAAGTAAATGAGCATACTCGTAAACAAAAAGACGAAAGTTATCGTACAGGGAATTACAGGTTCCGAAGGTTCTTTTCATACAAAGCAAATGATTGAGTACGGGACCAAAGTAGTAGCCGGAGTTACACCCGGTAAAGGTGGTACAAAGTTTCTGGATAAAATCCCAATCTTTAATTCTGTAAAAGAAGCAATAGCTGAAACAAAAGCAACCGCTTCGGTAATATTTGTTCCTGCTTCTTTTGCAGCCGATGCAATCATTGAAGCCGCTGATGCAGGAATCAAAGTTATAGTCTGCATTACCGAAGGCATTCCTACCCGTGATATGATAAAAGCGTACAATCATGTAAAAACTCTCAACGCCTCCGGACAAGAGGTAAGGTTCATCGGTCCGAATTGTCCCGGTATCATTACACCTAATGAATGTAAAATAGGTATCATGCCCGGGTTCATTCACAGGAGCGGAAACGTGGGCGTAATTTCACGTAGCGGTACTCTGACATACGAAGCGGTAGATCAATTAACGAAATTAGGAATCGGTCAATCAACTTGTATCGGTATCGGCGGTGATCCGGTTATTGGTACACGGTTTATAGATGCTGTAAAACTTTTTAATGAAGATGAAGATACTGAAGCGATACTTATGATAGGTGAGATTGGCGGTAGCGCGGAAGAGGAAGCTGCATACTATATTAAGAAGAATGTAAAAAAACCCGTTATCGGTTTTATTGCCGGCAGGACGGCTCCGCCCGGCAGAAGGATGGGACATGCCGGAGCTATTATTTCAGGCGGGAAAGGCACTGCTGAAGCTAAGATTAGTACCATGAAAAAATGCGGAATAATAACGGTGCTCTCACCTGCCGATATAGGTAAAGCCGTTCAAACCGCACTGAAGAAAAAAATCCGTAGCAGATGGTCACTTGGTACATTACCAGAGAAATCGAAAGCCGGTAGAAAACCGAAAAAGAAAACTGAAGAATCACGCAAATCCAAATGACCACGATTCGAATCAATAACGCGAGATTCTTCGCTTATCACGGTGTTCATCAGTATGAAAAAGATTTCGGAAATGAATTTCAGCTTGATGTTGAAATGCACTGCAATATCCCTTCCCTTGCCGGTGTTGATGACCTCAGTCTTACCGTAGATTATCAGAGCGTTTATAATCATATCAGAGAAATAATTCTTAATAATAAGTTCAATTTACTCGAAACCCTTAATCAGGTTATCGGGAATTCAATTTTAGAAAATTTTGAACTTGTGGAATCGGTAAAGCTCAGCATCCGCAAATCCAATGCGCCGATCGGTTTAATTGATAGCGTTGAAATTATTTCCGATTACAAAAGAACATGAGAGTATTTCTCGGGTTTGGCTCAAATAAAGGTAACAGGTTGAGTTATCTCAATAGAGCTTGCAAGCTTATTGACGAATGTGACGAAATTGAGATTTTAAAGTGTTCATCGGTTTATGAAACAGAACCCTGGGGATTCAGCAATCAAAATATGTTCCTTAATGCGATTGCAGAAGCGGAAACATCGCTTGAACCCGGAGTGCTTTTGAAAAAGTTGAAATCAATTGAAAAAGCGCTCGAACGTTCTGCAAACGTTAAATGGGCTGAAAGAGAAATTGATATTGATCTGTTGTTTTACGGGGATCAGATAATTGAAAGTGAAGGTCTGAGCATTCCACACAAGCAAATTGAGAACAGAAATTTTGTTTTAATTCCGTTGGTTGAGCTTGAGCCGGAGTTCATGCACCCTGTTATTAAGCGTACAGTACATGAACTACTCAAAATTTCACCGGATAAATTAAAAGTTCACAAAACTGAACACAAACTCTATTGAACGACATCAAATATATTGCAGTTGAGGGAGTAATAGGCGCCGGCAAAACATCGCTTGCAAGGAAACTCGGTGAAAGGTTGGATGCGAAGTTGATTTTGGAAAAATTTGAAGAGAACCCGTTTCTGAAAAGATTCTACGATGATCCGAAACATTACGCTTTTCACACTCAGACATATTTTCTACTTAGTCGATTCAAACAACTTACTGCTGAAACCAAGAGCGATTTATTCCATAATTACATTGTTTCAGATTACATATTTGAGAAGGATAAAATATTTGCTTACCTGAACCTCAACGATGATGAACTTGACCTTTATGAACGGATTGTAGCCAGTATCGAAAAGTCAATCATTACACCTGATTTAATAGTTTACCTCCAGAACTCTACCGAGCGCCTTTTAGCTAACATAAAATTTCGTGACCGGGATTACGAGAGAAATATTCAGGAAGATTACATTAAAAATCTGAACGATGCGTACAATTATTATTTCTTCCGATACAAGAAATCCAAACTTATTATTGTAAATGCGTCGGAAATAGATTTTGTAAATAATGAAAAAGAGTTTGAAGATTTATTCAATGAAATCACCAAACCTGTTCACGCTGCGATTGAATATTACGATCCGGTAAATAAAAGGCTTGCACGATAATGGGAAAAATAGGTGTTATACTTGCAGTCCTGCTGATACTGATTTTTATTTTAAACCGTCTTCTGTCGGGAGCGATAAAAAAATTTTCCGGCAAAAATAATACGTTTTATGAGAATCGTAACCGGCAGAGTGCTTCAGGTATTGATCGAAGCAAAATAGTTGACGCAGAATTTGAGGAAATAAATTAATTTGGACAGACAGTTAATTTTGGGAAAATTGTCTGATCCGGGTTTTGTGAAGAATATTCTTATTGTCAGACAGCACAATCAACTTGGCGATATGTTATGTTCAGTTCCGCTTTATGAATCTCTACGAAGGAAATTCCCACACGCCAAAATCACACTTGTGGCATCACCTGTTAACTACAGAATTCTCTATAGCGAAATCAATCCGTTTATTGATGAGATTTTAGTTTTTGATAAGAGCACAATAACGGGAATTCTTAATTTCCTGAGAAAACTACGGAGCGATAAATATCAATTAGGTATTGTTCCGTCCACTGTAGCATTTTCAAGAACCTCACATATAATTAATTTTCTTTCCGGAGCGCCTATCAGAGTTGGTGCAGCTAAAATTAATAATAAAGTTAATAAGGCAGGGTATTTGTTAAATGTCTCTTCAGAATTTAACTGGGATGTTGAAAGAAAGCACCAGATTGAAAGGAACCTTGATATCGGCAGGCAACTCGGCTGTGACCTGCCTGAAAATGAAAGAACGATTAAACTGAAATTATCCGATGAAGAAATTAACTTTGCAAACGATTTCTTTAAACAAAATTTCAAAACAAACCGTGTGATTGGTCTGCATCCCGGAGCAGGTAAAATACAAAATCAATGGGCGATTGAAAATTTTCTGGCATTGATTAAAAAATTTTGTGCTGCGGATTATAATGAGTTTATGATTTCATCAGGAAATATTGATGTTGAAGTTACACAAAAACTTTCTGAATTATTATCTGAAGCAAATATAGGTCATGTTATTTTAAGCGGACAGCAGATACGTAATGTTGCGGCTTGTATAAAAAAACTTGCACTTTACATTACAAACGATACCGGTGTAATGCATGTCGCTGCAGGTGTTGATGCAAATGTAGTTTCATTATTCGGTCCGACTAATGGATTTGAATGGGCGCCGTGGGGAAAAAATAAAATTTTCATCCAGTCAAAAACTAAATCCGTCAATGATATCAGCGTAGAAGAGGTTTTCAAAAACTGTATTGAACTATTAAATGATATTGGAAGAATTTGATATTTCAAAAAATCATTCGCTCGCGGCAATTGATATTGGTACAAACTCAATCCATATTGTTGTTGCCAAAGTTACTGATATAAACCGGTTCAAGGTGCTTACAAGCGATAAGGAAGTTGTAAGGCTCGGTTCAGGCTCGCGTGATATGAAATATCTCAACAAAGAAGCAATGAACAGGGCAATAAAGGCGTTGAAAAGATTTAAGCTCATTTGCAATGATTATAACGCAGTGGTCAGGGCAGTAGCCACCAGCGCAACAAGAGAAGCAATCAACCGTGATGAATTTATAAATCAGGTTTTCGAAAAAACAGGTATTGTAATAGAAGTTGTTTCGGGGTATGAAGAGGCAAGGCTTATTTACCTTGGGGTCATTCAGGCATTACCGGTCTTTAAAAAGAAAATACTTGTAATTGATATAGGCGGTGGTAGCACTGAGTTTGTTCTTGGTAACCTTGGGAATGTCAATTTCGGACAAAGCATAAAAATCGGCGCAATAAGGCTCACCAATAAATATTTCCCTGAAGGGATTACAAGTAAAAAACGAACGGACGATGCGCGCACATTTGTTAAAAGCTCTATTAATCCAATCGTACGTGCGCTCGACAATCAAGGGTTCGATCTGGTGGTCGGTACATCGGGAACAATTACAAATATAGGACAAATGATAATTGAAAATGGATATGGTAATGGAGCTGACAGCAACAATATAAATAACTTTGTATGCACAAGGGATGCGGTTGAAAAACTTAGCAGGAAAATATTAAAAATTGAAACTCCTGACGGTCGGAAAAAAATACCCGGTATTGATCCAAAGAGGCTCGATATAATTCCCGCTGGAGTGATAATTGTGGATCAAATTTTAAAAGAACTTAATATTGACTCAATTACGATTTCAAATTACGCTTTACGAGAAGGGATTATTTTAGATACGATTCAAAAATCAAGGGGAAGTGAATCGCTTGGTCACCTCAGCGATGTCAGGTACAAAAGTGTAATGACGCTAGCCCGACAATCAAACTTTGAGGAAGAGCACTCACAACATGTTTCTAAACTTGCTCTGAAAATATTCGATTCAATCAGTAAAAGATTCAATCTAACTATGGGAGATAGAGAATATCTTCAGGCGGCTTCAGTGCTTCACGATATTGGATATTTCATCTCACATTCTTCACACCATAAACATTCATATTACATAATCAGAAATTCGGAAATGCTCGGTTTCAACTTTAATGAAATCGAAATTATTGCCAATATTGCCAGGTATCACCGGAAGTCTCATCCGAAGATAAAGCACGATGCGTATTCCAGACTTGACGATAAAAGTAAAAGTATTGTAAGGAAGCTTGCCGGAATTTTAAGGGTCGCCGATGGTTTAGATCGCGGTCATAATTGCAAAGTGAAGGAACTTGAGATTTTTTTAAACAAATCTACAATTCGGATTAAAGCAATTCCTAAAAAGGATGAAAATGTAAACCTTGAAATTTGGGGTGCTAACCGAAGGAAGAAATTATTTGAAGAAGAGTTTGGAGTAAAGTTGGAGATCGGAACGTAAATATATTATTAAATTTTCTGAGCATTTAATCAGACTTCAACTCAAAACGAATATACTAATGTAATTCTCGAAACAACATCTGTCTTTTGTTCAATAAAATTTTTCTTATGTGAATAAAAATTCATCCACAAATTGGGGATTACATGTAAATTTTTGACCGGTTGGATATCGGAACCAAAGATTAAAAAATTTTCGGTGTAACTATTATCGTGACTTTTTGAATTTGGATTAAAGTTGTCAAGCCTTGCGAATAAATTAATACTTCCGTTGCTCATCAAACCAAATTCCGAAAATACTGAAAACCCGAAAGGTGAAACCGTGTTTCCGGGTTGACTTCGAGCTTCTCTGAAATTCCAAAAGACTTCAGACCCGATAGTGAAACCGGGAATCTTAAATCCTACAAAACCGCTGAAAGTATAAATATTCTCAAAAATATCTGAAGAGGAATAATCCGAGTGGAACTGTAGCGATAGGCTATTAACCGGCTTAAATAAAACAGTTGCATAAACTTTTTTATATTTATCGCCATCAATTTTCAATCCTGATCCGTTCGCAAGCATTAATTTACAACTAAGTTTATCTTTTACGAATTTTCCGTGAAGCGCAACTCCCCAATCACGACTGGAGATTATTCCCCGCATGTGCAAGAGAGATTTTTCAACCGATCTGTAAGACCAGAAACTGTAAACACCGTCATATCCGATTTCAGGTGTAGGTTGAAGACCCGCAATAAGATCAGTTCCGGGTAGAATTTTCTTAATTCTTATGTAGGCATCCTTCAGGTACAGATCATAGTATCCGGTGGAACTTTTACGACCTTCGGTCTCAATCGCAATAACAGTTGAAATTTTTTCCGAAAAATTATATTCATAACCTAATTTAATCCTCCTTGCTTCAAACCCGTTTGAATTTTTTCCAAGTTTGGAATATTGCAGGTCGCCTCCGGTTGAATCACCGTTGATTTTATAATAGAAATCTACAAATGCGCTACCTATAATTTTGCCTGTATTACCTTGAGGAAATGATGTGCCGGCAATTATAAGCGAGAATAAAATGAAAATTAATTTCATATAAAACGGGTTTACAAAATAAAAAAATTTCAAACACTACGGTTACCTGTTTCAACACCGATAGGCGATACACCGTTCACTTATATTTTAATTTCAGGACGAGTGTAGTGAAAATGAACATTATAGAAATTGTATTAGCTGCAATAATCGGAATGTCATTTATTAAAATTCCGTAAGTCAACCAGCTAATATTACCGAAAGTAAGCATCAGCAATGTTGGAAGCGAAAGGTCTTTAGTGTGCCTGGTTTTTATAGTGTGAAGCGATTGCGGAAGGAATGCGAATGTAGTGCAAAATGCCGCTATCAAACCAATCATTAAAACTATTTTATCGGGGTCCATTTATTTAAAAGCAATTTTATCGAACAGATATTTTTCAAGGTTATCTTTATTTATTCTTTCCTGAATCATTTTGTCGCGCTCTCTGACGGTTACGGTTCCATCTTGTAAAGATTGAGTATCAACAGTAATACAAAAAGGAGTTCCGCATTCATCCTGTCTTCGATACCTTCTTCCGACCGCCCCGGAATCGTCATAAAAAACACGGAAATTCTTTTTCAGGTTATCGGTAATAGCGCGTGCGACTTCCGGCATTCCGTCTTTATTTACAAGTGGAAATATAGCTGCTTTAACCGGTGCGAGCGATGGGTGAAAGTGAAGAACTGTTCTTACCTCAGTTGAAAATGAACCGTCTTGATTTTCTTTCCTGATCTGTTCTTCATCGTACGCGTTACATAGGAATGCAAAAAAAGATCTCGAAGCTCCTGCTGATGTTTCAATTACGTACGGAATAAATCTCTCCTTTGTCTGGTCATCAAAGTAGTCGAGTTTCTTTCCGGAGAATTCAGTGTGTCGCTTTAAATCAAAATCAGTCCTGTTATGAATACCTTCAATTTCACCCCAACCGAATGGAAATTCAAATTCTATGTCAAATGCGGCTTTTGCGTAATGAGCAAGCTTTTCATGTTCGTAAAATTTTAGCTTTTCTTTTCTCATTCCATATTTCTCAAACCATTGGATTCGTTGTTCCTTCCAGTACTCGAACCACTCTGAATCGTCTCCTGGTTTTACGAAAAATTGCATTTCCATTTGTTCAAATTCACGAGTTCTGAACAGAAAGTTTTTAGTGTTAATTTCATTTCTAAAAGCTTTCCCGATTTGTGCAATACCAAACGGTAACTTTTGTCTGGATGTTTCGCGGACGTTATTGAAATTCACATAAATCCCCTGAGCAGTTTCAGGACGTAAATAAACAATGTTCGATTCGTCTGCAACGGGGCCGATATGGGTTTGAAACATCAGATTGAAATTTCGCGCTTCGGTAAATTTTCCGTCATCCATACATTTTGATGCTTTCCTTCCTTTGTAAGCTTTGTTGCCACAATCACTGTCAGATATCTGATCTTCCCGAAACCTTGCTTTGCATTCTTTGCAGTCAACCATCGGATCGGAAAAATTTTCAACGTGTCCTGATGTTTCCCAAACCTTCGGGTGCATTAAAATAGAAGCGTCAATGCCTTCGACATCCTCACGTAAAGTCATTTCCCGCCACCACGCTTCTTTAATGTTTTTCAATAATTCAACCCCCATTGGCCCATAGTCATAGCAACCATTCAATCCACCATAAATCTCTGATGATTGAAAAATGAATCCCCGTCTTTTTGAAAGTGATATAATTTTTTCTGTAAAGTCCGGATTGCTCAAAATAAATTATTTAGATTTAGAAGTTCTCAATTTACAAAACATCAGATTGAGAGTTAATGTAAAATGCCTGACTTAGACTGGATATGAAACGAAACGTTTTCTCTAGAGAGGTTTAATTAAGGGTAATGAATTTTTCACAACATGTATTCCGTCAGTTCCTTTTCCATTTCCACAATCTCCCTGATCTGGTTCAGAAACCACGGATCAATTTGAGTTGAAGTGTACAGTTGCTCAATGCTGACTCCAAGCAGCAACGCATACCTTAAATAGAAAATATTATCATTTCGAGGAGTTTGGAGTTTTGTAATAATTTTATCAATAAGTTCATCTTTATCTTTACCTTTAATATTCAGGAGTTGACCGGTTGTGTAAAGGTCTTTTCCGTCAGCTCCCAGTCCACTTCGGCCAATTTCAAGCGACCGGATTGCTTTTTGAAATGCCTCTTTGAAATTTCTTCCGAAGGACATAACCTCACCAACTGATTTCATTTGAACACCAAGCACATCGCTCTCAGGATTAGGTGACCGGAATTTATTGAAATCCCATCTCGGGATTTTAACGACAACATAGTCAATTACAGGTTCGAAACACGAAGGTGTGGTTTTGGTAATATCGTTGGGAATTTCATCGAGCGTATAACCTACAGCGAGTTTTGCGGCAATTTTTGCAATTGGAAATCCGGTAGCTTTTGATGCAAGGGCAGAGCTTCTTGATACACGTGGATTCATTTCAATTACAATTATTCTGCCGGTTACGGGATTTACAGCAAACTGAATATTTGAACCGCCGGTTTCAACTCCGATTTCGGAAATAACTTTTTTTGCCGCATCTCTCAACTTTTGATATTGTTTATCACTTAGCGTTTGAGCAGGCGCTACGGTGATGGAGTCGCCGGTGTGTACTCCCATTGGGTCGAAATTCTCAATTGAACAAATGACAACGAAGTTATCGTTTGAGTCGCGCATTACCTCGAGTTCGAATTCTTTCCAACCGATTAGTGACTCTTCAATAAGAACCTGATTCACCGGTGAAGTGGTCAGACCGCGGTTAACGAAATTTTCAAATTCTTCGTAGTTATACGCAATGCCGCCTCCGGTTCCGCCTAGTGTGAACGATGGTCTGATAATTACCGGAAATCCTATCTGGTCAATAAAATCCTGTGCCTCTTTGTAAGTATTCACGAATTGACCCTTCGCAGTTTCGAGTCCAATTTTATTCATGGAATTATTGAAAAGCTCCCGCGATTCAGCTTTTCGAATAGAGTCCACTTTTGCGCCTATTAACTCAATACCGTATTTATTGAGTACGCCGGATTCGTTAAGAGCAATCGCTGTGTTTAAAGCAGTTTGCCCTCCCATTGTAGGTAAGATTGCATCAGGTTGCTCCTTCTGTATAATTTTTTCAATGAAATACGGTGTGATAGGCTCAATGTAGGTTGCATCTGCAAGTTCAGGATCGGTCATGATAGTTGCAGGATTGGAATTTACCAGAATAACTTTGTAGCCTTCCTCTTTTAAAGCTTTTACCGCCTGAGTACCAGAGTAATCAAACTCACATGCCTGACCAATTACGATTGGTCCGCTTCCTATTAATAATATAGTCTTGATATCTGATCGTCTTGGCAAGAAATTAATATGCTACTTTAAAGGTTTTTAACTGCTTTTCTTTTATCTTTCGCCTGATTTCTGCTTTCGTTTCCTTTTCATGCTTCCGCTTCATTTTGTCAATAAAGTACTGGTGTACATCTAGTGGGCTGGTTGCTTCCCGTTCTTCAGGTGAAAGGTATTCCCATTTACTGATGTAACGACCGTCTGGAAGTAAAACTTTTGTATTCTCTGTATCTCTCAAATATAACTGAAGAATTTTAAACAAGTCGTGTCGTATATTAGCGTCTTCAATCGGAAATAAAATTTCGACTCTCCGATCAAAATTTCTTTCCATCCAGTCAGCGCTGCCAGAATACATTTTCGGATTTCCGTTATTGTTGAAATAGTATAAGCGGCTATGCTCCAATAGTCTGCCTACAAGACTGTACACGCGGATATTCTCACTGATTCCTTTAATCCCCGGTTTAAGCCGACAAATTCCCCGGATTAACATATCAATTTTTACACCTGCTGTTGAAGCCTGATAAAGTTTTGAAATAATTTCTGTATCAACGATTGAATTTGCTTTTATAATAATGTATCCGTTGCGGTATTGTTTTTGATTCTCAATTTCATTTTCAATAAACTTAATCATTTTTTTACGAAGGTTAATCGGAGCAACTATTAGCTTTTTGTATTTGGTTTGCCTTGAGTAACCCGTCAGAAAGTTGAATAGATTGGAAGCATCAAGACCAAATTCAGGGTTTGACGTAAACAACCCGAAATCTGTATATAGTTTTGATGTAGTTGGATTGTAATTCCCTGTCCCAAGGTGCAGGTATCGTTTCATTCCGTCGGTTTCTTTGCGAACAACGAGAGCAATCTTACAGTGAGTCTTTAAACCAATTAATCCGTAAACAACGTGTACACCTGCCTTTTCAAGTTCTTTCGCCCAAACAATATTGTTCTCTTCGTCAAATCTCGCTTTTAGCTCTACTACAGCAGTAACCTGTTTACCGTTTCCCGCAGCTTCTATTAATGATTTAATTATAGGTGAATCTCCGCTTGTGCGGTAAAGTGTTAGTTTGATTGCGTAAACTTTCGGATCTTCTGCAGCTTGCGCTATATATTCACTTACTGAGGCAAACGAATAAAACGGGTGATGCAATAAAATATCCTGCCGGGAAATTTCATTGAATAAATCATCCTTTGAACGAAGCAATGAGGAGATTCTTGGAGTGAATGGTTCGAATTTAAGATTTCTGGAATCAATTTTGTAAAGTTCCATCAGACTTCCGAGGTCAAGCAATCCGTTAATTCTATAAACTTCGGTCTTACTGAGATTGAGCACCTGCATTAACATTTCAGTTAGTTCAACCGGCATATCGGAATCAACTTCAAGACGCACAACTATTCCCAACCGCCTTTTTTTTACCTCTTCCTCAATAAGCCGCAGTAAATCCGAAGCCTCCTCCTCTTCCAGATCAAGGTCAGCATTTCGCGTTATTCTGAATTTATACGAAGCTAAAGCTTTCATTCCCGGGAAAAGTTTATCCGCATTTGCTTTTACAATTTCTTCTATTGGTATGAAATTTATACCTTGATCACGTTCAATTTTGTAAAATCTTTTAATGTTATTGGGTATTTGTAAAATGCAAAATTTGTTATCAATTATTTCTGTCTCCGGATCATCGAGAATTATTATCAGCGCTATAGATCTGTTGTTGATGTTTGGAAATGGATGAACGTTATCAACTGCCAGCGGCGTAAGTATCGGGAAAAGCTCGGCATCAAAATAACGGGAAATCTTCTCAATCTCAAAATCGTTCAATTCATTGTAAGATAATATAGAGATTTCATTTCTTGCGAGTTCCGGCAATACGCCTTCATTGAAAATTCTGTATTGTTCGTTTACCAAAGGTGTGAGTTGTAAGCAAATGTGTTCACGTTGTTCCATCGCAGTCATTCCATCAGACGTAAGCTCGTCAACATTGTTGTCAGTCTGACGCTTCAACCCTGAAACGCGAATCATAAAGAATTCATCCAGATTTGTGCTGAAAATTGACAGAAATTTAACCTTTTCTAACAAGGGAACTTTCTCATCCATTGTTAAATCGAGAACCCTCCGGTTAAACTCTATCCAACTTAACTCGCGGTTGAAGTAATGTTCAGATTTTATCAGGTCTTTCATGGTAATGAAAAGATAAATTTATTCCCTGTGAGTTTCTATGCAATAGGTAAAGCTATTGTTCATTCTAAGAATTATATAAACGTTAACCACAAACTGAATATGGTTTAATATTATATTTGTACAATCGCTTTTAAAGAATTAAAGTAATTTAGAATTTCGGAAAATGCAAAAGTCCGTTTCAATTGAGATTTCATATTCAATTTTACTTTATTATAATCGGGTTTAAATAAATTGAAATTTTGAAAAAGTTCTTTATTCTGATTGCGCTGTTGTTTAATTCCTCAATCATACCGGCGCAGTTTAGCCCTCAGACCGTGCAGTTTGACACAGTTTTAACAAACATAGTTGCAGGTGAAACTTTTTATTTCCACAATCCTTTTAATTTTGATTTGTACATTAACCGTGCACTAACAACAACGGGAGAATTTGATATTTTACCGGATTCATTCACTGTACAGGCAAATGACAGTTTCCCTGTCTCAATAAAATTTAGTTCAAATCAAAATCTTACGTTCAGGGATTTCCTTGTTTTCAATGTTAAAGAGTTAAATTACCCCGTTATTAATTTTGTAAACGGTACTGCAAAATACCCGGATACTCTGTACAGTTTTACACAAGGTCTTATAGACGAACAGTTAAAATCCGCATTGAAAAATTTCACTTCGTCAGGATATATATCGCTTGGTTATAATGCCGCGCGCGATGCAATGTTTTCAGTAATTGATGATTACGGTGGCGATACTATCGAATGCATTTATACCGGTATCAGAATTTACGCTCAAAACCGCACGCAAGCTCAGAATCAGGGATTTAATACTGAACACGTTTATCCGCAGGGATTCTTTAATCAAAATGAACCGATGAAAAGCGATATACATCACCTGTTTCCGACTACAGTTAACTCCAACAGCATTCGCGGAAATTTAAAGTTCGGTATTGTAACTTCCACACCAAACTGGCAACAAGGCGGCTCGAAACGTGGTTTGAATTCGTCAGGTCAGGAAGTATTTGAACCGCGTGATTTGTTCAAAGGCGATTTAGCCAGATGCCTGTTCTATTTCATGGTACGTTATAATGGCTCAAACATTGGTAATTTTTTCGATCAAACAATGGAAGATGTTTTAAAAATGTGGAACCAATCGGATGTCGTTAGTCAAAACGAAACCCTTAGAAATAACCGTATTCAGACTTATCAGAAAAACCGTAGTCCTTTTGTTGACCATCCGGAATTTGCCGATAGAATAAAAAGTTTCTTTACCTACGCTCCGACACTACCGGAAGGCGAAGTTACTTTATCCAAATTTGAACATACGTTTGATACAGTCGCCGTGAGCGATACGGTTAGTCAATATTTTGCTGTGTTGAATTTCGGAACGGGAAATTTAGGCACGACCGTAACATCAAATACCCCTGAGTTTATAGTTGAAGAATCTCCATCGCAGATTTCTGCTTACGATTATGAATTAATAAAAGTGAAATTTCATCCGACAACACAAAACCAAACCTTTAACGGAACCGTATCAGTTTCGACCGCTGATACAGTATTGAATATTTCACTGAAAGGATTCAGCTACGACGAAATAGGAATTGAGCCGGTTGCGTCGGAGATACCGCAAAAGTTTAAACTCAATCAAAATTACCCGAATCCATTCAATCCAACTACAGTAATAAGCTTCGCGCTTCCCGAGAAAGCTCATACCAGATTGGTTGTATATAATTCAACCGGTGAAATTGTTGCAAGGTTAATTAATCAAGCCTTGTCCGCCGGTGTGTACGAATATGAATTTAATGCAGACGGACTTTCGAGCGGGGTTTACTATTATCAACTTGAGGCAGGCGAATTTATCCAATCCAAAAAATTAATTTTATTGAAATAAAAATTTAAGTTCGGCGGGATGTAAGTATTTTCCGGTATCAGCCCAAAGCGGAATTAGAATATCTTTGATTAATTGTATTCATTTTGTCAAGCAAACTATTAACTGTAAAGATAACGATGGCTACTGCGGTTTTATATTCCGCATTTCAATATTGAATTTCTTTTGCAAGCTAATCGGTTTAATTTATTTTCATGCGCGAACTTTTACTTTTTAATACACTTACCAGAAAAAAGGAAGTTTTTATTCCGATTGAATCGGGCAAAGTTAGAATGTATTGTTGCGGACCGACGGTTTACAATTATCAGCACATCGGAAATTTGCGTACTTTCTTTTTTGAAGATATCTTGCGTAGAGTTCTTGAAATCAACGGCTATGCTGTAACGCACGTTTTAAATATCACCGATGTAGGTCATTTGATTTCCGATGAAGACGAAGGGGATGATAAGATGGAGCTTGGCGCAAAACGAGAGAATAAAAGTGTTTGGGAAATTGCCGAATATTACACAAATGTCTTCAAGAAAGACCTCGAAAGGATGCACATTCTTCCTGCTACACACAATCCGAAAGCAACTTCATATATTCATCAACAGATTGCCATGGTGAGGTGCCTCGAAGAACTTGGATACACTTATGTAACCGGCGACGGTGTTTATTTCGATACTTCCAAGTTCACCGGATATGGAAAACTTGCAAGACTGGATATTGAGGGATTGGAAGCAGGTGAACGCGTCGAGTTTTCGGTTGAGAAAAAGAACAAAACAGATTTTGCACTTTGGAAATTCTCCCCGAAAGATTCGCAACGGCAGATGGAGTGGGAATCACCGTGGGGTAAAGGATTTCCGGGTTGGCATATCGAATGTTCGGCTATGAGTAAAGCATTGCTCGGGAACAATTTCGATATTCACTGTGGCGGAGTTGACCATATTCCGGTTCATCATACAAATGAAATTGCTCAATCGGAAGCCTGTAATCGTGAAAAGTTTGTTAACTATTGGCTTCACGGCGAATTTCTACTTGAAACCGACGGTAAAATGTCAAAATCAAAAGGTGAGTTCCTCACCTTGCAATATTTAATGGATAAAGGGTTTCATCCGATGCACTACAGATATTTTCTGATGAATACTCATTATCGGAAGAAGTTGAACTTTTCTTTTGAAGCGTTGGATGGTGCGCGTACAAGCTTTGAAAGGTTGAAAAACCGGATACTGACTTTGAAAGACAACGAGAAGGAAAGAAAAGTTGATAACAGTAACATCGAAAAATATCTTTCCTCGTTCTTTTCAAAAATAAATGATGATTTGAATGTAACTGAAGCGCTTGCTCTACTCTGGGAAATGCTTAAAGATAATGCTTTGAACCCGGTTGAAAAAATTGAAATTGCATTTGAAATGGATAAGGTTTTCGGGTTTGGTTTAAAAGATATTGAACATGAAGATGAAGTTTTAGATGTGCCGGATGAGGTTATGCAAATTGCAGGACAACGAATGGAAGCCAAGAATCAGCAAGATTATAAGAAAGCTGACGACCTGCGGAATCAATTGTCTGCAATGGGTTGGAAGGTAATTGATACTAAAGATGGTTTTAAACTTGAAAAACTTTAGTGCATAAATCGAAGGGAATATATTGCGTTGAAGGATTATGGGAAACCGATATTAAGAATAAAGCTACTGTATTACCAATGCTTGAACTCCTTGAGAAGCGGGGAATTTGCAAGTTCATTTACCACGATTGCGCAACCCGTCACGAACTGGAATTTTATTTGAAAAAATGGAAACGAAAATCCATCTCAGATAAATATCCGATACTTTACCTAACGTTTCACGGTGATCCCGGGGAAATTACAATCAGCCCAAACGAAATATATACATTGGAAGATTTAGGTGAATTTCTCAGAAATAAATGTTATGGCAAAATTGTTTACTTCGGTTCATGTTCAACGCTTGACCTAAACAAGAAAACGATTAAAAATTTTCTGTCAAAGATAAATGCAATCGCTACGATTGGCTATAAAACTGATGTAGAGTGGATAAAATCAACTGCCTGTGATCTGCTTGTCTTCGATGCAATCCAGAAGGGATCGCTCGATACCAGAGGAATAGAAAAAATTAAGGAAATGATAAAGTCTGACTATCGCAATCTTTATAAAAGTCTTGAGCTTACGGTTGTAATCAACGATCGCACACATTTTCCGAGAAAGCGGACTGGATAAATTATCTGAGGGGTTTAACGCAAACTACAACTGCGCAGGCGTATTCTTCAGTGTGACTAATGCTTACATCAAATTTATACTTTGAGAAGTCATTTTCTCTGAGATGGTATATTATCGGTTTGCCGCGTTCATTGTTTAATATCTCAATATCTTTCCACGAATAATCTTTTCCGATACCGGTTCCGATGGATTTTGAATAGGCCTCCTTTGCTGCAAATCTTCCTGCGAGATGCAGTTCAGGTTTTGAAAATGAAAGACAATATTTTATTTCTTTCCCGGTTAGAATTCTGCTTAGGAATCTCTCGCCGTGTTTGTTCAGCACTTCACGGATTCTCTTGATTTCAATAATATCTATACCGGTGGTGTAATCATTCATAAATTGAGTTCTCCTTCTTCACGATTTCAACTAATTCGGAAATACAATTTATATCGTAATCCGACCCAGGAAATTTAGTATCGAAAGTATCCCCGTATCTTGCAAAAACGGTTTTCATCCCAACTGATTTAGCCCCGACCACATCGCGGTCGGCCCAGTCGCCAATCATAAGACATTCATCAGCTTTCAACTCTAATGCTTCAAGCGCCATGTTGAACGGAACTGAAGAAGGCTTTCGTTCGCGCGTTTCATCGTAAGTAATTACAACGTCAAAGAAATGTTGAAAATTTATATACGATAACCGGAGCCAGGCTTCTTTGGAAGGTGCGTCGGAGACTACCGCGAGTTTCAAACCCATTTTAATTAGTTCGATGATAGTTGGAAACACTTTTGGATATGGCTTAAGTGCTGCTTCACGCGCTTTGCGATAAGCGACTATTCCGGCTGACATGATACGGTAATCCACTTTACCGTATAGATCATTCATTAATGTATCAAATACCTGCTGATATTCTATGCCCTCTTTTTGGTAAATTTCATCAATACGCTTCAATGCGTCTTCAGTTGATATTTCAAGTCCGGCGTCTATCATTGCATAAACAGCGGCATAGACGGCGCTCCTCTTCATTTGCATGAAATCAACGAGCGTATTATCTAAATCGAAAATTATTCCTTTTATCAATTAATGTAGTTTTTTGTTACTGCACGGTTCACATATTCCGAAAAACTCAAGTGAATGTGTAATTTCCTGATACCCTTTCTCTTCAGCCTCTTTCACCATCTTATCAGTAAAACAGTTCTCAATATTTTCAATTTTCCCACAAATTTTACAAACAATATGGTGGTGGTGATCCCTGTCAATTGTCAGTTCATATCTTTTGAATTCATCTTTGAAATCAATATCGGTAACCAATTGCTTTTCCAGGAAAGCGTTAATAGTCCTGTAAACAGTAGCGAGGTCAATTTTTTTATTTCGAATTTTTGAATGAATTTCAAGAACAGTAACCGGGTTGCGTGTTGATTTTAATACGCGGAGAATTTCAATTCTCGGATAAGTTATTCTGAGTCGTCGCTCTTTCAGTATTACGAAAATATCCTTGTCAATTGTGCTTTTAATCATAATCGTAAAAACCTTTTCCTGTTTTTCGTCCAAGTAAGTTAGCATCAACCATCTTTTTTTGAATAACACTTGGTCTGTATTTCGGGTCGTTAAAAAAAGCTTCATATACTGATTTAGTAACGGCAAAATTTACGTCAATTCCAATTGCATCCATTAATTCAAATGGTCCCATTGCAAACCCACCACATTTCTTCATGATTTTATCAATTGTCTCAACGTCTGCAGTCCCTTCAGCAAGTATTTTCAAGGCTTCACCGTAAAAGGGTCTCGCGATACGGTTTACTATAAATGCCGGTGTATCCTTTGCAACTACGGGTGTTTTCCCCAAATTTAATGCAACTTCAGAAACACTCTCAGTTGTCTGCCGGGAAGTAAAATCCCCATTAATCACCTCAACCAGTTTCATAATATTGGCAGGATTAAAAAAATGCATCCCTGCTACTCTTTCCGGATTATCGCTGACGAAGGTAGAAATTTGAGTAACTGAAAGTGATGAAGTGTTTGTTGTAAGAATTGTTTCCTTTTTACAAATTGAGTTCAGATTCCCGAAAATTTCTCTTTTTAGTTCAAGTATTTCCGGTGCGGCTTCAATTATGAATTCAACTTGAGAAAATTCATTGAAATCACTTGTCATTTTTATTTGACCAATGGCAGAATCCATTTCTTCAGGGGTCAATTTCCCTTTTGAAACAGCCTTTTTAAGAATTTTCATAATGGCCTCTTTCGAGTCAGCAATCAGTTTATCGTTTATATCGCAAGCTACAACGTTAAAGCCATTTGTTGCGCAGGCAATAATGATTCCCCGACCCATTGTACCGGTACCGATTACCCCAATACTTTTAATTGAATCTGTTGGCATTGAGAAATATAACTCTTTGTATTTAGAATTTGAATTTACTTAAGGTATCCAGAAAATCTCCGCATAAATAAAATGAACCCGTAACTAGTAAGAGGTCACCTGTTTTAACGAATTTTCTTGCAGTTTGAAAAGCTTCAGTTACGTTATCGGACAAAATAATTTTCTCATGTTGGGAGAACTTCGTCATCAATTTAACGGGTAATTGAGCCCGAGGTGAATTAGCCTTTGAGAGAATGATTTTTTCTGCACCGTAATTTTCAACTTCCTGAGCGCATGCTGCTATATCTTTATCGTGCATCATTCCGAATATTATATATAATTTTTTGTATTTAACCCGTTCCAATGAATGTGCGAGATTTTCAAGCGCCTGTACGTTATGTGCAACATCTGCAATAATGAGCGGATCATTGTTAATGATTTCAAATCGTCCGCGAAACGCTTCGTTATTTCCTGCACGTATGTATGAAAGATTGATATCCGGTAAATCAATTCCCATTTGCTTTACGATTGAACAGGATTTCTTAAGGTTCATTAGCTGATGGGTACTAATATCAAGCGGAGTATTTAAATTAACATCAATATTTTCAGCAAGGATGAGCTCTGATGATTTATCGTTGCAGACATTTTTTAAAACATTCAGTGCTTCAACCGGCATTTTACCGACAATACAAGGCACATTTTTTTTTATTATACCGGCTTTTTCAAATGAGATTTTTTCAATGGTATCTCCTAGATAATCCATGTGATCGTAACCTATAGTTGTGATACAGGTGATTTCAGGGTTAATGATATTGGTAGAATCCAGACGTCCGCCAAGGCCGGCTTCAATCACAGCGTAATCAACCTTTGAGTCTGAAAAGAATTTAAACGCAAGCGCTGTAGTCGCCTCAAAAAAACTCGGTTTAATTTCATTAAAAAGTTCTTTATATCTGCTGATGTACTCTGAGATGTAATTATCATCTATTAGCTTGTAATCAATCGAAATCCTTTCATTAAACTTTAATACATGAGGTGATATAAATAAACCGGTTCTGAATCCTGCGGTAGTAAGCAACGACTGAGTGTACACGGATGTTGACCCCTTGCCATTAGTTCCCGCGATGTGAATTGATTTGAAATTATTTTGTGGATTACCGAGAGCTACGCAAAGTCTTTCGATGTTTTTTAAGTCATATTTCATCCCCGGGCGCTCAAGCCTGAAGAGATAATTAAGTTGTTTTTCAATATTCATCCGGTGGTAAGTTATACAAAAGGCTTTTTTGTTTCACATCAATTATCTATAAACTCCGAATGAAAATCATTAAATTGAAATCTCTGAAAAATTATGGTAAAAATTATTTCCGTTGTAGGCGCCCGACCAAATTTTATGAAGATGGCACCTATCCACAAAGAGTTATTAAAGCATCATCCGAAAGTTAAGCATAAAATAGTTCACACCGGTCAACACTATGACAGAAAAATGTCAGATGTTTTCTTTAATGAACTTGAATTGCCAAAACCCGATATATACCTCGGTATCGGTTCAGGTACTCATGCAGAACAAACGGCAAAAATTATGATTGCTTTCGAGAAAGTTATATACCGCGAATTACCTGATCTGGTACTGGTTTACGGGGATGTTAATTCTACACTTGCCGCATCGGTAGTATGTTCAAAGATTTTATTGAAGAGCGGAAAGCCGGTACCCGTCGCTCATATCGAATCAGGATTACGTAGCAATGATTTACGTATGCCGGAAGAGATTAATAGAATCGTGACAGATTCTATTGCAGAATTTCTGTTTGTAACCGAGCCGGACGGTAAGAAAAATTTAACTGATGAAGGTATTGCAACAACGAAGATTTTTTATTGTGGAAATACAATGATAGACTCGCTCAGGTTTTACCTGAATAAAGCTTCAGGGTCAAACATAATGGAGCAACTTTGCATATCTGAAAGAAGTTTTGTATTGGTTACACTGCACCGGCCTTCAAATGTTGACAATAAGAGAAATTTAAAAAAAATACTTTCGGTTTTCAAAGACGTTAACCGCATTTCACCGGAACGGGATATTATTTTTCCCATTCATCCGAGAACAAGGAAGCGTTTAACTGAATTCAGGTTGAGTTCAGAAATTGAATCAATTCGAAATCTTATTATCACTGAACCGCTCGGCTATCTGGATTTCGTTAAATTAATGTCATCGGCAAAATATGTAATGACGGATTCGGGAGGAATTCAGGAAGAGACAACCGCACTGAAGATCCCATGCCTCACTCTGCGCGAAAACACGGAGCGACCGGTAACCGCACAGATTGGTACAAACACTATCTGCGGACTTGATATAAAATTGATTCAAAAGAAACTGATTGAAATAGAGTCAGGAAAGTACAAACGAGGGAAAATTCCGAAATATTGGGATGGCAGAGCTTCGGAACGAATAGTTTCAAATTTATTAAAAATTACCGCGAGAAATTGAGTAGAAAAAAAATTGACATTGTAATCGAGAAAATCGGAATATTTTTCGACTCGAAACGTGATAACCCGAAGAAGCCTAAACCACCGGTTATTGATTTATTAATAGCAACAAAACTTTCGCAGAATACTACCGATAAGACTTCTCACAGAGCTTATCTGAACTTAAAAGAAAGTTTCAAAAGTTGGGATAAAGTCGCCGATGCCCCGATAGGGAGAATAAAGGAATGTATCAGAGTTTGTGGACTTACAAATACCAAAGCCGCAGACATCAAGAAAATGCTCCAAAAAATGAGGGAAAATTACGGTATGATAGACCTTGAGTTTCTAAGGGATTATCCGGATGAAAAAGTTTACGAAGAGTTGTTACAATATGATGGAATTGGAGTGAAGACAATTTCATGCGTGCTGGCATTTTCGCTCGGCAGAGATGTATTTCCTGTTGATACGCACGTGCATCGTATCCTTAACAGATTGGGAATAGTTAAAACAAATACTGCTGAACAAACTTTTGAGAAGGCAAAAGATTTAATACCAGGTGAAAAAAAAGTGAAATTTCACACTGACCTGATTAAATTCGGAAGAAATATTTGTAAATCTCAAAATCCATTGTGCAACATTTGCTTTATTTACAAGGAGTGTGAATTTGAGGAAAAAGTCATTCACCGGAAGAAGCCGGTCTCACTTGAGATGAACCAAAACAACTTTATTATACTTGAAAACATCTGAGATGCTTGATGTTACAAAGATAAAGAAGATTCTGGTGATAAAGTTTGGCGGTATTGGCGATGTATTGCTGGCCACACCGGTATTGGAAAATTTAAGAAATTATTTTCCAAGTCAGACTATATATCTGCTCACCCTCAGTAAAGCCCGCGATATACTGGTAGATAATCCGTTTATAGACAGAGTAATTACCTACAACCCGGATGAAGATGGATCATGGTTTCTTCTTAAAAATATCAGAAAGCAAAGATGGGATCTGGTTATTGACCTTTATTCAAATCCGCGAACTGCGCTTATTACTCGCTGGAGCGGAGCAAGATATCGGTTTGGTTTCGATTTCAGGGGTAGGTCTTATGCTTACAATATAAAGGCAATGGGAAGAGGTGGAACGGTTCACAATGTTGATTTCAATCTCGATGCTTTAGTTAAACTCGGAATTCCGGTTACATCAAAAAGAACTTTGGTTGATATCAATATTGTACATGAAGAATTTTCAGAAAAATTTTTTAATGAGAACAACCTCTTTAGTAAGGTCTCGATTGCTATTGGTCTTACGGGTGGCTGGGCGACAAAGAAGTTCAAAACCAATGATTACATTAAACTAATTGAGAAAATAAATTACAAATATGATGTAAACTTTGTTTTACTCTGGGGCTCAAAAGAAGAACGTATTGAGGCTGGAAAGATTAATAATGCGGTTCCGGGAAATACTTTTTTAATTCCCGACAGCCCGGTCAGATATCTGGCAGCATTAATTAAAAATTGTACACTGTTTATTGGCAATGATTCGGGCCCTATGCACATTGCAGTAGCTGTTGATACTCCTGTACTTGGTATTTTCGGACCTACTAATCCTGAACTTCAGGGACCTTACGGTTCAAAGAATCTAATTGTACGAAATGAAAAACTCGATTGTCTTTGCTGTAATCTCCTCGAATGTCCGATTGGAAATATTTGCATGACCGAACTGGACATCAAAGAAATTCTTTCTAAATTTGAAAAACTTTTAATATTGAATTCCATTTCTCCAAATTTAAAAAATGTCAATGAACTCAATGACAAGCTCGATGGAAATTGAAAACAAGTATCCAAAGGGGATACCATATATTATCGGTAATGAATTAGCCGAGAGATTCAGTTACTACGGGATGAAGACTATTCTTGTAGTATTTATGACTCAATATCTCATGTCACAGGGTAAACTTGACCCGATGTCCGATGAAGACGCAAAAATGTGGTATCACTTGTTTTCAATGGCAAATTATTTCTTCCCGATTATCGGCGCAATAGTGTCTGATATACTTTGGGGAAAATATAAAACAATTATCCTGCTTTCTTTAGTGTATTGTTTAGGACATCTTGCACTTGCACTTGATGAATCCCGTATCGGTCTTTCGATCGGTTTAACTTTAATTGCGGTAGGTTCAGGCGGCATAAAGCCATGCGTCTCAGCACACGTCGGTGATCAATTTACAAGTAAAAACAAACATCTTCTTGAGAAAATATTCGGGCTTTTCTATCTCTCAGTAAATCTTGGCGCAATGGTTTCATCGTTGCTTACCCCTATATTGCTCAATAAATACGGACCGCATATTGCATTTGGATTACCCGGATTGATTATGATAATTGCAACCATCGTGTTCTTTCTTGGCAGAAAAGTTTTTATTGCAATTCCACCTGTCGGTTGGCAGCAATACAAAAAGGACATTTTCAGCAAAGCAGGCAGGAAAGCAGTTTTAAATCTCAGTCTAATGTATGTCTTCATTGCAGTATTTTGGTCGCTGTACGATCAGACGGGATCTTCATGGGTCCTTCAGGCAGAAAAGATGGATAAAGCAATAAATCTCGGATTTGTAAAGTTCGAGCTCCTTGCATCACAGATACAGGCTATTAATCCTTTTTTAATAATTATCTACATCCCATTATTTACCTATGTAATTTATCCTTTTTTCGGAAAGTTCTTCCGTGTTTCGCCGTTAATGAAAATAATTGCCGGTATGCTAATCGCGGGTATATCATTTGCTATAATTGCGGTTGCTGAATCTCGAATAGCCTCCGGCGCTAGTGTAAGTATCGGATGGCAGCTTGCTGCGTATTTGATTTTGACCGCCGCTGAAATAATGATTTCGATTACCGGTCTTGAGTTTTCATACACACAGGCACCTAATAGTATGAAATCATTTATTATGGGACTGTGGTTATTATCAGTTTCACTCGGTAATCTAATAACTGCAATCGTTAATTCACTGCTCGTCTCGCCGGATAACCCTGATGGATTGCTGAACTTCACCGGTCCGGAATATTTCTGGTTTTTTGCAATTCTAATGTTTGTTACAGGGTTTGTATTTGTTTTTTACGCCCGCCGGTATAAAGAAGAATCATATATCCAATCCAGGGATTTTGAAAAATTAAATCCAACACTCACGGAGAACAACTAAGTTGAAAAGAATACTGGTAGTACGCACTGATAGAGTAGGCGATGTTGTTACGATTACACCGGTTCTTCGGGCGCTTAGGAATTATTTTATGGGTTCTTTTATTGGAACTTTAACGAATTCAAACTCCGTACACGTACTTACCAATAATCCTAATGTTGATGTTATGATTGAAGATGATTTCAGCAAAGGGTCATTTTTTAATGTTGTCAGGGAAATAAGATCTTACAAATTCACAGATGCGTTATTAATGTTACCAACCGAACGCGCAGCCTATCAGCTTTTTTTTGCCGGTATCAGGAATAGGATTGGAGTAGGGAGAAAATTATACGAAGTGATAACGTTTATGAAAAGTGTTTCAAGGGGTGGATATTATCCGGCAAGACACGAAGCGGATTACAACATGGACCTGGCAAGAAAATTAGGAGTGAAATGTGATGACCTTCGCAGGGAAATTTTTTTAACTGAACCTGAACTTGACGAAGGAGAAAGAATAGTTTCCAATGCAGGCTCAACAAAGGATAAATTCCGGATTGCTTTCCATATCGGAAACGGCGGATCAGCTCCCAATTGGAGCGAAACCAAATATCTCCATCTCCTCAAGTTGATACTCGAAAAATTCAATGACAGAAATATCTCAATTCTGCTTACTTCAAGAGAGATGAGTAAAGAATTTCTTTCAGAAATTTTAACTCTTAATGATGATCGCGTAATCAATATAACGAATGAATTTACTGATCTCCGGCAATTAATCAAAGTTTATTCAACTGTCAACCTTGCAATTGGACCTTCAACCGGTCCGATGCATATTGCAGATGCGTTGTGTAAGCCGGTTATTGCGATATTTTGCTCAAGAAATATTGACAGCCCTGCGCGATGGGGTATGGGAAACCCAGAAGCGGTGAATATTCAGGTATCCGATGAACATTGTAAAAATTGTTGCAGCCCGGATAAAGAAATATGTGATATTGAAAACGGGATTTTACCTGAAGATGTGCTCAAAAAAGTAGAAGATGCGATTAACAGGAGTAAATGAAAAACTAAAATATTTCTCTTAGTAATTAAAAAAAACCCGGACAACAGCCCGGGCATTAATTACAAATTGTATGATTAACGATTTGAACATTCTATTTAGTATTACGACACCTGTC
>MWSW01000019.1 GCA_002050165.1 Candidatus Tepidiaquacellales bacterium OLB4/UTCHB1
GTCAAGTGTACCTGTACCCAGAGGTGTTGCAAGTGTCCTGTTGACTATCAGCGTATTGCTGTCAGCCCCGGCAGTGCGCCATTGATAGGTCGGCTGCGACGGTGAACCCGATGCGCCTGCTGTAGAGTTTGCAAAGAAGTAAAGATTGTCGCCTGTTTGTCCGTTATCACCGTAATTGGGGTTGGTTGCAGGTACAATTGATCCGTAAATTATAAAAGGCAAACCTTGTGGGTTACCTCCGGAAGTAGGATCAAGTACAGGCGCCCAAGTCCAGGTTGTTCCTGTTCGTTGATAACCGTTACCGGTAATTGGCGTACCGGGAATTGTTCTTGGCGGATTCCAGGGTCCAGAAGCTAATGATCCACCTGCGCAATAGTCAATCCAATAAGTACCCGTACCTAAGGTGGTACCGGTCATTGAAACCTGACTTCTCATGATTGGCCTTTGACTATTTGTCAGTGTAGTAGCGGTAACCCTGTAAATATTACTGAAGTTTGATGCGGTTAACCTGTTTGTAGTTGAATCACCCGCCACGATAGAACCTGTACCCGGAGTTGCACCGTCCCAAATCTGAAGGTTAATGTTGTTGATTGTGGACGTTGTTGTTGAACCGGTTTGATAGTGGAAGAGGATGATTGAATCAATCTGCCAGGTTTCGCCGGACGGGATTGTAAAATCATCAGCCATTCTGTTATTTGCTGTGATTTGATTCCCGTACCCGAAAGTAGTACCCGGTGAGGTAATTGCGCTTGCATCAGCGCCACCGAAACCTGCTCCGGGATTTGATACTAACTCGCTCTGGTCATGCAAAACTACTGCGCTCCCGTCCGTTGTTTGAATTGTGCCGAGAGTGCTTAAATAAGTTTCGTATGAATTTGTCGGTGTTTCATCAACGATAACATCACGATCGTCCTGAAATGATGTTAGCGTGAATCCTGCAAAAATTAAAAATACAAAGAGTGTTACTAACGGTGTGTAGTAAATTTTACTTTTCATTGTTTCCCCTATTTGATTGGTTTGTGTAAAGACGGTTCAACTTTTAACAAAAAAAAATTATAATCAAGTCAAATTTTGTATAGTAAAAATCAGGTAGAACAATATGTAGTTATGATAGGCTCTCAACTGAAACTATTGTATATAAATATTCGTTATCTAACCTGACAAATTCAGTTGAACAAAGTTTGAAAAAGTTAATTTTTATTGCACTTGTTACTTTAGCTTCTGACAGTATTTCCTCTCAGACAATTAGTGGAATTATAACATCTGACGTTAAAACCATATTACCTTATGTCCAGATTACATTTATTAATTCCAGAACAGGAAGAAGTATTAAAGAGAACTCAAAATATGATGGTACATTTTTGGTTAAACTATCACACGGAATATATTCCATTCGTTTTGAAAAGGAAGGGTACGAGTTATATGAGATAGAAGATTTAGTTTTACACGAGAACGAGTCCCGGACTTTGAAAATCGAAATGTTGCGCACCGGTTTTGTTACTGAAGAAATCACGGTAGAAGGTAAATTCAGGCAAGCGCAGGATGACCTAAGAACAAGCTTAATAAACATTTCACCTAAAGACGTCAAGAAACTTCCGGGTGCAGTAGAAGACGTTTTGCGGTCACTTCAGTCGCTACCCGGTGTATCAACTCCGAATGATTTTACTTCTCAGCTTGTAATCCGCGGTTCAGGACCGGACCAGAATTTAATAATTATGGATGATGTGGAAATATTTAATCCTTACAGGCTATATGGGCTTGTTAGCATGTTCAATCCTGAGACGCTCAATGATATTACGTTAATTACAGGTGGATTTCCTTCAATGTACGGCGATAGGTTATCCGCCGTCCTGGATGTAACAAACCGGGAAGGCAGGTCTGATGTTGACTTTGCACTTACGTCGAACATAAATATTGCAAATGCGAACTTAATTGCAGAAGGGAGAAATCCGTTTAATCTCCCCGGCTCCTGGATGCTTTCCACAAGGAGAACGTATTACGATCTGATTATAGGGCCGTTTGCTAAAAGTACCGGTTTGATAACGGAGGATTCCGCATTCCCGTCATTTGAAGATTTACAGATGAAGGTTGCCTTCGGTCCGTTTAAGAAGCATAAGTTTTTTATCAACGGTATTTTTTCCAAAGACGCGGTTGATATTATCCCGGGAGGTGATCGTAAGGACCCCGATAGTGTTAGTGTAACTGATGTAACCAATAACAATGTTATTTCGGCTTCCTGGCATTATTTTTTAAATTCGGATTTTGTGTCCAGAACTACACTTTCGCTTTACAATAATTCGGGCACAAATGAATTCGAAGGCGATATCCTCGATCCATTGATTGATAAGGAAAATCTTTCACCTGCTCAGAGGGATAGTCTTAAACAAATCGGCGCATTACTTGGATTGGAATTTAATTCCGATTACGAATTCAAAAAGTATTCAGTTACGAACCGATCGTTTCTCCGCAATGATACGTATAATCTTCAATTCGGTGGTGGTCTGGACGTTGTCAAGACAGATCTTTCTTACGGGCTAATCCTTGATGAACAATTCAAAGCTTTGTTACAATCACTTCCGAATATGCTGGCGCTGTTGGAAGATTTTAATCTTGAAGGGAATTATAATTATCGTGGCCATACATTTATTCAATCCCGGTTCAGTATTGGGGAACGCTTTTATTATCAGCCATCGGTAAGACTGGATTATTATTCGTTTCACAAAAAACTTTATCTTTCACCGAGATTAAATCTGGGTTATGTTATTAATCCGCTTACTGCATTGAGGTTCTCTACCGGTTTATATTTTCAATCTCCCGGTTATGAAAAGCTAAGGGACGGTCAGACATTTTTTGATTTAACAGGTGACTCAGGGAGTAAACTGAAACCAGAGCGCGCAGTTCATTTTGTGCTCAGTCTTGAACGGTGGATAAATAATTCCTGGCTTGCAAAAGTTGAAGGGTATTACAAACGATTTGATAATTTAATTGTGCAGCAAAAGCTCACCGGCTACAAGTATAAATTTAAATTAGCAAATGAAAATAACACGTCCCCCGAATATATCAGTAACCCGCATAACTGGATAAGGTCAGATTTTAAAATCCCGTATGATTCATTGACCTCATTACCGGTCAATGAGGGAAGCGGAAAAGCTGTTGGGATTGAGATTTCATTGGAAAAGAAATATTCAAATCCGGACGATAAGTTTTACGGTTGGCTAAATTATTCTTATTCCTATTCAGACAGACAAAGAGGTGATATTGTCTTACCGTACAGGTTCGATCTACGGCATGTTTTTAAACTTGTTTTGAATTACAGGATTAACAGTTGGCTTGAGCTTGGCGCACGATGGTCATATTCATCAAACTTTCCATATACCGAGCCTAAAGGTATAATCCCCAGAATTGTAAACGATTCTATAGTAGTTAATCCGCTTACAAATAAAGTTGTTTTCAACCTTGACTTTGGGGACGAATCGGATAAATATAAAAGTATCCGACCGGCTTATCATAGATTAGACCTGCGGTTGAGCGCATTTACAAAATTCTGGAATGCTGACTGGACTTTCTATCTTGACGTTATGAATGTTTATAACCGAAAAAATATTATCGGATACGATTATTCATTAACCTCCGATTACGCAGTAAAGCGGAAGACTATCGGAATGATTCCCATATTACCGACAATTGGATTTAATGCGAGATTCTGAGCGGTTGTAAGTTAATTCTTTGTTACAGGGCTTTGAATTTAGCTACAGAATTTCAAAAAATACAATAAAACATAGATTGTAATAGAATTCTAATCTGATTAATTTATCCCTCATAACCCTACGTCTTTGAATATTGCAGTATTCGCTTCCGGAGCAGGATCGAACTTCCATTCAATATTGAATTACTTTAAAGATCATTGTAATGTCAGAGTTGTTACGCTCGTTTCAAACAATTCAAAATGCGGAGCGGTGCAAATTGCAATTGATAACGGTATCAGTTTCTTTCATTACAGCAAGTACGCCTTTTCCGGAAAATGCAGTAATATCGCGCTGAAGTTGATAGAGTATCTTAAGCATAAAGATGTATCAATGATTGTCCTTGCGGGTTATATGAAGCTTCTTGAACCGGAAGTTATTCGAAATTACAGCAACAGAATAGTAAATGTGCATCCGGCGCTCCTGCCTGCATTTGGCGGAAAAGGTATGTACGGTGATATTGTTCAAAAAGCTGTAATTGATTCGGGTGTGAAAATTTCCGGTGTTACTGTTCATCTGGTGAATGAAAATTATGATGAAGGTCAGATAATTTTTCAAAAGCATTTCGCAGTTGAGTATTCGGATACAATCGAAACGCTTAGCCAAAAAGTAAAGGCTATAGAACATAAATATTACCCGAAAGTAATTGAACAAATAGCGCTCGGCAATATCCACAAAATTGACGACAGGATATTTTTAAAGAATAAAATTGAGTAGATTGAAAAAAAGAGCAATTGTAAGTGTTTATGATAAAACCGGAATAATTGATTTTACCAAAGCGCTGGCTTCACTTAATGTAGAAATAATATCAACCGGTGGCACGTACAAATTTTTACGGGATAACGGCATTAACGTTAAATCTGTTGAATCGGAGACTGGCTTTCCTGAAATATTGAACGGCAGAGTTAAAACATTGCACCCGAAAATACTTGGTGCAATTTTAATTAACAGGGATTCGGAATCTGATATTAATCAAGCAACGTCACATGGGATTGAGCCGATTGACTTGGTTGTTGTTAATCTGTACCCGTTTTCTGAAACTGTCTCAAACCCTGAAGTTACAATAGCTGATGCGATAGAGGAAATTGATATCGGTGGTGTAACGTTAATAAGAGCGGCTGCAAAAAATTTTAAATTTGTGGATGTAATTGTTTCGCGTGATCAGTATGCAGATTACATTACTTCATTTAACAACCGTTCACCCGAAAAGTCCATGCAATATGCTTATAAAGCCTTCGAACACATTGCAAAATATGATATAGATATCAAGAAGTATTTCTATAAAATAAACGGGAAAAATATTTTTGAAGACACATCATCAAACGATTTACATTTTGAGATTTTCTCAAACCTCAGGCAACTGAGATACGGTGAGAACCCGCATCAGAAAGCTGTAATGTTTTCGAATGAATTTGACGAAAGGTTTGAAGTATTGCACGGAAAGGAACTTTCATACAATAATATTCTGGATATAAGTGCGGCTTACGATTTGATAGGCGAATTTAAAAATGAATCTCCCGCGTGTGCAATTATTAAACACGGTAATCCGTCCGGTGTTGCCGTAGCAACTGATCTGACTTCCGCATTTCAACGGGCATTTAATACCGATACCGTTTCCCCGTTTGGCGGAATAATTATTTTTAACAAGCCAATTGACTTTAATACTTCAGTTGAAGTAGATAAATTGTTCACCGAAATAATTCTGGCTCCGGATTTTGATGATAAGTCACTTGAACTATTAACGAAAAAGAAGAACAGGAGACTGATAAAGTTCAGATATTTTGAACAAAGCAATGAACTGCGATCTTCATCAGGTGCTTATCTGTTGCAGCAAAAGGATAATTTACTTTTCAACCGCGAAACGCTGAAGGTCGTTACACAAAGGCAACCCGACAGCGCTGAGATGAATGATATGGAATTTGCTTTCAGGATAGTAAAACATTCGAAATCGAATGCGGTTGTGTTTGTTAAAGATAAAACGACACTTGGAATCGGGTGTGGTCAACCTTCCAGAATTGATTCTACAAAAATCGCAATCAGTAAAGCTAAGGAATTCGGGCATGATCTCGCGGAAAGCGTTGCTGCCTCGGATGCTTTTTTTCCGTTTGCAGATGGATTGATTGAGCTTGCTAAAGCCGGAGCTGTTGCCGTGATTCAGCCGGGAGGTTCAGTTAGGGATGAAGAGGTTATAAACGCAGCTAACGAAAATTCAATCTCTATGGTTTTTACCGGGATCAGACATTTTAAACATTAATTTTTTAAAACACTCAAAAAATATTTATGCCATTTTTCGGAATGTTTGCCAATGATATTGCAATTGATCTGGGAACAGCAAATACTTTAATCTACATGAAAGGGAAAGGTATTGTTCTCAATGAGCCATCGGTAGTTACTTACGATGTTAATACAAAAAAAATAGTTGCAATCGGAGATGAGGCTAAAAGAATGTTGGGCAGGGTTCACAAAGAATTGAATGTAATCCGCCCGATGAAAGACGGTGTTATTGCCGATTTTGAAATCGCGGAAAACATGTTAAGGATGTTTATAAAGAAAATCAGTAATAGTTGGATGCCTGCGCGGAGAATAGTTATATGTGTTCCGAGCGGAATCACTGAAGTAGAAAAGCGAGCCGTCCGTGAGACTGCTGAACAAGCAGGTGCAAAGGAAGTCCACCTTATTTCTGAACCGATGGCAGCCGCGATTGGTATTGGTCTCGATGTTCATGCATCATACGGGAATATGATAGTGGATATCGGCGGTGGAACAACTGAAATTGCAGTTATAACATTGTCAGGTAACGCGAACGATGAATCAATTAAGACTGCAGGCGATGAGTTGACTGAAGCTATTGTAAGATTTTTCAGATCAAATCACAACATCCTAATCGGTGAAAGAACGGCTGAAGAAATAAAGTGTCAGGTTGGTTCAGTGATGCCGATGAGCGAAGAGGTTATTATCGAGGTTAAAGGGCGTGATCTTGTCGCTGGTGTCCCGAAGATAACCGAAGTAAGTTCACAGGAGATCAGGGAAGCGTTAAATCCTGTAGCGAGTCTTATGGTTGATGCAATTAAACTTGCTCTGGAAAAAACTGCACCTGAACTTTCATCCGATATTCTTGAACGTGGAATTTTTCTGACTGGTGGAGGCGCTTTAATAAAAGGACTTGACGAGAGGATCAGTACAGAGACCGGAGTTCCGGTTCACGTTGCAGAAGACCCGCTTACAGCTGTTGTCCGCGGAACGGGGAAAGTGCTAGAAAATATTGATAACTACAGAAAGGTAATGTTAAGAAGGTAACCATTATCAGCCTCAATTAATATTGAAATTTTTCGGAGAAATATTATTCTCTATCAAGGAGTACTTAGTTTTAACCCTTCTGGTAATTGTATCGCTCGTGCTGCTGTTTTCAAATGACAATTCACAGATTAGATTTATCCGTGCATTAACTATCGGAACATTTGGTACGATTCAAAGCGGATTTAACGTAATTCCAAACGTTTTCGATCTTGAGAGCGAAAATAAATTCCTCAGGGAAAAAAACATCAGGCTTGCAAATGAACTCGCTGAATTCAAAGAAGCTAAGCTTGAAAATATACGGTTGACAAAGTTACTAAAACTGTCGCAAATTCCTGAACTGGATTTCATTAGTGCACGGATTATTAACAAAAGTATGACACATTCCCGGAATTCAATTACACTTGATAGAGGGAAAAATGAAGGTATCGAAATTGGTATGCCGATTGTTACTGATGACGGTTTAGTAGGTCGGGTTGTAAGTGTCAGCAATAACTATTCTCTAGGTCAAATCTTATACAATAAATCGCTCAAAGTAAGTGTAAAGAACCAACGTTCAAGAGTTGATGGTATTCTGGAATATGACGGAAGTGAAAAAATCATGGTTTCACATGTACCCAAAAGTAGCGATGTAAAACAAGGAGATTTGTTTATTACGTCAATGTACAGTAACCAATTCCCGCGCGGAATTCCCGTTGGGATTGTAATTGAGGAAGGTAATCTCGATAATATGTTCAAGAAAATTGTGCTGAAACCTGCTGTTGATTTCAATTTGCTCGAGGAGGTTTTTGTCCTTAAATTCATTCCCGATGAAGAGCGTAACTCTCTGGAAAATGCGTATTCCGAACAGCAATAAAACCGTGTAGAATAAGTTGATTTCCGAAATTGTAAAATACTCACTCGTCCTGCTGTTATTGATTACTGTTCAGAAAGCGTTTATTGAATTAATAAGTATCAGTGAACATAATATCCAGCCGGATATTGTTATAGTTGCTGTTGTTTACATCTCTGTCAGGCGCGGTCAGATTTTCGGCAGTATTTTCGGTTTCTCGGCTGGGCTTATACTCGATATCCTCGGCGGGTCGTTCCTTGGTTTACTGGCCTTATGTTACAGTATATCAGGTTTCATTGCCGGGTTTTTCAGCAGGGATGAGGGAAAGTATCTTTATAAAATAAATTTCCTTTATGTATTATTATTTACAACGGCAATTAATTATTTTATTTACTTCATGGTTTACTTTCAGGGAGCGCCAATATCCTTTGGTGATATTCTCTTCAAGTTTGTAATATCAACTACGGTTTATACCGGCGTAATAAGTTTGTTGTACGTCTTCATGCCTCAAAAAACTAATATGCTGAAAGCAAGGTAACAAATAGTTTTAGATGTCTTTGGAAATCCGTCGAAATATTTTAATAGGTGTTACTCTCTCAATTGCATTAGTCCTGATTTTGCGATTGATACAGCTTCAACTGCTTGGTCAGGAAGAGTACGGTATGGAATCAAGACGGAATTCTATAAAAACAGTTACCATTGTTCCTGCTCGTGGACTGATGTATGACCGCAACGGGGTAATTGTAGTTGACAATAAACCGGCTTATCTTGTTTCAATTACACCATCGCAGTTTGACACTTTGCAAAAGGGTGAAATTGCGTCATTGCTGGAAATTGATCAGCAGGTAATTGATTCACTTTTAAAAAGTGCAAAGGGTACACACAGATTTAATCCGGTTCTCATAAAGCGCGACGTAGATTTTAAAGTTATTTCGTACATAGCGGAAAATCAGGACAGGCTCAATGGTGTTGATTTTCAGGTTGAGGCAATCAGGTTGTATCCGAATGATTTTCGCGCGTCACATATCTTTGGATACACAAAGGAGATTTCACCCAAAATGCTTGAGGAACAGGTAGGTGACTACTATAAGCAGGGTGATCTTGTAGGGAAAAAAGGACTGGAAAAAACATACGAAGAATATCTTCGTGGAGAAAAAGGTTACGAACTAATTTCCGTTGATGTTAAGGGCAGGGAAATGGGCGCATACAACGATGGTAAAGATGATATAGAACCGGTTAACGGTTCCGATTTGATTTTATCGCTTGATGGTGAGTTACAGTCGTACGCTGAAAAATTAATGGCAGGAAAGCGCGGTGCAATTATTGCAGTTGACCCGAGAAACGGGGAGGTACTGTGTATGGTATCAAAACCGGATTTTGATTTATCACTTTTCGCGGGTTCAACATCAGCGGCAGAACTCAACGCAATTGTGAATGATCCCGCAAAACCGCTGTTTAACAGGGTGACTCTAACGACTTATCCACCTGGTTCAACGTGGAAAATGATGATGGGTCTAGCTGGTCTCGCATCGGGAAAAATAACGACCAAATCAACAATTTTTTGCGGAGGTTCTTTTTCCCTCGGAAGTTATACTTGGCAGGATCATGGATCTTACGGATCAATACCGCTTCCGAAAGCATTGGAAGTTTCTTCAAATGTTTTCTTTTATAAGCTGGGTTATAATCTTGGAATTGACGACTTTCATAAATATTGTACTATGCTTGGGTTTGGTCAGAAAACGGGAATCGATATTTCCGAAGAAGGACAAGGCAGGTTGCCATCGAGGGAATATTACAATAAAATATTTGGTGACGGGAAATGGCCTGGCGGGGTAATGGTTAATCTTGGGATAGGACAAGGTGAACTCGGGGTAACACCTGTACAGATGGTCGCTTACACTGCGGCAATTGCAATGAACGGATTGTATTGTCAACCGCATTTCGTTGCAAAGATTATTAACTCAAATACCGGTGAAGTTACCATACCTGAATTTTATAAAAGGGATATTGATTTTCCGGATGAATACTGGGAGGTTGTTAAAAAAGGGATGTACCTTGTTGTAAATGGCGCAAGTGGCACTGCAAGAGGTATTAAGAACGAAGACTATATTCTCGCGGGTAAAACTGGTACAGCTCAAACTCAGGGGAACAATCACTCGTGGTTTGTCGGATTCGCACCGTTTGACGACCCCAAAATAGCGATTTGCGTACTGGGTGAAAATGCAGGCTGGGGCTCGCAATTCGGCGCACCAGTTGCAGCAGCTATTATGATCCGGTATCTGAGCAATAACTCTGTTGATATGTTCAATCAAAATGAAAGTAAAATAACTCCTGTAATACAAGACTAATGTCAGCATCAGAATTTTTTAAAAAGTTTGATTTAACGCTTGTTCTCGCTACGATCTCGCTTATTACACTTGGCGTATTTGCGATTTTCAGCGCTACCTCAAGCAGCGAGTTTTCTGAGCAGTTTTATGAACGACACATGATATTTGGTATTGCCGGAGTTGTAATGATGTTAGTTATTTCGTATCTGCCACCAAAACACCTGGAGAAGGTATCTTCAGTTTTATATGTTTTATCGCTTTTGTTATTGGTAAGCGTTCTCATATTCGGAAAAAAAATATCTGGACAGAGGAGTTGGTTTAGCTTTGGTGGATTTGGGATACAGCCCGCAGAATTTGCTAAAGTCGCAACCGTTATGATTGTTGCCTTTTTCCTCTCAAAGGATTCAGAGGGTAGAAATTCAAAACTTGGTTTAAAAGATACACTGGTAATTGCCGGTTTGGTGCTTTTACCTGTGGCGTTGATTGCGCTTCAACCTGATACTGGAACAAATTTAGTATTTCTCTCAATCCTTATCCCGGTGTTCCTTTGGGCTGGTATGCCTGCATTTTTTATAGTCGCACTTATTGCGCCGGTAATCGTCGCAATCTCTGCATTCTTATCCGATATAGTAGGAAATTATTTGCTGTACGTGGTTCTTGCGATAACTGCGATCGGGATTTTTTTGTTTAAGGAAAAGCAGTATCTGAAAATCGGAGTTATTGTACTTTGTCTGATTGCGGGTTTTGGTTCCGACTATGTTTATGACCATTTAGAGACGTACCAGCAAAAGCGGATAATGTCAGTATTTGATCCTACATCCGATCCGAGAGGGAGCGGTTACAATGTAATCCAGTCCAAAGTTGCTATTGGTTCCGGTGGATTGTTCGGTAAAGGTTATATGCAGGGGACTCAAACACAATTAAACTTTATTCCGGCACAATGGACGGATTTCATTTTTTGTATGGTGGGGGAAGAATTCGGGTTCATTGGCTCAGTTGTATTGATTATTTTATATCTGGTTATCGTGATAAAATTAATAAATAATGGATACAATGCCCGGAGCCGGTTTTTAAGCCTTGCCTGTATTGGATTTGCGTCTGTGTTTCTGTTTCACCTTTTCATTAATATCGGGATGACAGTTGGAATATTACCGGTTATCGGGATTCCGCTGCCACTATTAAGTTATGGCGTTTCTTCATTGCTTTCGTTTACGATTATGCTCGGTATAGGAATGAATGCATATAGAAATCGTAATATCGTCTTTTAAAATATCTTGCAAATGATACTCTCTGATAAAAAAATTCTCGAGGAAATTGAAAATAAAAATATTGTTATCGAGCCTTTTTCGATTGACTGCCTCGGCTCGAACAGTTACGATGTTCATTTAGGTGAATGGCTCGCCGTTTATGATGATGATGTTTTGGATGCGAGGAAGCACAACAAAATTTCTCATTTCAAAATAAATGAAGACGGATTTTTATTGCTCCCTACAAAATTATATCTCGGCGTTACATTGGAATACACTGAAACGTTGAATTGCGTACCGTTCCTAGAGGGCAAATCATCAGTTGGCAGGCTCGGGATTGACATTCACGCTACAGCCGGAAAAGGAGATGTCGGATTTAAAAATAACTGGACGTTGGAGATTTCGGTTAAACAACCTGTGCGGGTTTATAAAGGTATGCCGATTGGTCAGTTGATTTACTTTAAGGTTGAAGGTGATGTTTTGACTTCTTATGATGAAAAACCTTCGGCAAAATATAATAAGAAAACAATTAAACCTGTTGAATCAATGATGTGGAAAAATAAATTCTAATGAGTTATTCAGATTTATCGAAACATATAATTCAAAAAAAAAAATCACACCTCGTAGTTGGTCTTGATACAGATATTTCAAAAGTTCCGGAGTACTTCAGGGGATTTATAAACCCTGTTCTTGAATTCAATAAAAATGTAATTGATGCAACCAAGGATATAGTTGCGGGTTACAAAATGAACTCTGCATTCTATGAGGCTGCCGGAGGAACAGGCTTGAATGCTTTATTACAGACGGCGGATTACATACCGGATAACTGTCTGAAGATAGTAGATGCAAAACGCTCGGATATTTCAAATTCTGCAGAGCAATATGCTAAGATATTTTTTGATAAAATGGATTTTGACAGTATTACAATCAATCCTTATATGGGTTATGATGCAGCAGCGCCGTTTTTGGAAAGAAACTCGCGTGGTATTTACGTACTTGCTTTAACTTCAAATCCAAGCGCTTCCGAATTCCAGAAGTTAAAAGTTGGGAATAAGTATTTATTTGAATTAATTATTGATGTCGCAAGTAAATGGAAAAAAGGTTCAGTAGGTTTCGTGTTCGGAGCAAATCATTTAAAAGAGATTAAAAGTTTTTCAAAAAAGTATTCTGACATTCCCTTGCTTATTCCCGGCATAGGATTTCAGGGGAACGATTTAAATAACCTGCTAAAAAATCTGAATTCAGAAAATTTTTTGATTAATTCCAGCAGGGGAATTATTTATGCTCCGGGTAAAAAAGTCAGTAATGAAGAATTTAAATCCATCATAATTAAAAAAGTTATATCGCTTAACAATTCTATAAATAAATTTTAAATCATAATGATTATCAATCGCATTTTGAGTTATTTTACATTGTCGCTGATTTCAATATCCGCCTTATTCATTAGCTGTGGAAAAACTACAGTTGAAAATTTCAGGGAGCTTAGCGGTGGAATTAAAGGCGGCGGTACGTACAGAACAAATGAGCTTGAGAATATCAGAAGCCTTGATCCGGTAGGTATTAACGATGTCGTCTCTCACCATGTTGCGCATCAGATATATGATAACCTTTTTGATCTTGATTCAAATCTTAAACTTGTACCAATGCTCGCTGAGTCCTACAAAGTGAGCGAAGACGGAACTACATATACGTTTAAAATCAGACAAGGTGTTTATTTCCACGACAACAAATGTTTTCCCGATGGTAAAGGCAGGGAAGTAACAGCGGAGGATGTTAAATATTCTTTTGACAGAATCTGCGATCCCAGAACCGGTTCAAAGACATTCAATTACTTCGTTAACTATGTTGTAGGTGCGAGGGAATATTATGATGGGATCAGCGAAGCACTTAAAAACGAACAGTCACCGAAACTGAAAGGTGTTTCGGGTTACAAAGCAAAAGGTAAATATGAATTTGAAATTAAACTCATCCAGCCTTTTGCACCTTTTATTTATTACACCACTCTTGCATCAACTTATGTTGTTCCTAAAGAAGCAGTGGTAATGTACGGTCAGGATTTCTTTCAGAATCCTGTAGGAACCGGACCATTTATCTTTGGCGACTGGAAGCCGGACTTTGAGTTGAATCTGCATCGTAACCCGAACTATTGGATGAAAGATGAACACGGCAATCAGCTTCCGTACGTTGATAATATCAAATTCAGCTTTCTTAAAGACAACTCACAGCAATTACTCGAATTCAAAAACGGTAATCTTGACGAGTGCTACCGGATTCCAAATGAAATATTCAAGGAAGTTGTAAATGAAAACAAAGAGCTTACACCCGGTTGGTCGCAATTCGTTTTGCAACGGGTTCCGACTTTAGCAATTCAGTATTATGGAATGTTAGTTACATCTGATTTATTTAAGGACAAGCGTGTACGGCAGGCAATTAACTATGCAATTGACCGCGATAAAATCGTAAGGTTTGTTTTGAATGGCCAGGGTTATATGGGTGCTGTTTATGGAATTGTTCCCCCTTCTATGACAAACTACGATGTGGAAAAAATAGACGGATACGAGTTCAATCTTCAGAAGGCGAAGGACTTAATGGCTGAAGCGGGATACCCTGATGGTAAAGGATTTCCCGAACTTTCGTTGCAGATTAACGCGGGCGGTGACAGAAATATTCAGATAGCAGAAGCAATACAGGCGATGCTCAAGGAAATTGGAATCACGATGAAACTGGAAATTGTACAATTTGCTCAACATCTTGATAACATTGACGCGGGTAAAGCTCCATTTTATCGGCTCGGTTGGATTGGCGATTATCCAGATCCTGAAAACTTCCTGAATTTATATTACGGTAAAAACGTCCCCGCAGATCCAAATGCAATAAGTCCGATAAACAGTACAAGGTATAAAAATGAAAAGTTCGATGAAATATTTGAAGAAGCGCTCAGAACAATTGATGAAAAAAAGCGATATGAATTGTACCAGAAAGCAGAGCAAATAGCTGTATCTGATGCTCCAATGATGTACATTTATTATGATGAGGATTATTTATTGCTCCAACCTCACGTAAGAGGGATAAAACTTGACCCGATGCACCGTGTAAATTTCAGACATTTATGGCTTGATAAATAATATTATAATGTTCATGTTTGCACTTGTGTTCTTTTATAATTCTCAAACTAAAGGGGAGAAATTAAATGCATGTTTCCGGTAAGGGCTTAAAATCACTCTTGATTATACTGGGTATAGCAGTATTTTTAGGCGGATGTTCAAGCTCTCGAGAACTTTCAAGAGATAGGGATTTAACGGGTAATAGTGATGATAATTCTGAGGAATTAATTGCCAGTACTACCCTGACTTCAAAAAACCATATCTCTAAAGGAAATCTGGAGTCTCTTTCCAGTTCTTTGACAAGAATAGTCACCAAAGATGTAAGCACGACCAAAGAGATGGACGAAGTTATGTTTAAAGTAATTGAATATCTTAACACACCATACCTTTGGGGCGGTACAACGAAGCGGGGAATTGACTGCTCTGCGTTTGTTCAATCAGTAATGTATCAGGCGCTCGGCATAATGATTCCGCGGACTTCATACGAGCAATCAAGAGTCGGCGAACCGGTCGAAACTGAAAATCTTCAGTTCGGCGATCTTGTTTTCTTCGATACAATGAATAAAGGTAGAGTTACACACGTTGGTATTTACCTTTCCGACGGGTACTTCGTGCACTCCGGTTCAAGAACGGGTGTAATTGTTGCATCGCTTGATTCGGATTATTACTCAAGGACTTTTCTTTTTGCAAAGAGAGTAATTGGATTAGACAACACTGATTTCTAAAAATTTTCAAATATTTTTTTAGTTAAGTCCCGGGATGAAATACTTTCGGGACTTTTTTATTTAAAATTCCGATTTCACCAATCCTGATGTGGAAATTCATAGTTAAAAATTTTTTATATTCACTGCTTGTAATAATCGGAGTAATCACGGTTACGTTTGCGTTATTGTATATAGTTCCGGGTGACCCTGCGAGAATGTTACTCGGACAAAGGGCGGACGAGGAATCCGTGAAACGAGTTAAAGAAGAATTAGGATTAGACAAACCCATCACCACCCAGTATCTGAACTTTATCATGAAAGCCGCACAGGGTGACCTCGGGAGGTCTTATGCGACCAACAGGGAAGTTGCGGCAATCATTATTGAAAAATTCCCTGCAACTGCTTTGCTTGCAATCAGCGCAATGTTACTCTCAAGTATTCTTGGGGTAATTATCGGTGTAATCTCTGCTATTCGGTCTTATTCATTTACTGACAATGCTTCAATGGTTTTTGCACTTTTCGGTATTTCAATACCGCAATTTGTTTTTGCGCTGCTGATGGCTTTGGTCTTCGGGTCAATTTTGAAATGGTTACCGATTTCAGGGTACATAACAGATGGTTGGGATCACCTCATACTCCCGATGTTAACTCTTGCACTCAGACCTTTGGCAATCATCGCAAGGATTACACGTTCATCAATGCTTGACGTACTCAATCAGGATTACATCAGAACCGCGAAGGCAAAAGGACTTAGTGAAATGAAAGTAGTCTTCAAGCATTCGCTCAGAAATGCACTAACACCGGTTGTTACGACTTTGAGCGCTTCGCTTGCTGCTACTCTCGGAGGTGCATTCTTTATTGAATTTATCTTCAACTGGCCGGGAATCGGTTTGCTTGCGATTGATTCGATCCTGAAACTTGATTTTCCGATGATACAGGGAACGGTTTTGTTCAGTGCTATTATTTTCGTTCTGATTAATTTCCTTGTTGACATAATTTATGCCTTCCTCGATCCAAAAGTTAAACTTGCATGAAAGCAGAGATAACCGGCAATAAAAATATTCAGGGTAAAAGTCTCTGGTATTACTCATGGAAGCGATTAAAGAAAAACAAGCTCGCGATGGCGGGCCTCGTTATAATTTTCATAATGATTTTTATCGCTTTGCTTGCCGATGTAATATCACCTTATAACCCGAACGATCAAATTCTTGAATTCGCTACAAAGCCGGTGAACTTTGAAGGGACTGTTCTATTAAAAAAATCAGACAACAATGAGAGCGGTTTCGATTATTTGCCGATAAATAATTTTTTAAGAGAGGAAAACGATTCGGTTTATTACGAAGATTTTAATAGGACAGAAAGGAGCATTAATACAAATGAACTAATAAGTCCTGACCGGAACGAGTACCTTACACGTTTAAATTTTCTATTGGGTACTGACAGGTTTGGACGCGATGTGCTCAGTCGACTGATTTACGGGAGTCGGGTTAGTCTTTCGGTAGGTTTAATTTCAGAAAGTATTGCAATCATCATAGGGCTTATTCTTGGTGCACTCGCAGGTTATTTCCGTGGAGCAGCCGACAAAGGTATAATGTGGCTGATTAATGTCGTCTGGGCATTCCCGTCAATTTTGTTTGTTATTGCGATTTCAGTAGTTCTTGGAAAAGGATTCTGGCAGGCGTTCGTTGCTATTGGACTCACTGCATGGGTTGATATTGCAAGAATTGTCCGCGGACAATTTTTCTCTCTCCGTGAAATGGAATACATTGAGGCCACAAAAGCAATGGGCGCAAATCCTGCGAGGGTTATAATCCGCCACATCCTGCCTAATTGTCTGGGACCTGTGATTATTACAGGTACTGTTGGGCTGGCTAATGCTATAATTTTTGAGGCAAGTTTAAGTTTCCTCGGACTCGGAGTTCAACCTCCTACTGCAAGTTGGGGGCAAATGATATTTGACGGCTATAAATATATTATTGCCGGAACCAATTGGGGGCTTGCATTATTTCCTTCTCTCGCCATTATGATAGCGGTTTTCTCCGTTAACCTTTTCGGCGATGGTATTAGAGATGCACTTGATCCGAAACTTACCAAATAAAGATTTTTCTATTTCAAAAAATCCAATCTTAAACTAACTTTATTTCAAATAATTATCGTTTTCAATTGGATGAACTTAAGTATGTATATTTCTTAAAGTCAATTAAAGGACTTGGTGAAATCAAGATTAAAAAGCTAATCTCGCGGTGCAGAAATTTTGAACAGCTTAAAGATTTCTTAAACGAAAAGTTTCCTATAATTCAACTTCTCGGCCCGGTATTAGCCGGAAAACTTGAAAAATCGCTGTCTAACACGGCTGCATTTGAAAGAGAATTCGACTTGTTAAAGAAAAAACTTGAATCTTCGGGTATAAAATTCACAACGATAATATCAAAAAATTATCCGGAAAATTTAAAGCAAATTCCCGATCCACCGGTGATTTTATATTATAAAGGTAAATTGACACGTGAGGATAAATATTCTGTCGGTGTAGTCGGTACTCGTGCACCGACGCAATACGGTCAACTTGTTTGTGAGAACTTGACAGAAGGATTATCGAAAAGTTCAGTGCCTGTTATTAGCGGGATGGCAATCGGTGTTGATTCAATAGCTCATTCGGTGGCTTTACGAAATTCAAATATCACGTATGCAGTACTTGGTAGTGGTGTAGATGTGGTTTATCCTTATGAAAATTCAAAACTGTATAAAGCAATTATTGAGCATGGCGCTGTGATATCCGAATATGAGCCGGGTGTCCAGCCTGATAAAACGAATTTTCCGGCTAGGAACAGGATAATCAGCGGTATTAGCATTGGGGTTTTAATAATCGAATCGGGTTTAAAAGGCGGTTCACTGATAACTGCAAACTTCGCATTAGACCAGAACAAGGAAGTATTTGCTGTACCGGGAAATATAACATCAAATGCCTCAAAAGGTACAAACGAACTTATCAAGCGGGGTATGGCAAAACCTGTAACTGAAGTTTCGGATATCTTTGAAGAACTTGAGGCGAAATTAAAGCCAATATTAAAAAAAGAAATTTTTGAAAATCAAGTTAAGGTTATAAAGACTCTTAATGAAAAAGAGAACAAACTATTCAGTGTAATTAATGACGAGCCATTAAATATTGATCAGATATCGGAAGTGTCAGGATTCAATATCACCGATTGCCTTGTTAACTTATTATCACTTGAATTTAAAGGTGTAGTCAAACAACTCCCCGGGAAAAACTTTATTCGCTCATGTTGAAAGTTGACGATCTGATAATTGATACAAGGATTTTTGAGATAAAATTCGTGTGTGATTTAATTAAATGCAAAGGTGCATGTTGTACTTTAAAGGGAACGCATGGCGCACCGGTTACCAAAAAAGAAATTGAGATCATAAAAAAAATTTTACCTGTCATTATTAAATATCTACCGGAAAAGAATGTAAAGATTATTAAAAGTGACGGGATTTATTACCGTAATGGTAAAGAGTATTCTTTGAATACCGTTAATGATGATGATTGTGTATTTTCATATATTGAGGGGGGGATAGCAAAGTGTTCCTTTCAGACGGCGTTTCATAACAGGGAAACAGACTTCGTAAAACCGTTATCATGTCACCTTTTCCCGATTAGAATTTCAGGTAAAAGTAATGAAGTTATAAAATATGAAAAGCTTTATGAATGCGACTCTGCCCTTGATAAGGGAATTGAAGACAATATAACTTTGTTTGAATTTTCTGAAGAATCGCTCCGGAGAGCTTTTGGTCCGGAAATAGTTTCAGAATTGAAAAAATTGTATCAAAATGATTAAACAAACCCAAACCCAGAAGCTTTCACAAAAAATTTTACCACAGATCATTCAGCGACAGAATTTACTCGCGGTGCCAACTCTTGCGCTTGAGCAAATGATTAAAAGCGAACTTGAGGAAAATCCATTGCTGGAAGAAGTTAATGAAAGGGAGACTGACGATAATCAGGACGATGAACTAAAATCCGAACAGGAATTACTTGCCGATAAGATCAAAACCGAAGAATATAACTGGGATGATTATTATTCGGGCGAATATGAAGGCTATAAAACAATGGAATATGATCCTGATAATTTCCATTACGAGGATACATGGAAAGAAACGATAACAATGCATGATAACCTGTTAAATCAGCTTTATCACTCCACACTCGATGACAAGCAAATTTTCATAGGGGAAGAAATAATAGGAAATCTCGATAGCGACGGATACCTGCGGGAGAGCAATCTTGAATTACTTGAAGAACTTAACATTAGAAAATTTGGTACTGAATACGCCGATGAAAAATTTTCAGAAGAGGAAATTGAAACCGTTATTAAATATGTCCAACAGTTTGAACCTTCAGGTATCGCAGCCAGAAATCTGAAAGAATGTCTGCTCATTCAACTTGAAGAGTCAGCAATTGATACCGGATTGAAGAGAAGCTGCATAGACATAATTGAAAATTATTTTGAAGAATTAAGGTTACGCAATTATGAGAAAATCGGGAAAGATTTAAAGTTGTCGCGGGATAAAGTTGTAAATGCGTTTGAGCACATTTTAAAATTAAATCCAAAGCCCGGTTACAATGAATTTGAAGAAGACCATAATCTGATATATCCGGATTTAATTGTAACAAAAAAAGACAACGAATATGTAATTTCACTCAACGAGAAAATATTACCAAGTTTAAAAATCAACAAAGAATACGGACAGGTCATCTCCGGCAAAAATGCAGAGGTTAATGATGAAGCAAAGGAATTCCTTTCGAATAAAATGGAACGTGCGAAATGGTTCATAGACGCATTAAAATCGAGGCGGCAAACGATGTTGAAGGTAATGAATGTAATACTGATAAGACAGTTCAGTTTTTTTGAAAATAACGGTCAGGGTTTAAAACCGATGATTGAAAAAGATGTAGCGGAGGATATTGATATGGATATTTCAACAGTGAGCAGAACTGTCCGTGGTAAGTATGTTCAGACGGATTTTGGAGTTTATGAATTGAAGTATTTTTTCAGTAACTCACTTACAACGGATGAAGGCGAGGATATTTCAACTAAAGAAATTAAACATAAGATGAGAGAAATTATAAATAGCGAAGATAAGAAAAAACCACTAACTGATGATAAACTTGTAACAATTTTAAATGAGATGGGATTTCAGATTGCAAGGAGAACGGTTGCAAAATATCGTGAGGCAATGAAAATTCCAAAAGCAAGATTAAGGAGGAAGTTAAATTGAAAATCAGATCAACGACGGTAATCGGGCTTATTAAGGACGGTAAAGCTGTAATCGGGAGCGACGGTCAGGTTACAATGGGAAATACAATAATGAAACACACAACCAGAAAGGTTAGAAAGATTTTTAATGAATCAGTATTAGTTGGATTTGCAGGTGCTACATCAGATGCATTTACTTTATTTGAGAAATTTGAAGCGAAACTTGAACAGTACAAAGGTAACCTACAGCGAGCTGCAGTTGAACTAGCAAAGGATTGGAGGACTGATAAGTATCTGAGACGACTTGAAGCGCTTTTAGCGGTTGTGGATAAGGAAACTGCATTAGTGATTTCCGGTAACGGTGATGTAATCGAACCGGACGATGGTATCGTTGCAATCGGCTCCGGTGGACCTTATGCCCTAAGTGCAGCGAGAATGTTGGTTAAATACTCAAAACTTGATGCAAAAAGAATAGTAGAGGAAGCACTAAAACAAGCAGCGGATATTTGTATTTATACAAACTCCAATATTAGCATTGAACAATTGTAAATTATAAAAGAATTGTAAACCAGATGAAGAAAAATATCAAGCAGGAAACGGAATCAATCGGTGTGATAAATAATGAGGAACAGCTCACCCCGTCACAAATTGTTAATGAGTTAGATAAATTTATTATCGGCCAAAAGAATGCAAAGAAATCTGTGGCAATTGCATTACGTAACAGGTGGCGAAGGTTACAGGTGAAAGATTTACTGCGCGATGAAATTATGCCGAACAATATTATAATGATAGGACCAACAGGTGTGGGTAAAACTGAAATTGCAAGAAGGATATCAAGGTTATCAAATGCACCGTTCGTAAAAGTAGAGGCTTCGAAGTTTACTGAGGTCGGTTATGTCGGTCGTGATGTTGAGTCAATGATTCGTGAGTTGACAGACCTCTCAGTAAATATGGTTAAGCGCGATAAACTTGCGGAAGTACAGGAAAAAGCGGAGTTGAACACGGAAGAAAAACTTCTCGATATATTGTTACCCCCGATCAAGAAATCACAGGCGGCTGATCCGGATGGGGAGAGCGGTAACGCAAACGCAACCATAGATGCCCAGAAGGAAATGACGGCTACTCGTGAAAAACTAAGGTTAAAACTTAAGGAAGGAAAATTCGATGACAGGATAATCGAACTTGATCTGATGCAGAACGGTTCACCGATGATGCAAATATTTGGTCCGATTGGTTTAGATGATATGGGGATAAATATTCGCGACATTCTCGGAAATATGATGCCTCAAAAATCAAAGAAGCGTAAATTGCCTCTAAGAGAAGCACGTAAATATCTTATTCAGGAAGAGTCGAACAAGTTAATTGACATGGATCAGGTCATTAAACTTGCAATTGAAAAAGTAGAAAACTCAGGGATAGTTTTCATAGATGAAATTGATAAAATTGCCGGTGGTGATGTAAAAGGCGGCGCCGGCCCGGATGTCTCAAGACAAGGGGTTCAGCGTGATTTGCTCCCTATTGTCGAAGGTTCAACTGTAATGACAAAATACGGCGGTGTGAGAACTGACCATATTTTGTTTGTTGCTTCAGGCGCGTTTCACATGTCAAAACCAAGCGACCTGATTCCGGAATTGCAGGGGCGCTTTCCTATTCGTGTAGAGCTCGATAGCCTCGGTAAAGATGAATTTTATAAGATTCTCACTCAACCGAAAAATGCATTAATTAAACAATACAAAGCCCTCCTTGCATCGGAAAATGTTACTTTGGAGTTTGAAGAAGATGCAATAAACGAAATTGCAAAAATTGCAGCAGAGGTTAATGAAAAAGTAGAAAATATTGGCGCCCGCAGGCTACATACGATTCTTACTACATTGTTGGAAGATATTATGTTTGATATTCCCGACAGATCAAAAGTTAAACACATCAAGATTAGTAAAAATCTTGTTACAAAAAAATTAAGTGTAATTACAAAGGACAGAGATCTGAGCAGATATATTTTATAAAACCGTGAACTCCAAACTTTGATTAAAATGAAATCCATAATTTTTTCTACGTCAATTTTTTTCCTATTTTCATTTCAAGCCGATGCTCAGATTTCCGAGCGTTCAAGCGGATATTCGTATGTCGGACTTGGTTATTCATTAGTGGCGTTTACTGATGGTGTTGTGAGCGATATTTACCCGTTTCTCAATTTCAGGAACGGTAGTTTCATGACCGATTTAAACCTTTTTTATGGTTACAGAATAAATGATGACATTGCAATTGAACTTTCACCGTCAATGATTTTCACCACAGGATACGATTTGCCTGGTTACAATTACGAAGAAAACGGTGTAACTAAATATCATATTCCGCAGGATGCACGGCTTTTCATGGCACCCTTGAACATTAATTTGAAATATTTTCCATTCAGTTCATCCGAAAGAGGTGATGCGATTAAATCAGCTTACTTAACTATTGGTGGTGGAGGAACGTACATCAGGGAAGAATATACAAATTTCATCTATTCGGGAAATCCGGTAAATCCGCAGGGTACTTACGAAGATACGAAGACATATACTGAGTCAGCCTGGGCGCCGGATATTGTGTTCGGTGCAGGTATCCTTTCAACCGGGGTTTTCGGTTACGGTGTTGAAGTCAATTACCGAATGGTATTTACATCTCGTGATAACAGTACTCCGCTTGCACTTTCAAGGGCAAATAATTTCAACTCGATTAACTTTACCCTCAAGGGAACTTTCTCCTTTTAACCTGAGGGAAATTTCTGGAAATATTTAAATCTCAGGTTTAATATTCAGAAGCTTTAGGATTTTCTACATAACTGCATTTTATGTTTGAGCATATAAAATTATCTTAGTTTTTTGTATTAAACCTAATTTTCTACATGTCAAAATCCAAATATACTTCAGAACAAATCGGGGAAATATTGGCAGATTTCAGGTTAGCCAATGAAAGCAGGGAAGCATCATTGCTCGGGAGAAAAGAGGTTTTAACCGGGAAGGCGAAATTCGGTATCTTCGGAGACGGAAAGGAAATTCCTCAAATAGCGATGGCAAAAGTTTTTGATAACGGTGATTTTAGGTCAGGATATTACAGGGATCAGACTTTTGCTATGGCAACCGGAACGCTTACAATTAAAGGCTTTTTTGCACAATTATACGCCGACCCAGATGTTTACCGCGAACCTGCATCCGGTGGGAGAATGATGAATTGCCATTTCTCGACAAGGTCGCTCGATGAGAACGGTAATTGGCTGGATTTAACTAAGCAGAAAAATTTATCAGCGGACATTTCGCCAACCGCAGGTCAGATGCAGCGACTTCTCGGTTTAGCTTACGCATCGAAATATTACAGATTAAATCAAAAACTCCACAATGACGGGAATAAATTTTCAGTAAACGGTAATGAAATTGCTTTCGGTACAATCGGTAATGCAAGTTGCGCTGAAGGTATATTCTGGGAGACTATAAACGCCGGTGGAGTTTTGATGGTGCCAATGCTCATATCAATCTGGGATGATGGCTATGGAATCTCGGTTCCAAATGAATATCAGGTAGCTAAATCAAATATTTCAGAGTTGTTAAAAGGGTTTGAATACGACAAAAAAACCGGACAGGGTTACAATATCTTCTCCGTGAAAGCCTGGGATTACGAATCATTAATTGATGTTTACAAACATGCGGCAACTTCAGTCCGAACTGACCACATTCCTTCAATTATTCACGTTACTGAAGTTACTCAACCTCAGGGTCATTCAACCTCGGGCTCTCATGAGAGATATAAATCGAAAGAAAGGTTAGACTGGGAAAAGGAATATTGCTGTATAAACCAAATGAAGCTCTGGATTGTAAATGAGGAAATTGCATCGAAGGAGGAAGTTGAAACTATCGAGAAGGAAGCAAAAGAAAAGGTTCATTCAGATCAAAAAGAAGCTTGGGATGAATTCCTTTCGCCGATTTTAAAAGATCGTTCAGAGCTTGAGTCTATCATTGAAAGCATTGCACAGGGTTCGGAAAATCGGGATGCATTGAGAAAAGTAAAAGACGAGATGTTGAAAGACCTTGATATTAACAGGAAGGTTATTGCACAGTCCGTTCTCAAGTCGTTTATAATTCTGAAAGATGATAAAAAAGAATACAGAGATAGATTAACCGGGTGGTATTCGAATTTTAAAACCGAAAATGAAGACAGATATAGTTCAACATTAATGATGGAGGGTGCTGGCAGCGCACTGAATGTAAAGGAAGTTAAGCCGGTTTATTCGGATAATTCACCTTCGATAAATGGTAGCGAGATATTGAAAACATTTTTTGATAAAACTTTTGAAAGTGATGAGAGAGTCTTTGCGATTGGTGAAGATGTAGGAAAGATTGGCGATGTTAATCAAGGGATGGCAGGTTTACAGGAGAAGTACGGTGAATTAAGGGTTACTGATACGGGAATCAGGGAATCGACCATAATCGGTCAGGGTATAGGTGCAGCCATGAGGGGTTTAAAGCCTATTGTTGAAATTCAATATCTCGATTACCTTTTGTTCGGGTTACAACCAATGAGCGATGATATTGCAACTTTGCTTTACAGAACTAAAGCAGGACAGAAGTGTCCGGTTATAGTAAGAACCCGCGGACATCGTCTTGAAGGTATCTGGCATACCGGTTCACCAATGGGTATGATAATAAATTCACTACGCGGGATGCATGTTTGTGTGCCGAGAAATATGACGCAAGCTGCAGGAATGTATAAAACCATACTTCAATCAGATGACCCGGCACTTATCGTAGAAAGGTTAAATGCTTACAGATTGAAAGAAAAGTTAGCTGATAATATTGGTGAATATAATGTACCGCTTGGTGTTCCCGAAATAATAACTGAAGGCGAAGATATAACCATTGTAACTTATGGTGCGTGTGTTGACATTGCCAAAGATGCGATAAGAAAATTATCTGATGTCGGGGTATCCTGTGAATTAATTGATGTACAAACTTTATTGCCTTTTGATGTAAACCGGATAATTCTCGAATCATTAAAGAAAACCAACAGAATTTTATTTCTTGACGAAGATGTTCCTGGTGGCGCTTCGGCATACATGTTGCATAATGTATTGGATGTCCAAGGCGGATATCAATATCTTGATTCAAAACCTGTTTGTCTGGCGGCAAAGGAACATAGATCCGCTTATGGAACCGATGGTGATTATTTTTCTAAACCAAACGCAGAAGATGTATTCCGTACAGTTTATAACATTATGCATGAAACCAATCCCGAATTGTTCAGTTTATTCTTTTAAAAGAAATTAAACTGTGAAATTTTTCCGGCAACTATCGTTTATTCTGCTCTTTCTCATTTCAGTACAATCGGATCTTTATCCGGTTCCGGATTCTTATGTTTATGAGAAAGCAATTAAATCCATCGGACTTTTAACAGATAAAAATGGTTCCGTTGCAAGTGCATTTTTTATTAACAATAATATTATCGTTACAAACTGGCACGTTTCTGAATCGCTTCACCTATCTTCTGCAAAAGTTACCATGAAATCCGGTAGCGTATTTGAGGTAAAACGAATAATTCTGGAGGATAAACTGAGTGATTTGTCAGTACTGGAAGTATCCGGCTCAAATGAAAACTATCTGACATTCGCAGATAATAACACCATCTCAAAAGGTGATAACGTATATTCAATTGGAAATCCGACAAATTCATCTTATGAGGTGTCTAAGTTTAAAATGACAAAAGGAAAGATTAAATTTATAAGAGAAGAAGATTGGTTCTACGATGATGGTTCAGATCACCTCGCTTATACTATTCAACACACTGCAACTATAAAACCTGGTAACAGCGGCGGTCCGTTACTTGATGAGAACGGTAACGTTGTTGGTGTAAACACTTTCTTTTATAGTTATACAAGAAATTATGCAGTACATATTGATGAATTGATGTCATTGTTGGAAAAAGAGCATATCACTTACAGCAGCCTGGATTCAGATGGTTCGGTTGATACGAGATATGCGAAAAAAGTTTCTGAAAAAATTGAAAAAGACAGGTGGGATTATAACAACCTCGGTTTGATTATACTTTTGATTGTTGTCTTTTATGCAGGAACGATGATAATAATTGCTATCGGTATAAGTACATTTGTCAGTTTCTCACGCCGGTCTAATAACAACTCCTCTGACCGGTGGAGTCAATATTAAAATAATAAAGCTAAGTTCTGCTGAAACGTTTATCAAGTTCTTCGGTAGTAATGCGTATTATGGTAGGTCGGCCGTGAGGACAGACGTAAGGCATTTTAGCTGCAAATAATTCGTCAATCAAAGAGATCATTTCTTTGTCTTTCAATCGGTCACCGGTTTTTATCGCACTTCTACAGGCGAAGGATGCTGCAAGATTATCTCTTTTCTCAAGGTTCAGCTTCAGTTCGTACTCTTTGTACTGGTCAATCAATTCCTGAAATATTTTGGTCTCGTTTCCAATTCTGACATCGGAGGGCAACCCGAGGATTTCAACTATTCCATTATCCCGAAATTTAATATTGAACCCGAGATTGCTAATTTCTTTTTCAAGCGATAATGCAATTTGATAATCTATCTTTGTAAGTTCAACATTGATGGGATATAATAATTGTTGTGAGAATGGTGATTGCGATTCTAACCATATCAAAGCTCGTTCGTACAGTATTCTCTCGTGTGCTGCGTGCTGGTCAATTATCATGAGCCCGGCTTCTGTCTGACACATAATATATTTCAATTTGAACTGCCATACGTTGAATTTATCATCTTCGGTCAGATTTTTATGTTCAAACTTGTTCGTCTTTGAATCGTCAAGTGAAGTATTTTCTTCTTTATCTTTAATTTGATCTGTGATATCTAAAATTGTGTGAACTTCTGATGTGGATTTAGTCTTACTAAATCCGGTTGAAAATTTATCTTTCGGAAATGAAATACAGGAAAGATTTGTTGGGGCTGACGCGGGTTTTCTGTAATCGGAATGCTGAAGTCCTGAAAACTCTCCTTGAAAACCGAGGTCATTTTGAAATTTTACATCAAAGGTGAGATCGTTTTTCCTCAGCGCTTCTTTCACGGCATTTACAATCATCCCGAAAATAGCGCTTTCATTTTCAAACTTTACTTCCATTTTTGACGGATGTACATTAACATCAACTTTTCGCTGGTCAATAGTAATGAAAAGGAAAAATGACGGATAGTCACCTTTTTCAATCAGATCGCCATATCCTGTATATACAGCGAAGTTGAGGCTTTTCGAACCGAAATAGCGATTGTTGAGATAGAAGTATTGGTCCTGTTTAGAACGTTTTGTAAAACCCGGTTTGGAAATATATCCGGTAATATTGACAATGTTGTTTCCGTGATTAACTTCAATCAATGACTCAGCGAACTTTGAAGTAAACAGGTTTGACAATCTCTCTTTGAGGGAACCTGCTTTCAAACTGAAAATTTCCTCATCACCGTTAATGAGCTCAAACGCAATTTCGGGATGTGAAATAGCAAGCCGGATAAACGTTTCGTAGATGTGACGAAACTCCGTTTGATTGGACTTTAAGAAATTTCGTCTCGCTGGTGTATTAAAAAAAAGGTTTTTTACCGCAATTGAAGTTCCTCTGTCAGTCTGTAATTTTGAAACCTGAACAATCTCGCTACCGTCAATTTTCAGGAGAGTACCAACTTCATCATCTTCGGTTTTGGTTTTAAGTTCAATCTGAGAGATTGAACAAATTGATGCAAGTGCTTCCCCCCTGAATCCAAGAGTTTTTATATTCTCAAGGTCATTGTAAGTTTCAATCTTGCTTGTAGAGTGGCGTTGAAAAGCAAGAATTGCATCGTCTTCGCTCATCCCCGGACCGTTATCAATAACCTGAATTAAGGATTTTCCGGCATCTTTTATAAGCAATGTTATCTTGTCAGCTCCGGCATCGATTGAGTTCTCTATAAGTTCTTTCACGGCGGATTCGGGTCTGTTTACAACCTCACCAGCGGCGATTTTATTTGATAATGCTTGTGGTAATATTTTTATTTTAGAATTACCTGCCATAATCAGTTCTCAAAAAGTGCTTTAATAAAAGAATCCTTGTCAAAAATCTGCAAGTCTTCAATTTTTTCACCAACCCCGATAAATCTCACGGGGACCTTCATGTCGTTTGCTATTTTCATTACGATTCCGCCTTTTGCAGTTCCATCAAGTTTTGTAAGTATTATACCGGTCAATCCGCCCATTGTATTGGAAAATTCCTTTGCCTGATTGAGACCGTTTTGACCAGTTGTTGCGTCAATTGCAATGAAAATTTCGTGTGGTGCATCAGGTACAACTTTTTGCATAACCCTCTTAATCTTTTTAAGCTCTTCCATCAGGTGAGATTTATTATGCAGTCTGCCTGCAGTATCTATTAGTACGACGTCATAACCTTTTGCGATTGCAATATTGACTGTTTCATAAGCAACGGAAGCCGGGTCTTTAGCATCGGGACGCTGAATAATTTCAACTTCAGCCCTCTGAGCCCATACTTCAAGTTGATCGTTTGCTGCAGCCCGGAATGTATCCGCAGATCCGATTAACACTTTCTTCCCGGCTTTCCTGAAATTGTATGCGAGTTTACCGATGGAAGTAGTTTTACCAACACCATTGACCCCGACAATCATGATTACAAAAGGTTTTTGCGTGACATTTAAATCGAAACTTTTAAATTCCGAGAGATTGTCAGCAAGTATTTTTTTCATCTCCTCGGTTATAATTGTGTTCAGTTCACTTTGGTCGAAAAACTTGTCTCTCCCCGCACGTTCCTTTATATTGGTAATAAGCAGGTCTGTTGTTTCGTACCCCATATCAGCGGAAATGAAAATTGCTTCGAGCTGTTCGAGAAAGTCATCGTCAATTTTACTGCTGGCATTAACGAGACGGTTTACCTTATTAAAAAGGTCATCTTTGGTTTTCGTTAAACCTTCTTTAAGTCGATTGAATTTCAGTTTATCAAAAAAAGACATTTAAAAAATAGGAAATTTTAAAATACGAAATGAAAAAAGCCAACCTGATAAAGCAAGGTCGGCTATTGTTTTCAAACCGGGATTATTAAAATTGATTAATAATGTGTCGGGCAATGATTAATTTCTGAACTTCCGAAGTCCCTTCACCGATTGTCATTAATTTTACATCTCGGTAGAGTTTTTCAACCGGAAATTCTTTAATAAACCCGTATCCACCGTGAATCTGTATTGCCTCGTTTGTAGCTTTTGTTGCAATCTCGCTTGCGAAATACTTGGCCATTGATGCGGCGAGGTTGATATCTTTACCATGCTCTTTCAGGTAAGCGGCTTTATATGTAAGCAATCGGGCAGCTTCTATTTCAGTTGCCATATCGGATAGCTTGAACTGTGTTGACTGAAACTTGGATAGGCTTTGACCGAATTGTTTGCGTTCAAGCGAATATTTCAGTGAATGTTCAAAAGCGCCTTGCGCGATACCGACTGACAGTGCAGCAATTGCAATCCGACCGCCATCAAGTATTTGCAGAGCTTGTTTAAAGCCTGCTCCTTCTTCCCCGATTAAATTTTCAGCCGGGACTTCGAGATTTTCAAAAATCAACTCGGCTGTATCAGAGGCTCTCATACCGAGTTTGTTTTCCTTTTTCCCAACTTTAAAACCGCTCCATCCTTTTTCCACGATGAATGCGGAAATTCCTTTGTTACCCAACGACTTGTCGGTTACTGCCATTACAACCGCAGTTTCCCCAACGTTTCCGTGCGTAATGAAAATTTTACTTCCATTCAAAACATAGTGCCCGTTCCTGCGTTCAGCTGTTGTTGCCATAGCTCCCGCATCGCTACCTGAAACATTTTCAGTTAACCCCCAAGCTCCAAGTTTATTACCTGAAGTAAGATCGGGCAGATATTTCTTTTTCAAATCATCATTTGAAAATGAATAAATATGATTCGTACAAAGACCATTGTGAGCTGCGATTGTTAAGCCCATCGAGGGATCAACCTTTGAAATTTCTTCTATGATTATTGCATATTCGGTAATAGAAAAACCGGATCCTCCATACTCTTCAGGGAAAATTATTCCGAGGAAACCTATATCGCCGAGTTTTTTGGCAATTTCCATCGGAAATTCCTGTGATTCATCGAAATCCATTACAACCGGTGCAATTTCGTTTTGTGCGAAATCCCTCGCAAGCTTTTGTACTTCGAGTTCTCTTTCTGTAAGTTTAAAGTTCATTTAGATGTGTTTGCATTAAATAGATTTCCAATATATTGATTGTAAAAATTTATTTATAGCTATAATGATTTGACATTTTAAAATCTTAAAATTGTCGTGAAACCGGAGAAATTGCCCTTTGATAAGATCTCAATCTGCCATTATTGCAGGTAACAAGAAGTAAAGTGGGAAATTGAAAAAATGTTTAAGTTTTGAAAATAAATCTATCGGGGAATACGGAAAGTTTTATGTGTTTTCTTAAATTTTGTTAATTTTTTAGTCTACGGCTTCCGGGTTTTGAGACGGGAATTGCCTTTAACCATGCGGGAATTTCGTTTTCATGGAACTTGATTATCTCTACCTTTGCGAGCGATTGATAATCACAACCGAAATTAATTCGAGAGTTGCTGCGGTCGATAATAACACCAACGCCAACCGGACGTGCTCCCAATTGTCTTACCAATTCGATAACTTCAATTACACTGCCCCCGGTTGTAATTACGTCTTCAACCACAAATACATTTTCACCTTTAGAAATATTGAAACCGCGACGAAGCGTCATTTCTCCATTTTCACGTTCCGCGAATATTGTCCTGCACCCAAGTTGCCTGCCCACTTCTGTTCCGAATACAATTCCTCCTACTGCAGGTGAGATGACTACATCAGGTTTCAAATCCGGAAAACGTTTAATGACTTCTGATGAAAAGCAAGTATTGTACTTAGGATATTGTAGCACCTTCGCGCATTGAAAATAATGAGGACTATGCAATCCCGAAGTCAGAATAAAATGACCCTCGAGCATTGCGCCGGTTTCTTTGAAAATTTGCAATACATCCTTACTGTCCATTAACTGATTTTAATTTTGTTAACTTGAGTAATTTTCTCTTCGAGAAATCTTTCAGCCACAACATGGAAATTGTTTGGAGTATCCGTTACATAGAATTTCCGGTATCCCTTCTTTTTACTTTTGTTCAATAGATTTTTCTTTTGTAAAATAGCGCGTGCATATTTGGCAGTTTCAATTCCCGGATCAATGAGTGTTATTTTCTTTCCCATTACATTTGAGATTGTTTTTTTTAGTATCGGGTAATGAGTGCAACCCATTATCAAAGTATCAATTCTGCTTTCTCTCAAAGGTGTCAGGTACTCCTTAGCAGTCAGTTTAGCGATTTTATTATCCGCCCATCCGTCCTCTGCAATTTGCACAAACAGGCTGCAAGCTTTTGAATAAATTTTTGCTTCGGGGAGTTTTCGTTTAATTTTTCTCGCATATGAACCGCTTCTCACAGTTCCAGCAGTGCCGATTATTCCGATGTGATTATTTGAAGTGTTTGATACAGCAGCATTTGCACCCGGCTCGATTACTCCGATTACTGGTATTTTGGTTAGGCGTGAGATAAAAGGTAAAGCGTATGAAGAAGCTGTATTGCAAGCGACTATGACAATTTTAACCTTTTTCTTTAACAAAAATTTCAAACACTCAATCGAATAAGAAATTACCGTTTCCTTCGATTTTGTCCCGTAAGGAAGACGAGCGTTATCGCCTAAATAAATTATATTCTCATTCGGCATTAACTGCGATACTGAATGCATCACAGTCAGACCGCCGACACCTGAATCAAATATGCCTACCGGACTTGTTGATGTGAATTGAGGTTTAAACAAGGATAATTTTGTTCTGCAAAATAATCTATGTTCATGACGTATTAAATGGAATTTTGAATTCAGCTAATAATAATTGATGAAATCTGAGTATGAAGATTAAAACTCAAGCAAATGTTTATAACTGACGAAAAAAATCGAACACTTTTTTTAACCGAAAGAACAAACACAGTTTGAAATTCAAGCTGAATCTATGTTTATATTTTAATCTGTTATTGGTATTTTTCTCAATTAATTTAATAACAAATATTCATCAAATGGCCAAAGCCGAATCGCAAAAAATTACATCGCTCTCAAAAGAGAGAAGGACATTCAAGCCCTCTCAGTCATTTTCAAAAAATGCAATTATAAGTTCGATGGCACAGTACAAAAAAATGTATAGGGAATCTATTAAGAATCCCGATAAGTTCTGGGCAAAGATTGCATCTGAAATTCACTGGTTTAAGAAATGGAAGAAAGTATCCCAATGGAAAGCGCCACATTCAAAGTGGTTTATTGGCGGGAAGTTGAATATGTCATACAACTGTCTTGACAGGCATATTGTAACACACAGACGTAATAAGGTTGCAATATTTTTCGAGGGTGAAAAGGGCGATTCAATTTCATTAACCTATCATCAGTTATATATTCAGGTCAATAAATTTGCAAACGTTCTGAAAGGTAATGGGATTAAAAAGGGGGACCGTGTTTGCCTCTATATGCCGTTAATACCTGAAGCAATTATTGCTATGCTTGCATGTACAAGGATAGGCGCAATTCACTCAATAGTTTTCGGCGGGTTTTCATCGCAAGCTTTAATTGACAGGATAAATGACGCTAAAGCAAAATTGGTTGTTACCGCTGATGGCTGTTCAAGACGTGGAAAAATTATAAAGCTCAAAGATGCGGTTGATAAAGCAATAATTGAATGTCCGTCAGTTCAGAATGTAATAGTAGTTAAACGTGCGTCTAATCCTATCAAATTTAATGAAATGATGGATAAATGGTATCACGTAGAGATGGAAGATGCCGAAGAATACTGTAAACCTGCGGAACTTGATTCGGAACATCCATTGTATATTTTATACACAAGCGGAACAACTGGTAAGCCTAAAGGAATACTCCACACAACCGGCGGTTATTCTGTATTTACTTACATAACGACAAAGTATGTTTTTGATTTAAAAGATGAAGATGTCTTTTGGTGTACCGCTGATGTCGGTTGGGTTACCGGGCATAGTTATGTTACATACGGTCCGCTTCAAAATGGCGCAACCGTGGTAATATACGAAGGTGCTCCCAATTACCCTGAACCCGACCGTTTCTGGAAGATAATTGACAAATATAAAGTAACTATATTTTATACCGCTCCTACTGCCATCAGAGCTTTTATAAAATGGGGAGATCACTGGGTTGAAAGGCACAAACTCGACTCGCTTAGATTGCTTGGTACAGTTGGTGAACCGATAAATCCCGAAGCCTGGATGTGGTATCATAAAGTAGTCGGGAAAAAACGATGTCCGATAGTTGATACATGGTGGCAAACTGAAACCGGTGTGATCATGATTTCACCATTACCCGGTGCAATTCCGACTAAACCGGGTTCAGCTACATTGCCATTTTTTGGAGTTGAACCGATGGTTGTTGATAAGCAGGGTAAACCCGTACCGAAAGGTACAGGTGGTTTTTTAATAATTAAGAAACACTGGCCCTCTATTTTGAGGACGATCTATGGAGATGATGCACGGTTTAAGAAACAATATTTCAGTGATTATCCTGGACTATATTTTTCCGGTGACGGTGCAAGGCAGGATAAAGACGGATATTTCTGGGTAATGGGAAGGGTTGACGATGTGATAAACGTAAGTGGTCACCGTCTCGGAACAGCCGAGATTGAATCTGCATTGGTGTCACATCAGAAAGTTGCTGAAGCGGCAGTTGTTGGAAAACCGGATGAAATTAAAGGGAGCTCGATTTGTGCATTTGTAACCCTTGAAGCTAGCCACACTCCGTCTAATGAATTGAAGGAAGAGCTCAAACAATGGGTTGTAACAGAAATCGGAGCGCTTGCTAGACCGGATGAAATACGATTTACAGATGGATTACCGAAAACACGAAGCGGAAAAATTATGAGAAGGTTGCTAAGGGAACTTGCATCAAGCGGTGTAGTGAAGGGTGATACAACCACATTAGAGGATTTCAGTGTACTTGAAAAACTCCGTCAGGAAGAAGAAGATTGAAATTAATTTATTTTATTCTCCCGATAATTTTGCTGTTTTGCAGTTGCTCATCCCTCCACGAAGAGGAAGAAATTGTATCTGTTGCGGATTCGACAGAATCCGACTCTCGTGATATTATGACCGAAACGATAGCTCCATTTAGGGTTGAAGATAAAATTCTGCAGTTATTTCTTGATGACCTCAAGTTTTCTGTTGAATCCAGCAACTGGGAACGGGTAATTATGTTTTTCAATTCGGATATTACAGGGAATACCGGGATACACAAATCTCAACTTCAGGGGACAATTCTCAAAGGTTTTAACCTCGACGGACAAAATGAGCCGGCAAATAAATCAGGGGATAATTCTGAAATGTCAATTTTGAATAATATCAGGGAATTTAATTATTCGGAAATTTCAAATCTCGAAACAAAAATGATGATGATGGTTGTAAATGGCAAAGTGAAATTTCACACTGGCAATGACCGGAAATTCTCATTTTACTTGTACCGGAGCGGGAATAGTTTTAAAATATTATCGCCGACTAAGTAAAAAATTTGATTGGAAAACGATAGCTAGTTAAAAAAACTAACCAAAGGTTATTAAATACAAAAATCAAAAATGAAATTCTTTTTTCCTGTTATTACATTTCTGAGTATAATTTTTTGTTCAGTGTCATTTGCTGATTCACCCATAACTTCAACGACATTTTATGAAGTTTATTTATACAATTCAATGATAGACGAAGCTAAACATTGCGGATATATGTCAAAGGAAAATGCAAAATATTTAAACAATGATTCCAATCCTGTCGAGATGAAAGCCGCTCTGATAAATGCACTTGGATGGGATGAATCAGGTAAGAATAATGCAAATCTTTACAGTAAGTATATTTACGGTAAAAACTGGGATGAGCTTGATTTAGAGCAAATGTCTGCGCCTCAGCTAATGGTTCTGGGTTATCTCGTGGTTATGGATGATTATTTCAAACCGGAAGTGGCTTTACCGATTCTGGAGAAAGCGCTTCAAAAGGACAAATATAGTTATACAATTAATGTCATACATTCCTTAATCAAAGCACAGTTGGTTATGAACGAAGATTTTTGTGAAGTCTGGAAGGTTTACTATAATGTAAATTCAAATAAGAATCTATTACCTGATTTAACTCCACAGGCTAAAGAGATTATATATAATTACATGTTAGTATATAAATCTTATTGCCAATGAAACCAAGGGAAGTATTTATAATTGATGCAATCCGAACACCGATCGGGAAATTTGCAGGATCGTTAAGCACGGTGAGACCGGATGACCTTGAGACTTTGCTGATAAAAGAAATCGTTAAACGGAATTTCAACGGAGTTCCTTTGTCAGAAATTGAAGATGTAATCTTAGGGAATGCAAATGGCGCCGGAGAGGAAAACAGGAATATTGCGAGAATGTGTGTTTTACTTTCAGGATTGGATATTAAAACTTCCGGTGTAACTGTAAACCGTTTATGCGGTTCGGGCATGCAGGCGTTTATTGACGGAGTACGGGCGATACGGAATAACGATGGCGATTGTTATCTCGTCGGTGGGGTTGAATCAATGTCACGGGCTCCTTTTGTTATTGCAAAAAATAAAGATCCGTTCGGACGAAATGCAGAAATGTACGATACAACCATTGGGTGGAGATTTACAAACCCTGTCCTTGCAAAATTACACTATCCGTTTTCAATGGGTGAAACTGCCGAAAATGTTGCGGAAAAGTATTCGGTGTCGCGGGAAAGACAAGATAAGTTTGCATATAATTCACAGATGAAGGCAAAAGCTGCAATTGAAGCCGGAAAGTTCAAGCCGGAGATTGTTCCTGTAGAAATAAAGGGGAAGAGGGAAACTGTAATTTTTGATACGGATGAATTTCCGAGGTTTGACACAACTATTGAAGCATTGGCAAAACTTAAGCCTGCATTCAGGGAGGGGGGAACTGTTACAGCAGGAAATTCGAGCGGGATAAACGACGGCGCCAGTTTGCTAATGATTGCATCGGAAGAATTTGTCTCGAAATATAATTTGAAACCACGAGCAAGATATGTATCGTCTGCAGTTGTAGGTGTTGATCCGTCATGTATGGGAATCGGTCCAGTCCCGGCAACTAAAAAAGCTCTTTCCAAAGCCGGATTAAACCTTAGCGACATTAATCTTATTGAACTAAATGAAGCTTTTGCTGCTCAGTCCATTGCCTGTATTGACCTCCTGGGTCTTGAACCGGAAAAAATTAACGTAAATGGAGGAGCAATTGCGCTCGGACATCCGTTGGGAAGCACTGGTTCAAGAATTATCGTAACATTACTGAATGAACTTGAGAGGAAACAGGCGCGGTATGGTTTGGCAACGATGTGTATCGGCGTCGGCCAAGGGATTGCTTCAATTATTGAACGGATATAACTTAGTAATGACCTACCCTAACCAATTATCTTTATTAAGGATTATACTTGCCCCGGTTTTTCTTGTTTTGTATATGATTGACGGAATGTTTTACAAAGAAATTGCCATTGCAGTTTTTTTTGTTGCGGTTTTAACTGATTGGTATGACGGAGTTATTGCCAGAAGATACGGAATGACGTCAAGATTAGGCGTGTTTTTAGACCCGCTCGCTGATAAGGTTTTAACGTCTTTCGCGTTCTTGCTTTTTTACATTATCGGGATTATGCCACTTTGGATGCTCATTGTAATTATAGTCCGCGATATAGGAATCACACTGTTGAGGTCGCTTCAGGAATATAAGGGTAAAACCTTACCCACAAAGTTTTCAGCTAAAGTCAAAACCTTTATCCAGATGTCATACATTTTTTTAATACTGTTGATTCTACTTATGATTGAACTGTTTCCACAAAGTGAAATTGTAAAAATTTCAGAAGGGTTTTTAAATTCTGATTTGAATTATGTATTACTTTTTGGCATAACGATAATTACTTTATATACAGGTTTGCAATATCTGTTTGACTTAAGAAAGTATTCAGGATGAGGTTTCATAAAAAAAGACTCGTCGTAAACCCGGAACATAAAGTCGGACTTATTAACAATATTATCGGATCGGGATTATTCACCGGATATTTTCCGTTCGCAAGTGGTACAGTGGCAAGCCTGGTTGCTTGTATCGTATTTTTTATCCCGGGAATAAATATCTTTATACTTGGGTCAATAATTTTAGTTTTTTTTATTCTCGGTATTTATTCTGCAAACGATATGATGAAAAAATACGGCAGCGATCCACATGAGGTTGTTATAGATGAGTTCGTTGGAATGTGGGTTTCAGGATTATTCATTGTTTTTTATTTTGACGCGGCTGAATTTGATGTTAAAATATTGATGACCGGAGTTGCATTTATTAGTTTCAGAATTTTCGATATTATAAAACTCGCTCCCGCAAAATATTTTGATAAAATAGATTCACCAGTCGGTATAATGATGGATGATGTTATAGCTGCAATATATGCAGGGATTGTAACTTTTATTGTTAACGGATTTATAACAGGTTATTTGATAAATCAATAGAACCCGCCTTGCCAATAGCTAAAGTTCTTTCAATCGGTGATGAATTACTCATAGGACAGATTACAAATTCAAATTCAGCATATATCGGAAGTGTATTGCGCGAAATTGGTATTCCCGTAACACGGATGGTTTGTGTAGGCGACGTTGAAGAAGACATTTTAAATGAGTTTGAGGACAGTATAAAGAATTTTGATATTACAATTATAACCGGGGGGCTTGGCCCGACTCATGATGACCTTACTAAACCGCTTCTCGTTAAATTTTATAATGACCGTTTAATTTTAAATGAAGATGTTTTAGCTCAAGTCGAGTCGCTCTTCGCAAAAAGGCAGATACCTATGCCTGAAATAAACAAACACCAGGCGGAAGTACCTTCAAAATGTAAAGTGATTCCAAACAAGAATGGAACTGCTCCTGGGATGTGGTTTGAAGAACATGGGAAAATTGTTATATCACTTCCGGGTGTACCGTATGAAATGAAAGAGATGATGTCTGAAATTGTAATTCCGATGTTGAAGAGAAAATTTAATGATAAAGGTTTACAATTTTTCAGAAGCAAGACTTTGGTTACTACCGGGATTTCCGAATCTGCCTTGTATGAACTAATTGGCGATAAATCATCTTTGTTAAAAGGTGGAAAACTTGCTTATCTTCCAGATGCTACAGGAGTCCGGTTGAGAATTGATGTATCAGGTAGCGATGAAACACTGCTTGAACGGAATTTAAATATATTAACCGAAAATCTAAAAAGTGAACTCGGGATATATTACGTCGGTGAAGATGTCCGCAATGAAGTTGTTATCGGTAATCTGTTAAGATCGTTAGGTAAAACCATATCAGTAGCGGAATCGTGTACCGGTGGTATGATATCCGAAAAAATTGTAAGCGTTGCTGGAAGTTCAGATTATTATCTGGGAGGGGTTTGCGCTTATTCGAATGAATCAAAAGTGAAAATACTTGGTGTGAATGAAGAGACAATAAAGAGTTTCGGTGCAGTAAGCGAACAAACGGCAAAGGAGATGGCAATTGGTTGTTTGAAAAAATTCGGGACAGATTTTGCGATTTCTACAACCGGAATTGCAGGTCCGACAGGCGGTTCAGATGAAAAACCGATAGGTTTAGTTTGGATAGGATTTGTTTCGGAATATGATAGTTTTACCAAAAAGTTTATTTTCGGAAATAACAGACAGAGGGTCATTGAACGTGCTACTCAGAATGCACTGAATATTCTCCGGCTGAAGCTATTAAAAAATTCACCCAAAAATTAAATTAAAAAACATGAAAAAAAGTAAACACAACTTTAAGGTAATGCACTTTGTTTTCGTATTTGCCTTGGTTTCCGTTATCAGTTTTTCTATCGGGTTTAATAACAATCCGTGGGATGCTGATCCAAACTTCGACGGTATCCCGCAGGAAGTTTTAGATAATTTGAATCAACACCCTCAAACTCCTGATAACTTTATGTCGGATCCGGTTACAGATGCCGATGGTTACGACAATTTTTATCTTGGGGTGGATTTTGCGGAAGGTCACATTTCGATGAACCCGAATAATCCGCAACAGATGTTCGTCGCATACAACATCAATAATACATGGTACACAAACAACGGGCACGACTGGTACAGAAACAATCCTTCGTTTCCAAGCTCTTCAGGTGACCCGGTTACTGCTTACGATGGTGCCGGAAATTTGTACTACGACAATATGAAAAGTCCTATATCCGGTACATGGGTTGTAAAATCAACAAACAATAGCACAACATGGTCAAGTGCGCTTACATTCAATACAGGTAACGATAAGAACTGGATTGCAGCAGACCAAACTAACGGGAGTTATCAAAACTATGTTTATGGTGTTATGACGAACAGCGGTACTGCAAGTTTCTCCAGAAGTACTAACCAAGGCGCTTCTTTTTCATTTGTGCAAAGTATGTCGCCACATAGTTTACCTGGTGCAATGGTTGCAGTTGGACCATACGGCTCAACTAACGGTGGAGCAGTTTATGCTGTAACAAACTCCGGCAGCGCTTTCTCTTCCACGTATACTTTTTTCAGATCAACAAACGGTGGAGCTAGTCTGACTTCGATGTCATCGCAAAATTTCTCAAATTACGTCGGCACTAATGTAAACGGAAGGAATTCGGTTCAGAACATGAGGACACGACCGTACCCGTTCATTGCTGCTGACAACAGCTCAGGGACTTACAGGGGTCGGCTCTATATCGTCTATGCCTCAAATCAGCCTGCAGGTAATGGAAATAAACCAGATATATTTTGCCGGTACTCAACCAATGGCGGTACAACGTTTTCAAGCGAAGTAAGAGTAAATGACGATGCAAATTCCCAAAATCACAATCAGTGGCACCCGGCAATTTGGTGTGATGTTCAAACCGGGAGATTGTACGTACAATGGATGGATACAAGGGATACGCCTACCAGTGATAGCGCCTTGATTTACGCAAGTTATTCAGACGATGGAGGTCAGACATTTGTAACCAATCAGAAAATATCAAATAAAAAAATGAGGATAAATTGTTCCTCATGCGGAGGTGGCGGAACACCGCGCTACCAGGGGGATTACAACGGGATAGTCTCAAATTCCAAGGTGTCAGCATTAACATGGGCAGATTTCAGGAATAATAATTTTGCATCATACGTTGCATATTTCCCGGATTACGCAATGAAATTATCCACTGCTTCAATTACTATCCCCGGATCCGGTGGTAATCAAACAGTCCAAATGCAGGTTCCAAGCGTAAAATTGTATTCAGATAACGTTCAGGTTTCGCATTCAATTTCACCTACACCAGGTGCCGGTAATATAAATATTGGCTACCCGTCAGGTCAGACTTTATCGTCTCCTCCGGGGAATTTACCAATTCAGATTACAACTTCCGGTGGAGTTCCAAACGGAAATTATACGCTAACTGTTACCTCACAAGGTCCTAACGGGACGCCGGTTCATAAAAGGGAACTTACAATAAACGTTGGTGGCGGCGGTGGCAGTTCAGCATTTCCGGAATCTTTTGAAAGTGTAACATTCCCGCCTCCGGGCTGGGGTAAACTAAATCCTGATGGTGGTCCTGGCTGGAACAGACAAACTGTTGGAACTTCGCCACTGCCGGGTTGGACAGGTGGTGTTATTACAGCTCCTCCGGGAGGTGAAAACGCAGTTGCATTCTGCACTTGGAATACCGGCGGTTCTTCCGATAACGATCAATGGATATATACACCGCAAATCTCCGGTATCACGAGCTCCGATTCGCTCACATTCTGGATGAAGCGGACATATTCGGCCTACTTAGATGAAGTGCAGGTAAGGCTTTCAACCACTACGCCAACTGTTGGCGGTTTCTCAAACCTGCTTCTGACGAAGACATATCAGGCTGGTAATGATGATTCAAACTGGACGAGGTATTCTATTCCGCTTGGCGCATACGCAGGTCAGAGTGTTTACATTGCCTGGCGAGAGAAAGTAACGGATAATTTTACGAACGGAGCAGCCATTTCGCTTGACCTCGTGAATATTACCGGAACTGTCCTTAACGTTTCAGGTGAAGAGATTCCGTTGACTTATTCACTTTCGCAGAATTTCCCTAATCCGTTCAACCCGATGACGACAATCAAGTATTCAGTTGCCTCGGAAACTTTGGTAACATTGAAGATCTTTGATATTACGGGTCGTGAAGTTGCGACGCTCGTTAACTCTCCGAAGATGCCCGGAAACTATGAAGTGAACTTCAATGCATCGAATCTTTCGAGTGGAGTTTATTTTTATAAACTTGAAGCGGGTGATTTCATTGATACTAAGAGGATGTTGTTGGTGAAGTAGGTTAGCTGAGTAGTTAAATTTAATCTTTGTAGTTATAACCCCGGTAAACGCCGGGGTTTTTTTATGTTGCTTTACAATTTTATGTAATATAAACCACTCTGATTAATATTTATATTATACCCCCCTGTGAATATTTTTAACTTTTAGCTTAGAAATTTAGCATACAAATTAATTGGTACATTAATTTCAAAATTAAAATATCAAATCATTTTTTATTTCAGATTTTAAAATTATATTACATATAAATCCCAAAAATAAAACCAATATGGAGGAGAAATGAAGTACTTTGTATTATCAGTAATCTTATTTTTCGCTTTGCTCACATTCGACGCAAGCGATAGTTATTCACAAACTGATGGGGGATCAGCGTTTCCGGAATCTTTTGAAAGTGTAACATTCCCGCCTCCGGGCTGGAGTAAACTAAATCCTGATGGTGGTCCTGGCTGGAACAGACAAACTGTTGGAACTTCGCCACTGCCGGGTTGGACAGGTGGTGTTATTACAGCTCCTCCGGGAGGTGAAAACGCAGTTGCATTCTGCACTTGGAATACCGGCGGTTCTTCCGATAACGATCAATGGTTATATACACCGCAAATCTCCGGTATCACGAGCTCCGATTCGCTCACATTCTGGATGAAGCGGACGTATTCGGCCTACTTAGATGAAGTGCAGGTAAGACTTTCAACCACTACGCCAACTGTTGGCGGTTTCTCAAACCTGCTTCTGACGAAGACATATCAGGCTGGTAATGATGATTCAAACTGGACGAGGTATTCTATTCCGCTTGGCGCATACGCAGGTCAGAGTGTTTACATTGCCTGGCGAGAGAAAGTAACGGATAATTTTACGAACGGAGCAGCCATTTCGCTTGACCTCGTGAATATTACCGGAACTGTCCTTAATGTTTCAGGTGAAGAGATTCCGTTGACTTATTCACTTTCGCAGAATTTCCCTAATCCGTTCAACCCGATGACGACAATCAAGTATTCAGTTGCCTCGGAAACTTTGGTAACATTGAAGATCTTTGATATTACGGGTCATGAAGTTGCGACGCTCGTTAACTCTCCGAAGATGCCCGGGAACTATGAAGTGAACTTCAATGCATCGAATCTTTCGAGTGGAGTTTATTTTTATAAACTTGAAGCGGGTGATTTCATTGATACTAAGAGGATGTTGTTGGTGAAGTAACGTTGTTATATTAAGCTACTAACTATTTTTAAAGCCCCGTTTATGCGGGGTTTTTTTATTGATGTATCTGACTTTTGTCTTTTAAAATTCATTGTTTTTGAATTAACATCAGTGCTAAATCACATATTATTTTCTAATTTTAAATTTACAACTTAAAATGATAATCTATACTATACATAAATTCCTTTTAATCTCAGCCGTTCATCATGTAATAGTATGTTCCAAAACTAAATTTGTAAACCTAACCGTCTGAGGCATAATGAAAAATCTTTTAACAATTCTATTTGTCTTATCTCAACTCACGCTACTTGTGCCGGAGAATGTAGTGTCACAATCCGTTGAGCAGGAGTGGGTAGTGAGAACGCAGCATCAATATGATACTTATCCATCTAAAATAGAGCTGGATGGTGAAGGGAATGTAATTATAGTTGGATATGAGAGGATACCTGATGGAACTAGATTTTTAATATTAAAATATTCTTCTAATGATAATTTGATTTGGAAGAGATATATGAATGATTCACCAAATGTATATGGTTATACACGGGATTTAAGCTTAGATGATTCAAACAACATATATGTTCTGGGAAATACTTCAACGGCATTACCGTAAGTAAATAAAATATGATCCTCTTGGAAATATAAAATAGATAATAGCAGATTCTTTAGCTGGTGGCTTATTATGCAAGATCAATAAAGCTAAAATGAATTCTTTTTCAGTTCGTATAAAGTAATTGCTGTTGCAGCTGCGACATTCAAAGATTCACAATTTGAATAGGACTGAATTTTGTAATTTGTAAATCCGGTTTCAGCTTTAATTTCATTGTTAACACCATGAGATTCATTCCCGAATGTGAATATACACTTATCTGAAATGTGCAGGTGAGAAAGTATATTGTGTGAATGTGGTGTAGAAATATAAACTGAATATCCAACATTTTTCAAGGTGACCAAATCTTTAAGTAGATTGTCAGAACGATGGATATTAACATGGAATACTGCTCCCTGTGAAGATCGCAGCACTTTTGGATTGTAAACGTCTGCAGAGTTACCGGAAATGATTATTGATTTAATGTTAAACCAGTAAGCGGTTCTTATAATTGTTCCCAGATTACCGGGGTCATTGATACGGTCGAGGGCAATAATTACGGGTTCTTTCAATAATCCCGGTTTTTCCGGTATTGATAAATGCGCAAAAATGCCTTGCGGATTTTTAGAGTCAGCTATCTTTTGAATGAACCTTCTCGAGATGACCTCAACAGGTAGGTTTAATACATTAAGTTTTTCAATTAATTCAGTATCAGGAAAATCTACTGTACGATAAATCTTATTTAATAAAGGAAGATATCGGTTACTCCGGATAGCTTCGCTAATCATGTGCGCTCCTTCAATGATAAACGACTTTGACTCATACCGGAATTTCTTCTGTTTTAATGAGCTCAGAAATTTAACTTCGCTTGTAGTCAATTTATTATCTATTTTCCAAAATATTCGAAAAAGTTCTTTTCTGTTTCATAAAGTCTGATTGAATATAGTCTCACATTATCACGATTAATTTTAGGTTCAAGAACTTCCCAGAATTTCATTGCCATATTTTCAGTCGTTGGTATCAGGTTTTTAAACATATCAACTTCGTTCAGGAACTTATGGTCAACATGGATTAAAATTTCATCACGAATAATTTTCTTCAGAAGCTTAAGATCCATAACGTATCCACTTTCGGGATCAGGTGTACCCTCAAGAGTAACCTCAATGTAGTAGTTATGACCATGAAAATTGTTACATTTCCCGAAGATTTCCAAGTTTCGTTCTTTTGAAAGATTGATATTCTCGAGGGAATGAGATGAAGAGAAATGCTCTTTCCTTGTTATCAATATCATTGAATTTTTTTATTAAAAATAAAAACCTTTTTAGAGAATTTTCAGTCATAATATTATAAAGGATGAAAAAATCCGTTTTAATACATTCACTGAAAATTTAAATTAATGTAACTCAAAACCATTTTTTACGTTTCATTAACTTATAAACCTAACATCCCCAAAATGCTGAAAAAATTATTATGCCTGTTTGCAATTGTTGTTTTATATCCTGATGGAGCAGATGCACAAAAAACATATACTCTTGATGATGCCGTGAAAACTGCAATTGCGAACGATCCTGTAATAAAGAATTTCAAAAACAATCTCGAAATTCAGAAACTAAATATAAGCACTTCAAAAGGATCATTGCTTCCTACTTTGAGTTTAACCGGAAATTATACACGGTCTCACGTTTTTACTGAAAGCGGTGTAACTATAATTCAGGGGGTTCCTATTACCAGACCGCGTCAGGATATTACAAGGAACAACTTTAATTTTAGCCTGAATTCCGATGTTGTACTTTTCGATGGTTTTGCAAATACACGGAAGATTGACCTCGCGGAAGAGCAAGTGGATGTTTTGAAATTCAATCTGGAAAATGCAAAGAATAATATTGTACTTTCGGTAAATCAAAAATTCTTTCAGGTTTTAAAGTCTGAACAGATTGTTAAACAAAATGAAGAGAACCTTGCTGATTCAAAAGCACAGTTAGATAAAATTAAAGAGATTGTTAACGTTGGCAGAGGAACCATCGGCGATGTTTACCGTCAGGATGTACAGGTTGCACAAAATGAATTAGCTCTTGAACGCGCAAAAAATGATTTGCGGAAATCAAAAGTTGACCTTCAGGCGGCAATGTACGATGAGATAGGTAAAGATATCAATGTAGCTCAGGGTGATATAAAAAGTGATTATGAAACAGCTGAACTCGAAATGATTCTTAGGGGGATCGGTACGCTCGATGAACTATCTGATATTGCCTTAAAAAACAGATACGATTATAAAGCCGGCTTGAAAGAAATTGAGCTCAATAAAATTAATGTTGATATATATAAAAAGAACTTCATCTTCCCTACCCTGTCAGCGTTTGGTTCGTACAATTTAAACTCAACCTCAATTGGAGAAATTTTCGATAACCGGACTGCATCTTACGGGCTGACATTGTCATATCCGATTTTTCAAGGGTTCAGTCTCGACAATAATGTGCAGATTGCTGAAGTTCAGGTGAAAGTAAAAGAGGAAGAAATACGGGAACTGGAGCAATCTATCAGATCAAATATTCAAAAGTCATTGCTTGATCTTGAAACAGCATTCAAACAAATTGAAATTATTGATCGTAATATTGTATCAGCAGAGCAGGATAAGCTACTGGCTGATGAAAGCTACAGAATTGGTATCGGAACATTGCTTGATGCACAAATTGCCACAACTTCATTGAATAACTTGCGTATTGAAAGAATAAATGCTGTCTATAATTTCCTGATTGCGAAGAGAGTTCTCGATTATTATACAGGAATTTTAAAATATTAAAATGGCTGAAACAAAAGTACAAACCAAAATCACACCTCCTAAAAGGAAGAAGAGCAAGAAAAAAGTAATCTGGATTGTAATTATCGTTCTCACCGCGCTGATAATTACTGCCATTGTCTTTTCAGGTGGAAAGGATCAAGCTATTACAGTACAGACTGAACAGATAAGGCGTATGACAATTACTCAGGTTGTAACCGCAACCGGAAAGATTCAATCAGAGACAGAAGTTAATATCAGTGCTGAAGTCAGTGGTGAGATAGCGGCATTACCGTTTAAAGAAGGTGATATGGTTAAAAAGGGTGACCTTGTGGTACGGATAAAACCGGATGCATATTATCCTCAGTTACAGCAACAAGTTGCCGGACTTAAAGTGCAGCAAAGCGAATTAAAAACTCAGGAGATTAATATTGCAAAGCTCGAACTAGATTTTAACAGATCGAAGGATTTGGTGGAAAAAGGTCTTGCTCCGCAAAGTGAACTTGATGAGATTCGCGCTAACCTCGAGGCTGCAGTTGCAAACCTGAATACTCTTCGTGCGCGTATTAATCAGCAAAAAGCTGCTCTCTCTTCAGTCCAATATGATATTTCAAAAACAACAATTGTTGCACCGATTGACGGGACAATTACTCAACTTAATAATGAAGTCGGAGAGAAAGTGCTTGGGACAAGTTTTAATATTGGAACCAATATTTTAACAATATCAGATTTGAATAATATGGAGTGTCAAGTGGAAGTTGGTGAGACAGATGTAAACCAAATATCAATCGGAGATACAGCCAGAATACAGGTTGATGCTATAGATGATCGTATACTTAGCGGAGTTGTTTATGAAATCGGAAACTCTGCACAAACTACAGGAGTAGGGATGCAGGATGAAGTAGTAAATTTTATCGTGAAAATCAGAGTCCTTGATAAAGATGTCAAACTACGACCGGGAATGAGCTGCAACGTTGATATTGAGGTAGAAACTAAATTCAACGTATTGGGAGTTCCTATACAGTCAGTTACAACCAGAGATAACAGCGATGAGGATAGTGTCAGTACTGAAAATGAAAATCTGACTAAACTTCAGAGCAATCGTGTGAATATGAAGAAACCGGATGAAATAGTTTTTACGGTTAAAGAGAATCACGCAAAACTTAACATTGTCAAAACAGGTATCAGCGATGATCAATACATTGAGATTATCGAAGGTGTTTCAGAAGGTGATGAGGTTGTTAAAGGGACCTTTAAAGCAATCAACCGGGAGTTGGAAGATAACTCTTTGGTGAAAATTGACAATGAAACGAAAACTCGCTTTAAACAGGACGGTAGCGAATGAGTTCGCTGATAGAATTAAAAGATATCGTGAAGTTGTATATAATGGGCGCCGAACAACTGTATGCGTTGAATGGTGTAAGTCTGGGCATTGACCGAAATGAATACGTTGCAATTATGGGACCGTCAGGGTCAGGGAAGTCCACATTGATGAACATTATCGGTTGTCTTGATACTCCGACCAGTGGCGAATATTTACTTAATGGTAGAAACGTGAGTGAAATGGAAGATGACGAACTTGCAGATATCAGAAACAAGGAGATTGGCTTCGTCTTTCAGACGTTTAATTTATTACCAAGAATCAATGCGCTTTATAATGTTGAGCTCCCTTTAATTTATTCAGGAATACCAAAAAGTAAACGGATAGAAATGGCTGAACAGGCACTTGTAAGTGTGGGGCTTGCAGATAGGATGCTTCACAAGCCAAACGAACTAAGCGGTGGACAAAGACAACGTGTTGCCATCGCACGTGCGCTCGTAAACAATCCGTCCATAATTCTTGCCGATGAACCTACCGGAAACCTTGATACTAAAACGGGTGATGAAATTATGATGTTACTTAGCGATCTCCATGAGAAAGGTAATACGATTATCCTCGTTACTCATGAAGAGGATATTGCAAATCATGCGGACAGGATTATAAAAATCCGGGACGGTGTCATTGATGAAGATTGCGCAAGTGTAAAGTCTGTTAAGAGTTCAACAGGGACAAGTGAGTAGGTTTTCCGAAATAATAGAGAGCATTTCATTTGCATACAAATCAATTGTTGCAAACAAGCTCCGGTCGTTATTGGCAACACTTGGAATTGTAATTGGCATTTCTGCAGTAACGCTGATGCAAACTGCAATCGAAGGAATAAATCGGGCATTTGAAAGCAGTATATCTTCAATTGGTGCTGATTTACTTTACGTTCAGAAGTTTGAATGGTTCGGAAATGAAGACTGGAGCGTTTACAGAAACAGAAAAGATATTGATTTCCGTCAGTTCAATTTTCTCAAGAAGAATTTGCAAAGCGCAGTCGGGATGTCAGCTTCAATCGGATCACCACAGACTCTGAAATATCGCGACCTGATGCTTCAGAATGTTCTGGTTTACGGTACTGACGCCGAATATCAATTCGTTACAGGTTCCAACATGGAATCCGGGCGATTCTTCACTACGCGCGAGGCAACAGGAGGTTATCCAGTTTGTGTAATCGGAATGGATATAAAAGAAGCTTTCTTCCCAAATTCTGACCCGCTTGAAAAGAACATAAAAATTGCGAATCAGACTTACCGAATAATCGGCGTACTTGAAAAACAGGGAAGTATGTTAGGTTTGTTCAGCCTCGATAATCAGGTATTAATTCCAATTGAAAGATACATTCAATATATTAGTGGTTGGAACACGAGTTTATCAATTACCGTGAAAGCTGCAAACGTTGATAAACTTGAAGAAACAAAGGATGAAATAATTTCGATCATGCGTAAAGTAAGAAAAGTCCCTTACGGCGAAAGAAATGATTTCGGTGTAAATCAACAGGAACTATTCAAAAGCACTTACGATCAACTGACATCACTAATAAAAATAATCGGAACGTTAATTACTTTAATGGCTTTGATTGTAGGTTCGATTGGAATTGCAAACATTATGTTCGTTTCTGTAAAAGAACGTACAAAAGAAATTGGGGTACGAAAAGCATTAGGGGCAAAAAGGTCTTCAATACTAATGCAGTTTCTTATTGAGTCAAGTGTTGTTTGTCTGTTAGGTGGTTTTATTGGATTGTTGATATCATTCCCGGTTAGTTTAATAATTGATGCTTTAGTTTTACCGACTGTCATGCCAATTTGGGTTATAGTTTTAGCTTTGTTCATTTCATTGCTTTTCGGTGTACTGGCGGGATTTTTCCCAGCATTGAAAGCATCTAAATTAGACCCGGTAGATTCCTTAAGATACGAATAATGTTAACTGAAAATTTGAAAATTGCACTTGAAACTTTAAGCAACAACAAGTTGCGGGCATCGTTAACTTTGCTCGGAATTGTCATCGGTGTATTTTCCATAATTTCAATTATGACATTGCTGAGTGCGCTTCAATTGGGAATTGAACAAGGGTTGAGCAGTTTGGGAAGTAATACCTATCAGGTTCAGAAATATCCCGCAATACAAGTCGGCGGTCCGGGAAGTATGCGCAAATACAGAAATCGTCCGGATATTACTTACGATCAAGGTTTGAGATTAAAGGAAAGAGCAAGTATTTATAATTTCATCTCGCTTGAAGATTACGTAAACGAAAAGGTGTTCAGATATAAAGGTATTCATACAAATCCTAATAATACTATAGGCGGAGTAACCCCGGAGTATCTCCCGACAAACAACAGACAGATTCAATATGGAAGGTTCATAACCGAAACAGATGTACAAAACAACAGGCGGGTTGCTGTTCTGGGAATGGACGTAATTGAAAAATTGTTTCGGTTTGCGGATCCGATCGGGCAAAAGATTATTTTAGATAATAACGAATTTGAAGTGATTGGAGTGTTTGAGAGAAAAGGTGAAGGCTTCGGGCAGAGCAATGATAATTTCGCTTTGATACCAATAACAACAATGCAAACGCTTTATGGAAAAAATATACGTTCGTTAAATATTGCGATTCAGGCTCAGGATAAAGAATCTTTTGAAGCATCAAAAGAAAATATAATTAGCGTTCTGAGGGTAATTAGAAAAGTGAAACCCGGAGAAGAAAACAATTTTGAGATTTTCTCGAATGAATCGTTGATTGTTGAAGTCAATAAGTTTACTCAATATTTCAAATATGGTGCAGGATTCATTTCGTTTATTTCACTTATCGCCGCAGGTGTTGGCATTATGAATATTATGTTGGTATCGGTAACCGAACGAACGCGTGAGATTGGTGTACGAAAAGCAATTGGAGCGAAAAGTAAATCAATCCTGATACAGTTCCTTGTCGAAGCGATAATACTTTGTCAAATTGGCGGAATTATCGGAATTTTACTTGGTATCCTTAGCGGTAATGTACTCGGACTTTACCTGAATTCGCCCGTGGTAATACCATACGACTGGGTGATAATTGGTTTTGTGGTTTGTTTTTCGGTAGGTATAATTTTTGGGGTTTACCCAGCGTACAAAGCTGCAAAACTAAATCCGATTGATGCGCTTAGATTTGAATGATCAGCATTTCCGGTTAATTAGAATTCCTCTACACGCACTTGCAATTTTCTCATCGAAACAATGGTCTTTGATAAATTCGAGATTTCCATAAGCAACCTCAAACTTTGACTCTACCCAGTCTTTTTTGTTTTCTGTTATCGAAAAAGAGTAACTCCCCAATAACTGAATTATCCTGAGCAATCCCATACTGTAAAAATATTTATTGAAATTGGTTTCATCCAAATTACCCGAAATAATTGTAGCATATTTATCAATCAACATCTCCTTAATATCATTGTCAACTTTGAAACTTCCTGATAAAATAAATGAGGCTGCATCGTAGTACAAAGGACCTCGCCTGCCTGATTGAAAATCAATAAAATAAATTTCATCACTCTTCAGCATGACATTTCTCGGTTGAAAATCTCGGTATAAAAAATAATCTGTTTTCAGTTCATTCAAAATTGAAATAAAAAATTGTCTGAGTTGTGTAAAATTGATTCCGTCTAGCGACCCGAATTTTGGATAATATTTAATGAACTTATCCATATCGTAATCTATGACTTCCGGATTAAATTCTCCGGTTTGATAGCAGTAACTATAGTCAATTTTATCGGCAAGTTTCAGTTGTAATTCATGGAGAAGTTCGAGAACCGTAGAGGCGAGTTTTATTATATCAGATTCACCAGCAACAGTAATTATGTCACTTAAGATTAAATCTCCGAGATCCTCTTCAATGTAAAATTTTTTATCGTCGCTTACTCCGTATATTTCCGGGACGTTGAATCCACAATCTCTAAACACACTTGCAAAATAAATGAATGCCAGGTTTTCGGATACATTATCGTTTATTACACCAATTGCTGAAACGCTACCGGATTTCAATCTGTAGATTTTCCTGTTTGAAGCACCCGGATTGATCTGGTTAATGCTTTCTATGTTTAACCCAAATCGTTGATGAAATAATCCCTGAAAGGTGTATTGTAATATTTCCAATTGATAGTTACTCATTGAGTTAGCAGGTTTGATAATGCAGGATGAAGTGACGGAAATTGAAAACGGAAATTGTGCCGGTTTAGTTTCTCAGGTATAACTTTCTGACCCGATAAAATAGAATTTGAAAATTCACCTAAACGTAACCATAATGCAAATTTCGGAACAGGGAAGTAACATGGCCGTGAAATTATATTCGCTAATGTTTTTGAAAACTCTTTATTGGTAACTGTATCCGGGCTTGCTGCATTAACAGCGCCTGTTATATTTTCGTTTTCAACGATTAATTTAAAAATTGAAACGATATCGTTAATATGAATCCAGGGGAAATACTGTTTGCCAGTCCCAAACCATCCTCCGATAAAGAATTTAAAAGGTTTCAATAGTCGTGGTAATGCGCCTTTTCTGGCATCAAGAACAGTTGCTAATCTTATTACCGATACTCTGGTAAATCTCTCCGCAGATAATGCGGTTTTCTCCCAGTCATTGCATAATTTTGCAAGGAAATCACTTCCCGGATTTGATTTCTCTGTTACAGCATTTTCAGTGTTCCCGTAATAACCTACACCTGAAACGCTAATGAAACATTCCGGTTTGATTTCTGCCAATTCAATTGCATTTACAATAAACCGTGTTGTAACAATTCTAGATTCATAAATTTCATTTTTAAAACTTTCATTCCACCGCTTAGCTCCCAAAGAATTACCCGTGAGGTTAATAACTGCTTTGTTGCCGCTAATAATTTTCGCAACAGTTTCCGCATTACCATAGTTGGAATAATTTATTAATTCAGAATTATTATACTTATCAGAAAACCGGCTGAAAATATTTACACGATAATCGTTTTGAATAAATAGTGATGCGAGTGAAGAGCCAATCATTCCTGTACCACCAAAAATGGAAACCTTATTCATGTTTGTTAGTTGAATTGAATGATTATGTAATAATAATTAAATTACATGTTTTCAATTTAAAACTTATTTACAGTAAATTAAAATCAAAAACGAGGTTTAAATGTTAAGATTAAAATATTTTGTTTCATTCTCTCTAATGTTCATCTTTGCAGTAATGATATCGTTCCAGGGTTGTCAGGAATCTTCGATTGATCCGGAACCAGTCGGTCAGGATACGTCTTACTCTTATATAAGGTTCATTAATTCAAGCTACAATGCAGGATCTTTTACCGATGCAGGCGGTTATGTTGACGTTTGGATAAACGGTGAGAAAGTGCTCACTAGTTTTGATTACACCGCAGAATCAGGACCATTATACAATACATCTCAATATATTAAACTGCGATCTGATTCCTCTATAATTGTAATTTCCGAAATGAACAGTACTGCTTCAAGTATTGACACAATTGTAAAATTTACACCAACACTTGATTCAGCAGGTAAATATACACTCGTGATCCCCGGTAACAAAACTGATTGGCAAAATCTTCCAAGTGGTTTAATATTAAAGGAAGATACAACTGTAGTGCCGACTACATCGAATATCTGGATTCGGGGAATTCAGGCATACAATTCAAACGGCGTTATTCCAAACGATACGAGAGTAGATATTCACATTGATTCAGACCCGAACTTTACACCGAATAGTTCAACCAAGGCTGCTACACTCCAATTCAGAGGCGTAAGCAATTACATGCAATATCCCGTAGGTAACTGGACTGTAAAGATTACAAAGGCAAATGATTTTACAACGCTGCTTTCATTAACAATTAATGGGGTAGGTGGCAAAATCTATTCAGTAGTCCCGAGCGGTTTCAGTGATGTCGGCCCAGGAGCACCGAGGATTGACAGTTATTTGGATAATTAGAATTAGTTAATTCAAAGACAATACTAATCCCGGTTTATTCGACCGGGATTTTTTTTGAGTGAATGAAAAATATGTCTGGTGTCGAAAAGATAATGATGAAAAACTAAACTCACTTAGTGTTATTTCACAAGGTTCTTTGGGAATTAATTTCGGATTGTGTCATTTTAACTTTGATATTCAGGCAAAGAACTTAAGAAGCCGGACAATATCCTATTGAATTCATCCGGTTGTTCCACTGCCGTTAAATGACCGGCATTATTAATCACAGAAAAAGCCGATAATGCAATTTTTTCACTCAATTCTGATAACGAATCCGGAGGAGTAAGTTTATCTTCACTACCTGCGATTAGTTGTACGGGGACATTAATTGTATCAAGCATATCAGTACAATCAGTTCTGGTTGCAAGTGCAAGTATTGCCCCTGCAACGCCTTTCGTATCCTGTGACGAAATGGTATGTTCGATTTCAGCCAAAAGTTCGTCATTTTGAATTCCACTTTCAGAAAGTAGTTTGCGTGGAAATTCTTTTGACAATTTCTCGAGTCCCGAACTTAAGACTTCCTTAAGCATATTCGCTCTGTTAATTAATCCATCATTGGAATCCCTATCAGCCTTTGTATTAGAGAGTGTCAACGATAAAAATCGATTTGGATACTTTTGGAAAGTCCTGAATATAATATACCCACCTATTGATAGGCCGCATACATGTGCTTTCAAAATGTTCAATGAATCCATCAGCATAATCAGATCATCGCAATAGCTTTCCATTGTAAAGAAAAAATAATCCGACTGTTTTGAGTTTCCAAGTCCTCTCAAATCGTAAGTTATAACCCTGAACTTATCCACAAAAAAAGGAACCTGCCTGTCCCACATTCGGCTGCTTAGCGGGAATGCGTGGATGAAGATTAACGGTTCATTGTTACCACCGTAATCGTTATATGCAATTCCATTGATATATTTGTTACCTGTCATTTATAAAGCTGCTTCGTAAAGAAATTTATTGAAATCGTAAGTTATTCTGATATTACTAAGAATCAAACCTGTGATGTCCGGTTCAAAGATAACTTCAACGGGATATTCTTTAAAAACGTAATATTGTTTCATTTTCAAAAATCCGGCAAGCTCGCAATCGGTAATTCGTTCTGCTTGAAATACTTTAGGCAAATTTGTAAGCGAATCACCGCAAACCTCATTGAACTCACTATAAAAATTTCTTTCGTTAATAATCTTTTTAAAGGGATTAAAATTTTTGTAAATGTATGCCCGGATTTTTTTCAGCTTATCGGGATCAGACGAATATTGGCCGGCTGCGAATAAAAATTCAGATTTATTGAAATGGAAATAAAACTGAGGAACTTCAGCGGACTTTACTTTATTGAACGCGAAAGCCGCTGAGTACTGGTCTTTGTAAGGTGTTTTATTTTTGCTGAACCTGATATCGCGATTAATACGAAAGATAGATTTATAATTTGCTACAATGTTTTTATCAATTTTTTTTAGTTCGGGAGCAAGACTATCAATTAATTTTCTCATTGGTTGCTTTAAATACTTTTCATAGCGATTACGGTGTTTATCAAACCATTCTTTATTGTTATTTTTTGTGCTGGATAATGCTTTAAGAAAGATAATCGCGTTTCGGTCGAATCCGGGAAATGGTTCAGATATTAATTCTGCAAGCATGAGCTGGGAGTTTCAATTTCGAAATTAAATCTAATCAACTTCTTCTGAAAAATGCAGCCATATTTTCCAATGAATCAACTAAAATTGGAACTACTTGTTGATTACTGATATATAACAAACAACCGTTCATTTAAAAAGATATCAAAAAATATATAAAATGAAAACGAAAAGTTCAGTCATTGCCATCGCCAACTTAATTATCGCAATGCTTGTGTTTATCAATGTTGACACACATTCTACAGAGAAAAACAATTTCAATTTTAATGTGTCAACTTCAAATATTTATTCTCCCGGTGATCAAGTAACTTTATCGCTGTATTCTTATACTTATCAGGAAGATTTAAAAACCGTAAAGTTTAACTTTGATATCTTTGTTTATAGAATAATGGATATCCATAGGTTTTATTCATTGCTAAAGGCAAAATCAAGTTACGATATTTTAGGTGCCGATAGCAGCAATCTTCTATTTCTCACCAAGGAAGTTGAAACATTAGGTAGGACTTACACAGACAATAGTAATTACGAGTACAAATCAATATACGAAACTATAACTCTGAATACTTCGGATAAAGGTGCATATCTTGTAAAGGTAATTTCAGGACAAAAAGTTGCATACTGTGGCTTCATTATATCCGAACTCGGGTTAATAACAAAGGCAGGCAACAATTCATTGTTAGCGTTTGCAGTTGACAGAAAATCAGGTAATCCGGTTAATAACGCAAAACTGGATTTTTACATCGGGTCACGAAAAATTGGCTCAAGTGTTACAAATGAAGGAATAGCTTATCAATCGTTCAGTCAATCCGATCTTACCGGTGAGTTCAAGTCACCTTTAGTGATCGGTGAAATGGGTGAAAATGTGATTATCTCTGATCCGTACCTGTACTTCAATCAGATTGGAAATAAATATTATGTTTATACCTATACAAACCAACCGGTTTATAGAACGAATTCTCAGGTTGAATTCAAAGGTACAATCAGAACACTATCATCGGGGGAATACCAACCGTATTCATCGAAGGAAATTTCAGTGATCATTAAAGATGCTAGTAATGCTGAGATTTACAAAAGTAATTTACAAACTAACTCGAACGGAAGCTACAATGGTTCATTCAAGCTTGATGCGAATGCAGCTCTTGGAACTTATCATATTTATACAATTATCGATGACAAGAATACTTATAGTTCATCTTTTACGGTCGAACAATATAAAAAGCCGGAATATAAAGTTGAAGTCAGCACGGATAAAGCACAATATCTCGGTAACGATCAATTAACTGGAACCGTAAAAGCTGCTTATTATTTTGGAAGTCCGCTAAACGGCGGTGATGTTGAATATAATATTTACCGGATCAGATACTACAGGCCATGGTGGTTAAACACTAAATATGCGTGGTGGTATGAAGATTATTACAGTTCGTTAGATGAAAATCAGCAATTCAGCGGAGCGGAACAAATTTATACCGGACACGGGAAGTTGGATAGTGAGGGTAAATTTAATTTTGATTACACAATCAATCAGTTATTTACCGAGGATAATTACAACTATTGGTACTGGCGACGAGGAGAGAGCGATTATAAGTACATTATTCAAGCTAAGGTAACAGATAAATCAAGACGAGAGATATCTGGTACAACAACAGTGTTCGTAACAAGGGGAGCATTCACTATAAGTGCAAGAACCGGAAAGTATTGGTATAAGCCGGGTGAGTCTGTTAAAATCAGTGTGAATGCAACTGATTTTGGTAATAACCCGGTTTCTACTGATTTTAAAGCGGAAGTTTATAAAATTTTGTACACTCCGAAATATAATCATGAATCTGATAAAAAGTTGATTACAACCCTGCATGGTAGTACAAATGAAGCAGGTGACGGAACCGTCAGTTACAACTTACCGTCGGATGAGGAAGGTTCGTTTATAATTAAAATTATTGCGACTGACAGTAAAGGAAATGAAATTACTACCGATGTATATTTTTATGTATCCTCCGGTGATTTTTCATGGTGGAATCATAATGAGTCCACTGATATATCCCTCATGACCGATAAAGAGTCTTACAAGGTTGGCGAAAAATGCGGAGTTTTCATATTTACACCTGTTCCCGATCCAAATATTTTAGTGACAACGGAGAATGACGATATCATTGATTATAAAGTTGTGAAACTTACAGGTACAACTTATTTTTATGAATTCGCTGTAACTGAAAATTACGGTACGAATTTTAATGTTTCCGTAAATTTTGTTCACGATGGTGATTATTACACGAATTCAATTATCGTTCCGGTAATCCGTGAAGACAAATTTCTCAATGTAAATATTGAGACAACAGCGGATATTTTCAAACCTAAGGATAAGGAGTTCTTTCGAATTAGAGTTACTGACTATAAAGGTGCACCTGTAAAAAACGCTGAGGTTTCTGTTGGCATCATTGACGAATCAATTTATGCTATAAAGCCCGACAACACAAAAGACGTCAGAAAATTTTTCTATGGTCCGGAGTATTCGGGATTAGTAACCAGGTATTCCTCCGGTCAAATGATTAGCAATCATTCCAGATTTTTAAATCTGATGGAAGCTTATAACATAAGGAGTTTTAATGATCCTGAATTGGCAACTGTCTTCGGACGGATAACCGATGCAAATGGAAACCCGGTAATCGGAATGTCAATCGTAATTGATAATAGTTTTATTGTAAGCACAACAAATAACGATGGGAATTTTTCATTTAAAATTCCGGAGGGTGAATATGAGCTCGGATATGGATTACCCGGTTTGGAGTATTTCAAATTAAAGGAGATTGAACTTGATGAAAGATCCAGCCTTAAGATTGATTTCAAAATCAATGCTGAAAATGTAGCAATTATAAAAGAGGAGCAATTATTCAAAGATGGCGACTTGAGTGCCCCCCGATTAAGCGATTTCAACGGGCGAGATGGCAGTGAGGTTCCAATGGAAGAATCTACAATGAAGACAAAAAGTCTGTCAACCGAAACGGTGGAACCCGATGTCAGATCCGATTTTCGTGATGCAATATTATGGTCTCCAAATACAATAACTGATGAGAACGGATATGCTGATCTTGAAATCCAATTTCCGGATAACCTTACAGAATGGCGAATAACATCACGCGTAATAACTGCTGATACCAAAGTTGGGCAGAACGTTCGTACGGTCATAACCAGAAAGGATCTTCTTGTACGGATGGAAACTCCGAGATTTTTCAGACAGGGAGATGAGGTAACTATTTCAGCCATTGTTCATAATTATTTAGCCGATGCCAAGGAAACCGCAGTCAGGTTTAAAACTGAAAATCTGATTTTTAACGGAGAAAGTGAAAAGACTATTACTCTCCAGCCAAATCAGGATACGAGGATAGATTGGAAAGTCCGTGTTGATCAACCAACGGGTGAAGCGAAATTATATGTAGAAGCGCTAACTGATGAAGAATCAGACGCTGTTGAACTGAAGGTACCTCTCCAGCCAAGAGGACTTAGAGTTACACAATCCGCGATAGTGGATTTCGATGACCTGAATAAAACAGAATTTGAATATATTAACATTCCTGAACATGCGGATATACGTACAACCCGGATGAAGTTTACTGTTTCACCATCACTCGCTTCAACCATATTGAGCTCGCTTGATGAGCTTGCCGGATATCCGTACGGTTGCGTTGAACAAACTATGAGCAGATTCTTACCGACAGTTGTTGTTGCCAAAGCATTCAGGGAATTGAACGCACCTTTGAATGAGGTTACGCAGAAAAACTTACCTGAATTCGTCAGCGTCGGTTTACAACGCCTGTACGGATTTCAGAAAAATGATGGAAGCTGGGGCTGGTGGTATAACGATGATATGAACCCGTTCATGACTGCATATGTTTTGTATGGTTTCTCGATTGCAAATGAAAGTGGCTATAATGTAAATCACACTTCGTTCAGCAAGGGAATTAATGCATTAAAAGTAAGCTTAAAATCGGACATGGATCCGACTACACGGGCGTATGTCAATTACGTTCTTGCTTACAGTGGGAATTCGGATTTAAAAACGCTTGAAGGTGAATACAATAAGATTTCCGGTAATAAGTCTGATTACACTTTAAGCCTGATGGCGCTGGCGTTTGAATTGGCCGGGGACCACAACCGCGCTCTCGAATTGGTAAATTTACTAGAATCTCAGGTACAGTACTCAGGTGAAGGCGCTGCATATTGGGAAACCATGAACCCGGGATTCAGGTGGCAAGACGATAAAGTTCAAGCAACTGCAATGGCGTTGAAAGCTTTAATGAACATAAAGTCTGATTCGGAATTGAAGAACAAGGTTGTCAGATGGTTGATGACTCAAAGGCGCGGATTATCTTGGAGGAGCACACAGGAAACAGCTTTCATAATTTTTGCTATGGTTGATTATCTGAAGAATTCAGATGAACTCAGTCCGGATTATGAGGTCAAGGTTTTTGTTAACAATGTACTTAAATATGAAAAGCAAATGACCGAATCGGATGTATTTTCGAAAGAGAATGTAATATTATTAGATTATAATAGTCTCGTAAACGGTGCAAATGAAATTAGAATTGAAAAATCCGGAAAAGGTAAAGTTTACTTCTCATCAGGCATTGATTATTATTTGAACGATGCTTCTGTTCTCTCAAGAGAAAATGGTTTCAGGGTAGAACGTGAATATTATAAACTTGAAAAGTATGAAGCATATAACTCGGATAAAATTACTTACAGGAAAAAATATTTTGACGGTACTTTGAAATCAGGTGATTATGTGTTGGTGAAATTAAAAGTAAGTGCCAAAGAACCTAATACCCAATATTTCATGATTGAAGATCCGATTCCTTCTGGAACTGAAGTGATAAAAGATGACTGGCAATTTACAATTGAGGAGGAAACAAATTATGCGGGATACGATCATTACTGGTGGAGATGGTGGTATGCGGATAAGGATATTTGGGATGATAGGGTTACTTTTTTTGCAACATATTTGTACGGCGACACTTACGAATTCAGCTATATTTTAAGAGCTCAGATACCCGGCGAATACAGCGTTAATCCTTCACAGGGGATGTTGATGTATTACCCTGAAGTTTACGGAAGCACTGACGAATTTAAACTTAGTATTATTGATTGAGGCTATCGCTGGTCATCACCAAATAGTATGTTGCAGAGAATCCTGCGTAACATTTGCAGGATTCTTTTTTATATTTTGTTTTTGAGGTCTTAACGGATATTGTGATAAATGAATTGAATGCTATAAGTATTATCAATATCTTTGTTGTCCTTAAAATAATATAAATTGAAATGAATATTCCATCTGATTTAAAATACACAAAAGATCATGAATGGATCAGAGTTGAGGGTGATATTGCGACTGTCGGGATTACTGATTACGCGCAAAATGAGCTTGGGGATATTATTTTCCTTGATATTACTTCAACATTGGGCGATTCAATTAAAGCCGGAGTTGAACTTGGTACAATCGAGGCGGTTAAAACGGTTTCGGAAATAATTTCTCCTGCTGACGGACTTATCACCGGAATCAACGAACAGATAAATGAAAATCCTTCAGTTGTAAATACCGATCCATACAATGAAGGGTGGATGGTGAAGATTAAACTAGATAACAAGTTTGACCGAAGTTCATTTCTAAGCGATTCCGAGTATAAGGAATTGATTGGTATTTAAATCCGGATTAAAAGTTCTTTAAATAAATTGTTATGGTACGGATTAACATCAGTGCATTAAGGGAGGGTGAACACTGTTTTGATTTTGATGAGCCTGCGGAAGATTTCGATATTGCTGATAATGTATTGATTTCACCTGTTATCATTAAAGTCAAAGTTGATAAAGTATCAACTCAGATTAATTTACAAATTAATGTAACCGGGAGGTTTTCGCTTAGCTGTGACAGATGTCTGAAGAATTATGATGACGATTTCGAATCGTCATTTGCTTTAATATTGAAGTATGATTATACAGGCGAGCTTGTCGGTAAAGACAGTTCCGATCCGGAGTTAAATTATATTTCGAAAGACCAGCATTATTACGATCTAACGAATGATTTAAGAGATTTTATAATTCTGTCAATCCCGATGAGAACTGTTCCGGACGAAGTTAATGGTGAATGTATAGAGTGCGGTAAAAAGGTGGAGAAATTATACAATCAGTATAAAGATACTGAAATAAATCCGGTTTGGGAAAAATTGTTAACAAAAAAGAAAATATAATTTATATATAATGGCACATCCTAAAAGAAGACAATCTAAAACCAGAGGAAGAAAGCGCCGAACTCATTACAAATCAACTGTACCATCACTAATGTCATGTCCGAATTGTGGTGAGATGAAAATGCCACACAAGGTTTGTTTATCGTGCGGTTTTTATGACGGTAAAAGTATACTATTACCCAAAAATAAATAATTCTTTAATCGGTGAAAAAGGGAATCAGAGTCGCTGTTGATGCGATGGGTGGCGACTTCGCTCCCGGTAATGAAATTGAAGGCGCCGTATTGGCACTTAATAGCAACAGTTCTTTGAAAATTGTATTGGTTGGGAATAAATCCGAAATCGAAAGTAAACTTCGGACTTTCAATAATTCTTACACAAATATTGAAATAGTGAATTCAACCGAAGTAATTACAATGAACGATTCTCCCACCGAAGCATTTAAGTCTAAACCTGATTCATCGTTGAACGTTTCGCTTGAACTGATGAAGCGCAATGAAGTTGATGCCATTGTAAGCGCCGGCAACACTGGAGCGGTTCTTACTCACTCGGTACTTAAATTAGGCAGAATAAACGGGGTCGGCAGACCAACAATTGGTTCTTTGTTTCCTACACAGCGTAGAATGACGATGGTTTTCGATATTGGTGCCTCGGTTGATTGTAAACCTGTACATCTTGTTGAATATGCAAAAATGGGATCAATTTTTTTCGAGCACGTATTTAAAATACCGAACCCGAAAATCGGCCTACTTAACGTAGGTGAAGAAGATTCGAAAGGAAACGATCTCACAATTGAAACTAACGGCTTATTGAAATCATCAGGACTTAATTTTATTGGCAATATTGAAGGGAGAGACGTTCTGAAGGGTGATGTGGATATCATAGTATGTGATGGATTTGTTGGAAATGTAATTCTTAAATTCGCGGAAGGTGTACTCGATCTTTTGAAAGCGAAGTTTAAAGAATTTGCTTCAACGAGTGTTTTGAACAAAATTAGAATGGGAATGGCATACGGTACACTGAAGAATATTATGAAGGACTTTGATTATCAGGAATACGGTGGTGTTCCACTGCTTGGCGTGAACGGAGTAGTTATTATCGGACATGGAAAATCATCCCCGCTGGCGTTGAAAAATATGATTATTCGTGCAGTGAATGTAGTTCAAAACGAGGTGAACCTCAAAATTAAAAATGCTTTCAGTTTAAATAAACAAAATAAAGAAAATCAATAAAAATATATAAATGGCTAAGCAATTATCGTTTGCTGATAAAATAAAAAAGGGCGGTAAAACCCAGGAGTTTATCGTAATGTGTCCCGATACTAATAAAGAGACCAAGGTGATTACGGTGAGACTTGTTGAATCTATCAAAACAGAGAAAGGGAATTATAAGTATCAGGACAGAATCATGAAGGTGTATGAATCAACTTACAAACCTTATAAAGGTTAAAGAAAGGAATTAATATGTCAAAAGTTTGTCAAGTAACGGGTAAAAGACCACTAAGCGGAAACAATGTATCTCACGCGAACAATAAGACGCGTCGTCGTCAGTTGCCAAATTTACAGAAAAAGAGGATTTGGCTTGAAGAAGAAAAAAGGTGGGTTACGGTTAAATTATCTGCGAAAGCGCTAAAAACTCTCGACAAGAAAGGCACAAAGGGATTAATTAAGGTTTAATGCAACCGGATACCGGTACGACTAAACTTAGCATTATTATCCCGACTCTCAATGAAGAGAAGCTTATTTCAAACATCCTGAATATTTTCAATAAAGAATTCAAAGAAAAATTCAGGGCAGAGTTAATTATAAGTGATGGAGGCAGTTCAGATGAAACCTTAAATTTAATAACAGATAATGTTGATAAGGTAATCCGGCACGACGGTGAATTTAAACAGAACATCTCCCGGGGAAGGAATCAGGGGGCAAAGTCTTCCAAGGGTGATGTTCTTGTTTTTTTAAATGCTGATACTTTTATATACAACCCTGATGAGCTTTTTGAAGAAGCGCTGGAGTTACTGAATCATCCGGACAACGTCGCAATCGCTTTCCCGATACGGGTTTTCAAGGATGAAGAAAAATTATTCGATAAAATCTTTCACGGTTTCTACAACTTGTACGTCAAAATGCTTAATAACGTTGGAATCGGGATGGGTAGAGGTGAATGTCACATGGTTAAACGAGATTATTTTGAAATACTAAACGGTTACAATGAAAATTTATACGCCGGTGAAGATTATGACCTTTACAAAAGGTTAAGGAAGAAAGGGAAAATTGTTTTCGCAAATAAACTCGTAGTTTACGAATCTCCAAGACGATACAGATTATTCGGTTATCCGAAAGTAATTTACAATTGGCTTATCAATTCCGTTTTTGTAACTTTGTTTAAAAAGTCAGTATCAAAAGACTGGGAGCCGGTAAGGTAAAATGAATACCGGATTTTTTAACGTTCTTTCAAATATCCCTGAGACAGGTACCAGAGCAAGAGCAGGTGTAATCAGAACAGAACATTCACTGGTTGAAACTCCGGTTTTTATGCCGGTTGGAACAGCAGGAACCGTAAAAGCAATTTTACAAAAGGATTTGCTTGAATTGGGGTTTAATTTAATACTTGGAAATTCATATCATCTCTTTTTAAGGCCAGGGACGGATGTAATTGAAAATGCAGGTGGGTTGCACAGGTTTATAAACTGGAGTAAAGGATTGCTGACAGACAGTGGAGGTTTTCAGATTTTCAGTTTAGCCGGGATACGAAAAATTAACGAAGATGGTGTAGAGTTTTCTTCTCACCTGAACGGAGAAAAGCACTTTTTTACTCCAGAGAAAGTGATTGACATTCAGCGTTCAATCGGCTCAGATATCATGATGCCACTTGATGAATGCCTACCCTATCCGGTAGGAAAAAGTGACGTAAAAAAATCGCTTGCTCTGACTCATTCATGGGAACAACGATGCCGTATGCGTTTCAATGAAACTAAAGAATATTACGGGAAGAAACAATTTCTCTTCTCAATTAATCAGGGTAGCGTATTCAAAGATTTTCGAAAGGAAAGTATAGATGCACTTAACGGATTGGATTTTGACGGTAACGCTATCGGTGGTCTTGCTGTCGGTGAAGAGAACGAAGCTATGTATGAAATTGTTGAGTATTGCACGGGATTAATGGCAACTGAAAAACCGAGATACCTTATGGGCGTTGGAACTCCGGTTGACTTGTTAGAGTGTATTGATCGCGGGGTTGATATGTTTGATTGTGTAATGCCGACAAGAAATGCAAGACACGGGAGAATTTTTACAACATACGGTGAGATAAACATCAGGAACAGCAGATACCGCTATGACAATAATTCTCCTGATCCGGAGTGTAAAACCTACACATCCGATAATTTTTCGTTATCTTATCTGCGGCATTTGTTTATCTCAAATGAAATCTTAGGAGCCCAGTTGCTGACGATTCACAATCTTGGGTTTTATGCAAAATTAATGAGAGATGTTCGTTCATCAATAATTAATGGAAATTTCCTTGAATATAAAAGTTCATTTTTGGAAAAATACAATAGCAACAAAAAAACGTAAACTTAAATGGAAAATATAATAATATTGTTTCAAGCAGGTGGGACGGAGCAATTGCTCTCGACCATTTTACCTTTTTTACTAATCATTCTCGTCTTTTATTTCCTCATATTGAGACCACAGCAAAAGAGGCAAAAGGAGCGACAGCAAATGTTGGATTCAGTCGAAAAAGGTAATAAAGTAGTAACTAACGGCGGTCTCCACGGGACGGTTGAAGGACTTGATGGATCCATACTGATCGTAAAAATTGCAGATAACGTCAAAGTTAAAATTGAGAAATCTGCGATTGCTAATATTGTTGGAGTTACGGATAAAAAGTAATTACCATGAAGCTTGTAAATAAAATGGACAACTTTAAATTTGATACAATAGAATCAGCTCTTGAGGATTATAAAGCGGGAAAAATAATCATAGTAGTAGATGATGAAGACCGCGAAAATGAAGGTGATATGATTTTTTCAGCAGAGAAAACAACATCGGCACTGGTTAACTTTCTAATCAAAAATGCCGGTGGATTAATTTGTATTTCTCTTGAAGAGAAAAGATTGCACGAGCTTGATCTCGAAATGATGACAAGCATTAATACTTCGCTGCATGAAACTGCATTTACCGTCAGCGTTGATTATAAAATTGGAACATCGACCGGTATTTCGGCTTCTGACAGATTTAAGACGATTAAAGCATTAATTAGTCCTGACACAAAACTTTCAGATTTGGCAAAACCTGGACATATATTCCCTTTGAAATCCACACCAGGTGGGGTTTTGAGGCGTGCTGGTCATACCGAAGCAGTCGTTGATCTTTCCAAAATGGCAGGTCATTTCCCGGCTGGAATATTGTGTGAAATAATACGAGAAGACGGTGAAATGGCGAGATTACCGGAACTGTTTAAAATCGCAAAGAAATTTAAACTGAAAATTATCTGTATTAAAGACCTTATTGAATATAGGTTGCAAAAGGAAGTTCTGGTAAAGGAACTCGTTTCGACGAGACTACCAACGAGGTTCGGAAATTTTGAAATTAAACTTTATAAAAGTGATGTTGATAACAAAGAGCACATCGTTCTGATAAAGGGAGATATTGATTATTCAAAACCAGTCCTGGTCAGAGTGCACTCCGAGTGTCTGACCGGTGATGTATTTGGTTCGATGAAGTGTGATTGTCGTGACCAACTCCTGAACTCAATGTCAATTATTGAAAGGAACGGAACAGGTTTGGTTCTTTATATGAGACAGGAGGGTAGGGGTATTGGTTTGTTAAATAAATTGAAAGCATATCAGTTACAGGAAAACGGATATGATACAGTTGAGGCAAATATTCATCTTGGATTCAAACCAGACCTTCGCGATTACGGCATAGGGGCTCAAATATTACGTGACCTTGGGGTAAAAGAAATACGGTTACTTACTAACAATCCGAAGAAAGTTATCGGGCTTGAAGGGTATGGGCTTAAAATTGTAGAGCGTGTACCGATTGAGATCGAATCAAATCCCGAGAACTCAGGTTATCTCCACACTAAGCGTGATAAACTCGGACACATTCTTCATATAAAATAAAATTTCAAACTACTAATATGGAACAAACATCAGGTAACGTTTACGTTACACGTGAAAGGCTTGCTGAACTGGAAAATGAATTGAAGATACTTAAAACTACAGAGCGTAAAGAAATCGCCGAGCGTATTGCTGAGGCGCGATCGCACGGCGACCTTACTGAGAATGCAGAGTACAGTGCGGCAAAGGAGGCTCAGTCTCATCTTGAAATGAAGATCGGGAAACTTGAAAATATTTTGTCGAGAGTAATGATTCTCAACAAAGATGATATTCCTTCAGACGAGGTTTACGTACTATCAACCGTTAAATTGCACGATATATCTTTTAACGAGGAAATTACGTACACTTTGGTATCACCCGAAGAAGCTGATTTTGAACAAAACAAAATCTCAATCAAGTCACCACTTGGGCAGGCCTTGCTTGGCAAGAAAGTTGGCGAATTTATTGAACTCGACATCAGTTCAAATAAAAGTAAATACAAAATTCTTGAAATCATTAAACCGTAAATGGCAAAGTACAAATTCAGCGAAGTAAAAATTGGCGTTTTTGTGCTTGGCGCTGTTATTGTGATTTTACTCACTACATTTTATACTAAAGATTTCGTTTTTAGTAGAAATTTTAATGATTACATAGCGTATTTCCCTGAGACTCCGGGTTTGAAAGTCGGCGATCCTGTCAGTGTCAGAGGCGTGAAAAAGGGGCAGATAGATAACATCGAGTTGTCCGGTGATTCAGTTAAGGTTGAATTTTCCCTCCAAAAAGAAGTGAAAATATTTTCAGATTATCACGTTGAAATCGCAGTTGTCGAATTAATGAGCGGGAAAACAATCGCAATTAATCCGGGTAAATCGCTCCCTGAGCTTGGGACTGACCATCCGTTGCACGGTTCTTCGGGAACTGATATTTCAAAGTTATTTAAAACTGTGGACGAACTCTCAGTTGATATAAGCGATCTACTTGTTAGTTTTAAAAAGAATTCCGAGAACCTCGATAAAGTACTCGTAAATGTAAATGATGTCATGGGTGATCCTAAGTTTAAAAATGATATGAAAAATACAATGACCAACTTTGCGGTTACATCTCAGAACCTGAATGAACTTGTTTCAGAAAACAGGGTCAACCTCAACAAACTTACAAATAAGGTTGATCTTACGATTGATAACGTGAACACTGTTTTCGATGAGACTACACCTGAGTTTAAGAAGACATTTGATGAGATTCAGGTTCTTACCGGTAGGGTGGATAGCTTAATTGTGAACCTAAATGAAATGGTGTCAGATTTACGCAACCCGGAATACGGCGCTGGAAAATTTATTTATGATGATACGCTTTATAAAAATATTAATGAAACTCTCCGTCAGATTGAAATGCTCTCCAAAAAAATCCGCGAGGACGGCGTGAAGATAAATTTATTTTAATCGAGTGTATATTTCAGGTTTATTCTGTGCGTTGATCCGACATTCCCCAGAGAGTTAAAACCGTAATCGAGATTATATTTCTCATAGAAATTTATTCCTACCCCTGCGGAAAATCCAGCCAGTCCGGTAGTTGTACCGGTTTTGTAGTTCTGTCTGAATTTATTATTATAGCCAACCCGCAGGTTCACGTTATCGCTTAGTTTAAATTCACCGCCAATACTGAAATATTTCAGCCTCTCGATTGATTTCTCCTGTTCTTCGTTAATTTGATTTATGGAAACGAAAACTGTGAGAGGAAGATATTTTAATTGCTTACTTGCACCGATGCTAATGTTAAGTGGAAGTTCTTCACCGGAGTCAGAATATTTCGAAATCTGTGTCCCTAAGTTCTGAATACTTATGCCAGCTGAAAATGTATTTGTGGTATCGTGGTAAAGCAAACCAAGGTCAACTGCAATTGCCGATGATGAGTATTCATCAATGCTTGAGTGTATCAGTTTCAGGTTTAAACCGTAGTTCAATTCCGGTAGTAATTTCGAAGCATAACCTAATGAAAGTGCAAGTTCACTTGCGCCGAAAGTACCAATCTCATTGTATTGCTCGTCAAATTTCCTGAAACTACCGTAGTTCATATATTGAATGCCAGCGCCAAACCAACCGTAGTCTTTATACTTTTGTGAGTAAGCAATATTCCCCGAATTTATATCGAGAAGATATTTGAAAAAACCAGCCGAGAGTTCACGCTTTTCAACGGTTGCTAATCCCGCCGGATTATAAAAAATTGTATTAACGTCATTGAACATACTGGTGAAAGTACCGGCCATGGATGAGGAACGAGCGTCAGGGTTCAGGTAAAGGAAATTGTAGATTTTATTGTTTTGAGAATATGAATCAGTGTAGAAACAAAACCAGATAACAATTACAAGGGAAAGAATTTTTATGCGGATCATTTTTATTCTTTAATTAGAAGAGGTCTGCAAATTATCTGGTTTATCCTTTGTTTGATTTGGTACAATAATACTTTTTACGAACTGGAATAGCAAGTTTAAATTAGAGTTTTAGCTACTGATGATGACATAATTCGGTGTGACTTATCTCTGATTTGTCAGAGCATTTCAGTTTTTGTCGTATTTATTTCAAACTTAAAATGTGTCAACCCCTCGGATTTGAAATCCGGCGCGGATTCTCCATTAAGCCAAATCTGTTTATGTTAAAGCCTTTTACCGGTTTGCTGTAAGGTTTAATTATGGTTTAAAAATCTGTCTGCCGGTTGCAACGTTAACCCTGTTCCATGAATTTATCACAACAATTTGCATAATTATTTGTGCAGTTACTTTCTCTCCAAAGAATTTTACAACTCTGTTGTAGGTTTCATCGGAAACCCCACCATCCGAGATTCTGGTAACTTCTTCGGTAAATTTCAATAATGCACGCTCTTCTTCACTGAATAAATGCGATTCGTGCCAAACCGAAACAGCAATAATTCTTCGCTCTGTTTCGCCCAGCCTCAAGGCTTCTTCAGTATGCATATCGAGGCAGTATGCGCAACCGTTTATTTGTGATGCCCTTATTTTTATAAGCTCCTTTAACTTTGGATCAAGGTCTGTCTGATCTGCGTAGTTCTGCATTGCCATCATTGCCTTCAGGGCATCCGGCTCTAAATCGTAAACAACAATTCTTTTGTTTTCCATGTTCGTTTTATTAGTTTATTATTAATCCGGAATTATGATCGACACGGATAATTTTATCGAAATCCGGAAATTAAATATTTATAAACTTTTTAAATTGACAATAAATCAAGAATCAATTCGACACTTTCGGTTTTTTATATTCCACTCATCAAATTATATCGCGGAAAAATTTATTCGACATAAAATATATCCGCAATAATTTTAATATGTGCTCTTGAAGTTTCAAGGCAAACGGAAAAAATACAACTGGAAACATTTCACCCGAATACATTTTACGATGCGCTTAAAAACCAGAAGGTATTTGAAAAGTCCGGTATGTCAATTTGATTTCCGGACTTTAAAACGGATTCCGATTATCAGTAGCGCAGAGAGAACGATGGGCATTGCAATAAATAACAGCCCGGTTCCCGGTTTATTCTTCCCGGTCTTAGGATCATAATTAAAACAAGAAAAAAGATTACTCTCAGTTGGCAACCGGTATGTAGGTGAAAATTCGTTTTTAATTGATTTAATCATTAAATCAAGTTCCTCTAAACCTCTCATCCCGATTAATTTTTTTGTAATATACCCTTGAGAATTAACACCGACAATAAAAGCATCATGGTCGAACTGTTCTCTTGCTTCATCCCAAACCGGATAGAATCCAACTGAAGTGTTAACCTTACCGATACTGTCTGCTAAAGCAAATTTCCAATCGGGGTCATCATTTAAGTCAAAAGCCCTCGATAGTTGTTGCATATCTTTCAATGAATCCCGGGGATCGAAACTCAAGACAAGCACTGAAAATCCGCCACTTTTCGTTTTATCGCGCAGATTTTGTTTTAGTCCGTTTAGCAAAGGATTGCATACTCCGGTGCATCGGGTAAAAATGAGAGTAACCAGAAGCGGCTTTTTCGCAGCGAGTTCATGAATAGTCGTTCTCTCGCCGTTTGAAAGATTTAACTGCGCATTATAAATCTGGTCGTAAATATTTTTTTCTTCCCGCCAATCAAAAGAAGATTGACCTGATACCGAAAGGTTACAACAAACGAAAATCAGGATCGGGAGAATATAACGTTTAAACATCGCTTTGAAATGTTTGCAAAAAAGATTAAAATTGCTATCAAATATACAGACGCAAAAGTTGCTCCGATCAGTGCGAGAGTTTTGGCTGTTGTAAACTCTACCGGATAAGTGCTGTAACGCCTCGGGATAGAGTCAGCTCCACCGAAATAGAACGCTGCAAGAAAACCAGCTCCGCCTAAAATCAGGAGAATAATAGTAAGTTTCGAAAACTTGTATTTAATTTCCTCTCCGGAAAATTGTTTTGAGAACCAGTAAAAAAATCCTAAACTAAAGAGCACATTGCCCATTGCATTATATGTATGGAAATGCGCGGGAACCCAGAGAGTATTATGCAAGATAAAGTTATTTGAAATTGTAGCATCAATAACAGCTCCCAAACCGCCTACAACCCAACCGGCTACTCCGACGAAAAATAAAATATTCGCTAAAGACCATTTTATTTTTGTTTTATAAACTGCAATGATAATACTAAACACGGTAACACCGGCGGCAGGTAAGCTTGCAAAATAAGAAGCAAGTTGCCCTATTATCTGGAATCCTTCCGGTTGGACAAAGTCCATATACAAGTGATGGAAAAACGCTGTCAAAATGAAAACCATTGTGAAATTCCAGGCTAAAGCAACGTACCAGGTTGTTTTCCATTTCGGCTTTCCGCTAATTTCAGAGAATAATTCGTAAATAATTGCCAGCCCTAAGTAAAGCATTTCATTTGCAATCGTATGGCCGAAGAAGTATGTGAGATTTTTCATCAACAGTGCATCGTTAACGAAAGTACCCCTTGAAAAATATTCCGCGAATAAAAGAACGATTAAAACAACGGCAACTATCAGGCATGTAATGATCCCGACCAAAGTAACCATTGAGATGAGGACAAATGGAGGTGTTTCAGTTTTAGGGTCCTTTGTCAGGTGCTGCCATGCGAAGACCTGAGAAAAGGAGTATTTTTTTAAAAGCGATGCAGTTAAACTCAGGCTCCAGATTAACCAGCCTATTCCAAGAATTGCCATCGAAGTAAGAAACATTGGAGTTGCCCATTTTTCCCACATGAGTTTTAACGGCAGAGGGTGAAGGAAAGTCCATCCTGCGTGAAAGTCGCCGACAAATGCGGAAACCCAAAGTAGAACTACGCCGAACACAGTTAAGATTAATGCGGTGAGGTTTGCATAAAAGCTGGTTTTAACGTATCGTTCCATGATGTAATTAATTGCAGCCATTCCGGCAACAAACCAGATTCCGATCATTGTCAATCCGTGTACAGTCATATCGGTATAAAATGTAGTCGGGTATAAACTGATAACCTCGCTCTGGTTTAGTCGCATAATAATTCCCAGAACGATGCTCGCAATGAATAATACCAGCACAACAACAATCCAGAGTGCGGTAATCTTATTGAATTTTGATGTCTCCATAATCATTTTATTTAACAGTAAAAGTTGATTTCATTAACTGGTGCCCGTTGCCGCAATATTCCAAACAAAGGATATTGTATGTTCCGGGAGTTGTGAACTTCCATCGAAGCCTGTTGACATAGCCGGGCATTGCCTGAGTCTGTGCGACTATATCGTTATTTGGACCATAAATTGCAAAGCCGTGGTTAACATCTAAACTTGTAACTCTGAATTCCACGAGCTCACCGGTATTAATTTCAATCGTATCTCCAGCCCCGGGATTTTTCGGATCAATTGCCTCATTTGACATGAGGAAGTAATATTGCGCCGCTGCAATATGAACTACTCTTGATGGCTGTTCATCGGCAAAGAGGAAATAAGGTGATTTTGGAATCGTTACCGATGCGAAAATCCCAAGAACGATAAATAAAATGAGAATGAACCAAAAACGTTTCCGTAAAGCGTTAGTCATTCCACCTTCATCTGAATTTGCATTTTTAGACGTGCGGAATACATAAATAAATATCAGTATAGCTGCTCCCGCAAGCGCTAAAAAAAGCAATAAAATTGATGTGTGTTGCATGATTAAAAAAGTTTGTAAGATTTGTTTATTTGATTTGTATGATAGTTTAATTTGATGATAATATTTTTAATCTATTTGCATTACATTGAATTCAATCTAACGGAGAATCCGGATTTCATAGAATGTTCAACCAAGTACTGTTGAGACGGAAAATCAGACGTAAAAACTCTTTTTTGTCAGGTAAATAATTTTGAATTCCTCTTTGGTTATGCAGTTTGTGCGGGCAGATAAAATTGAAGCGCCGTGTGACGTTTGAGATTAACTCTTATCTTCTCCGTTTAAATGTAACGGTAGATATCGTTGATGTTGGGTTGAACGATCCTTTTTGAGAGCTGTTCACATCAGCTTTCGGAAAGTTTTGTATAATTTTAAAATCTTCTAATAAGTAATTAAAAACTGTTTCTCGTTACACGATTTGACTTTTCATGATTTGTCTAAGTAGTACATCAATTAGTTTGTAATTAAACCTCAAAACATTCAATATTTACTGCCGGATATCATCTCCTTTTTATGAATTAAAAACACCCCTACGAAAATAGCTAACATTAAGCCGCCCGTACAAAGTTCCAAAAATTTTGTGAAAAATAAAAATAAATTTGCTCTTTTAGGTAATTGATATTTCGTAATATACTTACTTAGGACTCAAACAAAACTTATAACAATGAAATTTACTTCGGGTTATAAAAACTCACATTAATGGCTGATTTTACCTGTTTGTCAGATAATTTTCCCTTCGGGTAAATCCGGTATGTATTTTGCATTGCCTTTAATATATATAGTGGGATAAATAAATTAATTTTGATATTTCAGGTTAATGAGTAGAATTTCATTATTTCTCACATCAGGTTTTAAATTATTCAAGAGACACTTCGCATGGGAAAAAATCTTACGGAAAAATTGTTCAAATCAGATGTTTCATGGAAATTATAATAACAAATCATGCAGGGCAGGGAGCTTAAGAGCGTTTAAGCTGGTAACCGAGAGCTTTGTATAAAATGGCAGAAGTGCATTCTATTGAAGGGATTAAACATTAAGATAAGGAAGGTATATTGTGCAGATACACTACAAAGCTCAGGTATAATAATAAAGTTAGCAAAAATGTCAGAATTTACGGCGAAAATATTTACCTTTTCCGCAACAATATTTGAATAACGCTCTATCAGTTAACACTGAATTAAGAAAATATATATCAAGTTTTACAGCTGAGGGAATTTTTTTAAATTTAATATTTCTTACTTAAAAAAATAAAACAATGGAATTACGTTTAGAGTCAAACGACATCCGGGATTACCTCCGGGAAATTCCCCCGATTGTCAGGTTTGACACGCCATTAATCCGTGAGGCGATAGAAACTATTGAATCACAAGCATCGACTCCGAGGGAGAAAGCTAAAAAAGCATTTGAACTTTCGAGGGATAAAATCCAACATTCATTCGACACGAAGAGCAAGGTAATTACCATTAACGCAGAAGAAACTCTCGAGAAGAGTGAAGGTATTTGCTTTGCAAAATCACATTTGCTTGCAACGCTATTGCGTGGGATGAAAATTCCTGCCGGCTTCTGTTATCAACGCGTCTTAAGAAAAGGGACAATTGAATCCGGCTACGCGCTACATGGTTTGAATGCAGTTTACTTAGATGAAATCGGTTGGTTTCGTGTTGATCCGCGTGGAAACAAACCGGGCATTAACTCTCAATTTTCTACCGATAAGGAAATGTTAGCTTATCCGATTCGTGAATCGCTCGGTGAGATAGATTATCCTGACGTTTTTGTAACACCTCTACCTTCAGTTATTCAGTCAATGGAGGAATCAACAGATTGCTATGAATTATTTTTTAAGCGCCCGGTGAACATCTGAAATATCACCGAAAGTGACGGTAGTTATCCGGATTATCAACCAATGCGCATATAAACTAAATTTCATTTAGGATTGCTTTGAAGTTACCGGAAGTTGAACCAGATTAATATTGATATTGTTTAAAACTTTTGTTGGCACAAGTCTGAAATTCTAACCGAAGGGAGAGGTTTTTGATATTGACATCCCGTTTGTGAAATTTAAAATAATTAAATGCTATGGGAACAGTTGTCGCAAATAACCGTGGTAAACGTTTTACAAGAATTCTGTTCGCTTCTTCAGCGCTTCTTATGATTCCACTTTTCGCAATGCAATTTACAAATGAAGTTGACTGGAGTATAGGCGATTTTTTGATTATGGGAATTCTGTTGTTCGGAACCGGAACTTTGTGTGAAATTGTATTCAGAAAAACCCGGCGTATAACTTACAGGGTTCTTTTTACGTTTGGTCTGTTGCTAATCTTTTTTTTGATTTGGGCAGAACTTGCGGTCGGCATTTTCGGGACACCGTTCGCCGGTACTTGATATAATTAAATATAAATTATCACCGGGTAAATTTTGCTTATGAAAATTCATCTATATTCAATATGAGTTTAATCCTACCCGTTTTTTTGAAGATAATTAAATTCCGAATCAACCCTATCTAAAACGCTTCTCTTACAATTTTGTCTTTTGGAATATTCAGTGAATCCAAATGTTTCTCAACTGCAGTCATCATCGGATCGGGGCCGCACAGATAAAAATACTGGGAATCATTATCAATATGTTTTTGAATTAGCCCGGCAGAAATAAATCCGTGCTCGTAACCTTCGAGGTTTTCATCAGAGAGAATATTGATAAAATTATTTCCTAAGAGATTTTTGAATTTATTTTCGAGAATGATATCGGCTTTAGTTTTGTTAGCAAAAATTAATTTGTTATTCCCGACGAGATTCAGTTTCTCAAGATGTTTCAGAATCGCAATAAATGGCGTTATTCCTGCGCCACCGGCTATGAAGATACCTTCACCCTTGTAGGATATATCGCCGTAAACATCGTATAGGGTTAACTCATCACCTTCACCAAGTGCGAGCAATTGTTGCGTTACACCATTGTGCGCCGGATAAGTTTTAATTGTAAATTCAAGATAGCTGTCTTCAGGAAGTGAGGTAAATGTAAACGTCCTTATCTCTTTTTCCCAGCCGTTTTTGTTTATTGACATATCTACTGCTTGACCAGGGATGTAGGTAATGCCTTCCGGCTTCCCGGTTACTATCCTGAGTACATCGTGTGTAAGATGTTCGGTTGATTTGATTTTAACGTTTTGGCTCATTTCAAATTATTTAATGTTAACAAATGATAAAAATTCCTTTTTTATATCTCCGAGTTCAAATTGACCGGAGAATGAAAAGGTAACTGTTTTACTGCTTGTATCTTTAATGCCTCTCGATGCAACGCACAAGTGGTCGGCATCAATAACCACTGCAACGTTATCATGCCCGAGTGCATCTTTCAAAGCGTCAGAAATCTGAACCGTTAGACGCTCCTGTACCTGCGGTCGCTTTGCGTAATATTGAACTAAACGGTTAATTTTAGATAACCCGATTACCTGACCATTGGGAATATAAGCGACATGCACCTTCCCGATTATTGGGACGAAGTGATGTTCGCATGTCGAATACAATGTTATATCCTTTTCGATAATCATTTTATTGTATCCGTAATTATTTTGGAAGAGACTGATCTCCGGTTTGCTATTTTGTTTCAATCCGCTGAAGATTTCATTGACGTACATTTTTGCAACCCGCGCCGGTGTCCCTTGCAGGCTTTCGTCCTCAAGATTAAGACCCAGTGCTTCCATGATTCGTGCAAAATGATATTCAATTAATTTGATTTTTGAGTTGTCATTCAATTCATTGGATTGAGCGGGTTGCTCGTTTTCAATATTGTCGTGCCAATTGAAGTTTAGTATCTTTTGTACTGTATTTTCAGAGTTCATTGATTTTCTCCATTACTTTTTGAACCATTGCATCGCAATAGACTAAATTAAATTCGAATAATTCATTTATAGGGTAAGATTTTTCAATCCACCCCCGTAGCATTGTTTTTGCTCTGTTGAGCCTGACTTTTACATTTGACTCACTAATGTTTAACAAATTCGCGGTTTCTAATACGTTCAATCCATTTACCTCACGCAATGAGAATACCATCCGGTAATCAAATGGAATTTTACTGAGCGCATTTTCAATTATCTGTCCCAACTCACGAGTGTGAACTTCTTTTTCCGTGTCATTTCCGGTAATTGATTCCACAGGCTCAGGTTGTTCGGTGAAATCTCTCATAACTTCATTTTTGTAACTTGATTTTTCTTTTTTCCTGTAACAATTGTTCAGCATTATACGAATGATCCAGGTCTTGAAACCCGATCTTCCTTCAAATGATTTAAGGTTTTTATAAGCGTCAATATACGTGTCCTGCATCAGGTCTTGTGTATCGTCATGGTTGAAATTATACGATCTGCCAACCTTGTAAAGGGGAGCGTTAAACCTCCTGACGATAACCTCAAACAACGACTTTTCTCCGTTTAATATGCGTTCAATTATTTCCGCATCAGATAAATTTTCATTTCCTTTCATAGTCTGACAAATTTTGTAAATAAAATTATTTCATGAAAACTTTATATTCTTAAAATGAACTTTTAAAAATATACTTCTTTGAGTTAATCTGTAATTTAAAGCCTTTGATTATACCGGATTCTACAATATATCCCAACTTCACAGAAGATTCAGTACAATAATAATTTCGGTTAAACTACTATCAAAGGAAAGTTTCAAAAAACATTTTTATTTACAATAACAAATCTATTAATCATTTAAAGATTGTTCAGCAAAAATTCGCGTTTGTACAATACCTAAAGTTAATTTTACGTGTCATAATATTAGAGTATTTGAGTTCCGAAAAGGTTACGAAAATTTTCAATTCCAATAATCGAAATTGGCTGCAGGTGTTTTTTTTACTAACTATATCTTTAAGAAACCTTCTTCCTAAGAAAGGTTAATCTTGAATTGCATAGCCCAAGTAATTCATGCGTTTTATTGACGAAGTGAAAATATAAATACGGGATAAAAATTGCGCTTTATGTAAATGAAGAATTGAATTGACGTGAATTTGGAATCAAGAGTATAGTATATTTTTCGTATTATTGTATGAACCAATTTTAAGTCAGATTGATAAATGAATAAACCATTACACAAATTTTTCACTGAAGACCATCGTAGGATAGAAGACTTGCTTGACAAAGCAACCGGGAATCCCGATGAATATAGGATGGAATATTACCAACAGTTTCGAACCGGATTATTAACTCATATAAAAATGGAAGAAAAAATTCTGTTTCCCGCAGCTCAAAAGGCAAACAATAACGTTCCGCTTCCGATTGCTGCGAGGCTTCGGCTTGAACACGGAGCGTTAACCGCATTGATGGTTCCTCCCCCGACCGAAGAACTGATTAAAGTGATTAGGTATCTTCTGGAGCAACACGATATAGCTGAAGAGGAACCCGGTGGAATGTACGACGCCTGCGAAAATTTAACCCAACACCAAACACAGGAACTTTTAGACCAACTTTCAAAGGTAACTGAAGTCCCACTCAACCCGCTTAACCACGCACCATTTGCACTTGAAGCAGCTAAACGCGCTTTGCAGAGAGCGGGATATGACTATGATGAAATAGTGAAATAATTACAGAGGTCGTTTCATCTTATCAATGTTAAATAATATTGTTGTTTGACTGATGTAACTTCAGTATTGTGGTAATTGGAATAGAATTTTTTTTGCAGGAAAGCCAGCCTAATATTTAACTTCAAATGAATCGTAAATTCCTTCGTAACTTTTTTCCTCAATTTTTATTTCCGTGACCTTTGCACTGAATGGACCACGTTTCAATTGTGATACGAAACGGTCGAAATTAGATTCATCAATTTCAACTTCTACCTCAACGTTACCGTTTGGCATATTACGTGTATAGCCGGTTGCGTTAAGTTCACGCGCAAGGTTTATACAGAAATACCTGTATCCAACACCCTGCACAAGACCTTTGACAACTATACTTGCATATTTTTTCATGTTGTTTGTTTTTTAAATAGTGGTCTGTAAAATTCCGAAACCGCCAGTCCGGTAAGCATAAACAGACAACCTGTGATCTGTATTGACGAGAGAAGTTCCGATAAAATTAAGTATGCAAATATCGCAGCGAAGACTTGTTCGAAACTGTAAATCAATGCTGCTTTCACCGGTAACGTGTAACGCTGAAATCTGTTTACAAGTATGAAACCCAAGAGCGTGGCTATTAATGTATTGAAGAGGATAGTCCCGATGAGAGCTGGAGAAATGGTAATGAAAATTCCAAGGTTTGAATAATGGTCGAACAACCAAACCGAAGGGATTGAAAATAACACCATAACCGCGAATTGTAAAAATATAAGTGCATTGATATTTGCTCCGTCGCGGCGGGAAAATTTATCGAGATATATAATATGCAAAGCATAGAAAGCTGCGCAAATAAGTACAAGAACATCGCCTGTGTTTATTTCATCTATGCCCATCCCGCTCAACAAAAACAGTCCGGTTGTGGAAATAATTACGCCCGCAATATTTTCCGGCATAAATTTTCTTTTCGAAATGAACAATTGTAGAGCCGGAACCATCAGAATGTAAGTCCCGGTAATAAAACCGGCTTTAGATGCTGTTGTGTAGCTCATCCCGATTGTTTGTGTTATAAACCCGGCAAAGAGAAATATTCCAAGCAAAAGTCCCGGTTTCAAGTCATGTTTATTTAAAGAACCAGGTACGGAAGGGAACAATAAAATGAAAATCCCTATGGTGATAGAAAACCTTATTAAGACCGACAAAGCAGGCGATATAAACTCGAGCATTATTTTAGTAAACGGGAAAGTCAAACCCCAGTTCAAAGCAACAATCAACAGTATAAGTTCCGCTTTGGATTGCTTTGGGATTTCAGATATACGGAATGCCAATTTTAAACCTGTAGATTATCAAAAAGGAAATCAGAAACCACAAAATAGAATTAATAATTATCGGTAAATCTTTCGTAATAATGGACGACGGGCTTTCGCCGAGATTCTTCTGATGTGTCAGGTACATATATCTGAATATCCCATAAATCACAAACGGCGTTGTATAAATAAGGTGATCTGTACCGAATGTTTCCGTTGCTTTATCTGAGACTGTATAGAGTGCGTAAGAAATGATTGTGCCAGTAGCTGCTACTGTATTTAACTGATCAGTAAATGGAATGCTGTAAGAAGCTAAAACCTTTCGCTGTTTTCCGACATCTTCCAAATCGGCTTGTGATAGCTCGGCGCGTCTTTTTGAGATTGCGAGAAAGAGAGAAATGAAAATGGTGGTAATTATCATCCAGTTTGAAATGCTGACATCAATTGCAAATGCCCCGCTGATAACTCTTAACATAAATCCGATTGAAATGAAAAAAACGTCCAGCAATACTACGTTTTTAACCTTGAGCGAGTAAAACAGGTTAATGATGAAATAAAACAAAATTACAATTTGAAATCCCCAATTTAGTTGAAGTGATAATATCACGGTTGCAACGAAGAGGAGCAGAAGTAGAATTTTCGCTTCATTAATCGAAACATCACCGGAGGCAAGTGGACGAAAGCGTTTTTTTTTGTGTATCCGGTCAGACTCTATATCGGAAATATCGTTCACGATATAAACACAACTTGAAATTCCGCAAAACGCAAAGAACGCAATGATATTGATAAGCAGTAAATTTAAATCCGTTAGTTTTCCTGCAAATAAAATTGCCGCAAAACAAAACAGATTCTTGATCCACTGTTTCGGACGCATCAACTCAATGAGCTTGAGGATTTTCATTTCCCGAAATTAACTTTGAAAACTTTCTTCTCTTCCCCGCCGCAAATTGTATTTTCTTCTAATATTTCAGAATGAATGTGTTTAAGCATTCCCTCCCATTCGTTAAGTAGATTTTTGAACCAGTGTTCGTATATTATCAAATATTTTACATTATTTCTCTCAAGTAAAGCGCGGGTTGAATCAACATTGTCATGCCATTGATAAGTACGGTACCTTAAGATTTCCGGTGTTATCAATCCTGCCATATCGACAATATACCGCTTTGTTATAAAACCAATTGCCCCGATGTCGTTAACTGCAATAGTCTCAGACTCAGGAATGTTGTCAATAATCCAATATGCCATTTTCACCTGTTGATCATTTATATTTGATGTGTTCTTTCCGATAGCTATAAAGAAAATGACGAAATACACAAATGAAAAAACTGTGAGTGAAAATACCGTTATTTTTTTTGAAAAGATGTTCTGAAATTTTCTTTCAGAGAAAAACACCACAATATTACTGAACATGAACACACCTATAAAGTTAATGAACGGAATTAATGGCATCATATAACGTCCGTGATGTCGCCAGTTCGGTATTAAAATTGAAGATGCCACCGGTAACACTATTGCCCAGAGAAAAATGAGGTTCACGTGCTTATATTCCCTAAAGAATTTCCGTAACCGGGAGAAGTAGAAAAATACACTGTATAGAAAAAGAGAAGTAACAATTATATTATCTCTAAAGAAAAAAGTAAATATTACTTTAATGTATTCAAGATTCGGAATGAACCTCAAATAACCGCCCTGTCCGCTATACGTATTTGGGGAAAAAGAACCATTTGAATAGTATGAAAAAATCGGATATGGTATTGTTACGACAATGAACAGTAAAATAGAAATCAATATTTTCTTAAAGTCGGATTTCTGAAAATTCTTATAGAAAACTTCAAAAGCTGAAACGATTATAAATAATAAAAATATCAGATAACCTTCCGGTCGCGAAGCAGTAGCAAGGGCGAAAAATATTCCCGGCGATAGTGAGAATCTACCGGCAATCAAGTCCTTTACGTGGTAGTGAACACCTATGATACAAAAGAATGTAAACATCATTGTTTCCATCCCGGAAGATGCAGACCAGGCAAGTCGACCGGCGAATATACTGAGCAACGCAACTACGAGAGAATAGCTTTCGGGAAATTTCACTCTATAAGTTTCAATTGAAAATATTTCTCTTGCTATCTTATATATAAAAATGCACGAGAGTATATAAAAAAACGAAGAGAGGAAAATGGAATTAAAAATATAATCCGAAGATATGAAACTAAATGCTGCAAGTAAAATTACCCACAAAGGCGAAGTCGTTCCGGATGTCGGTTCACCGATATTGAATTCAAAGAAATGTCCGTTTGCAAAATTCTCAGCGAATCTGAAATGAATCCACGTATCATCGAGTGGAACGCCCATTTGTCCGTTTGTGTAATGAAAAACCGAATATTGATACAACAATACTGTTAATAAACAGGAAATGAATATGATGATATAGTTTTGCCGGTCTTTTGTCATTAAAACTAAAATGGGTAAATTATTTTTTTATCGCGGTCAGGTTTAAAAGTAATCACATATTTCTCCTGTACTGCCCTCCGACTTCAAACAGTGCAGTAGTCATTTGTCCGAGCGTGCAATATTTGGCAGCTTCCATGAGTTGTGCGAAAATGTTTTTGTTCATTATCGCTGTACGTTTAAGCTCTTCAAGTTTTTTCAAAGATTCTTCACTATAAAACTTCTGTTGCAACTTAACTGCCTCAATCTGGAACTTCTTCTCTTCAGGTGTAGAGCGGATAACTTCAGTAGGGATGATAGTTGGTGAGCCTTCTTTGTTCAGGAAAGTATTAACTCCGATTACGGGAAATTCTCCGGAGTGTTTAAGCTTTTCATAATACAGGCTTTCCTCCTGAATTTCCATTCGTTGATACATTGTTTCCATTGCGCCGAGCACGCCGCCTCGTTCAGTTATTCTGTCGAACTCCGCATATACTGCCTCTTCCACGAGGTCTGTCAATTCTTCAATTATGAAAGATCCTTGCAACGGGTTTTCATTTTTGGCTAGTCCGAGCTCCTTATTTATGATAAGCTGAATGGCAACCGCCCGTCTCACACTTTCTTCGGTTGGTGTGGTAATCGCCTCATCGTACGCATTCGTGTGCAGTGAATTGCAGTTATCGTAGATTGCATACAGAGCCTGTAATGTTGTTCTTATGTCGTTGAATGCAATTTCCTGCGCGTGCAATGATCTACCGGAAGTTTGAATGTGATACTTCAGCATCTGTGAACGTTCGTCTGCATGATATTTATATTTCATTGCCTTAGCCCAAATGCGCCGTGCAACTCTGCCAATTACCGAATATTCGGGATCTACTCCGTTTGAAAAAAAGAATGAAAGGTTTGGTGCAAAATCGTTAATGTTCATTCCGCGGCTGAGATAGTATTCAACGTAAGTGAATCCATTCGACAGAGTGAGCGCAAGTTGTGTAATAGGGTTAGCTCCCGCTTCTGCTATGTGATATCCTGAAATTGAAACCGAATAAAAATTCCTTACGGAATTATCAATGAAAAATTGTTGTATATCGCCCATTAACCTTAGCGCAAACTCAGTTGAAAAGATACATGTATTTTGTGCCTGGTCTTCCTTAAGAATATCTGCCTGAACAGTACCCCGAACGACTTTTAAAGTATCCGATTTTATTTTTTCGTAAACTTCAGCCGGTAAAACTTTTTCACCGGTTATACCGAGCAACATTAATCCAAGTCCGTCGTTTCCTTTCGGAATATTCATATTATAGCGTGGTACAGACATATTCTTCTGTTCGTAAAGATTCTTTATATATTTCTTTACCTGATCTTCGAGACTGTTTTGTTTTATATAGAGTTCACATTGCTGATCGACTGCGGCATTTAAATAAAATGCGAGTATCATAGGGGCAGGACCATTTATAGTCATTGAGACTGAGGTTTTCGGGTCACAGAGATTAAAGCCGGAGTATAATTTTTTTGCATCATCCAGGCAGCAGACCGAAACGCCTGAATTCCCGATTTTACCGTAAATATCGGGGCGAATATCAGGGTCTGAACCATACAGCGTAACGGAGTCAAATGCAGTTGAGAGGCGTTTTGCAGGCATGTGATATGATAAGTAATGAAATCGTTTGTTTGTCCTCTCGGGACCACCTTCACCGGCAAACATTCGGGTCGGGTCTTCACCCTCCCGCTTGAATGGGTAAATTCCCGCCGTATAAGGGAATTCACCCGGGAAATTTTCCTGCATTGACCAGTACAAAATATCGCCCCATGCTTCATAACGTGGTGTGGCTATTTTCGGAACTTTGGTGTGTGATAGTGATTCCGTATATGTTTTAATGCGAATATCTTTATCGCGTACTTTGAAAATGTAATGTTCGTCTTTATATCGGTTGATTTTTTCTGTCCACGTTTCGATGATTTTGTAATTCATAGGATCGAGGTTTAACTTCAATGCTTCAAATTCAGATTCCAATTTTGCAATCAGCTCAGTGTTTTTATCCTTTTCTGGATGCAATAATTCTAAAGTTTTTTTGATGCAATACATTTTTTGGGCAATCTCTTTTTGAGTGAGAGACCATTTATTGTATTTACGATTGTTCTCGGTTATCTCTGAGAGATATCTTACCCGGCCTGGCGGGATAACGTAAATCTTTTCCGACATTTCATCCGTGATTTCAAAAGTTGACTTCAGGTTTACATTCGCCTTATCCGAGATTTTATCCATGATTGCTTTATATAGCCGGTTAGTTCCCGGGTCGTTGAATTGAGAGGCAATTGTACCGTAAACCGGAAGCTCTTCGTCGGGGACATCGAACATTAAATGATTTCGCTTATATTGCTTTTTCACATCGCGAAGGGCATCAGGTGCTCCGCGTTTATCAAATTTGTTAATTGCGATTATGTCCGCAAAATCTAACATGTCAATTTTCTCTAGTTGAGTTGCCGCGCCATATTCCGGAGTCATTATATATAAGCTTACGTCTGAATGGTCTATGATTTCAGTATCAGATTGACCTATACCCGAAGTTTCAAGAATAATCAGGTCAAAGTTAGCGGCTTTGAGAATGTCGATTGCTTTTTTCACATGCTTGGAAAGCGCGAGATTAGATTGTCTGGTTGCGAGTGAACGCATATAAACGCGAGGGTTTTTTATCGAGTTCATCCTGATTCTATCACCCAGCAAAGCCCCGCCGGTTTTACGTTTTGATGGGTCAACCGAAATAATTGCAATAGTCTTTTCGGGAAAATCTAGTAAAAACCTCCTTACGAGTTCATCAACCAGAGAAGATTTCCCCGCTCCACCCGTGCCGGTTACACCGAGCACAGGTGTACTGACTTTCTCCGCAACCTCATGAATTGCATCCAATATCTCACCGGATTCTAATGGAAAATTTTCAGCAGCTGAAATCAGGTTTGCTATTACGCGTGGATTTTTTTGTGGCAGTAATTTTAATTCACCATTAACGTTCGAACCAGTAGGGAAATCAGATTTTTGTACAACGTCATTAATCATTCCCTGCAAACCCATTTTCCGCCCATCGTCAGGTGAATAAATCTTTTCAATTCCATAATCCTGAAGTTCATTAATTTCATCGGGCAATATAACACCACCGCCACCGCCGAATATTTTAATATGAGGCGCTCCCTTTTCTTTCAAAAGGTCATACATATACTTGAAATATTCAATGTGCCCTCCCTGATAAGAGGTCATGGCAATAGCATTTGCGTCTTCCTGAATCGCAGTATTTACTACTTCCTCTGCTGACCGGTCATGCCCGAGGTGAATAACTTCTACTCCGGTTGATTGAATAATCCTTCGCATAATGTTAATTGCTGCGTCATGTCCATCGAACAGCGATGCCGCCGTAACAATCCTGACTTTATTTTTCGGTTTATAAACTTCTGTCATAATGGAAATTTTACAAAATTAAAAATTATTGCCTTAAGATTATATGCAATGCATGAGTTTATTGTAAACGTCCCTCATGTTTTTTGTCATTTTTATTTTGATGAATTTGAAATTCTATGAAAGGTAACTGCTGATTTTAATTTTAAATATGAAGGATTATTTTATTAATCAAATCCAATTTTTTCGGGAACTAATCACTGGTAGAAGCACTTCAATAATTGAATTCAGCAACACATCAACTTACACTCCTCACATTCCCCCGTTTCACCGTCGGGGGAATTCTTTTTTTGATTTAAGAATGAGCCTACTTTTATATATCATATCGTTTTTGCATTTATGAGAATTCCCGGCAATATTAAAGTAGGCTCAAGTTGTCTTTGAAGACCATTATAATGCAACTGAAGTTACTTTTTATTTTATCTATTTTAGTAAAAAAATAAATTTAATCATACATGAAACTTGAGGATCTAAACGAAGCCCAACGTGAGAAGATAATGGAATTTGGAGTGAATACGTGGTTTGTTCTTGACCTGTATAAAGATTACAAAAAAGACCCTTCTTCTGTTACGGAAAAATGGAAAGATTTTTTTAAGACACTAGACATTGCCGGTGTTGAAAATGAATATCAGGAAAGAAAAATCCCAACTAATGGTGAGACAAAAACTCAGCCTGTTCAGCGACAACCCCAACCCAAGATATACGAACCATCAAAAGACGAGGAACTTGTATTGATAAAAGGTGTTGGTGCGAGGATTATTGAGAATATGGATAACTCCCTGAGTGTTCCAACGGCAACATCGTTCAGAACAATTCCGGTAAAAATTCTCGAAGAGAACAGAATAATAATCAATCAGTTTTTAAAAGCAAACAACCGGGGAAAAATTTCTTATACACACATTATCGGTTGGGCGATTGTCCTTGCACTGAAGGAGCAACCGGTGATGAACAATTCATTTACATTTAAGGATGGACAACCTTACCTCGTTAAAAAAAGCTCAATAAATCTTGGGCTTGCAGTTGATCTCGAGAAAAAAGACGGTACAAGAACGCTCATAGTTCCCAATATTAAAAACGCAGGTGAGATGACGTTTGGTGAGTACTTTGAAGCTTACAATGATATTATTAACAGATCGCGTGCGAACAAAATAGAGGTTGAGGATTTTGCAGGAACTACTATATCTTTAACCAATCCCGGAACTTTGGGGACGGTTACTTCAGCGCCAAGGCTCATGACAGGTCAGGGAGCAATTATTGCCACCGGGTCAATAGAATATCCTGCTGAATTTCATGCAATGTCGAAAAGCGTGGTTACGTCGCTTGGGCTGAGCAAGGTGATGAATATAACGAGTACATATGACCATAGGGTAATACAAGGTGCAGAAAGCGGTTTGTTCCTAAAACGAATTCACGAGTTGTTGCTTGGACAGGATGGTTTCTACACTAATATTCTGAAAGATTTTGGCATACCGGTTAAACCAATTTACTGGTCGGAAGACAGGAATCAATATCCGACCGGTAATACAAGTGCAGTTAGTGAAATTGAGAGACACGCCAAGGCAATTCAGTTAATTAATATGTTCAGGGTTAGAGGGCACCTACTCGCCGATCTCGATCCGCTTGAGGAGACATATAAATATCACCCTGAACTGGATTCAACATACTATGGATTTACCGTCTGGGATTTAGACAGAGAATATATAACTGACGGACTCGCTGGTCTTCGAACTGCAAAGCTAAGAGATATTCTCGATATATTGCGCGAAACTTACGGTAACAAAATAGGTGTGGAATACAGGCACATTCAGGATCCGGAAGAAAAGGAATGGTTACAGGATACGATGGAGAAGGTTCACAACAGGCCAAATTACAATAACGAGGTAAAGCGGAATATTCTCCGAAAACTTATTCAGGCTGAGATGTTCGAAAAGTATATTGACAAGAAATATCTCGGGCAAAAACGTTTTTCACTTGAAGGGTCAGAAACTATAATTGCAGTTCTTGATCACATTATGAACCTCGGCAGCGAAGACGGAGTTGAGGAATTTGTACTTGGGATGGCGCACCGTGGCAGGCTTAATGTCCTGACGAATATTATCGGGAAATCACTGTATTCAATTTTTTCCGAGTTTGAAGGATTCGTTGATCCTAATTCGGTGCAGGGTTCCGGTGACGTAAAATATCATGTTGGCGCGTCAGGAGAGTATGAATGCCTAAATGGTAAAACAGTTAAAGTTTCAGTTGCCTCAAATCCAAGTCATCTAGAATTTGTAAATCCTGTTGTTGAAGGGATAGTGAGAGCGAAACAAACCCGCCTGAAAGATGAAAAACGTAACAGAATTATTCCTGTTCTGCTCCATGGTGATGCGGCATTTGCCGGGCAGGGGATAGTCGCCGAAACCCTTAACCTTTCACAACTGCGTGGGTACTCTACCGGCGGGACAATCCACATTGTGATTAATAATCAAATCGGATTTACAACTTCGCCGGTTGATGCTCGGTCAACGGTTTATGCCACTGACGTAGCTAAAATGGTTCAGGCACCGATCCTGCATGTAAACGGTGATAAACCTGAAGCAACTTTGTGGGTAACGGAGATTGCTTATAAATACAGACAGAAATTCAAAAAAGACGTGGTAATTGATGTTTATGGCTACAGGCGGCTTGGTCATAACGAAACTGATGAACCGGCTTATACACAACCTTTGATGTATAAGAAGATCAGGCAGCACCCTTCGGTTGTTAAGATTTACGAAAAGAAATTATTGGATGAGAACGTTTTTAGCGAGGGAGAAATAAAGACAATAGAAAAAGATGTAACGGATAAAATGGATTTCAATTATGAAAAGGCTCGGGCTGATGTACAGAAGTTTAAAACTGATCTACCACTGGCAGTTACACAGGAACAGATAGATGAAATACGTAAACAGGAGATTGAGAATATTACCTCTGAGGAGTTCGATGAAATTGTTAAGAAGATTACCGAGATCCCATCGGATTTTACTTTGCACCCGAAACTAAAGAAGTTTATTGACACACGGAAAGCCATTCTTGAACGCGAAGAGTTGATTGATTGGGCGTTTGCGGAAGCGATTACGTTTGGATCATTAATGAACGCCGGAATTTCAATCCGGTTGAGTGGGCAGGATAGCGCAAGAGGTACCTTTTCACAACGGCATAATGTTCTCACAGATGTAAATAATGCATCGGAAATAAATATTCACAGAAATTTTCAGAGCGACAGCGTAATAATTGAAACTCTTGACAGTTTACTCTCAGAAGCTGCAGTACTCGGATTTGAATTTGGATACAGCACTTCAGACCCGTTAACCCTTGTAATGTGGGAAGCACAGTTTGGAGATTTTGCGAATGGTGCTCAGGTTATTATTGATAATTTTATTTCATCAGCTGAGTCAAAGTGGATGCTGCCCTCAGATCTTGTATTATTGCTTCCGCACGGACAGGAAGGACAAGGGCCTGAACACTCAAGCGCCAGGCTCGAAAGATTCCTCGAGCTTTGCGCTGATAACAATATGTTCGTTTGTAATCCGACAACATCGGCACAGTATTACCATTTGCTTAGACGACAGGCTCTTGACGATGTCAGAAAGCCATTGATTGTAATGACACCGAAAAGTCTGTTAAGGGAAAAGCTCGCCTCATCCCATAAAGATGATATTATTCACGGATACTTTAAACATGTTCTGGATGATATCGAAGTTGAGCCTACGAAAGTAAAGCGATTAGGATTTACGAGTGGAAAGGTTTATTACGACCTTTTAAAGTATCGACATGAAAAAGGAATTGACGATACTGCGCTTGTCAGGATTGAACAATATTTTCCATTCCCAAAGAATCAGATTGCTGAATTAATTTCGAAGTATAAAAATGCTGAAAAAATATTGTGGATACAGGAAGAATCTGAAAACGCCGGCGCATGGAATTTCATGAGCCTGAAGCTAATGAATCTTGCAGGTGGAATACCTGTGCAATACGTTGGAAGAAAAGCCAGCGCTTCGACTGCACCGGGTTCAAAAGCGTTGTTTGATGAATCCCAACTCAAATTAATTAAAAGTGCATTCGGTATTGACGACTAACAACAGTTCCTAAAATAAACCCGTTTCAGTTTTTAATTCACTATGCAAAAAATTGTAATCATAATGATATCATTTCTCTTTTTTCAGGAATTGATTGCTCAGGGTAAAATTATTTATCCTGAATCCATGCGTACTGATGTGATTGATAATTACCATGGCGTAGTCGTCGCTGATCCGTACAGGTGGATGGAAGAATTTGGGTCAGATGAGATTTCAAATTGGATAAAAGAACAAAACAAACTCACCGAATCATATCTTTCGCGAATTCCGTACCGGGATAGTATCCGGGAAGATCTAACCTTACTTTGGAACTATCCCAGGTATTCAACACCATTCAAAGCAGGAAAACATCTTTTATATTATTTCAATGACGGGTTAAGACCACAATCTGTACTTTATATCGTCCGGGAGGGAAAAACTGAACCGGAAGTATTAATTGACCCGAATACTTTTTCTGAAGATGGAACCATTTCATTGTCAGGAGTGTACCCGTCACGCGATGGAAAATATATTGTTTATTCTGTTTCAGAGTCCGGACTCGACTGGCGTGAGTTCTTTGTGATTTTAACTGCTACCGGGGAACGACTGAAAGATAATTTGAAGTTTATAAAATTTTCCGGTGCTGACTGGTTTAAAGACGGATTTTTTTATTCGAGGTACGATAACGTTGATACCAATGAAATGATTACAACTTCAAATGAATCGTCAAAAATTTACTATCATAAAATCGGTACATCACAAAGCGAAGATTCGCTGGTTTATGAAGATATAGACAATCCAATGTCATCTCATTGGATTTTTTCATCTGAAGATGAGGAATATCTCTTCCTTGGAAAATCCAAAATGGGAGAAGATGGGAATGAATTATATTTCAAAGATCTGACAGCAATAGATACAGGTTGGAGACCGGTTTTTACAGGTTGGGGTGATTCTTATTCGGTTATTTATAAAATCGGTAAACAGATAATTGTTAGAACCGATAATGGAGCGGAAAACTATAAGTTGATAAAATTTGATCCGGTAGCAATAAATGAAACTATTACAGAAATTGTTCCCGAAAGTAGAGATGTTTTAAGTTCCGTATCGGCGGCCGGTGATAAATTGTTCCTGACTTACATGAGAGATGTTGCCGATGTCGTTCTGGTAAGTGATTTTGATGGAAATATAGTTAATCAAATCAAATTCCCGAACCTTGGCAATGTCTGGGGATTTGACGGGAAGTCCGATGATACTGAAGTCTTTTATATGTTTAATTCTTACGTGAATCCACCGACAATTTTCAAGTATAATATTGCTGATGGGAAAAGTGAAGTTTATATAAAGGAAAATCTGCAGTTCAATCCTGATAACTATGAATCGAGACGCATATTTTACAAATCGAAAGATGGGACGGAGATACCAATGTACATTACATTTAAGAAAGGAATTACTCTCGACGGTCAAAACCCTGTACTGCTGTATGGTTACGGTGGATTCAATATTTCATTATTACCCGGTTTCAATATATCAAACAAAGTATTTCTGGATAACGGTGGAGTTTATGCGGTTGCAAATATCAGAGGTGGCGGTGAGTATGGGAAGCGATGGCATGAACAGGGGACGAAATTTAATAAACAAAACGTGTTCGACGATTTCATCGCTGCTGCAGAATATTTGATGGAAGAAGGTTATACCAATCCGGAGAAACTAGCAATTAAAGGTGGTTCAAACGGGGGGCTTCTTATTGGCGCTGTAATTAATCAAAGACCGGATTTGTTCAAAGTAGCTGTACCACAGGTAGGTGTAATGGATATGTTGCGGTTTCATAAGTTCACAATCGGTTGGGGTTGGATAACTGATTTCGGTTCGAGTGATAATAAGGAAGAGTTTGAATACCTTTATAAATACTCACCTTTGCACAACATCAAGCCAGATACAAAATACCCTGCGATTCTTGTTACTACTTCAGAATTTGATGACAGGGTAGTTCCGGCTCACTCATTTAAATATACTGCAGAGTTGCAATATACATTATCAGATGATAACCTCGCTTTAATAAGGATTGAAAGTAAAGCAGGGCATGGTTCGGGCAAGCCTATAACAAAAGTTATTGATGAGCAGACTGATATCTGGGCTTTTATTATGTACAACTTGGGAATGAGCTACAAACGGGTTCTATGATAGTCGTTTTGATATTTGTTTAGAAAATCCTTTAATACATTTACTGTATCACGTAAATTCTCATGTTCGATTACAAGCAGTGGTGTTTTCTTTTTTTGTTTATACCTCAGATCATAATATTTTTTTATCAGCGTTTCACAAAAATAATAACTATCCCCACGGTTTAAAGCTGTCAGACAATTATTGTAAACGGAGTTACTAATTTTTGCTCTAAAGTAATTTTCAAATTTTGTGAAAGTTTTCAATACAAGTTCAATCCCTTCATTATCACTACCGAAATAATCTTTTTCAATCCTCTTTACTCTGGTATCAAGTCCTGATGTTAGAGTTAAACACGGACATTCCTGAAGGTCGTTGTAAATCAAATCCGGTAGGATGAAATTCCCGATTTTCCTGCTCTCGCTTTCAATGAGGTACCGGCGATGGAATGTACCATAATTTGAAATACCCTTTACGATATGGGAAAACACATTGTTTTCAAATGCGGATTGTGAATGTACAGGATCATAGTTCCGGATTAAGTACGGAATTGCCCCGAATAAGCTTGAATAGTGTTTAGCAGCATTTTCGAGATCAATGACATTTGTAAAATCATTAGCAGCGCGTAGTAATTCCGATTTACCTGTCCCTGTCAGCCCAGCGATTTCAAGGAGTTCGAAAGGAAGAATGGATCGTGAAAAGAATGAATTAACTAATCGCCGATAGGATTTAAATCCGCCGCTAATTATTACAGGTTTATAACCGAGATCGGAAATCATTTTTGCAAGGTAACTACTTCTTCCACCACCTCGCCAACAATATAAAATTATTATTTTCCCTCGAGCATTGTTGTCAGACAGAAAGTTTTTCAAAGTGTGAATTTTAGGGTCGGCATATTGCATAGCCAACCAAACTGCAGCGCTTTGGGAATAATTTTTATAAATCTGGCCAACATTATGCCTTTCATAATTTGAAAGGACGGGGAAGTTAACTGCATTAGGAATTGTTGATTCTCCGAACTCCTTCTCTGATCGCGCATCAATAATTAAAGTATCAGTGGACTTGTAATTAAGACTAAATATGTCTTTTATGTCAACCCGCTCCCAGTTATATCCAGCAAAAATTTCCTTTAACGTTGGAACATTCGAGTCAACTGCATTACGGACGAAATCAAAAATGTTTTCCATATTAGAAACTCATCCCTGCGCTAAACCCGTAAGCTGATGATGTTTTGTCCATGAATAAAATGTTAGCGTTGAATTTAACGAAATATTTTCTGTCTTTCCCAAATCTATATCCGGCTCCTGTAGTTAGACCGGCTGTAATTCCTCGTTTATTAAGAAATCCGATTAAACCAATTCCTCCAAGTTCAAGAAAGAAATCGCGTTTAGAAGGTTTTATGTACGTTCTTAAACCGGTATTCAGCTCAAGGGTTTGATTTCCCGAACCAATATATCCAATAACCCCGCTGTAAACTTCCGGCAACTCTCCGGGGTTATACCGATATTCCAAACCGGCACCAATCAAAATGTCCTTCCCAATATTTCGTGCAGGAACCTTTGTGGAAACTAAGGCAGAAAAATGATCGTCTTTTTGAACCTGAGAAAATCCTGTGTTAAGAAGCAATATATTAAAAAGAAATATGCCAATTAAGGTTTTCATCTGAAAATTTTATTTTCGTTTTATCATTATATCTTAAAAAATCATTTGTGTTTCATTTATACAAACCTTATAACTTGCTCGCTTATAACTTTCCCAATTATCCTCGCATCATCGGAGTTTAATTCAGACATAAAACTGTTGCAATTACTTTCATCGAGGCAAATCAATAATCCGCCTGACGTTTGAGGATCGTAAATTATATGTTCGAGAAAGACATCAATTTCTTTTTCCCATATTACGAAATCTTTTGTGTATTCTCTATTCGACCTGTCGCCACGAGTGAACAATCCTTCGTTTATCGCATCTCTGACTCCATTTAATACTGGGATGGCCGATGTATTTATTTCAAGTCCTGTTTTGCTTGCCTTTGATAGTTGCATCGCGTGTCCGGCGAAACCAAATCCGGTAATATCCGTGCAGGCGCTTGCATTATATTTTAACATTAGTTCAGAAGCAGATTTATTTAATGTTGTCATTGAGTTGATTAACCCTTCGTAAATTTCACCTGAATCCAATCCTTTAAACTTAATACAATTGTTGAGCAATCCTGTCCCGAGCGCTTTTGTTAAGATAACGCAATCGCCTGGTTTTGCACCGGAATTTGTTACGAATGATTTAATATTAGCTTTACCGGTTACTGACATACCGTAAAGAATTTCGGGGATATCAACCGAATGCCCCCCAATGACAGCACAATTGGCCTCCTTCGCCTTTTGCATCCCACCTTTCAATATGTCCCTTAAAATCCCTAAATCTTGTGTTTGCGGAAATGCGATAATATTGAGAGCGCTTAGCGGTGTTCCACCCATGGCGTAAATATCGCTTAACGCATTTGCCGCTGCTATTTGACCGAAAATAAACGGATCGTCAACGACCGGAGTAAAGAAATCGGTAGTGTGAATAAGTGCAATTTGATCGTCGAGCCTGTAAACACCTGCATCGTCTTTAACGTCAAAATTCACAAGAATATTTTCGTTGGAATACCAATTAATACCGGAGAGCGCCTCAGAGAGAATATCAGGGAAAATTTTCGCAGCGCACCCTGCAGATTTTACAAGTTGTGTTAATCGTACCTTTTCCAAATTTCGCTTCAATTTATTGTATCAAAATTGAAGTATTAGAAATCTAATTCAAGATAAAACCTTCTCTGAATTGAATTGAATAAACTATGTATCAGTTGTAAAATTGTTGAAAATAATTTTAAGAATGGAAAATGTTTTAAATCATAAGTCATATAAAAAGAATTTTGTTGTTGTATTGGTGATTGTTGTAACTCTCATTGTGTCAATGATTGCCGGCGGTTTTTTAATTGGTAAGTACTTCAGCAATGAAAAGAATGTTCCGGTGTTATCAAAAGAACAATTAAATGAAAATGTAAGCGAAGACAGGAAGAATGCGATTACGAGTGTGGTAAGTAAAGTATCAGATGCAATAGTTGGAATTAACGTCGAGGAAGTTCGTGAAGTAAGAAATCCATTTTATGATGATCCTTTTTTCAGGCAGTTCTTTGGTGATATTGGTCCGCAAAAGCAAGTAGTTCGTGGACTGGGATCGGGTTTTATTATTTCACCTGATGGTTATATTCTGACTAACGATCACGTTGCAGGAAACGCAACTAAAATATCCGTAACTTTAACTACGGGCGAAACTGTTCAGGCAGAATTGATTGGTTCTGATCAGGTAAGCGATGTGGCACTGCTGAAAATCGATAAAAAGAATCTCCCTTATCTTGAGTTTGCAAACTCTGATAATGTATTGATAGGTGAGTGGGCAATCGCGTTCGGAAATCCGTTTGGGTTGTTTGAGATTAATGACAAACCAACGGTAACAGTGGGAGTTGTGAGCGCAACTAATATGTCTGTTACTGCGGAGGGGAGGCGCGTTTACAAGGATATGATTCAAACCGATGCATCTATAAACTCTGGTAACTCAGGCGGTCCGTTGGTTGATATTGAGGGTAAGGTTATTGGGATGAACACTATAATATATACTGGTGGGTCATTCAGCTCCGGAAGTATTGGAGTTGGATTTGCTATCTCAATAAATAGGGTAGTAAATATTATGAACGAACTTAAAGCGAAAGGTTCGATTGACAGGAATTTTAATGTTGGGTTTAACATTCAACCGGTAGATGAACGGATTGCACAATATTACGAACTTGAAAAAGCGGAGGGTGTGATAGTTACTCAGATTTTGCGTGGAGGACTCGCTGATAGGGCTGGCTTGAAACCGGAGGATATAATTATTGGCGTTAATGGGAAACCTGTCAGAAATCAACAAGACTTAGTTTATGTAATCAACGATTCGCGTGTTGGTGATGTGCTTATATTGAAAATTCTAAGAGATGGTGATGAACGGGAAATTGAAATGACACTTGAAGGACAATGAATATCCCCAATAAAAAAAAGTTCAAAGTAATATAATTAAAATTTCGCAGGTTAGTTTTGACTTCGTTGGGACATAATTACATTCACATATACTCAGACGGTGCTTGTTCAGGTAACCAACTGAAGGGAAATAAGGGAGGTTGGGCAGCCGTGATGATTTCCAATAATAAAAAAAAAGAAATAAGTGGTTGCGAATGCAACACTACCAATCAACGTATGGAGTTGACGGCTGCAATTAAAGCTCTCGAAACGTTGAAATCAAACAACTTTGAGGTCAGACTATATACTGATAGTGCGTACATTACGAATTGTTTCAATGAAAAATGGTATATAAAATGGAAGAAGAATGGTTGGTTAAACTCTAACCGCCAACCTGTTAAGAATCGTGATTTATGGGAAAGGTTAATTGAGTTAGTTGATAAATTCAATGTGAAAATATTAAAGGTCAAGGGACATTCGGGCGATGAATATAATGAACGTGCAGATAAGCTTGCTAAAGATGTTTTAATGAATGGTTGTTAAATTAATTTAATCACACTCTGAGATTCAGGTGGCAAATTTTATCCGGTAGTAATAAGCAAGAATCAATTCAGAATTAGACATCACTTTCCCTTTCATTTTGTTGCTCTTATTTAATTATTTGCAGTAAATAGAAATTCATTTTAATTGTTTCCGTTGTGAGAATTGGTGTAGCACTTTCCTCACCGATGTAAAATTTCCCTTGGTAATTTTGGAAAGGCGATCTTTGTGAAGTACTTCTTCCATACAATTAAAGATCTATATTCGGTAAATTATTCACCACAATAAAATCTTATTCCTCAATGTCTGAAGTATCCACAGAGTTGAAAAAAATTTGTGGTGAAGAGAGCGTATTTGAAACTGATGAAGTACTTGAAAATTATTCTCACGATTTCACCGAAGACCTAAGTTTCAAGCCTGATATTGTTGTAAAACCATCAACCGCGGAACAGATCTCGGAAATAATGAAACTCGCAAACGAGACCTGTTATCCCGTAGTTGTACGTGGAGGTGGTACGGGACTATCAGGTGGCGCGCTTGCAGTAAAAGGTGGTATTATAATCTCAATGGAAAAATTCAACAGGATTCTGGAAATTGATGCGGAAAATTTTCAAGCCACTGTTGAACCCGGAGTAATTACGGAAGTCTTTCAGAATGAATGTATCAAGTACGGTATGCATTATCCTCCCGATCCTGCTTCGAAGGGGAGTTGTACCCTCGGAGGAAATCTTGCAGAATGTTCAGGAGGGCCACGGGCAGTTAAATACGGTGTAACGAAGGATTATGTACTTGGTGTCGAATGCATAACTCCAACAGGTGAAATTATTAATACCGGTGCAAAAGTGTTGAAAAATGTAACCGGCTACAATCTCACTCAATTAATCATCGGGAGCGAAGGTACACTTGGAATAATCACAAAAATTTATTTCAGGTTAATTCCGTATTTCAAGCATAGGAAGGTATTACTTGCTGCATTTAATTCAATTGAAACTGCTCTTGGAGTAGTATCAAAAATATTCCATAGCGGGGTAACACCGTCTGCAATTGAGTTTATGGAGAAATCCGCAATTCTGGCTGCTGAAAAGCAACTTGGTAAAGTATTCCCGAATAATTTTGCCGATGCACAATTATTAATTGAAGTTGATGGCAATAACGAAACGATGATAGATGAAGAGCTTGAACTAATCGCAGAAGTACTTGAAAGTAACGGTGTAATTGAGATAATCGTAGCCGAAGATGAAAATAAAATGAACGAATTGTGGGCTTTGAGAAGATGTCTGGGTGAAGCTGTAAAATCTATTTCTGCATATAAAGAAGAGGATACGGTAGTCCCTCGCGCTAAAATGCCGGAGCTCATTTCGGGAGTCAAAAAAATATCCGAAAAATTTGGAATAACGACCATGTGTTACGGCCACGCAGGCGATGGTAATGTTCATGTTAATATTTTAAAGGATAAACTCGATGATTACTCTTGGGAGAACACTCTTGATTCAGCTATCAGGGAAATTTTCAGGCTTACAGTATCACTCGGGGGAACAATTTCCGGTGAACACGGAATTGGATATACTCAAAAAAACTATCTGCCGATTGCACTTGGCTCAGAAGAAATAAAACTTATGAAAGAAATCAAACGGGTTTTTGATCCAAACAATATTTTAAACCCGGATAAAATTTTTCCGGATATATGATTGAAACTGTCACAAAAATACGGGTTCTTTATGCGCACACTGATAAAATGGGTGTGGTGAATAATTCCAGATATCTTGAATATTTTGAGGCAGGCAGGAACGAACTGTTGCGAGAAATCGGATGTCCGTACACAATATTTGAATCGAATAACGTATTGCTTCCGGTTACAGAAGTGTATTGTAAATATATCGCGGGAGTCAGGTACGACGATGTTTTAGAAGTTAGAGCAATGTTAAAAGAAGTTCCCGGAGCACGGATCAAAATTTTTTATGAAGTTACAACCGGCGGAAAGATTGCTGCTACCGGTTACACAGTTCATTCATTTGTGGATTCTGTCAAGTTTAAAGCGAGAAGGCCACCTGAAGATTTTGTTGAGTTAATCAAATCGAAACTGAAATGAACTATTACAAGGATTTCGATTTTCTTACTGCAGATAAGTTAATTAAACTCGCTATCAAAGAAGATCTGGGTAATGGTGATGTTACTGCATTAAGATTTATAGATAAGAAATTAAATTCGCAGGCTGTTGTTAAAGTAAAGGATTATGGAATTATAGCAGGATTGAAAATCTTTAAGCGGATTTTTAAACATGTTGACCCATCTGTGAAAGTAAGGCTAATAATGAAAGATGGCGATAAGGTTAAGAACGGGGATATAGTTGCAACTTTAAAAGGTAACACGAGGAGTTTACTCGCCGCAGAACGACTCTCACTGAACTTATTACAACGGATGAGCGGTATTGCCACCCATACGAGTGAAATGATTTCAAAACTCAATAACCCATTAACTAAAATTATTGATACTCGAAAAACAACCCCGAACTTGAGAATATTCGAGAAACTTGCAGTAAAAATCGGTGGCGGGAAAAATCACAGAATGGGTTTATATGACATGATTTTAATTAAAGATAATCACATTGAGGCTAACGGTGGGATTGAAAAACTTCTTAGTAAAATGCAGCGGCAAAATAATAATCCGGAACTCAAAACTGAAATTGAAGTAAGAAACATATTTGAATTTGAGAAAGTGCTTAAACATGGCAAAGGAATAATAGACGTGGTGCTCTTGGATAATTTTAAAATCACCGATTTGAAGAAAGCAGTGAAAATGAACGATGGATCATTTGAAATTGAAGTATCAGGCAACGTGAATCCGGACAATATTAAAAAGTATTCAGATATAAAAGGGATTGATTATATCTCAAGCGGTTCACTTACACATTCAGTGAAATCTTTGGATATTTCTCTGGAATTTCTATCTTGAAATAGAATAATTGTTGAATTAATTTCGAGTTTTAATAAATTAAACCCTAAGTCAACATGAAAATTAAATCCAACTTAACTTTTATTTTGGCTCTTATCATTTCAATAGGAGCATTTTTTGCCTGCAGTAAATTAACAGACGCAGAAAAGGAGATTAAAGAAAAAGTTGAAGATGTCAAAGAAAAAACTGAAACTACAACTGAAACTACTAAAACTGAAGAAAAGAGTGAAACAAATACTACCGGTGGAAAGTTATACTTCTGTGAAGATTATGTAAACGGACGCGAGATAGGTGTCAGCGATAGATTTACCACCGGCTGGTTAACAGTAATGGTTAAAACAGATGAGCCGATAGGTGTAGGGAAAGTTGAGCTTCGCCTCTCTAAAATTAAAGATGAATTCGGTGAATCAATAAGCGAAAAAATTATCAGGGACATTGATTTCAATATTCAGCCGGATTGGGATTACACTTACTTTCAGGATAAGAAGAACCTGAAATTTGACACACCCGGAACATACAAAGTTACATTAATGAAAACCGATGGAACACCCATTGTAAGTGGAGAAGTTGAAGTAGTATCAAGATAAAAACTAAACCTTAAATAAATAAAAAAAGGTCATTTTGGCCAGGAGAAAAAAATGAAAAAAATCACATTATTTGCAGTACTCGCTTTAGCGTTCGGAATTTTTGGTTTTAACAACGATGCTAACGCACAAACCAGCCCCGTTCTTTACTTCTGTGAATCTTACGGTTCGTATGGCGAAATTGGAATTAGCGACAGGTTCACAACGGGGTATTTAACTGTTATGGTTAAAGCAGATGACCCGCTTGGATTGTCCGATGTATCAATTCAATTCGATAAGTACAATCCGTCAACAAAGTCATTTGCATACTACAAAAAATTCCCATACAACGTTACCCCTGATATGAATTACATCTATTTCTCGGGTGATGATTTGAGTTTTGATACACCTGGAATTTACAGGGTATTTCTTTTAGATGATAGTGGTAATACAGTTACGAGTGGCTTGATTGAAATTATTTCTAAATACTAAAACAAAAATTTCAAAAATTTATTTTTTGATTCGATAAAATTGGTGATTGACTAAGGTTACAAGGTTTGAAGTTGAATATTAACCCGGTATTATCCGATACCGGGTTTTTTGTTTAATCCTTCCACATGGGAATATGTTGGAAAAGATAAAAAGTTTATCTCAGGATACGGTAATTTATGGTATCAGCACAATGGTCAGCAGGTTCTTTACGTTCCTGCTTGTACCGTTTTATACAAACGTATTCCCGCCGTCCGATTATGGTATTATCACAAACGTGTTTGCGTATATCGCAATGTTAAACGTGTTTTTTTCGATTGGACTTGAATCCGGATATTTTAAATTTGCATCCACTCTTGAGCTAGGTGACCGAAAGGAAAATTTCTCTCAACCATTCATAATTATATTTACTAATTCATTTGTTCTTTCTGTTTTAATATTTTTCTTTGCTCCAAATTTAACCGGTATTTTTCTCCTGAGCAGTTCACAATCTCTCCTTGTAAAGCTTGCAGCAGCGATTCTATTTTTCGATGCAATTTGTCTCGTCCCGTTCGCGTATTTAAGGCTTCAACGCAAAGCAAAGAAATTCGCTTTGTTAAAGGTGATTAACATTTGTATAATGTTTATTCTCAACCTAATCCTAATATTGGTATTAAAACTTGGAATTGAGGCTGTGTTTATAGGAAATCTTATTGCCTCCGCAGTTACTTTCATTCTCCTCATCCCTGACGTCTTGACTAATCTCAGGTTAAGTTTAAACAAGCACCTTATAAGGGAATTAATATTTTTCTCACTCCCGTACATCCCCGCAGGAATTGCATCAAATATTATACAGGTCATAAACCGCCCGTTACTGTTAAAGTATTCAGGTGAAGAAACGCTGGGGATATTTCAGGCAAATTACAAGCTGGGAATTTTTGTAATGCTTTTCGTTTCTATTTTTGAGTTTGCGTGGCGACCGTTTTTTCTGAATCACGCGAAAGACCCCGACGCAAAAAATCTTTTTTCAAAAGTGCTTACTTTATTTGTCATTGCCGCCTCAACATTGTTTCTTGTAATTTCTCTTTATATACCGGATGTCGTTAAAATGGAACTGCCATTTAAGGGTAATCTTATTGGAGAAAAATATTGGGTAGGTTTGAATATTGTTCCGGTTGTACTTTTCTCATATATATTGTACGGAATTTACATAAACCTCATGGCGGGTATTTACATTGAGAAGAAAACAAAATATCTCCCGCTGATTACCGGGATCGCCGCAGTTACATGCATTGCCTCAAATGCAATTTTGATACCGTTGTTCGGTATGATCGGTTCTGCTTTTGCGACATTTCTGTCTTACCTTATGATGATGATTTTTATCTATTACTTTTCACAAAAATATTACCATGTCAATTATGAAAAGTCAAAGATTGTGTCAATACTTTTGTTGGCGGTGGTCTTTTATCTACCAACGTATATTTTAGAATTTAACGGTGCACTAAATCTGATTTTCAAAACAATTCTCCTGATGATATTTATCGGGGTATTAAATTTCACGGGATTATTTAAACTCAGTTCACTAAAAAATCTCCGGGTGTGAATTAATTCGATTGATTATCTTAAATAATTAAGCCATATTGAAATATGGTAAAACTTACAAAAAAGCAATCAGAAATTCTCGATTTCATTGCGGAATATTCAGGTGAAAATCCATATCCACCGACTTTCAAAGAGATAGCGGAAAAGTTTAAGATAACGATAGGTACAGTTCAGGATCACATTGTAGCTTTGCAAAAGAAAGGTTACCTCGAACGCATTCCGGATATTGCACGTGGATTTAAGATTATTAGAAACGAAACTCAAAAAGCAAATGTAAACCTAATTCCGTTGTATGGGAATGTTGCAGCAGGTGAACCGATATTTGCAAACGATAATGTGCAGGGATATGTAACTCTCGAGCGAAATAAGAAAGGACATCACATTCATTTCGCGTTAAAGGTGAAAGGAGATAGTATGATTGATGCGGGAATTTACGATGGAGATATTGTAATTGTCAGGAAACAGGATTCTGCTGATGATGGTGATATAGTTATAGCGCTTCTCGATGATGAGGCAACAGTTAAAACACTACGAAACAGCAAAATTAAAGCATACCTTGAAGCGTCTAATTCACGTTATAAATCAATCGTTGATAAACCGTTCACGGTTATTGGTAAAGTTATTGAATTGCGAAGACAAATCAACGGTAACTAGAGGTTCAACCTTTTAAAAATGTAATCAATGTTTCGTTTCGACTTTGAGTAATCAAAGATCTCTTTAAAATCACTTTCACTCAAATATTTTTTAACCTCAGTGTCTTCCGATAGGAGCTTCTCGAAATTGATATTTCCTTTCCAACACTTCATTGCAACATCCTGAACAATTTTATAAGCTTGTTCTCTGCTCATCTTTTTTTCGGTAAGCTTTAACAAAACATTTTGCGAAAATACGAGACCGTTAGTCAACTCAAGGTTACGCTTCAAATTGTTTTTATTAACGACTATGTTCGAGATTACATCTTTAAAGAGGGTTAAGATATAATCGAGCAATATCGTAGAATCAGGGAAAATGATTCTTTCGGTAGAGGAGTGAGAAATATCACGTTCATGCCAGAGCGGAATATTTTCCAATGCCGCAATAGTATTACCGCGAAACACTCTGGCGAGTCCGCTCAATCTTTCACATGCAATAGGGTTTTTTTTATGTGGCATAGCAGAGGAACCTTTCTGACCTTTGGAAAATGGTTCTTCCAGTTCGAGCGTCTCAGTCTTTTGCAAATGTCGAATTTCAGTTGCATATTTTTCGATGCAGGTTGCAATGATCGCGAGCGTTGCCATATATTCAGCGTGTCTGTCCCGTTGCAGTATTTGTGTTGATATTCTGGTGTTTTTCAATCCAAGTTTCCTGCAAACATATTGTTCAACTTTTGGTGATATATGTTCATAAGTGCCGACAGCACCAGAAATTTGTCCGACAGAGATAACATCAATTGCGCGTTTCAAGCGAACAATGTTTCTTTGATTTTCATCGTACCACAGCGCAAATTTCAATCCAAGAGTAATTGGTTCTGCATGAACTCCGTGAGTTCTCCCGACCATTGGCAGGTACTTGTATTTTCGCGCTTTTGAGGCGAGGATTTTCTCAAGTTGTTTAAGGTTTTTCAATAATAAATATCCTGCCTGTTTCAGTTGTACGGAAAATGCAGTATCAATTATATCCGAACTCGTCATTCCCTTGTGTATAAAACGTGAATCTATACCTATGCTCTGGTTAACATTTGTAAGAAATGCTATTACGTCGTGTTTAACTTTATCCTCAATTTTTAGTATTTCTTTTGTATCGAAGCGTGCTTTCTTTTTTATGTTTCTGATGGCGCTCAGTGGAATCAACCCAAGTTTGTGTTGTGCTTCGCAAGCAAGTATTTCTATTTCAAGCCAGATGCTGAATTTGTTGTGGTCAGACCAAATGTCCGCCATCTGCTTTCTTGAGTAACGTTCGATCATGTTCGTTTATTTTTAAAATTACTATTGTAATATCGTCGTGTTGCTCCGCCCCTGTGGTGAAACTATTTACAGAATCAATCAGGTTAGTTTTAATGTCTTCAGTAGATAATTGCCTGTTGGATTTGATAACGTTCAGGACGTTTCCTTCGGAGAATTCTTCACGATCAGTGTTCATAGCTTCACTTAGCCCATCGGAATAAAATACGAACAGGTCATCGGATTTTAGTTTGAACTCAACTTCCTCAAGGTTGCGTTCAAAGATTTGTTCAGTGGCAAGGTTTAAACCAAGTCCCTTACTTTTTACAAAAGACAATGAACCGTTTTGTCCATAAATCACCGGATTATGCCCTGCACGGGCAACTTTTATCGTCATTGATTCGAGATCAACAACCGCGATTACGCATGTAACAAATGAATGCTTGTCAATCTGATCTCTGATGTTCTTGTTAACTTCGATTAAAATATCTTTCGGCGATTTGAACAGGTTTGATGCAAGTTGAATCATAGATTGAACTTTAGCCATATATAGTGCGGCAGGAATTCCTTTCCCGGAAACATCAGCAACTATTACGGCGAATTTATTTCTGTCAATTTTTATAAAATCGTAAAAGTCTCCGCCAACTTGTTTCGCAGGTTTTGAATAATGGCTTACCGAAATATTGTTGAAATCCAGGTCCCATTCCGGTAGCAGACTGTTTTGAATATTCCGGGCAATTGAAATTTCCTCTTCAAACTTCATCCTGCGTAGTTCCTCCTGCTTCAGACGGTTGTTTTCAAATACCATTGCAACCTGGGAAGTGAGAGTTTTCAGCAAATCAATATCTTCGTCGCTGTATGCTTTACCCGACGGCTTTTTACCAAATTTCATTATACCGATTACCTGATCGTAAATGCACATAGGGATTAAAAGTACAATTTCATTTTCTATGAACTCATCTTTCAATCTCTTGTGAATCTTGCCATCATTAAGGAAAGTGTTTGTGATTAAAATCGGTTCCACATTATCTTTAAACAATGACAGTATTGCCTCGTTGTATTCAAACGGATTTTCAGTTTGATGTGTATAAAATTTTTCCTGATTGGCGTCAACCAGATTATTGTACTCACCTTTGGTAAGCCAGATGTAAACTGCCTTAATCCCAATTGTTTCCGATACTGATACCGCAAGTTTTCTGAGCATTTCATTAACATTTTTAAAGTAGGGTAACTGCTCGGAGAACTTAAGCAGCGACTTTCTGTAATTATATCTATCTTTATAAAATTGCTTATCAACGAACGAACTGATTTTTTTCTTAAAATAATCGTAGGAAAAAGTAATAATGATTATCGAAATGATTGTCGGTAGTTGAGTTGCCTTTTTAAAATACTGATTGAATATCGTATTGAGCGCTAATGCTATGACAAGGTAAATGCATATTATAAAAATTGTAATTATTGCGAAGGCAACGCTACGTTTTATGGTGGTTTCGGTATCAAGTATTTTATACTTTATTATTGCAAAGCCAAAAGATATTGGGATTGCAAATGATAAAACTGTCGGAAGTATCAATAACGGGTTTAGCAGAAAGGACGGGCGCTGAGCGAGATTAGTAACAATCCCCAAATAGAGTAATCCGATTAAACCGGTTATAATGCCCAGTATGATTATCTTTAACGGTTTTCGCTTTTCGGGTTCTTTAATTTTTTTAAAAGTGCTGATAAACAAAGACAAGCCGAAAAATAAATATACAATACAGAAAACTATCCAATAATTATTGAGTACAATCATGCCTATCAATGCGATAAGGTATAGTGACGCAATGAATGATTTTCTAAACCTGATATTTACTCGTTCGGGGAAAACCATGAAGAAATGGACGAATGCAGGGTAGAACAATATTGCAAACAACAACAACATAAGTCCTAACCAGCGGAACTCGTTAAATAAACCGAAATAAAATCCATCAACAAACAATGTGATTCCGAAAGGAGCAAAGGTTGACATTAAATAGAATTGCAATGATGACTGCCCTTTCGGGCTGGTATAAATCACAAATAATCCGATTACGAAAAAATTAATACCAATTAAGGATAATATGATGAACTGAATGTTAACGTATTTATATACCGCAACATCGAAGTATAAAATTTCATTGCCACGTTGAACTTTATATTTTACAATCTCGTTGCCGTGCTTATTCAATGTCATCTGCGCCTGTATGGGGGTGGAAAACTCCACATCATTTATTGAAAGTAAAATGTCTCCGTCTTTTAATCCTGCAGTATCAGCAACTCCGCCTTCTACAATTTTTGTAATTATTACTCTACCTGCAGAATCGTTTTGAGATGATGATTGAACCCAAAGGCAATCATCCATCGTTGTCTGTCTTAGAATAACAATGTTAACAAACACAAAGGCAAATAACGCGAGAGAAATTATCTGGAAAGTTACGTAGATTGTTCGTAAGGTTTTAACGCTAAACTTTGAAGTTAAACTCATCTTACTTAATTTTTATTGTTACTAAGGTAATGTCATCCTTTTGTTCAATTTCGCCTCTGAAACTTTTGACTTCTGAAATCAAAGCGTTATTAATCGTTTTTGGATTATCCCCTGCATTCCTTTGAAGTATGGATTTAATATCACTCAATTCGAAAAATTTATTGTCTTTATTACATTGCGCCACAAGTCCATTAGTATAAAAGAAAAAGATATCACACTGTTTGAAAGCCAAATCGTGAGAAACAATTGATTTGTTAAATTTATCAGGGGGGACCATGTTAATCCCGATACTATCATCGCTGAGTTGTAATAGTTTTTCGTTCCTGATATAGATGAGTTGCGGATGCCCTGCACGGCAAATTTTCAGAGATTTATTTTTTAAATCGAATATTCCAAGCAGGGCAGTGAGATAGAAATTCCCCGGGGTTTTCTTGTATAACAAACGATTTATCTCACAAAGAATATCTTTTGGATCAGTAAATATCCTCGATGCAAAATGAACCATAGCCTGTATTCTGGAAATATACAAAGCTGCGGGAATACCTTTGCCCGAAACGTCTGCTACAAGAACTAAAACCCGATCGTTATCAAGTTTCTTAATATCATAAAAATCACCTGCTATACGTTCGGCGGGTAAATTAACTGCATCAATATTCAGACCTCTGAGATATTCGAGATTTTTAGGCAGGAGTTCATGTTGTATTCTGGCGGCAATTTGAATTTCACCCTCGATCTTTTGCTTATTCAACTCTTCAGTCTGCATTCTTACATTTTCAAATGCTATCGAACATTGAGATGCAATTGTTTTTAACAGATCGATATCCTCGTCTGAATATACTTTCCCTGAAGATTTAGAACCGAAATTCAAACTCCCGAATAATTTTCCTTTCAAAGTTATAGGAACGGAGATTACTATCCCCTCTTTTTTAAAAAACTGTCTGGTCTCTTCTTTCAGCCCGAGCTCAGATAGGTTTATATCGTAAAGCAGTACCGGTTCTTCATTACTATAACTAATTGATCTGAATATTTCATCAACTTCGTTTCGTTCAACTTCGTCCACGAATTGAGTTTTTCCATTGGTGTGATTCTCTTTTATGAGCATATCGATATTTTCAGAGTTGAGCCACAAATACAAATTTGAAATTCCCATCGCTTCGCTTAAAGATTTACCAAGCTTGGAAATTATCTGGTCCATATTGCTCATGTAGGGGAGTTGTCTTGTAAACTCGAGAAGTGACTTCCTGTAATTATAACTTTCCTTGTAAAGGTGGTTATTTACAAGCCCCTTTATCCTGTTATTTACCGAATCGAAAGTAACTGCAATAATTACGATTACCGTGAAGGTAATGAGAAGTCGGTCATTCCCGAAGTAATTTAAAAAGAAATTGTTAAGCAAGTAAACCAGTAAAAGGTACATTCCGACGACGCTGACAGTTACTAAGCCGAACACAAGGCTCCTTTTCACGATAAACTCCGAATCCATTATTTTAAACCTGAAAATGGAATATCCGAATGATAAGGGAATGGCTACCATAAGTATCGCAGGGATGTAATACAGCGGGTTAATCAGAAAGAACGGAACAGAAAGCAAAAGTCCGATTACATTGAGATAAACAAACCCAAATCCACCGATAATGAAACCTATCAAAATAATCTGTAACGGTCTTCGCTTAAGCGGGTCAGTAATTTTGAAATATGAAATCAGAAAAATAACAAACCCCACTATGAGGCTGAGTATAGCGTAATATACGAGTATGATACTAAAAATAGCTTCATGCGGATAGAGGAATGCCAGCAATGCAATTAAAAAGAAGAATAAATAAATTGCAGGGATAAGATATTTCCGGTACCTGGTCCTATAATAAATCGGAAATGATAGAAAAAAATGAATGTACAACGGGAAAAAAATAAACTGCGCGACTGTGGAATGGTAGATGAAGAATTTACTAAGTTCAAAAATTGCGTTAACGTTACCAATTAAAATAAAAGTCAGACAAGCAGTACAACCCATTATAAAAAACAGTTGGTTGAGATATTCGCGCGGTTTGGAATACATTACTATTGTACTTACCAACAGAAATATGAATCCCATCAGGGAAAATCCAATTGACGGGATATTAAAGTATTTTTTGACTTTAACAGGAATTGTTAAGGTTTCATCTCCACGTTGGATTTTATATTGAAGTACATCATTATCCTTATATTGATTAAGAACATTTTGTGCTTGTTTGAAATCATTAACTTGTACGCCGTTTATCTCAAGAATAATATCACCTACATTAAGTAAAACAGCATCTGCGTTATCGATATTGTAAACCTTTGAGACTAATACACCTTTTTTAATTTCCCCTTCTTTAGGCTCCATATCCCATAGTGTAGAGTCATGGATATAGGCGTTCATTACTATCGTTTGAAAAAAAATTAAAAATGCGACCACAAAAATGTATGTTGAAATCAGCAGGGCAACAAACCGCAGAGTAGGTTCAGAAAATTTTTGTATTTTTTTTAGAATGTTCATTCCCACAAAAGTAGTTACGAAAATTAATTTATTTTGTTGTTATAAACTGTACCCTAATGAATAATAAAATGTATATGGTCCGAAAATAAATGAATCGGAGGTTAAACCTTTCCTGATTAGAAGGGTTCTGCCAACAGCAAAACTTGATTTCCCTATGGGAGTATCAAATGAAATGGAAGTTCCCAAACCGTGGCGTAAATCTTTGAATCGGATTGCATCTGCCTGTTCCCAAGCATTACCGATATCGTATCTTACGGACATATAGGTATCAAAGAAAAGTTTAAACGGTAAAGTGTATCTATATTCGAGTGAAGCTGACATAAGCTGTCTCCCTGTTAATTGATTTTCTGCCATTCCGTAAAATGAATTTTCACCACCGAGCGAATATTGCTCAATGAACGGAGTTGTATTATCTGCAAATCCAAAATTAAATGATGGGATTAGAATGTTAGCGTTGTTTAATTTGATGAATTGTTCGATACCGATGAAGAGCTTGGAGAAACTCAGGCTGGCGCCGATATCAGATTGTGATGTTTCGTAATAAAAATCTATTTCAGTTCCTTCGGTCGGAAAAGGCAACCTGTCCCTTGAATCAACAATCCCACCGAACCTGAATTTTGTAAATGTATGGTCATCATATCCGGGATGATTTCCATCCAAAATCCGAACACTGGCTTTTTCGTATTTAACCGAACCATATATCATCCCTAAACGCTCTAATTGTGTACCGAGAAGGAAGCTAATACCCGTTCTGATATCGCGATACGAAAATTTCTTTTCGACTATGAGATCATTGTCATCGAGAATTTTTGTTTCGGAATAAGAATTTCTATCATCAAATTTATGAAACCCACTTAGATTATATGTAAGGAGTGTATTAAAAAATCTATCGGAGTGGAGTTCAATCTCAAGTTCCCGGTTTTTTATGCCACCGGCAAAGCTGATACCCGCCTCCTGCCCGGAATTAAAAATGTTCTCGTCCCGTACATCAACGAATATTTGAAGATTTCTTTCGTTATCACTTCGGAATGAAAACCTGAGATTCGAAGTGGATTTCTCAACAAGACAAACTTCAAGGTTATACTTTGTAGAATAGTAAACAGGCGAAATACTTACCTGCTTGAAAAGGTTTGTTGAGTATAAATTCTTAATGCTTGACATGACGTTGCCAATTTTGACAATTTTATCCCCTGGAATTGAAATCTCACGCAAGACCAGAGATCCGGCAGTTGAGTTGTTCCCCCTGATAATCAACGAATCGTACTCACCGTTTGTAAGGTTAATTTTTAAAATTCCGTTGTCCTCAAGATAAAATCTGCTGATGTCCACAAGCGAATAACCGTTGGTTCGTAGTTTCCCTAAAAGATCACAATAAAGTTTATAAGCAGAATTTCTGTTAACCGGTCTTCTGGAATTTTCTTTCATGAAGTCAGCGATGAGTGAGTCTGTCCCCGGGAAGTATCTATTCAATTCAACTGTAAGCAATTCCGGATTTGAATTTAAAAAATATTTTACGTATGCATTACCATTTTCCCTTGATACTTCAGCGTAAACGCTTTTGTAATATCCCTGCGCCAACGCAGATTTTAACTTTCTTTCAATCTCAGTATATCGTAGAAATGAAACTCCCGAATCGGATATCAGCAGTTCGGATAAATCCTTTTCTATGTAATTTGCAACGATGATTATCTCAGGGTCCGTTATAAAATCATTATAATATTCGGATTTACTGTCTTCAAAAGTGTTAATTAAAGTAAGCAGTTCCTGAATATTCCGTTCAGTCTGAATTTCACCGTCGCGTATGAGTTTTTCAGGATTTGAAAAGTCGCTTGACGAATGGTTACCGACCGGTGTTTTTATTATAAAATCTGCGTTGGCAAGTTGTACCCTGTTAAGTTTTTCGATTGTAATTGAAAGAATCTGGTCAGCAGTGTTAATAGGGTTAATTAACTCGTTCGCTTCCCGTAACGGGCTGGTTGAGTTGACCGCAATTACAATATCGGAACCCATTTCCTTTGCGACGTCAACAGGAATATTCGCGGTGAGTCCGCCATCCACGAGGTTTTTGTTATTTATTTTCGTGGGTTCATATACCAATGGCAACGTTATTGATGCTTTTATAACTTCTGATAGATTCCCGGAATTGAGTACTTCCATCTTTCCGTTCTCGATGTTTGTCGCAACAGCAGAGAAATTGTATCTTAGATTAGAGAAATCTTTCCCGGATTTGAATCTTGCGTTGAAAGTATATTTATTTATGAGATCAAGAATGTACTGTCCGTTTGAGAGTGAACTTGGCAATACCGGATAAAACTTGTCGAACGAAAGTGTAATCAAACTTCTGTCTTCAATTTTTTTCTGATCGAGGAACAGATTTGATCTGCGTGATTTTTCGGAAAGTTCAAGTACCTCAGCCCAGTTAGTTGAAAGCATTATTTCTTCGAGTTCGGTTGCAGTATATCCGGTTGAATACAATCCGCCAATCAGTGCGCCAATGCTTGTACCTGCAATTATATCAGGTTCAATTCCATACTTCTCAAAAGTTTTCAGTACGCCGATTTGTGTTAATCCCCTCGCTCCGCCTCCGCTTAAAACGAGACCAACCTTAGTTTTTCGGGTACTTTCAGGAAAAATATTGAAGTCGTTCGTATCTAATTTCATTATTTGTTTCGGTTCAAGATCGATGATTGATTGCGAGTCTTGTGCGAAAAGATAATCGGTGATAATAAATAAAATTATGAAAGATAGAATTCTCATATTGCATTCACTTTTCTGAAATACAATCCCACAATGAAAATTATTATTCCGGTTAACAGTCCGGGATACATCGGTTCAATGCCAAATGGATATACAGGGTTGCCACCGGTTGAATTTATCTGACCGTAACAGAAGAAAATGAAAGAAATTACTACTGAACTTATCATTGCAATGGTAATTGTAAAATCGCTTGTCCTGAATTTATTTGTATAGGCAGACAAAACACTTATCAGCAATGCCGGTATTACAAGGCTTCCGATGGTGTACCAGATTTCTACTACAGACGGTATTAGTATAATAATTAAAATTGAGAGAATACTTGATACTAAAATTCCTGTTTTAGAAAATGAATTAGAGTCAGATTTCCCCGATAGCCTTCCAAGTATATCCCTGCCAAGTGTTGTGCCCGATACAAAAATATAGGAATGCAGGGTTGACATAACTGTCGCCATTAATCCTACAAAGAAAAACCCCTTCAATAAAGGCGGGAGCACTGCATCTGCAAGCAACGGATAAGACATTACAGGATTCTCTAAATCTTTCAAAAAAGCTTTTGCGTAGAGTCCGGTACCGGTTGTGAGGAAATCAAAAATAAACCAGAAAATGAGCGATATAAAGACACCATATCGCGCTGTTGATTCAGATTTGGCTGCGTAGCAACGTTGATGGAAAGTCGGATCAACAAGCGCCCATGCGCCGATGAAAAACCAGACGAACATATATTGAAATGATAATCCGCCGGTTGGCGTAATATGCTCGTGCGGGAGATTTTGTTTAAGGAACTCCCATCCACCAAAGGTAAAATAGCAAAACGGCAACATAATCCCGAAAGACGCAAACATGAGTATAAACTCGAAAATGTTCAGCCTTACATCAGCCAGTAAACCGCCTCTGAATAAATATATGACGGAGATTGCAAGTACAATTACAACCGACAAATATATATTGATATCAAATATCAATTGAAAAATTACAGCAAGCATGAAAATATAAGGTGCGGGTGTGACGAGAAGAAATATCAGGAAAGCACCTGTCATCGAAGCTTTTTTACCGTAGCTTAGACGCAACTTGTCGGGGATTGTGTAAAGATTAGTTTTCCTGATTTTACCGGCCAGAAAAAATGCAAAGATACCGGTGAAGAAATAATATGGGAATGCGTTCATGAACCAACTACTGAGGCCTGCAGTGTAAGTGAATTCACCTACACCAAGAATTCCACCGTAAAACGTTGATACCAGCGTAGCCACAAACGCGGGTAGAGTAAGGGTTCGGCCTGCAACAATGAATTCTGATACTGACGAGTCAGATCGCTTTGTTCTGAGACCAATGTATAAAACAGCAACAAAGTACAAAAGTATTATTAGGATATCCTCAAACCGGAAATTAATCATGATAAATGGTGTTCTTTAAAAATCAGCAAATCACCGGAGGTAAAATTTATTGCAATTTTTCGCGATGTAGCGCGGTTTAAAGTCCCCTCCTTGATGCCAAATTCCAAATCCTCGTTGTTTAATGGAAATTCCAGACCGGAAGTTGTTACACCTCTGGCAACCGGAAACCCGATAAATGAAACCGTTTCACCCGGGACAGTTTTGAAATTAATTGACTTTGTTACAAAGCTGACTTCAAATTTGTCATCCACCATTTTAATATTCATTTTATCGGAATATCTTTTCATCACACTGAAATTATTGAGGGTATGATCGGTACGATTGCTCATTGCACCGATTACAGTTACATCGCTACAGTTGTGAGCCTTCAAATACATGAGAGATTTTTCAAAATCAGTTGTTTCCTGTTCGGTGATGCGCAGTATTTCCACACGGCGTTTTTTAAAATAATTCAGATTCGTTGCGGTAATAGAATCCAGATCACCGATTACTATATCAGGAATAATATTAAGGCGCTTCAGATAGTTGCCTGCACCGTCAACACAAACCAGAAATGACTTTTTACTCAGATAGTAATTAATGATCTTTGATTTGCAAATAACCCCATTGAGGAAAATGACTGAGCGTTTAATCATACAGGTAAACAAATTAAACCGATTACAAACGAATAGAAATTTAAAAATCCGTAATGACATTCCTTAATCCTGCCGCACTCTTTGCACTTTTTGCTGTTACGATTCCAATCCTAATTCACATCTTTAATCTAAGTAAAGTTCAGAAAGTCGAATTTTCCACACTGATGTTGCTGAAGGAATTACAAAAAACTAAATTGAAAAGGTTTAAGCTCGAACAGCTATTGCTACTTATATTGCGGGTTCTAATGATAATTTTTTTAGTGCTTTCATTTGCGAAGCCTGTATTTAAGGGGTATGCAGGTGATTCGGGATTTACGAGGAAGACAGCGGTTATATTAATTGATGATTCGTTCAGCATGAGTGTGAAAACTCGAAACGGGACCTTCTTTGATGAGGCTAAAAGGATTGCAGGGGAAATTATTGGGAGCTATTCTAAATCAGACGAAGTATATCTGATACCTTCATCTTCAATAGGGAAATCAGGATTTGTACCGATTACTGGAAACCTTTCTTCGCTCATGGATTCAGTTGGGAACCTGAATATCGGGTTTAAAAACTTCGATTATAATTCAGCTATGAATGAAGTTGACTTGATAATTAAAAATTCGGTTAATGTTATTAATGAAGTATTTCTGATTACTGATTTTCAGAATTCGAACTTTAGCAACACTGGTATTACCGTAAAGTTCAACACCGGTAGTGAAAAAGAAACGGCTTTATTTCTGATTGACGTAAATTCAAGAAAACCGGATGATCTTGAACTTACCGGAGCTGAATTAAAAACAGGGTTAATATTGCCCGGAAGTGATATAGTTGTTAGCGCTGCCGTGAACAATTATTCGGATTTTAATGCGGTCAATAAAAATGTTTTGCTTTTCATTAACAATAAATTCATATCTGATAAATATGTTGATGTCGGATCAAATTCGTCAGTTGAAACTGAATTTGAATTTAACGTGCAACAATCCGGAAATGTAAGCGGAAGGATTGAATTGGCGAATTCTGTGTTTGCTGAGGATGAGATTTCGGAAAATAACGTAATATACTTTTCAATTAATATACCGTCTGATTTAAATATTGCAATGTTGGGTTCTGAAGCAGCGGAACTCAATTTCCTTCAAACTGCGCTTGCATCAACACTTCCCGGCGACTTTTCCGGTAATGAATTAAAACAGAAAGTATATTCCGATATTAATGAGATAACCCAAAAAGATAACGTGGTTGTTTTGAATTCCGTTTCGAATCTCAATGAACAAGGTGGACTGAAACTCAGAGAATTCCTCAATGCCGGTGGAGGTATAATGATTTTTCCCGAAGTGAACGGTAACCAAAGTTCAGTAAACAATTTTCTGAAGAGTATAAATGCTCCTGAATTCGGTGGAAATATTACTGATACTGATGATTTGAAAATTATTGCAAATGACCCGTCTCATCCAGTAATAAAAGATATATTTACCGCTGAAAGTTTTGGAAATGAAATTGAATCTCCAAAGTTCCGTCGCTATGTTACTATAATTCCATCTGCAAATAGCCGTGTGATTTTGAAACTTTCTGACGGTAACCCGTTTTTAACAGAATCTGAATTTGGTAAAGGCAGGATCCTTGTATTCTCGGTTACACCCGATATGAAAATGTCAGACTTTCCACTAAAAGGGATTTTTGCTCCGCTTATAGTTCGCGGTTCCTTTTACGTCGGCAACGATGTTTCATCAGATATATCTCACACTATTGGAGAAGCTAATACAATTGATTTGCGAAGGACAGGCGAGGTTTCAAATGTCAGGTTACCGGATGGCAAAGTGCTGTCAGTAGAAGAATTTACAAAACAAACCGGGATGACTCCGGAATCACGTATAATAATGTTTCCGTATTCTACGCCCACCGCCAAGCCGGGAACATACATATTCAATTCGGACAAACAACCAGTAGGATATTCTCTCAATCCGCCGAAAGGAGAAGGCAACCTTGTATCACCCGGAAAAGACGAAATATCGGAAAGATTCTCACAAATCGGATTCGGAAACGTTATATATTCCGGTTCCGATTTTCATGTAAGCCTGCTCGAACAACACAGGAGTGGAATGGATATCTGGTGGATATTTCTCCTGTTCGCAGTTGCATGCATTCTAAGTGAAATATTTTTGATTCGCTACATTTTCAGAAATTGACAATAGTTCGTGGAATTCATTTTCTGAATTAAAATCCGCAAATAGGCCTAAAGCCCTCGCCTTGCGGTAATTGCGTCCGGCGAACTAAAGCTCCCCGCAATGAATTCAGATTAATTAATATCAGAATTGATTGGATATATTTCCCATCAATTAAAATATCCCGCTCATATAATTATTATAGAAATGATGATAACCCGTGATGATTGGATTACCCGTGATGAATAGCCATGATGAATAGCCATGATGAATAGCCATGATGAATAGCCATGAGCTTTAGCTCATGGCATATTAGAAACGAAAACTCACCGGCTTTAGCCGTTATGCTCGATGAAGTGTTTCATCATTTCTTCATATTCTTCTTCAAAAGATTTATGTCTATGATGCTCTTCTTGGTTCTTAATATAGTCCCTAACTACGGGCATTACAGAATCGCTGACCGAAATTGCATAATATTCATCTTGCCATTCAAATTTTGTAGGAATGAGTTTGTTTTTATTAACCCAATACGATGATTCACCCTTAATCAATTGCATAACCTTTGAAATAGATTGTTCAGCCCTTAATGAAACTGTTAAATGAACGTGATCATCTACACAATTGATGAAATCAATATATATTTTTTGATTTTGCATTTTCTTTAATGTGTTGAATTAGTTTAGGCTTTAATTCGGGGGTTATTAATTTCATTCTACGTTTAATAGAAAAGACGCAATGAATCCAAATTTTAATAAATGGGATTTTTTGTATGCAAATATTGAAAAGAATAACATCGCTAAAGCCAAAATATTTGGCTCTAGCTCATGGCGTAGAGTAGAGAAAGAGATATCATTGAACGTCAATTTCGGAATTATCGCCTATATTGTATTTATTGGTTTCCAGTTTCAATTTCACATCGTGTCCTATAACGGAATCGAAAACCAGCGCATTTGTAATTTCCGTATTGTCATTTACGGTCGAATTCCCAACGATACTATTTTTAATTTTGCAATTTTTGGATATTGAGGCATCAGGTCCGATGATGGAGTTTAAGATTTCTGCCGAGGGGTGAATAAACACAGGCGGTATAATTACTGAACCCGGGAAGTTATATTTCTTTTGTTTGATTATATGTTTGAGTATATAGCTGTTGGTCTGAAGCAGAGTTTCAGGTTTACCGCAATCGAGCCATCCGTGAACGTTGTAAGTTTTCATTTTGATACCGCGGTCAATCATCATTTCAAGCGCATCGGTCAGTTGGTACTCACCTTTAGTCCGGATATCTTTATCAATCATTCTGTGAAGGCTATCGAAGAGCAGCTTGGAGCTTTTTAAAAAGTATATACCAACAATTGCATCTTTTGAAGGTGAAACTTCAGGTGAGGCGGGCTTTTCCACCATTCGTGTAATAAACCCTGATTTATTTTTTTCAACTACACCAAACCTTTGCGGATTGTCAACTCTCTTCGTACCGATTACGCTGTATTTATTGTCAACAAGTTTTTTCAGGTCAACATCAAACAGCGTATCACCGAGAATGATAAGGGTTTCCTCATCTTTTTTGAATGCCGGTTCGGCGCAATATATTGCATGTCCCAACCCATGTGGCACTTCCTGAACGATATATCTGAACTTTCTTTTATGCGCGGCAAATTCGGAGTTGATGTATTTTTCAATTTGCTCTCCCAGAAATCCGGTAATAAAAATTATTTCATCGCCAATTTTGTCATTGATGAGTTGTTCAACGATGTAATGAATCATCGGTTTACCTGCAACGTTAAGCAACACTTTAGGTTTGACTAGTGTATGAGGTCTTAGCCTGGTGCCGAATCCCGCAACGGGAATAATTATTTTCATGATTGAAGTATTTAAGTTTTTTAACGTTAGTTACTATATGCTTAATCGTTAATCCGGATGACAAAATTGTATGTACACGATAGCGCCAACTTACTTTCAGGAAATTGACGATACTTCGGATACGAACTCATGTAACACATCATTGAGTTTATCAACATCCTTTGCGCCAGCAGTAGCGAGGTTATCTCTACCGCCACCGCCACCGCCGAGTTTTTTAGCAACGGTAGAAATCAGTTTCCCGGCGTTCAATCCTTTAGATGAAATCAGATCGTCTGAAACTGCGCATATGAGATTTATTTTTTTATCGTTTACAGCAGCTATCAAACCCACACCGCTGGACAATTTTTGTCTGAGATATTCGCCTGCTTCTTTAAAAGCCGCAGGTGAGTTGCTCCCGATAACTGCTGCGATTACTTTTATGTCACCTGTCGGTGAGTATTCCCGCAGCGCCTTGTCAATTTCATTCCGGATTTTTTCTGATTCACGTTTCAGCAATTCCTTTTCATCGCGTTTTTTCTCTTCGAGATATTTCTCCCGTAGTTCGTGAAGTGACGTGATAGTTTCATCTTTAAACTCAATCAACTTTTTCATCAGGTTAATATCGTGGAAATCGGCTCCGGCGAGATCATTTCTGAAATTGGCAAGTCTTGGCTTGAAGTCCGAAGTGTATTTCTCCGGGAGTTCTGTGAGTAAAAGTTCTATCTCAGAAATTTTCCCGTTAATGAACTGCAGTATTCCTTCACCAGTTCGTGCGAAGATTCTTCTTGTACCAGCAGCGATGCTCTCCTCTTTAACAATTTTAAACAGACCGATTTCGCCGGTACTTCTTACGTGAGTCCCACCACAGAATTCGGCGCTGAAACTTTCGTCAATTATCACAACGCGTACCGTATCACCGTATTTATCCCCGAAGAACATTTTCACACCTGGAATTTTTTTAGCTTCGGTTATGGGTAAATCTACCATTGTTTCAACGGTTATATCTTCGGAAATTTTCTCGTTCACCATCTCCTCAATATCGTTAATCTGCGATTGTTCCAGCTTATTGAAATGGGGAAAGTCAAACCTGAGATATTCATCGTGGACGAGCGATCCAAGTTGTTTCACGTGGTTACCGAGGACGCGCCTTAGAGATTCATGTACGATGTGGGTAGCGGAGTGATTTCGCTCGATCGCCCGTCGTCGAGGGAGGTCAACTACAGCTTTAACTTTGTTCTGCCCGGTAAACATTGACAAATCTGAATCAGCGCTAAGTACGATGTAATTAACTTTCGAATCAACAACAGTCGCTTCGTAGCCGGTAGGGAAGACGAGTTTGCCTGTATCGCTTATCTGACCACCGGATTCTGAAAAGAATGGATTAACTTTTATGGCGCAAATACTTTTTAATTCCGGATTCGGCAGGTCAAGTATCTCAGTTGTTATTTCGCCACCATTAAGTTGATAGGGATCATAATTGACCTCCGGTATAACAATTTTTTCATCAAATGAAACCTGTACAACGTTATTCTTGCGTGCATCTCTTGCTCGTTTTTTCTGTTTGTCCATTTCCTCTTCAAATCTCGCCATGTCAACAGTTAGTCCCCGTTCAGTTGCCATAACCTGAGTGAGGTCAATCGGGAAACCGTACGTATCGTAGAGCCTGAACGCTTCATCGCCGGGAAATATTTTCGTGTCAATAAGTGAATCAGCGACGTCGTTGAAAAGTTTAAGCCCGCGATCCAGCGTAAGATTGAAACTTTCTTCTTCGCTTTTTATAACCTGTTTAATGAACCCGGTTTTCTCTGAAATTTCAGGGAACACATCCACGAATTGATTAACCACTGTATCAACTAACATATAAATGACGGGGTTGAGGTGCTCGAGTTTTCTCGCCAGCCGCGCGGCTCTCCTGAGTATCCGCCGTAACACGTAACCCCGACCTTCGTTTGAAGGAATTGCACCGTCGCTTATGGCAAACGTAAGCGCACGTGTGTGGTCGGCAATCGCATTGAATGCGGAAATATTGTTGCCATTGTAACTTTTCCCCGTAATTTCGCCGATTTTTTTTATCAGTGGCTCAAAAATGTCAGTTTCATAATTTGAGGATTTATTTTGCAGAACTCTGACAATCCTCTCGAATCCCATTCCGGTATCAACGTGTTTTTTGGGTAGGGGTTCAAGCTCATCGTCGGGTCTTCTATTGTATTGTATAAAGACCAGGTTCCATATTTCAATTACATCTTCCCGACCGGAATTTATATCTTCCGGTTTACATCCGCCCGCGGTCAGGTCAAAGTGAATTTCTGAGCACGGTCCGCACGGTCCGGTATCGCCCATCTCCCAAAAATTATCAGTTTCACCGAAGCGAAGAATGTGCGAAGGGTCAATATCGGTTTCAGACTTCCACAGGTTGAATGCTTCATCATCGGTTTCAAAAACTGTAGCCCAAAGTTTAGATTTCGGAAGTTTCCAGACTTCGGTAAGTAATTCCCATGCCCAGGCGATTACCTCCTTTTTGTAATAGTCGCCGAATGACCAGTTGCCCAGCATTTCGAAGAAAGTGTGATGGAAACCATCGTTTCCTACTTCTTCGAGGTCGTTATGTTTCCCGCCGGCCCTGATACACTTTTGCGAGTTGGTTGCCCGTGTATATTCGCGCGTACCGGTATTTAAAAAGACATCCTTGAATTGGTTCATACCTGCATTTGTGAATAGCAGGGTCGGATCATCATACGGTACAACCGGCGATGAAGGTACAATCCTGTGACCACGGTCGCTGAAAAATTCCAGAAAGTCTTGTCGGATTTTTTTACTTGTCAAATCTTGTTTAAAATTGATTTTCATGCAAATTAACTTTTGCATTGCGTAATATAAATGACAATTGGATGTTAAAAGCCAATCGCAGTTACAGATTTTTTTGTTTAGATGAAAATTTTAAATTACTAAGCTGGATGCTACTTATGTTTCTTAGGGTAATCTTCAAGTATGATCCTGGATTTTTTAATATTGAAATCGGTCCAATTATCAATATCGGCTTCAATACCGATTACTCCTGTAGTAGGGATATTGGGTAAAGAGAATTCCGGGTAAAAGCTGCAGAAAAAGTTCAGGCCGGGATTGTGAGCAATGATGAAAATCGTATTGTATTTGTTGTCGGTATATGTAATGAAATCCTGCAAGGTTATTTCGTTCGCATGATAAAGTTCAGGGACAGCAACCAGGTGTGCTTTAGGGAAATATCTGAAAAAGATTTCAGCGGTTGTGAAAGCACGTTTTGCAGTACTTGAAAAAATTGCATCCGGTGAGATACCGCTTTTTTGCATTATTTCCGCCATTAACGGCGCATCTTTCATACCGCGTTTATTTAAAGGTCTCTCGTGATCGTTTAACTGCGGATTGCTCCAGTCTGATTTTGCGTGCCTGATAAAGTAAATTTGTTTCATTATCTGAAAAGTTTGTTTAAAATATAAAGCAACAATGATATGCCGATGCTAACTGCAATAGATGTTCCTATCGGAAAGTAAACAGAAAAATTACCGCGCTTAAAGTGAATATCCCCGGGTAATTTCCCGATTAGGGGAATTTTTATTCCGAGGGCTAAAATAATTCCAACGATAAGAATTACGACTCCGATGACAATCAGAATTTTCCCTGTACCGTGCATATCCATTACCGTAAGATAGGATTAATTAAAATTATCTTCTATGAGAATTAGAGTCAATTGCCAGGTCATCAACAATTATTCCTGCATTGAGATACAGCGCATATATTAGTAAATTAAGCATTCACTTCACAACAAAATTAAGACAAATAATAGATGCAGGAATTTGATTTAACAGTTATCGGAAGCGGACCGGGTGGTTATACTGCTGCAATAAGGGCAGCGCAACTCGGGTTTAAGACAGCGATAATAGAGCGCGATAAACTTGGCGGGGTTTGTTTAAACTGGGGGTGTATTCCAACGAAGGCTCTTCTTAAAAGCGCAGAAGTAATGAATAAAATCAGTCACCTTGACGATCTCGGATTAAAAGCTCAGGAGATTGGATTTGACTTCCCGAAAATTATTGAACGGTCGAGAGATGTTGCAGATGCTTCTGAAAAGGGGGTGAAATACTTAATGAAAAAAAACAAGATTACCGTTATCGAAGGTAGTGCAAAATTTGGTAAGGATAAAATCATTTCGGTTTCGGATAAAACCGGAAAAGAAATTGACAAGGTTAAATCAAAGCACACGATAATTGCAACCGGTGCAAGAGCAAGAAAGTTGCCGGGTGTTGAATTTGATGAGAAAAAAATACTTTCTTCAACTGGCGCATTGATTATGAAGGAAGTACCGAAGTCAATGGTTATAGTAGGAAGTGGAGCAATTGGCGCAGAGTTTGCTTATTTCTATAATGCGTTCGGTACCGATATAACAATAATTGAAATGCTGCCGACTATACTTCCGGTTGAAGACAAGGATATATCAGATGTAGTTGCCAGAGAGTTTAAGAAAAGCGGAATTAAAATTTATACTGAATCAAAAACTGAGGAAGTAAAAATAAAAGGTAACAAGGTTAAGGTTAAAGTGTCGGGAAAGGTAACTGACGAAATTGAAGCCGATTGTGTATTGCTTGCAATCGGAGTGACTGGTAACATTGAAAACCTCGGGCTTGAAGATATCGGAGTTGAGGTATATAAGAACGGGATTAAAGTTGATAAGAATTATCAAACTAACGTATCGGGAGTTTATGCAATAGGGGATTGCGCGTTGATTGATCCAAAAGGCAAAGCATGGCTTGCGCACGTTGCATCAGGCGAAGCTGTTAATTGTGTTGAAAAGATAAAGGGGCTTGATGTTGCTGATATCGAATACCTGAATATTCCGGGTTGTACTTATTGTCAGCCACAGGTCGCATCAGTGGGTTTAACTGAAGCGAAAGCAAAAGAGGCGGGTTATGATATTAAGGTAGGAAAATTTCCGTTTTCGGCAAACGGTAAATCCAGAGCAGCAGGTGAGACGACAGGAATGGTTAAGTTGATATTTGATTCCAAATATGATGAACTGCTCGGCGCTCATATCGTCGGCAGTGAAGCGACTGAACTGATAAGCGAACTCGTAATGACAAAATCACTCGAAGGAACGGGCAGGACAATATTGCAGACTATTCATGCACACCCGACATTGTCTGAATCAATAATGGAAGCAGCAGGTGTGGCACACGGAGAAGCAATCAATATATAAATGCTTAGATTTTGACTTTTCAACCGTAAATTATTAGTTTTGACAAAAGTATTTTTTATTTTTAATTAAGAAACAATAATTATTCGTGATTGAAATTCATTTACGGGATTTCGTTCTCGAATGAGAAATTAAAACAACATAACTAAAAGGAGACTAAACAATGGATGACAATAAAATGGCAAAAGGCATGATGATCGGTTTTATAACCGGTGGAATTGTTGGCAGTATCATAGCGTTATTGTATGCGCCTAAAAGCGGACGTGAGCTACGTGCTGATATAAAAGTTAAAAAAGATGAGTACCTTGAAGATGCTTCCGAATACCTGAATACGGCAAAAGAAAAAGCGTCAACTATTATATCTGAAAGCAAAAAGAAGTCCGAACAACTCATCAAGGATGCAAAAGAAAAAGCTTCGCATCTGCTTAGCGATGCAAATAAAATACTGACTGAAGCGAAAGCAAAGGCTGGTGAAACTTACGAGAAGTCAAAGCAAATCATCTCGAATGAATCGGACAGGGTTAAGGATGCATTTAATGCCGGACTCGAAGCTTACAATCAGGAAAAAAAGAAAATCGATTAATTTAATTTGACCAAAAGTGGAATCTGCGCTTCAGATATCTCAACTGATTACCAACATTATCATTATTCTGTTGTTTCTGTGCATTATTGTCGGAATTATTAAAGTTCTCGGACAGCTCAGGCGGACTTCAGAGAAATTTGATGAGATTACCGGTTCAATTAAGGATTTTCAGAATTCAATGAAACCGGTTATTGAAAAGGCTTCGGACTTGCTCGATACATCAAAAAATATTGCGAAGAAAATTGATGATAATGTGGATAAATTAAAGACTGTTACCGATAATTTGAAAACTGTTGCCGACAATGTTATTGAGTTCGAGGAAAAGTTGAGGAGTAAAATTGAACCGCCCGTATTGGATACTATTGCGAGTTACTCTGCAATCGTGAAGGGCGTAAAAGCTTTTGTGGAAAAATTCAAATCGTTCAGGGCGAGTGATAATTCTCTATACGACGATGAATTTGAATACGGTCACGATGAAGATAATTACAGTGTGGAGATTGAAGCGCATAACCGGAAGATTGACAAGGAGGTGGAAGACCTTAATTTTGAGTTGAAAGAAGTTCGGAAAAAAATTGAAGCTTTGAAAAAATAAAAAGGCGGATTTAACCCGCCTTTTTTATTTGCTGTTGTATTGAATTTTATATGTTATTTTCAGTTAACATCCGGTAAAAAATTTTTAAAAGTGACGGAAGGGCAGAAATAATTTGTCCGGTCATTTTTATATCATTACAAACCTATACCTTAAAAATTTAATCATCATTTAAACGGTTTACTTATTACTCCATATTTTTTATTACGATTTTTCCGAACTGTTCACCGTTATTCATTCTGAACATTGCCTGGTGAATCATTTGGAGATCGTAAACTTCATCAATGACAGGTTTAATTTTATTAAGTTCAAAGAACAAAACCATATTCATAAAATCAGAAGGTGAGCCCAGTGTTGCGCCGGATATCGTAATTTGTTTCCAAAAAATTTTATTTAAAGCAAATTTATCCGGATTGCCGAGCGTTGCTCCGTAAGAGGCAATTCTACCCCCGTAATTAATAATGTCAACAAGTTTATTGAAAATCTTACCTCCGGTTCCATCAACAATTACCTGGATGTCGTTGTTAGCCAACTTCAGAATTTCTTTATCCCAGTCGGGATTATTGTAATTAGCGCCACCGACAGCGCCCAATTGTTTTGCCAGTTCGATTTTCTCGTCGTTACCAGAAGTAACATAAACTGCCGCGCCGTGTGCAATTGCGAATATCATTGCCAAACTAGCGACCCCGCCTCCGATTCCGGTAATAAGTACATTTTCACCGTTTTTCAGATCAGCACGATTGAAGAGTGCACGGTATGCAGTCAGCCCGCAAAGCGGTATAGCAGCAGCTTCCAACGAAGTTAGAGATGAAGGTTTCATGAATACATTTGCCTTATTGATTTTTACATATTCTGCAAATGTTCCGTTTACCGGCATACCGAGGATTGACATTTTTTTGCTCTGATGTGTCTGACGGAAACCCCAATCCAGACAAGGATTTATGATAACACTGTCACCGAGGTTAAACTCAGTTACAGATGATCCTTTTTCGACAATCGTTCCACATCCGTCAGATCCCGGAATTACAGGTAAATCAATTTTCGGGTAAAGACCTTTTGTGATCCAAATGTCTCTGTGGTTTAAGGCGGAATAGTTCAGACTCACAATAACATCTGAACTTGAAATTTCGGGTTCGGGAACTTCCTTTACCGAAAGATTTTGCATCAACTCCGATATCTCCCCAGTCTTTTTAAGTACCGCAGCTTTCAAAAAAACCTCCTTAGTTTATTTCTATATTAATACTAACCGGACAGTGGTCGCTTCCGGTTATTGTGTCGTGAATTTCGGCAAAAGTAACTTTACCGGCGATATCTTCGGACACCATGAAATAATCAATTCTCCATCCTTCGTTTCTTTGCCGAGCTCTTGATATCTGATCCCAGTACGTGAATTTCTGTACATTAGGATTTAAAACCCTGAAAACATCAACATATCCCAGATTAATGATTCGCTCAATCCATGCCCGCTCTTCGTTTAGAAAACCTGAAACTTTACTCCATTGCTGTGGCTTGGCAAGGTCAATTTCGTTGTGAGCCGTGTTGAAATCACCTGTAATTATAATACCTTTTCGTGATTTGTAATTCTTATTGATGTAGAAAAACAGCTCGTCGTAAAAATCCAGTTTATACTTTAAACGCTCCGGACCTCTACCGCCATTAGGGAAATATACATTCGCCAGTACAAATTCATTGAACTCGGTAAAAATTACTCTCCCTTCGGAATCGAACTCCTTTTTCCCGAACCCATTAAGAACTTCAACGGGTTTAAACTTTGTGAAAGTTGCAACACTTGAATAACCTTTCCGTTCAGCAGAGAACCAATAAGATTTATATCCATTAATATTTGTAACAGAATCGTCAAGTTGATTGAACTGTGCCTTTGTTTCCTGCAAGCAAAGTATATCTGGATTTGTCTCTTTAAACCATTCAAGGAAACCTTTCTTTACCGCAGCCCTGATTCCGTTAATGTTCCAGGTAAAAATTCTCATGGAATAGAATTAAATTGAATTATATTCACTTCTGACAATATCTTCGCCATATTTCTTTTCGAGCCGTTTTACAATGAAATGCCCTTCGGCAATTTTCTGAAAGTGGTCAATGAAAATTAAATTGACCGTAGCTCCACTTAGCCCTCCAATTACCGGCACGGCAGTTGCCACCGCCTTTTGTGAGACCACAATACCGAATCGTGATGAAATATTAAGCAGAAACCTCATAATCGCAGGAGAGCTTTTTTCTGCAAGCCCTTTCTCGGTGATATATCTTGCTGCATCAGCAATTGATTTTGCCAATGCGGCTCGTGTCATGTAGTAACCAGTTTCTGAAGCATCGTCCGACTTAGAATTACTACCATAAGCAAATACCTCCAGACATGATAATCTTGTATTTATATCGTTCATATCTTCACCATTAGACAGCGCAATTTTTGCAATTGAACGCAACATAATACCGGTTGAAATCGGTAACTCAACTAAAAGCGAAGTTAAACCGAATGCTCCTCCAATTCCACCACTGAGAAAAACGGCAAATTTATGTCCGGCTTTATTAACAGTCTTGTCTTCGAAATTTATCGTTTTTATCGAAAGTTCAAGCGCTCTATTTAAGGAGTTTGATACTGCCTTATCTATAATATTACTCAATCGTGATGGTAATATTTCAAGCCCCTTTTCCACCGGCTTTCCGATTAAGTCACTTATCTTTGCCGCAAAACCCGGATTCTCGAGAAGTTGTTTGGCATACTTGAGATCTATTAAATCTTTGTTTGTCATAGTAACATTTTAGTTGTTCTGCTTTTAGTTTTTAAAATCCGATGTTACTTTGAAGCAATTAAGTTTAATGCGCTTCCTGCTTTAAACCAATCTATCTGGTGTTCGTTCATTGTATGATTCAACTTAATTTCTTCAGATGAACCATCAGAATGCTTCAATGTCAACTTAACCTGTGCACCCGGTTTGATGTCAGCTACGTCGAGTGTAATCCTGTCGGTTTCCAAAATTTTGTCATAATCTTCAGGGTTGGCAAATGTCAGTGGAAGGACACCTTGTTTTTTGAGGTTCGTCTCATGAATCCTGGCGAAAGATTTCACTATAATTGCTTTACACCCAAGAAACCTTGGTTCCATAGCTGCGTGTTCCCTTGAAGATCCTTCGCCGTAGTTTTCTTCACCAACAACTACCCAACCGTGGTTACGGGATTTATAATCTCTTGCGACTTTCGGAACTTCATCATATTCACCGTTAATCTGATTCAATACGTTGTTCATTTTTTCGTTAAAATAATTAATAGCACCGATGAACATATTGTTTGAAATGTTATCGAGGTGTCCTCTGTATTTAAGCCATGGACCCGCCATTGAGATATGGTCGGTTGTACATTTCCCTTTTGCTTTCAACAACAAATGTAAATCACTGAAATCATTTTGGAGATCAGGTTTCTGAAATGGATCTAGCTTTTGCAATCTGTTACTCTGCGGTGAAATGATAACTTCGATTGATTCACCGTTTGCAGCGGGAGGTTGATAACCGTGTTCATCCCTGATGAATCCTCTATCCGGCAGTTCTTCGCCCGATGGCGGGTCAAGTAATACTTCTTCGCCTTTATCGTTTATTAATTTATCGGTAAGCGGATTGAAAGTAAGTTTTCCTGCCATGGCGAAAGCGGTAACAATCTCAGGTGAAGCAATGAACGCGTGTGTTGCGGAATTGCCGTCGTTTCGCTTTGAGAAGTTCCTGTTGTAAGAAGTAAGTATGGAATTTTTTTCGCCGTCTTCAACATCGTGTCTTTTCCATTGTCCAATGCAGGGACCACATGCATTTGCCAGGACAAGACCGCCAGCTTTTTCAAAGATTTCAAGTTGACCATCGCGCTCTATCGTAGCTCTGATTTGTTCTGAACCCGGGGTGATTGTGAAATCGGAAATTGCTTTGAGGCCTTTCATACCCGCATGTTTTGCAACCGATGCTGCGCGTTCCATGTCTTCATAAGATGAATTTGTACAGCTCCCGATTAATGCAACTTTAAGCACTTCGGGATAACCATTTTCAATTACGGCATCTTTGAATTTTGAAATTGGCCATGCAAGATCAGGAGTGTAAGGTCCGTTAATGTGTGGTTCAAGCTCGGAAAGATTTATTTCTATTATTCGATCGTAAAATTTCTCGCTCCCTTCGTCAGCCTTTAGTTCATTGGATAGCTGGTCAGCCATTTCTGCAACTTCACTGCGTTCTGTAGCTTTAAGGTAAGTTGACATTCTTTGGTCGTAGGGAAAGACGGAAGTTGTTGCGCCGATTTCTGCTCCCATGTTTCCGATTGTACCTTTACCGGTGCAGGAAATAGTTTCTGTCCCTTCACCGAAGTATTCAATGATTGCGCCGGTTCCACCTTTAACAGTAAGAATTCCCGAGAGCTTGAGGATAACGTCTTTAGGTGAAGTCCAGCCTGACATTTTACCTGTAAGTTTTACGCCGATTAATTTTGGGAATTTCAATTCCCACGGAAGCCCTGCCATTACATCCACTGCATCGGCGCCACCAACACCAATGGCAATCATGCCTAATCCACCTGCATTTGGTGTGTGGGAATCAGTCCCGATCATCATCCCGCCGGGGAAAGCATAGTTTTCAAGCACAACCTGATGAATTATACCTGCACCCGGTTTCCAGAATCCAATCCCGTATTTGTTCGATACGCTCGCAAGGAAATCGTAAACTTCTTTATTTGTATCGAATGCACGGTGAAGATCTTCAACCGATCCGGTTTCAGCCTGTATCAAATGGTCGCAATGTACAGTGCTAGGAACGGCTACTTTTGAAATTCCTGCGGACATGAACTGTAACAATGCCATTTGTGCAGTTGCATCCTGCATCGCAACTCTATCCGGTGAAAAGTTTACGAAGTCTTTACCTCTGGTGAATTCATGTGTTAATGGTTCAAAGAGATGTGAGTACAAAATCTTTTCAGTGTAGGTTAATGGTCTCCCTAAAATATCGCGTGCTTTATTCACTTTGTCTTTGTAGTTCTTATAAACGCTTTTTATGAGTTCAAGGTCAAATACCATTTTTAAATGTCTCCTATATTTTATTTTATTATTTCTTTAAGTTCTTCGAGATTCAAAGCCGGTTTTTCACATTTGAAATCGTGGCAAACGAAAACTCCGTGTCCGTTCGGTTCGTCGTTAAGAATTTCTTTTATGAGCTCATTTTTACCTGCAAGAAATTCCGAAGGTTTGATAATCTGCGCGAACGGCAGATATTTTGAGTAAACATAACCAATCAGTTCGTTTCCCGCCTTTTTTCCTACTACAATTTCCTCCGCACCTTTAAGGTAATTGAGCAGTGAGATCAATAGTAACGGACTTGAGAAAGGCGATTTCCTGATATCGTCGTAAAAATAAATCAGTGACCTTTCTGCCATATCGAAATATGCGCTTTCATCAAGAATTACCGACAATCTGAACAGATTCAGAATCTGTATAGAATTCCCCGAAGGTTCCGAGCCGTCATAAGGATCTTTGGTCGGGAAAATTATATCGTCAGATTTTTCCGAATCGAAAAAACCTGCATTTTGCCGGTCGTAGAAATTTTTTATGCAGAGTATATTCAGGGAAGAGGCTAACTCAATATACTCGTCATCGAACGTAACCTCATACAAGTCGATAAGGGCTTTTATCAGTAACGCGTAATCTTCTAGTGTGGCGCTGAATCTTCGTTCACCATTAATGAATCTTCGGTATAAGCGCGGTTCTTCCGTGTCAATCAGGCTTCGTTTTAAGAAATTAATACAGTTGACCGCAGCGTTAAGGAACCGTTTGTTGCCGGTTTTTTTAAAAGCTTTTGATAGAGCGGAACTCATCATGGCATTCCAGGATGTTATAATTTTTTTATCAAGGAACGGTCGTGGTCTTTCCGATTGTGAAGCTACAAGTTTTTTCCTGCATGATTCCAGTATTGAAAAAATTTCTTCTTCTGATTTCCCGAAAACTTTTGCTGTATCGTGAATATCGTGTGCTACATACAGAACATTTTTTTCTTTCAATACATTGTGAGGATCATTTAGAGTGTTGCCGGCAGGAAGGATACCGTAATAGTATTCAAATATTCCGGCGTGATCAGCCGGCAGGATTTTATCAATCTCGTTTTTGTCCCACAGGTAAAAAGCGCCTTCGGATTTAGAATTCTTGTCTCCCTCTTTAATCATACTCTCGGCATCTTCAGCAGAATAAAATCCTCCCTGTTCGTCTTGCATGTAGTTAAGAACATAGTTTATTGTGCTTGCCGCAATGTGAAGGTAAATTTGCTTTCCGGAAATTGAATGCACATCAAGCAAAGTATTGATGATCTGAGCCTGGTCATATAACATTTTTTCAAAATGGGGAACTCTCCAAACGTGATCGACCGAATACCTGTGAAATCCGCCGTTCAGGTGATCGTGAATTCCGCCGGTGTACATTTTCATCAGCGTAAAGGTTACCATATCGAAAGCTTCGATATTACCAAATGTTTTGAAGTACACATTAAGGAAATCTAGCGCCGCAGGTCTCGGAAATTTATTGCCTTGACCGAAACCTCCAAAACTGTAATCGTAAACTGATTTGAACTGCTCGAACGCTTTGTGTAATACATCTTCGGTTATTGTTATATCTTCATCCTGAACGTTAGATTTGAGAACTTTATTGCTGAGCAGATTGACAACCTGATTACCGCTGTTTAAAACTTCATCGTGTTTTTCCTGCCAGACTGTATTAATCTTTTCAATTACATCCTCGAAACCTGATTGATTGTATTTCGACTTCGGCGGTATGTAGGTCGCTCCGTAGAAAGGTTTCAGGTCAGGAGTAAGGAACATGCTCATTGGCCAGCCTCCCATTCCTGTCATTGCTTGAAGCGCAGTCATATAAATCCGGTCAATATCAGACCTCTCTTCGCGGTCAACTTTAATGTTAATGAAATACTTGTTCATCAATTCAGCAATTTCCGGATTCTCAAAGACTTCACGCTCCATGACATGACACCAGTAACAAGTTGAATATCCGATTGAAAGAAATATTGGTTTATTCTCTTGTTTTGCCAATGCAATAGAGCTATCGTTCCATGCGTACCAGTTTACCGGATTATTTGCATGTTGTCTAAGGTATGGACTATTTTCGTGGATCAGACTGTTTGGAGAGTTGGAAATCGTTGGCATATTGTAAAATATGAAATTTATAGTTCGTGTTTAAGTGTTAAATTTATCGCTTTATGTGTATTCTTTAATTGTTAAACCGAATTTAGGTCACTTTTAATTTTGTTATCGAAATTAAGAGAAACTTCCGGTTAAATACAATCTGTTTAAGGTTATTAATAAATTTAAAAATTCATGTACTGTTACAGGAAATCTTCGGATTACCTTTCACCGATTATTCGCAGGAAATAATCGTGTTATAATATTCAAACTAAAGTTTTATGTAATTAATTCGATTTTCAATCAGGATTAACTTTATTTTACGTTAAGTCATAATTATATTGCACCATAAAAATACAATAGCAGGTAAATTATATGAGAAAATTTCTATTCGAAATAACATACTCGATCAACCCGAAAATGCGGGATGAATATCTTGGAGTTATAAATCAAATGAAGGAGATAATAAACGCACGGGAAGGGATACAATACTCCGTATTCGAGAGCGATAAGTCTAAGAACAATTTTACAGAAATATTTTTGTGTGATTCGGAAGAAGTTTACGATAAACTTGAAGAAGAGGAACATGAGAGATTGAATCCGTTAAACGAGCGGATTGTTATGGAATTTGCAATTCAGAAGAAAACTTTTTATACGACCAAACACGAAGTATAACTAACAAACTAACCTGAATTTCAATTTAAGTAGTCCATTTGTTTAGGCACTACTTTTTTTTTTATTTTGTTTAATTTATTCAGATGTCAAATTTGCTGTCTGACATATCGAAACGTCTTAAACTCAAATCAAATCCAAATTTAAAAGGGAGTTCAATATTTAAAGCCGGTGTCGGGATTTTAACAGTTTTTATAATAATTCTCTTACTTCCCGGGCATCACAATATTGACGTAAAGTTTGAGGTAGGGACGATTTGGGTTGATGAAGATTTAATCGCACCGTTTTCATTTCCCATTTACCGCGATGAGAGTGAATACCTTGCCGATCGTGAAAAAGTTAAACAGGAATTAGCTCCGGTATTCGATAAAGTTGCAGAGACTACATCTTTATCGGATCAATTACAGGCTAAATTAAACGAAGTATTTTTGCAGGCAGAGAAATCCGGTGGGATAAATTCTGAAAGTCTCAAACGCAAGAGGGAGGAAACGGGGTTAATTTTATCGCATGATGAATGGTTGAGACTTTATGGTTTATTTACAGGAGATGAACCCGATTCGGTGATAAAATCTTTTAACCAATTTTTTCAACTGATAGACCGGAATATTGAAACAATCCAATCGAAAAAGATTATTGACATTCCAAAGAAAGATATTGTTTCAGGAAAAATTTCAATCGTTCAGAAGAAAAACGAAAACGTTCAGGATATTACACCGGCCAGCGAGGTTATGGACTTAAATGAGGCGTCGGCTATGCTACGAAATGAAATCTCATCTGTAACAAACGATAACGAACTTATTCTTTCCGCAGAAGAAATCGGTCGGCGATTGATACAGCCCAACCTGAAGTTCAATACAGATCTGACTCAGGTGGTACTTGAAAATAGGTTAAGGCAGGTTCAGAAAACTTCGGGGATAGTGAGACAGAACGAACGAATCATAAGCAAACACGATCCAATAACACCGGAGGTAAAACTTAAACTCGACTCGTACAAAAAAATCCGGCTCGAAAGACTTGGCGTTCAGGATTTCGTACTTCAGTTTGTCGGGAAAAGTTTAACCGTTCTGACTCTATTGTCTATTCTCGCATTGTTCCTTTATTACATCAGACGGGATATATTTAACGATAACAATATGCTCATTCTGATCTCATCGTTATTGATTCTCGAATCCTTCTTCGCTTATCTGTCCTTAAATATAACTGTTAATCGTCCGGTTGAGTTGTTGATTTTTGCGTCTGTAGCATCAATTCTGCTAACTATAATATTCGATTCACGCCTTGCATTCTTCTCTGCAGTTATTATTTGTTTCCTAATTGCAGCGGTGCGAGGGGGAGATTATACGATTGCATTCATCTCGTTCTGCGGTTCAGTACTTGCGATTTTCAGTGTGAGAAATGCCCGGAACAGAAATCAGATTTTCCGGTCGTTTTTCTTTATACTTATAGGGAACACTGTCGCAATACTCGCAATCGGATTCGACAGGATGGAGGAGTTCGGGGAGATATTCAACCGGTTTATTTACGGCGGTATTAACGCGGTAATGTCGCCGGTTATTGCGTTCGGTTTGTTGATATTTTATGAACGTGTATTTAAAATCACAACCGATATTACATTACTTGAACTTTCTGACAGAAACCATCCGTTGCTGAAAGAATTATTCATGAAAGCACCAGGCACTTACAACCACAGTATGATGATGGGTAATCTAGCAGAAAAGGCAGCTGAATCAATCGGTGCTAACAGTATCCTTGCGCGTGTAGGGTGTTACTTTCACGATATAGGGAAAATGATGAAACCGGAATACTTCATCGAAAATCAGTTCGATCGATTTAATCGACACGAGTTGCTTAAACCAAGTGTCAGTGCAAAAATAATAATTGCTCACGTTAAAGAAGGTGTTGAGCTTGCTAAAAAATATAAGTTGCCTCAAAGTATAATTAATTTTATTCCGCAACATCACGGTACAACGCTGGTTTCATTTTTTTACGACAAGGCGCTGAACCAAACCGACCTTTTCAAAGAAAGCGTTGAGGATGAGACATACCGTTATCCCGGACCGAAACCACAAACGAAGGAGGCAGGAATTATTATGCTTGCTGATACGGTCGAAGCTGTTACCAGAACATTAGACGATAGTTCACCGAACAAAATTGAGAAGACGATTGATGAAGTTATTAAAGCAAGGTTTATGGACGGGCAGCTTGACGAATGCGAGCTCACGTTGAAAGACCTGACGAAAATAAAGCAGAGTTTCTTACAGGTGCTTATGGGTTCATACCACAGCAGGATTAAATATCCCGATCAAAAGAAGGCGGATGAACGTGAGATGAAAGAACAAACGCAACCAGCGAAATGAATCCGGAAATAGATCGCCGGTTAAAGTTGTTCTTAAATTTCCTCAGGGTAGAAAAATCTCTTGCTGAACTCTCTGTCCGGTCATACCAATACGATATTAAAAAATTTTTGGATTACCTTTCGGAAGTCAAAATCTCCGACCTTAATAAGGTTAACGGTGGAACACTGAATAACTATGTCTCTGCGCTATCCCGCAATCGCGGTGGGCGATATTCGGCGAAATCAATCAACCGGATGTTGTCCGCTTTGAGGACTTTCTTTAAATTCCTTGAAGCTGAAAAACTTGTTGAAATTAATCCGGTTGACGACATTGAATCGTTGAGAACAAAGCGTGAGTTACCTGAAGTATTGTCGGTTGATGAAGTTAACAGAATTTTAAATATAAATGAGAAGGATAAAATCGCGATACGAGATAAAGCGATTCTCGAAACGATGTACGCCTCCGGCTTAAGGGTAAGCGAAGTAATTAATCTCAAACTGAGCGATGTATTTGCCGAAGATGGTTTTCTCAGGATTATCGGGAAGGGTTCTAAGGAGAGAATTGTTCCAATTGGCCGTGACGCACTAAAAGCGATTCGCGATTATGTTAAAAGCTCGAGGAACTTCCTGAAAGCCAAGTCAACTGAAACAGACAACACTCTATTCCTGAATTTCCGCGGAAAAAAACTTTCAAGAATGACTATCTGGAATATTGTGGATAAATATGTCAAGATTGCTGGTATTAAAAAAGATGTTCATCCGCATACTTTACGACATTCATTTGCAACTCACTTGCTGGAAGGCGGAGCAGATATCAGGGTAATTCAGGAAATGCTCGGTCACTCAGATATTTCCACTACACAAATTTATACGCATATAGACAGGGAATATCTTATTAATGTACATAGAACCTATCATCCCCGAAGTTGATCGTACAATTAATTTTATAAAGTTGTTTGCAAAAAAAATTGTGAAGAGCCGTGTTCGATATTGAAATTAATGATTGCTTCATGGTATATGTATTACAATAAATTCAAATACAATTTCATAATGTTAAACCTGAACCTATCAGGTAGAAGATTTGATCCCTGCGATAGAGTTTAAAAATATTACAAAGCAATTTGGAAATCTTAAGGCAAATGACAATGTGAGTTTTGCTATCCGGAAAAATTCTGTGCATTGCATTCTCGGTGAAAATGGTGCCGGCAAATCTACACTGATGAAAATTCTATATGGCGCTTATCAACCTGACTCAGGGAAGTTGTTCGTGGATGGGAAACAGCAAAACTTCCACACGCCTCACGATGCAATAAATGCAGGGGTTGCCATGGTTTGGCAACATTTTATGCTAATTGACGATTTCAGCGTATTAGAAAATGTTATACTCGGCAATGAACCGATTTCCGGAATTAAAATAGACTTTAAAACTGCACAAAAAAAGATCAATGATGTAATTACAAAATTCAATTTAGGTCTGAACCCGGACGATAAAGTTGAAAAACTTTCGATTGCCGAACAACAAAAAGTGGAGTTGCTGAAGATATTGTACAGGAAACCTTCCATAATTATTTTCGATGAACCAACAGCGGTCTTATCGCCTGTTGAGGTAGATGAGTTTTTTAATATTATTACTAAGCTCAAAGATTCAGGGAACACAATTATTTTAATAACCCACAAACTAAGGGAGGTAATTCAGATTGCTGAGCGTGTAACAGTACTACGACAAGGTAAGAAAGTGTATGAAGCAGAAGCCACTGAGATCGATGAAGATATTCTTGGCAAAGAAATTGTAGGCGATTCCTCATTTGAAATAGCATCGGAAACAAAACTGGAAACAGATGGAGAAAAAAAAGTTGCAATTCTGGAAAAGGCAGGGCTCTCGTCCGGCGGTTACAGTAAGTTAAACGATATAAATTTAGTTTTACGGGCAGGAGAGATTAGCGGTATTTGCGGAGTGGAGGGAAACGGACAAAACGAAATTGTAGATATTTTATTGCAACTTTTAAGTGTTGAAAATGGAACTGCTGAGTTGAATTATAGCAGCGTTTCTGTTGTACCAGACGACCGTATAAAAAAAGGTATGATCAGCGAATATACAATTGGCGAGAATGTGATCACAAGAAAAATGGGGTTTGAAATAGCGTTGAAAGCCAAACTAAAAAAACTATCGGAGATACTTATAAAGAGTTACGATATAAGAACACCCGATTACTTTACACCAATGGGAAATTTATCGGGTGGGAATCAGCAAAAGGCAATAGTTGCGAGGGAGATAGAAAATCAATCAGAATTAATTATATTCTCCCATCCGACCAGAGGAGTAGATTTAAAATCCAGTTTGTTTATCCACGACGAGATAATACATGTTAGGAATTCAGGTAGAGCTGTTCTGCTCGTTTCTTCAGATCTTGATGAATTATTCAAATTATCCGACCGGCTTATAGTTTTATATAACGGGCAAACAGTTAAAGAATATGAACCGTTAGAATTAAAAAGCAGGTTAAAGGATGCGGAAAGTTTTACTGTCGAAGTAGGGAAGTTAATGGTCGGAGCGGGGATTGAATAAGAAGATTATTTTTCAAACCGGTTCTGCACTTATTTCTATACTGTTGACCGCGCTGATAACTTTTGGATTTTTATTTATACTAGGTAGAGATCCTGTTGTAATTTTTGGAAGAATATTCTCTGAAGTTTTCGGAACCGGTTATGGATTTGCTCAAACACTTTTCAAAACGACCCCGTTAATAATTTCAGGTTGCGCAATTGCAATTTGCTTTCATGCCAAACTTTTTAATATTGGCGGTGAAGGTCAGATTAATGCAGGTGCGTTTGTTATGGCTTTAACAGCTACGTCCTTTCCCGGACTTCCTTTTTTGATCATCTTACCATTGAGCATTTTGACGGGGTTTATAGTTTCAGCCGTTTTCGGTTTTATACCTGCAGTAATTAAAGTAAAAAAAGGTGTAAGCGAAGTTATAACTACCATTATGCTGAACTTCATCTCTCTGGCAATGGTTAATTATTTTCTAATTTCTCACTTTGCAGTGGAGTCTACAATCCGCACAACAAAAATTCCGGAGAATTTCTTCTTTACCAAATTGTCCGATTTTATTCCGTCGTTCCATGGTTCACCGTTGAATATAACTTTATTTATAGCATTGTTGCTTGCGTTGATAATATATTTCACAATATACAAAACCAGTATCGGCTACAAGCTAAGGGCAATCGGCTTCAATCCTGTCGCCTCAGTTTATATGTCGGTAAATGTAAATAAATATACAATCGTTGCATTTGTACTTGCTGCCGGAATGATGTCATTTGTTGGTTTAAATTACATATTTGGGTACAAAGGGTTTTATGAATACGGTTTTTCAGCCAATATCGGATTTACGGCGATCGCTGTATCGTTGCTGGCAAGGAATAACCCGATTGGAATAATCTTTTCCGCGTTTCTGTTCGGATTTCTCGATTATGGTGGGTTAGCTGTTAATGAATTAGTACCTAAAGAAATCATGCTTATTTTCCAGGGTTTGGTGGTGCTTAGCATTTTAGGCGTTAACAAATTAACCGATAATTATCTTAAGATAAATTTGGAGCGGAACTAATGGAGAATCTCCTTTCAATATTTTCAGTTGTGTTTTTATCTCAGGTTTTTAGAATGTTCACTCCGTATTTTTTCGGTGCCATAGGTGGTGCATATTCTGAACGTGGCGGAGTAATTAATATTGCGATTGAAGGATTTTTAATATCCTCTGCGTTTTCGTTCGCAGTAGTTAACATTTTTACCGGTAGCATAATATTATCCTTTATTATTGCCATGTTGGTTAATGCGGTTCTCTCAATTTTGTTCGCAATATTTACGGTAAAGCTTAAGACGGATCACATAGTAACAGGTGTTGGATTTAATCTTCTTATTGCAGGACTCGCTGATTTTCTGATAGCATATTTTTTTAAGACTTCAAGCAACACACCAAGATTTGAAGAGATCCCTACAATAGAAGTTCTTTCCTTTTTACCGTTTTTATCAGACCCGTTAATTATCGTCGCATTCGCAACCGTACCTCTGTCTGCATTTGTATTCTTTAAAACTCGATTTGGACTTAGGCTTAGGTCAGTAGGTGAAAATCCGCAGGCAGCAGAATCGCTTGGAGTGAAAGTCAGATTTTATAAAATTGCGGGAGTGGTTCTTTGTGGAATTATAACTTCGTTCGGTGGTATATGGCTTGCATCATACCAAAATACATATAGTCAGGGTATGACAGCGGGCAGAGGATATATTGCGCTTGCAGCAATGATAATTGGGAAATGGAAACCTGTAAATATCTTTTTCGTTTGCCTTATGTTCGCTTTTTTCGAAGCACTGGAAATCAAGTTGCAGATTATAGGTTCGTTTATACCATCACAGTTTATACAGTCGTTACCATATATAGTAACAATATTGGTATTGATTGGTTTTATCGGTAAAACCAGACCACCCGCTGCGGATGGCGTTCCATATTAATTAGTTTCGCCAGCGTTCAGCTGTCCAGAAAAGTTTTGTATTTAAAGTTGCAAAGTAAGTTTGACCTTTTCGCTTGATGGTTTTAATAGTGTGACCGGCTTTAGAAATTTTAATTTCAGCCGGTGATTTTATAACGGCAACCTTTTGTCCGTCGGCAGTTAATCTCGCGGAAATATTTTGCCTTACACGTAGTTTAATCGTTCCGTCATCGGGGAAAATTATCGGTCGTATATTCAACGAATGCGGACAGATCGGTGTTAGTAACATCACCTTGCTCATCAGTGTAACTACAGGCCCCCCTGCAGATAGCGAGTATGCAGTTGACCCCGTTGGAGTTGATACAATTGCGCCATCGGCGAGAAATCTACCTACGTATTCATCATTATAAAAAATTTCAACGTCAATTAATCTTATACTTTTTTCGCGGTCAAGTACAATGTCGTTTAAACCGTGAAGGATTTTATTATCGGGGAGTGTAATTTTTAGAACAGTCCGTTCGCATGCTTCAAAATCACCCGCCTTAATTTCATCGAGGAACTTTATGGTTTCATCAGGTAATATTTCAGCCAGGAATCCGAGTCCTCCGAGGTTTACTCCGAGTATCGGTATCCCGGAATTGCCAACTATTCTTGCGGTATTAAGAAATGTACCATCGCCACCAAGTGATATAATTACATCAGAGTTTTTGGCAATATATTTATTGCTGAAATACCGGCTCCCGCTGATTTCATTACCGCTCAGAAAAATATCCTTAGAGATGAAATATTCAATTTTATTCTTATTGAAATATTTCGAAAGTTTACGGAGGGTTGCGGTAACAGAACTTTTTGAGGAGTTTCCGAAAATTCCGAACTTCATTTAACGGGTATTTAATTATGATTCATTGTCATCGCTATCTGAATCTTCATTACCTACATTGCTGTTGCCGTTAGTAGACTGATTGTCTTTTCCTTGCTCAGCAACGAAATTTAATTTCAGTTCTGAAAGGATTGATTCAATGAATTGAATTTCATCCTGGTCGAGATTCCCTTCGGTTTTCACTTTCAGTGATTCCAGGATATCTATTGATATCTGAGCTGCATCGAGGTCGCGTTCGATTTTATCGGTCATTGGATTCTTGAGTTTACCCATTTGCATCATTGCCTGCATCTGAAAACTCTGAAGTAATGAAAGGAAAAGTTGTTTTGTTCTGTCCATAAAATTCAATTTTTGTTAAAATGCAAATTAAGGAATTTTTTAGAAAGCCAGATTCAATTCAGTTTAGTATTAAAAATATTTGATGTTGCAAACGGAAGTGCAAGCAGGAAAAAGAAAACCGACATTGCTTTATGGTCGCCGAAGTTCCATTCAAAAAAACCTGAAATTAAAAATGAAATAAGAAGTAATATCCCTGCAAGGGAAGTCAAACCTGTCATCAGATCAGTAGGTGATTTATAGATGGATAGTAGTTTTACGAATATTAAAATAAAAAATGCCATAAATCCTATGAATCCGAAAACTCCGGTAGTTGCAAGAATCATGACATAATTGCTATGGAGGTGAGATCCCTCGGCATCATATTCAATCTTTTTATATTTCTCGTAAACAGTTTTAATATCATTGTCGCCTACACCTGTAAACGGGTAATCAGCAAACATTTTCAAACCGGTTTCCCACATCACGATACGAGATTTATTGCTAAGGTGTTCAGTGTCCGCAATGCTTTTAAAACGGGCAAGATATTCGGAGGGGATTAAAAGCGCGGATACAATAACAACGCCGAGACTTATCAAAAATATTTTCCGATTAAGAATTAAAGTTGCGGTGAAATAACAAATCGAAAATGCAAGGAAAACGTTCCTCGATTGTGTCAGAATCATTGAAATAAAAATCGGAATTGCGAAAAACAGGAAATATCTCCGTGTATTGAAAATTACATTATTCACGAGCATCAACGGGAGGAGGCTGATTAACAAGAACATTTTCATTTGACCAAGCGAAATTGGGTAACCCAGATAATTTATTCTGATTTCAACGAATGGTAAAGTTGTTAATTCGGTGGGAAGATTAATCGCGTAAACAATCAGTTCGTAAATAGAAACAAGTCCTGCAACACTTAACATGAAAAAGTAAATAATTTTAAGTTGTTTCAATTTTGTTAACTGTAGAATTGTTACATAAAAAATCAGGATTAGCAAAAGCCTTTTCAACCCGATAAAAGCACCTTCGGGAATTACAGCGAATATGCGTGATACAAATTCTGCAACAACGTAAAGCGCTATTGAGTAATTAATCCAGTTAAAACCGGTTATCCGTTCACGATAGTGTAATATTTTCCGGTTTATAATAATTTGAATAATCCAAATTCCACACCATATCCCAAAAGCAATTGAATTTACGGCAACTGAAAAGAATGACGATGCTGCCTGAACCGTCAGTAAACCCAAAATTAGCTTACCGGAAGTCAGATTAAATTTTTCAATTTTGTGCGAAATCACTTGAATTGCATATTGTATAGTTTACGATAAATATTATCTCCGCTGTTCATTAGCTGATCATGAGTTCCTGAAATCTCAATTTTCCCGTTATCAAGCACTATGATTTTATCAGCATCTTTAATGGTTGAAAGCCGGTGAGCGATTACAATTGAAGTCCGGTTTTGCATTAATTTGTTCAGTGCATCCTGAACGATTTTTTCCGATTCATTGTCGAGCGAAGATGTAGCTTCATCGAGAATCAGGATTTGAGGATTGCGAAGCAACGTGCGCGCAATAGAAATTCTCTGGCGTTGTCCGCCGGAAAGTTTCAAACCGCGTTCACCGATAATCGTATCAAATTTGTTTGCCGTTTCCATAATGAAATCGTAAGCATTAGCCGATTTGCAAACTTCGTGTAACCTCTCTTCGGTTACGTCTTCCAGCCCGAATATTATATTATTCCTGATTGTGTCATTAAAAAGTATGGTTTCCTGTTGTACGATTCCGATTAGCTTTCTGATTGAATCGAGTTTAATTGACCTGATATTGTTACCATCAATTTTGATTTGTCCCGATGTTACATCGTAAAACCTTGCTATGAGATCTGCAAAGGTTGATTTACCTGAGCCTGATGGTCCGACAAGTGCAATGAGCTCAGATTTCTTTATGGTTAGGTTTAAGTTAACCAAAACAGGTTTATTCTTTTCGTACTCAAAATTTACATTTTCAATTTCAATACTTTCGTTAAATGAATTAAGGTTAATGCCAGTTTCGGGATCTCTAATTTCAATCGGGTGATCGAGCACATCAAATAAACGTTCCGCAGATGCAGATGCTTCCTGTATTCTGTTATTAACTGAACCGAGGTTTTTGATCGGTACGACAAGTTGAAAAATGATAAACAGAAATCCGAGAAACTCTTCCGGTTGCATTGTATTGCTGATAAGAATTTCGCGACCACCAAACCAAATAATCATTACACCTGCAACTATAGTAAGGAATTCTGTAATTGGTTGTGCAAGTTCGCTGGCTTTAACATTTTGCAGTGTAAGAAAATATAGTTCATCAGATTCTTTCCGGAATAATTTGTGTAAAAATTTTTGAGCGTTAAATGCCCGTATGACCTTTGCTCCATATATACTTTCGGTTATTATTGAAATAATATCACCGGTTTTAATTTGCATTTTCATACTGCGCCTGCGAAGAGATGAACCTATTTTAACGATAACAAGGACAGTAAACGGGAAAACAATAAGTGCAATCAGTGTCATTTTCCAACTTAACGAAATTGCCAGTACGAGGTAGATCATGATTAACAAAGGCTCACGCAATAAATTGAGGAAGGTTGCGGAAATGCCCGCCTGTATTGCATTCACATCGTTTGTCATTCTGGAAATCAAATTGCCAGACCTTTCTGATGTAAAGTATCTCAATGAAAGCATATTGACTTTTTCATACATTGCGAGCCTTACATCCCTTACAACTCCTTTCTCAACTTTTTGCATGAATAAAGCCTGATAAAAGCCTGTAATATTTTTCAACATGTAAGCGACAATTATCAAAACACAGATTATCATCAAAGCTTTTCCCTTGCCACCGGAGAAGATGAATGTTTCAAAGTATTGCATGGAATGACGAATAAAATTATCGTCTGTTACCGGTACTGAACCTGATCCGTTGTTGAGGAATAATGTTTTCAATAAAGGTATTGTAAGGTATATTGATATACCGCTTAAAACTGAAAATACGATCGAGAGAAGTATCGAGACCAGCAAATACTTTTTGTAGGATACAACATACCTTAATATACGTGAATAAATTTTCACTGCTTGTCCTGAAGTTCTTTAATCTTCATGTAAGTAAGCGCTTTGGTTATTGCGTCGAAGTACGCAACCATGATCCCGTAAATGCCGTCGCGGAATCCGAGTTTAATAATGTATTCTTTTAAAAACCCAAGTGGTGGTCTAAGTAAAATATCAATTGCCCCGACTTTTTTTCTGCCATACTTTTCTATTGCCTCAAGGGTTGAATAGTTATTAATTTTATCTGAAAAATCTGATAGGGATTGAACTGTGTAATGTAGAATATCAGAGGTGAAAAAGCCTGTATTACCGTTTACAACATAGCCTTCGTGAACCAGACGGTTATTAACGAAAGCACTATTTTTCCGGAAAAATCTTAATTGATAATTCGGATACCAACCTGAATGCTTAATCCATTTATTAAGGAAAAAACTTTTACGGGGAATTTTGTAACCATCGCAGGGCTTTGAAGACTTTACAGCATTTTGAATTTCCAGAGTCAATTCTTTTGAACACCTTTCATCTGCATCGAGTACAAGAACCCATTCCGTCTCAACCAAACCAAGTGCAAATGTCCTTTGTTTTGCGAATCCCTGCCACTGATTGAAATAAACACGCTCAGTGAATGCACGCGCTAATTCAACAGTATTATCTTTACTACCGCTATCAACGACTATTATGGAATCAACCCATTTAACACTGTTGAGGCAATCTGCGATATTGTCTTCTTCGTCCCGGCAAATTATAACCGCAGAAATTTTGTCGGATGTATTGTTCAATGTGTATAATTTACTAATTCAGTTTTGCAATATTAATTCAATTTAACCAAACCATTTTTACATTTATACTCACTGCGTTGCATGATAGACTGGAAATACGACAGGTTTTCAGGGTTTTCTTTTGTCTTGGTGTGCCAGAGGTGATAGACTATTGCTTTGTTTCTGACTGATTCAAAATTTGCTCCGGCGAGGCGAAGTCTGAATTCGAGGTCAGTATCTTCACCGATTCCGGGTGAAGTATAGTTTTCGTCAAAGCCGTTTACTTTTATCAGCAGTTCCCGACTTAATGAAAAATTGCAACCAAGTAAACGAATTGAACCCCGTTTCCTGTACTTTAAGATTTTACTTTCAATAAACAAACCTTCTTCGACGTGTTTGGAAGAGTCCGGGTTTGAACTGAGTGAATCAATGAATTGTCTCAATCCTGTCCTCTCATATTCTTTATTTATTATAGATTCAATCGTGATGTTTAACGATTCCCTTTTCCCCAGAGCTACCCGCCGTCCGCAAAGTACTGTGTCAGGTTGAAACATTGAACGATGTGCCTCAATGAACCTCGAGTGTGGAACACAATCGCCGTCGATAAATATAATCTGGCCTGATGACACATTGCCAATTGCTTTATTAAGTATGGAATTTTTTCTGAATCCTTGATCAGTTTGAGTTACGTGAGAAATTTCTATAGGGAACTTTTTGATCATAGAACAGAATGCTTTCATATTTTCACTGTTGCCGTCTTCTGCAATTATTACGCTGAAGTTTTTATCAGTCTGATACAAAAGGGCATGTATTACTAATTCAAGTTCGGGAATCTTATCGTACACTGAAACAATCACGGTTGTCTTTGTCATACTTCAAATTAACATTTGACTTTTTAACTTATAACTGAAAAAGTATTTTAGAGTAATAATATTAATACAATGGCTATTAATTTCAATAAACTAACACTAAAGTCACAGGAATCTTTACAGCGGGCGCAAGAGATTGCAGCTGATAATTCAAACCAACAGATCGAACCCGCCCATTTACTGCAAGCACTCATTGAAGACCCGTCAGGTCTTGTATCTTCTATCATAATGAAGCTTGGTGCCAGCAAGGATTTAATAAAAGTCAGGTTGGAAGAAATAATTAATTCTTATCCGAAAATTTCCGGTGCATCAACACAAGTTATGATTTCACGTGACCTGGGCGATGACCTTGATGTAGCATTTAAGGAAGCTGCTGCAATGAGGGATGATTATGTTTCGGTTGAACATTTACTAATCGGATTAGCGGAGAACAGGAAAAGTAGAATAGCTCAATTATTGAATGAACAAGGCGTTACAAAGAACAGCATTCTAAAAGTGCTAAAGGACGTAAGGGGGTCAGGCAGAATTACCGGTCAAGATCCGGAAGATACGTTTCAATCGCTTCAGAAATACGGTAGAAACTTAAATGAACTTGCCTCGCGCGGGAAACTTGATCCGGTAATCGGCAGGGATGAAGAAATCCGCAGAGTGTTGCAGGTGCTTTCAAGGCGAACGAAAAATAATCCCGTTTTGATCGGCGAACCAGGAGTGGGCAAGACGGCAATCGCGGAAGGGCTTGCACACAGGATTATCAGCGGTGATATCCCCGAAACATTGAAAGATAAGCAAATAATAGCCCTAGATATGGGATCTCTCGTTGCAGGCGCTCAATATCGTGGTCAATTTGAGGAAAGGTTGAAATCTGTCCTGAAGGAAGTAAAGGAATCTGATGGTAAAATTATTTTATTCATAGACGAATTGCATACCGTTGTTGGTGCGGGAGCTACACAAGGGTCAATGGATGCATCAAATATGTTAAAACCTGAACTTGCCAGAGGAGACCTCCGATGTATAGGTGCAACTACACTGGACGAGTACAGAAAATATATTGAAAAAGATCCTGCACTGGAGAGAAGATTTCAACCGGTATTTGTAGGGCAACCCAGCGTTGAAGATACAATATCAATTCTCCGTGGACTTAAAGAAAAGTATGAAGTACACCACGGCGTTAGAATAACTGATGCTGCGCTTGTTTCCGCTGCAACGCTTTCTGACAGATATATTTCTGACCGGTTTTTGCCTGATAAAGCTATTGACCTTGTTGATGAAGCTGCTTCAAAGCTCCGGATAGAAATTGATTCCATGCCTGAAGAGCTCGATAATATCGAAAGGAAAATAAAACAACTTGAAATTGAACGTGAAGCATTGAAACGGGAGCTTTGAATTGGCATGGCTTCTACTCATAGCGGCGGGAATATTTGAAATTTGCTGGGCAGTCGGACTTAAATTGTCTAATGGTTTTACAATTTTCAAGTGGTCAGCGTTTACGGTTGTAACTTATATTATCAGCGTTGTCCTTCTTGGATTTGCACTTAAGTCAATCCCTCTCGGAACGGGTTACGCAATCTGGACCGGAATCGGAATGGCAGGTACTGTAATAATAGGTATGATTTATTTTAATGAATCTAAAGACCTCCTGAAAGTTATCTTTATATCTATGATACTGATCGGTATCGTTGGACTAAAGTTTATTACTCCCGAAAATTAAGTTCACATTGCTAAGGTTATTTCTGTTCACACTTTTTTTAATAGAATTTGCTTATTACAATAATGCAGGTTCGCAAACGTTTGATTTTGTCAGCGAAATTATAAACAAGCAGCAGGAGATTGTCATAAAGGAAATTAAACCGCTGAGTATTACTATCGAAATGTATGAGTTCGATTTGGTAAGTAATGAATTTGATTCTTCGGGAATGATTACAACTTTGGTGTTCTTTAACGATCAAGGCAATTTGGTTCGCGAAGAATATATTGATTATGACGGCTCTAACTTGTCTATTAATGAATATAAATATTATCCCTCGCAGCTTATAAAGTCACGAACGATAAGCGATTTCCAATCTCAAACAATAACTTATTACTCCTATGAATATAATCTACATGATGAACAGATTAAATATTTTTATTTTCAGTTCGCGCCGGATGATAATTTTTACTACATAGCTAACAAAGTTTATAATTCTACCGGACAGTTGTCGAAGGAAACATTTGTAAGGGATTCAAATATTATCGCTGAAAGAAGGCTGTTTTACGATGTTACCGGCAGGTTGATTCAGGAATACGTGATAAATTCAGAAAGTACGATCTTAAGGAAAACTGTGTACGATTACTCCGATGATTCCTCTTTGGTTAGAGAGAAATTTTATTCAGATGATATTATTAGCCACATCAATGAGAAATATTATACCGGATCACAACTTTATAAATTAATCCAGTCGGATTCTGAAAATAAAACGGTTGCAGTTTATGAATTTACTTTCGATAGTGACCGATTAACCAGTGTAAAAGAATTAAGATATAAAGGTAATGAGGACGTTGTGAAAGATTATATTTACGAATACACCTCATCCGGACTTATAGAAAAAGAAAAATTTTATATCAATGGCGATCCGGTTTACTATCAAGTGTATCGGTACAGATTTATGAATTAACAAACTGGTTATCATCAGCAAATTTTGATTTCAACCAATAAAGAACCAATCCTGCAACCGGAAAAATAAAGTCAGTAAATAAAATCGTTCCTGCGTTGTTCTCGGCGTAATTCTGGTGGACAGCTATTTGATAAACATGTCCGATCCCGGCGCCGGTTAAAAATACACCCCAGCATATAATCACTCCAAGCGAAAAGTTTAGTTTTTGCCGGAGTGCAATTAATCCACCTATTCCAAAACCAAGATTTGCAACTGCAACCTCGAACTGAAATGGGCTTCCCGACTGCCAGCCTATGCTTTCAGCAATTTTGTCTGCCAAGAAGGTATGCCCCATGAAATTAATTATTGACAATACCCCGACAATCCAGAAAAGGAAATATTTAAAATACAGGTCAATAAATATCTCCTTCTTCTTAGGGTGCTTTCCCGCGTAAATGTGAATGAGCGGTGAAAAAACGGCAAGCGCTATAAATGCATATAACATAATGCAAGATTTTATTTAACGAAAACTCTTATTACATGGAATTTTAACTACAAAACTACATAAACTAAATGCTAAATCTTTTAAAATTCCAAAAAACCAAATTAAAATTCCGGGCAATTTTCTGATTGCTGTTGAAATATTGTTATACAGGAACAAGTTTACTTTTCAGTTTTTCTATCAGTATTCGTAACGGATATAACTTACACCTTGATTTTCATCAAGAGATAGTCGTTGTTTGAAATTGAAAGAATCTTGTACGCAGGTTGATTCACGATGTGTGAGCAAATCATCTCAATATCAAACCCAGTGTCAATTTGTAATTCATGATTTGTTACATGTACACGTCAACTTCTCCAGAGAATCACCACAATGTAATTATTCTTTCGGGTTTAGCTGAGCGTCTGATTTTGTCCAGTGTGATATCGGTAGAAATCTGTGAATCTCATCGCAGCCCGAGATATTACCATGGGAGTTCCGCTTGAATTTTATTCTTGTAAATGTATCGCTAAAGATAAATTCATCTATACCATAGTTCATGAATTTCAGTCTGACACCACTTTCCTTTTGCACAAATAGCGAACCATCAATGTATAATATTCTCATTTTCGCACCATCTTCATCCGTATATAACCCGGTATATTCAATCGCCCCATTTTCATTAAACTTTGTCTCCGTGAACTCAAAATTCTTATTAGTAATTATTGCAGCTATTTTCTGCGAGAGTTCTTTAGCTTTATTGGAATATGAATTAGTTAGAACAACTATGAAATAATTGTAGTCGGGGATATAAATTTCGTTGGAGACAAAACCATTTATACCACCACTGTGTTCTATTGTCTTCAAACCTAAAAGGTCTCCGATAAACCAGCCGTAACCGTAAGTAGTAAGTTCTCCGTTAAAAAGAGGATGAGGCTTGAAGGCAAGTTCGAGCGATTTTTCTGAAATTACATTTCCGGATTTAACTGCAAAGAACCATTTATTCAGGTCTTCAACTGTTGAAACCAACATCCCTGCAGCGTAAGCCCAGGACATATTTATTGAATCGGCAGGCGAAAAACCTTCAGGGGTATTTTTGTAACCTTTTACCAACTGTGGTACATCACCGCAGAATGTATTATTTAATTCCAATGGTTGAAGGATATCCGAGATGATGTAATCACAATACGATTTGCCTGAAACGATCTCTATAATATAACCCAATAAAGAGTAACCGGAATCGTCATATTTCCACTTTTCCCCCGGCTTAAAATCCATCGGTTCGTTTTTAAAGAAATCAACGAGGTTCTCGGGAGCAACTTCAGTAATCTGCAGTGTGTCAAATGCGGGCATATCGGTGTAGCTTTTGATTCCTGAGGTGTGAGTCAGTAGATTGTGAATTGTAATTGTGTTCCCGAAAGTCGGATAATCCGGAATGAATTTGGTAATTTCATCATTCAGGGATAGTTTACCCTCCTCCATAAGTTTTAAAATTGCAACAGCGGTGAACTGTTTTGATATTGAGGCAATTCTGAAAATGTCATTTGATTTTAACGGTGTGTTGTTCTTAATATCCGCAAGTCCGAAAGCTGACTCAAACAATATTTTTCCACCTTTTGATACCAGTATTGATGCGCCGGGTAGGGAATCGGGAAAATACGTTTCCGAGAGTGAAAAAATTTTTTCGGTTTGTTCGGGGGTAAGTTGCTGAGCGAAAACATTAACTGAAAATAATAAAAGAACAGGAAATAGGAGGTATAGCCTAAAAAATTTCATTTTCATTGTGGAGCTTTAATTTAAAAAATAGACTTCAGTCAGTTTCCTTCGGAAATCACCATCGAAATCCGATTTATTTAACTTAATTAAGAGAACGGTTCGTCAGCTGATGGCCCATAAGTAGCGGGGACAGGAACGTTCAGTAATCTAAGATACACTGAAAGCTGACCGCGGTGGTGGTATATGTGGTTGAAACAAATTCCGCGTAGAACTTCCGACTTTGGTAAATTAAGTATTACGTAATCACCTTTCCGGAGTATCCAGTTAGATGAAAATATTTCATTATCAGATTTCAAAAGTGATTCCATTGCCTGTTCATGTAACTTATCAAAATGATTGAGTAGATCATCAGTTGATTTAAATTCAATTTCTTTTATCTCCGTAACTTCAAAATCTAATTCAGTTGTTTCGATTACGCTGCTAATCCATCCGAATAAATTTGCAATATGCCAGGTCAGATAGCCGAGAGTGGTTGATTTTTCGTGAGGTTTCCAACTTCTTTTATCGGGCGGTACGCGTTCGAGCATTCTTCTTGTTGCTTTACCTTCATTTTGTAATTCGGCAATAAATGAATCTTTGATTTCCATATTGGTAATTTTTAAGGTTTAAGTTTGAATAACACCTGTATTAAATTTTGGTATATCGGGATTTTCATTGCAGAGTTCAATACAATAAGAGACAATTTCCCTTGTTTCCGCCGGATCAATTATTTCATCAACCCAGAGTCTGGAAGCAGCATAAAGGACATTGGTTTGCTCATCGTAACGGTTTTTAATCTGATTTAGAAATTTCGTCTTGTCTTCTTCACGAATTTCTTTGCCAGCTTTTTTCATCTGACCGATTTTTATATCCAAGAGGACATTACTCGCTTGTGAACCTCCCATAACGGCGATTTGCGCATTCGGGTAAGCGAAGATAAAGCGCGGATCGTAGGCTTTTCCACACATGGCATAATTGCCAGCACCGTAGCTATTACCGGTGATTATAGTAATTTTGGGGACAGTTGAGTTTGCAACAGCATTAACCATTTTCGCTCCGTCTTTAATAATTCCACCATGTTCAGATCGCGAGCCTACCATAAAACCCGTTACATCCTGAAGGAACAAAAGCGGAACTTTCCGTTGATTGCAATTAAGAATAAACCTTGCGGCTTTATCTGCACTATCGGAATAAATTACACCGCCGAACTGCATTTCGCCTTTCGCATTTTTAACGAGGCTACGTTGATTTGCTACAATACCGACCGCCCAGCCATTAATTCTTGCATAACCACAAATTAGGGTTTTACCGTAGCCGGGTTTATATTCATCGAAATTGCTGTCATCAATAATTCGTGTAATCAGCTCATATACATTGTATGGCTTTGATGTATCCTCTGTTAGAATTCCATAAATTTCATCGGGGTTGAATTTTGGTTCAATACTTTGGGTACGGTCAAATCCCGCAGTAGAAGACTTTCCGAATTTGGAAACAAGACTTCGGATTTTTTCGATACAGGATTTATCATCAGGCATTTTTTCGTCAGTGATGCCGGATATTTCAGTAGTAACGGTAGCCCCGCCGAGGGATTCATTATCAATATTTTCACCGATGGCAGCTTTAACCAGGTGTGATCCGGCAAGGAAGATACTGCCGGTCTTATCAACTATCAGAGCTTCATCGCTCATAATTGGCAAATAAGCTCCACCTGCAACGCACGGTCCCATTATTGCCGCTATTTGCGGTATCCCCATGGAACTGATGACGGCATTGTTTCTGAATATCCTACCAAAGTGTTCCTTATCCGGAAAGATTTCATCCTGCATTGGCAGAAAAACTCCGGCAGAATCAACCAGGTAAATAATCGGGAGTTTGTTCTCCATTGCAATCTCCTGAGCGCGAAGATTTTTTTTCCCGGTAACGGGGAACCAGGCTCCCGCTTTTACAGTCGCATCGTTAGCAACAATTACACAATTTCTACCATGAATTTTCCCTATACCGAAAACCGTACCCGCGGCTGGTGCGCCACCATACTCTTTGTACATCCCGTGCGCGGCAAATAATCCAAGTTCCATAAACTTTGAACCTTCATCTATCAACAAATCGATTCTTTCACGCGCATGCAATTTCCCTTTAGCATGGAGTTTTGAAATTGACTTTTCTCCACCGCCCTTTTTAATATTTGCACCTTGAGCCTTTAGCTTTTTTAACAGGTTTCTATTGTATTCATCCCTTAGTTTAAAATGCTCATCAATTTTGAGCGAAGATTTTATGGTTGTCATTGGAAGAGTTTACGGTTAAACAAAAACGCAACGGTAACTTGAATTAACCGTTGCGCAAAATATATCGGAGATTTGCTGTTGATCAGGCAAAAACTTTTTTATTAGAGTTAATGTAAACTGGTTCTTTCCCCTCAACTACTGTTTCCCGGGTTACAATACAGTTAGTAATGTTATCTTTTGATGGGACTTTGTACATTATATCTAACATGACGTTTTCCATTATTGACCTTAACGCTCTTGCTCCGGTACCCCTTTTTATTGCAATTTCGGCAATTGCGTCTAGAGCTTCTTCCTGAAATTCCAGGTGGACACCTTCAATTCTGAGAAGTTTTTGATATTGCTTTACGATTGCATTTTTAGGTTCGACGAGAATTTTTCTCAATGCATTTTTATCCAAATTTTCAAGAGTTGTAGTCACAGGCAATCTGCCAACAAGTTCGGGTATTAGTCCGAAACGCACGAGATCTTCTGGTTCTACTTTGGCGAAGAGTTCATCTTTCTTATAACTGTCTTTCGATACAACCTCAGCGCCAAATCCGATTGATCCGGTGGCTATACGGTTTTCAATAATCTTTTCAAGACCATCGAAAGCACCGCCACAAATAAAAAGTATATTTTTCGTATTAAGGTTAATTAACGGTTGCTCGGGATGCTTCCTGCCACCGCGTGGTGGTACACCGGCGATTGTCCCTTCTAGCAATTTTAACATTGCCTGTTGGACACCTTCACCTGAAACATCGCGGGTAATCGAAACTGAATCACTTTTACGGGCTATTTTGTCAATTTCATCAATATATATAATTCCACGCTCAGCTTTATGAAGATCATAATTTGCATTTTGAAGTAAGTGAACGAGGATAGATTCCACATCATCGCCTACGTAACCTGCTTCGGTAAGTGTTGTTGCATCTGCAACGGCAAAAGGAACGTTAAGCATACGGGCAAGGTTGGATGCAAGAAAAGTTTTCCCCGTTCCGGTAGAACCAATCAGTAGTATGTTGCTTTTCTCAATCTCAACATCATCAATGTAGTTGTACTCAAGTGAATCAATTCTCTTATAGTGGTTATAAACTGCAACTGCGAGCGATTTTTTTGCGTTATTCTGCCCAATAACATATTCATCAAGAAACTTTTTTATACCATGTGGAGTGAGATTAGACTTAACTTTACTAACGGTTTTATTTTGGGAATATGAATTTTGTTTAATGATTTGCATCGCGTCCCCAACACAAATTTCGCAGATAAAGACATCATTGCCGTTATAATCAGCGGGTCCCTTTATCATGTTAGTAACTTTATCAGCGCTCCTGCCACAGAATGAACATCTGACATTTTTGTTTGAACCTGAGGTTTTTGCCATAGGATAAATTTAGGTTAAATAATTGTGCGTGATGAGGGAGTCGAACCCCCATGGGTTGCCCCGCTAGATCCTAAGTCTAGTGCGTCTGCCAGTTCCGCCAATCACGCATTCATTTTTAGTAAAACCGGCTGTAAATTTATGGGTTCAGATTTGAAGTTACAATGTAATTGACTTGCTGTATTGGTAACTATAACATTCCTACATTTTGGAAAATTTCTCTTTTGGGCATTAAACTATTTAGCCTAATTTTAATCAAAAATAAAAAACTAATGAGAATTGTTATAACTTTAATCATAATTATTATGGCAACCCTAACCAACAACGAAGTATCCGCTCAAACTATCCTGCACAAAAAATCAGCCTCAGTAGAAGTTGTTGAAATTTATCAGGCTGACGGGCCCTTCGACAACTCGGTTATGCTTGAATGGAAGACGGTTTCCGAGAATAAGAATGAGGGTTTTGTAATTGAGCGAAAGAAGTCAGAAATAGAAGACTTCGAATTTGCGGGATTCATTGACGGCAATGGTACAACAAAGTATCTGAACAAATACACATTCATCGAAAGGAGACCCACCAAAAATGTTACTTACAGGATTAAACAAATCTCATATAACGGAGAAATAAGTTATTTTTATCCTGCTGAGGTCGTTGCAAGTTTTGATTGATTGAGTGATAACTGTACCAGAAGGGGCATCTGGCTGGGAATACCGCCGGATGCCTTTTTTTTCACTTAATAATTTCGATAAATATTATTAGATTTACCAATTAAAATTAAATTAAAAGAAAATGAAACAAATAGGCCTTTTTACCATTTTCATGTTATTTACTGCTAATTTTATTTACTCACAGATTTTATTTGAGGAGAATTTCGATTACGCAGCAGGCGATAGCATACAAATGCATGGTTGGACAGTCCATAGTGGATCCACCGGACCTTGGACGGTAATATCTCCGGGATTGTCTTTCGCGAATTATCCACTATCAGGTATCGGAAATGCGGCAAAGACCGACTCAGCAGGATTTCAGGATGCAAATAAAAATTTCACAGAACAAACCAGTGGTTCAGTTTACACTGCAATGATGGTCAATGTTATAAGCGCAACGACGACCGGTGATTATTTTGCTCATATAGGAAACACATCGTTAGGTTCGACATTCCGGGGTAAAATGTTCGTAAAAGATAACGGTGCAGGTGGGTTTGTATTCGGTATTTCAATGTCTGCAAATACTGCCGATGCCACGTATGAAACTACAGCTAGGAGCTACAACACAACCTATTTAATCGTGATGAAGTATAAATTTGATGATGTTGCAGACGATTCTGCTTCAATGTATGTATTTGATAGTAATGTTCCCTCAACTGAACCTGCAGCTCCTACAATTGGTCCGGACGGAAGCGGTTCAGGACTTGATAACGCCGGAACCATAGCACTAAGGCAGGGCTCAGCTAGCTTCAGACCACAATTAATTGTTGACGGAATGAGAATTGCAACTTCCTGGCAAGATATGATAACCAGCATTGAGCCGATATCTTATGTTGCGGACAAATTTGAACTTTCACAAAATTATCCGAATCCGTTCAACCCTTCAACAAAAATCCGGTTTTCAACTCCGACAAGCGGATTTGTAACGATGAAAGTTTTCAATGTACTCGGTCAGCAGATTGCAACGCTCGTAAACAACCGTGTTGATATCGGTGTTCATGAAGTAGAGTTCGTCGCCAATAATATTCCGTCAGGAGTTTATCTATACACGGTAGAATTTACAGGAACGGATCACAGCTCATTCAAAGATGCGAAAAAGTTTATACTTTCGAAATAAATTTTAAGTAAAAAAATTATTATTAATGGGCGTTGTACTGACGCCCATTTTTTTTATGGATAAAAATTTCTGGGATTCAAAATATATAAACGGAACAACGGGGTGGGATATCGGTTACGTTTCAACTCCTTTGAAGGAATACTTTGACCAATTAGATAATAAAGGATACAAAATTTTAATCCCTGGGGCTGGAAACGGTTACGAAGCTTCGTATTTGTTACGGTGTGGATTTAAGAATATCCATATCCTCGATATCTCTGAAATTGCAACAAAAAATTTCATTAAACGAAATCCGGATTTTCCTGTCAAAAACATACACACTTTGAATTTCTTCGATTTTAAGGGTGAATATGATTTGATAATTGAGCAGACATTTTTCTGTGCTTTAAATCCGGATTTGAGGTGGAAGTATGTTGAAAAAATGTTTCAACTTCTAAAACCGGGAGGGAAACTTGTAGGGTTGCTCTTCGATGATGAATTAAACTCAGATCACCCCCCGTTCGGTGGAAGCAAAAATGAATATGAAGAATTGTTCAAGAATAAATTTTCATTTAAAGTATTTTCTGAATGTTTTAATTCAATCCCGCCAAGGCAAGGCAGGGAGTTATTCATTAATCTGGTTAAGGTGAAATAATTATATTTGTAGAATCTCGTTAGAGAAAAGATTTTAAATAATGAAGACTGTAAAATTTCTTAAGACAGCTGTAATAATATTAATTTTGTCGCTTTCGTCATGCTCACATATTGATAATTTTGATGATTACAATATTGCTTACAAAAAGGTAACGTTCATAACAAAAGTTGCGGATTCGAAGTCGGACGCAAAAGTGAAATTTGGGGATGGCTCGTTTGGAGTTGACAAGAATATTACGGAACGGATAATTTCTGCCATTGGCTCGGAACTACTCGAAGCTGAGGTTGAGGAAAAACTGGGAAAAATAATTAATCCTGACGAAGTTGCCGGAACAATCTCCTGGGATATCAAAAGCAACCTGCAAACTTTCACTAACATCATAGTTGTGGATTCACTCTTAAACAATCCTGATATTGTAGCTGAAACTAATCTCCTCGGGTTCCGGCTTGTAAGCAGCGCTAACGGAATAATGTCGTATATTACGGTTGAGTTTACTTTAACTGATATGGAAAGTGGAAAATATATTTGGAAAAATAAAGAAACTATCAAACGTTATCTAAAAGAATCCATAACTGAACATATCCCCGAAAGGACGATCCGAAAAGCAGGAAGTATCATCAATGCGATTCGACTTATTGAAATGTCAGAAGATGAAATTAAACAAGCGATAAAGTTATCCGCTGAAGAAGTAAGTTCGGAAATTTTAAAAATCCTAAGAACTGATATTTCAGAATCTGCAAAATGAGTGTGTGTTTAAAAGACAGTTGCAGATTATATTTCACTTTTTTTCAATCAAATTCTTAATGACCAGTGCGTTGTTGTGTTTGTCATCTTTTGCCGCATAAAGTAGTGTTACAATTTTTCTTTTGCCCGCGATTTCCAATAATTGCTTTAAGGGGAGTTCATTTTTTTCAATTTCAGATTTATACCTGCTCTGAAATTCTGTCCATTTAGCCGGGTCATGTCCGAACCATTTCCTTAATTCATTTGACGGAGCAATTTCTTTTAACCACAAATCCAGTTTAGCATTGTCTTTTGATATGCCTCTCGGCCACAATTTATCAACCAAAATCCTAAACCCATCACTTCTTTCGGGTTTATCGTAAATCCTTTTCAATTTAATAGTTCCCATTTCCCATCATATTTAATTTTAATACTTAAAATTCAGATTTAAAATACAAATCTTAAACTAAGTTTATTTCTGTTAAAGTTCTCACTATACGAAATCCTTAATCATGTTCAATCATATTAAGTTCCTGCGATTTTAAGCTGAAAACATTTTATATTAATAAAGTGTGCAGAGAAGTAAAATTAAAAGAATGCCACTGGTATATCTGAATATAATAAAGCTCGTATGAACCTTTTTAAATAAACCCGTTGTGATTGATTCCGATTAAGTTTTGTACGGATGAGAGAAAAGATAGAAGAATCGAGAAGTAGAACCAAATTTACATATTGCGGAAGGACCGGGATTCGAACCCGGGATACCCTTTACAGAGTATGACGGTTTAGCAAACCGTTGGTTTCAGCCACTCACCCATCCTTCCGGTAAACTGAAATAATAATTTTACGTTTTTGATTATTAGGTAACTTTTCCGAATGTTACCCTGTCTAATAAACACTGAAGTAGCAAACTATATAACGTTCAGGGAAATTTCAACGTAATTATATTTATAAGGAAATAATGTCGTTATAAATAACAAACAGCATCAAAATTATTAATAATGCAAAACCTACATTTTGCAGCACAATCTGAACTTTATGCGGGACAGGTTTTCTTGTAACAGCTTCATAGCAAAGCAAAATAAAGTGACCTCCGTCCAATGCCGGAACGGGGAGAATATTTATAATTGCAAGCGACATTGAAAGTAAAGCGATGAAACTGAGAAATGAGAGCAGTCCGCCTTCCGCCGATTGAGCTGAGACTTGTGCTATTTTCACTGGCCCGCCAATAGCTTTATTAAAAGGAATATCCCCTTTAAATATTTTCGCCATTGAACCAAAAAATACTTCTATGCCATAATAATATGTGTCTGAAAATGCCTTTGGGATTGCAGAGAATACGTTATAGCTGACCTCCTTAACAGGTCCCTTGTAAGTAGCGCTTATCCCGACACCAATTGTGGAATCACTGTCAACTGTAATTTCAGCGGACATCTCTTTGTTATCCCTTAGCCAGTATATCCTTGTAGTTTGGTTTGCATAGGACTTTATAACAGATACTAATTGCTCGTTATTTCTAATCTCTTCATCACCAAATTTTGTTATAATATCCTCAGCTTTTAATCCTGTTGTTGCAGCGGGTTTACCTTCTACTACCATGGTTACTATTGGCACTAAATGCTCCGGGAAAATCCCGAAATTTCTTTCAGTCAACAAACCAACCTGATCTTTTGGAATATTTATAACTGTATCTCTATTGCTTCTTTGGATTTCAAAAGTTAACCCCTGTCCAAGATTGTCAATGTAAAGGCTCTTAGTTACATCTTCCCAGTTGTGTACATTTACAGAGTTTATCCTGATTATTTTGTCCGATGGCTTTAAGCCTGAACTCTGGGCAGTTGACCCTGGTGCAACATAACCAATGGTTGTGGTTTCGGTAAGAGTTTTTCCTTTAATGAGGCTTACACCATAGAAGATTGCAATCGCTAGTATTACATTCATAATAACACCTGCGGTTATAACAACCATGCGCTTCCATACAGGTTTTGACCTATATTCCCAGGGCTTTGGCTCAGTATTTAGGAATTCCTTATCCATACTTTCGTCAATCATTCCTGCAACTTTCACGTATCCGCCGATAGGGAAAGCGCATAGTCTGTAATCGGTGATTTCACCGAGTTCTATATCATCTTTGAGTTTTCCGAATGTGAATCCGTTTACTCTGTTAAATCCAAGTAATCTCGGCCCGATACCAAGAGCAAAAATTTCCGCTCTCATACCCATTAACCGGGCAGCGATAAAGTGACCGAGTTCGTGAATGAATACTAGAATCCCGATTACAATTAAGAAATAAAATATCGTTTCTAAAAATGCCATTTTATTTTACAGAATTTATTTTATGTGGTTACGAAGAATTTTGTTTCTAATCTCTTTATCAATCTCAAATATATTATCGAGTGAATAATCACCATTACATACGTGATCTTCGAGGGATTGTTCTATTACGTCTGCAATTTCTCCAAAACTAATTTTAGAATCGAGGAAAAGAGAAATCGCAATTTCATTTGCCGCGTTTAGCACGACGGGGTAAGTTCCTCCGAGTTTCAAGACGTCGTAACAAATATTCAAGCACCTGAACTTTTCTGTATCAGGCTTTTCAAAACTCAGCGTACTGAACTTCTCAAAATCCATCCGAGGGAAATCAGAAGTAACCCTTTCAGGAAATGTCAATGCGTATTGAATCGGAATCTTCATATCAGGGATACCCATTTGTGCTTTAATTGAGCCGTCATTGAATTCAACCATTGAATGTATGATTGATTGCGGGTGAATTACAACATTTATTTTTTCGGGAGGTATATTGAATAGCCAGTGAGCTTCGATCACCTCGAGCCCTTTATTCATCAGAGTTGCGGAATCAATTGTAATTTTATTCCCCATATTCCAATTGGGGTGATTCAATGCATCTTCGATCGAAGCATTCACAATATCTTCTAGCTTCCTGTTTCTAAATGGTCCCCCCGAAGCAGTAAGAATTAAATTATCCACGCAATGTTGTGATTCACCGGTCAGGCATTGAAAGATTGCGGAGTGTTCGCTGTCAACCGGAATTAATTCAGAATTAAATTTTTTTGCGAGCTCAGTGATAGTTCCACCGGCAACAACTAAAGTTTCTTTGTTTGCAAGTGCAATTCTTTTCCCGCGACGTATAGCTTCAATAGTAGGAGCAAGTCCTGCAAAGCCGACTAATGAACTTAAAAGAACGTCGTAATCAGCTTCGGCTGTCACCCGAAGTAAACCTTCTTCACCGTAATATATCTTCGCCCCGGGAATTTGTATTTTAGATACATTACTGTTTGCAATTACAACTGCGGAAGGATTGAATTCTTTTGCCTGAAGTTTTAACAACTCAACGTTATTATTCGTTGTTAAAAATTCAATCTTACAATTCACACCATTCGTTATAAGATTGCGAATTACTTCAATTGAATTCTTCCCGATTGAACCGGTAGAACCAAGTATTCCTATTCGTAAGGGTTTTGACATTGTAAAAAAATAAGACTCAAAGTTTTTAGCCTTTGAGCCTTATTCAAATTCAATTTGATCTATAGGATTAGAGATATTTATTAATCATTTTAAGAAACTCAGCTTTTGACCTTGAACCAACAATCGTCTCTACAATTTTTCCGTCCTTAACAATATATGATGTTGGTACAGCATCAATTTCAGTTCCTGTAGATTTTGAAAGCGCTTGAACGATTTCTTCGTTTCCGTCAACCACCAGATATGATACGGGAAGTTCTTTAAGAAATGTTTCAACATCTTTTGTGCCGGGTTGATGAAAGACATTCAGACCGATCATCATAAACTTCTTATCGCTTAATTCAGTAGAAATTGCCGAGAGGTCAGGCATTTCCTTAATGCAAGGCCCACACCAAGTAGCCCAGAGATTCAGGAATACAACATTATCTTTTACTTCCTCAAAAGAACCGGTCCCTCCCGCTGCTGAAACCCAGGTAAAATTCGGGACAACATTTTTTTCTGATACGGTTTCTACTTTTTCAATCTTTGCAAGTTTAAAATCGGAATTTGACGATTCCTTTTCCTTGGTTTCATTTTCAGAAACCTGTTTGGTGGTGTTAGTTTCACCTTTATTTTCATCCTTTGATAGTTCTTTGGTTTCGGAACCGCAACTAATGAGGAAAATACTGATGAATAAAACAAAAAGAGATTTTAAATACATTTTTTATAGTTTAATTTATCTGAAATCAGTTAAAGTAGCATGAATTTGCTCAAAGTTCATTTTTGATATTGATGAACAAAGGACATCATCTTTGAACCATATTGCTGCGTTGCCTTTGCTATGTTTTTGCTGACACGGGAACCAGTTTTCACCTTTATTTAACCTTTCCCGCACCTCGGAAATAAGATATAGCTTGTCCTTTTCGTTAGGTTTGTCTGTGATCTCATTTCTTTTAGTTTGGAAAGTATAAATAATTGAGTTACCCTTCCGGTGAATAAAGTGAGCGACCGGTACGCCATTAATTTCATTAAACACACCGCCTAAAAGCGTTGCATCTTTCACGTCTGGTACATAAACGTTGAAATTACATTTCTTCTCCAACTGGTTCTCAAGTATCTGGGGATCATGGGTCTCTATTTGCAGCTTCATTTCACCTTTTTCTATTTTATCAAATATTTCATGTGAAATTGATACAAGGTCTTCATCGTGAGAATTCCCGGATTGATTATAAAAGTTAATCAAAAGAAAAATGAAAAGTAAAAATGCAAAGGTACCTGCGAAAGCGTAAAAATATTTTTTTTGTTGTAAACTTGTGCGATAAATTTCCGGTTTAATTTCATTGATAAGATTATTAGTCCGTTCGAATACTTTTTGTGACTGGGTCAATTTAAAGTTTCCGGATAGTTGTTTCGAATAAACCCTGATTCCTTCGTTAATCTTTGCTGCCAACTCCGGTGGTACTGTGACAGAAATTATCCTACGATGAAGTTCATTTTTAATTGCAAGTTCTACCTGATACCGGTTATATAAATCAATATCGTTATTGATGTCTTTTGAGATTTCATCCTCATTTACGGTATCATCAAATTCTCTATCCACAAAGGATGAGATCTTTTCGTACCTTGAGTATAACTCATTTCCGTTCCCCTGATCATCCTTGTTGAAAGAACTTGAATTGATTTCAGACATTTTTGTACTGCTTTTGGTTTATGTAAAAAATTAATCTAGCGCCTTGGAAATATCATAACCCCTGCTTTTCGCATATTGCAAGAGTTTTTGTTGAAGCAGCTTTCTTCCCCTGTGAAGCCGGCTTCTGACGGTGCCAATCGGAACTTGAACAAATTCTGCAATTTCTTCGTAACTCAATCCTTCAAGATCACAGAGAATAACCACGGTTTTAAAATCGTCCTGCAATGAATTCAGCGCAGTGAGAACATCATCGTCGAGTAAATTCGAAAAAAGCTTTTCCTGCAAATCCGTAGAATCAATTCTATCCGACTTAATTGAATCAAAGAAATTCTCTATATCATCATAATCAACCTTGCCTGGTTCTTTTTGGTTCTTGCGGTATTTGTTTATGAACAAATTTTTCATGATTCGGAACAACCAAGCTTTACAGTTAGTTCCTTGCTCGAACTTGTCAAAGAACCGGAATGCACGCAAAAAAGTTTCCTGCAAGAGATCGTCCGCATCAAGTTGATTGCCGGTCATCTTGTAAGCATAATTATATAGCAGATTCATGTGTGGCAGAGCTTCTCGTTCGAAGTCGATTTTTCGTTGTGTTAACTCTTCATCGGTTAATATCCGGTCATTTTCCTCGATCTCATCCTGATCTTCTTCAAGATCATTCCTTTCCCCCGATTCAGCATCGTATTCGACTTTAAGTTCTTCTTTAAGTTCTTCCTTCTTGTTCATTAAGAGAATTTGAAATGAAAACGAAAACCGACGTTAGGGATGCCGGTACAATAAAGTTTAAAGCAGCAGATAGGTAATAATTTAATTGGGCGAGTAACGGGGCTCGAACCCGTGACTTTCAGAGCCACAATCTGACGCTCTGCCAACTGAGCTATACCCGCCGTATTGACAAAAATATTTCAATTAAATTCTAAATTCAATGAAGATAAACCCAATCAAGATTTTGGTATTAGTTTGAAAATTTGGACTTTCCCCGTCCAGTAAAAAATTTTTATTTGTTTAATAATCAAACGTAATTACTATTCCGATAGGTATTAGGTTCAGCATTATACATTTCTATTTCTCTAATATTCATAAAATATAAATTGTATCTTAAAGATTTTTAACAATTCTTATTCATAAAGATTAATGATTGACTTAAAAATTCTGCTAAGAGCGTATGAACTTATGTGTACCTCAGCGCGCATGGCAGAGCTTTACGATGAGAATAGACAAGTTTGTAAATATGTACATTCAACTTCTCGTGGTCATGAAGCAATTCAACTTGCAACTGCATTTCATTTAACGGAAAATGATTTTTTAAGTCCGTATTACAGGGATGAATCAATATTATTAGGATTAGGCTTAACACCTTACGAATTAATGTTGCAACTTCTCGCGAAGAGAGATGATCCTTTTTCCGGTGGCAGGTGCTATTATAATCACCCTTCATTGAAACGGAGTGGGTTCCCGGTTATCCCGCATCAATCGAGCGCAACGGGGATGCAGGCAATTCCTGCAACCGGAATGGCGCACGGTATTTCCTTTCTTGAGAAAAGTGGTTTACTCAATAATGGGACGAAATCCGTTGTCTTGTGCTCGCTTGGCGATGGTTCAATAACCGAAGGTGAAGTATCGGAATCCTTCCAAATTGCAGCCCTAAAACAACTACCCATAATTTATTTGGTACAGGATAACGACTGGGGAATTTCTGCAAGTGGAGGTGAGATGCGTGCAATGGATGCATTTGAATTTGCATCCGGATTTAAGGGGATCAAAAGAATCAGAATTAATGGGTCAAGTTTTGTTGAATCTTATCAAAAAATGGAAGAGGTATTTTATTTTGTCAGAAATAAACGAAAACCTGTTTTAGTACATGCGAAAGTTCCTTTACTAGGTCACCATACTTCCGGTGTAAGAAAGGAATGGTACCGTGATGATGAAGACCTCAATCGTCATTACAAAGATGACCCCTTTCCGAAACTGCAAAAAGTGCTTTTCGATATCGGTGTATCAGCTGATGAACTTGAGGAAATTAAAAACAGCGCCCACCGGTTTGCAGAGCAGGAATTCGAGAGGGCAGTTAACGCTGATGAACCTGAACCGGATTCGCTTTACCTTTATGAATTCGCTGAGACACCGGTTACTGAAGAACGTGGAGAAAGAGAGCCTGAGGGTGCTGTACAGGTAATTATGGTAGATGCCGCACTGCACGCAGTTGATGAAATAATGCAGGAGTTCCCGCAATCAATATTGTACGGACAAGATGTAGGCGGCAGGCTTGGTGGTGTTTTCAGAGAAGCCGCAACGCTCGCCCAAAAGTATGGTGATGAACGGGTTTTCAATACTCCGATTCAGGAAGCGTACATTGTCGGTTCCACTGCGGGTATGAGCGCGGTTGGTGTGAAGCCTATTGTTGAAATTCAATTTGCTGATTACGCTTGGGCGGGGATAAATCAACTTATCGTTGAACTTTCAAAATCGAACTATATTACTATGGGAAAGTTTCCGGTTGGGTGTGTTATACGGATACCAGCAGGTGCTTATGGTGGAGGTGGTCCATATCATTCAGATTGTATAGAGTCAAGCCTGCTCCCGGTTCGCGGAATTAAAATTGCTTTCCCCAGCAATGCGGCGGATATGAAAGGATTGATGAAATCTGCATTTCTTGATCCAAATCCTGTTATCATGTTTGAGCATAAAGGTCTTTACTGGAGCAAAGTCCCGGGAACTGAACTTGCCAAAACAATTGAACCTGATTCAAATTACGTTATACCGTTTGGTAAAGCACGGATATTTCTCAATGCTACTGAAGAGTGTATTGAAAATGGAGAATCTGTCGTAGTCGTAACTTACGGTATGGGAGTTCATTGGGCGGTTAACGCTGCGAAAAGTTTTCACGGCAGTGTTGAAGTGCTTGATTTGCGTACATTGAACCCTGTTGATGAAAATCTGATTTATGAAAGAGTAAGGTTACACGGAAAATGTTTAGTTTTAACTGAAGAACAGATTTTAAATTCATTCGCCGAATCGCTGGCAGGTAGAATTTCGAAAAATTGTTTTAATTATCTTGACGCTCCGGTTGATTTCCTTGGTTCGGTCAATGTACCTGCCATACCGTTGAATATGACATTGGAAAAAGAGATGCTACCCGGAGTTGAAAGGACACGAAATGCAATTGAAGCTTTACTTGGAAATTGAAATCAAAATAATTATCCGCAACGATTGATTAATATTAATACGTTCGTTAAAACCTGAGCTATGCTTTTTAATTTCACCTCGTAGTTTACGTTTACCTAACAAAATTATCAGGTTCTAACTATAATTTAAAATTATTGCAAGTTAAGTTTGTAAAATCATTTGAGCTCGACGAAACAAATATTGATAATTGATGATGACCCTGTAACCCGCAAGGTTATAAAGCGCGGACTTGAGAAAAATAATTTTAGGATTTTTGAATCTTCAGGTGCTGATGAGGGTTACACTTTGCTCAGTAAAGAAGACATTGACCTCGTATTGTGTGATGTTGTTATGAACGATATTGATGGTTACGAATTTTGTACTCTTGTGAGAAAAGAGGATCGGTATAAAGCCTTACCATTTATATTTATCACCTCTAAAAATTCCATTGAAGATAAGACACGCGCTCTTTACATCGGTGCTGATGATTTTGTCTCAAAGCCTGTTAATTTTGATGAACTCAGCCTTAAAATAAACTCGCTCCTCAAACGCGTCGGGATATACAAATTATACAGTGTAAAAGACAACATTGAATCCACGTTTGAAGACGAAGGTGGAAGGGTACTTATTGTTGACGATGATCCGATGATTTCTGCTGTTATTTCTACTGCACTTAAGGATCTTAAAATTGACTGTATAAGCGAGACTAATGCTAAAGATTCTTTGAAAATGTTGACGAACACCTTCCCGAAACCGGATTTAATTCTTTCCGATCTTATGATGCCGGTAATGGATGGTTTCGATTTTAGGAAGAGGTTGCTCGAGGATCCGCTTCTCAAAGATATACCGTTTGTATTTCTTACATCAAACGACACTGAAGAAATCATGCTTCAGGGGTTTAACCTTGAAATCAAAGATTTCATAATTAAGACCGAGAAGCCGAAAGTAATTGCAGTGAAGGTTTCAAACCTGATTAAAAATATTAAACGTGATAAAAAAAGGGTAATTGAACAGCTGAAGTCAGCGGCTGATTCAATTACTATGGAAGTTGTTCCAAAATCAGCTCCTCAATTCGATGGATTTAATATTCAACATTGGTATGTCCCGTATAAAGGAACTCCCGGGGGAGACTTTATAGATTACTTTTCAATCAGCGATGATAAGCTGGCTATCATTCTTGGCGATATAATGGGTAAACAATGGGGTGCATGGTTTTTTGCGTTCGCTTTCATTGGTTATATTCGCAGCTCAATCAGAGTTGTACTTGAAAACGATTCAGAATTGACTACAGGCGATTTGCTGGCAAAAGTTAACGATAATATTTATAAAGATGCAAAAATTTCCGAAGTTTTCAGCACAGTTTCATGTATTATACTGGATAACAAAGAGATGAAGTTTGAATATTCCGGTGCGGGTGATCTCGCTGCTTTTCATTTTATTGCAAATGAAGGGCGTGTTCAGCAATATACTTCAAGCGGATTATTGCTTGGTATCTCACCTGAAAATACCTACGATAAAATAGTAACCAGTGTATCCCCGGGTGATATTATTGTGATTTACAGCGATGGCATTATAGACTCACGCAACAAAAACGGCGAAGCATTCGGCTCGCAAAGAGTTATTGACGTTCTCAAATCCAAAAGTGATTCAGACAAACTTTCACAGTTTAAAAACGAATTCATAAATTTCACGGGTGGTAATTACGATGACGATATCAGTATCATCGTAATTAAAGTAATATAAATTTAGATGATCACAGTTCTTGAAATATCCTTTTGGGTTTTCATCGTTATTATATTTTATTCATACCTCGGATACGGGATATTAATGTCCATAATCACTCGGTCTCAAACGATTATGGATGCCATTCCAAAACCGTTTAATTGTAAACCACAGATTTTCGAAACGCAAAATCCGGAAGATTATTTACCTTCGGTAAGCCTTATTATTTCAGCTTCTGGTGAATCAGAGAGAACCCTAAAAGAAAAAATAGAAAACACATTTCAGCTCAATTACCCAAAGGACAGGATGGAAGTAATTTTTGCGATTGCATACGATACGGCTTCGAAAGAGGATTCGACACTGCGGGTATTTTATGAAACGTTTCTTAAGGAGCCGACTGAATCCGGTTTCTCCGGTAAAGAAGAAGAACTGTATATTAAATTCCGGAAGTTTGAAAATATTTCGAAAGATGAGAACAGCCTTGCCGAACTTCAGGTTCAACTTGAGAACAGCGTGTTTACATCCGAGGGGATTACTGAAAATGCAAAGCAAATGCTGGATGATTTTTTTGGTGGCGAAGAAAATGAGTTTAAGATTAAAATAACGAAAGATATCGAACGAAAAGGGAAAATATCGCAGGTTAACCGCACAGTTAAAAATGCCGTTGGCGAAATTCTTGTATTCTCAGACGCAAATTCTATGTTTAACCGCGATGCAATAAAAAATCTTGTAAAGCACTTCAGAAATTCGGCAGTCGGTTGTGTCGCCGGTGAGAAACGGGTGTTAACGGCTGAAGGGTCAACCAGCGGAGAAGGTGAAGGATTGTACTGGAAATATGAATCGTTTCTCAAGCGGCTTGATTCAAAGTTATGGACAACTGTGGGTGCTGCAGGTGAAATCTTTGCAGTGAGAAAATTTCTCTGGGGTGATGGAGTTTTGGAAAGTGCAATAATCGAAGATTTCCTTCTTTCGATGACAATTGCCCAAAATGGTTATCGTGTAATATATGAGCCAAACGCTTATGCCGAAGAAGAGCCGACAAAAGAAATGTCTGATGAATTCGTCCGGAGGAGACGGATTGCCGCAGGCGGATTTCAGTCGATTGTTTACCTGAAGCCATTGATGAATATATTTAAATACCGGGTTCTCACATTTCAATATGTGTCTCACCGGGTACTGAGGTGGGCAGTTGTGCCATTTCTACTACCTATTGTATTTGTAATTAATATCATTTTAATTTCAAATATCTTTTTTATATTAATGTTCGCATTTCAATTTTGTTTTTATATTTTTGCAATTATAGGGTATGTGTTGGAAAGACGCGGGAAGAAAATTAAAATATTTTATTTCCCTTATGTCTTAACTTTGATGAATATAGCCGCATACGCAGGTTTGAAGCGGTACCTTAAAAATGAGCAAAAAGTAACCTGGGAAAGAGTCAAACGAAACTAAATAAAAATATTATGAACTTTTCAATTTCAGATGAAAACGGGATTCATATCCTGAAAGTAAATTTAAAAAGAGCAACGATAGATTATGTAAAAGAATTCAGGGAGTTGCTTCTTGATTTGATTGAAACCAAAAATATCAAAAAGATCGTAATAGATCTCTCTGAGGTGGAATTTGTTGACAGTTCATTCCTTGGTGCTGTAGTCTCAGGTTTGAAGAAGATAGCGGCAAATAAGGGCGATATAAAAATTTCCGGGTTACAATCACCGGTGCGATCTATGTTTGAGATAACGAGATTGTATAAAGTCTTTGAGATATTTGATGAAATAGAAGATGCATTAAACAGTTTCTGATGAAAGTAATTGAATGGGATATAAAGCTCGACTCATTCAATGCAGATGAGATTGTTAATGATTCCGTGAATTTTTTTCAAAACGGACTTTCATATCTTCCGGATGAATACAGGGAAGGATTTCTAATCGAACTTAAGATAATCATCTTTGAAATGCTTACGAACGTTAAAAGCCATGGCGGTGGAAGTTCACTGAAGTTGAAGTATTGTATAGCTGATGACCATGTATCGCTTGAATTTATATCAGATGGTAACGGGTTCAGACTTCAAAGTCAGCATGATGATATTTTAAAAGATGAAGTAATAACCCCGCCTTTCCCGGATAAATATGTCGGTAAACAAATTACAATTTACAAAGGAATTGAAGAAGAATTGAAATGTAATGTTGCCGGGCAAAACAAACTTGAATTTATGATTACCCCCAAAAGTGTATTGCAGACCGCGAGCGAACTGCACGAGCATTTCGGTCTTCAAATCATTGCGACTGTTTCGGAAAAATTTGAGTATTTTAAAACTACTGACAGCGAAGACATTTTCCTGATTTACAAAAAAATCAAAGTCTGAAAGTTTTGAAAGCGATTATACTTTCGCCCGGATTAGATGAATCCTTGCTTCCATTTACGTACGACTTCCCGAAGGCGATGATGCCTGTTGTAAACAAACCGATATTGTTAATCACTCTTCTTGAATTAAAATCCGCCGGAATCCGGGATGTAAAAATTTGCCTGCACCACCTGCCTGAATTTGTTGACAATTATTTTAAAGACGGAAGTAATATTGGACTAAATATTTCCTACTCAATTGAAAAAGAATTCAGAGGTAGCGGTAATTCACTTTTCAGAATTAAAAGTTTCATTACTGACTCGATTATTTATATCAGCGGTGAATGTATCTCAAATATAGATTTTCAAAACCTTGCTGATTATCACCGTTCGCATAATGCAATCGCGACACTTGTAACCTCAAATGATACCTTGCGTGAGCTCAATGTTAAAGAAGGTTTACTTGACTTGAATGCTTACGATAAAATAATGAATGAAAATTTATTTTATGACATTTTAATCATCGAGCGTGCCGGTGTTGACCAAGTCAGGAAGGAAGACGGATATAAATTAAAAAATCATCTGATCCCGGATATGCTACAAACTGGGTTACCGGTCTATGTTAAAGGTTATGATTCATATTACAGTGAACTCAAATCAATTGATGAGTATCATGATTTGAACATGAAGACGGTAAAGGGAGAAATTATATTTCCTGCAATTAAACTCAATCCGGAAAAGAATTCTTCAGGTGCATTGATCCTTAAAGGGAAAAATTCAAAGGTTAGTAGTTCGGTAAAATATGATGGTTGTGTTATTATTGGCGAAGAAGTATATATTGATGAAGGTGCCGAGCTCTCAAATTGCGTTATATTAAACAATACATACATTGGTAAAAGAGTTGAAATTAAAAACTCCGTTAATTATCACCAGTACCATTACAATGCGGAAATTAAATACACTACACTGATAGAAGATCCTGCTTTGTTCAGGACCTATCATGTAGTACCATTTAAGGTAAGATTAGATTCGTGGTTGATTAACTCTACTGACCGGATAGTGTCTTTCTTTGCATTGTTGATGCTTATGCCGGTATTCATAATTGTTGCGTTGCTAATTAAGATAGATTCGAAAGGTCCGGTGTTTTATATTTCAAAACGATTACGTTCTCCGGAAATTTCCAAAAAGGGAAGTGAGTGGTATATATACATGAAGGAGAAGCCGATTAAATATTATGTGTTCAGGACAATGTACATTGACTCAGATAATCGGATACAAGAGCTCACTAATAAATATGAAACCGGTCCGTTCAGGAAAATTGAAAATGATCCACGTGTAACAAAAATTGGCAGGATACTCAGGAAAACTTCGATTGACGAGCTTCCGTTATTATGGAATGTCCTCAAAGGTCAGATGAGCCTTGTCGGGATTTGGGCGCTTCCAACTTATGAAGCGGAGGACCTTCTTCACAAGGGGCTGAAACTGGATGAAGGCGATCTTGATCTTTCCGAAGTTGCAAAAGTCAGATTTCGGGGTAAACTTGGATTGGCGGGGCTATGGCAGGCGAGGGGGCGGTCAGATCTTACAGCCGAAGAACGTGCGCTTCACGATACTATGCAATCTGTTATGCAAAATATCAATCTCCGGGATGAAAAATACCTTGGAGAATATAGTGAGTTTAAAACTTATAAAGGGTATCTTAAAATGCTCTTCGAAACCTTTAAATCGGTAGTACTGAGAAAAGGTGCAATCTGAAAAATACCATCTATGAAAGGAATAATACTGGCTGGCGGTTCCGGAACCAGAATGTATCCGGTATCTAAAATATACAGCAAACAACTTACACTCATATACGATAAACCACTCATTTATTTCCCCCTCTCAATATTAATGCTCGGTGGAATCAGGGAGATTCTGATTATCTCTAATGCACAAACTATTCCACTTTATAAAATCCTTTTCGGTGACGGATCTCACCTTGGTTTAAACATTCAGTATAAAGAACAACCTGCTCCCAACGGCATTGCTGAGTCGTTTATTCTGGGTGAAGAATTTATTGGTAGTGATGATGTAACATTGATACTTGGTGATAACATTTTCTACGGGGATCTTAATTTCTTTTACAACGCTTTAAAGAAAAATTCCGGTGCAACGATTTTCGGGTATAAGGTTAATGACCCGCAGCGGTATGGTATAGTTGAGTTCGATGACGATGGTAAAGCAATTTCGATTGAAGAAAAACCATCGAAACCTAAATCGGATTTTGCTGTGCCGGGATTATACGTTTATAATAACGAAGTAGTAAATATCTCAAAGAATTTAAAGCCATCACCGCGGGGGGAACTCGAGATTACAGATGTAAACAAAGTGTACATGAGCCGTGACAAACTTAAAGTTGAAAGAATCGGGCGTGGAGTTGCGTGGCTGGATACCGGAACACCAGATGCCCTGTTGCAGGCCTCAAACTTCTTTGGGGTTATTGAAGCGAGGCAAGGTTTGAAAGTCGCATGCATTGAAGAAATTGCCTATCTGAGAAATTTTATTGATAAGCAACAGTTACAAAATGTTATTGACGGTTTACCACGATCGCTTTACAGGGAATATCTTGAAAAGTTTATAAAAGATATTTGAGTAATGAAAGTTTCTACAACTCCTATTAGTGGATTATTAGTTATTGAACCTGATGTGTTCCATGATGATCGCGGATATTTCTTTGAGTCGTTTAATTCCAAAAAATACCACGAAGCAGGATTGGATTTTAACTTTGTTCAGGATAATATTTCACGTTCGGTTAAAAATTCCATTCGCGGATTACACTATCAGGTCGGGAATTTCGCTCAGGGTAAACTATGTCAGGTCATTTCCGGAGTAGTCCTTGATGTTGCGGTTGATATCCGTTTTGGTTCACCTACGTTCGGTAAATATCATTCTCAAGTATTGTCAGAGGAAAATAAAAAACAGTTCTGGCTTCCTCCTGGATTCGCACATGGGTTTTCTGTTCTTTCTGATATCGCAATTTTCTCATATAAATGTACATCTTTTTACAGTAAGAAAGATGAACGTTGTATTTATTTCAATGACGAACAACTTGGGATTGATTGGGGTATTAAAAACCCGGTGATATCCGAGAAAGATAAATACGGTATCGCTTTTAAAGATATTGAAAGTGATTTTAAATTCTGACTATTTGGTATGTCAATCAAACAAAATGAAAATATCGGGACGTCAATTTTTTTCACAGATGAACCCGGTGTGGATAAGTACAATCTCCCTGAGAGGTTTGCTGAATATCTTGAGTATAATCTTGTAAAGGATAAAACCAGCATAAGAGAACAGGATGCCTATAAAGCGCTTTCGCTTTCAATCCGAGACAGATTAATCAGGAACTGGTTACGCACACAATATAATTACACTCAAAACGCTGTAAAGAAAGTTTATTATTTGTCGCTCGAATTCCTCATGGGAAGGCTACTAGGAAACGCGCTTGTCAATCTCGATTTTTACAATGAATGTTATTCTATAATGAAGAAGCTAGGTTATGTACTTGAGGATGTCAGGGAATTTGAAAACGATATGGGTCTTGGCAATGGCGGACTGGGAAGACTGGCTGCATGTTTCATTGACTCACTTTCAACACTTGAGTTTCCTGCATACGGATATGGTATCAGGTATGAATACGGTATTTTTAAGCAGGAGATTGACAATGGGTATCAACACGAACTGCCGGATAACTGGATTCAATACGGTAATCCGTGGGAAATTATCAGACCGGAAGTATGCTATAAAGTCAGGTTTAAAGGGAAAGTCATCTCGAAACGGAAACCCAACGGGAGTTGGAAATTCAAATGGGTTGATACCGAAGAAATACTTGCTGTTGCTTTTGATGTACCGGTTCCGGGTTACAAAAATAATACCGTAAATAACCTTCGGCTATGGAAGGCAAGTGCTACCAATGATTTTAACTTTGCGTCCTTCAATCAGGGGGATTATCTTTCAGCAGTTGAGCAAAAGAATAATTCGGAGATAATTTCGAAGGTTCTTTATCCAAATGATTCATTTTACGCCGGGAAAGTGTTACGCCTCAAGCAACAGTATTTCTTTGTTTCCGCTACAATCCAGGATATTATAAGAAACTACAAAACGCTTCACAAAAATTTTAAAGAATTTTCAGAGAAAACTTCGATACAACTGAACGAAACTCACCCTGCAATCGGAATCCCGGAACTTATGAGAATACTTATTGATGAGGAAGGAATCGGATGGGATGAGGCGTGGGAAATTACCAGGAACACATTTTCATACACAAATCACACTATCGTTCCTGAAGCACTTGAAGAATGGCCGGTTGAAATGTTTGAAGAATTGTTTCCAAGACATTTGCAGATTATTTACGAAATCAATCATCGATTCTTGCAGTCTGTCATTGAGCATCCGGGTTCTGATGAAAATATTGAAGCTTTATCCATTATCCGTGAGACCGATGTCAGGAGCATCAGAATGTCAAACCTTGCAATTATCGGAAGTCACAAGGTTAACGGAGTAGCAAAGTTACACTCTGACATTTTGAAGCATTCAATCTTTAAACACTTTTACGATATCTTCCCTGAAAAATTTATCAACATTACAAATGGTATAACTCAGCGCCGGTGGCTGTTGAGCGCAAATCCACTGCTCGCCGGAATTATCTCTGATAAGATCGGTACCGGTTGGATAACTAATCTTGCCGAACTGAAGGAAATTGAAAAATATATTGAAGATGAATCATTCCGCGATAATTGGAAAAATGTGAAGTGGATAAATAAGAAAAATCTGATAGCGTATATAGAATCATTGCATAATATAAAAATCAATCCGAACTCACTATTTGATGTTCAAATAAAAAGATTCCACGAATACAAACGACAGTTGCTGAACATTTTGAATGTCATTTCAATGTACATCGGCATTAAAGATAATCCTGACAGAAAATTCACTCCGAGGACTGTTATTTTCGGTGGGAAAGCTGCGCCATCTTATACAATGGCAAAACTTATTATAAAACTGATTAACTCGGTTTCAGAGGTTATAAACAGCGATCCTGTAATCGGAAATAAACTTAAAGTAATTTTTATAAAAAACTATTCCGTTTCTCTGGCTGAAAAAATTATTCCTGCGAGCGAACTTTCGGTACAAATCTCGACCGCAGGTTATGAAGCATCCGGTACGGGGAATATGAAGTTTGCTCTTAACGGTGCATTGACGGTTGGAACGCTTGACGGAGCAAATATTGAAATGGCAGAAGAGATTGGACGTGAACACATGTTTATTTTCGGTAAGACGGCTGATGAAGTTGCTTCAATGAAATCCGGTGGATATACTCCGTATGAATATTACCTCAACGATGAGCTCATCAAACGAGTAATTGATTTGATTAAGTTTGATTATTTCAACCGAAATGAACCCGGGATATTTAAACCAATTGCAGATGAACTGTTATATAATGATAAATATCTTGTGCTTGCAGATTTCAGAGCGTTCAATGAGATTCAACGTGAGATAAGTGAAGCTTATAATGATCAGGAAATGTGGACTGTGAAGTCTATTTTGAATGTGTCAAGAATCGGAAAATTTTCAAGCGACAGAGCAATTAAAGAATACGCTGCAAAAGTCTGGAATATAAAACCAATTTCTAAATCTTAAATTAATATAATGAACATTTCAATAATCGGAACCGGTTATGTCGGATTAGTCTCCGGGACTTGTTTTGCTGAAATGGGTAACAATGTTATCTGCGTTGATAATAACCCAGATAAACTGTCCAAACTCAGAAACGCACAGGTAACAATTTATGAACCGGGACTTGAGCTAATTTTCCAAAGGAGCATTGAAAAAAGTAGGTTATCATTCACCGATGACCTTAAATCCGCTGTAGAGAAAAGTGACGTCATCTTTCTTTGCTTACCCACCCCGCAAGGTGAAGACGGATCTGCAGACCTTAAATATGTTTTGGGTGTGGCGGATAATATAGGTGCAATTCTCAAAGCGAACAGTGATAAGGAATTTAAAATTATTGTAAATAAAAGTACCGTACCGGTTGGGACAGCACAGAAAGTTAGCAATGAAATTTCAAAGCACGGAGTAAATAATTTTGATGTTGTTTCAAATCCAGAATTCTTGCGTGAGGGATTCGCTGTTGAAGATTTTATGAAACCGGATAGAATTGTAATTGGTGCATCGAATGAAAATTCATTCAAAACAATGAGGAGGATTTACGAACCATTCGTGAGACAAGGTAATCCTATACTTGAGATGGATACAGCGAGCGCAGAGGTTACAAAGTATGCTGCAAATTCTTACCTTGCAATGAGGATAACTTATATGAATCAGCTTGCAAATTATTGTGAGAAAGCAGGTGCGAATATTGACCTTGTCAGGCGAGGAATGGGGACAGATAACCGGATTGGAAGGAGGTTTCTGTTCGCAGGAATAGGATATGGTGGGTCTTGTTTCCCGAAGGATGTGAATGCCCTTATCAAGACTTCAATTGAGTCTGAATCTGAAATGACACTTTTGTCTGAAGTTAATCGCGTGAACAAACTTCAGAAATTAGTTCTTGTAACGAAAGTTCTAGACTATTATAAAGGTGATATTGATGGAAAAACCTTCGGCGTGTGGGGGCTTGCATTCAAACCCAATACGGATGATATGCGCGAAGCCCCATCAGTTGTGATTATTAATGAAATATTAAAATACGGTGCGAAGGTTAAAGCATACGATCCCGCAGCAATGGAAGCAGCAAGGTTCGATCTTAAGGATACAATTGAGTATTGCCCGGATGAATTTGCAGCTCTCGAAGGTTCCGATGCTTTACTGATTTTCACAGAATGGAATGAATTCAGAAATCCACCGCTTGCAGAAATCAAAAGTAAAATTAAAGATAACGTAATCTTTGATGGCAGGAACCTCTTTACTCCGGAGCAGATGAAACAACACGGTATAAATTATTTTAGCATTGGAAGGAAACCCGTACTAATTTGAAAATGTCAATCGGACAAATATCAATTATTTTTTTAATACTGTTGACCGGATTTTGTTCTGCACAGGACTATCAATACGAAGACGATCCCTTAGCTGAATTGCTCTACGATTCTAATCTTGTTAATAAGTTGTTCGATATAGCCTGGAGAAATTATCCTGAAGGGAGAATCTGGGAAAGCCGGCTTGAAATAGCAGAATTGCAAAAGGGTAATGAAACATGGTCATGGCTCAATGCATTGAGCTTCAATTATATTTACTATCCTGATTTTCTGAATGCGCAGACTGAGCCGGGTACACAATCGAATTTCAGCAGGTTCGGTATAGGTTTGTCTGTTAATCTCGGCACTGTCTTGTCAGTTCCTAACAGGGTTGCGCAGGCAACAGAAAATATTAAAATTGCAGAGAGGAATATTGAGCTTCAGAAACTCAATATTAAATTTGAGGTGAGCCGGAGGTATTATTATTATATACAACAGAAGAGGCTACTGATCTCAAGATTAAAAAGTTTGGAAGACGATCGCAACGGATTGTCCTTGGCGAAATATAAGTACGATCGCGGAGAACTTTCACTTGATTTTTACAATCAGGCATTGACCCAATATAATGTAAGCAAAGAGCGCGTTTATGAAACCGAATCGAACCTTGCAGTTGCGAAAGCAAGTATTGAGGAATTACTTGGTGTTAAACTCGAAACAATCGAAGGTGCATTTTAAATGGATTTAGTTTCTCTAATACGGATATTACTGAAACGCAAATATTTACTGATCGGGATACCGCTGATTGTAGGAATACTAACTTTTTTTCTCGTCAGAAATCTTCCAGATGTTTTTAAAGCAGAGGCGGAAATTTCAACCGGAATTACAGAAAGCTCGAAGATTACGCTCGGTTCTGAAACATCAAGTTCTCAATTTTCTGAAATCCAGCAAAAGTTCAGCAACATTATTGAGCTGATGAAATCAAAAAAACTTATGGATAAGCTGTCTTATCAGATAATGTTGCACGATATACAGAATTCCGTACCGTTCCGCAAGCCAACACCTGAATTCCAGAAATTAAAAAATGAATCGAAAGGGCAATTAGAGGCGCTCCTCAAAAACAAGTCTGATTCGCTTATGTATCTTGACCTTAGCGATCCGTTCCAGAAAGAATTATTTGATGCAATTGAAAGTATGAAATATGATGATCACAATGTTCAGAAAAATCTGAAAGTAAACAGGATTGAGGATAGTGATTTTATCCGTGTAACTTTTGAATCTGAGAATCCATACCTGTCTGCTTTTGTGGTGAATGCAATATGCAGGAATTTTATAGACTATTACGAAGATATGACTCAAATGCGAACCGGCGAAACTGAGAAATTTTTTGCGCGTCTGGCATCTGAAAAAAAACGGGAGTTGGATGAAAAGGTTGAAAAGCTGAAACAGTACAAAATTCAGAATAAGGTTATTAACCTCGGACAACAAACCGAAAATCTTGAAATCCTTAAAAAAGATGTAGCGCTGATGAGGGAAGGTGTAAACCAAAAAATCCCGTCATTGCGTTCAGCGATCAACGAAATTGATAAGATGCTTTCGCCCGAAGAACGAAAATATATTGAATCAAACCTCGAACCGATAAATAACAGAATCTCTGATTTGAAAGAGAGACTAAAAAATCTTAATGAACTCCTGATCATGTCCGGCGATCGTAACGAGTCAATCAAGGATTCCATCCGGTTGTTGAAATCTGAGATTGATCGTGAAATAAAAATTTCATCGGATGAATATTTATACAACCCGAACGTTATCAAGCAGGATCTCGTCCAGAAAAGGATTAGTTACGAACTAGAGCTTGAGATTGCCGAACAGAGCGTCCGCTCAATTGATAGAGAAATCGCCAGGATCAATCAAATATTTGAGTCTTACACCCCTTTAGACGCGACGATACAGGCATACGAGCGTGACATCGAGGTTGCTGCAAATGCATATTTGGTAATTTTATCAAAATTGAATGAAGCAACGTTTTTTTCATCGCTCGGTGTGAATATCGAGCAAATACAATTCGGGCAACCGGGATTACCTGAACCTTCGAAAAAAATTATTTACCTGCTGCTGGCTATTGCCGTTAGTTTTACAATGACTGTTGTAGCAATTTTTGTAATTGAGTATCTCGATCAGACAGTAAAAACACCATCGAAGTTTGTAAAGCTAACAGGATTACCTTTAATGGGTTGTTTGAATAAACTTGAGATAAGATCTCTTGACTTGCGGAAACTATTTTCAGGCACATTACCCGGACTTGAAGCAGAAATTTTCAGAGAGCTTTTAAGGACAATCAGATTTGAAATTGAAACTAAAACTCGTGGAAGTAAATGTTTGCTTATTACAAGCACGGATTCGGGGACCGGTAAAACTATTTTTACAATTAGTCTCGCATATTCGTTGGGTCTGTCAGCAAAGAAAATTTTACTCATTGATTCAAACTTTCAGGATAATGCGTTGACACGAAGTTTCAATGCATCTACAACCCTGGAAGAATATGTCAGAGGCGAAATATTATTTGAGGATGCAGTATCATCAACCTCGTTGGAGAAAGTTGATGTAATCGGATGTATGGGTGGGAACAATACCCCGGATGAAGTTGCCGGTCCGGATGCGATAGTGGAGAAAATTCGAGAATCAGCGTCGGATTACGATATAGTGTTGATAGAAGGTGCAGCACTAAATAAATATTCTACCTCGAAGGAATTGATTAAAGCTGTTGAGAAGATAGTTTGTATTTTCGACGCGGGTAAAGTTATTGATCTTCCTGATAAGAACTCAATTCAGTTTTTGCTTGAACAAGAGGACAAATTCATCGGGAGCATATTGAACAAAGTTGATATTGATAACCTTGAAGAGGTTTACGGCGAAGTAGTCAAGAGCAGAACTGCCGCACGGAAGTTTTCAAAGAGGATTCTCCGTGGCAATTTTTCAAAGAATTAATAAAAACTGTACCTGTTGCCGGATTTAGTTATTCAAATATTGTTTGTTGTTTTTATTGCAGTGCAGTTAACTTTTTTTTTCTTTCTGATTCTGCCTTTTCTTAATACTCTATTCTCATCACTGACCAAAGATAAAATCAAACGCAATGATTCACTACCCGAAAAGGATTTTGCATTAATCATTACAGCATATAAAAATCTAAAGATATCAATTCCGCTTGTTGAATCTTTACTTGCGAGTAATTACTCGAATTATCACATTTATTTGATTGCGGATAATTGTCCCGCAGAAAGTATTCCGATTCGTTCGGAAAAGTTATCTGTGTTATTCCCTGATAACCCGCTGAACTCAAAAGTTAACTCAATTAAATATGGGATTTCAAATTTCGTAAGAAATCACGATCACATTGCAATTTTTGATCCTGATAATCTCTCTCCACCGGATTTTCTCAAAGTAGTGAACTCGTACGTTTCTAAAGGTTTCGATGCTGTGCAGGGACGTCGGGTCGCAAAAAACCTTAATTCAGTTTATGCTTGTCTTGACGCGATTGGGGAAATGTATTATAACTATATCGTTCGGGAAGCAACATACAGGTTGGGTTCATCAGCGGTAATAGCCGGGTCAGCGATGTCTGTTGAATCCGGACTTTTCAGAGAAATCTTTGCAGATGAATCATTTAACGCAGATAAGAGACTCATTATTGCAGAGGATAAATTACTCCAGTACGAAATAGTAAAACGAAATAAACGAATTGCATTCGCCCGGGATGCTGTTGTTTATGATGAGAAAGTTGATACAGGTAAAGAAGTACAGAAACAAAAAACCAGATGGCTGAACTCATACTTCAAACACTTGAACCTTGGAACAGATTTAATAAAAAGAGGAATCGCAAAATTAAATTTTAACCAATTTTACTTCGGACTCAATATCGCAATTCCGCCATTAATTGTAATCAACGGTGTTTCGTTTATTTTTATGATTGTAAACTTATTTGTTGACAAAGTCTATTCATTGGTTTGGCTGACCGGATTTTTTCTCTTTGCAGTTAACCTTTTCATAGTCTTGCTGATAAACAAAGCAGATCGTAAAATATGGATGGCATTTTTAGGTCTCCCAATTTTTCTTTACAAACAATTTCTGGCAATTCTAAACCTTAAACAATCAGATAAAGATTTCCTTGTTACAGAGAAGAAAAAGATTGTTTCAATAAATGAAGTAATGAAAAATAAAAATTGAAGTTTGAAGATTTCGATATAATCCTTTTTGCACTTCCTCGATGGGACGCAATTTATTCTTCCGGGACGTTTTGCACTGCAAAGGAGCTCGCTAAGAGCAACAGGGTATTTTATATTGACCATCCATTTACATGGAAGGATTATTTTAATAATAAAAGTAGCGATGAAATAAGGAACAGGACAGATGCTTTATTACACGGTAAAAATATTTACAGGAAAGTTAAGGGACTTCCGGAAAAGTTTACTGCTGTAACGACGAAGCTGACTTTACCTATAAATTTCCTCCCGGAAGGGAAGTTGTATAATTTGCTCTCAAAAAGAAATGACAAGATTGTTTATAAAACCGTTGAACGCATAATAAAAGAAAACAAGATTGAGAAATTTATTTACTTCAATTCTTTTGACCCGTTCTATGGCTTGACGTTCCCTTCTTCGTTCAAACCTTATGTATTCGTTTACAAAACGTCTGATGATATAAGTCAGGAAGAGTATACTGCAAAACATGGTGTGAGAATGGAAGAAGAAATGGTTAAGCGTGCGGATATCGTACTTGCTACATCAGTAGAACTTACCCGAATCAAATCAGAGATATCTTATAATGTACACTATCTGCCAAATGCTGCAAGTATTGAAATTTTTGAGCGGGCTTATAGAGAGCAACTCGCAAAACCAAAGGAACTTGAGAACATAAATACAAAGATAATCGGATACATGGGGGCATTAAGTACGAGAATAAACTATGAACTTTTTAAAAAGACCGCAGAATATCACAGCGATAAAACACTTGTATTGGTAGGGTCGAAGGATAATCCACATTACAAGCATGTAGGGCTTGAAGATTTAGATAATGTAATTTTTACCGGTCCCAAAAAAATTGAACAACTGCCAAATTACCTTCAATATTTTGATTGCACAATTATCCCGTTCGAGATTTCAAAACTTACAAAAAGTATTTATCCATTGAAACTAAATGAATATCTCGCAGGTGGTAAACCGGTAGTTCTGACAGATTTTGCAAACCTTGATGAATTTAAAGATGTCGTTTATATTGCTGATAACGAAGACCAGTTTGTTAATTTAATAAATCGCGCAATCGAGGAAGACAGCGATGAACTTAAACTCAGACGCTATAAAGTTGCCTCCGGAAATTCGTGGTCAGCCAGAGCTGAACAATTTAAACAAATTGTAATGAACTTTATAAATAAGAAAGAGAAAAGTGTCAGTTAGAAATCCGAAAATAATATTTGAACAACAGGAGAAGTTGAAAACCAGACTTTCTGATATTTTAATACTTGGATTAGTTCTGGCAACACTTTTAGGATTCTTTTTAAAAATTTTATTTTTTTGATGGACCTCTCAATAATAATTGTTAGCTGGAATACAAAGGATTTGCTCCGCGATTGTCTGAAATCAGTTTATCGCGAAACCGTAAAGTATTCTTTCGAGGTGATAGTTGTTGACAATAATTCCCCCGACAAATCTGCTGAAATGGTTCGGGCAGAATTTAAAGAAACCATCCTGATTGCAAACAATGACAATAAAGGTTTCGCACGGGCTAACAATCAGGGATTGAAAGTCGCCAAAGGGAAAAATATTTTGCTCCTTAATCCCGATACAGTTGTGTTAAATGGTGCAATTGATAAGATGATGGATTTCTTATTAGACAATAATACTGAAGTACCAGGAATTATTACCTGCAAACTTCTGAATGGTGACGGTAGTTTACAGAAATCTGTCAATTCTTTTTTTACACTTTCACGCTCTTTGTTTGAGAACAGATTATTTGAAAAAATTCTCGAAAAAGTTTCCAGAAGCGATACAAAGGTAATGTCACTTTGGGACCATTCGGATTTAAGGGAAATTGAATGGGCGTTTGGAGCTATAATGCTTATATCTGAACAGGCATTTAAAAAAGTTGGATTGCTCGATGAACAGTTTTACATCTATGCTGAGGAAATGGATTATTATATGCGCGTAAAACAAGCTGGTTTTAAATCATACTTCCTGCCGGATGCTGAGATTATCCACTTCGGGAAATCAAGTTCGAGACAGAGAAGGGCAGCGATGTTTATTCAGAACTATAAAAGTTTTTATGTTTTTCTAAAGAAGCACTACAAACCACATGTTTATTATGTTTACAGGCTAAGGACTTATATCTATATGCTTATTTGGATTATTGTTTACGGACTAAAAGTTCTCATAAAAACAATTTTGAGGAAACAAAATTCGGAGGAACGAGAACAGTTCAAAGTTTACGTTCTTACTTTTGTCTGGCATTTTAAACCGGATAGCTTTATCAGAATTTGAAAGATTTTATTTTAAATACTACCGGCAATCGGCTTACCGAAAAGACTTTTTCAATATCCAATCTTGAGAGGAATAATTTACTCATTTTTGTATTGCTGCTGTTTTTTTCAGCAGCTTGTGTTGGTCTGATGTTATATTCAGGTTACCAGACAGGTGTGATACTCCTGGTAATGTTGATAGGTGTTCCAATTATGATAGGCTTGATTATTAACCTTAAGTTCGGTGTTTATTCAATCCTACTATTTGCCTTTCTAATTAATCCTGCAAAAAGGTTCATCGGACAGGTTTTTAAAATTGATGCACCTCTCGGTGTTGTAATGGATTTGATGATAGTGGTAATATTATTCGGGCTTTTTGTCAAACAGGTGAAAGAGCGCGATTGGAGTTTTGTAAAAAATCCGTTAACATATTTTGTAATTGCGTGGTTGTTATATAATCTTTTCCAGGTTGCAAATCCGTACGCTGCCTCAAGAGCTGCGTGGTTATACACAGTCAGAGGTTTTGCGGGAATTATGGTAATGTATTTTGTATTTCTGTACGTAGTGAACGAAATGGAGACCCTCGAAAAGATTATATTTATTTGGATAGTGCTTGCTCTTATTGGCGCTTTGTGGGGGTTCTATCAGGAGAAATTCGGTTACTTCGATTGGGAAATGCAATCGATAATAGATGAAGAGAAAGCCGGTTTATATTTCATTAACGGGCACTGGCGGAAATTTTCATATTTTTCCGACCCGATGATCTTCGGTATATTAATGTCTTATTCAGCTGTGCTGTGTTTTACGCTAATTCCATCAACAGTTTCATGGTTGAAAAAGGTTTTACTTTTATCGGTTGGGCTGTTTATGCTCAATGTCATGCTTTATTCCGGAACGCGGGCAGCGTACGTTTTACCGTTCGCCGCTTTGATATTTTACCTGTGTCTCAACATCAATAAAAAAATAATTGCGCTTGGAATTGTAATAGGTTTTGTAGGTTTAATTTTAATTAATATGCCAACTAGTGATCCGACTTTAAGGCGCTTTCAGAGCGCATTTAAACCCGGGAAAGATGCATCTTATCAGGTGAGGGAACAAAATCAGGAAATGATTCAACCATTCATACTGGCGCATCCAATCGGTGGTGGGCTCGGCAGTACGGGTATCTGGGGGCAAAGGTTCTCGCCTAATTCTATGCTTGCAAAATTTCCCCCCGATAGCGGTTATGTAAGAATCGCAGTCGAGGCGGGGTGGATTGGTTTACTGATCTATATTGGAATGTTCTTTATAGCTTTTTATGTTGGTGTGAAAAATTATCGGCGGGTTAAAAATAAAAAGGTTAAAGTTTATCTCGGGGCATTGATGACAGTGCTGTACGTGTTGGCGGTTGCGAATTTCCCGCAAGAGGCTATCGGACAGTATCCAACGAATCTGTTTTTGTTTCTGTTGTTAGCCGCGATTTGTAATTCTGATAAAATTGATGCTAAACTAAATAATAACGATGGGGCACATTCTGCTACCCGATTGGGTTAAAGGACATCTCTGGTATTATGGGAATTCAAACATCCCGACAAAAACTGATTTCGAAAGAATTCGCTCGAAATTAACAAAATTGATTTCACCGGATCCCGATATTACAATTGCAATTCCTGCTTTCAATGAGCAAAATAATATTGTTAGGACACTATCTTCAATTTCCGAGTCGGGTACTTCAATGGCAACCGAGATACTTGTAATTGACAACAATTCTACTGATAAAACCGGAGAAATTGCTGAGTCATTAGGCGCAAAAGTCATTAACGAACCGGCGCAAGGTGTTTCATTCGCGAGACAAAAAGGTCTGTTGAACGCGAAAGGGAAGTATTATATCAGTGCGGATGCAGACACTATTTACCCTCCGGGATGGATTGATGAAATTACTAAACCGCTATCCGATAGCAATGTTGCATGTGCTTATGGAATTTATTCGTTTATACCACCTTCTGATACGACCAGAATAAAATTTAGTTTGTATGAATTTGCGCGTTCAATATTGTTCTGGTTTAAACGAAGACAAAAGGAATATCTACTGGTCAGAGGTGCAAATTTCTCATTCAGAGTTTTGGATGGATTGAAAGTCGGAGGATTTGATACGAGTGACAAAGTACTCGAAGATGGGAGGATGGGGCTTGCCTTGTCAAATCTTGGCGCATTAAGTTTTGTTGGTTCGGAAAAAGCGAGAGCATGGACTGCCGCCAGGCGGCTAACTTCAGAGGGTAACCTCAGCACTGCATTTTTAAACAGGTTTAAAAAGGAAATTAAGTCGGAGAACTGACAAATGAATTTTACCCTACCTGACTGGGTTCAGAAACATTGGTTCGATTACGACGGGGTTGACGGAGTATCGGATGAATTTTATGTAGCGCTAAAATCCAAACTCGAAAAATTTCAATGCGATGATCCGCTTGTTTCTATCGTAGTACCTGCCTGGAATGAAGAGTTAAATATTTTGAGAACTATTTCATCATTTGCTGATATTGAAACATCGCATAAAACCGAGTTACTTTTCATAAACAACAATTCAACTGACAGAACACAGGAGATACTTGACCGGTGTGGAATCCGTTCAATCTTTGAACCAAAGCAGGGGGTGAACAATGCACGACAGACAGGGCTTTACAGTGCGAAAGGTAAATTTCACCTTTGTGCGGATTCAGATTCTATTTATCCCGCGGGCTGGGTTGATGCTTACGTAAATGTTCTGAGTGATGAATCGGTAAGTTGCGCTTACGGGCGTCACGCTTTCATCCCTCCTGATATCAGTTCGAGATTTTCGCTTGCAATGTATGAATTATTTACCTCGCCAATTTTATATATGCGATCAAAAAATAGGGTTCATCTTAATGTGCTGGGTATGAATTTTGGATTCAGAACTGCTGACGGTATAAAGGTTGGAGGATTCGATTACGATAAAAAAGTCTGGGAAGATGGTTGGATGGCACTAAAGTTAAAATCTCTCGGCAGGGTTGTTAAAGTTCCGGGTGATGACGGTGTAAACTGGACTACTGCCAGAAGATTGCTGGATGATGGAACTGTTTGGGGCGCTTTCAAACGAAGGATTAAAAATGAAATCAGGCGATTTCCGGGTTACTTTAAGAAAAACAGGAAAGATTAAATTGTGCATAAAATCAAAATCACCGTTTGCGAGATTTAGATTTTTAGTATTCGTGTTTACGTGAGTTCAGAATCAAATATATGCTTCCGAAAATTAGAACCAATCCGAAAACATCAATTAACGTAATACCGTCGTTTGGATTGAAATAGTAAATAGTGAATACTTTAAACTCATCCGATAACGGAAGCAATATCACACTTATTCCGATAACCATCACCATCAACGCAATAAGAAATTTCGAGATACTCAACAGCTTGTTCCTCTTTTTGTATGCATGAACTTCATCGCTGGTAAGCTTCTGAATGTTTAGCTCCATTTCAAAATCGTTTAGGTATTTTTCACGATCGCTGAATTCAATTTCATCAAATTTTTTAAACCTGTTGATTTTCTTTTCAATTTGATTTCCCTGAATTTCATCTATATACTTCTTATACCTTGCAATCTCGTCGCTGTTGAAATTACTCTTTTCTAAAAGTATTCCCAACTGATCCAACACTTCATCCTTTGAAATACCTGGTTTATCGAGCAGTCTGTCGAATTCCCTTAGGGCAGATTGCAATTCTTCAAACTCATTTTGCACTTTAAATCACCTTCTTAAAATATTCGAGAGTAATTTTTAATCCTTCTGCGCGGTTTACCTTTGGTTCCCATCCAAGTATTTTCTTCGCCTTTGTAATATCAGGTTCCCGTTGTTTCGGGTCGTCCACAGGCAATGGTTTATAAATAATTTTTGAACTCGTTCCGGTAAGAGCAATTATTTCCGCAGCAAATTCTCTAATTGTGATTTCTCCCGGATTGCCGATATTGACAGGATAGTTATAATCGCTCATCAGCAATCTGAAAATTCCCTCGATCTGGTCGTCGACATAACAAAATGACCTTGTTTGAGTACCATCTCCGAAGACAGTGATATCTTCACCCCTCAAAGCCTGTCCGATAAACGCGGGTAATGCCCTACCGTCGTCGAGCCTCATCCTTGGTCCGTATGTATTGAAAATCCTGACAATGCGTGTATCGAGACCATGATAAGTGTGGTAAGCCATAGTTATAGCTTCCATGAACCTTTTCGCCTCATCGTAAACTCCTCTCGGGCCGATGGGATTTACGTTCCCCCAGTACTCTTCGCTTTGCGGGTGAACCAATGGATCACCATATATTTCTGATGTTGAGGCGATGAGAAATCTCGCGTTTTTTTCTTTTGCAAGTCCGAGGAGATTGTGAGTTCCAAGCGATCCAACCTTTAAAGTTTGTATCGGCATTTTCAAATAATCAATCGGACTGGCAGGTGAAGCAAAGTGTAGAATATAATCAAGCTTTCCAGGAACGTGGACAAACTTCGTTACGTCGTGATGATAGAATTTAAAATTCTCTAACGGGAAAAGGTGTTCAATATTGGTAAGTGAACCTGTCAAAAGATTATCCATTCCAATAACTTTGTAACCTTCACTGATGAATTTGTCGCACAAATGAGATCCGAGGAAACCTGCGGCTCCTGTAATCAGTATGGTTTTATCCATTTTTAATATATTTTTTTATGATGTTCATAAAGTGGTTTTGAAATCTGGTTTCAGAAAATTTATCTCTAACAACCTGAACCTGATCAGCGGTCGGACTATTAAACTTTTCACCGTCGTTTATACGTTTTAGCAAAGATATTAAATCCGTTTCATTATTGTAAATCAAAGAGAACTCCGGTGCAATTTCCTTCGCGCCCCCCTTGAAGTTAATTATCGGAATGCAACCACGCATTGCTGCCTCCCCGACAGCAATCCCGAAATGCTCACCGATCATTGTATGTAAAAAGAATGTTGCACGGTTCAATTTATTATCAATAATTTCTTCACTGGCAGTATAAAACACTTCTACGTTCTTCAGCTTTTTTACCTTTTTATCGAATTCATGAAAATATTTTGATTCATGTGTTATACCTATTATTTCAAAGGATAAATCCGGGAAGAGCGCTGCAAGCTTTAATTGTAATTCATGATTTTTTTCCGGGTGAATTCTACCTAGTGAGACAAATGGCATTCTTTGTTTTAGGTTAGATCCGTTTTGTCTTCTGAAAGGAACAGGTGGATAAATTACAACCTGCTTATTCTTTGACCTCATGTGATAAGCGCGCTGTAGCGAGTATTCACTGTTGAATATTAATTCATCCGGTTTTTGCATTGCCTCAAGAAATAGAATAATTAAAACTTCAAGTGCATTTGAAATTTTCTTAAAGAAAGGTTTCCACCTGATATCATCGTAATACCGGAATGCATTACTATGGTGGACATAAACGATTTTGTGATTTTTTGACGGAAGATATAACGAAGTCCCCTGTAAGCATACGATTACGTCGTTTCGTTTAATGATTTTTCTGATTAAAATATTCTGATAGAAATTTTGCAGAAAAGGCGGAACAAATTTTATATTACCAAGGTCAGTTTTACCTTCTGCATTTTCACAATAAACTCTGCCATGTTGAATATAGCATAGTGATATTTCCTTACCCGTTTTTTTTAGTGCATTTAATACAGAACGTGCAACGACAAAAGTCCCTCCGCCCTGATAATTATCAAATTTAATTACTACTATTTTCGATTTCCCTGAGTCCAACTTACTTTTTTTTCTTTAGAAAAGCCAAAATATATTCCATCCCGAGTTTATAAAACCCTACCGAATATACGAATGGCTTTAATATACTAATTGTTAATTCGTGCCTGAGGAAAATTGTAGAAATCACAACTGCAACCAGCGTAGCTAAAAGAGTTGCGTATGCAGCCCCTATCAATCCATATTCCATTATTAGGAAATAATTCAATACAACATTAATGGAAAGGCTGGTAAGTACAATCAGAAAATTTAACCTGGGTTTTCCAATGGCATCAAGAAAGACACCAGACTGCCGGTCAAACGGTTTCAGTAAACTGATAAAAATTATCACCTGAAGAATTACAACCGAATCGAGGTATTCTTCTCCGGCTAAAATTGTAATTATTAGTTCGGGAAAGATCAGGCAAATTATTAAAGCGGGGAATATTATGGCTATCATTAATCCCACTGATTTTTCGTAAAGGTAACGTGCGGATGATAAACCCTCCGTCCTGATTCGCTCGGTCGTTTTTGGGAATACAATTGTTGAAATTGATGATAATGGTGCTTCAACAAAATTCAGAATTCTACTTGCTGCGTTATAAGTCGCTACCGGAACCGGACCAAGCATTGAGCCTATCATCATTTGGTCAACATTTCTGTAAAGCATTGAATTGAGGTTAGTGCCGAATACATATTTCCCGAAATGGAAGATTTTCTTAACCCATCGAAAATTTACTTTACTGCTGAATATCCAATATGGTTTGGAAAAATAATACGCGGTTGCAATACTGAAGAAACTTACGACAATCATCATGTACAATAATGTGCTTAGTTCGATTTGAAAATTGGCAAAAAAGAAATATAGAATAACTAAAAAAAATAAACCGAGCCTTACGAGGTGAGAATAAAAGATCCCCTTAAAATTGAATTTAATCTGCATCAAAATGACAGACTGCATGAATGGTGCGTATAGCACGGTAACAACACAATAAAGATACAGGATAAATTCAAGTTTTGGAGCGTTCCATAAAACACTTAAAAAATGGGCAATAGAAGCAAGTAATATAACAGTAGCAAAAGTAATTGTGCCATTTAACCAAAGAGAAGCGGAGTTAATTTCCCTGAATTCGGTCTCGCTTACTCCGGTTGCAAACTTTATCTGTGCATTTTGGATAAAACCAAGCCTTGCAAGTTCAATCATTGCTGCTACGGTTTGTAGCAAGACCCAAACACCAAAATCAGTTTTATCCAGAATTCTAATTAATAGCCAGAAACTACCAAATCCGAAAACTAATTCTGCGATCCGGTGCATGAAAGTATAATACCCTGAAGTGATCCAGTAAGAATCCTTTAATTTGCTCAATTATGGGTTTTGGTGAATTTACCAATTGAATTTATTCTTTTATATACAAATCAAAAGATGCCAAAATTAAACTTTAATATTCATGCGTATATAGATAACTTGAATGTGACCAACATATCTGACCCAATCATGAAATATGTAGATCAAATGGTAAATGATTGCTCCGTTTTATTTCCCACATCGAGGGCAATCGTTCATAATAATGATTGCATTACTTATGAAAGTCTAATTGATAAAGCTGAAAAAATTTCATGTAATCTGATTAATGCCGGGGTTGAGCCAAATGATATAATCGTTTTAAGCCTTCCCAGGGGTATAGATTTTGTTGTAGCATTAATTGGGATTTTAAAAGCAGGAGCTTCATATCTTCCGTTAGACCCAACTCATCCAGCAGAACGTAACAACAGAATACTCAAGAATGCTTCACCGAAAATTATAATCAGCAACACCGGTATCTCCGGAGAAAAATATGAAACATTGAGTTTTAACGAACTTGCAACCTACAATGGTGATGCAAAATTCAATTATGAGCGAAATCCGTCAAATCTTGTTTATGTGCTCTATACGTCAGGATCAACCGGATTTCCCAAAGGTGTGATGATCAGCCACAAGAACCTCAGCTCTTTTTTCAATGCATACCGGAAAATTATTCCTGATAGACAACAACCCTCAGGGTTAACGGTTTGTCCTTTTACCTTCGATGTTTCAGTATGGGAAATATTTTCAGTACTTACAAACGGTGGAACTTTGCATATACTTGACTCTCTTACCGTTGCCGATCCGCATTCATTCGCAGCATATATATCAGCTCAATGTATAGAAAATGTTTACATTCCACCGGCAATGATAGACTCATTGAGTGTTGAATTGTCAGAGATAGGTTATCGTGGATTAAATTCGGTTCTCGTAGGTGTTGAACCAATCAAGCAAAAGTCGCTCAAAAAGTTAAAGGATTTAAATCCGGAAACACGCATTATAAATGGATATGGCCCAACAGAAACGACAATATTCGCGACCTGTTACGAATTTATAAAAGTTAATGAGCCGGATGCGATAACTCCGATCGGGAAAGCGATTGAGGGGAATTCAGTTTATCTTCTTGATGAATCTCGGAAAAAGGTTCAACGAGGTGAAAAAGGGGAGATTTGTATAACAGGTGATATGGTCGCCTTAGGATATCTCAAAGATGATATATTGACAAACGAAAAGTTCATTGATGATCCATGCGGATCAGGTATGAAAATGTACACTACCGGAGATTTAGCTTACATGAACGAGAATGGTGATCTTGTTTTCTCTGGTAGGACTGATAATCAGGTGAAAGTAAGGGGATATAGAATTGAAACGGGCGAAGTCGAATCCGCAATTAACTCGATAATAGGAGTAAAGCATTGTACCGTTATCATAACATCAGACGAGTTCAATATTAACCACCTATACGGATTTGTAACGTTAGAGGAAGGGTATAAATATTCCGGCAATGAAATTCGGTTAATGCTTGAAAAAATTTTACCGGGCTATATGATACCCACAGGAGTTTTTGTCTTAGATAAAATTCCGGTTACACCTGAAGGGAAGCGCGATTTAGTGAAGCTTAAATTGATATTGAAAGGTTCAGGAAAGAATGAAATCAAAGACCCCCCTGTCAACACAGTTGAAAGTAAAGTATATCATATCTTCATTGAAGTATTAAATCGGGATGATATTTTACCAGACGGAAATTTTTTCTCACTTGGTGGTAATTCTCTCTCTGCTGCGCGTGTTACGGCAAGAATCAACAAAACATTTGACATATTTGTCCCAATAAAAATTATTTATGAACTGCCATCGGTAAATGATCTATCAGACTACATTAAAACCCTGAAACCTGATTTGTCTTCGAAATCAATCTCTATAATTAAACAAGATAAGACGGAATTTCCATTATCCGTTAATCAATATAGACCTTGGGTACTTTATAAATATGATAAGTCAAATACGATTTATAATATTCAAAACCTGTTTAGATTCAGCAAAAAGATATCACCCGGAGAACTTGCTGAGAAGATAAAAATCCTTGTTTCGCGACATGAGATACTTAGGACAATATTTATTGAAAAAGATTCAGTGCCGGAACAGAAAGTGTTAGACGAATTTGAGGTAAAAATAAAAACGGTTCCGAATCTCGCAGGTAAATTAAGTCCGGATGATCTTGAAAGATTTGCTCATGAAGACAATAAGCCTTTTGATCTGGGAAGTTATCCTCTGTTCAGATTTACTTTAATTGATGATGCTGATTCAAGTTTACTGTTGTTCACAATTCACCATATTATTTCAGACGGTTGGTCAATAGGGATCTTTATTAGGGAACTTACCGCATTAATAAACGATAATTCCAGTAACCATGAAAAACCCTTTCAGTACGGCGATTACACTCAATCACAGACAGCTTATATCGCATCAGATTCATTTCGTGATGATTTGAATATTGTATTAAATAATTTAATCGGTGCTCCGTTATATTTAGATTTTCCGACAGATTTCACCAGGCCACCTGAACAATCCTTTAAAGGTAATTGTATTAGGTTTGAGATAGATGATAAAATATTTGAAGAGGTGAAAAAATATTGTCTCAATAATAACATTTCGCATTATATGTTTTTCTATTCCTGTTTTGCAGTATTGGTTCACAAGTATTCTAACCTTACAGATTTCATTATCGGAAGTATAATTGCTGGAAGAAACCATGAGGAATTTGAGAACACGATGGGACTTCTCTCGAATTCTCTTCTGGTTAGAAATGTCATTAATAAAAATGATAGTATCAGAAAGCTTATTCAAAATGTTAAGACACAATCTCTCGAATTATTCCAAATGCAGGATGTACCATCTGAACTTTTGATTGATAGACTTGTCAGTGAGCGAAATCTGAGTTACAATCCTGTCTTTCAGATAGCATTTAATTATCAGAATATGGACTTAGGCGGAATATCTGAAAGTGCCGTAAAAATTGAACCCGTGAATTTTTTATCATCAACATCAATGCTTGACCTTATGCTTACAATGCGGGAAATTAATGGCCAGGTGAACGGGTTCATAGAATATTGCGATGAATTATTCAAAGAAAGAACAATCTTAAACTTCAGTAAACATTATTTAAATCTTGTTCAAGCCATACTTGAAAATGATAATCAACTTGTTTCGGAATTAAATATTTTAAGCCATGAGGAAATCGGGCTAATAGAAAAATATTCAACTGCAGGAAATCATTACCACAAGGGGAAATCTGTTGTTGAGTTAATAGATATTGCATGCAGCAATTTCCCTGATAGAATTGCAATCGAATCAGCGACAGAAAAAATTACATATCGTGATTTTAAAACCGGTATTGATACATTTTCACAGTATTTGAATAATGTCCTTTCGCTTAACAGCAAAGTGATTGCTGTTTGTATGAAAAGATCAGTTTCACAGATATGTGTGATTTCGGGTATCCTGAAATCTGGGAATGTATATTTACCTATTGATACCGATCATTTAAGCGGGAGGACTATGGATAATATATCAAATGCAAAACCGGATTTGATTGTTACTGATGACCAAACTTATACTATTCTTGAAAATTCAGGAATTCTGGTTTTAAATTACAATTCTTTCAATCCGGTAAATGAGGAGCTGACGATGACTGTGTCATGTTACCCTGATTTGAATAAAGATGCCTATATAATATTTACGTCCGGTTCAACAGGTGCTCCAAAGGGAGTCAGGATTAAACATTCATCACTTTTACATTTTGTTAGTGCTGCAATCAATGAATATGCAGTATCTCATCACGATAAAGTACTTCAGTTTTCTTCAATTGCCTTTGATATATCAGTAGAGGAAATTTTCATTTCTTTGTGTACCGGAGCAACTCTTGTTCTTAGGTCTGAGGAAATAATTTATTCTCATAGAAAATTTTTTGAATTCGTTTCTGAATACAAAATTACGTTGATTGATTTACCGACATCGTTTTGGCATGAACTGGTGTTTGCATTGGAAAATGAATTGGTAACAATTAGCGACTCGCTCAGAATGGTAATAGTCGGGGGTGAATCAATAAACGGGCAGGCTGTTCAATCTTGGTTAAATCTGAATCAGCAGAAAACGGAATTAATAAATACCTATGGTCCGACCGAGACAACTGTTGTTGCAGCATTTCATAAAATAAAGTCTGCTATCCAATCTGAAGTTCCCATCGGGAAACCATTTGGTGCATCACGTTTATATATCCTTGACAGTAACGGAAATCACGTACCGATTGGGATACAGGGTGAATTATATATTTGCGGTGATTCGCTTTCGCCAGGATATCTGAATGATGAGTATAGTTTGAATTTCAGGGATATTAAAGGTGTTCGATATTTTGCAACCGGTGATATATGTAAGTTAGATTTTGATGGTAATTTTTATTTCATAGAAAGGAAAGACAGGCGGATTAAGGTCAGAGGATTTAATGTGGATCCTGAAGAAATTGAGAGGGAGTTGTTAAACGATTCAGGTATTGAGGATTGCGCAGTTAATAATATTGATGATGGTGGTAATATGACGCAACTAGCATTATACCATAAATCAAAATATGCAAATTCAGAAATACGGGATTACCTGTTTCGCAGACTACCAACTTTCATGCTACCGGACAAGATATATAAAGTTAACACAATCCCAAGAAATGAAAACGGTAAAGTAATCTATAATGAACTTGGAAATGAGGTGGTGGAAATTCAGGAACCTGAAGTAACCACAAAAGAAAATTCTGAAGCTGAGCGCATTCTGATTGAAATTTGGAAGAAAATATTAAATCTTGATGACATAGGAATAAACGATAATTTTTTCATGCTCGGAGGAAATTCGCTCAAGGCTGTAAGGTTGACTTCGCTGATTAAGAGTGAATTCGGTTTAGACCTTCCACTTGCAGAATTATTCAGGAACGGGACTATAAAATCAATCGCAGATGTTTTAAGCCAAACTGAGAAAATATCCGGTAACGAAATAATTATCCCCATGAAACCTACCGGCAGGAAAGTTCCGCTTTATTGTATCCATGGAGTTGGTGGTAATGTCCTCGAGTTCGAGCCACTGACTAAAGTTATAGACGCTGATCAACCTGTATTCGGACTTCAAGCGCCGGGTCTTAATCTCCAGAAGGAACCGCTAGAATCAATTGAGGAAATGGCAGAAAGATACGTTGAAGAAATTTTAGCTCATAATCCAAACGGTCCTTATTTGCTATGTGGTTCCTCGCTTGGTGGATGGATTGCTTTTGAGATGGTACGGAAATTTAGGGATAGAAACAAAGAGGTTTCATTTATAGGAATGTTTGATTCGATTGCATTTCGTTTTCATTCAGATAAGAAATATTTCGAAAGGCTTGTTTTGAAAAGCTGGTTCTCTTTAAAACGGATATTGTATAACTTGAAGATTTTTATTGTGGCTCCGATTAATACCAAAATCAGTAATTGGAACCGGATTGTAAAATCAACTAAGCGCAGGTTAAATTTTGTTATTTGGAAATCAAAGGTAAGCAAATATCAAACTACTGATGAGGAATTACCGGAACAACTTATTCAAGTTGAAAACGCTAATGCCAGAGCAGCAGAGCGTTATATCCTCAGACCGAACAACATTAAAATTAACCTCTTCAGAGCGAAAGAAAAAACTTTTTATATTGAAGATTTCAAGTACCTGGGTTGGAAGAAACTTGCACAGAAAGGTGTTATTGTACATGATGTCCCCGGTGACCACAATTCAATTCTCTTATATCCGAACGTAAAATCGCTCGCTAAAATACTCGAAGAGAAACTTAATGAATTCAATTAAAAAAATTTACATCGAATCAGTTACCCCGAAAATATCCTACTCAGGCGTGGATGGCGGATTTAAACCTTTCACTATTTATCTCAATATTCCGGAAAATGGAAACGGTTGTATCAAACAACTGAAGGAAATGATGCACTCAAGATTTGGTATCCACCGTAACTACGCCGGTAAACCGGAATCATCGTTTGGAATTGAGCTTAATTATTCGTCAGTAAATTGTGCTGAAACTTTAATTATCGGAGATAAAACTCCCGTTGGAATTGATATTGAGAATAGAGATACTTCTATGGCGGACGAATTTGTTTCGGAACAGTATTTTTCGGATGGCGAAAGGAAATTGCTTGAAGATAAAAGTTTTGGTGATAATAAATTTTTAATTCTATGGACAAGACGTGAAGCATTGTTAAAAATGATCGGAACGGGACTCATTGACGAAATGAAATATCTAGACCTACGTGACGGCAGTTCTATCTTTCCCGATAAATTTCTGGAAGTTGTTGACGTGACTTATGATTACTATTACCTGAAAACTTTTCTTATAGGCGGCAAGTATGTCATCAGTTACTGTTGTGCAGATACTGAAAGAGAGTTTCAGGTTGTACTGTTAGGTGGTGAAAGTGAACTAACTTTTAATTACTGATGTGTATGGGTAAATTTAAGGATGAAAAAATTCAATCCAGTAAAATCCAACCCGCTAAAGTTAAAGCTTCTTGAAACCTTTGAAAACTCTTTCCCTGAACGGGATTACCTGATCACACATAAAGCAAACGAATTCACTTCTGTATGCCCAAAGACCGGGCAACCTGATTTTGGAGTGATAACAATTTCATACATTGCTAATAAGAAATGTGTTGAGCTTAAATCATTAAAGTACTATTTGCAGTCGTTCAGAAATGAAGGTATTTTTTATGAAAATGTTGTTAACAGAATATTGGATGACCTCGTGAAAGTTGTTGAACCAAGGTGGATGAAGTTAGTTGGAGAGTTCACTGTTCGTGGAAGTTTGAACTCCACAGTTATAGCAGAGTATAGAGCTAATGATAGAAAGTGAAAAATTGATGCGGTTAAATTTATTTCCGTTTTACATTGATAATTCTGAGGTGTGAAGATGTTTATTTATTTAACATTAATAGTATTCTCTTTGTCTGCTGTACTTGGATTTATTGTATTGTCAAACTTATTGAAGTCTGGCAACACGAGAAAGTTATTTGTTTTTCTTCATGGAATACTCGCAGGTATTGGAATAGTTACGCTCGTGATTTGGATTTCATTCGAGGAAGATTTGAAAATTCTAATACCGCTCGGGTTCTTCTGCGTTGCTGCATTTCTCGGATCAATATTATTTATCAGGGATCTCATGCTTGAAACCCCGGGTCCGGTCTGGCTTGCGAAAGTACACCCGGTATTTTCAATTTTAGGGATATTAAGTTTACTATATATATTAATATTAAAACTCACAACATTATGAATTACAGAACTGAACACGACACAATGGGTGAAGTACAGGTACCTGCCGATAAATATTGGGGTGCGCAAACTCAGAGGTCGAAACAAAATTTTTCAATCGGCGGTAATCAAATGCCACTTGAAATAATTTATGCATTTGCTTATCTCAAAAAAGCTGCTGCGATGGCAAACAAAGATTGCGGGGTGTTGTCACAGGAGAAAATGGAAATCATCTCAAAAGTGTGTGATGAGATCCTCGATGGAAAACTCGATGACCAATTCCCGCTTGTAGTCTGGCAAACAGGTTCAGGAACTCAGACTAATATGAATGTAAATGAAGTAATTGCAAATCGTGCACACGAATTGAACGGTGGTTCACTATTGGATCAGAATAAAACCATTCATCCGAATGATGACGTGAATAAATCTCAGTCTTCAAATGATACATTCCCAACCGCAATGCACATTGCCGCAATGAAGATGATTGTTGAACATACAATCCCGAACATAAGAAAACTCAGGGATACATTACAAAAGAAATCTGAGGAGTTCAATGATGTAGTCAAAATTGGCAGAACACATTTCATGGATGCTACTCCGTTAACATTGGGACAGGAATTTTCCGGATACGTATCACAACTCAGTCACGGCATCAAAGCAATTGAAAATACTTTAACTCACCTTTCAGAACTTGCTCTGGGAGGCTCAGCAGTCGGAACAGGATTAAACGTTCCGGAGGGTTACGACAAGATAGTTGCAAAATACATAAGTGAACTTACCGGCCATGAATTTATCACCGCCACTAATAAATTTGAAGCACTCGCAGCACACGATGCGGTTGTAGAGTCATCCGGAGCATTAAAGCAACTCGCTGTAAGTTTAATGAAAATTGCAAATGATATTCGTATGCTTGCCTCCGGACCACGATCAGGAATTGGTGAAATTGTAATACCTGAAAATGAACCGGGCTCTTCAATTATGCCGGGTAAAGTTAACCCGACTCAGGCGGAAGCTATGACAATGGTATGCGCTCAGGTTATTGGTAACGATACTGCGATTACTGTTGGCGGTATGAATGGACATTTTGAATTAAACGTTTTTAAACCCGTTATGATTTACAATCTCCTGAATTCTGCAAGACTGATTGGTGATGCGTGTGATTCGTTTAATAAACATTGTGCAGTTGGAATCCAGCCGAACTTTATGGTTATCAACAGACATCTTGAAAACTCTCTTATGCTTGTGACTGCGCTCAATCCATATATCGGTTATGAGAATGCGGCAAAGATTGCCAAAAAAGCTCACAAGGAAAATACAACCTTACGCGAGGCTGCGATCTCACTTGGATTGCTAACTGACGAAGAGTTTACTGAGAAAGTCAATCCGAAAAAAATGGTTGGGAAGATTTAAAGTTCGAGCAGTATATGATACTCTGAAAGAGGGGTTAATCGTATATTTTAGACTATAGTAAAAAGTGTTTTCTGAAACATTCGAAATTCAAAAATTTTAATTGGTAAATGATATTTAATTATTCCGATAAATTCATAGAAGCGGAAGACGCCGTTAAAGCAGTAAAATCTAATCACAAAGTCTGGCTACATGCTAACAGTTGCTTCCCGGATTTACTTGTATCAAAACTTCTTGAGCGGTATAGAGAATTGCAGAATGTAACATTTTACCAGTTAACAACATTTAATCAGGCGGATTTTGTTGAACCTGAAATGAAAGGTCACTTTACGCTCAATGCTCTATTTACAAGTGGAAATGTAAGAAAGGCTGTAAATGAAGGACGGGCTGATTTTACTCCCGCTTTTCTATCAGAAATTCCGAGAATGCTTGAGGAATCCGTAATACCGGTTGATGTTTGCCTTTTGCATCTCTCAGTCCCTGATGAACACGGGTATTGTTCCTTTGGTGTAAGCAATGAGTGTTCGAAGATTGCAGCCGAATGTGCAAAAATAAAGATTGCTCAAATTAATCCTAAAATGCCAAGAGTTCTCGGTGATAATTTTATTCACATTAGCAAACTTGATTACATTGTCTGGCACGATAAAGAACTTATTGAAGTGAAAAATACGACGAAGGACCTTTCGGACGAAGACAAAGCCGTTTATGATGCGATCGGTAATAATATTGCTGAGTTGATTAAAGATGGGGACACATTGCAAATGGGCATCGGTGCAATTCCTGATGCAGTGTTACCTTTATTGCGCGAGAAAAGAGATCTTGGTGTCCACACAGAAATGTTTTCTGATGGATTGGTTGACCTGATGGAAGCCGGAATTGTTCACGGTAGCAGAAAAAACTTTCTGAAAGATAAAGTTGTTTCTTCATTTCTGATTGGTTCAAAAAAAGTATTTGACTTTGTTGACAACAACCCTCTAATTGAATTCAGGTCAACAAAATTTGTTAATGATCCTTTTGTAATTGCAAGGAACGATAATCTGGTTTCAATAAACTCCGCAATAGAAGTAGATTTCACCGGACAGGTCTGTGCTGATTCTATAGGGTACAGGAATTATTCCGGTTTTGGCGGACAGGTTGACTTTGTCAGAGGTGCAATCAGAAGTAAAGGTGGTCGTTCAATTATTGCACTACCATCAACAGCAAAAGGCGGTGCCGTCTCCCGTATTGTATCATGCCTTAAGGAGGGCGCAGGTGTAACAACTTCCCGTGGAGATGTAAACTTTGTCGCCACTGAATTCGGAGTTGCAAACCTTTGGGGTAAAACAATGCGCGAACGGGTTAAAAGCATGATAAATATTGCCCATCCGGATTTCAGGGAAGAATTGGAACGAAAAGCACGCGAAGTTAAATTTTTATGGGATTGAAAAAGGGAACGGCAATCGTTTTAGTGAGTGGGGGAATGGATAGTTGTCTATGTGCTGCTATCGCTTCGAAAAAATTCAATCTTGCATTTTTACATGTCAGCTATGGACAACGGACGCAGAAACGTGAACTGAAGGCGTTTAATGATATTGCGGAATTTTATGGCGTTAAGAGTAAACTTGTTGTTGATATTTCTCACCTGAAACAAATAGGTGGATCTTCTTTAACAGATAAAAGAATTGAAATTAAAAAAGCAAAGCTCAAAAGCAGCGGAATACCTAATACCTATGTACCATTTAGAAATGCGAATATTCTTGCAATTGCTGTAAGTTGGGCAGAGGTGATTTCAGCGGAAAAAATTTTCATTGGCGCAATGGAGGAAGATTCATCGGGGTATCCGGATTGTAAAGCGGAATTTTTCAAGTCATTCAATGAAATGATTTCAAAAGGTACCAAACCTGGATCTAAAATAAATGTTGTAACACCATTGATAAGTTTTAACAAGAAACAAGTTGTGGAAAATTCTATAAAGTTGAATGCACCGATTCACCTTAGTTGGTCATGTTATACAGAAACACAAATTGCCTGTGGAGAGTGCGACAGTTGTGCATTAAGGTTGAGAGGTTTTCAACTTGCAGGTGTAAACGATCCGTTGAGATATAAAAAAAATCCGAACTATGTCTGAAATTGGCTCTAATAAATATTTACGCATAATTACAATCTTGTTGTCAATTGCGTTGATAATTGTGCTGGTGTTTCTTTTAAAGGAACTAGAGTCAATAATCCTCCCTTTCTTTATTGCTGTAATTATCACCTTTCTGTTTGAACCATTTCATAATTGGATGTTGAAGGGAAAAATACCTCGTTTTGCATCAATTACTATCGTTCTCATTTCAATTATTGTACTTTCAAACCTGACGAGCATTGTAATTTATACGGGGATTAATTCGTTCACTTCGAGTATGCCGGAATATCAACAGCGATTTGATGACTTGTATAATTCAGCGGTGAGATTTCTGGAACTCGAACCTGAGGATGAGTTGAAAATTAAGGAATCGCTTCAATTGAAAAACCTTTTAGCCGAAGCTTCCTTTACCTCAGTTGTTACAAATATTTTTACAAGTTTACTGAACCTGTTTAGCAATTTCATTCTTATCTTATTATATGTTGCTTTCATGTTATCTGAAATTTCGAGTTTAAAAATAAGATTGAAACGGGCATTTACAGCTGAAAAGTCAAGAAAGTTTACATTATCAATGGCAGATATATTTTCAGAGGTTAGACGTTATATAGTTGGGAAGACGGTTTTAAATTTTTCCTTAGCAGTAATTATAGGGTTAATACTTTGGTTGTTTGGAGTAGACTTTTTTCTTGTATGGGCTTTTATGTTTTTCATTGCTGATTACATTCCGAATATCGGAGCGTTTTTAGCTACAATCTTTACTGGAATATCAATGTTGTTGCAGTTTGATAATATTTTTACACCAATAATAATTCTTGTAGTATTGATTGTGCTTCAGAATTTAAAAGGAAATATAATTGAACCAAAAATATTAGGCGATAAGCTTGACCTCAGCCCGATACTAATATTACTTTCGCTCTTGTTCTGGGGTTATATCTGGGGAATCCCGGGTATGGTACTTTCAATCCCTATAATGAGCATGTTGAAAATTGTTCTGATGAATTTTGAACAAACAAAACCAATTGGAATTTTGATGAGCTACAACCTTACATCCATTAAAACAAATATTGAAAAATGAAATCAAAATATTTCTGAATTAAAAGTTATAATAAATTAAATTAAAATTAATAATTCATTAACAAAAAATAGAAACTATGTATATCAGCAAAAAATTACGCGAGTGGGTTGACGAGTGTGAAAAACTTTGTAAACCTGAAAATGTACACTGGTGTACCGGCTCTGAAGAAGAGTTTAAACAAATGGCGAATATAATGATTGAACGCGGTCAGATGATTAAGCTCAATGAGCAAAAACGCCCCAACTCTTATTATGCTAAGTCAGATCCCAGCGATGTTGCAAGGGTTGAAGACAGAACTTTCATTTGCAGTAAAAATGAAATTGATGCAGGCCCGACGAATAACTGGATGGATCCGGTTGAAATGAAAAAGATTCTTAACGGTTTATTTGATGGCTGTATGAAGGGTAGAACCATGTATGTCATACCTTTTAGTATGGGTCCGTTAGGTTCAAAAATTGCCCACATCGGAGTTGAGATAACCGATTCGCCTTATGTTGTAATGAATATGAAAATTATGACCCGAATGGGAGAAAAAGTTTTGGATGTTCTTGGTGACGGAGACTTTGTACCGTGTCTTCATTCGGTTGGTTATCCACTATCGCCAGGTCAGAAAGACTCAACCTGGCCATGTAATTCAACGAAATATATAGTTCATTTCCCGGAGGAGCGGAGCATTTGGTCTTACGGATCAGGTTACGGTGGAAATGCATTGCTCGGAAAGAAATGCTTTGCATTGCGGATAGCATCAGTTATGGCTCGTGATGAAGGTTGGATGGCAGAGCACATGCTTATTGTTGGTATCACCTCGCCGGAGGGTAAAAAGAAATATCTCGCTGCAGCTTTCCCAAGCGCTTGCGGAAAAACAAACCTTGCAATGCTAACCCCGACTTTACCCGGATGGAAAATCGAAACTGTAGGTGATGATATTGCATGGATGAAATTCGGAAGCGATGGAAAACTTCATGCAATTAATCCCGAAGCCGGATTTTTTGGAGTTGCGCCCGGTACCTCTGAGAAGACTAACCCGAATGCAATTGCTTCAATGAAATCAAATTCAATTTTTACAAACGTTGCTTTAACAGAAGATGGTGATGTGTGGTGGGAAGGTCTTACAGATGAAGCGCCTGCTAAACTCACTGATTGGAAAGGCAATCCATGGACACCCCGCTCGGAATCACCAGCTGCTCATCCTAATTCAAGATTCACTTCGCCTGCAAGTCAGTGTCCAACTATAGACCCGCGTTGGGAAGACCCGGATGGAGTTCCGATTGATGCCATACTTTTCGGTGGTAGAAGAGCCAGTTTCGTCCCGCTTGTCAATGCATCTTTTAACTGGCAGCACGGTACATTCTTAGGTGTTTCAGTTTCTTCGGAAATGACAGCTGCGGCTTTCGGTAAACTTGGGCAATTGCGCCATGATCCGTTCGCTATGTTACCTTTCTGTGGATATAATATGGGCGATTACTTCAAACATTGGCTGAATATGGGAATCAAAGGCGGAGATAATATGCCGGGAATTTTTTATGTGAACTGGTTTAGAAAAGATGAAAATGGGAAATTTCTTTGGCCTGGATTTGGAGATAATATCCGTGTATTGAAATGGATTTTTGAAAGGCTTGATGGCGCGGAAAATTATTTCGATTCACCAATTGGTAGATTACCCGCAGAAGGATCAATTGACATTAGTGGACTAAATTTAGATGAGAACGCATTAAAAAAATTATTTGAGATTGATAAAGATCAAGGGATTAATGAGGCGGATGAGATTATGAACTACTTAGAGAAATTCAGTAGCAGGTTGCCGGAAGAAATTAAAGGTGAGGCTATCGCTGCGAAAGAAAGGTTCATGAAAAATTAAATTGTATTATCATTTTTTCTTTTTTAATAAAACTCTGTGAATTAATTCGCAGAGTTTTTTTATGATAAAGATATCTTAATTTTAAAGGAACTTGTCATAAAAATTTTTGTAGAAGCAATAAGTAAACAACTTCTTTACTTGATATTTTAAATGTGATAACAGGATTTCTAACCTGTTAAATTTTTCAAACTAATAAAATAAAAAATGAAACTTCTTATAATCCTATTTATGTCGGTCATTGCATTTCAATTCACTGAAGCGCAAACAACCGTTACGCACCCGCCTTCTGTTGGTGACAGGTATATTAGCCGTGATTGCGATACGAATAACATATTCCCCGGAAACACCGGCTCTAATCAGACTTGGGACTACTCAGGTTTGATTCTTCTTCCTGATTCAAGCGAAACAAACTGGATAAATGTATCAGGAACTCCCTTTGCTTCAAATTATCCGAATGCTACGATTGTATCTAAGGATATTGAAAATGAAGCATATTCTTATTATACATATCAATCAGGGAGTGTTTTGTATTACGGTACAAGCATGACGGGTTTAGAAGAAATCCTTACTGAACCCGGAATTCACTATAAGTATCCTTTCTCATACGGTGACAGCTATACAGATAATTTTTCAGGTACAGTTCAAAACCCGGGGTTTGTATTTCAGAGAAATGGTACGATAACCAGTACAGCTGATGCCTGGGGTACAATTATTCTGCCTGCAGGTACTTTCAGTAATGCGCTCAGAGTGAGGGTTGAAATGATTATGAGGGATTCTGTAAGTACACCCATGCCAATGAGTGTAGTTACTGAAATTGTTAATTATTTGTATTACGTTCCTGATTTAAAGTATCCGATATTTCGTCTCACATACTCATCTACAACTTCAATCGCCGGAACGGAATTAGCCAGACATGTATCTTATTCACCGAATCAAACGGTTGGAATTAATCAAATCTCATCAACTGTACCGGAGAGCTTCAATCTTTCACAGAATTTTCCGAACCCGTTCAATCCGGTTACAAAAATCCATTTCTCTGTTTCCGAACAGACCAATGTTAAACTAACCATCTATGATATGCTTGGCAGGCAAGTAGCGGTTCTTGTAGATTCTAAATTGGCGCCTGGGGTTTACGAAACTCAATGGAATGCTTCCGGGTTCAACAGCGGAGTTTACTTCTATAATTTGCAAACCGGAACCGGAATCAATTCTACCCGAAAAATGATCCTAGCAAAATAAGTGGGCAAAATTAAATGCGGGTCCCGATAAAACGGGATCCGCATATTAATTACTTCTATCGTTTAATGAAAATTCCTGCCAGTTTACACTCTCTATCCGGATATAAAAGTTGTTGTTGTTCTCTAACAGAAACTATTTAAAAGAAATTATCTGAGAGTTGACAAACATTACTTAGTATCCAGAAAGTTAACCGTTATTCTTAAGGTATGCTTTTAAACGCATAATTCGATTCTCATTATTTGGGCTTGCTTTCTGAAGTTGATACAATTTATTGATATTTGGGAAACGTTAATGAGAAAATTGAATTTTTAATACGGATTCAAATCTATAACTTTATACGATGAATGAATTCCAAATATCATTTTCGGGTAAACTTTTGCTCGCACCCATGGAGGATGTAACTGAACCTCCGTTTCGGTTAATCTGCAGGCGACTTGGAGCAGACATGGTTTATACCGAGTTCATATCATCGGAAGGTTTAATCCGCGATGCAGTAAAGTCCCGTCGTAAACTATTCATTTATGAAGAGGAGCGACCTGTTGCAATTCAAATCTTTGGGTCGAACGATAATTCAATGATTGAAGCTGCTAAAATTTCTGAACAGGCAAGCCCGGATTTCATAGATATAAATTGTGGATGTTGGGTGAAAAATGTCGCGATGCGTGGAGCAGGCGCAGGTTTGTTAAAGGATTTACCGAAGATGAAATTTATTGCTGATTCGGTTTTAAATTCTGTATCGTTACCTGTTACCTTAAAGACAAGGTTAGGATGGGATAAAGATTCGATAGTTATTATAGAGGTTGCAAAAATAATGGAAGATATCGGAATACAAGCTTTGACCGTACACTGCCGGTTGAGAGGACAGGGGAATAAAGGTGAACCTGATTGGACATGGATAAAAAGGATAAAAGATGCAGGTATTAAAATTCCGATTATTCTAAACGGTGGTATCTCGAAACCCGAGGATGTGAAATTTGTATTTGATACCTACACTCCTGATGCTGTAATGATTGGACAAGGGGCAATATTAAATCCGTTTATCTTCAGACAATCAAAATTTTTTCTTGCGAATGGATTCAACGAAGAACTTCCATCCATTGCAGAGAGAGTTGATGTTTGCCTTGAGCATCTTAAATTAGCAGTTAAATGGAAAGGTGAAAGACTTGGCGTTAAAGAATTCAGAAAATATTATTCAGGATATTTAAGGGAACTGAAGGATATAAATAAATTCAGAATTGAACTAATGAAGTTCGATGAATTTAATCCAATTCAAGATAAACTTCTTCATTTTAGGGAAAACTTTGAAGAGATTGGAATTACATAAGAGTTTTTTTAAAATTTAAATTATAAGCAATGACTGAAGCATTCGTAAGCGTAATTTTTGTATTAGGCGGGTTTTTCGGATTTATTCTGTTGATAATCCTGATCCGATCATTTAGAACTTTAAATGAATATGAGCGCGGTGTAATATTCAGATTAGGAAAATTTGTTGCAGTAAAAGGACCGGGTTTAATAATTTTAGTACCGATTATTGATAAAATGGTAAAATTAAGCCTGAGGACGATTGCGATGGATGTTCCGTCTCAGGATATAATCACTAAAGATAATGTTTCGGTTAAAGTAAACGCAGTTGTATATTTCAGGGTAGTTGACCCGAACCGCGCGATCATACAAGTAGAAGATTATATGTATGCGACCTCTCTAATTTCACAAACAACATTGAGGACAGTTACAGGACAAGCAGAACTTGACAGTTTACTTTCACACCGTGAAATGATAAATACCAAACTAAAAGATCTCATTGACCTTGAAACGGAACCATGGGGTATAAAAGTACTGAGCGTATCGCTAAAAAATGTTGATTTGCCTGCAGAGATGATCCGGGCTATGTCAAGACAGGCTGAAGCTGAACGGGATAAGCGGGCGAAAATTATTAATTCCGAAGGCGAATTCATGTCAGCGCAGAAACTTGCTGAAGCAGCGGAGATACTCGGCAAACACGATAACGCGCTACAATTAAGATATCTTCAGGTAATGACTGAAATAGCTGCTGAAAAAAATTCAACTCTGATTGTGCCGTTACCAATGGAGATTATGAATTATTTCAAAAAGGTCACTGACAGTTTAGATAAAAATAAATCATGAAATTTCCATTCAAAATAATTTTCACTTTTGTCGTGTTGATTTCAATAAGTTTTGTAAATATACCTGACGATTATTCTCATGTAAATGATTGGGTTGACGAAACTTTAAAGAGTATGTCATTGCGGGAAAAAGTCGCCCAGATGATAATATCACATTCTCTTGGTTTTAATCTGGACAATAATCCTGAGGAATTTAACCGGTTGAAGAAATTAATAGAAGAGGATAAAATTGGTGGAATTATTTTTTTTCAAGGCAGTACTACTCAACAAGCCGAACTGATAAATAAACTTCAATCCCTTTCCAAACTCCCTCTCCTTATATCTGCAGATTACGAACGAGGAACTTCCATGAGACTTGAAGAGGGTAGCCAGTTCCCAAACAATATGGGAGTTGGAGCTACCGGTGATACAAATCTTGCTTACGAAATGGGTTACGTAATCGGACTTGAATGTCGCGCACTCGGTGTGCATCAGAATTATGCACCGGTTATGGATGTAAACAATAATCCGGATAACCCTATCATTAATGTCAGGTCATTTGGTCAAGACCCGAAACTGGTTTCAGATATGGGTACTGCAATGATAAGAGGATTACAGGATGCCCGGACGATTGCTACCGCAAAGCATTTCCCGGGTCACGGTGATACGGATATTGATTCACATAGTGATCTGCCTGTTATTGAATTTGGCCGTGATAGACTTGATACGGTTGAGTTGGTTCCGTTTATCAGCGCCATTAATAGCGGTGTGAAATCAATAATGACCGCACACCTTTCTTTCCCGGAAGTGGAAAATACACCGAATATTCCATCTTCGCTTTCAGATAAGATTATTAACGATATCCTTATTGATGAGCTTGGATTTACAGGATTGATTGTTACTGATGCGCTTAATATGCATGGTATAACAAAATATTTCACAACTGAAGAAGTAGCGCTGATGACGGTTAAAGCTGGCAATGACCTTATCTTAATGCCAGATGATGAACGATTGACTATTGAAACGATTGTAAGTGCAGTAAACAACGGTGAAATTTCTGAAGAACGAATAGACAGGTCGGTAAGAAAGATTCTTAACGCGAAGAAATGGCTCGGTATCGTGGAAGAAAGATTTATTAATGTTGATGCTGTTCAGCAAACTGTAAATTCCCCTATGGTGCAGCAAACTGCACAAAAGATCGCGGATGCATCAATTACTTTAGTAAAAAACGAAAATAAGATTTTACCCTTTGATTCAAGGTGGGAAGGGAAATCGTGCATGATGATTTCGCTTGAAAATGGTGATGCTGAATTAAACGCACCGGTTATGGCAAGCGCATTTTTACAGCAAAGCCCGTTTGCAATACTTGATACATTAACATTAGAAGGGGATATTGATAATTTAAATTCTATAGTCAGTAATGCAAAAAATTATGACGTGATTCTGATTCCTGTTTTTGCACGTGTGAGGATTTTTACCGGGACAGTAGGTTTACCTCAAGAACAGCAAGAATTAATAAACAATCTCATTAAAGCAGGGAAAGATGTTGTAGTTGTTTCAATGGGAAATCCTTATATATTACAGGGTTTTCTTGATGTCGGTGCCTATGTTTGTTCGTATGGTGAAAGTCAACCAACTATTAACGCAACTATCAGCGCTCTGAAAGGTAATATTGATTTTAACGGTAAATTGCCGATTGAAATTAATGAAGAATTTAATATTGGAACAGGATTATCGGTAAAATGAAAATTGCAAAATTATTAATCGCGTGTTCGATTTTACTGGGGGTTGTCATCTCTTGCGGAATTTTCAGGAAAGAGGTTAAGAAAGAAATTACTGAACACAGTGTAGAAAAAGATAATTCAGGAGGTAAAAAGAAATACGATGTAAATTACGGATTACCTTATTTCGCAAGTGATTCAGTTAATGTATTAATTCCGGTTTATTTGAATGAAATTGAGTCGGGAGATATTATTGAAAAAGTTAGAGATGAATTTGACAGGATAAGCTCCAATGAAAATGGAAACTCCAGAAGTGATGAGGGTTTGTTCAGACGGGATATAAACAATATTGTAATTTACAACCGGGATTCGCTTTCAACAAAGATTTTACTTGCAGATTCAGTTGTCATAAACTCAGTGAATTGTTACGAATTTCAGGAGAAGTTATATTTAATATTCAGCACGAAAGAACAAACTGATGAAAAAGACGCTGATTATAGTGAGACTTTATTTTTTACTGGCATTGACTCGATAAATATAAAACAAATTTCACCCGACAATGTGAGACTCAGCGGTTATAGAATTTTCGCTGATAGAGATGAAATTTATATTTTCTACAGGCGCGATACCAACAACGACAATAAATTCAACGGTCAAGATAAACTTGAAATCTCAAGATTAAAATTTTCAAATCTTTCACCCGGCGAGGTTATAATCCCCGCATCTATTGACAACGAGCTTAAATTACTTTACCGGTAAATGAAACTTCACGAACTCCGAAAGGATTACACAAAGGCTTCGTTGGATGAAACTACAGTCGAAAAAAATCCTTTTATTCAGTTTGAGAAATGGTTTAACGAAGCACAAGTTGCAAGGATAAACGAGCCGAACGCTATGATACTATCCACAGCAAGTAAAGACTGTAAACCATCTTCAAGGGTAGTCCTGTTGAAGGAATTTTCTAAAGACGGTTTCGTCTTTTATACGAACTATAATAGTCGCAAAGGCAATGATCTAAAAGAAAATCCGTACGCATCATTGCTATTCTTTTGGATAGATTTGGAGAGACAAATTAGAATTGAAGGTAAAGTAAGTAAAGTCTCACAGGAAGAAAGCGAAAAGTACTTCAAAAGCAGACCGTTGAAAAGTCGGCTCGGTGCTTGGGCATCGAACCAAAGTAGCGTAATAAAAAAGAGGGAAGACATAATAAAAAAATTTATGATTGTTTCTGCAAAGTATTCACTAACCGGTGTTCCGCTTCCGGATTTTTGGGGTGGTTATAGGTTAAAGCCTGATTCCATCGAGTTCTGGCAAGGCAGAGAAAACCGCTTGCACGATCGAATAAGGTACCGGTTGGAAAACAATGAATGGATTATTGAGAGATTGTCGCCTTAAGAAGATAATCTGTTAAGATTAAAAATATAATAAGAGTCGAGTTTTAGTTAAACCGAGTTTCAAATATACTTCACGATAAAATTACAGACGAATTTCAGCTTATTATGATAGAGGTGAAAAATTCAGAATAATTAATTAAAGATTGTATAATACATTTGTGCAATTCTCCATCGTGTCCATAGATTCTTTTTTTAAACTAAAAAGAAAATCTATTCCACTCCTTCGAAAATTGTCACATAATCCGCAGAAACAAGCTTAATTCAGTCATATGTAATGGCTATTGATCTTGTAAACCTTTATAGGTGAAGGGTTTACTGCTTTTCACTTTTAATGATTTTATCTCTTGTTAAATTGAATAAGTCAGTTAGTAAGTTGAGAGTTTCTATAAATGGGTTGTCTGTTTGATTTTAAAATTATTAACTCATAAAAAGGAAGAATAATATCGCTCCATTCTAAAATCAAATTATCATTTTCTCTATATATTGAATGAAAAATTTATACTTGTTAAATAAATTTATTACTTGTAATTAATATTCAATTTTTATAGTATGGCTTTCCTTTCTCAATAAAATTCAAAATGAAGAAAACATTATTTTTTATTCCGCTAATTATAGCGGGTTTTTTTGTGTTTATAGCACAGAAATCGGCAGACGATAACGTTGTTAAAGATGATCCTCGTTACAGTATTATCAAAACGATACCGGGTGCCATAAATACAGATTATTCGGATAAACCGGTTGATTTTAAATTTTCGGATAAACCGAGACAATTTTCAAATAATTTGGAATCAATCACTGTATTTCCGAACTTCAGGGTTCTGCCAAGGACAAACACGAACCAAAGTGAAGTTATAATTACACGGCATCCCACAAACCACGATATAATGTGGGCTTCGTCAAATGCTACAAATATTGGCGGGTCGTTATTCATTAGTGAAGGTAATTATGTTACCACTAACGGTGGTGCAAATTGGTATGGATCGGATACATTACCTTCAACCCCAATTTCCGGGCATAGCGGAGATCCGGGACCAATTATTGATAAAGATGGTACTTTCATCATGACGAGGCTAGGTAACGGTTTGAATATCTGGTCTAACTGGTCAACAAACAACGGAATTTCTTTCTCGTCACACGTTCCGATTTCAACTTCAAACGACGATGATAAAAACTTGGCAACCACAGATGATGATCCGGCAAGCCCGTACTATGGCAGAGGATACGTTGCATGGACCAGATTTTCAGGTTCAGCAGGTTGGATATACATTTCATATACTACGAATAATGGTCAGTCATGGTCAGCGCCGTATAAAATTAATCCGGGTATCTCCGGACATTTTTCACATGGTGTTGATTTAAGAGTGGGACCGGGTGGTGTCTTATATGTAACATATGCGACCTCACAATCCACATCACCTTATACTGAAAAGTATCTTGGTTTTGCAAAATCAACGGATGGCGGAACAACCTGGACTGTCAATGATCAGGCAATTCCAATCAACGGAATAAGGACTACTTCTTTTGGTAGTTACGGTATCAGAACCGCAGGCTTCCCGAGAATTGACGTAGATAGAAGCGGTGGTCCGAGAAATGGTTGGGTCTATCTTGTCTCGCCACAAAATTCATCCGGAAACGGTGCGGGTACTGACGCCGCTGATATGATACTTTATTACTCGACAAACGGTGGTACTAACTGGTCTGCTCCTATCAGAGTTAATCAGGATACTCCCGGTAACGGAAAAGTTCAGTTCTTCAATGCAATCAGAATTGATGAATTTGGTGGAATAAATGTTCTCTATTACGATAATCGAAATACCGCTACCGATTCAGCTGAGGTAATGCTATCTAGATCTATTGATGGCGCAACAACATGGACAGATTATGTAGTCAGTGACCATAGATTCAGACCGAGACCAATTTCCGGGCTTGCAGGGGGATACGCAGGTGATTATATCGGAATGACATCGGGGAATTCAAGGTTATGGCCGGTATGGATGGATAACTCGACAGGTAATTATCAATGCTGGACTGCGCCTGTCTTAATAGCAAACTTTCCGCTTAATTCATTTAACATACAAACTCCCTCTCCGGGTGTAAC
>MWSW01000002.1 GCA_002050165.1 Candidatus Tepidiaquacellales bacterium OLB4/UTCHB1
CAAACGAATGGTAGTCGTGAAATGACCTTAGACTATTAAACAGATCAGATTAACATTTGAGTTTGGTTAATGTATAACAGATGGGATAACATTTTGTTTGGATAGAAAGTGAAAGATTGTTGAAAATTTATAATTCCGGAAAGAGAACCTCTGAAAAGAAGATTAACTTTTCCTCTTTTGTCGGATATTATTTTAATCTTGAAATAAGTTTTAACAAAGGTTAAACTAAACCACATTAAGTAAAACCCTGTTCGGGGAAATAATAATCAAAAAACAAAAAAAATGAAAAAGCGTAACTACATTTTGATTCTACCACTCATTTTGGTCGTTTCATTCTTGATTGCAGGTTTTTCCATTGAGGATAGCCGCTTGTCCAAAGTACAAGGTATTACAACAGATGTAACGCAACCCCCTCCAAACATCTATCCATTTTCAGTTGAAGTTTTTGTTGACAGTATGAATGGCGCTAACGATACAACCGCCCTTAAGAGCCGGGGATATCTGGTATATTACAGAGGTACCGGTCCACAAGGTGCTGCAGCAACCTGGTTTCAGGGAAATGAAACAGTTTTTCCTGCATTTAATGGTCCACCTACCGGATACGTTGCAGCGAATTTTAATGCCGTAACAGGAATGAATGATATTGATAGCTGGTTGGTGCTCCCGGCATTGAACATTGGCAGAGGTGACACTTTATCCTTTTATGAAAGAAGCGTTGAGGGATCAGCATGGGTTGATTCGATGCGAGTAATGTACAATCCGACCGGTGCAACGCTGCCCGAAGATATGAACTGGATAGAACTCGGCAGATTCCAGAATAATATAGCCGGTACAATATGGATAGAACATAGGTTTACTGCTCCCACACCCAGCGTAAATGGAAGATTTGCCTTAAGGTATGCAGTAGTTGATGGCGGTCCATCAGGCCTTAATAGTAACTATATAGGTGTTGATTACATCAGAGTTCTGCAATACATTCCACCGACTTTATCGGGTGATTACTCAATAGGTACCGTTTTATTCAATGCACTCACCGGAAAAAATATTACTTTCAGGAAGAAAACCCGTCTTGTTACAGAGCAGGTAAATTTAAGCGATTATTATCTGAACCCGGAAAAATATGAAAAGGGTAACATTGTTAAAAAGACTGTTGAAATGAATGGTGAATTACGTACAGTTGAAGAAATTCAACTGCCTACACCGCAAAATGACGCAATAGTTAACATTACTTACGAACAGGAATATTATGAGCCTCTTTCAAATGGTCAACCCTACGAAGGTTCCTTGTACCATAAGTTTACAGAAAGTGAAAGAATAATGTATGGGCTTGGTGACGGAGTAGGAGTATATGCAACTATTACGGCGGCAGTCGCAGATGCTAATACAATGGGTGTGTCGGGACCAACAAGGTTTTTACTATTAGATGCAACCTACCCTTCGGAAACATTTCCGATAATTTTTGATAATGTCCCTGGTACGTCAGCAGTAAATACATTAACTTTATTGCCGGCTGCCGGCGTAACAACCCTTATTTCAGGTTCGCCTTCGAACAATCATATTTTCAGGGTACAGAATTCTGATTATATAATATTTGATGGGAGACAAAACGGAACAACTAATCCGGGGTCAATGACCATTGAAAATCTGAATACTACCGGTACTCTGTCGCACACAATCAGGTTAATTGATGGTTCCTCCAACAATGCAATTCAGTACTGTATCCTAAACAATGGTACCGCAGGTTCAGCAGGTCCGAGGACAATTGAAATTTCGACATCTGTATCTGATCCTGGTGGCAATTCAAATAATTTAATTGCCAACAATACAATAAATGGCGGAAGATCAGGAATAGGATTCAGTGGTACATCAGCGAATCCTAATCTTAACAACGTAGTGGAGAATAACGTTATACAAAATTTCGGCTATGCGGGGATTTGGTTGATTTCAAATTCCAGCAGTAATACGATTCGGGGTAATACAATTACAAACGCAGGTTCGTCAATTAATACGTTATGTTTCGGGTTAAACATTGGCGCTGTTGGCGGAGACAACGTTTATTACAATAACGAAATCATTGACATTACCTCAGCCAGTACTTCTACTATTAGAGGTATTCAAATTTCCCCCGGAGCCGGCTCGACACATACGTTGTACAACAACATGGTTGCGCTAACACAGGATAATGGTACGAAAACTTCCATTTATGCAATTAGTGCAATTGGTTCGAGTCAGTCCACTTTTAATATTTATTACAATACTACAAATATCTCAGGTACTCATACCGGTGGTACAGCCGGGGTGATTGTTTCATGTGGTTACGTTACAACTACTTCAAATGTTGGAACTACGGTGAATTATAAAAATAACATCAACAAGAATACACGCACTGGCGGAACCGCAGGTGTCTTCCATGGTGGCGGATTTATCAGTAATCTCAATCCAATTTACAATGTGGATTATAACAGTTATTGGGCAACCGGAGATCCGGGTTCATTTAATGCAGGTTGGGGAACTACAGTTTATACTGTTCTTGCTGATTACAAAGCGGCAGTAACCCCGAACGAGCAGAATTCAATTTTCAAGGATGTTAGTTTTGTTTCCGGGACTAATTTGAGGTTGATTGCTCCATCAATCGGTGATATTGACTTAGCAGGTACTCCGATAGCAGGCATAACAACGGATATTGACGGTGATTTGAGAGACGCCGGGTTCCCTTACAAAGGCGCTGATGAAGGTAACATCCCGTTGCCCGTTGATCTCGCATCGTTTAATGCTTCAGTTGATGGCAGGAATGTAACTCTAAGCTGGGAAACAACATGGGAAATCAACAATGATAAATTTGAAATTCAAAGGAGAAATAACGTTCAGGATGCTGAGTGGACGACCGTCGGAACCGTACAAGGCGCGGGAACTTCATATCAGCCTCATAGCTACAGCTTTACTGATAAAAACTTGGTAACGGGTAAATATGAATATCGTTTGGTTCAGTTCGATTTCGATGGAAATTCTACAGCTGATTTTACGCTCAATCATGTTGTCGAAATCGGTACACCATCTGTATTTGGACTTTCCCAGAATTACCCGAATCCATTCAACCCATCTACGAAAATTAACTTTGAAATACCGGTTGAAGGACTTGTTAAACTGTTAGTATATGACCTTTCCGGTAGGGAAGTAGCTTCGCTCGTAAATGAAGTTCTGACCCCGGGTTATTATACTGCTGAATTCAACGGAGCGAATTTATCAAGCGGAATTTATTTCTACAGGTTGGTAACAAACAATAATACGATTACCAAAAAGATGATCTTGATAAAATAGATTTGTTTTAATACTCGAAACGATGTACTAAAATCAAAAGGCAGTGTAGAAATACACTGCCTTTTTCATAAAAAAAAATAATTAAATCCTTATTGAATTAATCCGGAAAAGAAATCAATTATACAGTTGTACCACTTAGTTTTTCAATCTCTTCGATCTGGTTATCAGCAGATGAAAATGAGAGGAGTGAATCTGTATGCTTTGCAAAAAATAAAATTTTTAAAGTCCTTATAAAGATTTTATATTTTAATTTTAAATTCTTATTCATATCAAAATATTTATCGAATTCAATTACGTTTTTAAGTCCTTCTTTTCTATTGCCAAAGACCTGCCAATAACCGGTAATTCCGGGTTTTGATTTAATAGCTTCCCGCTTTAAATAAAGTTCTAAATCGTGCTTTTTTAAAATTTCCAAATCAGGAATTGTGAAAGGTCGTGGTCCGATTAAGTTCATATCTCCCTTTATAATATTGATTAATTGAGGCATTTCATCTATGCCGGTTTTTCTCAACCAAAGTCTGAAACCTTTCACGTCATATAGATTTTTGTCTTTTACGAATACCGAATTTACATCAGGGACTTTTGAAGTAGCCATAGTTCTAAGTTTGTAGATTTTAAACTTAGGATGGTTTAAACTAAGAGCCCGTTTCTGAACAAAAATCGGATTTTCCTTCAATTCTAAAAACAGTATAATATAAATAATAATGAGAAATGGTAAAAGAATGAGTAAGGCGATAAATAGACTTAATCTCAGTAAGAAGTTCAATTTAATTCTTTAGTTGGAAGTTAACAATTAAAGTTTTAATATTAAATATTAAAAAGTTAAGCCCGCCTTATTAATAACGCGGGCTAATTGAATTTAAACGGCTGTGAAAAGTTAATACAGAATAAAACTGTTTACAAAAACCGGTTTAATCCTACATTATTTCACGACTACCATTCGTTTG
>MWSW01000018.1:0-97948 GCA_002050165.1 Candidatus Tepidiaquacellales bacterium OLB4/UTCHB1
TGCATTTATGCTTAAGATTCTCTGCAGCATCAAGTATTCTTCTTACTTCGTTTTCCGAAAATACCCCTGGAAGCTGAAATGGCTTTTTGGGACGAGGGATTTCGTAAACTTCTTTTACAGCAAAGGATAGTCAAAGGTGTCACCCAAGTTTTTAATAAGGTCTTGATTTAATATTTGAAATTCAAGTAATTTTTTAAACCACATTTCTTGTAATCTCAAGCGTTTCGGTTATAGTTCTTCCTTGGGTGCTATTCCTTAAACATCACCGGATTAAGCTAAATAAAGCCCTTCAGATAACTTTTCCATGTAAATTTGTATTGTGCCTTCCATTTTAAAAACGTTATATTGCAAATATCGTTTTTTCTGCCCTGCTGTGACTTATTATGGATTGCTAAAAGTTTCGCGCCTTAAGTTCGGGCAGAATTATAGCACAAAAGCTCAATCGAAGAACGAATGCTGAGCCTTGCACAAATGTCCAATCGAAGCCGTTCAGCCCCGCTTTTGGCAATACCTTGTTGTGGGCATGTGCTTCTCTTTCCACGAAGCGATTCTGTTTCAAGTTAGCAGTCACTTTGTAAAGGCGATTTACATTCATTGCTCTGTCGGTTGATGTCTGCACTGTCGTGTGCGGTTGCTTGCACTCTCTTTTGACTTTGCTTGCGTTGCCTGTGTGTGAGGGAGCAAAGGCAAATGTGAGTGCAAATGAGTTGGAGTGATTTGCACTTAACTTATTTCGCTTTCCACCAAGCATTTTTCTTTTTTGAGTATTTGTATCCTGGAAGTTGAACCGAACTCCAAAATAATTTTTGCGATTCCCATTGTTTACCCGGGGTTTCGTTCCCAAATAAATCTGTTGTTGTTTCTGTTGTTTGGTTATTCGTTTTGTTTGCTCTTGGCTGTCTTGGTGGATTAGTATTTCGTCTTGCTTGCCTTCTCTGCAAGTCACCAAGAGTTTTGGTTCTTATATCAGCAGTAAAGTCGCAGTCAGGATAACCTGAACATCCATAAAAGGATTTGCCGTAATGAGTCTTCGGACGGATAAAGTTTGTTCCACACTTTGGACAAGTTTCACCATTCAAGTTCGGACTGTAAAGCAATTCTTCTAAATCAAATCTTTGAAACAGTTCTTTCACTGTATTCTCTCCCTCAAACCGTTTCATGTATTCTTTTCGATTGTTGTGGCTTAAAATATTTAAGCTGCCTGACCATTCTATTTTTCTGTCAATGATTGCAATTTTCTCGTGCATCCCATCACGAAACTTTACAGTGATATTCATTGCTTTCAATTTTGTAACAACTTCTTTTGCACCTTGTAATTGAAGTCGGTCATTTGGAGATAATGTAATCACGGAAATTCTTATTCCTTTTGAAATCAACTGTGAGAACTTCAAGTGAAGTTTTCCTAATCTGTCTGCTGTGAGATAAGGTGAGAAAATTATCAGTTCTAAACTTGCTTTGGCTAAATCATTATGAAAGGTAACCCAAAAATCTTGGTCGTCATAATTTGAACCGATGTTCTCTGGTCTTACTTCAAGCGAATTGAGTTTGGTAATCCAATACTCAAAATTCTCATCACGCAAATCCGCAATGATTTCAGTTGACTTTGTTTCTTTTCCTTTTGCAATGATGTGCCGCAATACATCCATGAAAAGAGAATTGCTCTCAAAGGTATTTTTGATGTAATTGCAGTTAGCAACTACAAACAATTTAGTTTCTGCTCTGGTCAATGCAACATTTAAAAGAAGTTTTGCGCTTTCAGTGTTGTTGTATTCGTTAATCATTGACCACTTTTTTGCTCCTTCACCTTCAACGCTGTCAAAGATTATTGCAGTTTCTTCTCCTCCTTGAAAACTATGAACCGTGTTGATACGAATTTTTGTGTTCTTCAAAATTCCTTTGTCCTCTGCAATTTTCAGAATGAGCCGTGCCTGACTTCTGTATGGAGTTATTATTCCGATTGATTCATTTTGCCCGAATGACTTAGAAATTTTTTCTGCAAGTGAAACGCAAATCAAAGCACTTATCAAATTGAATCTACCGCCTTTTTCTAATTGACTGCACCAAGGATTATGAATAGAAGTGTCAATAAGGCAAACTGCTGAATTGCCCGAAACATTATCTGTTTTGCTTTTGCTTTTTACTGATTCATCGTCTTCAAGTCGGTTGTCATAAATTCTTTTGTTTACAATCTCCGAAATGTGAGGGTGCATTCTGTATTGTCTGTAAAGTGGCTGCACTCTTTGTTCCGCCCTACTTATTTCAGAAATGTGCAACTCATCAAAAATGCTTCTGCCTAACCATTTCTTTGCAAGTTCATCATCGGCAACACAAATGGGTGGAAGTTGTTTGAAGTCGCCAACAATCGTAATTCCTTTTTTGATTTTTGAAGCTGCCCAATAAAGCATCGGCATTGGAGCCATACTCACCTCGTCAACAAGCAAAATGTCAAACTCAATGTTTTCAATCTCCTTTGCGATATACGATTTTGTCAGAGTTGTAGCAACCAACTTTGCATCTTTCAAAATCTGAACTTTGATTTCTTCAATGGCTTTGTTGATTTCATCTAACCTAACTTGAAGTTGCTTTACCTTGCTGTCAAACTGGCTTTCTTCTTTTTGAACTTCCGAAAGATTTTTTCCGACTTTTGAAAGCTGTTTATTCAATTCTGCTTCCGCATTGCTCTTTGAAGTTTTAAACGTCTGTATACTTTGAATGAGTTGATTTAACTGCTCTTCAAGATTTTTAGTTTGATTGGTCTTGATTGATAGATTTGAATTGGCTGATTTGAGATTGGCTTCAAGTTTTATAGGGTCAAGTCCTAAGAAGGTTCGTTTTAAGAACCCTGCATCTTTTGCCTTGCCCAATTTATCTTGAAGCTCCGCAATCTGATTTTGAATTTGTGAAAGCTCATTCTTGGCTGAATTGATTTTTGCTTCAATGCTTCTGCCTTCCGTTGTTACCTTTTCAATTTGGGTTATTGTTCTCCCAACTTCAGCATTGAGAGAAATGATGTTATCGTAAGATTGTTTGGCGGTCTTAATCTTTTCAAGTTGCCGATTCAGTTCTTCTTTTTCTTTGACAAGTTCTTTTGATTTGAACTCGGCAATCTTATGAATCATTACAAGAGTGCAATCTTCCTTTTCATACTTGTCGCTCATTTCAGGTTTTGGAGTTCCTAACCTTACCAACTGCCCTTCTTTGTAGTAAGTTTTTTTCATCTGACCTGCCACTTTCAAAAGTGCTTGGTCAACTGCATTATTGGAATGTGATAACAGCAAGACTTTTCTGCCAATGTTTAAATGACTTTCAATTGCTTTAGCAATCGTTTGGGTTTTGCCGGTTCCGGGCGGTCCCCAAATGATTGAAAGAAAATCATTGATGGAAGATTCAATTGCTTTGTGTTGAAATTGGTTGGGTTGGTCTTTGCCATTAAGTGAATAGGAAGTGTTGAAATTTCCACCGTCAATTTTGGAATTCTGGTCTTGAAATAATTTGTTGCTGTTTTCAAATCGACTTAATGTGCTTTGATTGTCCTCATATTTCTTTTTTAAGCGTTCAAGCAAATACCAAGTGTTCGTTTTGATTTTCGCAACAGGAATTCTCTCGGATAATTTTTGATTGATGGATAATTGAACTTGTTGTCCTGTTACAGAAATAATATTGCATTCGTATTCTTTTCCGTTTACTTCAATGTTCGCTGGCGTATCATCAAGCGTAATCAGAAAATTTTCAAGGGTGAATTGATAAATGAAAAGGTCAAGAGTTTGTCTTATGAGTTCTCCATTGTAAACCGTTACAATGCTTCCGCCTTTCCCTTTTTTCAGAGCATCAATTTCTATCGCTAGAGCATCTATGAATTCTTTTACAATCGTCATATCTCAAATGTAACGGTCTTTGTGCTGTGGGGCAAAGGCAAATGTGAAGCAACTGAAGCGTTGGCTTGTGCGGTTGCGTTGCTTCTCTTTTGCTTTTGCGAAGAATAGCAAACACGGCTTTGCCGAAATTGTTCTGTCGTTCATTTCTTGCAGTCAGGTTAATGTTAGCACTGTCGCCAAAGGGTTGCCGACAACGGTTCGGGGCTTGGCGAAGGTGGCGGATTTAGAAGCACAAACTTTCAATTTAGCACTACCGTTTTTTAGAAGCACTACCGTTCAATTTAGCACTGCCCCCGCCATTACGCAAAACCGCTGTTGGCTGCTGAGCTTCTTCTAATTCCGCATAGTATTCGTCTGTCGGTTCTTCTACAACAAATAATGTCGGTGCGTCTGCAATTAGTTTCACTCGTTTTCTTGCGATTTCGCAGTATTCGTGGCTTATGTCAATCCCGATATATTGTCTGCCCATTTCGCAAGCTACTCTTGCTGTTGTCCCGCTACCACTCATTGGGTCAAAAACTAAGTCGCCTTGATTTGTCCAAGATTTTATGTGGTCTCTTACAAGTTCACAAGGGAAAGGTGCTGGGTGTCCTTTTGCTTCTTGGTCTTCTTGTTTTTTGCCGACAACATATTCCCAAATGTTTCCTTTTATTTTTTTGTCTTTAACTGGCTTTGCTAACTTTTCTCTTGTCTGCTCGTTCTTTGAAAAGTTTTTGTAAGTCGTTCCGTTTAGTTCAAGTCCTGCGTGTAAACAGTCAACCATAATAGGGTTGTGTGTTTTTACAACGCCTTTGCTGAAAACAAACATAAACTCAAACTCATTGTTATAGCGTTTGCGATAAATTTGGGGAATTGGGTTTGCCTTACGAAATATCATTGTGTCGTGAAGATTGAAACCAATTTGTTGAAAGTATAGGGCTTGTTTAAAACTTGTTCCTGTTTCGTTGCCGTTAATTGTTGCATCATTAACAACCCAAACAACTATGCCACCTTCTTTTGTAACTCTGTAAAGTTCCTTTGCAATATCTTCAAAAGGGAAAACAAACCCTTTGTAGTTTCTCAAATCGTCATAAGGTGGCGAAGTAACTGTAAGGTCAATTACATTGTCGTCAAACTGTCGCATTACTTCTACGCAGTTACCTTCGATTATTTTATTTATAAAATTCTCCATTGTCGTTTATTTAAGTGTAAATAGTCCGTTATCGGAAATTGCACTGATAGTTTTAATTCTGCTTTCAATCTTGTGAACTTTGATAAGTTCTTTCAACGCTTCTTTGTGGCTCATTCGCATTATCTTTTCTCTTTCTTGTGCTAAGAATGTCAGGGCTTCTTCTTTGGAAATAGCGATACTTTCAGTTGCAACGCCTTTCTCTATACTCCACAAAGGTTCTACTGCTTTTGAAAAAGAAAGAATTGTTTTGTTGATTGCTAACCAATAGTCGGTTGCATTTTTAGAAGGATTGAGAGCCTTAACCGTTTCAAATATTTTCTTCAAAAGCTGTTGAGCTTTTGCTTGTCCTTCTTTTTCAGAGTAGGAAAGTAGCAATGCAAGGTGTGAGTATGTGAAAACGCAAACATTTTGTGTCGTTGCTTGCTGGTAAATTTGGCTTGAAGAAGTTGGAAGCTGATAAATCGGGCAAACCACCATTGCATAAGGTTTGCCACGTTTCCAACCGTGCATTGCTTGAACTTTAAAGTCCTTTTGATTTTTTGCTGTCCTGCTTAGTCGGAACGCTTTTGCATCTGCAACAAAACTGTAATCTTTTGCAAATGCTTCAACGTCTGCTGCATCTGCTCTCTCTTTAAGCACCAAACTTTTTAGACCTAATGCTGTGTAAGCTAATGAAAGTAAACAGTCGGTGTATTTTGAATACAGTTTTTCTTCGCTTGTGTCGTGTCCGTAACTTTCAGGAATATTTCCGCAAAGTCGCAAATGGTCAATTAATGAGGAACCACCGTTTTTCTTGATTTCGGCTTCTAGTTCCTTTTCTAATTTGTCTGTGTCGTTACCGAAATTGCCACTCAGCTTTCGGATTTCTTCAATCCAATACTGTCTTGTTTTTATTGCCTTAGCTGATATTATTTTACTCATTTATCTCTGTCAAAATGTTAGTTTTCAAAGTTACTTAAATTGTCGATTTAGCAGTCCGAAAAAGGTCAAAAGTTGTCAACGGTTACTGTCGGTTGTGCGTTCTGTCAGCATTGCAGCCAACGTCTGACCAGCTTTACGTTCGGGCGGGATTTTTTACCCTAACCTTTAAAGCGAAGCCGATACTTCAAATTTACTTAAAACTTTTGATTTGAAACCGTTCGCCCGCTTGACGTAAAACTGGCTGTTAGCTGTATGTGCCTTTGTTCGTCCACTATTGTTCTCTATCAATTTATTGTCATTTTGGTTGCTTATTGAAATTGTCCTATTAGCCAACTTAGTCGTTCCAAAATAGGCGGTGTCATTGCATTACCTGCAACTCCGATTAAAATTCCGTTTACAACCTTAAGTGCCTCATTTATGATTGGATACTTTGGTTGTTGTCTGCTTAATTGTGTTTCAATTCTTGAAATTTCATTTATGATGTCTGTCTGATCGTCCGTGTCAAGTGAGAGTTTATCTAATTGAAGTTTCAATTCTTCAATAAATTTGGTAAGTTCTTGTTGTGCTTCAACATTTAGAGTCTGTGTTACATTTTCTCCTTTGGCAACATTTAGTTTAGCATTGTCCCCTGTGTTGACTGTCTGAACATTGTCCGTGCCAATTGAAATGTTTATTGTTTCACCGCTAAGATTTCCAATAGTTTTATCAAACAGATTGTCAATTTTTTTCTTATGTTCCATAATGTCTATTTTTTCGTTTTCACCTATTTCGTCAGCAAGTTCGAGTAAGAAAGTAAGAAGATGGGATTTAATTGCACTTATTATCCCTTCAATACTGTTTAAACTAATTTCTTGCCAAGCAGAGTCAACTACCCAGCCATTAGATTGTAGTTTGGTTATTTCCCTATGAATGAGGTGGGGAATATTAATTTGATATTCTCCACCTTTTTCTATCATATGTTCCAACTCGGAAACAGAAGAATTCATTGCAACACTCATCATTGCATCACGCAAGTCTTTCTCCAAATACTCTATTGGAAGTGCGTGATTATTTCTTGTCATCATTCCACCAAACCCTCTGTCTTGAATAAGATTACCAAAAACAGCAGAAGGTATTTTTCTATATGAAGGAACCTCCTTGCCAATAAAACCATTCAACTCATTGTTAACCCATTCTTTTAGTTTGGTGTTCTTAATCTTGAATGCAAGAACTTGAACTTTAAGTAAAGTGTCCTTAAGCTTTGTTTCCGGGTCAACAAGCTCTTTGATTATCGTATTTATCCAGTCAATTGTTTGGTTCATTAAATTATGTTTTGTCTGTTCTTTTCTTGCTATCAGTTTCAAGTTTGCACAATTGATTTGGCATTACAGCTAACAATTAAATATACGCAACTCTCTCTACAATTTATTCATATATCCAACGCACCGGCTACGGCTTCCCGCATATCCCGATTGCGTATATTCTACAGCAACTTGTCCAGTGGTGGCTGAATCTTATTTATGTGCTCCTTGCTTATATGCGTATATATCATTGTCGTTCGAAGACTGTTATGACCAAGCAGCTTCTTTATCGAAAGTATGTCAGTCCCTCCTTCAAATAAGTGCGTCGCAAATGAATGCCGCAATGTATGTACACTCCCTCTCTTCGTAACACCGGCCCTTTTCTTTATTGTTTTTAACAATGACTGAATACTCCTTGCACTGTATTTCCCCCCGTTCATTCCTTCAAATAAATATGCTTTTGGTTTGTAACTCTTGTAGTATTCTCTCAGAATTATCAGCAGTTTCTGACTAAGCATCACTATCCTGTCTTTCTTCCCCGTAGAATTTTTTATGTGTATTATCATCCTGTCGGAGTCAATGTCGCTGATTTTCAAATTAATAATTTCTGAAACTCTCAATCCCCCTGCATAAGCTAAACACAGTATGCATTTATGCTTAAGATTCTCTTCAGCATCAAGTATTCTTCTTACTTCGTTTTCCGAAAATACCCCTGGAAGCTGAAATGGCTTTTTGGGACGAGGGATTTCGTAAACTTCTTTTACAGCAAAGGATAGTCAAAGGTGTCACCCAAGTTTTTAATAAGGTCTTGATTTAATATTTGAAATTCAAGTAATTTTTTAAACCACATTTCTTGTAATCCCAAGCGTTTCGGTTATAGTTCTTCCTTGGGTGCTATTCCTTAAACATCACCGGATTAAGCTAAATAAAGCCCTTCAGATAACTTTTCCATGTAAATTTGTATTGTGCCTTCCATTTTAAAAACGTTATATTGCAAATATCGTTTTTTCTGCCCTGCTGTGACTTATTATGGATTGCTAAAAGTTTCGCGCCTTAAGTTCGGGCAGAATTATAGCACGAAAGCTCTATCGAAGAACGAATGCTGAACCTTGCACACCGCGAAGCAGCCACGTGGAGAAATGTCCGATCACTGCCCGTCCGGTAGGCGGGGAAGCCGTTCAGCAGGTGGGGAAGACGTTCAGTCGGTTTGATGTGAAACTTAATTATAGTCAATTATTTTATTTCGTTATTTGAAAATGTCCCCATTTAATCATATCAAAATCACTTTTCCCAAATCTCGAATTTTTATTTTTATTAAATATTAATTCTATGGAATTATCATCTTTATCAAAGTAAATTAACCAAGGTGAAGCAAGTTTATCCGCGAGGATTATTGCATAATGGTTTATTCTTTCTTGATGATTTTCAACAATAATTGTTTTTAACTCTATTTTGTATGCGCTCTCAAATTTATGATATTTGGCGATTGTTATAATTTCCCAATTATCACCTAACTCTGTTTGCAATAACTCAGACAATTTCTTGGCTTTCATTTCACTTGTCTGACTTTCCGTTACGATTGTCAGGTAAATGTTTTGTGATTTATTCATTTACTTTTGCTCCCTTTAAATCGTCCGAAAAAATTGCCCCCATTGGATTCTCTGCTTTATTGCTAAGTTTCACACGACAAGAATAACTTTGGATATCCACTGTGTAAACATTAAACGTATCCCCCGAAATCCTTATGTGATAATTTAATAACCATTATGAAAATATGAAAATTTGTATGTTCGATATATTAAAATTACTAAATGTGTAGTTCATAAAATTGGCTATAACCCGGTTAAGCTGTACTGATAATCAAGTCGTTTTAGCTCCGTTTCTATTTGTCGAAATATTGTAATTGCTTGTCAGTCAAAGCATCGGCTTTTCGCATTTCAAAGGATTGTTCACTTCAGAAAGTTAACCCCGAATGAAAGTTGTAGTCCGCCGACATCATCAATGGTATTGGTTGTAATACTTTTAACCTCGTTACCCAAAACCGGCAGGTAATAATACTTCACATTAAAACTCAACCCCAGATTTTTATTGTGTCTGAACTCCAGCCCCGTCCCGATGAAACCGCCGAATGCGAACGATGCGTGCGCGTAACTGAAAGCATTGAAATAACTTTTATCGTACGGTGTAGTTACAATCAGCGCCGGCGATATTCCCGCAGTTACCAACGGTTTTATATTGCCCTCAAGGTCATCAGCGAAAAGGTAATGTTGCACTCCTATGCTAAGCGGAACCATATAAACGCGGTTCACTTTGTTCATTATCCACGAGTTTCCAAACGGATCGAATTCCTTAAACTCCCTCGGATCGGAAACACCCGAAACAAGTATATTAGCCTGAATATCAGTGCTCTTTGAAACAGGGAAAGAATACATACCCGCAACTCCGAAGCCACTCTCGTTATAATTGAAGTTCAAACCCCAATTATTTCTCGGCTCCGTTTTAAAGTTGATTGAGCTCTCCTGTGATAAAATTTTTATCGGGTTAAAAATTAATATCAAAAAACTAATAACAGCTATTTGTTTCATGCCGACTTTTGATTTATAAATTGTATATAGCTATATAGATTTTTAATTTAGTTAAAAACGACGATACATTTGACGGAAAAAAGGTTATCAAGAATTGAGGAGGTAGTCAGCAAGAGGCAGAAAGGTCTCACCGTTGTAATTGAAAATGTTCACGACCCGCACAACGTCAGTGCAATTTTTCGAACCGCCGAAGCTGTCGGAATTGACAGGATTTACCTCATTTACAATACAAACAAATTTCCAAAGATTGGTCGGATATCATCCGCAAGCGCAAACAAATGGATTGACCGCTCACATTTTAACAATGTTCAGGATTGTTACAATGAGCTCCGAAAAAAAGAATTCAGGATATACTCAACATTTATGGATGACCGCGAATCTAACCTCTCGCTGTTTGATCTTGATTTTACCGTTAACTCTGCTATCGTAGTGGGAAACGAGCACGAAGGTTTATCGGAAGAAGCATCCAAATATGCCGATTGTAATTTTTTAATTCCGCAATATGGAATGGTACAATCACTGAACGTATCAGTAGCCGCAGCAGTCTGTCTGTATGAGGCACTGCGGCAACGCAGGATTGCCGGGAAATATTCCGAACCACAGTACAGCTCAGAGGAGTTACAAGAAAAAATTAAATCTTACCTTGCAAAATGAAAATTGAGAATGTTTTAAAATCATTGGGTTTGAAATCAACGGGCAAGCCGCTGTTGATTGCCGGGCCGTGCGTGGTTGAAAGTAAATCAGTTGTGTTCAAAACCTGTGAATCGCTCGTAAAATTAACAACCGACCTGAAAATTCCATTCGTGTTTAAAGCTTCATTCATTAAGGCAAACAGAACGTCGGTTTATTCTTTCAGAACTATAGGGATTGATGAATCGCTGAAAATCCTCTCTGATGTGAAGGAGAGTTTTAACGTTCCTGTTTTATCTGATGTCCATTCTGAAATTGACACTGAGATTGCCTCACCTGTACTTGACATAATACAGATACCGGCTTTTTTATGTCGTCAGACAGAATTGCTTGAATGTGCGGGCGAAACGGGGAAGGTGGTTAATATTAAGAAGGGGCAATTCCTTGCACCGCAGGATATGAAATATCAGGCTGAAAAGGTTTCATTAACCGGGAACAATAAAATATTGCTTACAGAAAGGGGTACGAGCTTCGGATACAACAACCTTGTAGTGGATATGCGATCACTTGTAATTATGAAGCGTATTGGTTACCCGGTAATTTTTGATGCGACACATTCGGTTCAGATGCCATCGTCTGAAAACGGAGTAAGCGGCGGTAATCCGGAGTTCATTAACCCACTTTGCAGAGCTGCCGCAGCTGTCGGAGTTGATGGATTTTTTATTGAAACACATCCCAATCCGGGTAAAGCGCTTAGCGACGGATCAAATATGGTGAAGCTCTCCAAATTGAGAAAGCTCCTGACAGATATTATGAGGTTTAATCAATAAACGATATTCAGTTCATCATCGAATAAACAATAATATTCAAGCCCATTCTCATTGCTTCCTCACGTTTTTCAACCGGATCGTTATGTTCGCGCGGATCTGCCCAGCCGTCTGTTATGTTCGATTCGTAAATATAGAATACACACAACCTCCCGTTGCTATCGAATAGCCCGAACCCCTGCGGTGGTTTCCCGTCATGTTCGTGAATCTTTGGTAATCCGTGCGCAAAGTTGAAATGTGAACGGTAAACCTCGTGACTGAATGGTAGTTCTTTGAGATCTTGTTGCGGAAATATTTTTTTCATTTCCCGTCGGAAGGATTCATCCATTCCATAATCATCGTCCGCAAGAAGAAAACCGCCTGATTCAAGGTAATCCCTTAACCTGAGCGATTCCTGTTCGCTGAAATTTATGTTCCCGTGACCGGTTATTACTATAAACGGGTAATTGTAAATTTCATCCGATGCAATATCAACTGAATAGAATTTTGGTTCGGCAGTATTGATAGTTGAATTTTCCCGCACGAAGTTCATCATATTAACTTCAGCGGTAGGATCGTTATACCAGTCACCGCCACCGGCATATTTCAACCGCGCAATTTTAAATGATGAAGAGTTGATACTTTCGCCTACCTGCGAAAATGCAACGGGTAACAATATGTATGAAATTGCAATGAATATGACTGATATAAATTTCAAAAGCTTTACGAATTAAAATTTTTTGCAAATATAAATTTCATTGAACTGAATACATTTCTAAGCCTTATCACAGATAAAACCACATATTGTTGACTTACTTAACGAGAACCATTCGTTTGACGGTCGAAAATTCCCCAACGGTAAGCGAGTAAAAGTAAACTCCGCTCGGAAATCCGGAAGCATCCCAGGTGAAAGTGTAACTACCCGCGTTAATTGGATTATTTAGCGGTACTGCAATTTCCATTCCCGCTGAATTGAAGATTTTGATAGTAACTTTCCTGCCGGTGAGTGATTGAGGAATTTCAAAATTTATATTTGTGACCGGATTAAACGGGTTAGGGAAATTTTGAGATAACCAAAGTCCGTCAGGTAAGGTGTTCCCCTGAGCATTAATTACAAGCGGTATTAACGAACTGCCACCGATACCGTCGCGTTTGTAATTGCCTTTAAAGGTACTCCAAATTTTAATTGAGTCATACACACCCGGAGTATCCCAGATATAAACTTTTCTATCGTTACAACCAGCAATTAATTCGTTATCACCGTCGCCGTCAATATCAGCGATAGTAGGAGAAGTTTCAAATGCATTGAGCGTAGTAGCTTCGGGGTCGAGTGGAAAACCATTAGCCAGAATTCCGGATCCGGTGAAACCATACATTTTACCCTGGTTTGTTCCGCCGATTATATCCGGTAGCGAGTCACCGTCCATATCGCCCATAGCTGTTGCACCGTCAACCCATGTTGCATATACGGGTTGCGGAAATCCGTTAATCAAATTGCCTTGTCTGTCGAACACAACTATTTTCCCGAGGCTAACCGCCTCAACAGTTCCAAACCCAAATTCAGGCTGACCATCGCCGTTCATATCGGCAATTGAAACGTTTGCAAACGGATGACCCGCAGGAACTTCAAACGGGAATGGTGAAATTAAATTAGCGTTATAATCGAACGCATAGATTCCGTTAATCTGGTTCGGATGGCTTTCTATTTTAACCCTTATTATTACGTCTAGTTTTCCGTCACCGGTAATATCGTAAAGCGAAGGTGTTCCGCCAACGGCGTAGGGTCCGGCGATTACAGGCCAACCGGATTTTACTTCACCCATATCGTTGTAACATAAAATCCGTCCCTCGTAGCTTGATGCATTATCGTAACCGGTACCTACTATAATTTCATATCTACCGTCATTATCAATGTCAGCTATTACCGGTGAAGATTCAGAGCCTTTGGTGTAACCAATCGGGAAATTTGGGTAGTTAACTACGTTTGAACCGTTAAACTTCAGTATGTGAAGTTTTGCGTCCATGTCAGTATCACGGTCGCGGGATGTGATAATGATTTCATCTTTGCCGTCGCCGTCGAGGTCTTTTAGTGCCGGAGCGGAATGTTCGTTCAGTCCGCCGGTATTATACGGAAAGCCGGTCATCATTGAGCCGTCAAATTTGTGCGCAAAAATGTTTCCGTTTTCATCAGCGTGGACGACCTCAAGTTGCCCGTCGCCGTCAAGATCACCAATCGCTGAAATTTCCATTGCGCCGCTGTTTTGGAGCGTTCCGAACGGAATAGCGTAAGGAAATCCCGGGACGAAAGCACCGGTATATTTCCAAAGGTACAATTCCGGTTGATTCGTAGAGAATCCCGCAGTTACGGAGACTTCAAGTTTACCGTCGCCGTTCATATCTGCCGAAGTCGGCGATGATTTGTACAAAGGCCAACCGGTGCTAACCTGTCGCGGCCAACCGAATTGATATGGCAGGACTAAATCCGAAGGCTCCGGCACTGGCGCAGTGTAGTGCTGTATTGATAATATCCTGAATCCCGCAACCTGTAAGCGCGATAGTTGTTCAGGTGTGCAGATTACCGTAATATTTCCGTTTTCAGTGTTATACGAATATTTACCTTCTCTTATTTTTTTTACATCATCGAAGGCGGAAATAAATGGTTCCAACTGCGCAATATCGGAAGTACTGTTAATCTTTATTTGAACGTAAATGTCAAATGAGTAAGAGTTGCCAAAGGTTAAAAGTAAAATTATGGTTAAAATGGTTTTCATTGGGATTTATTAATCAGATTCAAGTTATATTATTTGTTTTTCAACATCAATACAATCGAATCAGATTTTAAGTATAAATTTTGATATAAAGATTTAAATTAAAAAAATATAAATTAGTGAAGTTTTTAACCTTGATAAAAGAAAAGTATAACAAACAATTTGTATTAGTTACGGGGATAATAATTACATTTCTGATATCCTACCTTGACATTATTACCGAACCTTTTACTTATTTTCTGGTTTTAGTTATTCTCCCAATCATTTACGTAACATGGTATGCTGGTAAGAGCTACGGGGTAATCCTCACAGTGCTTTTCAATTTGTATTACGTGATAAATTCTTCAAGCCACATGAAGGGCGATTCAGCAGGTGATGGTAACGTTTTAAATCTCTTCGTTATTTTGACCGCAACTATCCTCGTACTGATTTTGATTGCCAATATCCGCGGATATTACCTCGGGATGCAACATCAATATCAACTTGCAAAGGACGAAACGAAGGTTACACAGGAGAAGCTTCAGAAGACTTCAAAAGCACTTGAAGAGTTCCGGCACGCAATTGAAAATATTTCACCTGAAAATATTTTTTATACTTTGAATTGCAGCGGGAAATTCATATACATTAACGAACATTTTGAAAGAATCACTGGATTCAGTCAGAGTGAAATTATGGAAATGAATTTCTTTGACCTCCTTCATCCCGATTACTCAGCAGATTCAATTGATTTTACTAACCGTCAGATCTGTGGCAGCGATTTAACCGGACTTTCTGAAATAAAGATTCGCAACAAACGTGGTAACGCTGTCTGGTTGAGGCAAAACGTAATGATGAACCTCGAAGGTGGCGAAATCATCGGGTTGAGTATTCTTGCAAATGACATAAGTGAAGAAATTCATTTGAAGGAAAAAATCGTTGAGAACGAATCGAAGCTAAGCCAGATTATTGACCTCGTGCCGCATTTCATTTTCGCAAAGGACAGGGAAGGGAAATTTATCCTTGCAAATAAAAGACTGGCTGATTCGTACGGTACTTCGAAGGAGGATATAATAGGTAAGAGTGATAAAGATTTCAATACCAGCGAAGAAGAAATTGAATGGTTCAGGAACGATGACCTTGAAGTTATAAACACGCTAAGGTCAAAATACATCCCTATTGAAAAAGTTACGACAATTAATGGTGTGAGGTTTTACGAAACATTTAAAGCTCCTATTTTTATTTCTAAGATTAACGAATATGCAGTGCTCGGAGTAGCAAACGATATCACTGAACGGGTAATGGCGGAGCGGGAGCTGAAAAAGCTAGAAATGAAATTTTCAAATTTCGCAAAAAACGCACCGGTTGCTTTCACAAGGTTCAATCTCACAGAAAACAAGTACGATTTCGTTAACGATGAATTCGAACGGCAATCGGGTTATACGCTTGAGGAATATGAGAAATTATCCGATCAGGAATTAATTAATTTAATTCACCCGGAGGACAGGGATAAGAAATTTATGGAGTTTAAAAACTGGATGAATGACGGTATGACGGGTATTTTAAGGAGCCTCTATCGTATTGTGAACAAAAATGGTGAAATTATCTGGATTGATACTTACAGTTACACTGATCTCGACGAGAACGGCGCTGTAAATTATATCAACCAGATTTGTGTGGACGTTACCGATAAAATGAACACCCAGAAACGAATTGAACGGAGTGAAGAGAGATATAAAACATTTATTGAAAATAGTACAGAAGGTATTTGCAGGTTTGAGCATTCAACCCCGATTAATTTGAATCAAACTCACGAAAAAATTGTATCGGATATTTACAAATACGCTTATCTTGCAGAATGTAATTTAGAGTTTGCCAAAATGTACGGCTACAGAACCGTAGAAGAAATTGTGAACACTCCGTTGAGAGTTCTGCAAGGTGGGGATGACAATCCGGACAATTTTAATTCAAAGATCGCCTGGATTAAGAGCGGATTCAGGGTAAAAAATATAGAGACAATTGAGGTTAATAACAGAGGTGAACGCAAGTATTTCCTGAACAGCGTCATCGGGATAGTAGAAGACGGAAAGTTGCTTAGAGCATGGGGAACTCAAATTGATATAACCGAGCACAAGCAACTTCAATCTCTGAATAAAACTTTGTCTGAAGCAATTGAACAAACGCATATTGCTATCAGGATAACTGACCCGGCCGGTGTAACGAGTTACGTTAATTCAAGTTTTGCAAATGTGATGGGCGTTCCGAAATCAAGCCTTATCGGTGAAAAAGACAGTCTTATTGCTGAACTCTTAAGTGATTCGTCGCCAGGAGGATTATCGGAATCGGGAATGTGGAAAAGCGAACGAATAAGAGTAAAGGAGAACGGCGAACAGTTCTGGGAAGTAGTGAATATTTCTTCAATCAGGGATTCGTCCGGCAAGGTGTTGCATTACCTTATAATCTCTGAGGATGTTACGGAGAAACGGGAACTTGAAATTAAGCTCACTGAAAGTGATCAGAGGTACAAGGAATTTATTAATCAAAGCATTGATGCAGTTTACAGAATGGAGTTGAGAAAGCCGATTGATATTAACGAGCCATTGGAGAAAATCGTAAAGCATTTCTTTAATTACGGTTATATTGCCGAGTGTAACGAGGCAATGGCAAAGATTTACGCACAGAGAAAAGCCTCCGATTTGATTGGTCTTTCAGGAAAGGAAATTTCGAAATCTATCGATGAATACAGAAAGAAATATAATTTTGATGACTTTATTAAAAATGGATTTAAGTTAATAAATGATGAATCAAAGTTAGTTGACCCGGAAGGTAACGAAAGATATATATTGGACAACTTATTTGGTATAATTGAGGACGGTAAATTGATCAGAGTTTGGGGAATTAAGAGGGATATTACCGAAATTAGGATGATTGAGGAAGAAGGAAGATATTTGTCCAATGCTGTTCATCAAAGCCCGGTCGCAGTTGCAATTTTGAATACCGGATTCAAAATAATGTATGTAAACAAACGATTCACCGAATTCACGCAATATGAAGAACAAGAAGTAATCGGAAAATATCCGTTTATTTTACGTGACGGACAATTTTCTGTAGCGATGCAAAATGAAATTAAGTCAAGCCTTAAAAAAGGCGAAACCTGGCGGGGTGAGATTTTAAATAAAAGAAAGGACGGTAGCGAGTATTGGGAAATATCAACCTTGTCATCCGTAAAAGATAAAGCCGGCGAGATTACGCATTACGTTTATATAAAGCAAGATATAACTCAAAGAAAAATTGTAGAAGCTGAATTACTCGAAGCGAAAAAGAAAGCGGAAGAGCTAACGAAAATTAAAGGTGAATTTCTCGCGAACATGAGTCATGAAATAAGGACACCGCTAAACGGTATTATCGGTATGTCGCAATTACTATCAACTACTGACCTAAACGAAGAACAAAATGAATATGTAGATCTGGTTAATATTTCATCGCATTCACTCTTGAACATAATAAATGATATACTTGACTTTTCAAAGCTTGAAAGTAACAAACTAAAAATTTCCGAACACCCGTTCAATCTAAGAACACTGCTTACAAATATCAGGTCACTCAATAATAAAATCGCTACTGAAAAGGGGATTGAACTCCGGCTAAACTTTGGAAACTTATCGGATGGAAATTATATCGGCGACGAGCAACGGATAAATCAGGTTATAACAAATCTGGTTTCAAATGCGCTTAAATTCACAAACGAAGGATACGTTGAGATAAATTGCTCCGCGCGGAAAGGGAGTCAAAATAATAAAGATGAAATTACAATCAGTGTTCAGGATACCGGAATAGGAATTCCCGATGATAAGATTGGTTACCTTTTCGAGAATTTTGTACAACTCGAAAATTCATACGGAAAAAATTATGTAGGAACGGGATTGGGGTTATCAATCGTTAAGAAGTTAGTTTCGCTTATGGATGGAGAGATTGAGGTAAAAAGCAAAGTTGGGCATGGAAGCGAGTTTATAGTAAAACTGAATCTAAGTACAACAGACTAACCGAAGTCAAGATTAATTTCGTTGAAATCCGGATTCAAAATCATTAGTTTGCACACTTCGGTCAGGTAGCTCAGTCGGTAGAGCAACGGCCTGAAAAGCCGTGTGTCGTCGGTTCGATTCCGTCCCTGACCACAATTAAATTAAGGATTCGGTAATTAATCGGATCCTTTTTTTGTTATAGTGAACAGTGAATATCAGAATTAAAAATATGGTGTGCGACCGGTGTCTTTTGACTGTAAGCAGAATTTTCGATGAGTTGAAAATCAATCTCAGTTCGTTAAAGTTAGGTGAAGCGGTTACCGATAGAGAAACTATACCGAACAGCATATTTAATAAATTGAAATCAAAACTGTCGGAGAGCGGATTTGAAATAATAGAGGACAAAAATGAAGTATTAGTTAATTCATTGAAGCTGGAGTTGATGAAACTTGCAAGAAGCGAAGCGTCACCGGAGACGAGACAAAAGTTGTCAGAACACATCACAAAGAAATTCAACAGAGATTATAATTCACTTGCTGCGATTTTCTCTGAAATGGAAATGACAACAATCGGCAAATACTTCATCGCGCAAAAGGTCGAATATGTGAAAGAATTACTGGAATACGGCGAATTAACTCTCAGCGAAATAGCGTATCGGTTGGGTTACAGCAGTGTTTCACACTTGTCTTCGCAGTTTAAACAATTGACTGGCATTACACCTTCGGCTTATAAAATCAGCCCGAAAACGACTCGTCAGCCATTGGACAAAGTTTAAAATAATGAAAATGATTTATGAAAATATGTAACGGTATTTGGTGCAAAAGTTCATAAATTTGTATCAGTGAAAAGTAGAGTTGAAAATATTTTGTTGGTTTTAATTCCAATATTTTTTGTAGGAACTGCGCTTTTTGCAGGTGAGTTTAGAAATCCTGATGAAACGCTCAACAATTGTAATTCCACTTGTTCCGAAATTATTGCGAATTGTTCTTCCGTTGGAATTGAATCGGTTGGTAATCCGTACACCGGGAATTTAAAAAACGATGATTGCTGTTGCATACAGGGTACTGCTTCGGGAGATGAACAAAGCATCTTTGCGATTGTCCGGCAAATCCGCGATGACGGCTCTATATCAGCGGTAGATTATAGCCATTTTTCTAACAGAAAGTTGTACCACAGTATTCTTGATGGTGACGTTGAACAGAAAATCGGAGTTAGAAATGAATTGTTCTTATTATTTTCATCTTTGTTGATTTGATAACCCGTATAGGTTCAATTTTTAAAATTCAAACTCAACAAAAATGTTACACAAAATTATTCCGATTGCGTTCTCGCTCTTTACTTTGACAGTTTTAAACCTTAATGCACAGGTGAAGCAGGCGACAGTTGAAGTTGATGGATTTACATGTTCGCTTTGTGCAAAAGGTGTTGAGGGTCAGTTCAAGGCAATTGAGTTCATAAAATCCGTTGAAGCAAATCTGCGGGAAGCAAGTTTTCATATAGTCTTTTCCGACACAAGGGCGATTGAATTGTCGCAATTGCAAACTGCCGTTAAAGACGGCGGATTTACTGTCAGAAACATTATTATTAACGCTGCCGGAATTATTGATCAATCTGAATCCGGCTACAGCCTTACGACGGGAAATACTGAGGAAATTAAAGTAAATGAAATTTCCGACGGAATTAATCCCGGCGACCATGTGGAAATTACCGGCATCTATGATGCAACAAAAAATATAATCAACATAAGCACAATTAAAAAACTTTAAACCAAAACAAAATGAAAACATTAATTGTAATTTTTGCGATCTTCTTTGTCAGCAGTTATTCTCAGTCAAAAGATCTTACGGCTGATTGTTGCGATTTAAACTCTGAACAATCTACGATAAGTTCGTCCTTCTGCGACGATAAACCAAATTGCGATGGTACTTCGTCCACAAAAAAGAATTCCTCATGTAGCGATAACGGCAATACTGCAGGAATAACCGATGACGATCTCAAATGCCCGGTTTCCGGTGAAACAATTTCGGGTGAAGGCTTTAAATATACTTACCTGGGTAAAGAATATACATTCTGCTGCAAAGGTTGTGTTTCTGAATTTAAAACAGAACCGATTTTGTACATTAAAGAAGAACTGAAGTGCCCGGTCAGAGGTGAGACTGCATCGAAGGATGTTTCAACAGTCGTTGACGGTGTAAAATACTATTTCTGCTGCCCACCGTGCGTTGAGAAATTTACGGCAGATGTATCGAAATATATAACACCTGATACAAAGACTGAAAAAGAAGAAACCATAAAACTTGAAACGTCTGAATCACCGGATGCAGAGAAAGAAGAAATTCAAAAGCTGGAACCACCGGTAACTCCGGATACACCTGAAAAGTCCGATACTGATTCGAAAGAATAACCAGACTCCTCAGGCAAACTGGATTTTTATGAGTAAGATTCAAGTAAAGGGGTGGAAACAGATTCCACCCTTTTTTTTAAAATTGCTTCAATGAATTCAAACACCGGAAATATTTTTACGAAAACAACCTTCGATATTAAAGGTATGTCTTGTGCCTCGTGCGCTGCGTCAATAGAGTCAACTCTTAGGGCAATTAATGGTGTTGTCGAGGCAAATGTTAACTTTGCAACCAAGACTGTGAAAGTGAATTACGACCGTGAATTGACAAATGCAGATGAACTTCAATCGGCAGTGAAAAATTCCGGATATGAGATTACGCCGGTGAAGTTATCCGGCAATTCTCACGTAAAAAAATCATTTGACATTAGGGGAGTTTCATGCGCATCGTGTGTGACTTCTGTCGAATCTACACTCAATGCAATTCCCGGTGTCAGTGATGCAAGTGTGAATTTTGCTGATAAGACTGTGAGGGTACTGTTTGATGCGGAGAGAGTAAAAACCGGACAACTTATTGATGCGGTAAAAAATGCCGGTTACGAATTAATCCCCAAAATTGATGCGGTGAGTGGTTCTATTCAGAACAGTCCGGAACAAACGGAGGCGGACAATAGCCTTGCCGGTTCAAAAATTGAGGAAAAGAGTGAATATGAAATCCTCAGGAAGAAAGTTACAGTAGCGTCAATATTCAGCATTCCGTTAGTTGTAATAGCTATGGGATTTCATACAATACCAAACGCTAACTTGATCATGTTCGCCCTTTCAATCCCGGTGATTTTTTACAGCGGTATAAAGTTTTACACAAGCGCCTGGAAACAACTTAAACACGGTCGTTCCAACATGGACTCGTTGGTTGCGCTCGGAACAGGAGCGGCATTTGTACTCAGCATCGTAAATACATTTTATCCCGAATATCTGACGCGCCATGGATTTGAAGTACACGTATATTTTGAAGCGGCAGCGGTAGTTATTACATTAGTGCTGCTTGGAAGAATGCTTGAATCAAAAGCTACATCAAAGACATCATCCGCAATAAAAAAGCTTATCGGACTTCAACCGAAAACCGCAAGAGTTGTCAGGAACGGAACAGAGACCGAGGTGTTAATTTCGGAGGTCATACCAGGTGATACAGTAATCGTTAAACCCGGTACAAAAATTCCGGTTGATGGCAGGGTAATTGAAGGTAATTCCGTAGTTGATGAAAGTATGATAACGGGTGAACCCGTGCCTGTTGAAAAAATTACGGGTTCGAAAGTAATTGGAGGTACTATCAACAGAACTGGTTCATTTCGAATAGTAGCCGAAAAAGTCGGGAAAGATTCAATGCTTTCACAGATTATCTTAATGGTCGAAGAAGCGCAAGGAAGCAAAGCCCCCATACAAAAGCTTGTGGATAAAATTGCCTCAGTATTTGTGCCTGCAGTGTTCGCGATATCCGTTCTGGTTTTTGTAATATGGAACATTTTCGGTCCCCCGCCTTCATTTATTTATGGGTTTGTAACTTCGGTAACTGTGCTCGTAATTGCATGTCCGTGCGCACTCGGGCTGGCAACGCCGACCGCGGTTATGGTTGGTATCGGCAAAGGCGCTGAGAACGGTGTGCTGATTAAAAATGCTGAAGCGCTTGAAATAGTCAGAAACGCTGACGCTATTGTATTGGATAAAACCGGTACGATTACTTTAGGTAAGCCCGAAGTAAGCAGTATTACATATTTATCCGACGGTGGAAAAAACTATCTTAACAACGTAATCTATTCTATCGAGAAAACTTCGGAACATCCGTTAGCTGAGGCTGTAACGAAGCATCTAAGTAACAGTGAATCGCTTACCGTAAAAAACTTTGACAGTTATACCGGTATGGGTGTTAGCGGTGAGGTGGAGGGAATAGTATATTTTATCGGCAATGAGAAACTCCTTAAAGCTAATGGAATTGAGATCAGCGAATATATTAAGACAGAGATAAATAAAATTCAATCGCGGTCGAAAACCTGTTTGATAGTTGCAACAGGGAATTCAGTTCTGGCATTGATTGAAGTAGGTGACATGATAAAAGATTCATCTGCAAGTGCGATATCAGAATTGAAGAACTTCGGACTTGAAGTATATATGTTAACCGGTGATAATGCAATGACAGCGGAATCGGTTGCAAAGCAAACAGGGATTGATAATTTTAAAGCAGAAGTTTTGCCAGGCGATAAACTTGAATTCGTTAAACAATTGAAAGCAGATGGCAGTAAAGTAATTATGGTAGGCGACGGTATAAACGATTCGCCCGCTTTGGCAGAGGCAAACGTTGGAATTGCAATGGGAACCGGGACGGATATCGCAATGGATAGCGCCGATGTTGTCCTTGTAAAAGGCGACCTTGATCATATCGTAAAAGCAATAAAAATTTCAATCCAGACAACCACAGCTATAAAGCAGAATCTTTTCTGGGCTTTCATTTACAATCTCATCGGAATTCCGATTGCAGCGGGAGTTTTATATCCGTTTACAGGTTACCTGTTGGACCCTATGATAGCCGGCGGTGCGATGGCTTTTAGCTCCGTTTCAGTTGTAATGAACAGTTTGCGCGTGAAAAGAAAGCAGGTTTAAAATTCACCGTTAAAGCACATCGTTTTTTCCACTCAAGATGTAAAATGTAAATTCATCTCATGTCCTGAAATATATTCAGCCTTTCAAATCAAAAAGAATTGATGCTTAAAACCCGACCATTTTAGTCCCAAATGGAAAATTTTTGTCATTAGATTCTAAGACATAAATTATCTAATTTGAGTTTCAAAATTCCATTTCAAATCTCACTTAATGAACAAGTTTTTACTCGACTACAATTTAAAAGTACGTTTACCAATTATAATTTTTGTAGTCCTCGCGGTATTTGCCATTACCTATTATTCCTCATTTGCAGAAAGGAACGGTATAGGGTACTCACCTGATCAGCCGATCGCATATTCGCACGAACTTCATGCGGGTCAAATGCAGATTGACTGTCAGTATTGTCACACGAACGTTGAAAAGTCAGCGTTTGCGAATGTCCCTTCAACGGATGTGTGCATGAATTGTCATAACTTTGCCCGGACTGACAGACCGGAGATTCAAAAGCTCACCCAATATTACAAAGAAGGCAAGCCAATACCATGGAAGCGCATTCACCGGCTTCCGGAGTTCGTTTACTTTTCGCATTCGGTGCATGTGAACAAGGGGATTGACTGTGTTAACTGTCATGGTGATATTGCGCGAATGGAAAAAGTAGGGCAGGTAAGCTCATTCACTATGGCTGCATGTCTGGATTGTCACAGGAATCCCGAAAAGAGGATACAGGATTTTGAACTGATAAAGGCAAACATTAAAAAGGGTCCTGAATATTGTTCAGCATGTCACAGATAAAATTAATTTCACTGAATATGGATAATAACAAAGTAGAAAAAAACGGGATTAAGCGGAAAAGATTTTTCGTATATCTCGGGGCGTCAGTTATTGGCATATACGCAGCGTTTTCAAATCCAATGCGTATTTTCTCGAAAAAGAATAATTCAAGTGCATCGGGGAAACTGAAGGTTCAGCAAAATCCTCTTGCAGTAAAAAGAAATTATAAGTCTTAAATAATGAATAAAAACTCAGAACTTACAAAAGGAGTAATCACATCAAACGATCTTTACGACACGAAAGAAGAAACATACAACAACAAAGATGTTAATTACTGGCGGGGGTTCAGGGAGCTATATAACGATCCGGAATTCAGGAAGGAAGTTGAGAGTGAGTTCGATGATGATGCAGGGAAACCATTTGATACATCAAAATTATCGGCAATTTCAAGGCGCAAATTCCTTGCCTTGCTTAGTGCTTCAGCCGCAGTTGCCGCAGCCGGTTGCTCGAATTACCGCGATAAAGGTGAGATAGTACCTTTCAATCAAAAGCCAGAAAATCTGGTTGAGGGAAATCCAAACTATTTTGCGTCAACCTTTCAGATTGGCGGTGAGGAAATCGGTGTGCTCGTTAAATCCAGGGAAGGCAGACCGATAAAGGTTAACGGAAATCCCGAACATCCGGTCTCGAAGGGAAAAGCTAATCTCGCAGCACAGGCTACAGTTCTCGCATTATATGATCCTGACCGTATCCGCGAACCGAAAGCAAGTTCAGATAAAAATTCATTTTCGACAATTCAATGGAATGACGCAGATGCAAAAATTATTGAAACTTTGCGTGCAGCTACAACTGCAGGAAAAGAAATTTCAATTTTCACCAGTTCCGTCATTTCGCCAACACAGAGAAAACTTTTCGACGATTTTATCCAGCAATTTCCGACAACAAAAATATACCCATTTGAACAAGTTAATAATTCAGTAAAGAATTCAGCATGGAATAAAATTTACGGTCAGAATATTGCGCCGGCGGTAAAGTGGGACGAGGCAAAAGTTATTGTCGCACTTGAATGTGATTTCCTCGGACTCGAAGATGGTAAGACCGAAGCAATGAGATTGTTTGCTAAAAACAGGGATCTTATTAATAATCCGGATAATTATTCGCGGTTGTATTCAATTGAAGGTAGCACAAGTTTAACGGGGCTTAATTCCGATTACAGGTTGCGGCTCAGAACTGATGCAATTGAGGAATTGATACTTGCTTTAGTGAATGAGTTCGGAGTGAAACGTGGTGGTTCAGCGTTGTCTTTAGAATCAGGGATTGTTTCAAAAGTGAGCTCATTCAATATTAACGCCGTTGCTGAAAAATACGGTCTGGATAAAGAAGTTATTGGTCATCTCGTCAAAGACCTTGATGCAAACCGTGGAACATCTATTTTTGTAGCGGGAGCTTCGTTGCCTGAATCAACTCAAATATCAACGTATCTGCTGAACGAAATTCTCGGCAATACAAAATTGTATTCGTTTGATTTTAAACAGGACCTAACGCCGCTTTCTACAACTGCCGAACTTGCCGATTTATCCGGCAAAATGAAGGGCGGACAAGTAGGGGTATTTATTAATTTCGATTCAAACCCGGTATTTGACCTCCCGAGAAATCTTGGTATGGCAGAGGCTATCATGAATGTTGAAACGGTTATTTCATTTACAGAAATTGACAATGAAACATCAATTAAAAGTAATTATGTTTTGCCGTGCAATAATCCGCTCGAAAGTTGGGGGGATTATAATTCGAGGATAAGCTATTTCGGACTTCAACAACCGCTCATCGCTCCGTTATTTAATACAAGACAAAAGGAAGCGGTAATGCTCAATTGGATGAGAGGCGGAAATAATTTTAACGAATCAATTTACCATCAATATTTAAAAGATAACTGGCAGCAGAATCTCTATCCCATACTTAACGCATCGGCAAGTTTTAATGACTTTTGGTTTGATGCGTTGCACGATGGATTCGTTCTGCTTCCGTCACAAACTCAGGAATCTTTACAGTTCAACCAGTCTGCGGTTATACAAGCACAGCCTATTAAACCTTCCGGTGGTAAGGTTGTATTACTTACGAGGAATTACACGCTCGGTGATGGTAAATATTCTAACAACGGCTGGCTTCAGGAATTACCGCATCCGGTTTCAAAAATTGTATGGGATAACTATGCTGCAATTTCACTTGCAACAGCAAAAGCAAACGGACTTGACTCGAATGATTTGGTTAATGTAAGTATCGGCGATAGAACGGTTACGCTCCCTGTATTTGTTCAACCGTCAATGGCGGACGATGTTATAGCGATAGAGCTTGGTTGCGGCAGGTCTTCCGGAGGTAAAGTTTCAGAGGGTACAGGTTTTGATGTTGTACCACTAATTGGTAATGATGGAATTTCACCATGGGTTTACAATAACGCAAGTATTTCAAAGGCAACGGGAACTTACGAACTCGTTTCAACACAGGAACACTACCCGATTGACAGTCCTAAGTTCAAGGATATACAGTTCAAGCGCAGAATTATACAACAGGGGACATATAAACAATTCAAATCTAATCCTAAAGATATCGTTGACCGAGTTGAAGTTGAGGGTATTGACTTGCGCGAATTTCCGAGTATAAACGGTGAGCCGATTAAATATACAGGTGTGAAATGGGCGATGGCAATTGACCTTAACAAATGTACGGGTTGCGGCGAGTGTATAATGTCTTGCAATGTTGAAAATAATATTCCGGTAGTGGGAAAAGATCAGGTTGCGAACAAACGTGCAATGCAATGGATTCGTCTCGACAGGTATTATTTCGGAACACCTGAAGATGCGCGCGCGAATTTCCAACCAATGTTGTGTCAGCACTGCGATTTTGCCCCGTGTGAAAATGTGTGCCCGGTCGTGGCTACAACTCACAGCGAAGATGGATTGAACGGTATGACTTATAACCGTTGTGTCGGAACAAGGTACTGTGCAAATAACTGTCCGTATAAAGTGAGGAGGTTCAATTACTTTAATTTCAGGCACGAGTTTAAAGATTACCACTATCATAACGATTCGATGCAGCTCGCTATGAATCCGGAAGTAACTGTTAGATCGAGAGGGGTTATGGAGAAGTGTACTTTTTGTGTACAGCGTGTGATGAAAGCAAGACAAGATGCAATAAGTGCAAACAGAGAGTTGAAAGGAACAGATGTAATAACAGCATGTCAGGAAGCCTGTCCGGCAAACGCAATTACTTTTGGCGATATGAACGATAAGTCCGATCCGATTCAGGCTTACAGAAATAGCGACATAGCATTTTATTCACTGGAAGAAGTAAAGGTTAGACCGAATGTTACTTACATCTCGCAGATATTTAATATTGAAGAGGAAATCCCGAAAGCCGGTCACCACAATGATTGATGAAAAATTAATTTTTGATGATTTGGTTTTAATTGGCTTTCCGTTGAGAGAAAGTCGGGCGTATTGCGGATTTGGTGGAGTTAACTAATGGACAATCGTTGATACAAATTATATGCCCGCTAATAGTAATAGTACAGGGAACAATTAATGAAGTCAGGAATAGCAACGGGTGGTTTGTATGCCGGGCAGGTTTGTAGGAAAACAAACGGATGGTAGTTTTAAAATGATTTAGGGTAAAAATTTGGAATAAGGAACTACTTTTGATTTTTAAAAACTTACAAAAAAATTTCAATTAACCTATGAGTTTCGACTCTACTTACACACGAGAACTTCCGCTTGTACCGGAGAGATCGTCATTCAAAGAGATAGACGATGTTATATTTAGGCCGGTTGAGGAAGCCCCAACCCGCAAGTGGTTTATTGCGATTACCATAAGTTCGCTTGCGTTGATGATTGGCGCTGTTGCCCTTGCTAATACTTTTTATTTCGGTATCGGTACATGGGGAAATAACAGTACAGTTGGCTGGGGATTTGGGATTGTTAACTTTGTTTTCTGGATTGGTATCGGGCATGCTGGTACACTGATTTCCGCTATACTTTACCTTTTCCGGCAAAGGTGGCGAACGGGTATAGCAAGGTTTGCCGAAGCAATGACAATCTTTGCTGTTATTACCGCAGGAATATTTCCTGTCATACATACCGGCAGGCCGTGGCTTGCTGCTTATCTGATTCCGTATCCAAATCAAAACAGTATTTGGGTTAACTTTAATTCTCCGCTGTTGTGGGACGTATTTGCAGTTTCAACGTACTTTACGATTTCATTTGTATTCTGGAGCGTCGGATTAATTCCGGATATTGCTGCAATGAGAGATAGAGCAAGCGGAATAAAAAAGAGAATTTATACCGTCCTCTCGCTCGGTTGGAGAAATTCAAATCGTCACTGGCAGCATTATGAAAGAGCCTATCTGATTCTTGCCGGACTTTCTACACCGTTGGTTCTTTCAGTACATACTATCGTTTCGTTCGATTTTGCAGTTGCGATATTGCCCGGTTGGCACACGACAATCTTTCCACCTTATTTTGTTGCCGGGGCAATTTTCTCAGGATTTGGTATGGTAGCCACGGTATTGATTATTCTGCGTAAGGTTTACGATATGGAACATATTATTACGCTCGATCACCTGGAAAAGATGTGTAAAATCCTCCTTGCAACCGGCTCGATGGTTGGTTATGCCTATTGTATGGAGTTTTTTATGGCGTGGTATTCGGGATACATTTTCGAACAGTTCGTGTTTATTAACCGCGCTTTCGGTCCTTATGCATGGGCTTACTGGACAATGTTCTCGTGTAATGTGATTTTCCCTCAACTGTTCTGGTTTAAAAAGATTAGGCGCAATATTCCGATCATGATGCTACTTGTAATACTCGTAAATGTCGGAATGTGGTTCGAGAGATTTGTAATTGTTGTAACTTCGCTACACAGGGATTTCCTTCCGTCAAGTTGGGCAATGTTTTATCCGACCTGGACTGACCTTGCACTGTTGCTGGGCAGCTTTGGATTCTTTTTCACCTGTGTTCTACTGTTTGTGAAGGTTTTACCGTCAATTTCCCTGGCTGAACTTAAAGCCGTAACGGAGAACGCTCAACCAACGCACAAACATCATCATTAAGCAAATGATAACCATAATTAATCATGATAGGAAAAATTAAAAATAAATTAAAAGAGGTCAACAACCGTAATTTGGAGCAGAAGCGTTCTGATGAGCTTTACGCAATTGGCGCTTTGTTCGATACGCCGGATGAAATTATGGACGCTGCAGGGAAAACAACAGAGGCAGGTTACGAAGAGTTTGATGTTAATACCCCTTACCCTGTTCACGGAATGGATCAGGCAATGAAGTTGAAAAATACAATGGTGGGTAAAACGACTTTTATATTCGGGTTTCTGGGCACAACTGCTGCATTGCTAATGATAGGATGGATGTCGGGGATTGATTATCAGAATATTATCGGCGGTAAACCGTTTTTTGCCATACCACCTGCGATTCCAATTACATTTGAATTAACTGTATTGCTTGGTGGGCTTGCAACTGCGGGTCTTATGCTTACTCTTTTTAACAGGTTGCCGTGGATTAATAATCCACTGCACGACACTAATTACATTAAACAAACAGCATCAGATAAATTCGGGTTGGTAATATATGCAAAGGATAAAAATTTCAACATCGCTACGGTTGAAGGTTTTTTACAATCAATCGGCGGGAAAAGTATTGAGAAGATAAATTTCTTTGAAGTCAGGGAAGACAGGGTAAGAACACCGATTTTTGATTTCAAATTTATTGCGTTGCTTGCCGTAGTTACCGTAGTTACTGCTGTAACAGCGTACGGTATATTGAGATATGTCTTATTCCTACCGCCTTTTGATTTCATGTGGAAACAGGAGAAAGTTCTACCTCAGGAGAAATCAACCTTTTTTGCAGATGGGTTTTCAATGAGGCCACCGGTTGAAGGTACGGTTTCAAGAGGGTATATTCCGTATGAATATCAGGGTTTACCCGATTCTGTTGTAACTTTGCTTGCAAATCCTCTACCGATAAATGCTGAAGTGCTTGCAAAGGGGAAGCAACGATTCAACACATATTGCAGCCCTTGCCACGGATATTACGGTGAAGGTGACAGTCGCCTCAGAGGTCAGTTTCCAAACCCACCTTCACTGCATACTGATAAAGTTCGCCAATGGGCGGATGGTAATATTTATCACGTTATTACAAACGGACAAAATGTTATGTCAAGTTATGCTAAACAGATCTCGCGAGATGACAGGTGGGCGATTGTACACTACATCAGGGCGTTACAGAGAGCTTTGAACGCAAAAGATGAAGACTTGAATTGAAGTAATTTTAACTATACAGAAAATTTTCATAAATATTAAATATGGAATTTCACAACAAGGCATTACCGGGTAAAGTAAGCAGGATTGGTTTCGGGTTACTCATTACCGGTTTGATTTTAATGGTCGCTGCTTTTGCATTGGATTACAGAAGGGCGATGTTCGATTATCTGACAATGTTCATGTGGTTGCTCAGCCTCGGGCTTGGGTCACTCGGGTTAATTGCATTAGAGTATATATCCGGAGCTACGTGGAGCACGCCATTCAGAAGGGTCAGTGAGTTTCTCGCTTCATTGTTGCCGGTAATGTTTCTTCTTGTAATACCGGTCGTAGTTGGTATGAAAGAACTTTTCGTCTGGACAGATCCACAGGTTGTTAAATCAGATGCTGTCCTGCAGGGAAAAGAGCCATATCTTAATACTACATTTTTCATAGCGCGCGCTGCGATTTGTCTGCTGATTTGGGTTGTTTTCTATTTTTTCCTCGTAAGAAATTCGCAGAAGCAAGATTCTGAAAGTATTCCACAATATACTAAGAGCAACATTAGGCTGTCTGCAATTTTTACTCCGATTTTTATGGTAACACTCACGATCATTGCAATTGATTTCATGATGTCACTATTTCCTCACTGGTATTCAACTATATACGGTGTCTATTATTTCTCCGGGACATTAGTTGCAGCTTATTCTGCACTGACGCTTATATCGGTGCTTCTGAAAGAGGGAAATTACCTGAGTTCGAGAATTAATAACGATCATTTTTACAGCATGGGTATGTTAATGTTTGCCTTCAACATTTTCTGGGCATACATTGCGTTTTCACAATTGCTACTCCAATGGTACGCTGATATTCCTGAGGAAACGTTCTGGTATATTATTATTTGGGAACATAGCTGGAAGGTAGTATCAATTGCGTTGTTCCTTGTCCACTTTGCTATACCATTCCTCGTTTTAATGCCGCGGTCGGTGAAAACAAATCTGAAAAAGTTGAAGTTCATGGCGATCTGGATGTTGGTTGCGCATTACCTTGATCTGTATTGGCTGATTATGCCGGCGTACGATCACCATTCTGCAGTATTCGGTTGGCAGGAAATAGGATTTCCACTTTTTGCTGTCGGTGTGGTCGTTGTAATCTTTAAAATGAAGGCGAGAAAAACCAATATTATACCAGTCGGTGATCCAAAACTTGAAAGTGGATTTAACTTCCACCTTTAATAACAACAGAAATTTTCAATCATGGAAGAGAAAAAACAAATCAATTTTCAAAAAATATACGATAAAGTCCTGGAGTTTCTCGGATTTTATGGAGTTGTTTACATTTTCGTACTAATAGCTCTCGTTGTCTTTGGCGCTATATATGTAAACAAAATTAAATTTCTTACTTCAAGTACACTGATGTCGCCTGCTATTGATAGTATTGCCAACACAAAGATTGAAGATTTACAAATGAAGAAAGGTTCACTGTCCCCTCCGGTAGATGTATCGCTCTATATAAATCCATCTCAGGAAATTTTAGATAAAGGTAAGGAGATATATAATGTTCAATGCGCATCATGTCACGGAGAAGACGGACAAGGTAACGGACCTGCCGGTGCAACGCTTAATCCACCACCGAGAAATTTTCATGATCTGAATGGTTGGACAAATGGTCCGGAGTTTGACAGGATGTATTTAACTTTGCAAGATGGAATACTTAAAAACGGGATGGCATCTTATTCAAATCTCCCGCCGGAAGAAAGATTGGCAATGATTTCATATATACGAACATTTAACGAGAACTACCCTGAAATCACTGAGTCTGATATGCAGACCCTTGATGCAACATACAGCTTATCGGCCGGGTCTGTAACTCCGAATCAAATACCCGTTTCGCTCGCAATGGAAAAGCTTATTGAGGAGTATAAACCAACCGAAGAAAAGGTTGATGCCATTAACCTGAAAATTTCAAGCGACAATTCTCCGCAAGCATTGAGTTTTAAAAACCTGACAACAGATATTAAACGCGCTTTACGGTCGTTACTTTCAAATCCGGGATGGAATGAAAATCAAAATGCATTTGTTAATTTCATCATAACTGACCCTGTCCAAAAAGGATTCAAAGCAGGAGTTTCTGAAATCAGTAATGAACAATGGACTGAATTATTCAATTACGTTCAGAGCGTAATCGGACAAACTCAAACCGGCAGTTCCGGAATTTAAAAGTCATGAAGAAGTTTAAATTTAGTATAATAATTGTAATACTTCTCACAGGATTTCTATCTGCAGAGGAAAGCAATCCAAAGCAGGAAATAGGAATTGTTGAGAACCTTGGGGAGAAAATTCCCCTCAACATTAATTTTTACGATGAGTATGGCAAGGGTGTATCACTGGGCGAGCTCATGGGCGATAAACCTACTTTAATTGCACTGGTGTATTACCGTTGTCCCGGTATTTGCAGCCCACTTCTTACCGGACTAGCTGAAGGAATTGATAAGGTTGATCTTGAGCCGTTTAAAGATTACAATATTATAACCGTTAGTTTTGATCACACAGAAGGCTATATTTTAGCAAACGAGAAAAAGAAGAATTACCTTGCCGGACTTACGAGAGAAATTAACCCTCAAGGCTGGCGGTTTCTTACAAGCGATAGTATAAACATCGCGCGATTAACCGAGGCAATTGGTTGGAATTTCAAAAGAGTTGATGACGATTTTCTTCACGGGACTGGAGTTACCATTATCTCACCCGATGGAAAGATAGTAAGATACCTTTATGGAACAAGTTTTTTACCATTTGACCTGAAGATGGCGGTTACGGAGGCGACTGAGGGAAGAGTTGGGACAACAATTGCAAAACTTATGCAAATTTGTTTCAGTTACGACCCCGGAGCAAGGACATATATGCTAGACGTTACGCGAATATCCGGTGTGGCAATATTGTTCACTCTCGCCATTTTTATAACCATCGTTGTAATCAGAAAAAAAAATAAAATCAACAATACTTTCAAACAAATTTAAATTATGGCTAACGGAATATTAGCTACTGATCCGAACAGGGTTTCATTTTACGAATATGAGGGAAAACACAAGGGAATCTTAAGTTGGTTACTTTCCACTGACCATAAGAGGATTGGACTGCTTTACCTTATTTCTTTGCTTGCATTCTTTGCAGTTGGTGTTACCCTCGGATTTCTGATGAGGCTCGAAATGATTTCGCCGGGTCCGACTATAATGGCACCGAATACCTATAACTCGGTCTTTACTCTTCACGGCGTTATAATGGTATTTCTGTTTATATTACCCGGACTACCTGCGATATTCGGAAATTTTTTCCTGCCGATTCAAATCGGTGCAAGGGATGTAGCATTTCCAAGAATTAACTTGTTGTCCTGGTATCTTTATTTAATTGGTGGAGTACTTGCAATTGTTTCATTGTTCACCGGCGGTGGAATAATGGATACCGGCTGGACATTTTATGTTCCTTATAGTATCAGAACAACATCAAATATTTCACTATCGGTGTTTGCTGCTTTTGTGCTCGGATTTTCCTCCATCCTTACTGCAGTTAACTTTATTACAACTGCCCACAGGATGCGTGCGCCCGGAATGACATTTTTCAGGATGCCGCTTTTCGTTTGGGCGTTGTATTCTACCGCATGGATACAATTGCTTGCAACTCCGATTTTAGGTATTACATTATTGCTCATAATTGCTGAACGAATGCTTGGTGTAGGAATTTTCGATCCGAATCTCGGCGGTGACCCGATTTTGTATCAACACATGTTTTGGATTTATTCGCACCCTGCAGTTTACATTATGGCTATACCCGCTTTTGGAGTTGTTTCGGAAATAATCCCGACGTTCTCCAAAAAAAATATTTTCGGTTATACACCGGTTGCAATTTCCAGCCTGGCGATTGCTTTTGTCGGTTACCTCGTCTGGGGTCATCACATGTTTTCAAGCGGTATTAGCGATATCTCGAGACTTATATTTTCTTTACTTACTTTTCTTGTTGCAATACCTACTGGTGTAAAAGTATTCAATTGGGTTGCTACGATGTACAAGGGCTCGATTACCGTAAAAACACCGATGCTTTTTGTATTATTTTTTATCGTTATTTTTTCGATTGGCGGACTTACAGGATTAGTGCTTGGCGCAATTAATACCGATATTCACGTCACGGATACATACTTTGTTGTTGGTCACTTCCACTATGTAATGTTCGGTTCGATGGGTATTCTGCTGTTTGCGGGATTGCATTACTGGTTCCCCAAAATGTTTGGCAGGATGTACCATGAAAAAATGGCACAGGTTTCAGCCTGGATTTTTTTCGTAGGGTTCAATCTTTTATATTTTCCGATGTTCATCATGGGGTATCTGGGGATGCCGCGAAGATATTACGATTACCTGCCGGAGTTTACAACATATCACGTTATTGCAACGGTCGGTTCCTGGATCATGATAACTGGAATGATCATAATGTTTGCTAACTTGATCAGGAGTCTGTACACCGGCGCCAAAGCCACAGAAAATCCATGGGGTGGAACAACACTCGAATGGAAGATTCCATCACCACCACCACTTGAGAATTTCAGGGAAATACCGGTTATAACCGAAGGTCCCTACGAACACCATTTCAATAAGGAGGAAAATACATAATGAGTAATGATTCTACAGATGTAACAATTGCAAAATCCGAATCACACTCTCACGTTCACCGCGATGACGCAGGCTCAAAAATGGGAATGTGGCTGTTCCTTTTTACTGAAGTATTACTTTTCGGCGGAATGTTTCTGGCTTATGCAACATACAGATTCATGTATCCCCAGGATTTTGTAAATGCCGCACTACGTCTTGATCCGATCCTTGGTGCGGTTAATACGGTCATACTGTTAACCAGCAGCCTCTCGGTAGTTCTCTCGATTACGGCATTACAGAAAAACAAAAAAAATCTGAGTCTGGTATATCTGAGTATTACGATGCTACTTGCTTTGACATTTTTGGTTATTAAGTATTTCGAATGGTCGCATAAATTTGAGCTAGGAATTTATCCGAAGGGCCCGGCACTCGAATCCTTCGCTCAGGGAGGAAAGTTATTCTTCGGGCTTTATTACCTGATGACGGGACTCCACGGGCTGCACGTTGTTATAGGTATGACGTTTATAGGATTTATGATGTACTTTATCAGTAAGAACAAACAAACCGCACATAACCACCAGCGAACTGAAAATGCGGGCCTTTACTGGCATCTGGTGGACTTGATATGGATATTCCTGTTCCCACTGTTTTATTTAGTCCATTAAAAATGCACTGAATGATAAAGTTGAATCAGGTTTGAAATGGAGGTATGATTAGTATGGGTAGAATATTAAAAGTTTGCAGTTTAGTTTATTTTAACTATGATTTTTTATTCCAACGATTTTAAAGAAATCTTATAATTCTTTATGAAAGACACAACACGAGACACAAAAGCTCTCGAGCGTGAACTTGAAGAAGAGCTTCATTCAACAGGATACGGGACTTACATACTCGTATGGCTCGGTTTAATTGGATTGACGGCAATAACGGTAACCGTTGCCGGTTTAAACCTCGGCAGTTTTGCTCTTATAGCGGCACTTATTATTGCAACTGTCAAATCTGCCCTGGTAGTCAATTATTTTATGCACATTAAATTTGATACACCTATTTTTAAGATTTTTGTTACAATTTGTATCATTGTAGTTCTGACTATATTTATTATAACTTTCTTTGATTATCTTTACAGGGAGCCTTTAATATGAGACCGGATATAGCAACACAGGTTGATAACACGATGATCCTGATCGTGGCGGTTTGTATTTTCTTTTTTGTCCTTGTAACAGGTACAATGATTTATTTTGTATTTCGTTACAATAAAAAGAGAAATCCCCAAGCCACCAATATACACGGCAATACTCCGCTTGAGGTCGCGTGGACTGTAATTCCGCTTATACTTGTCCTTGTAATTTTCTTTTACGGGTGGAACGGTTTCAGTAATATGCGCAATGTCCCCGAAGATGCACTCGTTGTAAAAGTAACCGGCCAGATGTGGAAGTGGAAGTTTGAATATGAGAACGGGAAAAAATCTGATACGCTGTTTGTACCTGTCGGAAAACCGGTTAGAATGAATATTCATTCAAATGACGTAAACCACAGCTTCTTTATTCCCTCAATGCGGGTAAAAGAAGATGCAGTACCGGGACGGGAAAATTACTTATGGTTTAAAGCTGATAATATTGGCGAATACGATATTGCATGTGCCGAATATTGCGGCCTCGACCACTGGAATATGTATGCAAAGCTTATAGTCGATACAGATGAAAATTTCAATGCGTGGTATAATCAGGTTGAGCAATCTGAGAAAAAAACAAACAGCGGTGAAACCGGAAATACGACTAATCAGGATTCATTAAAAAATAATTCAGGGAATACCGACGATTCTACGACGGTTACTGATACAACACAAATTTCAGATACAACTAAATCCGAGTGAATTTGGAAACCGGTTCATCAATACTCCAGGATAAGCAGCAGGTATATAGAAGTGTTTCGCTCTTTAAGTGGCTTGTAACTGTTGCCGAACTTGCTAAAATAAAGATAACTATATTCGTGGCGTTCACCTCAGCATTAGGATTCATTCTTGCTGCTGACAGTTTATCTACCTCGATGATTCTTCCTGTTAGCGGAATATTTTTACTCGCCTGCAGTTCTGCAGTAATCAATCAAATTCAGGAGTGGCAATATGACGCGGTAATGAAACGTACGATGAACAGACCAATTCCAACTAATAAAATTACACTTACCAATGCATGGGTAATTGCAGTTTCATTGTTTGTAATTGCCGTTTCCATGTTAATCTTTGCATCGAATATTTTAACGATTGCGGTATCACTTTTAACAATGGTCTGGTACAATCTTATTTACACTCCGTTAAAGCGTAAAACCGGGGTAGCGATTATTCCCGGATCGTTTGTAGGTGCATTGCCACCGCTCGCCGGTTGGCTTGCAGCAGGTGGAAGCCTGTTTGACACTCAAATCTGGATACTCTTTTCTCTCTTTTTCCTTTGGCAGATTCCACATTTCTGGCTTTTATTAATACTCTTTAAAGACGATTATAAAGCCGCATCGTTCCCTGTTTTTACTGATTCGGTTAGCGTATCAACACTTGAAAAACTTATAATAGCTACAACTTTACTAACCTCCGGAATTGCTATATTTTATGCGTTCACAGGAGCAATGAACTATTTCCCGTCACAATTGGTGATTGTTGCCTTTTCAGTTTTTTTAGCAATAAATTCTTTTTCAATTAACGGGAATCACGGGAACAGAAAGCGGGTAGTCGCGTCTTTTCTCGCTATAAATTTCTTTACTTTAATTTTCATAACTATTTTAATTTTAGATAAACTTCTAAAGATTATTTTATAAAAAACCATGAATATTTTCGAACAATTTGTAATTCCTCCATCAAGTCATACATTGCCGTTGATGGATATTTTTCTGATCCTATCATTACTGTTGTTTCTGCCGTTTATAGGGATGTTAATCGGTGGAACCACTATGTCAATGATTTTATCCGGAATCAGCGGGAATACCGGTGATGATAATTATAACCGGTTCTCTAGGGATATTCTCAATAAACTATCGGTAAATAAAAATGTAGGGTTAGGACTTGGATTGATACCGGCGTTTTCAATTACCTTTGTTTACGCCCAATATCTGTACCAGGCGCCTGCTATTGCAATTTCAATAATGTTTATCGGATGTGTGATTTACATTTTTGCATTTTTATTAACCTATCGGTTTCACCGTACATTTGAAACGGGGTTAATTCTCGATAGCTATAAATTATACATTGAACCGGGTAAAAATTTACCTGCTGATGTTATTGAGTACAAGAAAAAAAATGCAGCGATAACGAAACAAAGCGGTAGATTAGGATTATTTCTGCTTTACGTTGCCTCTTTCCTTTTTGTTGGTGGAGCTTCAATTGCAACCAATCCAATGCGATGGGCTGAAGTAACCAACGTTATTGTTTTGCTCATCGAATTTGAAGTCTGGATAAATTACCTTTATTTCCTTTCGTTTTCTGCTGCAATTACTTGCAGTGCAATATTATTCTTTTTCTTTAAATGGCAGGGCGGTATAAAGGATATGACAATAGATTATAAAATGTTGGTGTTAAAAGTTGCAGGATTTACGGGATTTTTCAGCGTTGTTCTCCTTCTTTTCTTCGTATTTATAAAGTTTTTGATAACTACGGAAATGGCGCTGTCAACCTCTGTATTTGTTTATACAACTCTTGCAATGATTTCGATTCTTATCGTTTGCAGTTTATTATATGCAGTTCTTAAAAATCACGAGGTAAGATTTGCATCAGCAATTTTCTTTTTCATGATCCTGATTTTTCTTTTCACATCATTGAAAGATCAAGCTTTATTAGGGAATGCGTTGTCAGACCATCTTGCGCCGATTATTGCAGAGCAGGATAAGTTAATTGAAAGTAAAACTCAACCGATTGCTCAGGACGAATCTGCGATTGATGGCAGCCAGATTTATCAGACTAAATGTTCCGCCTGTCACAAAGGGGATGTAAAACTTGTAGGACCGCCTTATATGGAGACGATTCCAAAGTATAATGGTGACATCAAAAAACTTGCGGGATTTATCTATAACCCGGTTAAGGTGAACCCTGAATATCCCGCCATGCCGAGTCAAGGTTTATCGGTTGCTGAATCCGAAGCTGTAGCAAAGTATCTAATGGATACGTACGGTGGCGGTGCCGGTGGCGAAGAAAAAGAATCAGATAAACAAGGAACAGATAATAAAGAACCTGAATCAAAGTAATCATATATTTTAATCGTTCTAAAAAGCAACTTAAAAATTTTTTTAGGTTGCTTTTTTATTCAATGAAAAAAAAAAGAGCAAAAATAGTAGTTCTGACAGGATCGGGGATCAGCGCAGAATCCGGTCTTAAAACTTTCAGGGACTCTGATGGCTTGTGGGAAGGATATGACGTAATGCAGGTTGCTTCAATTCAAGGCTGGCGTGAGAACAAGGAACTCGTGCTCGATTTCTATAACGAGCGAAGACGGGAACTTAAAAGAGCTAAGCCAAATGACGCGCATCTTGCTATAGCTGAGCTCCAGAAATATTTTCATGTTGAGGTTATTACACAGAATGTAGATGATCTGCATGAAAGAGCCGGAACAAAAAATGTTTTACACCTGCACGGAGAGTTAACTAAAGCCAGGAGTTCAGGTGACCAAAGGGTGGTTGTGGATATAGGTTACCGTGACATTAAGTCGGGAGAAAAGGCACCTGATGGATTTCCGCTTCGGCCTCACGTGGTATGGTTTGGTGAACAAGTACCACTGCTTGAAAAAGCGCATGTGATTGTTAAGAACTGCGATTTTTTTATCGTTGTCGGGACTTCGCTCGTTGTTTATCCCGCCGCGGGATTAATCGAATTCGTACCCGATGATGTACCCAAATATATTATTGACCCCGTTAAACCCGAACTGTTTAAAAAAATTAAGAATCTTTTTTTTATTGAAAAGGTTGCTTCTATCGGGATGAGGCAATTGACGAATGAATTTTTTAGACAGGTGAAGTCAATCAATTAGACATATCCCGATAAATATTCACTGATGATTTTCAACAAAAAGTTATCAGGACTTGATAGTATGGCAAAAGTCAATGGACTTAGCCCGGCAGATATATCAGCATACCTCCTCCTTTCCCAAAGAAGAGATATATGGATTGACTTCGCAAATGCGAAGAGCAGCGGTAAGCATTCCGGCAAACATAGCGGAAGGACAAGCGAGGAACACTACGGGGGAGTTCCGTCAGTTCTTGGGGATAGCGAAAGGTTCTTTAGCGGAATTACAGACTTTGATAATTTTATCTCAGAACTTGGATTTTCTGAAACCGGAAAGCTCAAAACTGCTGTTGACGAATTGCGAAGAAGTCGCAAAGATGCTGAATGGCTTACTGAAATCCATTTCTCAAAAGAACTAAACACTAAGCACTACCTACTAACCACTATCAAAGGATTAGACATTTACGACCCCATAAAAGACATCGTCAAACCCCGCGATGTACACGATATTGCCTATTGGATGGTGGACGATGATTATGACGGCAGCAACTTTGTGGTAAAGCAGGTTTTCTTCTGCGGTGGTGACAAATCCGAATTTGATAAATGGAAAAAAGGTTTAGACACTTTAGCCAAAGACGGCACCAAAAAGAAAGCAGAAAAGACGCTGAAAATTGAAATAGACGATGAAGCCTTCGACCGATTGTACGGACACATTTCTCATCCAATCGAAATCAAAAAGAAAGGACAGAAAATTGCAGTGAGAATCATCAGTCAGTTTGGGGAAGAAAGCACGAAAGTTTTAAGTGCTGAATGAGGTATATTGTTCAAAGATTACATTGTCTATCAGAAAGAATATCGGTATTTTTGTAAAATTATATGATTTAAATGCCAAAAGGTTTTAACGTTCTATTTGTATCCAGCGAAGTCTATCCTTACTCTAAAACCGGCGGTTTAGCAGATATATCAAACTCCCTGCCGCAAGCATTAAACTCCATCGGAAACGAAGTACGCATATTAACTCCAAAATACGGTCAGCTTGATGAAAGGAGACTTCAGATCCATGAGATTAAAAGAATGAAGGATCTCTCCATTGAGTTCAACAAGAAGAAACATAAATTCAGTATTAAATCTTCTTTTATACACGGCAAGAATACAAAAGCGCAAATTTATCTGCTTGAGAATAATGATTTTTTCAAGAACAAGGGGATATATCAGAATATAAGGACAAAGAAAGATTTCCCGAACAACGATGAACGGTATATGTTCTTTTGTAAAACCGTGCTTGACGTACTTGAAGTTTTACATTGGAAACCGGATATAATACATTGTAACGACTGGCAAACGGGACTCATTCCAGCATATATCAAAACTCTTTACAAGGACCATCCGCTCATATCCGATATTAAAACTATTTTCACGATTCATAATCTTGCTTATCAGGGTAATTTCGCGAAATCATCTTTTAATAAAACAGGTTTACCGAGCGAAGCATTTTCTGATGAGACCGGGATGCTAAACGGGAAATTCAGTTTTCTTAAAGCGGGTCTCGCTTATGCAGATAAGATTTCAACGGTAAGCGAAAAATATGCCCTTGAAATCAGGACGGATAAAAATTATTCCTGCGGGATGGAAAAATTACTCACAAAAAGAAAAAATGACCTTGTGGGAATTCTTAACGGAATTGACTACAACGTTTGGAATCCGAACTTCGACAAGTTAATTCCATATCGTTACACTAATCAGGAAATCCCGCTGAAATACGAGAACAAGCGTGAACTTCTTAATAAATATAAGTTCGAATACAGTGAAGACATACCCTTAATTGGAATGATAACGAGGCTGGTTGACCAGAAAGGATTTGATCTTATAGTAGAATCTTTTGACGAGTTAATGAACGAGAATATACAAATGATAATCCTCGGTGCGGGTGAGGAGAAGTATCAGAAATTTTTACTGAAGATGAAGAAAAAATATCCAAAGAAACTCATTGTTCACATTGGTTACGATGAAGAACTTGCACACATGATTGAAGCCGGAAGTGATATATTTCTGATGCCGTCAAAATATGAACCATGCGGTTTAAATCAGATGTATAGCCTGATGTACGGAACTGTGCCTGTTGTTAGAAATACCGGCGGTCTTTCCGATACAGTAAACGATTACAAGAAGAAAGACGGGAACGGATTCCTGTTTGAAAATTACGATTCAAAAGATATGATGAAGGCAATTAAGCTTGCTTTAAAAATTTATCTCACGGATAAGAATAAATGGTATGATTTGATCAGGAATGGTATGTCGCACGATTTTTCATGGAAAGCTTCAGCAAAGAAGTACACCGCTCTTTATAAAAATATTGTTGCTTCCAGAAAGTAATTATTCAGCAGATGTATGACCAGAGCTGTTTTTTTAGATAGAGACGGTACAATTAATAAAGAGGTAAATTATCTTACAAGGATTGAAGACCTGGTTATACCTGAGGATGTCCCGCCAACGTTAAAGCGTTTTAAAGATTTAGGTTTCCTTAATATTATTATTACCAATCAATCAGGTATCGCCAGGGGATACCTTACAACAGACGCCCTTGCAGAAATTAACTCAGAAATAAGGCGAAGGCTGTTTGGGTTTTATGGACAGGAATTGATTGACGCGGTTTATTTCAGCCCGTTCCATCCCAATGGTAGTATTCCGGAATATAAAATTTCCAGCAATTGCCGTAAACCGGGTACCGGAATGATTGACCGCGCTGTAAAGGAATTTGATATTGACTTATCAGGTTCATTTCTGATCGGCGATTCTTATTCCGATATGCTTTGTGCTCAAAATGCTGGTGTTCGAAGTATCCTGCTGCTTGCCGGTCATGGTCAAAGCGCATATAAAAAGTGTATTGAAGATAATATTCAAATTGACTTTTTTACTGAGAAAATTTCAGGTTCAATAATGTTTATAGAAAGAAAAATTAAATCAGACAAGTTTGATAAATCTCATTCGTAGTTTTATCCAGGTAATAATTGGAATAACAATTCTCGTTTCAATCCAAAGTTGTGAAGAAGTACCGACTGACATAGGCAGCGGCTTCATCTCACCGGATGATACTTTAAATGTAAAAGTACTTGATTCGGAAACTGATACCATTCCATTATTGGCAACACAATACAAAAAAGCATTTTCAAATTTCATATCACCTTTTATTTTAATAGGTAAGACCGCTGGGGTTGAGTCAAGCGGGTTGCTGAGGTTCAACAATTTACCCTCTACGTATCAGGGTGTAACAGTAAATTCCGCCAAACTTTTTCTTAAGTACGTAAATTATTATTACACTGATTCCGCAGGGACACTTGATTTCAATATTTACAAACTCACTCAGGATTTTTCATTTGCTACTGTTACCAGAGATTCAATCAATAGCGGTTCGTACAATCCCGCACCGGTCGGAAATTATTCCGGAACGCCGGTTGATTCTGTTACAATCTCAATAAACCTCGATAACAATATGGTGAAGGATTGGCTTGAGTTTGCGGCTGATCCGAATTATCACGAACCTAACTACGGAATGATCTTTATTCCCAACTCTGCTTCAACGACAATAAAAGGTTTCGGGTCAACGAACGCGAACACGATAGAAACCCCTTACGTTGAGATAGCGCTGACATTAAACGGTCAAAATGATACCATTACTCTGAACACAACGGAATCTAATTTCATCACTGACGGAGATATCAGTTCATTACCGTCTGACAGGATTACTTTGCAGAGCGGTGTTTCTATTCAAAATTTTTTCAGGTTCAACCTCAGTAAATTACCTTCAAATGTAATCGTTAATGAAGCCAGATTAGAGATGTACCTTGATACAACTTCATCATATTATTTTTCCGTTTCCGAAAAAAGGATTGTGGCAAATTTGATAACTGACAGTACTACGTTAGAAGATACGCTAAGCATAATAAACTCTGAAATTCAGGGTAACAAGTACATACTTCAGTTTAATCCGTTCGTTCAATTCTGGGCTAATGGTACATTTGAAAATAAAGGGATCGCGCTTTCAACTTTAAGCAAGCGTCTCAACATTGATAAGTTTGTCTTCTATTCCCCAACCTATTCCGATGTTTCAAAACGACCGAGGTTAAGGATAACCTACACAATCAGAAATTAACCATGATGAGAACGATTATTAAAAGCATCATTTTTTTCGTTATTGCAACGAGCATTCTGCGCGCTCAGACAGACGAATTTGAACCAGGGTCACCTTACACTATTTTTGGTGTAGGTGAATTGAATTACAGCAATAGTTTAAGGACACGTTCGATGGGAATAAATGGCATCGGACTTTCAGGTGATTACGTAAATTCATTGAACCCCGCAGCGAATTACGATATGAGTTATACCAGAATTTCTCTAAACGGGAAATATTCATTTTATAAATATTCCGATGCGACTTCTACCGGACAAGACTCGGACGGTAAAGTTGATGGTTTAAATATAGGTATTCCAATCAGCAACGAAAAAGGAATTTCACTGTTTCTTGGATTTAACCGGCTTAGTTCAGTTGGTTATCAGATTACCCAAATTGAACAAAACACTTCCGGAAATGAAACGAGGTTTTATTCCGGGAAAGGCGGACTTTCAAAAATCAATGTTGGACTTACGTACAAGCTGGCAAATTCAGTTGTGCTCGGAGCTGAGTACAATTACGCATTTGGAAATATAATAGATTCAAAAAAGATTGATTTCGGATTGCAAGGTGTGACCAATACAGATATAAGAAAGGAGATTGACCTTCAGAACTCGTATTTCAAAGGTGGCGCGATAATAGAAATCGGGAACCTGGTAAAGTCAAAACTCCTGAAAGATCTGAAGATTGGTTTTTATTATCAGACAAAGATTAATTTCAACTCAGCCGGCGATGCGATTTACACAACCAGCACATCAACTGATACTGTTAGAATTACCGGTGAGCCTCTGGAATTTCCTGCTTCGTTCGGTTTTGGCATAAGCAATAAATTCGGTAACAGATACATCGTTTCCGCTGATTTATTGATGCACAATTGGGAGAATTTTCAGAGCACTAAAATCACAGTTGCAAAGTATGAGAACTCATACCAGCTTGGTCTGGGGCTTGAGATATTGCCTCTAAGTGAAAGCGATGTTTCGTATTGGAATAAACTAACTTACAGGATGGGTGTATTTTACGGGAAGGAATATTATTCAGTCAACAATAACGATATTAATGTTCTTGGTGCTTCAACCGGAGTCAACATACCGTTAACCAATCAGAATTCAATTGACCTTGCGATTATGTACTTAATTCGCGGTAAGAATTCTGATGGCTTAATAAAAGATGAGAATTTATCGTTAGCGCTTGGTTTCAATTTTGGTGAACTCTGGTTTTTGAAACGGCAGGAAGAAAACTAATAAAATTTAAACCTTACAAATGGATTTAAAAATTTCGGATTCCGATATTTTCAACGCAATAGCGAATGAAAAACAAAGACAGTTAAACAAACTTGAGCTCATTGCTTCGGAGAATTTCACATCGGAAGCTGTAATGCAGGCACAGGGTTGCGTGATGACCAATAAATACGCTGAAGGTTACCCGGGAAAAAGGTATTACGGCGGTTGTGAGTTTGTTGATATCGCTGAAGACCTTGCCCGACAGCGGGTTAAGGAATTATTCGGAGCTAATTATGCAAATGTTCAGCCGCATTCGGGAAGTCAGGCAAATATGGCAGTGTACTTCACTCTTGTTAAACCCGGAGACAAGGTTATGGGAATGGATCTCTCGCACGGCGGTCACCTTACGCACGGCTCCCCTGTAAATTTTTCAGGTCAGCTATATAATTTTGTTCAGTACGGTATTAATCCGGAAACCGAAGTTCTCGATTACAATCAAATCGCTGATACCGCTAAGAAGGAAAAACCTAAAATGATAACAGTCGGTGCGAGTGCTTATAGCAGAAATATTGAGTATGATAAATTCCGTGAAATTGCAGATTCGGTCGGCGCTTTTCTGCTTGCTGATATTGCGCATCCTGCGGGATTAATTGCAAAGAAACTTCTCAGCGATCCAATAAAACACTGTCACGTTGTTACTTCCACGACGCATAAAACTCTCCGTGGTCCACGTGGCGGGATAATTCTTATGGGAAAGGATTTTGAAAACACTTTCGGAATTGTTGCCCCTAAATCCGGAAGGACAAAAATGATGAGCGAGCTTATAGACTCTATGGTGATGCCCGGAATTCAGGGTGGACCGCTAATGCACGTGATCGCAGCGAAAGCAGTTGCGTTTAAAGAAGCACTCTCTGATGAGTTTCTCAATTATGCAAAGCAGGTAATAATTAATGCCCAAACTCTGGCTTCAACTTTGATGAATAGAGGTTTTAAAGTAATTTCCGGCGGAACGGATAATCACCTCATGCTCATAGACCTTCGGAATAAAAATGTCACCGGTAAAGCAGCTCAGGAAGCTCTCGATGAAGTGGGCATTACGTGTAACAAAAATTCTGTACCATTCGATGATAAAAGTCCGTTCGTTACTTCCGGGATTAGGCTTGGCTCTCCCGCTTTAACGACAAGAGGTATGAGGGAATCTGAAATGAAAATTATTGGTGAATTAATCAGCGATGTTATTGAAAACATTGGAAGCGAAGATGTGAAATCGAAAGTTTCAAACGAAATCAAAGAACTAACTGCCGGATTTGATTTTTATAACAAAAGATAAAGTTACTTTATCTCTTGTGCCGTTACGTGAATTTTAACGGTAATCAAAAATGATTTTTTTGTTCAGATATTATTCCCCAAAGATTAATGTACGGGAATTAACATTACTAACCGTAATAGATGCACGTTACCTTCGTTTGAAATGTTAGTTAGATTAAGGCAACGGCTCTTCAATTATCAGGGTTGTGTAATAGCAGATATTGAGAGCTCAAAATTCGTAATTGAGAAATACAGACCACGGGATTTTGTTTATTAGACGGTGAATTTATTTTGTTAAGCAATTATTCCAATTATTGAATCCGGGATTTTTTAAAAATCATTTCATTTATTCGTCCCCTGTCATTTGTAAATAGGTTTCGCATCACCCGGTGGGTTTGGTTAATGAAAAATTTTAACAGTGTCTGATATCGAAGATTTGAAAATTGAGAGCAATGAATACGGCGAGATGGGTTTCTTAGACCATCTCGAAGAATTGCGTTGGCGGATTATCAAATCAGTTATCGGGGTTATAGTTGCAGGTATCGTGATTGCAATATTCATTGAGCCGTTGGTTAACAATGTATTAATGAAACCCGCAATGAATACGTCTCCTCCCATGAAGATAATTAACCTCAAGCCGATTGGTCAGTTCACAATGTATATGGAGGTAATTATTTACGCTGCAATTGTTTTAAGTTTGCCAAATCTTGTATTCCAGCTCTGGAAGTTTATTGAGCCGGCATTAAAACCCGCTGAAAGAAAATTTGTCTGGTGGATTGTAATTTTTACTTCTGTATGTTTTATAATCGGTATTTTGTTTGCATATTTCATTATGATTCCGACCTCACTTGGATTTTTTGCAACCTTCGGGACATCGCTAATAGAAAATCAAATTTCTATTGAGGAATATTTGAAGTTTGTCGTTTCAATTTCAATCGCCTCGGGTATAGTATTTGAACTTCCGATGCTATCTTTTTTCCTGTCGAAAATTGGAATCCTGAAACCTGAGTATATGCGTAAATACAGAAAGCACGCAATTGTGATAAACGTAATTATCGGTGCATTGCTGACTCCACCCGATGTTATTAGTCAGATAATATTATCAGTTCCGCTTATTATACTATACGAAGTAAGCATAATTATTAGTCAGTATTCGCAAAAAAAAGAAGAGTATATTGATTCAAATTTAAATCCAACAGTTTAGTGAACCTCTCTAAAATAAAGGAACCGGTTGAGGAAGAGTTAAAGACATTTCAGAAGAGATTTTCTTCTGAATTAAGCTCAAAAGTTGCGCTCATTGACCTGATAACTAAATACATTTTAAAACAAAAGGGTAAGAAAGTCAGACCGATGTTGGTTTTGCTCTGTGCGAAAATGTGCGGACAAATTAATGACAGGACTTACACGGCAGCAATAATGATTGAACTTTTACATACAGCTACACTGATACATGACGATGTTGTGGATAACGCAAAGACACGAAGAGGTCTTGCATCAATTAACGCTGTCTGGAAAAGTAAGGTTGCTGTGTTAATGGGTGATTTTCTGCTCTCAAAAGGGTTGCTTGTCAGTCTTGACAAGAACGAATTTGGATTTCTTAAAATAACTTCAGAGGCAGTTAAGAAAATGAGTGAAGGTGAACTATTGCAAATTCAAAAAGCAAGAAACTTTGATGCAACTGAAGAAACCTATTTTCAGGTAATCAAAAATAAAACTGCATCTTTATTTCAGGCGTGTTGTGTGCTTGGCGGTTCCAGTGTGGTTAACAATAAAGATGAACTCAACGCGCTATCATCATTCGGTGAAAATCTTGGGATTGCATTTCAGCTCCGCGATGATTTGCTTGATTACACGGGTAGAAAAAAACTGCTCGGTAAATCCACAGGTAACGATCTAAAAGAGAAAAAATTTACTCTCCCATTAATCAAAGCTCTCGAAACTGCCCCAAAGAAAGAATCCTCTCACATCATGAAGTTGATTAAAAATGAAAGGGAAAGTAATTTTGAAACAGTGTTTGATTTTATTAACAATCACGGTGGACTCGATTACACAATAGATAAAATCAACGAGTACTCAATCAAGGCGATCAGACAACTTGAGAGATTTCCAACCTCAGAATCAAAATCTTCATTGAAGAAACTTGTAAGTTTCATTTCGGATAGGGAATACTAGTCCATTTTAACCATCATCCTTTAATTTCCTTAAGAGCGAATAAGCTGCAATTCCAAATGCAACGGATACGTTCAGAGATTGTTTAAATCCGAACATCGGGATTTCATAAGATAAATCTGCTTGCCTGATAATCCCTTCAGCAACGCCTGAGATTTCGTTACCAAGTACAAGACAAATTGGGAAGTCGTCAGTTTTTACATCCCAAATGGTATTTCGTTTGTTTGTTTGTTCGAGCACTGCAATCTTTACCCCGAATGATTTTAGTTTATCAATTACCTCGATTGGATTTTTGACGTATTCCCAATGTACAGTTCTGGTTGCTCCGAGGGCAACTTTTTCAATTTCTTTTCTTGGCGGATAAGGAGTGTAACCGGTTAGCCAAATCTTCTCTGCAAGTATCGCGTCTGATGTTCTGAATATTGCGCCAACATTGAAAATGCTCCGGATATTATCACACAAAACTGATATCGGGTTCCTTTGGGTAACGAGCGCTTCGGTTTCAGATAAACGAAGGGATTTTATCTCATCGTATGTAAGTTTTCTCATAATCAAAAATAAATTTATACTTACTGAATAACAGTTCAATTTATTGAGAATTTTTCAGTTTAATCGAAATGTATATTTCGTAAATTTAGGTATGGACATTCGCAAAGAAACGGAAAACTTTTTCAAGAATGGCGGATTGCTTTCCCATCATTTTGAGAATTACGAACACAGGCAATCGCAACTGGAGATGGCTTTGGCAATAGCAGATACGCTTGAAACTAAAACACACCTTTTGGTCGAAGCGCCGACTGGTGTTGGTAAAAGTTTTGCCTATCTTGTACCGGCAATTTTATTCGCAAAAAAATATAATCGAAAGGCTGTTATATCAACCCACACGATAAACCTACAGGAGCAAATCCTTTATAAAGATATTCCGGTTTTGAAAAATATTATTCCGTTGGAATTTAAAGCGAACCTGATAAAAGGTAAATCAAATTACCTTTGTCCGAACAGATTGAGCAGGGCTCTAGAAAATGCCAATTCACTTTTTGAAGATGAGGAACAAATATTCCTTGATAAAATTCATCGGTGGGCAAAACAAACTTCGGACGGGACTACATCTGATCTGAACTTCAGAATTAATTACAATGTATGGCAAAATGTTTGTGCCGAGAGGGGAATTTGCACAAGTAAAACCTGCGGTTCTACTGATACGAAATGTTTTTATCAAAAAGCAAGAATGGAACTTGAAACTTCCGATGTCATAATTACAAATCATCATCTGTTCTTCACATTGTACGATGGAATATCTGACCCTGATGTTGTGGGATATCTTTATAAAGATGACTTTGTGATTTTTGATGAATCACATACTCTTGAAAGTGTTGCTGCAAGTCATATATCACCTGCATTTTCGCGTGAAATGTTAAAATACCACTTGTTGCGACTACACAATAGTAAAACACGTAAAGGTTTTTTGGTAGGTAAACAATCTTTGCATATCTTGCCGGTAGTACAAAATTTACTCGATATCAACAGTGCATTCTTCGATAGTTTAAAACGGAAATTATTCAAACATTCAGAAGGCAAACCGGGGAAATTGGCTGTCAGGGTTTACGAGCCGGGTATCGTAAAGGATATTATCACAAATGAACTTGGTGTTTTAATTGAAGGTCTCAGAAAATTGCGCCAATCTGTTCAGAACGATTGGGAGGAAAATGAACTTAACGATTTTATTATCAAATTCGGGGAGATGAAATACATTATATCTGATTTTTTAGGGCAAGGGAAAAATTCGGATAACCCCAATGAGTTTGTTTACTGGGTAGAACTAGCATCAAATAATACTGACGCGAATGTATCTCTTTGTTCTTCACCGGTTGACTTGTCGGATTATTTCAGGCAAAATATTTTCCGGCAATCAAATACTACAATTCACACGAGTGCAACTTTAACCGTTAACAATTCCTTTGAGTATTTCAGCACCCGGCTTGGAGCTGAATCTTCTGCAAATCTGAAACTCTCATCATCATTTAATTATTACGATCAGATGGAAATGTACATCGTTAACGATATTCACGTTCCCAACAGGGATACTAATGAAATGTATGAGTTGATGCTCAGGGATAATATTGTGGAATTTATAAACCGGACGGAAGGAAAGGCTATGGTTTTATTTACAAATTCAGCATTAATGCAGAGCATTGCTAATAAAGTAAAAGATGAATTAAAGCAAAATGAAATCAAAATATTCGTACAAGGTGTATCAGGTTCGAGGAAACATATATTAGATTCGTTTAAACAAGACGTAAACTCAGTATTGTTCGGTCTGGACAGCTTTTGGCTCGGTGTGGATATACCGGGCGAATCATTGAGTAACCTTATAATTACAAAACTCCCATTTCAGGTTCCTGAGCATCCGGTTATAAAGGCAAGGATGGAATATATTGAGATGAAGGGTGGTAATAGTTTTATGGAATATTCATTGCCTGAAGCAATTTTAAAATTCAGACAAGGGGTGGGCAGGCTGATTAGGAACAAAACAGATCATGGAATTTTGGTTATTCTGGATTCACGAATTGTCACGAAACCTTATGGGAAGTATTTCATTAACTCAATTGATGAATGTAAAATAGAAATTGTTTCAAGTACGGTTAATACGAAAACTGAATGATCGGATTATAATCCGGATGAGTAAATAAAATACATCGGATATAAATTGTCTTGATTCCAAACAAATACCTCCCGGCAGTTAATTTATCCGAATCGTTTATTAAAGTAGATCAACTAAGCGAATGTCGGCTATGAAAGTACATTTAATAAAGAAGTACATTTAACTACTTTTAAAAATGGAAAGTTCAGGAGACAATACAACGATAAAAGAAAAATCACAACAAAACGGGAGTCATGAGATTCTCAAAACAAAGAATCTTTATGAAGATGCACGTTCGTGCGCTGTGAAAATTATATGCCGGTGTGAAAGAACAGATTCATATCTCGATAAGCTTATTGACGCTGAGTTACGAAATTCCAATTTAAATGATTTTGACAAGTCATTGTTAAATGAACTTGCTCATGGAGTGATAAGATGGATGCGTCGCCTCGATTGGTTTTTGAACGGATTTTATCGGGGAAACTACGAGAAGTGTATGCCGGAAGTAAAAAATGCTCTAAGAGTTGCTTTATATCAGATAATGTTTCTCAATAAAATACCATATTCTGCAGCAGTGAACGAAGCGGTTGAATATGTTAAAAGAATTCATGGGGAAAAACATGCAGCGGTTGTAAACGGTTTGCTGAGGAACATTATCCGCACACTGGATAACTTAGTATGGCCGTCAAGAGAAATTGATGAAGTAAATTATCTTGGCATGGTTCAATCGCACCCGAACTGGATGGTCAGAAGATGGGTGAACCGCTTCGGGTTTGATGATGCGGAAAAATTGTGTGAAGCAAATAATAAACGACCGGTAATAAGCCTCAGGGTAAACCGGCTCAAGTTAAGCAACGAAGATTTTGAACAACACCTGTTTAATAGAAATATTCAGTTCAGGAAATCAGAATTTTTGGAAAATTTTTATACAATTCGTACCATGGCGAAAATCTATACTGATGATTTCTTTGAAGCAGGTATGTTTACTGTGCAAGATGTAAGTGCAGGACTCGTTTCGCACCTTGTCGCGCCATCGGAGGATGAAGTTGTATTAGACGTTTGCGCTGCACCCGGCGGAAAATCATCTCACCTTTCGGAGTTAATGAACAACAGAGGCAAACTTGTTTCAGTTGAAAAATATTTATCCAGAGCAGAGATAATGAAAAGAAATTTCGAGAGGCTTGGTGTTGAAAATAGCACGGTTGTTCACGATGATATAAAATCTCCCGAATCAGATTTGTTGAAAGAAGAATTGGTTGGTAAGGTTGATAAATTGCTGCTTGATGTACCTTGCTCCGGATTGGGTGTGTTGTCAAAAAAGCCCGATATAAAATGGAAACGCGAGATTGAACATATCACTGAACTGCAATCCATACAACTTGAGATATTGGAAAATTCCGTTAAGTATCTTAAACCAAATGGGGTAATGGTATATAGTACGTGTACGACTGAGAAGGAAGAGAACGAAGACGTAATTAATTTATTCCTTGTGAATCATCCGGAGTTTGAAATTGAAAACGCGTCGAATTATGTAACTCCGGAAGTTGTAAACTCACGTGGATTCATTGAAATATTCCCGCATATTCATTCAACTGACGGATCATTTGCAGCGAGATTAAAGAGAAAAGGGATCTGATAGATCCCTTTTCTCTTTGAATTGTCTCTTTACTTGTAACTGTACGAATTATTGCTCAACAAAGATATCACCAATCTTCCATCTCATATTTAAGAGGATTGTCAGCGCACCGAATTTACCATCATTTTTCGTACCTAATCTGATAGACGGTCCGAAAGCAAAGGATGTATTTGCGAATCCTTGGGCAATATCCGAGATTAGTGTTTCAAACAATATTTGAAAGTTCCTCGTCGGGCTGCTAACCATTGCGTTAATCCTAACGTCAAAGACGGAGTTTGCAAGTTTCATTTCTCTACCTGAAAATCCAACGTGCGTCTCACCCAGATATTTCGCAACGTAAACTTTTGCTCTGGTTGAACCAAATGTTCTGAATGGATACCTGAACTCCCAGTTAAAGTGATTCCCTTGAACGACCAGATTGGGCATGAAATCGTTCGGATCACTTGTACCCTTGTTTCGAACCTGGACAGGTGGAGCTGCGTTTCCGGAATCAATTTCTGTAAAAAATCCGACTTCAAAGAAATTACCGAAAGGTATCACGTAATTGAACTCAAGTGCAAAGTGGGGCAGGAAAATATTGTTGTAATCTGCAATCATCGGTGAATCATCTGAGCCGTTTGTAATGACGCCTGAACCTCTTTCGTGTGTAAACTCGAGAATTCTTGTAACTACTCCAATGGAAGCGCCCAGAAGGTGGAATTTTGCGCCAATAGCTTCAGATTCCATCGGGCCTGAATATTGATTGCCGAGCCCAAACGACAACCCAAAATCGCTTTTAATCGGAAATCCAACATGTTCGCCACCGAAAACCTGAAAATATGGATTGATGTACGCGGTACCACTTCTAATTTCTCTGAATCGTTTCGGCGGAGCAATCGCATCTGATACCCTGATTTTTTTGATTACATCCGTGAAAACGGATGCAAAATTAGGCGCTGTCGGATTAAGGTTCTCTTTAGCCGCGCCTGTAAAGTTTATCAGCCCCGATTGAACGCGATTAGATAACTGTCCCCAGCTTACAAGTTTAAGTGGGTTATCTTCGGAACCAATAAATGCAATTTCATTTCCCGGGTTTCTTAAATCAACAGTAATGAAGTAACTTCCCAACTTCGGACTTATCTCCATATCATCCTGAACCCAAATAAACAAGCTATCATTTTCAACGCTCGCCGCTATCCTGAAATATTTCCAGGTTCTGGGGTCGTCATCAACCTGTTCGCCGGTAATAGTGAGTATCTTACCGTTGCTACCTATTGGACCATCATCAGTAATCTGTTCATCAGTTAAAAGCTCAGGTACATCTTTAATTGTATCCTCAGGTGTTGATGTAGAAATCTCAGGAATGTCATCACTTTGTGAAACTACAAATGACGGCAGTACAACCAAGAATGCAATCACAATAACAATTCTAAAGACGTAAGATTTAAATTTCATTTTGTATTAATTTAGTTGATTAAAACATAGCCCTGCATTCTCAGCAGGGCGTATTATTAAAGAAGAGTTAATATTCACTGAATACAAACGAACCCCCGTTGGAAACAGTTTTACCGGAAACTTTGTCCTTGACGTTTACACTGAAATTTATTCTATAAGGTGGTTCCTGATTTCCGTATATCTGGTCAAATTGTGATTCCGAGCCAATCGTTTGGTTAAGTTTTATATCGAGAACTTTGCCACTTTGAGTAACTGAGACCGGACCGGTTACACTGATCTGTAATTGACCCGGAAAATCATCCTCGACCGTGACCCTGAAACCTGTTACTCTTGTCAATGACCTATACGATCCGACGTCAGCAACTTTTTGCACTATTATTCTCGGATTATCGTTTGGTTTAAGGGATACAGTTTTTGTCGAACTACCGACTCTAATTGTTACCGAACTTTGACCACCGGTAGTGAATGTTTTTGTACTTTTTGGTGGTATTGTAGTTATACCGACAATTTCAAGCGGTAAATCGTAAGGGTTATTTAAAGTGTTCTGAGTATATTGAGTCAGTTCTATACTACCAATCCGAATATCTGTAACCTCCGATGGTTCTTTGGGGATTTCTTCCTTTTTTTCTTCGGGAATTTCCTCTTGTTGAACTTGGGGAGTTACAGTTGGATTTGTTTGATTAACAGTTAAACTCATTTTTTGAGTGATCTGCGAGAGTTGCATTTGAGTTTGCTGCAACTTCTGCCTGAGTTCTTCTGGATTTGAAAATTTCAGTGTTGTGTCAATGTCTATTTTCGGAACAAGTCCTAACGCTATGAGTGAATCAAGGTATTTTTTAAGAGAATCTGCATACTCTCTCTCAACTACAGTTTCTTTTTCAATAACTTCCTCAAGGTCCAGATTGGCGCCTTTGAGTGCGATGACACAAATCACAAAAATATAGAGTACCTGATATATGACGAACTTTACGTCTCTGTCTTTATTTCCTGCCATAGCTTTTGATTTTAAAGTTTACTGCCTCTTGCCGGCGAGGTATGCAAGATTATCAAGTCCTTTTATAGCAGAGGAATCGTTCAGATTTTTAATCGTCTCCCCGATAAAATGTGCCGTAACCTGCAACTCTTTCAGAACTTTTTCTTCCGGAAGTTTTACATTGTTTATCTCTGTTACTATTTGCCTTACACTATTCATATTATCCTTAATAGTAGCTGAATAATCAGATGACTTTTGAACGGTTGTTACAACGTTGGTCATAGTGTCAGCCACGTGTTTGAAATCTTCCATAAGCTGGTGATCAACAAGTTTCACTTTACTTAGTTCATCAGCAGCATTCCGGAATTTAATGAGATTCTGAGTGAACTTTTCGTTGAGCTCTTCGGTAGTTTTCACAACATTATAAATCATATCGAGCTGTTCTTTTGATAGATTCGGTCCACCTTGACCCTGAATTGCAGCGAAAGTTTTTTTCGTGATTTCTTTTAAATCGCTTGCGATATGTTTAAGCTCTGATTTTCCTTGTTGTGCAAAGTATTCTCTCTCTACCTTGCTCACCTCATGCTGAATTTCCTGATATTTTACCGCCTGTGCGCTGAAAACAGATTCGAAAAGTTTTGCAATTGCGAGTATAACGATTGCTTTAATTTCGAATGGAACAGAAAAGCCGAGGAAAATTGTCGGTCCTTCTTTAATTGAAACAAGCAGAATGGCAGCACCTAAAAGCGGTAATGCGGTCCCGATTCCATCAACAACCCCGCTGTATTTGTCAATTATTCTGTCTATACTGTTTTCGGATGCACCTTTTTGCAGAATTTCCTTTTTTAAAGCGCTATTGCACAGGTAAGCGTTTAAAACGAAAATAATATAAAACAAAAATGGCATCCACCAGAACTGAATAGGTACAACGCCTTGATTGAGGAGGCTTACACCCGGGAAAATCCAACTTGCAATGTTCTTTGCCACCTCTCCAAATATTGGTACAGCGCTGATGTCAATAAAAATTGAAAGTATTAGCAAGATTAACGAAGGAATCATTGCACGGAGTGTTATTCCCGTCAGCTGACCTTCGATTTCCTTCATCTTGTTTTGGACCACATAATTCTTGATCTCGCTAATCTCATTGTTCAACTTAAGAAGGTTTTCTATCCTTTCTTCCATTGAACCATTTGAAGAATTGTTTCCCCCCTGTCCGGTTTCGTTGTACGAGATTTGAGTGTTCTCTGTCATCTTGAGTTAGGTTGTTGTTTGAAAGTTAATGTTAAATGTGAATCAGCAATTAATCCGATTTGTATTAAAGCGTGCAAAAAAAAAATCAGATTTAGGGTTTCAATTGGTGCTAAATTTACTTAATAAGCCTCAATAATCAATGTAAAAAAAGTTATTATCGAAAAAAAATTATCCAAAAATTATCAATCACAGACCTATATTTCAGTGTTATGTTTCTCGTATGCTTCAATAATATCCTTAACCAATTTATGTCTCACTACATCTGATTTTTCAAAAAAGACAAATTCGATTCCGTCAATACCGTCAAGTATTTTCTGAACCTGAACAAGTCCGGAGAGCTCGCGTTTAGGAATATCAATCTGAGTAGTATCACCTGTGATGATTGCCCTGGAGTTTGCACCGAGCCGGGTTAGAAACATTTTCATTTGGATTGTCGTAGTATTTTGAGCTTCATCAAGTATTACAAAGGAATTATTTAGAGTACGACCGCGCATATATGCTAAAGGTACGACCTCAATAGTATTTCGTTCAAGATAAGTTTTCAATTTTTCGAACGGGATCATATCTTCAAGCGCATCGTAGAGCGGTCTGAGGTAAGGGTCAACTTTCTCTGATAAGTCACCCGGAAGGAATCCTAGATTTTCACCTGCTTCAACTGCTGGTCGGGTAAGTACAATTTTATTAACCTGCTTTTTCTTTAGGGCTGAAACTGCAAATGCTACTGCCAGATACGTTTTCCCGGTACCGGCTGGACCAATTGCAAAAACTATGTCGTTTTCTAAACTCTTTTTGTGATAAATTAACTGGGTTCGAGTCCTGGGCTTTATGAAGTCGTTCTTTTTGAATAAAATTATATCTTTTACATCGCCAGAAGTAACATTGTACTTTTCAAGTACACGATTATCATCTCCGGTGTCAACTAAGTTTAAAATTAATTTAACATCTTCGGTTGATATTTCTCCCTGCCTGTTGTAAAGGAACACAAGTTCATTTATTATACGCTCGATTGTTTTAACTTCCTGCTCATCTCCCTTAACGAAAAGGTTTTCTCCACGCAATACGATAGTTGAGTCAAAGCATTCTCTGATATGATTTATATTGTTATCGTTGAACCCTGCAAAATTCAGAAGATTAATTCCTTCCAATTTTATATTCAGTTCTTTTACGCTCAAATTACTATTATTGATATAGAGGTTTTGTTATTGAAATGTATAAGTAAAAAAGTAATGTATTAAAAAAGCCCTCACACTTTAAAAGTGCAGGGCTTTGAAAGAATTTACAAGGAATTAAAAAATAAACCGACTGAATTAGTTTGATTTCTTTTCAGTGCTTTCTTTCTTTTCAGTACTCTCGGTTTTCGTTGTCTTTTTAATTCTGTTTTTAGTTTTGGTGTTTCTCCAGTAAACTCTCTTCTTCAAATAGTCTTTCTTTTGAGCATCAGTGAGAGTAGGAACTTTCAGAACCTGACCGGGATAAATCAAGTTAGGATTCGGAATAGTTTTAGGAATTCTCGGAGGAGCACTTACAACACCGCTCTTGTTGGCTTCCCAAAGTGCAGGCCATAATTTCGGGTTATTATAAATGTTGCTCTTTCCGGAAATTTTCCAGAGACAGTCCCCTTTAACAACGGTGTAGTTGTTTGTAGGTGCAGGACCCCATGCATCTAACTTTTTCTTCATTGCATTGAACCTGTCCCAGAATTCAGGGAGACACCTTATTTTAGAAGCCTCGATTTCTGCAAAGGTTTTTTCTGCATCTTCTTTTGAACCGGACTTTGAGTTGATTTTCTTCTCTAAGTCGTTAAACTTGGTTCTGAAGTCAGCTACCTGAGATTTCGTTGCTCCAACAGAAGCGTAAAGATCGTTCTCGGCTTTTTCTAGTTCGTTATCTTTCTGCGCTGAACTCTTCCTTAATCCGTCAATGTCGGAATTAAGAGAATTGAGCGTCGAGGTTAAATCATTTTTCCTGACAGTTAACTCATCCATTTGCATTTGCCATTCTTCTTCAGTCATTTCTTCTTCGTCCTGAGCAAATACGGAAGAACCTGCAACAACTGTCAAGGAGAAGGCGAGCATTAAAGCAAATAATTTATTGAATTTCATTTTTTAGGATTCTCCTTTTAAAATTTGTTTTTAAATTAACTTTAGCTGATTGTGAGATTACGGACATCTCTTTTTAACAGCATCAATGTCATTGAGATACTGCCTGATCTTTGCATCTTTATCTGCAACTTGTCTTTCAAGCTGTGATTTTTCGTTTTGTTTTGCATTGACCTGAGACTGCAATGACTCAACTTCAGCTTTCAAATCGTTAAGCTGTTGCATTTGTTCTTCGCTTACTCCACCGCCGCATCCGACTAAAAATGTAGAGCCTGCAAATAGAACGGTCATGAGTAATGCCATGAACATGTTTTTGGACTTTGCCATTTGAATACCTCCTGGTTTTTGGCTTTTAGTTTTTAAAATGTTGGTGTATTTAATACAATACAAATTTAGGATTATCTAATTTGGTAGTCAAGTCTATTCTCAAAAAGTGGACAATGTTTTATGTTAAATTTTCGTTAATTAACCTGGATTCATTTATAGTGTATAAAAAATAGGACAAAAAAAACCTCCGTTTGAATGCGGAGGTTTTCCAAAAATGTAATACTTTTAAATTCTTAATTTGTTGTTTCGGTTTTCTTAGGTGTTTCAGTCTTCTTCATCCTTTTAGTTTTGACAGTCCCTCGTTTCCAGTTTCTCCAGTTAACTTTTTTCTTCAGGGTTTCCTCTTTTTGTTGTGAAGTGAGAGTAGGAACTTTCAGAACCTGACCGGGATAAATCAAGTTAGGATTCGGAATAGTTTTAGGAATTCTCGGAGGAGCACTTACAACACCGCCCTTGTTGGCTTCCCAAAGTGCAGGCCATAATTTCATATTACCGTAAATTTTGCTCATACCAGCAATTTTTGATAAGCAGTCCCCTTTAACAACAGTGTAGTTGTTTGTAGGTGCAGGACCCCATGCATCTAACTTTTTCTTCATTGCATTGAACCTGTCCCAGAATTCAGGGAGACACCTTATTTTAGAAGCTTCGATTTCTGCAAAGGTTTTTTCTGCATCTTCTTTTGAACCGGACTTCGAGTTGATTTTCTTCTCTAAGTCGTTAAACTTGGTTCTGAAGTCAGCTACCTGAGATTTCGTTGCTCCAACAGAAGCGTAAAGATCGTTCTCGGCTTTTTCTAGTTCGTTATCTTTCTGCGCTGAACTCTTCCTTAATCCGTCAATGTCGGAATTAAGAGAATTGAGCGTCGAGGTTAAATCGTTTTTCCTGACAGTTAACTCATCCATTTGCATTTGCCATTCTTCTTCAGTCATTTCTTCTTCGTCCTGAGCAAATACAGAAGAACCTGCAACAACTGTCAAGGAGAAAGCGAGCATTAAAGCAAATAATTTATTGAATTTCATTTTTTAGGATTCTCCTTTTAAAATTTGTTTTTAAATTAACTTTAGCTGATTGTGAGATTACGGACATCTCTTTTTAACAGCATCAATGTCATTGAGATACTGCCTGATCTTTGCATCTTTATCTGCAACTTGTCTTTCAAGCTGTGATTTTTCGTTTTGTTTTGCATTGACCTGAGACTGCAATGACTCAACTTCAGCTTTCAAATCGTTAAGCTGTTGCATTTGTTCTTCGCTTACTCCACCGCCGCATCCGACCAAAAATGTAGAGCCTGCGAGCATTAGAGCCATAAATAACGCGAGTGAAACGGACTTCAAATTTTTCATTTAATTTTCTCCTTTTTATTTTAGGTTCCCGTAATTTAATAAAAATATATTGTAATATTTACTGAATTTTTAAATCTCATTCCCACTCTATTGTTGCAGGTGGTTTTGAGCTAACGTCGTAAACGACGCGGTTTACACCTCGTACACTATTAATGATTGCATTTGACACGGTTGTAAGAAAAGTCTTATTAAAATCAAAGAAATCTGCAGTCATACCATCTTTCGAAGTAACCGCACGGAGTGCAACCACGTTCTCATAAGTCCGTTCATCTCCCATCACCCCCACAGTTTGTATTGGTAACAGAATAGAAAATGCCTGCCATATCCTTTTATATAATCCGGTTTCACGAAGAAGCCCCATATAAATGTCATCAACCTCTTTTAATATTTTCAAACGTTCGGCTGTCACATTGCCAATGATTCTTATTGCTAATCCCGGTCCCGGAAACGGATGCCTCATGACGAAGTAATCCGGAATACCAAGTTTCTTTCCGATTTCCCTTACTTCATCTTTAAAGAGTTCTCTGAAGGGTTCTATTAATTTTAGATTCATATCCATTGGTAAACCGCCTACATTGTGATGAGTTTTGATAGTAGCAGAGGGACCTTTGAACGATACGGATTCAATTACATCAGGGTATAGTGTCCCCTGAACGAGATATTCAACATTTTTAAACTTTCTTGCCTCTCTTTCAAAAATTTCAATGAAAGTATTACCGATAATTTTCCGTTTCATTTCCGGCTCTGATATCCTTTTAAGCCTGCGAAGGAATACGGAAGATGCGTTTACCAATTTTACATTTAAATTGAAATGTTCTTTGAATAACTTCAGTAACTTTTCACTTTCATTTTTCCTCATTAAACCGGTATCAATATGGATGCAGATTAGTCTGTTACCAATGGCTTTTTGAACCAGTACGGCTGCAACTGAAGAATCAACACCACCACTTAAGGCGCATATTACTTTACCTGTCCCGGTTTCCGCGCGGATGGATTGAACCTGTCCTTTTATAAAGTTACCTGTTTTAAACAGATTTTTAATTTTACATATTTCAAATGCAAAGTTTCCGATAATTTTCTTCCCGAACTCTGTGTGGTTTACCTCCGGATGAAACTGAACAGCGTAAAGCCTCAGATCTTCATCTGAGAAGCTGCTCAAATTTTCATTTGAGCTCACTGATGTTATCGAGAAACCTTTTGGTAAAGATTTAACCGAATCACCGTGGCTCATCCAAACCTTTAGTGATTTTGGGACATTCTTAAATAGTTTGTCTCGTTTTAAAATCCTGATATTTGTAAGTCCGTATTCCCTGATTAAGGCAGGTTTAACCGTCCCACCGGAAAGTTTTGAGATTAACTGCAACCCGTAACAAATTCCAAGAACGGGAATTTTTCTTGTTATTAAATTTTTCAGTAAAGACGCATTAGGAATAGGTGCGTTTTTATCCATTACGCTGGAAGGTCCTCCGGATAATACAACACCTTTAAGGTTATACTCACTTGTCGGGTTCAGAAGGGGTGAAATATCTTTTGTGAACGGATATATCTGGCAAAACACTTTCATTTCGCGAAGCCTTCGCGCAATGAGTTGTGTATATTGTGAACCGAAATCTAAAATTACGATTAAATCAGTTTTCATTATAATTCATATCGTTGAAATATTTTTTTGCTAATTGAAGTCCTCCAAAAGCAGGTGAATTGTAATTTTTGAGAATATTAATTTTTCTTCCAAAGAGTTTTTTGATTTTTTTTCTGACTTTACGCGAGTAAAGATTATCGTTGCAGATAAGAGAGCCAACAAATACGAGATCAAGTGGTTTCTTTCTGCCGGTTGATTCGAAAAAGTCTGATATGTGTTTTACTAAATCATCGGAAGCGGAATCGAGAATTTTTAAGGAAGTGTTGTCTTTTTCTCCCGCACATTTTAATACTATCATCGCAATTTCCTGTATAGGAAAATTCCAGTCGAATGTATGACCAATGATATTAGAGGGGTTAAGACCGGTTTCCGATAAAATTTTCTTACACAAAAGCGATCTTGAGTCCGGTTCAGGTTGAATGTCAAATTCGCGGACGATGTGCCTTAATGCTTCTTTTCCTATCCAATATCCGCTCCCCTGATCTCCGAGAATTTTACCCCAACCACCTATCCGGTGAAGCTTGCCGTCATGTATTGCATACAGTACAGAACCTGTTCCGGCTATTAAAATTGCACCGTCATTATTCCCGAACGCACCATAAATGGCAATCATTGCGTCCGTTTCAATTGCGATTTTTTTAATCCCCAGATATTTTGAAAGTGAATTTTTTAAAGCGACTTTATCCTGTCGCCGCCGTGCCCCTGCAATGCCGATACATATTCCAAGGCATTTGTTGATGTCAATGTCTTGCTGGTTTAGAAATGTTTTAAGGTTTCTGTTAAAGTCTTTCGAAAAACTTTTAGCCCCGTGAAGTGAATAATGTATTGACGGGAAAACGTGATTTACCTTTTCACCTGAGACACGCTCAATTAATATTTCACATTTGGTCCCTCCAGAATCCGCACCGATATAAAAATTTTCACTGTTTTTCTTCATTATGTAATTTATCTATCATTCGATTTAATATAAATTGAATTAATCTTGATTGCCTGAAGAAAAATAAGCCAAGTTCCATTTTAAGGCACTTGCAATTATAAATGAACACTTCTATATTTACTTGCCATGAAAAATAGTTTACTTCTTAAACATTCGTTAATTATTATCATCCTGTTGCTATCAGGTATAGCCGTTGCAGGCCTTACAATTGAATATTTTACTGGTCGAACCAATAATAACGGAATTTTAATAGAGTGGAAAACGGGACAGGAAGGAAACACTACAAGTTTCGAAATACAACGTAGCGTTTCAAATCCGGACAATTTTATCTACATCGCTACGGTGAATGCGCAGGGTACTAATTCATATTACACCTATCAGGATAATTCAGTTGACCACAACACTAACACTCAATCGAATTCTGTATATTACTACCGTTTGAAGTGTTTACAGTCAAATGGGTCTTACTCTTACAGTAATATTATAACCGTAATGCACTCAGTTTCCGGAATCAGAAGCACCTGGGGCAGTATCAAGGCAATCTTCAGGTAATAATTCAAAACCACATTCATGAAAAATTTTAATTCTTTTAGTTTAATTTTTTTAATCAACTCACAAATTAAACCGGAGGAATAAAATGTCTGAAAGAAATTTACAGTTTACACCTGAGGAAATTGAAAGCGGTAAAACCATGGGTATTCTTGCATGGATTATCTTTTTAATACCATTGTTTGCTGCACGCGACCAAAGGTATGCAATGTTTCAAACAGAGCAGGCAATAATTCTCGCAATTGTTGGTTTTGTCGTTTACCTTGGTATTTGGATTTTAACGTTTATTGTCGGCCAGATTAGTAGCGGCATCGCTTGTTTAATCTCGGTGCTTTCGTTCTTACCTTGGGTACTTTATTTAGTGCTATGGATTATCGGCTTGTTAGGTGCGATTCAAGGTAAAACCAAACCATTGCCTGTAATAGGTCAATACGGTGAAAAGTTAAACCTGGTAAAATAAAAAACTGAAATAAAATGGCAGAAGACACTAGAAATTTAAATATTGAGCCTGAAGAAATTGAAGCAGGTAAAACTATGGCATTTGTGGCATACCTGGTTTTTTTCATTCCGTTTCTAATGGAAGATATGAGAAAGAATAAATTTGTAATGTTTCATACCGAGCAGTCAATTATCCTTTTAATATTAAATCTAATAGCCGGAATACTTGGAGTAATCACTTGTGGTATCGGCATGATTCTTTACGTACCTTATTTAATATTTCTTATCATGGGAATTATGAATGCACTCGGCGGAAAAGTTGTTCCGTTGCCCTTGATCGGACAATTTGGAGAAAAGTTAAATTTGGTTAAGTAGATAAATTGAAATTTCTAACGAAGCAACTTTCCCGTTTGGGAGGGTTGCTTTTTTATTTAACAAATCGGACCAATTTGCGTAAGTGAAAATAAAAAAAAATTATGATACCTTCAGAAATTCAAACCTCGAAAACTTTTTTCCTGATTTCAGGAATTTTTAATATTCTTGTTTTCCTTGGATTGGTTGGAACAACTATTGCCACCGGATTAGTAACCTGTGGTTTTGGATGCCTTCTAGGTGTTGTTCCGGTGATTAATATAATTTCTGCAGTGATGGATTTCATTGCTTATAACAAGCTAAATAATCTGAATTCTCCCGGAACGCAAAACTCATGTCAGCTTGCGGCAATTTTTGATATTGTTTCAATCTTTACCGGAAATATTGTCAGTTTGATCCTCGGAATTATTACGTTAAACAACATTAATTCGGAAGCATTCAGCAGTTTTCTGCGTGAAAAAAATATTTATTAAAATTTATGTTCGATAAACTTGAGAAGGTAAAGTTGCGGTATGAGGAGATAACTGCAAAACTCTCAGATCCTGAAGTAATTAACGATCAACAGCAATTCAAAGCGCTATCAAAAGAATATTCAGACCTTGAAGAAATTGTTCACGCATATAACCACTATAAAAGTATAAAAAATAATTTGGATTCAGGTCGGGAATTGCTTTACGAAACTAATGACCCGGAGATGAAGGAATTGGCCGAGCTCGAAATTGCAGAAATGCAACTGAAAATCGAAGAGGCTGAAAAAGAACTTAAGGAACTTCTTATTCCAAAAGATCCGGCAGATTCTAAAAATGCAATCATGGAGATCAGGGCAGGGACGGGCGGTGAAGAGGCATCACTTTTTGCAGCGGAATTATTTCGAATGTATATGCGGTACTTTGAAATCATGCATTGGAAAACTGAACTCATCGAGTACAATGAAGCGTCAATTCCCGGTGGTCTTAAAGAAGCCGTCATTAATATTTCAGGAAAAGGGATTTACGGTGAACTCAAGTATGAAAGTGGTGTTCACCGGGTGCAAAGAGTTCCTAAGACTGAAGCGAGCGGCAGGGTACATACATCAGCAGCGTCTGTTGCGGTGCTCCCTGAAGCAGAGGAATTTGATATTGAAATAAATGATAATGACCTCAAGATTGATGTTTACCGCGCTGGTGGTGCAGGTGGACAAAACGTAAACAAAGTTGAAACTGCCGTACGAATTACGCACATACCAACCGGTCTGGTCGTTCAATGCCAGGATGAACGCTCTCAATTGAAAAACAGACAAAAGGCAATGAAAGTACTCCGTTCACGTTTGTACGAGCTTGAACTTGAAAAACGTGATAAAGAAGTTACGGAGAAAAGAAAACTCATGGTAAAATCCGGCGACCGAAGTGAAAAAATCAGAACATATAATTTCCCCCAGAACCGGATGACTGATCATAGAATCGGATTGACCATGTACAATTTATCAGAAATAATGGAAGGCGACCTTCATGATTTATTAGATAAATTGAAAACTGCTGCCCGTGCGGAAATTATAGCAGAAGCCGGCGGGAATAATTAACATCTCAATTCAATATTATGGGGTTATTCGTGAACAACCAAAAATTAATGATATCCCAAATATCTTACAAATAAAAACGAAATATATTTTTCGATTTTTGAAATAAATTGTAATTGTATTTTGTCTATCCCTGATACAATTTGTATTAATTAATTCAATTCAAAAAATGCTCAAATATTTCTTTTCTGTTTTTGTTATAATTTTATCTTCAACTTTTGTAACTTACCCGGTTGATGCTGAGAATTATTGCAGGGTTCAGGTATTCACGACTTCGCCATCAGACATTTTACGATTACAATCCCGGGATATTAACATTGAGCATTACAGGGGAAATTTCAAAACGGGCATTATCCTTGAGCTTAATTCAAAAGAACTATCAGAGTTGAACAAAGCGGGGTTACCGTATGAAGTTCTAATAACTAACCTCGAGCAATATTACGCTTCACGTCCATTAATGACTGCAACGGATGTTTTCAAATCATTGGAAATAATGAAATCCGATAATGTATCCGGATTCGGTTATGGAAGTATGGGTGGTTTTTATACTTATAATGAGATTGGAAAGGTGCTCGATACATTGCGTACATTGTATCCAAACCTGATAACGTCAAAACAGACGATTGGAACAACTCACGAAGGTCGGGCAATCTGGTCTGTAAAAATTACGGAAAATGCGGACATAAACCATTCGGCTACGAGACCGGCTGTTTATTTTGATGCACTTCATCACGCACGTGAACCTATGTCATTTACAACTTTGATTTACTATATGTTTTGGTTGGTTGAAAATTATGATACCAATCCGGAAGCAACTTATCTTCTTAACAACCGCGAAATCTTTTTTATCCCGGTTGTCAATCCCGATGGTTACGTTTACAATCAGACTACAAACCCGAATGGTAGTGGAATGTGGCGAAAGAACAGGCGGGATAATGGCGGATCCTTTGGCGTTGACCTTAATAGAAATTACGGATATGGATGGGGAATCGGGAGCGGGTCGAGTAGCGTTCCTGGTTCAGAAACTTACAGGGGACCTTCACCGTTTTCGGAACCTGAATCTCAGGCTGTGTGGAACTTTGTAGATCAAATCAACCCGTCTGTATCTTTTACAATGCACTCCGTTGCGGGAAGATATCTTAACCCATACGGTTACACAGATACTTCCATTGCATACGAATTATATTCTGACTTCAGTAGTGAATTTGCAGTAACAAATAATTACCTCTACGGCTCTGTAAAGGAAATGCTGAATTATTATTCCGCCGGTACAACGAGAGACCACTTCCATGTCAACGGAACTTTATGCTGGACGACTGAAGTCGGTGGATCAGATTTTTGGCCGGGGCAGTCAGAGATTATTCCTCTTTGCAGTGAAAATTTACCGGCACTAAAATATTTATCCTGGGTGAGTGGCGCTTTTGCCAGATTGCAACAGGTAAAAGTAGCAGGTGATAATTACGCCTATCCGAATGATACAATGAATTTAATTGCATCAGTTCGCAATAAAGGTATGCGCATCTCTTCGAAAAATGTAAAAATTTCAGTTATCTCACTTTCACCTAATGCAATGGTTATAACCCCGATAATTAATATTGACAGTATCCCATCAAGGGAGATCAAAGACAATGTTAATGATCCTGTTAAAATATCAATAGACGGATCAGCTTCAATCGGTTCTGAATTCAAATTAATTTTCAAAGTTGAACAGGAAAATTTAACAACGTCGGTTGATACAATTTCATTCAGGGTAGGGAAGCAACAGATTATATTTTCAGATGATGCGGAATCCGGAAACTCTAACTGGATAAAATCCGGTACACAAAACCGTTGGGATACAACATTTGTAGGGTTCTACAGCCCGCTTCATTCGTTTGCGTCATCCCGCTATGGCAACTCCGCAAACAATGCTCAAAATTATTATATGCTGAATCGAACCGTCTCACTCACAAATAGTTATATTCAGAATCCTTTCCTGGAATTTTCGGCAAAGTGGGCGGATGAGTCAAATTACGATTACACCAGGATTCAATTAAGTACAAACAATGGCAACTCGTGGATTAATTTAACCGGTGCTTATACCAAACAGGTGAGCGGTGCTCCTTCTTATACCGGAATTCAATATTGGGTGTATGAGAGGATTAGCCTGAACCAATACACGGGACAAGATTTGAAATTCAGGTTTTATTATAAAACAGATAACGGCGTTCCGGGAGACGGTTTTTATTTTGATGATTTCAAGGTGGTTGATTACGAAGACAACCCAAGCGTGGTTTCACAAAACGGTAATGTAATTCCGGAGAAATATTCTCTCTTCCAAAATTTTCCAAATCCTTTTAATCCGGTAACATCAATTAAATTCAGCCTGAAGGATGCATCGAACGTAAAGCTTTTTGTTTATGATTTGACAGGGAAGCAGATAGCCACGTTGCTCAACGAATTTAAAAATCCGGGAGTATATACATATTCGTTCAACGCCAATGGTCTTTCTTCCGGGACTTACATTTATTCAATTGAGGCGATGCATCCGGGGAAAAATGATTTGCTTTTCAAAGAGATAAAGAAAATGGTTTTAATTAAGTAACCCGTAATTGCTTAAAAAATGATATTCAGACTAATTATAAACTTCTAGAAAGTATTTCAGTAACCACTCCATGTTTTAAGTCTGTAAGTTAAGCTCATTTCAATTTCCTGCCTATATAGTCAATCTTACAAATTGCGATTAATTAAATTCTATATTGTCATTTCGTTTTCAACCGGAGAATTTTTATATAAGAGATGAAAAACGTTAATGATTACCAACTTCCGAAGGTCATAATACCGCAAATTTGACTTGTTTACCCATATTTGATATTTTATATTAAATGTTTATATCCATCCTTTTTTAACACAATTTAACAATTACCGTAATATGTCAGCAATTGTATATACCCACGCACGTGAAATTTTAGACTCACGTGGAAATCCAACATTAGAAGTCGAAGTAATGCTAGAAGACGGTGCGATGGGAATCGCAGCTGTACCGTCTGGAGCATCTACCGGCGAACGGGAGGCAGTTGAACTTAGGGATAACGACAAGAAACGCTATTCGGGCAAAGGTGTTCTCAAGGCGGTCAATAATGTAAACACAGTTATCTCTCGTGAAATTCTCGGGCTGAATGCATTTGACCAAATTGTAATAGATAATCTCCTATGTAAACTTGACGGGACAAAAAATAAATCCAAATTAGGCGCAAACGCAATTCTTGGAGCATCAATGGCAGTTGCACACGCGGCGGCTGATAGCTGCGGGTTACCGCTTTACAGATATCTCGGTGGTACAAACGGTTATAAACTACCGGTTCCGATGATGAACATTATTAATGGTGGTAAACATGCTGATAACAATGTTGACTTTCAGGAGTTCATGATTATTCCCGCAGGGTTTAATTTGTTCTCGGATGCGTTACGTTGCGGTACGGAAATTTTCCATACATTGAAAAATGTATTGCATTCGAAAGGACATAACACCTCAGTCGGAGACGAAGGCGGATTTGCACCAAATTTGAAATCGAATGAAGAAGCAATTGAAATAATACTTGAGGCAATATCCAAAGCCGGGTACAAAGCTGGTAAACAGGTTTTCCTTGCACTCGATGTCGCTTCCTCTGAAATGGTTACAGACAAGAAGAAAAAATCACCGGTTTACAAATTTTATAAATCTAACTTACCTTCAAAAACTTCCGACGGGATGATAAAGATGTATGAGAAATTTGTAAATGACTATCCGATAATAAGTATTGAAGATGGATTGGATGAAAACGACTGGAACGGATGGCAGGCTCTGACTGAGGCAATTGGCGGGTTTACGCAACTAGTAGGTGACGATTTATTCGTAACAAATGCAGAAATTCTTTCCAAAGGTATTCAAAAGAAAATCGGGAATTCAATTCTCGTTAAAGTTAACCAGATTGGAACGCTTACCGAAACTTTTAACGCGATTGAATTGGCGAAGACAAGTAAATATACCTGTGTTATCAGCCACAGGAGCGGTGAAACAAGTGATACAACAATTGCGGATATTGCAATTGCGACAAATGCAGGTCAGATAAAAACAGGTTCATTATCGAGAACTGACAGAGTAGCAAAGTATAATCAGCTTTTACGAATTGAAGAGCAACTCGGGGAAAATGCCGTTTATCCCGGGCTTGGTGCATTTTATAACATTAAATTAAATAAATAAACCGGATATTCTTTCATGAAACTTTCTCAATTCAAATACCCGATTCCTAAATCTCTTATTGCAAAGGTCCCGAAGAAGCCAAAAGATTCAAGTAAAATGATGGTTCTGAACAGGGGAACACAAACTATAGAAACGAAAAAATTTAAAGACTTTGTCAATTATCTTTCTGAAGGTGATGTTTTAGTTTTAAACGACACTAAAGTTTTCCCTGCGCGAATGTACGGAACGAAAGAGAAAACCCGCGCAAAAATTGAAGTGTTTTTACTGAGACAATTAAATGAAGAGGAAAATATATGGGATGTGGTAGTTGACCCGGCGCGGAAAGTTAGAATCGGGAACAGGATTTTTTTTACCAAAAATCTTTATTGCGAGGTTATTGACAATACCACCTCGAGGGGACGTATAGTCAGGTTTAATATCAAGGATGATTTCAGAAAATACATTGACAAATTAGGTAAAATGCCACTTCCGTTTTACGTTAAACGTGAAGCGACAGATAAAGACAAAACGGATTACCAGTCAGTATTTGCAAAGAATATCGGTTCGGTTGCGGGACCTTCAGCCGGGTTTCATTTTACTACAGATGTTTTAAATAAACTAAAAAAGAAAAAAGTTAAAATCGTTTATTTAACCATGCATCTTGGACTTGGAACATATAGGCCGGTCGAAGTGGAAGACTTATCGAAGCACCGGATGGATTCCGAGTATTATGAAATCCCCAAAGAAACTGCTGAAACTATAAATAAGGCAATTGCATCCAAAAAAAAGATAGCTGCAGTCGGTTCAAATGTAGTCCGGGCGTTAGAATCAAGCGTGATAACGGGAAAGCAGGTCAGGCAGAGTAAAGGCTGGACTGATAAATTTATTCACCCGCCGCAAACTGTCAGGGTAGTTGATATTCTACTTGAGAATTTTCATTTACCGCAATCAACTATGTTAATGCTTGTATGTGCTTTCGGCGAAAGGGATTTCGTGATGAAGGGATATAAAAAAGCAATTAAGGAGAAGTACAGATTCTATGATTTCGGTGATGCAATGCTCATTATCTGATACGAACTTAAAACCTATTAATCTTTTTACCCGGTAATTAATGCCGGGTTTTTTATTGATAAGATTTTGTTATACATATTTATTAATTGTCAGTCATTGTGGTTATATATATTTTAACGCGACATGAGATATTATTTAATCATTCCTGCATCAGGTGAGGGAAAACGGTTCGGCTCTAAAGTACCAAAACAATTTATTCGACTTGAGAAAACAGGTGAGGAAGTAATTTCTCACACCCTACGAAAGTTCAACTCTATTAAATTTATCTCGTCAATATCTATAGCCGTTAATTCTACATACATCTCAAAAGTTAATAAACTTATTTCGGTCGGTGGATTTAACAAGGTAACATCAGTTGTTAAGGGAGGTACAGTCAGACAGGAATCCGTTTTTAATGCGTTAAGGGCTTTGGATTGTAATGATGATGATATCGTTGTAATACATGATGCTGTAAGACCATTCATCAGTAAAAAACGAATCAGGGAAATGTGCAGGGAAGCGGTCAGGTTTGATTGTTTGATCCCCGGCCTAAAAATAAATGATACTGTTAAGAAAGCCGATAACAAAAATATCGTAACTGAAACGATTCCCCGAAACAATATTTGGAGGATTCAAACTCCTCAGTTTTTTAAATACAGAAGATTAATGGATGCATTTGAATACGCTGAACGGGAAAAAATTACCGGTACAGATGAAGCATCTTTGTGCGAAGCGGCAGGAATAAAAGTGAAGATAGTTCAAGGTGAAGTTACTAACATAAAAATTACAACCAAAGACGATCTCAGGAAAGTTGATTTTACTAAATTGTTATCAAAATGAAAAAGTCATATAGTGGTAAAATTATTCAGATTGAGTTCAAAAGCCGAGTGTTACGATATAACCCGCTTAAAGACCCTTATGTGAGAAAGTTTCCTGTCTATCTTCCGCAGGGTTACAGTTTGGACAAGAAGTATCCCGTAATTTTTTTGTTGTCCGGATTTACAGGAACCGGTAACTCTAATCTAAATTATTCTTTCCTCAACGAAGATATTGAGCAGCGTCTCAACCGTTTGATTGCTTCAGGAAAGTCTAAGGAATTTATTGTTGTAATGCCCGATTGTATGACAAAATACGGCGGGAGCCAATACATTAATTCATCTGCAACCGGACAGTATGAAGATTACATTCTTGAAATTGTTTCAATGATTGATGAGAACTTCTCTACTTTGCCGGAGCCGGAAAACCGTATTGTATGCGGAAAGTCCAGCGGTGGTTACGGTGCATTGTCGCTTTCCATGAGGAATCCTGATGTTTTCGGGTTAACATATTCAATTGCGGGTGACATGTATTTTGAATATTGTTATCTGCCAGATTTTCCCAGATTCGTTTCTGCAATTGAACAATTTGGGCGTGGACATGAAGGTGTTCTTAATTTCATCAAAAGTGAACTGAATTACGAGCAACCAAAATCCCCCTCATTTCATACCATACTGAATATTATCGGAATGTCTGCTTGTTATTCGCCAAATAAAGCCGGACGAATAAAACACGGTTACGATTTTGATCTTCCGTTTGATATTAACACGGGAGATTTGAATCATAAGGTATTCTCAAAATGGATAGAGAAAGATCCTGTCAGAATGGTTAATACACTTAAGAAAAATCTGAAAGCCCTGAAATTAGTAGCACTCGATGCCGGAATCCACGATCAGTTTAATTTAAATATTGGCGCGAGGGTACTTTCAGAGAAGTTAAGCAATCTGGGAATTAATCACGTTCACTCCGAGTTCAATGATGGCCATTTCAACATTCAGTACCGGTATGATAATATGTTCGGTATAATATCTGAATATCTGAAATAAAATAACTAATTTTGTATCAAATCAAATTTATTTAATGGAACCAGTTGTAATTTCAACATGGAAGCACGGAGTACCATCGAACGAGCGTGCATATCAGATATTGGAGCGCGGGGGTAATTCCCTTGATGCGGTTGAGATGGGGGTTATGGTTGCTGAAGATGATCCAAATGTTCTGAGTGTTGGATACGGCGGATTGCCTGATGAGCGCGGAGTTGTTACTCTCGACGCTGCTTTAATGGACTGGAAGGCAAGGATTGGCGCCGTAATCTGTGTAGAGAATATCCGCAATCCAATCAGCGTTGCACGGTTGATACTTGAGAATTCCGAACACACCACGCTCGCCGGCGAAGGTGCATACATCTTCGCTTTAAAGAATCATTTTAAACCGGAGAGTTTGCTTACCGAACAGTCAGTGCGCCGGTATCACGAATGGAAAGCATCGAAATCAGGCAAAGCAATGGAAATGCACACTGATGATTTCAAACTTCCGGAAGTAACAAAAAAAATAAACGAAGATGGAAACCATGACACTATTGGTATGGTTGCAATTGATAATTTGGGACAATTATCGGCTTCATGTACAACCAGCGGGCTTGCATGGAAAATGCACGGTCGTGTTGGTGACTCGCCAATGATTGGCAGTGGACTATATGTTGACGGTGAAGTTGGCGGAGCAGCCGCAACCGGTAGAGGTGAAGAATGTATCAGGGCTTGCGGTAGTTTCCTGATAGTTGAAAAAATGCGAGAAGGTTATTCGCCTGAAGATGCATGCAAAATTGCGTGCGAACGGGTATATAAACTGAATATGCTTTCCAGCCGTAAACGTGATCATGTATATCAGGTTGGATTTATTGCTGTAAATCGTAGTGGTGAATACGGTGCATTCAGTGTGCGTGAAGGTTTCCAGTATGCTATCAGCAAAGCAGGTAAAACCGAACTATTGAACTCTCGGTTTCTCGTTAATGAAAAATTCGAAATAAAGGACCTTTGAAAATGGAAGGGATAAAAATTGTAAAAGGTGGACTCCTCATTTGTCTTGATGAGAATAAAACGTCAGGTTACTATGATATAGTGATTAAAAATGATTTAATCTCTGAAATTATACCTTCATCAGAATTTAATTTTCAACAAATCAACGAGCGGTATCCTGATGCAGAGATTATAAATGCAAAAGGAAAACTTATTGTACCGGGATTTATCAACACAAACCTGAATTCGTCCTTCGCACTTTCAAAACTATTTCTACGGAACACTTATTACGGAACGATAAATTCAATAATTGCTTTAAAGCGACTTGAGAAATATTTCACAAATATCAACAGCGAGCATGACCTGAACCAGTTGATGGTATTTGCCTATTCCGAAATGCTGATGAGCGGAGTAACAAGTCTCGCGGATATTTCAAATTATATATATCGTGACTTCATAAAGAAATATTTCACCGAAAATGAAATCATCAAACAACAGATAATATTCACCTCTTATCATTTCTCACTAAGTACAATTTTCAAGTATCAGCGCCGGTTCTACCTTACAGGATTTAAATTCGATGATGAGATAAATAATTACTCAATAAATTTATTACAGAAAAATTATCATCCGGGTGAAAACAAATTGTATTTCGATATTTTCAATCGCGAAAATTACAATGAGCAAACTAAGAAAGTGTTCGGCAAATCATTGTTGAGAGTATTCAGAGATTTTAACCTCTTATCCGAAGACACGATAATTTCCAACCCTGTAAATATCCATATTGACGACATGAAATTGTTTGGTGAGAACAATGTAAATGTGGTGTTCAATCCTTCCGACTTTATCAAGCTTTCAACGAAGAACATTGAATTCGAGCAGATAATAAATTCAGGTGCAAATGTTTCAATCGGGACGGGATATTACGGTAGGGATTTACTCAGTGAATGCAGGTCATTCTCGAAACTTATTTACAAAAGTAAATTTTCATATTCAGAGATCCTCAAGATGATAACTGTTAATGCAGCAAAAACCTTGTGCCTTGAGAACAAAGGTAGCATTAAACGAAATTTCAAAGCTGACCTCATATTTTTTAATATGAGCGATATTAGAAATATTGCAGGTGTTCCGGAATTGAGCGAAGAGTATTTATCAGAGTATCTGATTGAATCTTTCTCCGCAAAGGATGTGCAGGAGGTTATGATAAACGGAGACATTGAGTATTCCGCCGGATCAGTAAAAGGTTTGAACCTTGAAAACCTGTATTTTAACACGAGGGAATTAATCAGGAAAATTTATACCGTAAGTAATTATGCAGAATTAAAAGGTCAGCATTACAATCGTAAAACAACTTCTTCAGCATTGAACAATGTTATTGATTCATCAAAGTTCCGGAATGAAATTCATGGGAACTACACCGAATTTGATAATTCGTCTGATGAGTTTGTTATTGTCGGAAAGAAAGATATGGAAATATTCAATACGATTATTGAATCTGACAGGAACAATGATGAATTCATTAAGTTCATCAAGCAAATTGAATCTTTTAAGGAAGGGTTTGTTTCATTTGTAAAAAAAGACGAACCCCCTAAGAAAAGAATATACTTTGATGATTTTTCTTCAAGCCGAATTGAATCTCCTGCTAATGATGAAGAAAAGATAATAATAGGGGATATAGAAAACTCCAATCAGGAAGAGAAAAATTTATCATCAATTACAGGTTCAGAAGTTAAATCTGCTGATGAAAATAAAAGCAAAGCTGCTAATGAAATTACCCCTGTTCCCTTAAAAAAAACAAAGTTGAGATTCGGTTTTTCCGATGATTAAAAATTAAATTATTCAATAATGAAAAATATTTTAATAGCTTTAATATTGGTGATAATTTACAGTAGTGTTAACCTGAGATCGCAGTCATTGAAGGAAACTCTGCTCTATGAATCCAAAGACGATGAATTCGTGCAGGTATATAACTATTTCTCGGATGTTTCTACAGGTTCATACTGTTACATTGTAACTAATCCCGATAATTTTAAGTATTTGATAAAATCCCGATACAAAGATTCAAAGTATTACGATTTCATATCGGGGTATTACATAAAATTTGATTCAAAAGGAAATTATTACTGTATTGCAGCAAATTACATCGATGGTGGATATGACAGCTCTGCATATTTTTTGATTATAAACGGAGATGAAGTCGCACAGGTTGAATATGCAGAAGGATACGATGCTTATATAAATCCTGATGATGAATATGAAGTCGTAATCCGAGAGAATGGCGAATATAAAATAATGACCGTATCAACTACCAGTCCGATAAGTTATTCTGCCGGTTTCGATAAGATTATTCCTTCTTGGCGGTATATACCGGAAAACGCCGAAGGAGAGCAGGATTATTTCTTCAGGGATGAAAACGGAGATCGTTATTACATCGTAAGAAAAGGCGGGAAAGCCGGTTTTCTCCATGGGAGTTTCTTCGATGAAACGCCATATTCTGATATTGATAATTCGAGCATAACTTATGACCGGAATAACAGATTAACATATATCGCAAATCGGGGCGGAAACTTCTACGAAGAAGGTGGTGAAGAATTTGTCGTTCAGGGTGATAAAGAATATTCACCTTTTGTTAAAGTTTTTAATCCCGTTCTTTTGAACGATAAAAATGAACCGGTGTATTCAGCAGCAATCAGCCAAAAGGGGATAGATAGTTACGTTTATTCACTCGTTATAGGTAACGAACAAATTCAGGCATACACTAATTCAGAGAAGACACAAAAAGTTGAGGAAATTACAAATGGGATTTATGATTTGAAAATTGATGATGATGGAACAATCTCCTACATGGCTTCTATTAGAATCAACTGGAACGACTTCGATTTCGAATCCGTGTACTCAAAAAATGCTATTATTGTTGATGGCGTTTCTCAGGGATTCTATAACGATCTTGGCACAATTATCAGAAATGACCGGAACGGAGACTTATTATTTACTTATAATCCAACTAATGTTTCGGGAAAATCGGTATTAAATTTAAAATCTAATGGAGTTGATGAAATAATCAGTGATCCAAAATTCTCTTACCTTATGGATTACGGATTTTCTCCTGATGGGAAAATATATTACATCGGGGTGATTTCCGGAGATTACGAAGCCGGGATAAAAGACCGGTATACCATAGTGATTGATGGTATAGAAGTTGCTAATGAGGAATCATTTGTTATGAGTGAAGTAGATTCATTAAAGTATTCATATGTGAATTTTGGTCCCGACGGAAAATATGCCTACGCTACGTACGAGTTTATTGACACTGCATCTGATTTTAACAATTGGTATTCGATCTCATTTATGAAAACGAATGAGGAAACATTATCCCCACCAATTTTAAATTTCCCCGGCAGGGCTTTTTTCAATTCAATTCAGTTGTTCAGGTTCCTCAACGACGGACGATTGTTTTTTATTGGTCAATCGGACGATATGTCAAATCCTTCATTATCTTACATACAGTTAAATGTTAACGAACAAGCTGATCAACACATTTACAATAGCATTTCCGATGTGAAGTATAATCGTTTAATGAATCAGTTTGAATTTCGCGCAACGCGTGAGAATAAAATCTTTGAAGTTGTTTTTACTCCCTGAGCTAAAACGGAAAATTATCGCGGGCGGAGACCTAATCTCCGCCTGCTTCTTTATTACCTTTAACAGTCTTATCGCATATTGCTCTTAAAGTATCCCAAGAGTAAATCCCTGTACTGTGTCCGTCTTTCCATTTGATTTTAATTGCATAGTTTCCAACTTTCTCTATTGTATCAATTTCATAAAAACCCGGTGGTCTAAATGGCGCTTTGATAGGAATGTATGTACTGAACATAACCGATTCTCCCTTACAGTTAACGCAAGGGCATTCGTCGCGTAACAATTTAAAACTAACTTCAAACTCGCTGCCGTCTGACCATCCGATTATCAAATTGTCGTTATCCGACCGCTTTATTTTCGTTGGCTTCATAATTTATGTTTAAAGTTTATTATCCAAAGGAATAAGTATAACTTCTTCATCTTTAGAAATTTTAAGTTTGCGAATATCGGTTAATTTCAGATAAACAAAGAGTGAATTTGCAATCAAAAGAAAACCTGAAATTGTAAAAATGAAACTAAGGGAAATGTATCCTGTCAGAGCAGTACAGGTTAAAGGTCCGACAAGATTACCGAGCAATGTAAAACTGGATGCAATCCCCATTATTCCACCCTTTCGGTCTTCACCTGTATTTTTATTTAGATACGAGTAAAATGCTGGAATAATTCCACCGACGAAGAATCCGAGTATCGCACGAAGCGGATATAACATAATGGCATTAAGTACCACGCTATGCAATATCAGTGCAATTCCAGCTCCTGACATTGCGATTATTATATTTCTCCTTATACCGCTTGCGTCGTTCTTTTTTCCCCACCACGGTGAAGATATGACCGTAAACAACCCCATAACGCCGAAAATTGTTCCGGTAATTGTTGATATATATTCGGTATTAATTTTAAACGATTCAATATAAAGCGCAAAGACCGGCATCGTCATCATCAGCGCAACCTGAACAAAGAAAATTGAGATTAACGGAATGATTAAACGCGGGCTTGAAAATGAATATTTGATATTATCAATTACAGTATAAGATGAGTTCTGAACCATCGTGCTCCCCTTGTCAACGAGGAAAATAATCAAAATACCACTACTGAAGCACATAACTGATGTGATAAAGAAAATATTCGAAACAGAAATAATATCTGCAAGCAATCCACCGATGACAGGACCAATGATAGTTCCGGCCGCAATGGATGTTTGTAGCATACCAAGCGCATACCCGGATTTTTCTTTAGGAGTAACCGATGCGATGAGAGCTAACGATGCTGCTATGAACCCGCTGACGGCACCCTGGAACATTCTGAATAAGAGTAACTGGAAAACATCTGTCGCCAGGCCCAGGAGTAACTGAGACAGCGCGAGCCCGAAAATTGCGCGTACTACCATGGGTTTCTTACCGAACTTATCACCCAGTGCGCCCCAGACCGGTGTCATTACAAATGAGAGTACAAACGGACCCGCAAAAACAAGTCCGCTCCATTTCTCAAGTTCTGTCGGATCTGTAACACCAAGCTCCCTGATATAAAACGGAAGGAAAGGAATTACCATGCTCATCCCAATCATCGCAATGAACTGCGCAATCCATATTATATATAGGTTTCTTTTCCAACCAATCATTTTACAAAATTAACCAGCACCACTCTAAGAAAATATGTATATTTGACTTCCGTAGGTGATTTAAAATTAATATTAGTTAATTTGTTGGAAAAAATACAAAAATTTATAAGTGGTATAATTAAATTAAAGCGGATATAATGCGGGATTTCTAAAATTCATTAAAATTAACTTTTCTTAATGTACGAAATTCTTAACCAACTTAAGGAAATATCTTATAATTTATATTGGACGTGGAATAATGATGTTTATGAAATTTTCAGAGAAATTAACGATGAATACTGGCGTTGGACAGAAAGAAACCCTGTAAAATTTCTCGAAACTATTGATGAGAACTATCTTTATGAAATGATAGAGAAAAAAAATCTGAAAGAAAAAATCAGAAATAGTTACATCCAATACAAAAAATATCTCAAAGAAAAGACTTATTTTCAAACACATTATTTCAAAACCGAGAAACCACTAATAGCATACTTCTCCGCCGAATACGGTATTACAAAGTGCCTTAAATTATATTCGGGCGGACTTGGAGTTCTTTCCGGTGATCATATAAAATCCTCTTCTGACCTCGGTTTACCACTTGTTGGTATTGGTCTGGCGTATCTTTACGGTTACTTTACTCAATATATAAATTCCGACGGGAGGCAAAGTGAACTTTTCGAACCGAACAGGTTTGAAAAGTTACCGATACATAGGGTAACGGATGAAGATTTCTCCCCGATTAAAATATCGATAGAATTGCCCGGGCGGACTGTCTATGCCCAGATTTGGGAGTTCAGGGTTGGTCGTGTAAAATTATTTATGCTTGATACCTTCGTTGATGAAAATACAGTAAACGATAAACGGATTACTGATATTCTATATGGCGGAAATATTGAAAAACGGATTGAGCAGGAAATACTTCTCGGTATAGGCGGTAAAAAACTCCTCGACATTCTCAATTACGATATCAAAGCTTTTCATCTCAATGAAGGTCATTCCGCCTTCCTGTGTTTAGAGAGGATTAAAAATTCAATAGAGAAATACAATATTTCGTTTAACGAAGCTAAACAGTTATGTTATTATTCGAACATTTTTACTACACACACTCCCGTACCGGCAGGAATTGACATATTTTCACGTAAACTAATGACCCATTATTTTGAATCATACGCACAGAATCATTTGAAAATTTCGTTTGATGAATTTTTTAACGAAGGGAGTCTGGCTGGTACGAAAGTCAATAAGGAACAATTCAATATGGCTTGTCTTGCGATTAACAACTCTCATTTCCTCAACGGAGTAAGCAAACTTCACGCGGAGACTGCCCGCAAGATGTGGGCATTGCCGGATAATAGATCTCAGATTGAATCTATCACGAACGGAATTCATACAAAATCGTACTTGTCTTATATATCCGAAAGGGTTTACAGGAAAAACTTCGGTGTTGATTGGTTGAAGCATGAAAATATTTGGGAAAAGATTAGCGAATTACCGGATGAAATTTTATGGAGGATGAGAAATGATAACAGGCGACAATTGATTAAGTTTACGCGCAAACGTACTTCAAACAAACTGAAAACCCTTAAAGCCACCGATGATGAAATTCAGGATGCGCTTCATATACTGAATGAAAACGCACTTACAATAGGTTTTGCGCGTAGGTTTGCCACTTATAAAAGAGGAAATTTTATCTTCACAAATGTGGCGAGATTAAAATCGCTCGTGTTGAATTCTGAACGTCCGGTACAATTTATTTTCTCAGGGAAGGCACACCCAATGGATGAAGGTGGTAAAAGTTTCATAGAGGAAATAAACCGGTGGACAAAAGACCCGGAACTACACGGAAAAATTGTCTTTATTGACAACTATGAGTTAGATGTTGCGAAAGAGTTGGTTAAGGGGTGCGATATTTGGCTGAATACTCCGAGGCGTCCACTCGAAGCTTCCGGTACAAGCGGAATGAAAGTCCTCGCTAACGGTGGATTAAACTTCAGTATTCTCGATGGCTGGTGGGCAGAAGCATATAGGGAAGAAAACGGCTGGAAGATTGATACAATAAGTGAAGATATGATGACTGATATCGCTGAGCGTGATTTGTTTGAGGCGAATTCAATGTACGATGTACTTGAGCATTTGATTGTGCCGTGTTTTTACGAACGTGATCAACGGGGAATTCCGACTGCATGGGTAAAGAAGATACGCTCATCAATCAGAAATCTCGCAGGATACTTTACAACGTGGAGAATGGTAAAAGAGTATAATGAAAAGTTTTACACTAAGGTCAGTTAAGATAATAGCTGATTGACGAAAAATGTTGATTAATAATCTAAACAAAACCCAATGAAATATTTCTTTCTGTTGTTGTTTTTAACAAATATTTATCAGCCTCTGTCTGCGCAACCGTTGAATGACATTAAAAATCAATCGAGGGTAATTGTACCTCCGGATTATTCATATAATCCAAATCAAAGTTTCGAAGAATCTGTAACTATCAATGGTTTTGACAATTTCTTTCTCGGGATTGATTACGGTGAACCGCATATTGCTACAAATCCCAGAGATCCTCTCAATTCAATTACAGCGTACAACATTAATAATTACTACTATACTTTAAATGGTTATGACTGGATAAAAACATTTATCCCTTTCCCAGGATTTTCGGTAATTGGTGATCCGGTACTGACATTTGATAGTCTCGGCAATGCATATTATTTACAAATGTATCAGAACGGGAGTACTTATGGCTTGACGGTCGCCCGTTCAACCAACAAGGGAGTATCGTATCACCAGTATTCAAGTGTGCATACATTCCCGGTATTGAATGACAAGCCGTGGATTACTGCAGATCAGACAGGTGGACCTTACTCAAATAATCTGTATGTCGGCTGGCGTCAATTTGGTGCTACTGGTATGAGATTTAGCCGGAGCACAGACTTTGGTTTAACCTGGTCTCCTACGTTAACACTCCTCGGAACTCAGGGTGCTTATGTTGCAGTGGGTCCAAACGGCAATATTCAAGGTGGCAGTGTTTATTTTGCAAGCGTAAACGGTAATACGATCCTCATGGCACGATCTACAAATGGCGGCGTATCATTCTCATCTTCGACTACGGTGCTGAATGCTGTTCCGGCGGGTACAATTTGCTCGGGGCGATATACGGTTAAAAATTGTATCAGAACAAACAATTTCCCGAGAGTGGCTGTTGATAATTCTTTCGGACCATATCGGGGTACTATCTATGTCGTAACAGAAATCAACCCGGCAAACAACCCAAATGATTTAGCCGATGTTGTATTGGTTAGATCAACTGACAATGGACAAACGTGGTCGTCGCCTTTGAGGTTAAATGATGACAATACATCAACCGACCAGTGGATGCCTGCAATTTCAGTTGACAACAATACCGGTAAAGTCTTTGTGTGTTGGTATGACTCGCGCGTAGATCCCGGAAATAACCTAATGACTGAACTTTACGGGGCGGTTTCAACAAACGGTGGTGTATCATTCAGCACGAATGAACCGATTTCAAACGAAAAATTTAATCCGGATGATATGCGGGTATCTCAGGGTTCGGGGCAGGCATTTTACATTGGTGATTATATTGGCATTTCTGCAATTGGAAATACATCTTATTCTTCTTGGATGGATGGACGTAATAATAGCCTTGGAAGTTACGTCGCATATTTCCCTGACTTCGCGATGTTATTAAACACAGATAGGGTAAATACTTCGGGTAATTCCTCCGCTTCCGTAACTGTTAAAATTCCGGATGTGAAAGGACCGTTCGCCGATAGGGTAAAATTTACCGCAACAATTGATTCAACACCGGCAAGTGGGAATATTTCCTTTAGCTTCACAAACGGTAAAGACTCGATTACATCTTTCCCGGATTCTGTCGTAATGAATGTAAACTTATCCGGAAATGTTACACCGGGGCGTTACGAAGTCACGGTTACAGGCAGTGGTAAAAACGGGACACCGGTGCACAAAAGGAAATTTGATTTACTCGTTGATGCCTCCATTGTTAAAGTCGCAACTAATCGGGGAACAACGGTAACCTTTTATGTTAACGGGCAATCGTACAACAGTCAGCAGGAGTTTGTATTTGTTAATGGAAGCAATGTTACCATCAAGGTTCCGGACGCAGTTGTTCAGGCATCGAACAAGTATAAATTTACTCAATGGAGCAACGGCAGTACAGACACCACAATAAATTTCAATGTAAGTACCAACCTTGATTTGATAGCTCACTACAAGCGTCAATATCTCTTGCTGATGAATTCTTCAATTGGAAATACATTCGGGGGGAATGAATATTATGACTCAAATTCACAGGCAACTTTCGGCGTGCTGAGCAGGATTGTCAGCGGCAACGGTTTGTACAGTGAGTTCAAAGGGTGGATTGGTGGTGGTTCAGGTTCATATTCAAGCCCGGATTCTTCCGGTACGGATACTGTTGTTACTGTAACAATCAAAAATCCGATAGTTCAAACCGCAAGGTGGTACACGATAGTCGGGATTTCAAATGTTGGCGATGAAATTCCCGAAAAATATAATCTGTCTCAAAACTACCCCAACCCGTTCAATCCTGTAACCAACATCAGATTTGATATTATAAAAGCGGGTAATGTTAAGCTCTCAGTTTACGATATAACCGGAAAGGAAGTATCGGTTCTGACGAATGAAGTTCTGAAACCAGGAAGTTACGAAGTTAAATTTGACGCATCGCAACTTTCGAGCGGTGTTTATTATTACAAAATTGAAGCCGGTGAATTTGTTAGTATCAAACGGATGGTGTTGTTGAAGTAACTTTGATTGAATAGTTGGAGATTTACAATTTTCTAATTGAAATTCACATTAAGGGGTAATATGATTATTTAAAAGAATTGATATAAAAAGACCTTATAATTTTGCTTTAAAAAAGTTATTCTTGTCTAAATTAAAATCTATTAAAAATGAAGAAACTTCTGTTACTACCGATTATCGTTATTATTGCAGTCGTAATTGGTTTTAATTCGCAGTCAACAAATATGGATGATGACCCTAATCTGGACAGGATTCCATCCGAGTTATTAAATGCACATCAGCCCGATTCAGAGCTTGAAGATGCTGTCTGGACTGATGAAGAAGGTTTCGATAATTATTTTCTTGGCATTGATTTTGCGGAAGCTCACATTTCAATGAACCCCAACGATCCCAAGCAAATGTTTGTTGCATTCAATACAAACGGAACTCATTACACGTTAAATGGAATTGATTGGGCTACCAATATGCCTAATTTCGGGACGAATATTTTCGGTGATCCGATTACTGCTTATGATTCTCTCGGTAGATTATATTACGAAAATATGTCAGGCGCAGGTGGAAACATAACGGGTACAAGAATTATCAGCTCTGATGATAACGCCCAGACATGGAGAAATCCGGTTAATGGTAACATTGGTGTTGATAAAAACTGGATGGCAGCAGACCAGACTGCCGGACCATACTCTAATTATGTTTACTCTGTTTTCACTGCCGGCGGTGGTTCCGGTAATATTGTAAGGTCAATTGACAGAGGTAATAGTTTTAATTTTGTAACCTCGCTCAGTACTCAGTTTTTACCCGGTATGATGGTTGCAGTAGGACCTAATGGCGCTACCCAGGGCGGGACGGTTTACGTGGTTACCAATTCCGGAAATTCATTTGCTCCTAACTATACTTTTTATAAATCGGAAAACGGCGGAACAACTTTCAATTATGTTAGCACCCAACAATTTGCAAACTATGTGGGAACTAACGTAAACGGAAGGCACTCGGTTGAGAACATGCGTACAAGACCATATCCATATATTGCCGCCGATAATAGCTATGGTCCGCACCGTGGGAGATTATATTTAATCTATGCTTCAAATAATCCTCCGGGTAACGGGAATAATCCAAATATCTATTGCCGTTATTCCGATAACCAAGGTGCAACCTGGTCGGGTGAAGTTCTTGTAAACGATAACACGCCGGCTAATTCAAGCATTCAATTTCATCCGGCAATGTGGTGCGATAAAGAAACAGGAAGGTTATATGTACAGTGGATGGATACAAGGAATACTCCCACAAACGACAGCGCGGAAATCTATGCTTCATACTCTGACAATGGTGGAGTGAACTGGGCAACAAATCAGAAAGTATCCAACAAAAAAATGAAAATTGAGTGTACCTCGTGTGGTGGTGGTGGTACTCCGCGTTATCAGGGAGATTATAATTCAGTCGCCTCGAACAGCATTACCTCAATAATGGCATGGGCTGACTTCAGGAGCAATAATTTCAGCTCTTATGTTGCTTATTTCCCTGATTACGCTATGAAGATTAGTGACTCTTTACTAAAAGTTAACGACGGGCAAAATGCAAACATCACAGTCTCAGTACCTGCTGTAAAATTATACGATAAAACGGTTACATTTACAGGAACAGTTACAAATCCGCCATCAAGCGGCAATATCAATATAACATTCCCTAATGGTAACACTATAAATTCTTACCCTGGACAGGTTACGATGAATATTGCAGCCTCCGGTGGCGTAACTCCGGGTAGCTATACTATACACGTTGAAGGTCGCGGTCCAAACGGTACACCTGCTCACAGAAGAGAATTAAACGTTTTAGTTAATGCTTCGCTTTTAAGCATTCAGACTAACAGGGGAAATCTTGTTACTTACACGGTGAACGGTAATCCGTATAACTCACCTCAGCAAATTGTTTTCCCTGACGGTGCTAATGTTACAGTTGAAACGCCTTTGAATGTTCCGCAAGCTTCGAATAATTACATGTTCACGCAATGGAGTAACGGTAGTACTGATACAACATTAAATTTCACAATTAACCAAAACACTGACCTGACTGCGCATTATAAACGTCAATATCTTTTATTAATGAATTCTTCTATCGGAAATACATTCGGAGGGGATCAATATTATGACTCGAATTCGCAGGCAACTTTCGGTGTGTTGAGCAGGATTGTCAGTGGCAATGGTTTGTACAGTGAGTTCAAAGGGTGGATTGGCGGTGGCCCCGGTTCTTATTCAAGTCCGGATTCATCCGGTATGGATACTGTTGTTACCGTAACAATCAAAAATCCGATAGTTGAGACTGCAAGATGGTACACCATAGTCGGGATTTCAAATGTTGGCGATGAAATTCCTGAAAAATATGATCTCTCCCAAAACTATCCCAACCCGTTCAATCCTGTAACCAACATCAGATTTGATATTATGAAAGAAGGAAACGTTAAACTCTCAGTTTACGATATGACCGGAAAGGAAGTATCTGTTCTGACAAATGAAGTTCTGAAACCCGGCAGTTACGAAGTTGGATTCAACGCATCGCACCTTTCCAGCGGGGTGTATTATTACAGAATTGAAGCCGGGGATTTTGTGAGCGTTAAGCGGATGGTGCTCCTGAAGTGATGAAATAAACTTCCAACGTTTTTTCCATTGAAAAAGGCGGAGCGGATTGCTCCGCTTTTTTTTACCAAATTTTGTATATATGCCTGAAGCGATTAATACGGTTTATTTTTTATGAATGAAGTTTCACGGAGATATTTTTGCCAGAACCTGACAAAATTCATAAAGACGTTTCTTTAGAGAATTGCGCGCAGGGTTTCTATCATTTCAACGATATTGATTTAGGTTTAACCTTATGCTGACTTTCTAAATTGTTACACTTAGGTTGAATTGTTAACTTGCAACTTTAATTTCAACTTTATTTGATTCAATGAAAGAAAAGATACGAATTGCTTCGGGGCAGGGATTTTGGGGTGATATGGTTGATGCGCCATTCAGACAGATTACTGAAGGACCGGTTGATTACCTTGTTATGGATTACCTTGCTGAAGTTACAATGTCAATTTTACAGAAGCAGAAATTGCGCGATCCGAAGCTCGGTTACGCGCGTGATATTCCCCCGTTGATGGAGAGAATTCTGCCCATCGTAAAAGATAAGGGGATTAAAGTAATCACAAACGGCGGAGGTGTAAACCCATATTCTTGTAAAGACGCTATAATCGAGGTTGCAAAAAAACTCGGTATTAAAGGGTTAAAAATAGGAATAGTTATAGGTGACGATATTCTTAATCGGATAGACAATTTGCTTGATAGTGGGATTGAACTGAAAAATATGGAAACCGGTGAAAGTATCCGGACAGTAAAGGATAAGATATTGAGCGCTAATGTTTATCTTGGTGCAGGCGGTGTCGTTGAGGCGCTTCAAAATGGCGCTGATATTATAATGACCGGACGAGTAACAGATACCGGACTTACGCTGGCGCCGATGATTTATGAGTTCGGTTGGAATTTCTCTGATTTCAATTTAATGGCTACCGGCACGGTGGCTGGTCATATACTTGAATGCGGGGGTCAGGCAAGCGGTGGGAATTTCCTTGGCGACTGGAAGAGCGTACCCGAGTTGGATAAAATCGGATTTCCGATTGCCGAAGCGCATCCGGATGGTACGGTTTTTATCACTAAACACGATGGTACAGGCGGTATAGTCAATGTTGCAACTGTTTCAGAGCAACTGGTCTATGAAATTGGTAACCCTAAGGATTACATTACACCCGATTGTATCGCGGATTTCACTTCAATACAACTTGAAGAATCGGGTAATAACCGGGTTAAGGTTACCGGTGTAAAGGGACAACCTGCAACTGAATTTTATAAAGTTTCAATGTCTTACCTCGACGGTTACTCAGCCTTCGGTTCTTTGACTTATTGCTGGCCGGATGCACTTGATAAAGCACAGGCTGCTGAAGAGATACTTAGAAAGCGTCTGGATGCATTGGGATTGACCTTTGACGAAATCAAATCCGAGTTTCAGGGTTATAATGCGTGCCATGGTCCGCTTGCGAATACACCTGATGATCCGTCTGAAATTGTACTCAGAATCGGCGTCAGGTCGCACGACAAAAAATCGGTTGAAAGATTCGGAATGGAAATCGCACCGTTAATACTGACCGGTCCCCCCGGAGTTACGGGTTTTGCCGGTGGAAGACCAAAACCATCAGAGGTAGTTGCGTACTGGCCTGCACTAATACCAAAAAGCGCCGTGAAATACGAAGTTGAGGTCTTCGATTTATAGCATTAACTGAGAACTCATCGCGTATATTAATTAATCATGAATTGACTCTGGTGATTTTAAAAAAAGAAATTTTATATATTGTTAAATCGTATCCGAAAGCTGATTTTTTATATATAATTCTGTCATGTAAAAACTATATGAATTAACCTCAAATATATTAATGGGAAAAATTTTAATCATCGGTGCAGCAGGACAGATTGGCACCGAACTTACACTGGAGCTGAGGAAAATAAACGGTAATGATAAAGTAATTGCAACAGATTTAACTACCGCATCCGAAGAGGTAATGTCATCGGGCAAGTTTGAAATACTTGATGTACTCGACAAACAAAATCTTTCACGGATAGTTACAGAAAATGACGTCCGTGAAATTTATCATCTTGCGGCTTTACTATCGGGGAATTCGGAGAAAAAGCCGAAACGCGCATGGGAGGTTAACATGGACGGATTGTTGAATGTTCTGGAGCTTGCAAAGGATTTAAAATTATCGAAAATATTTTGGCCAAGTTCAATTGCAGTCTTCGGGAATACAACTCCAAAAGTAAATACACCTCAAATAACTATCATGGAGCCGAATACCGTTTACGGGATTAGTAAACTTGCAGGAGAAAGGTGGTGCGAGTATTATCATGCAAAATTCGGAGTTGACGTAAGGAGTTTACGATATCCAGGATTGATTAGCCACAAAACCGAGCCCGGCGGCGGAACTACCGATTACGCAGTTGAGATATTTTATGAAGCAGTGAAACACAAACGATATAAATGTTTCCTCAGTAAAGATACAATGTTGCCTATGATGTTCATGCCGGATGCAATAGACGGGACTATTAAACTTATGGAAGCTCCTGCCGACGGAATCTCAACTCACTGCGGATATAACATTACCGCAATAAGTTTTACACCGGAGCAATTATCAAATGAAATTGTGAGATATGTTCCTGAATTTGAAATTGAATACGAAGCTGATTTCCGGCTGGAAATAGCGAAAACCTGGCCTGCGACTATTGATGATTCAACAGCGCGCAGAGATTGGGGATGGAAGCATAAGTTCAACCTCTCTGAAATGACGGAAGTTATGTTTCGAAAAATTTCAGAAAAATTCCAAGTGTAATTTGGGAAATCTTTCTGACCATACCAGAGGGATATTACTGATTTCATTGACTGCTTTCCTTTGGAGTACAAGCGGTTTATTCATAAAAGTTCTCACAATTGATGCATTCCAGATTTCTTTTTACAGGTGTGCAATTGCAACTGTCACAGTTTTTTTAATTGCAAATTTCAGGCAGGTTAAACCTAAGTTCAGGTTTGACCTCATCTCAAATTTATGTGCTGCTTCCTATGCCGGCATTTTGATTTTTTTTGTGATTGCAACCAAACTGACGACTGCCGCCAATGCAATTTTCCTCCAATTTACAGCACCTGCGTATTTGCTCTTCCTTGAACCTTTGTTTTTAAAGTCACGATTTAAATTAAAACATTTTGCCACATTTGCTGTAATCCTCGCGGGAATGTCACTATTCTTCCTTGGTAAACTTGACTCCGGCGATGTTAAAGGAAACATGTTCGCAATCGCATCGGGATTTTGCTTCGCTCTGTTCTCATTATTCCTTAAATGGAAAAAACAAAAGCACGGTGAGACCAATACTATAAACAACATTATCGTCGGTAATGCACTTGTTGCAATTATTTGTCTTCCGGTTATTTTAGACCGTATGGCAATTGATGGAACGCAAGTTTTAATTTTAATTTACATGGGTGCGATTCAGATTGGTGTGAGTTATATGATTTTTAACGAGGGAATAAAGTATATCAGCGCGACCGAGACGATGATCATAGCAACGCTTGAAGCGGTATTTAATCCGATTTGGGTTTTTATCGGGATTGGGGAAGTCCCTTCAAACTTTTCCATTTTGGGTGGGTTAATAATTATTGCCGTTATCATTTTCAATACTGTTACGGCAAACCGGAAGGACAAGCTTTTAATTGCTGAATAATTTTCAGTCGAAAAACAGATAGTAAATCAGCCCTGTGAGTGCTGCCTGCATTGCGATAAGAGAAATCGCAAAATAAACGTCGAATTGTTTCGATTTATCAAGTTTTGTTTCATCACTTGTTTTCAAATATTCATCGTAAAATTCATTTGCTTTGGATTTCAGATTAAACGATCCGTAAGCGCCGGAAATTGTAAGCGCTCCGAGACCTGAAATGACTAACCAGTTGCGCGGTGTTTCAAAACCAATTGCGCGATTAATAATTACCTCGTTTTCGACCAAACCGTTGGCAGGCTTTAAAATGATTTTGTAAAAAACTTTTGATGTGTCAAAATTTTCAAATACGGACTTAAATCCGTCTTTTCTAACGGAAAATTCTCCGGTCAATAATTTATCCGACAAATATCTAAGCGGTGTAAAACCCAAAAGACTGTCGTTAAAATAAACTGAAGCATTAAAGGGGTCCGTAGTGAAAGTATATAATACCGGAGCTTTCAGGGTTAAAATCGTATCTGAATAAATTTCAACTGTTCGTGAAATATTCATTGCACCCCACACATTGTCCTGGTTACCGGATTTAATTTCAAAATAATAACTCCCGGCTGAAAGGAACAAGCAGTCTTTCTTAAGTGAAGTGAATTCAGCAGAGTCAATGGAAATTAGCGGATTGTTTATGTTCGTTTCAATTTTAACGCATAAAGAAGTTGAATCCGTTACTTGCGGATATAGTGAACCCTGCGAAATGATTATCAATATTAAGAATAACAATTTCATTTAAAGCAGTAAATAGTTTTATCATCGGAAGCAACGAACACAAAACCCCTCCAGACGAGCGCAGTTGCTTTAATCCGCCCTTCCGTTTCAAACCGCCAGATTTCTTTACCGGTTTTTGCATTCAGACAATAGAAGTTTTTATCGAATGAACCGATGAATACATATTCCCCGGCTAATACCGGCGATGCTGTAATCGCGCCGTTCGTCTTAAATTCCCAGATATTTTCCCCTGTTTGCGTTTTGAGAGAATATACTTTACCGTTCACGCCGGTTGTAATTATACTTTGGTTAAAAAACGTAGAAGATGAAGAAAATTTTGTATTCAGGTTCTTTTCCCAAATGATCGCTCCTTCATTCGTGAATGCTCTGAAAATTCCGTCATTGCATCCGGTGAAGAGAGTATCATTGTGAATTGAAATATTGCAAAAGAAGGAGCTTCCTGTTTCAAGCCGCCATTGAAGATTACCGGTAACAAGGTTAATTGCAAACAATTCTCCGCTTGTATTGCCGAGATAAATATTTTTCCCGTCTGAAGCAGGAGATGTAAAAAAAGAAATTTTTGTACCGGAATTAAACACCCAATTTTTTTCCCCGCTAAGCGCATTGATAGAAAATACCAATCCGGATTTATTCGCAACGATAACATTGTCATTTAACACTATGGGTGACGACCTTATAAATCCGGCGTTGAATTCCCAGTTGGTAGTCCCCTTTGAAAAATCGTAACTGACAACTGACCGGTCTTCGTTTCCGTCAATTGTAAAAATTATCGAACGCTCGCGAACAATCGGCGAACCGAAAACTGAACCGCCGAGTTTCGAAATATATCCGAGCCTCTTGCCTGAAGAAACATCAATAGCAAATATCTCACCGCGAAGTGTTGATGCAAACAGAACAGCATCAGCAATTGAAAAAACATTATTGTGGAAACCCGCATCCACGTTGAAATCCCAAACCAAAGCAGGCGGAATTTTTACCGGGTCAGCAGATATGGAAATGTTATCCTTTTGTGGGTTGCCGTTTGCCATTAACCAGTCATCGCTGGAAATTTTTACATGCTCACGGATTACGATTGAAGCGCAGGATGCACAAAGCAACATAAAAAAAAGTGGTAAAACAAAAACTCTGTAAAAAAACTTTGGGATTTTATATTTAATTCGTTTCATTCAGAAAAGGATAACTGAGCGGAAAAAAGTATTGTGAAGAAACTCAATATATCTGAATTTAATTTTTATATAAATGTTTTAATCAGAATCCAAAAATTTTTTCATTATTGTAGATATACTTGATTAATGGAATTCAATTTTCTATGTTAGGCTGAAAATAACAAAGGAGATAACGTGAAAGACAATGACGACCTTGAATTTTTTGACGAGAACGAAGATAAAAACAATGGAAGACGAAAGAAGAAGCTCAATGACGATGATCTTGAGAAGACTCATGATTCCGAGTCTTTGGAAGAGATCATTAATTATTATTACGAAAATAATGAGTTCGAGAAGGCGCTTAAGTACGTCAACATTCTGATAGAACTTTACCCGTACAATACCGAGTCTTGGCACAGGAAAGCACTTTTGCTGGATTGTCTCGGCAGATACGATGAAGCGTTAATTTATTTCGATAAGGCAATTCTCCTTAATCCTAATGATCTTGAAATAATCGTTAATAAAGCGATTACATTTGATAACAGCGAACAACATCAAAAAGCAATTGAAACATTCGACATAGTTTTGGATATAGACCCGAACAATATTGACGCATTATTCAATAAAGGTCTTTCGCTTGAAAGGATTGAGAACTTTTCGGAAGCTGTTTTATGTTTTGAGTCGGTTATCCGTCTCGATGAATTTCACAAGGACGCTTACTATGAGCTTGGTTACTGTTACGATTTTCTCGATATGTTAAATGAATCCATTTCGGCATACAGGAAACATATTGACCTTTCGCCATACAACTTCAATGCGTGGTACAATCTCGGGATAGTGCATAACAGAATGGGTAGGTTCCTGAAAGCGATTGAAAGCTACGAAATGTGTCTTGCGATTAAACCTGATTTTTCTTCCGCGTGGTATAATTGCGGCAACGCATTCGCTTCATTATGTAGATTCCATAAAGCAATTGAATATTATCAGAAATCCGTTGAATTACGAAGCGATGATTCGTTTACGTATCACAATATCGGTAACGCGTACGAAGAGCTTGAGAAATATGAGGAGGCAGTTTATTATTACACAAAGGCTATTGAACTGGATGATGTAAATTACGAATCTTATTTCAGCAGAGGAAATTCATACTACACACTTAAAAGATATACTGAAGCTCTCAAAGATTTCAATATGGCTATATCCCTTTGCAGGGATTTCGCCGAAATATGGTATTCAAAGGCAGATACTGAAATTGCACTTGGTATGATTCCGGAAGCAGCAAGTAGCTTCAGCACTATTGTCTCATTAGAGCCTGACAATGCTGAAGCATGGTATGATTACGGTTGTGTGCTGATAGATAACGAAGATTACCTTACCGCAGGGAAAGCATTCAACAGTGCAATTAAACTGAAACCAAACTGGGCTGAACCTTATTTCGAGAAAGCTAAAATAAATTTTATTAAAGGTGAACTTGAAAAGGGAGTTTCTAATCTTGAGATGGCATTTTCAATAAATCCGTCTGAACGGTTCGAATATAATTTTAAAGAGGATTGGCAGATAGTGCTCGATTTCCTCGTGAACCGGAATAAAATTGTCAAGTCCTGATTTTCACTTCATATAATTTTTGATCTTTAACCTGAACTATCCTCTTATCCCTCAGTTTCCTGACAAGTTCAAAATTGTGAGTAGCAATAATCACCGCTGTACCCCGTCTGTTGATCTCATTTAACAATTTTAAAATGTCCATTGAAATTATCGGATCTAAGTTTCCTGTCGGTTCATCGGCAATTACAACTTCAGGTTTATTGACTATCGCCCGTGCTATTGCAATTCGTTGTTGCTCACCACCGGATAAATCGAAAGGTTTCTTGTTGAGTTTATCGAGTAATCCCACCCTTGAGGCAGCGTCAAAAACTTTCTTTTTGATTGTATCCTTTTTATCACCGATTATCTCAAGCGGCAGTGAAATGTTATCAAATGTATCTCTGTCCTGCATGAGCTTGAAATCCTGAAAAACAACGCCAATCCTTCTTCGCAGATAAGGAATCTCCTGAACATCAATATTATCCGAACTGAAATTTTCGAAGAATACCGTTCCCGATGTTGGGATTTCTTCAAAGTACATAAGTTTGAATAATGTGGTTTTACCGATTCCGCTCTCGCCGACAACGAACAGGAACTCGTCATTGTTAATGTAAAGGTCAACGTTGTCGAGAATTTTTTTCGAGTTATAGCTGAATGAAACTTTATCGAATCTGATCACGTCTGTTTGATGAAATTTTTATTGCCAAATTAAATGCCGATTGCGTACTGGAAATGTTTGCCAGACCTTTTCCCGCAATATCAAATGCAGTGCCATGGTCGGGAGATGTCCTGACTACCGGTAATCCCGCCGTAAAATTTACCCCGTCGTGCGATTGCAACATTTTGAACGGGATTAAGCCTTGGTCATGATAGCATGAGATTACCAAGCTGTATTTATATTGTGATTGAGTGGCGAAAAATCCATCTGCCGAAAATGGACCTGCAACATCAATCCCTTTTGTTCGAAGGAGTTTTAATGCGGGGATAATTGTGTCGGTTTCTTCGTTACCCGTTATACCACCATCGCCGCAGTGAGGATTTAATCCAAGTATTGCCAGTGTCGGATTTTCGATCTTAAAATCTCTTTTTAAGCTATCTGTTAGAAACATCAACTTTTCAATGATAAATTTTTTTGATATGCTACCGGAAATTTTTCTCAACGGAATATGACCGGTCAGCGAAGATACCATAAATGTATCTGAATAAAAAATCATAGCAACATTGGTTGAATTATAGCTCTTTTCGAAAAGTTCAGTATGCCCGGGGAATTTAACACCGGCAAGATTTATTGCTTCTTTAGAAATAGGCAAAGTAATTATAGCTGACTCAGGATGAACCTTACTGAAATCGATTGCTTCAAAGATTGAACTTGCAGCGATTTCCCCGGCAGATTTCAGAATTTTCCCCGGTTTCGGTTTGAATTTTGACGGAGCGCCACGGTTCAGAAAATATTTCCCTTCAATCTCGGGTAAGTTTAATAATCCTGAGTAAAAATCAAATGTATCTTTAAAACCTGCAATTAAAACGGGTCTGTCGGAGAATTTACGCTTTTTAAAAAGTTTTAAAATTATTTCCGGTCCGATACCGTTCGGATCACCTGAGGTCAAAATTAAATATTGCCCGGTGTTATTCATCAGCAATTCTGGTAATTTCAGCATCGCCCCAAAGCCCCTCGAGATTATAAAATTTGCGGGCATCTTTAAGGAAAATGTGAACAACTACATCGACGAAGTCAAGTAATACCCAGTTGAAGTTTGTAAACCCCTCCTTATTTATCGGGCGTTCACCGATATCACGGGTTTTTTCTAATATGTAATCGGCAATTGCTTTCGATTGGGTATCCGAATTTGCGGTCGCAATTACGAAATAGTCTGTAACCGAGGTTAAATTTTTTACGTTGAGAATTGATATATCAGTGCCCTTTTTCTCAAGTATAAACCGGGCAATTTCCTTTGATAAAGATTCAGCTATCATTTGCTTTCAGTAAAGGGTTTTAATTCATTGAAATCTTTTCCTATTACCACAGTAGCGTCAAGGTAAAGACTTTTGTCAATCTCCTCAACGATGTTTTTTTCGCTGATTCCAAGAGCTGAAGATATTTTTCCCAGAGTTTTTTTGTTGTTTCCCTTCCTGTCCAGAATTATTGTTACATCTTCATCCGAAGTCTCGAAATTGCCTATCTCAACTACATCAAATCCGTTTTGACGTAAATAATCGGTGAACTTTGATGCTACACCGTTAACTCCCGAAGCATTGCGAACGTCAATTTGTAATTTTCTGCCGGATTGATTTTGGTTGTTCGAATCTGGGATTTGACTGATTGTCTCAGGTGGAGGTTGTACCTCAGGGGATTTATTGAATAAAGAATAGATGAGATATACGCATAAAACCAATAAAAGTATAATGGAAATGTTTACAATGTAATTTATAGTTGTGGATTTAATTTTGCTCATAGGGAATGTTAAACAAAAATAAAAAACGGGGAGCTTTAATGAAACTCCCCGTTTGAAACCTAAAGTCAGACTTTTTTACCTTCGGAAGAAAGGGTCGTAGTATCCGAAGTTATCATAAAGAATTGAATTTTTTACGTTCCTGTATTCAAATTTGATAAACGCATTCTCCGATATTTTGTAATCAACCGCTAATCTTGAAAGAGAAATTCCCGATAAATCATTTTGAAGTTTACTGGAAAAATCCGAACCTAATACCGAATTTGCATACGGACTGTATGACAAAGAAATATCTGCGCTCACGTTCAGATCGTCGTTTAACTTGTAGTTTAAGCTGTTAACGTAAGATGTAACCGAGACGCTCCCGTATTTTGTATTGAGCATAGATATATTAAAAGTGTGGTTCATTGAAAAATTATCGGGATTGAAAATTCCAAGGATGAGATTATTGGTATTCGAGCTCAGTGCGGTTTTATCCCAATCGTCATTATTTTGTTGTGCGTGTGAAACAGGAATTATACAACAGAAAATAAACAGGGATAATAATATTGTTTTCATGTCAAAAATTAACTTAAGGCATAATGTTACATCTAACAGTATTGAAATGCAATATAAAAAGATTGATTTGGTTTTTAAAATTATGAAAATGGATAAAAGGTGGAAATTAATTTTTAAAAGTCATGTTTTATTTGTCTTGAAATATTAAGAGAAAGTTATAATTTGCACAAGTAACATCTTTTTTGCAAACTTTTAAAAAACCAAAATGAAAAAACTACCTCACCTTTTAGTTCTTGTAGTATTGATTGCGGGATTTACGATATCCTCAATCTCGAACGACAGGGACGTTGTAAACGAGTCATTAGCTCCCACTAATACTCTGGAACAGTTTAGATCAACCATTGGTACTGTACCGCAACATGATAATTTAGCAGTTTTATACAATCAGAGCGAGTTAGTATCAAATCCCGGAGCAGGTGCCGGTGGCGCTGATGCAAGCGCAATTACCGATCCGGGTACTACTTTCGGGTACGGGAATCAAATCACGGCAAATAACAGAATGGCTGATGATTTTACAATCCCGTCCGGCGAAACTTGGCAGATTGATTCAATCATCCTCTTCCACTATCAAACCGGTTCAACAACAACGTCCACAATCAACAACATTAACCTTCAGATTTGGGACGGTGCAACTCCGGGTACAGGTTCTATCGTGGCGGGTGATTCAACTACAAACAGGTTAACCGCATCAAACTTCAGTAATATTTACAGGGTTACCGCTACTACACTGACAAATAGTCAAAGGCCAATCATGAGAAGTCAGGTTTCAATGACCGGTACCACCTTAGGTACGGGTACTTATTGGATTGACTATTGCGCAGGTGGATCATTATCTTCTGGACCCTGGAATCCACCAAGAACAATTCCCGGTACGCCAAATACCGGTAACGGTTATCAACGAACAGGAACAACCTGGACTTGGGCGCCTGTACTTGACGGTAGTAACCCACAAGGTTTGCCTTTTATAATTTACGGATCAATTCAGGGCGGTCCGCCGCCGGTTGGCAACAAATTTGTAGATAGCCTTAACGGCGCTAACGATACAACTGCCCTTAAGAGCCGGGGATATCTGGTATATTACAGAGGTACCGGTCCACAAGGTACTACAGCAACCTGGTTTCAGGGAAATGAAACGGTTTTTCCTGCATTTAATGGTCCACCTACCGGATACGTTGCAGCGAATTTTAATGCCGTAACAGGAATGAATGATATTGATAGCTGGTTGGTGCTCCCGGCATTGAACATC
>MWSW01000018.1:98028-101782 GCA_002050165.1 Candidatus Tepidiaquacellales bacterium OLB4/UTCHB1
TGTGTAGTTGATGGCGGTCCATCAGGCAATAATAGTAACTATCTTGGTGTTGACTATATTCAGGTTAACGGAACAATCGTAGGTGTTGGAAATGAGCCGGAGATTACAGTCGATCAGTATTCGCTCAGCCAGAACTATCCGAATCCGTTTAATCCTGTAACGAAAATCAATTTCTCGATTCCACAGTCAGGCTTTGTATCAATGAAAGTTTATGACGCTATGGGAAGGGAAGTTGCCACACTCGTCAGCGAAAATAAAACTCAGGGTACTTACACCGTAGAGTTCAACGGCGCTGATTTCTCAAGTGGTGTTTATTTCGTTAGAATGCAGGCAGGAGATTTCTCACAGGTAAGAAAGATGATGTTGCTCAAGTAAGGTTAGAGAAACATTTCAGTAATTTAAAAAGACCCAAACAAAAATTTGGGTCTTTTTTTTTACTGTTAATTATGTCTTGAATATAATATTCATTATAGCAACCTTTGCCAAACCTTTTAACCAAAAATCAAAAAGGAAAAAATGAAAAAGCTAATTTACCCGTTAATGTCAATTTGCGCATTAACTCTCCTCTTATGGGGCTATTCATTTCAGGGTGACCCGAACTCGGAAATGGCTCCTGTAACGACACAGTTAACATTTGGAAATAATTCCACACCGGATACAACCCCTCCGGGAAATTTCCCTTACCCGGTTAAGTTTACATTCAATTACTCTGCAATACCCGGAGTAAGTGGCGGTACTGTCGGTGCGTTCTATCATGATGGTAAATATTTCTTCAACAGATGGAATAACTCTACATTGTACAGATTCAACGCAGATGGACCGGGAGGCGGACCGGGTACACTTGCAGACTCAAACACAAATTACGCTGGTCAGATCAGGGACTTGACAACGGACGGTAATTTCCTGTTCGGTGGTCGCGCAGCGAGCACACTTTACAGGATGGATTTCAACGGTAATACAATAACAACCAAAAATATACCCGGCGCGCAGTTCAGAGCAATTGCCTGGGACCCCAACAGAAAAGGATTCTGGAACACAAACTTCAGCGGTAACATTACCTGTTACGATACAAACGGAACATTGCTCGGTGCGATCCCATCAACATTGTCAGGAAAGTATGGTTTAGCGTTCGACAGTACATCAAGTTCTGACTCTGCCTTTTTATGGGTATGGAACCAGGAGACCAGTCAAACAGAAAACAGTTTAAATAAGTATCACATTGCTTCAGGAACGTTAGTAACAACTTACATGTTCACACTTCCCCCACCATCCGGGACGGGAATCGCAGGTGGTGCAGAGGCGGTTCAAATCGGAAATCAGTTTGTACTGCTTCTAAACTATCAAAACTTTGCTCTCGGAGGTTACATTCTAAAAGAAAGTGGTCCGCCACCGCCGGTAGGTGGTAACACATTAGTTCTTTTCCATGATACAACTGTAGTATCATCGCAGGCAAAGCGGCTTGCCGACAAAGATTCATTGATGAGATATTTACCTGAGCTTGTTGGTAATTATACATTCCAGACATTTGATGCAACTACTGTTCTCACAGGTCTTGATCAATACAACACTATTATGCTTTTTGAAACTTCCTTCGATGCGACTCAATGCCGATATCTTGGTGTAACTGCGAGGGATTCCATAAAAGCCTGGCTGAATGCCGGTACAAGCGGAAACAAGCGCGCTTTCCTTAATATGGGCGCTGATCAGGGTTATAATTACGGTCGAAGTGGATCAGCTGCTTATGATCAGGTGTTAACCGAAACTTTATTAAAATACGTTTACAAAGCAGACAATTCTAATGTTACCGGGCAAAATGCTATTACCGGATCTACAATAGATATTGGAAACGACAGGATGATGACCACCTCGCCTGCCGGTGGAGGGTTCTGGCCTGACGGATGTACTTTACAATCCGGTGGTGTTGATACTTACAAATACAAAGGAAGAGTGTCGTCAACAGATTCATTAGCTTCCATCGGAATTAATGCCTCAGGTTATGTTGGAATATCCATATTCCAGGATCCGAGATATTTTATAAATGGTGACCTTAAAGCTGTTCTGTCCGCGGCAATAAAGTATCTAACTGATAACGGCGGAATGATAACTAATATCGGTGGTAACGGTTCTGAAATTACAGCCGATCAGTATTCGCTCAGTCAGAACTATCCGAATCCGTTTAATCCTGTAACGAAAATCAATTTCTCGATTCCACAGTCAGGCTTTGTATCAATGAAAGTTTACGATATAATGGGCAGAGAAATTGCAACGCTTGTTAACGAAGTTAAAAATGCAGGTACCTTTACAGTAGAATTTAACGGCGCAAATCTTTCAAGCGGTACGTACTTTGTGAGGATGCAGGCAGGAGATTTCTCACAGGTAAGGAGAATGGTCCTTGTGAAATAAAAGTATGTAGTACAGCATTGCAATATTTTAGTTTAATTAGCCCGGATGTTCTCATCCGGGTTTTTTATTTACTTTATTTTGGGGTTTTATATAGTTTAAAAAATTCCTAAACTGACGCTTCTGGTAATTTTTCCACTAAATTAAAAAACAACTCAGATGCAAAAAAAACATCTACAGAAGGCTTTATTATTATTGTTGGGGGTAACAATGATATACGGCTTCAGTTCTTCGAACGACAGGATTGATGAATCCTCAAAAACATCTGTGAAGCAAAACGTATTTAATCAAATTGAAACTGCTACGAACTACACAAGTTTGGATGCACCGAACGCAGGTCCTATTCCGGAAGGTATCCAGTCTGTTATTAGACCTCCGTTTACGGATGTTAATTTTTCACCCGATATGGTAGAAACTGCATTTGCATTTCAGACTTATCCTTCACCAACGAATTTTGTTACTTTCCCAATCCCCGGCTACACGACAACCAACGTCGGAAGTCACACATTTGCAGACTTCGCCTCCGCCGGAGTATTTGCGCCAAACGGTACATTCTTTTTAACTACAGCAGGTGATGCTACCGGAACAAGCCAGCTTTACAGGGTTAATACTACAACAGGCGTACCGACATTGGTAGGAAACTTTACCGGAGCAGTAACTACTAATGTTAACGGAATAGCTTACGATCCGACTACCGGTATTTTTTATGTTACAACTTCAACAACTTTGGCAACTTTAGACACGAATACCGGATCAACTACATTGGTCGGGAATTACAATTTAGGTGGATCAAGCCTAATGGTAAAGATTGTTGTTGATTGCGATGGTAAGATGTACGGAATTGACCTTGGACTGGATAATACATATTTAATTAACAAGACAAATGCAACACCTACTTTGTTAGGTCCTCTCGGATTCAATTTAAATTTTGGTTGTGGCGCTACCTTTGATAAAGAAAACGATATTTTTTACCTCTTAGGTCTTGATGGCAACGGCAACATAAATGCACTTAGAACTATCAATACCACTACCGGTGCTGCAACAACAGTACATACTTGGAATCCAACGTTATCACAATTTGCTCCTTTTGATATAGTAGGTAACGTTTGTCCGTCCGGTCCGCCGCCGGTTGGCAACAAATTTGTAGATAGCCTTAACGGCGCTAACGATACAACCGCCCTTAAGAGCCGGGGATATCTGGTATATTACAGAGGTGAAGGTCCACAAGGTACTACAGCAACCTGGTTTCAGGGAAATGAAACAGTTTTCCCTGCATTTAATGGTCCACCTACCGGATACGTTGCAGCGAATTTTAATGCCGTAACAGGAATGAATGATATTGATAGCTGGTTGG
>MWSW01000018.1:101873-176873 GCA_002050165.1 Candidatus Tepidiaquacellales bacterium OLB4/UTCHB1
TATTGTGTAGTTGATGGCGGTCCATCAGGCAATAATAGTAACTATCTTGGTGTTGACTATATTCAGGTTAACGGAACAATCGTAGGTGTTGGAAATGAGCCGGAGATTACAGCCGATCAGTATTCGCTCAGCCAGAACTATCCGAATCCGTTTAATCCTGTAACGAAAATCAATTTCTCGATTCCACAGTCAGGCTTTGTATCAATGAAAGTTTATGACGCTATGGGAAGGGAAGTTGCCACACTCGTCAGCGAAAATAAAACTCAGGGTACTTACACCGTAAAGTTCAACGGCGCTGATTTCTCAAGTGGTGTTTATTTCGTTAGAATGCAGGCAGGAGATTTCTCACAGGTAAGGAGAATGGTCCTTGTGAAATAAGCAACTTTAAGTTGTTTTAACTTTATTAACCCCGGTATTAACAACCGGGGTTTTTTTTAGTTAAAAATTTCAAGATGATTTAAAAGATGAAAGAGAAATAGCAAAGTAAAGTTCACTGAAAGAAAAAATTTGAATTTGTAATTTACGAAAAACTAAAATTACTTTATGTCAAAGCTATCCCTTCAGGATCTCGTTAACTCCAATTCAATCAATGGAAAAACTGTTTTAGTGCGTGTAGATTTCAACGTCCCGTTAGATAAGGACGGAAAAATTACAGATAACAAGAGAATATCAGAAACACTTCCAACTATTAAAGCTATTTCAGATAACGGTGGAAAGTGTGTCTTAATGAGCCATCTTGGCAGGCCAAAGGGTGAGAAAAAACCTGAGTTTTCGCTGAAACCCGTCGCTGACGAATTATCCAGAATTTACAATAAACCGGTTTTATTTTCTGATGATTGCATATCGGACAGGAACAAGGATATTATTGAGAGTATGAATTTAGGTGATGTATTGTTGTTAGAGAATCTGAGATTTTATAAAGAGGAAGAAAAGAACGATTCGGACTTCGCAGGGAAACTTGCGTCGCTTGGAGATTTATATATTAATGACGCATTCGGGACTGCTCATCGCGCTCACGCTTCGACTGAGGGAATTACACATTTCATTGATACGTGTGCCGCGGGTTATCTTATGGAAAAAGAAATAAAATATTTGTCGGAAGCAGTAGATAATCCGAAACGTCCGCTCTGCGCAATTCTCGGAGGATCGAAAATTTCCGGGAAAATTGATGTATTGGAAAATTTGCTAAATAAAGCGGACTATATTCTTGTTGGTGGAGGAATGATGTTTACGTTTTATAAGGCACTCGGATATAATATCGGCAAATCAATTCTTGAAGAAGATAAAGTCGGACTCGCTGGTAACATTCTGGAAAAAGCAAAAGCATTGGGAAAAGAAATTAAACTCCCGGTTGATGTTTTATATGCATCTGAATTCAGTGAAGATGCGCAAACCAGAATATTTAACGCTGACAACTTGGAGGCAAATTGTAATCAATGGCTGGGTGTTGATATAGGTCCCGAAACGATACGAGAATACAGCGAGGTGATACGTAAATCAAAAACGATAATTTGGAATGGTCCAATGGGAGTATTCGAAATCCGGAAATTTGCAAATGGGACATTTGAGATTGCAAAAGCGCTTTCAGAAGTTACAGATAACGGTGCGATTACAATAATCGGTGGAGGAGATTCTGCAAGTGCAATTTCAAAGGCAGGTTTGGAGAAGAGCGTAACACATGTTTCTACCGGTGGTGGCGCATCGCTTGAATATCTTGAAGGGAAAAAACTTCCCGGAATAGAAGCTTTAACCGATAAATAATTACCGGTCAACTATTGCTGCAGTGAACTCGCCTTCGCAGGCAAGTTCACCGCCAAGAATATCTTTATATGCCTTACCGGATATTTTTCCTATTCCGCTACGGTAGGCAAGCAACTTCATCTCAAAGATTAGTTGGTCTCCCGGAATAACCGGTTTCCTGAATTTTACTTTGTCAATCGCTGCAAAATAGGCAAGCTTATTTTCTGCCCCGTCTATTGAATTCATCAGTAACATGAATCCGCACTGCGCCATCGCTTCAACAATCATAACGCCGGGCATGATAGGTTTCCCCGGGAAGTGGCCCTGAAAGAAAGGTTCGTTAAATGTTACGTTCTTTATCCCAACGATTGTATCGTCCGGAATGAAATCAATAATTCTGTCAACTAAAAGAAACGGATAACGGTGTGGCATGATTTTCAGGATTGAATCCATATCGTAAACAAAATTTTTAGATTTCATCACCTGAAACTTCTTCTGAATTCTTTTCTGCAGGTATAATTTACGAAGGATTTTTGTGAATTCTACGTTTGATTTGTGACCAGGTCTGGCGGCAAGTATCTGACCCTTTATTGGTGCGCCAATCAGTGCAAGATCACCAATTAAATCTAAAAGTTTATGTCTCGCCGGTTCATTTTTAAATCGGAGCTGTTTGTTATTTAAAATTCCGCTGGAGCCTAGAATAACACTTTCCTCTATCCCAAGTCTCTTTTTCAGGTTTTCGAATTCGCTCTTTGAGGCATCCCTGTCAACTATAACGATTGCGTTATCAATGTCCCCACCCTTAATTAAACCTTTGCTCCTGAGATCTTCGATTTCACTAAGGAAACAGAAAGTACGGGCAGGTGCAAACTCTTTCTCAAATTCTTCGTGTAAGTTGAATAGTCCGGTGTGTTGAACTCCTAAGGCCGGATTGTTGAAATCAATCAGTACTGTTAACCGGAAATCATCTTTCAACGGTAATGCGACGATATCAACCTGCCTCTCATCATCGTGATAGTGAACAGGTTCTTCAATTATGAGATATTCCCGTTTTGCTGATTGGTCAATTGCCCGGGCTTCTTTAAGCGTGCGTACATAGTCAATTGCGCTTCCATCCATTATCGGAGGTTCGTTTGAATCGAGTTCAATTCTGATATTATCAATCTCACACCCTTTGATTGCTGCTAAAACGTGTTCGACAGTATGAACCTCAGCGCCGTTTTGTGCAATTGTAGTTCCCCTTGAAATATCCGTTACGTGGTCAACGTCAGCAGTTATTTCAGGAGAGTTGTCCAAATCTGTACGCACGAATTTTACTCCGTAGTGTTCGGGTGCAGGTTTAAAGGTCATATTGGATTTGTTGCCCGTATGCAAACCGACACCGGAAAGGGTGATTTCTTTCTCAATAGTTCTTTGCCTTTCAAGCATTTTATTGTCCCCCGTCTTTAGAATTTTTTTCCAGCATTTTAATTTTTGAGTTTAATTCCTCAATTTTTTTTATGAATGCTTCCTGCTTTAAATCCTCTTTATGCGGTTTGGCGCGATACCCGGTGTATAATCCCGGCTTTGAAATTGATTTGGATACTCCGACCGAAGCGCCAATAATTGCATCATCGCAAATTGTGATATGACCGACTATTCCGCTCTGCCCTCCAATCATAACTCTTTTACCAATTTTTGCTGAACCTGCAATACCAACCTGACCTGCTATTACAGTATCGTCGCCGATTGAAACATTGTGGGCAATTTGTACCATATTGTCAATTTTAACACCTCTTCCTATCGTCGTCTCACCGATAGTCGCGCGGTCAATTGAACAGTTACTCCCGATTTCCACATCATCACCAATTCTTACGATTCCAATCTGCGGTAACTTCTTGAATGATCCGTCCGCTTGTTTCACCTGCCCAAAGCCATCGCTACCAATGACCGTTCCAGCATGGATTATGCAGTTGTTTCCGATTACCGTACCCCTGTAAATTGAAACATTCGGGTATATTGTAACATTGTTACCTATTTTTACATTTTTGTCTAAAGTGCAGTTCGGGAAAATCCTTGAATTGTTTCCGATAGTACAATTATCGTTGATGGATACAAAGTCGCCAATGTACAGATCGTTCCCTAAGGTAACATCGTTACCAATTTTGCATTCATCTGAAATGCCTTCGTAAAAATCATCTTGTTTCTTTTCAAATTCTTCGAGCAGAATCAGGAATCCCCGGTACGGGTCATGAACGCGAATTACTGAAATATCATTTCGCGGGAATTTGATTTGAAAGTCGTCCGAAACGAGTATAGCCCCCGCTTTTGTATGTTCAAAGAATTTCTCATACAATGAATTCGCGATGAAAGTAATCTCACCGGGTTCCGCAGATTCTATCTTTCCAACACCGGTAATTATTTTCTCACTATCGCCTTGTACTGAACCATCGAGCAGTTCAGAAATTTCTGCAACGGTCATTTAATTTCCGGTTAGGATTTTAATTACTTTTTGAGTCAGGTCGTATTGCTCGTTTACATACATAAGAAAAATATCTGAATTCCTGTCGAATACGTAATCGAAATTTTCTTTCTCTGCGACTTTCAATATTGCATCGTAAATTTTCTCCTGTACGGGTTTCATAAACTCCCGTTGCTTCTGGAAATATTCGCCACCTTCGCCGAATTTGTTAACTTTAAATGTCTCTATATATTTTTTCAGATTATCAATATTCTGGAGCAATTGAGCTTTCAATTCCTCGGTCAGAATAAGCTTTTTATTCTCAAAATCTTTTTCAAGTTTTGAGAGGCTGTCGTTTAGCGCACTAATTTCAGTTTGCCATTCGCTGACAAGATTGTCGAGTCGCTGTTGAGCATCGTTTGATTCAGGCAGGACGGCAACGAGCTTCTCCGAGTCAACAAAACCGATTTTGGTTTGTGCCTGAGCAGGTTTACCTGTAATAATGAAGAACCCGACTAACAAGGGCAATAATGCCCTGATGAAAATTTTCAACTCGGTTATTTTAGTTTATCTAAAACTTTAAAGGTAATATCAAATTCTTTATCACCATAGATAAGGTTACCTTCAGCCTTATCGAAAACGAAACTGATCTTTAAATCTTTCGCAGTGTTTTCAATAGCTTTTGTTACCTTTTCTCTGACCGGTTCGAAAAGTTCAGACTGCCTTTGCAACAATAATGCTTGTACGGTTTGCTTGTATTCGGTCAGTTCCTGATCAAGCTTTTGGAGTTCCTGTTGAAGCATTCCGATACGTTGGTTTAGTTCGGTGAATTCCTGTTCGGTCATGTTACCGCCTTCAACTAAAGCCTGCGCATTTTCGTATTCCGTTTTAAAGGTTTCTGCCTTTGTTTTAAGTTCGGTTTCCTTTGTCTGAATTGTATCGAGATACTGACGCTGCAATCCGTCAAGTTCATTTGTTAGTTGCTGATACTCGGGTAACTGTTTGATAATAATCTCACTGTCTACAAATGCAATACTTGATTGCTGGGCCGAAGCAATAGCAATGCTAAGGAAAAGAAACATTGTACAGATCAGTGATGCTAAGGATAACTTTTTGATTAAGTTTTTCAATTAATTTTCTTTTTAATTTATAAAGTTAAAAACCTCTTCCAAATTGGAAATGGAATAACCAGGACGGTGGTTTCCTGTCAACAATTTCTCTGTCAAATCCATATCCGAAATCAAAGCCAATCAATCCCACAGCCGGTAGCAACAATCGTGTACCGAAACCGACTGAACGTCTGAGGTCGAATGGATTTGTTTTTGCAAAATCGCTCCAGATATTACCTGCTTCCGCAAAGGCAACTACAAAGATTGGTATTGGATCGAGCGATAACGGATATCTCAACTCAATTTCGTATTTCAATGCAACCCTTCCCCCGATTGGTGTGAGGTTGGCATTTTTAGGACCAACGCCGCGGTCATCATAACCACGCAATGCAATCGTATTGTAAGTTAATCCGTTGCCACCCATAAAGAAAACTTCGTTTGGCGGAAGATATTTATCAGCAGCAAATGAGTTAATGAACGAGAAATTAAAACTTGAAAATAGTACAAATTTTGTATCTCTGAAAAGCGGCGTATATGCTTCGGCAATGAAAACATTTTTTATGAATTCAGTATTACCCGGGAGAAACGGTCCGCCTGAGAGCTCGGTAGTATTTGAAACTTTCGTTCCCGTTGTCGGAAAAACCGGGTCGAAAACGGTTGAGCGTGAGATAGTTTGTCTGAGGCTGAATTGAGTTCGAATCCCTTCTTCGTAAAAACCGGCACCCTCTTTAGTATCAGTGCGTTGGAATTTTATCGCCCAGTCTCCTCTGAAAAAATCGTCCGGAAATGTAAATCTTCGACCGGTGCTTAATTGCGCTCCTGTTTCTCTAATATCAAGGTTATTGAAATTTTGCCGGGTATCGAATAAGCTTACGCCCAACAAAGTCGGAGTGTCAAAAAGCCACGGTTCAGTAAATCCAATGTTAAACGTCCGGAAGGTTCCGCCTTCTCCAAACTGCCAGTTGAAATTTAATATTTGCCCTGCTCCTCCTGAAAACGGTCTGGTGATATCGAAATTATTGAATGTTAAACCTAACGCACCGGTTATTCCGAAACTACCGCTGTAACCAATTGATGCGTTGAATTGGTCTGATGAACGCTCTTCAACTACGTATGTGATATTCACAGTTGAATCACTTGCAAACTGAATGTCCTGTGTAAGTTTTTCAGGGTTAAAGTAATTAAGCGCTGCGATTTGCTGTAGTGTTCTGATTACGTCAGTCTTCCTGAAATACCTACCGGGGACAGTGTAAGCCTCCCTGCGAAGTACTTTGTCGCGGGTTTTGTCATTCCCCTGAAAATTTACCAAACCAAATCTGAATTGATTGTTCTCGGTTACCTTTAAGTTAATATCAACTTTGTTTCCGCCAACTACCTCCTCGTTTATTTCTACCTGAAATGCAAGGTAACCGTTGTCAAGGTAAAGCGAATTTATATCGGTTTCAGATTCATTACCGTAGATATTTTCACGTAACTTTTTGATGTCGTATATATCACCTTTTTTCATGTCAATCCTCTCAAGCAAAAGGGAATCATTGTACAATTCGTTTCCGGAAATATTTATACTGTTTATACGGTATTGTTGCCCCTCGTCAATTTTAATGATCAGGTCAACGTCTTCACCATCAGGAGTAACTTTGAGTTCATGTCCCAATACAATTGCATCTTTGAAACCTTTGGTTTTATAAAAATCTTCTATAAGTTTGAGATCGTTAATGAATCCCTCTTTATCAAACCTCGCCCTGTCCCAGAATTTCCACCAACTTTTAACAGTTGTATTATCCATTGCGCTGTAGAGATCATCGGAAGAAATTCTATCGTTGCCTTCGAACTTAACATTTCGCACTGTCAAGCGATTACCTTCGTTGATTTTAATTATAACCCTTGCCTCATTGCTTGCGGACAGGAGTTGTTCAACTGTAACATCGGCGAGCGGATAACCGTCTTTGTGATAGGCTTCGGTTATGTTAAATTCTATGTCTTTTAGTTTCTGTGGATTGGCAACTTCACCGGATACGATATCAACATTTTCCATGATTTCTTCATTTGAGAAGTGGTCGTTACCTTCAATCATAATTTGTTCTACCCGAGGAAGTTCTTCAACCTGAATAATGAGAAACACTTCACTGCCCACCTTTCGGTCAACTGAGAGCTTAATATCGGAAAATAAACCAAGTTTCCAGAGCTTGGAAATTGCATCCCTTGTTTCGTCCGAAGGGATTGTAATTGTCTGACCCAGCTTCAATCCGGAATAAGAAATTATTGTCTTTGAATCATACAACCTGTTTCCTGTAATTGAAATACCGCCAATAGTATATTCCGTCAAACCGTCAGTTTGAGCGGAAATTTGAAGTAGAGGAACCATCAAAAATATTAGCAGTACAGATAAATGAAATCTATTAAAACTCATTTTAAACTTTTCTTGTGACTTTATGATTGATTAATTGTTCACTGACCATTCCGTACCTTCGCTCACGCTTTTGGTATTCGGAAATTGCTTCGTAAAGTTTATTACGTTTAAAGTCCGGCCAATAGTCGCTTTCAATATAAATCTCGGAATATGCAACCTGCCATAGGAGAAAATTGCTTATTCTGAAATCGCCCCCGGTCCGTATCATCAGGTCTGGATCGGGAATGTTTTTTGTAACCAGATATGAACTGAAAGTTTCTTCAGTAAGGTTGTCTATATGTAAATTTCCATTGAGATAGTCATTGCAAACGTTTTTGACAGCGTTGAGAATATCCCACCTCCCGCTATAACTTAAAGCAAGGTTGAGCGTCATTTTATCGTTGTCCTTTGTAATTCGCATCGCTTCATTCAATTGATCCCTTACTTTTTCCGGAAGTGAGTTTAGATTACCGGTTGAAATTAATTTTACATTATTCCTGTGAAGTCTGTCGGTTTCCTTTCTGAGAGTACTGATCAGAAGTTTCATTAAAAGGTCAACCTCAGATTTAGGCCTCCTCCAGTTTTCAGTAGAAAAAGTATAGAGAGTTAAAAAGTTAACTCCAAGTTCGGCGGATGCTTCTACAATATCACGAACAGAATTTACTCCCTCCTTATGCCCGGCGTACCGTGATTTACCTTTTGATTTTGCCCATCTGCCGTTCCCATCCATGATAATTGCAATGTGACTGGGAATTTCACCTGATTTTTTTAGCTTCGCCTGTATATCACTATCGGAATGTGAAATCTTATTCAAATGAAAGTGAAATTTTTAAAAAATTACCTTTATTGGTTTCTAAAATCAATGAAATGACCAGAATCAATGTTAACTAATAGTTGAAAAAATTACAAAAAGTTTCAAATAACAAATGTAAAAATTTTTCGATAGGCTTTTTTCAGATGTGAGTTATATGATTTACAAGTTTCAATATTTATTTTAATTATAAAAGCCCTAATTTATTCTTAACTTCAGATAATTTTTTATCCGCAATTTCAGATGCTTTCTCTGCCCCTTCGTTTAAGATAAGGTCGAGTTTATCCACATCAGCCCTGACATTATTGAATGTCAGTTGTAATTCACCAAGTTTCTCCGCGACGATTTCTCCAAGGTCGGTTTTAAAAGCCCCGTATCCTGAGTTTTCATATTTGGCTTCGATTTCATTAACAGGTATACCGGTAAACCCAGAGTAAATTGTCAGTAAGTTGCTGACTGCTGGTTGTTCGGGTGTAAATTTTACTCGGTTCATAGAGTCGGTAACTGCGCGCTTAAATTTTTTTATTATTGCCTCGCGGCTATCACGAAGTAAAACGAAACTATCATTAGATTCACTTTTACTCATTTTAGAACTTGGATTATTCAGGCTCATTACACGTTTTGCTGTAACTGATAAAGTCGGCTTAGGTTCCTTAAATGTTTTGCCATATATTGAATTAAACCTGACGACAATATTCCTCGCCAACTCGAGGTGTTGTACCTGATCGTCACCGACCGGGACCTCGTCCGCATCGTACAATAATACATCACCTGCCATTAATACAGGGTAGTTATACAAACCCGCGTTTTGACCGTCTTTCCCCGCTTTTGAAGATTTATCCTTAAATTGTGTCATCTTGTTTAATTCGCCGAGCATTGTGTAATTATTTAAAATCCACGCAATCTCTGAATGCGCTTTCACTTGCGATTGAACAAAAATTGTTGACTTAGAAGGGTCAACGTTAAGAGTCAAAAGCCATGCGACAATATCGTAAGTTCGATTTCTAAGGTCAACCGGGTTATTTCTGGTTGTAAGTGCATGAAGGTTTGCAACGAAATAAAAGCAGTCTTTTTCATATTGTGCTTCATGCCACCTTATCATCGCGCCAAGATAGTTCCCGATTGTTAAATCTCCCGAAGGTTTTATACCTGAAACTACTCTTATCATTTATTGTGATTTAGAAAGTTCATTAAATATGCCTGCGCGAGTTTGGTTGTGTTTTCAAGTCCCTTTATGTGCGTTCGCTCTAACCCGTGTGAAGCCGAGACACCGGGTCCGATTAAAGCTACTTTAATATCGTAACCGGAAAGTAACGCTGCACTCCCATCCGAACCATAAAACGGGTAAATGTCGATTACAAAATCAAGGTTATTTTGCTTAGCTAAATGTTTCAGGGATGTTGTCATGCTGTAATCGTATGGTCCGCTCGAATCTTTAGCACAGATTGAAACTTTGGTCTCGCTGCCTTTGCAACCGTAACCGACAACTGCCATATCGAGTACCAATAATTCTTTTGCAGAACGAGGGATTCCCATAGTTGATCCATGTCCGACTTCTTCATAGTTTGAGAAATAAAACGCGATTGGTTTATCTTTCAATTCATTCTTATTTTCAAGAATCAACTCAATCATAATAGCTGCGCATGCTTTATCATCAAGGTATCTGCTTTTTATGAAACCGTTATCAGTTACTTCAAATCTGTGATCAAAGAAAACATAGTCGCCTACTTCAATACCAAGTTTGTCAACTTCCGTATCATTAAAAACTTCCTCATCGAGCCTGATGCCCATGTTGGCTGCATCTCTCTTTTGCGAAGAAAAATCTTTATTAACGTGTAGAGCCGGATTGTTTAAGAGGAATGTACCTCTGAAAAGTTTACCGTTACTGTTTCTGACAGTTACATATTCACCTTCGATTGAATTAAATGAGTATCCGCCAATAAGTGAAATTCCCAACCAACCGTCTTCCCTGATTTCTTTTACCATTGCACCGAGCGTGTCAACGTGTGCGGTGACTACCAGCTCCGGTGCGTCAGAAAATGGTACTAATATTGAACCTTTGTTCGATTCAGTGTAATTGATACTAAACTCATCGAAGACTCCCTTCAGATAATCATTTATTTCTATTGTATATCCGGAAGGTGAATTTATTGAACATAATTTCTTCAGTGTAGAAATGAATTTCGAACTATTCATCGGGGATATTTTTGTTGCTATCAATTTCAACTCTGTAAATTACTTCACCTTCTTTCGTCATTCCGTATTTTTCACGGGCAACTTCTTCCAATTTTTTATCGGAGTTTTGCAATGCTTCAATTTCTTTGTGTAACTCATCAGTTCGTTCATTCTCTTCGCGAAGTTTTTTCTCTAACTCTACTTTTTCGTTCTGCATTGAAATTCTTTCAACCAGTCCGTTTTGTCCGAATAATGCGTAAATGACTAATGAAATAAGCACAATTAGAAACACTACAAAAGTTTTATTGTATTTAATAAACCGAAAAAACTTCCAACCGATGTTATCTTTTTGTGTTTCGTTACCTGCCTTCATTTCTCTAGTGAAAGGTTAATTATAGTTTCTAACAATTCTGGGAACTCAATTCCCTTCGCCCGGGCGGATTTCGGTACAAGCGAAGTCTCTGTCATCCCCGGAAGTGTATTTATTTCAAGACAGTATGGATTGCCATCGTCAGTAAGTATAAAATCAATGCGTGAATAAACCCTGCATCCCATGGTTGTATGAGCAATCATTGAAACTTTATTTATCTCTCTTGCAACCTGCTCGTCTATTTCAGCCGGACAAATATATTCCGTCATGCCTTTGGTGTATTTATGTTCGTAATCATAGAAACCTGACTTCGGTTTAATTTCAATTATCGGAAAAGTCTCACTGCCTACTATAGTGCAGGTTAATTCCCTTCCGGAGATAAATTTTTCAATCATGACTTTTTCGGAATACGAAAACGCAGTATTGATTGCATTTAAAAAATCTTCGGTTGAAATTTTTTCTTTAACGAGTGTAAGACCGACTGTCGACCCTTCATCGTTTGGTTTTATAACGAACGGGTATCCAATTTCATTTTCGGATTTTGTAAATGCAGTTTCTGGTTCATCTAAAATTGATTTGTCAAAGGTTATCCAGTCCGGTGTAAGAATTTTATTGTATCTGAATAAAATTTTTGAATAATGTTTATCGAGACACAGAGCCGAAGCTACGAAACCTGATCCGGTGTACTTAACACCGCGCATTTCAAGAAGCGATTGAATTACTCCATCTTCGCCGAACTTCCCGTGCAAACCGATAAATACGATGTCAACATTATCGAATAATTTTGAATTTACACATTCAAATATTTTTCGATTTGTTGTTTGAACAATTTGTTTAAGAATTTCCGGTTCAGGGTAATTTGTAGATATTTGCTTTTGGAAAATTTCTTCTTCTGTTGGTTGATCCGACCCGTAAACCGGATCAATAACTGTTACGTTGTGATTTCTTTCCCTGAGCGCTTTCAATAAACTTCTACTTGACGCTAACGATACTTCGCGTTCTGCCGATATACCTCCGGTCAGTAAGATTATGTTCATATTTTTATCAAACATCTAATATATTCATTATGGTAAAGTTTAAAAATGTTCAAATTATACCTTATATATCTTTTTAATTGTAAGTAAATTTCGGGAATGAATATAAATGGAAAGAGAGCCGATTTACATATACATTCATTGTATTCCGACGGAGCTTATAATGTAGATCAGCTTTTTGCGCTCGCCCTTGAAAAATCAATTGACTTAATTTCAATTACAGACCATGACACAATTAAGTCTATACCTGAGCTAAAACGTCTATCGCGTCAATATGGAGTTGAAGTTGTTAACGGAGTTGAGCTTAGTGCAGATTTCAAGGGCAGGGAAGTTCATATATTAAATTATGCGTTTGAGGAAAGTTCACCGGAACTTAATTATTACCTGAACGACTTTGCATTACGGAGAGTTGAGCGGGTAAGGCAGACGTTAGATTTGTTAAATGGCGATGGAATAGAGCTGACGATGGAAGACGTAATCGTTAAAAATTCTCCATCTCAGATATTGGGGAGACCTCACATTGCTGCAGCGTTGGTGAATAAAGGTTACGCTAAAAATATGTTTGATGCATTTAAAAGATTTATAGGCGATGACAAAAAGTTTTGTATAAAAAAACGAAATGAATCGGTTGAGTTTATAATTGATTTGATTAAAAAGTCAGGTGGAATGAGTTTCATTGCTCACCCGGGTCAAAACTTAAGGGGGAATGAGCTGAGCCAGCTTATAAAGTTAGGGTTCGACGGGATTGAAGTTGTACATCCGGCTCACGATAAATACAGTACAAATTATTTCATAAAGGTAGCAGAGGAGCATGGTTTGATTCAATCAGGTGGTTCGGATTTCCACGGTAAAAATAAGCAGGATTTTGAAAACTTCGGAAACTTTTACATCCCATATTACAAGCTAAATTCTTTATTAAATTAAATTCAGATGAAAATTTGTATAGTATCGAGCAAATTTAATAAACCTGTTACTGATAATTTGATTGCAGGTGCGCTAAAGGGAATCAGGGATAGCGGAATTCCGGAAAATGCAGTTGAAATTTATCAGGTCCCGGGCGCATTTGAAATTCCCGTTGCGATAAAAAAATTACTTGAGAAACATCACGACATTGCCGGAATAATTGCACTCGGTTGTTTGATAAAAGGAGAGACTGCGCACTTCGAATATATCAGTAATCCCGTTTCTAAATCAATTATGGATTTGTCGGTTGAATATTTAATCCCGATCGGATTTGGTATTCTGACATGTTATACTGCTGAGCAGGCTTTTCAACGGAGCGGGACAGAACCATTGAATTCTGAAACAAACAAAGGTTATGAAGCAGCGGTAACAACAATAGAGATGATTGATTTAATGAACCGAATGTGATTTATTCATTAGCGAGGTTAATGAAATCCTGGTGTATCAATCCATTAGTTGCTAAAATTTGTTTACCGTAGATAGAATACAGTTCGCCGCCAAGTCCGGTAATATTTCCTCCGGCTTCCGTGACTATCAATGTTCCTGCGGCAACATCCCATGGGTTTAAATTAAATTCCCAAAATCCGTCAAACCTCCCGCAAGCAGTCCAGCAAAGGTCAAGTGCAGCAGAGCCAATCCGCCTGACAGGTATGTCAACCGATAAGACTTTTGAAAATATTCTAAGTTCGGATTGCGGACTTTTACTTGTGTTATAAGGAAAACCCGTTACCAGCAATGATTTCCTGATGTCGTTTTCATTTGATACTTTAATCCTTTTTTCATTTAAAAATGATCCGCAGTTTTTTTCAGCGAAGAAAAGTTCATCCATGAACGGATTGTAAACAGCTCCGAGAATTAGTTCACCTGATTTCTCCACGCCAATTGAGACGCAACAAATAGGTATTCCGTGAGCGTAATTTATAGTTCCATCAATCGGATCAATTATCCATTTCGTTTCGGAATCGGTTATAATTGCACCTGACTCTTCAGTAAGAATATAATGTTCCGGATATTCTTTTCGGATTATTTCAATTATAGCCGCTTCAGATTTCCGGTCAACCTCTGTCACAAGGTTTGAAATAATATCTTTGCTTTCAATTTTAAATTCTTTTTTGAAAGATTGCTTTAGAATTTTTCCGGCTTCGATTGTAGCCAGATATAATGTGTTTTTCATTTAATTTAAATTTCTATCCTCATACCATCGTGTGCTAATTCTATATTGTGCGGGAGTTTCGATGATATGACACTATGTTTAACATCATGTGAAAGGTGTGTGAAAAAAGTTCTTCGTGCATTTATCCGGGTTGCAACTTCCACTGCCTGAGATATATTAAAATGAGTCGGATGTTCGCGTTCCCTTAGCGCATTGAGAATTAAGACATCAAGTCCAATTAGTTTTGAAATTTCTTCTTCGGGAATATGGCTGGCATCTGTAATGTAAGCAAATTTACCTATGCGGTAACCAAGTATCGGAAGGTATCCGTGGATAACCGATATTGGAATTATTTCTATATCCCTGTAATGGAATGGGAAATTATTGATTGTTTGCAGATTCACAAGAGGAACAGCCCTGTGTGCAATTAACCGTTCGTCAAAAATATAACGGAAAGTTACGGATATTTCTTTTAATGTCTCTTCATTACCGAACACTTCAACATATTTATTGTGCTTCTGATTAATCTGCCTGAGATCGTCCATTCCCAATATGTGGTCAACATGGTGATGGGTGAATAAAACAATATCAACATCATCAAGATGATACCTTAGCATTTGCGATCTGAAATCAATTGAAGTATCAATGAGGATTTTCAAACCGTTTGTTTCAATGAAAGCTGATGCACGCAGGCGTTTATCTTTTGGATCTGATGATGTGCAGGTATCACAATTGCAGCCGATAATTGGCACCCCTTGAGATGTTCCGGTTCCGAGAATTGTAACCTTCATATTCATATCAACTCTCGGTACCGATGTCAGAGCTGTCTATAAGCGCTCTGATATTGGGTTTAATGTAAATATCTTCCGTGCCGAGCAACGTAAGATTTTTTACAAGAAAATTGATTTTCTTATCCTGATCAATATTTTTATTTAATAAAAATAATTTCTGATCTTTCAACAGACAGAATCCACCTTTGAACGTACCTTTTTCAATGCGGACATTGAAATTTAATTTCTCATAAATTCTTATGAGGTCTTGAATCATCCTGTCTTTTTCTTCATCAAACTTCTGCTTAGGAGTTTTTTTAATAACGTGTTTCAAATTAATTGTCTTTTACTGCGAGGTCATCTTCCTCGTGCAATATATATTCGTAAGAATACTGTTCCTTAAATTTCTTTTTTAAAATATTGAGCTCTGCTTTGGATTTCTTTAGCGGTTGAAATACTGAAATGATTATGATACAGTAATATGATAACATTGCAACCCATGGAGTTCCTTTTAGAAAACCAATCCTCTCTCCGAAAATTTTAAGTAATTGATCGTGATTTTCGGGTTTGCTGAAAAATAATGTAATGAACCGGTAATCCAGATACGCAGTGTAGAGTTCTACAGGGACAAAAATAAAAAATAGAATGCAATTCATTAAAAGCCATGGGTTCTCTTTGAAATTTAATTTACAGGTTCTGACAAAACCAATAGCCGCAATCAGGGTTAGAATGTACGAACAAATTATCAGGATGGATGAATTGGCAACCATTCTGAAAATTGTTTCCTCTTCATCAGGTGGAATTGCAGTCCGGAAATTGAACTCATCGAAAATCAGAAGTTCGTTACCTATTAAAAATCTTACGTTAATCGCCCCCAACCAAACAATTGCAAATGCAATCAGGAACGTAAGCCAGTATTTAGCGGATTTCGGTAACAAGGTAAAATCAAATTATCTAATTGAAAAAATTTATTCAATTTAGTAATTCGTATTGCTAACGTTAACAAATACGATATAAACTCTTTCGAATAGAATGTGTGTTGACGTAATATTATTTTTACGGTTGATGAGAAAACTTATTTATCGGAGGATTCGTTGAAGCTACAAGATAAACTTAAAAAGCGGGCAGCGCTGAAGGCGGTTGATTTTATTAAATCCGGAATGAAGATCGGCCTTGGTACAGGTAGTACAGTTTTTTACGCGCTCGAGGAAATAGGCAAGAGGATAAAGACCGGTGAGCTTAATAACATTGAAGGAATACCAAGTTCAGATGATACAAAAAGATTGGCGAAAAAGTTTGGAATAAAACTTACGGATTTTTCGAAAATCTCAAGACTCGATATCAATATTGACGGTGCAGATGAAGTTGACAAAAAATTAAATCTGATAAAAGGTGGTGGTGGTGCATTGCTTCGGGAAAAAGTTGTTTTCCAATGTGCCGATCTTAATTTAATTATCGTTGATGAAAGCAAGGTGTCTGAAAATCTGGGAGAGAAATGGGGTGTTCCTGTTGAAGTAGTACCATTTGCAAAGGATGCGGTAACTCCGTTTATCAAAAAATTTAAAGGTTCACCGGTATTAAGAGTAGATAAAAATATGAAGCCGGCAAAAACAGATCAGGGGAATTTGTTGTATGATTGTAAATTTGGGATTATAGAAAATCCATCATCACTCGCGAAAAAATTGAATACCATTGCAGGAATTGTTGAACACGGGATATTTTTTCCGAGGAATTGTAAAGTAATCGTCGCGGAGAACGAAAAGATTTTCATTCTTGAATAATGAATTGAAAAAGAAACTTAAGTAACATACCTTTGTAGTCTTTTCAAAGGAGCCGTAGTTCAGTTTGGTTAGAACGCCTGACTGTCACTCAGGAGGTCGCGGGTTCGAGTCCCGTCGGTTCCGCACTAAATAAAGGCGCTTGATGAAATCTCAAGTGCCTTTTTTTTCTCCCACATTGTTCGGTTACACTCAAACGAATTATCCGGTTGCAATCTATATTTTTTATAAAGCAGTGATGGATATACATGTTGTCATAATGGATTTTTTATTGAGAAAGAATGTATCTTTTTTCTAATATATTCGCGCTGCAGTTTTAGCTTAAAATCAGTTAAGATTATAATATAAAACCAAATTGAAAATTTTGGAAAAAAAATCGTAATATGACTGTATTGAATTTATTTAATAAAAAAAATTTTATCAGGAGAAAGTTGAGCTTCGTTAAACCAATATTATAATGTCAGTGTCATAAGTCTGAATTTATAAATTAACGGTAACTTAGTCATGAATTCAGTTTTCACGAAAACATTTCATTCTTTTTTTTCAGTTTTAATATTTTCATTTGCTGTACACGCTCAACATGGTGTAAGCCCGGAATGGGGAAGTGAAATTCAAATTCCAAAAGTGAACAGCAATTACTCGCAAAGAGGAGTATTATTCAACAATATTGTTTGTGCAAATACCGGCAGGATTTTCTTACACACTGTTGAGCTTGATACATCTATAAATCCACCTCAGGGAATTATTAAAGGAGTTTACATTTATTACTCGGATAACGGTGGTTTAACTTGGTCAATTCCTGTAGAGTTTACACCTGTAAAGCTGACTGTAGGATCATCTCCGCCCAAAATTGCAATTTCCGGAGATGGCAGTGTCCACTTTTTCTGGACAGCACTTGCTCCGGCTGCGCTATTTTATTCACGTTACGATTACAACTTAAATCTGGTTGTAGACACTATCCGCATAGCAAATAAAGTCAATTTTGAACAATGGGCAACGCACCTTACAATTGACAGACGTAACAGGCTGCATGCAATCTGGCACGAAGGGAATACTAATAATAATAATGTTGCTGAGGTTTACTATTCCAATTCTTCTGATAATGGGTTAACATGGCGACAGGCGGAGAGATTAAGCGCAGAGGACGGAAAACATTCTGCATTTCCACGTGTTCAGCTCGACGCAGCAAGCGGTGATACGATCGCAATCGCATGGCGTAATGAAGTTACGGCTAACAACTGGGATGTACAGATGAGAATCAGCACAAATTTCGGTGCAAGCTGGAATCCGATAGATACAGTTGTGTCAGACTTGAGTTTTGATTCAGACCCGGATGTCTTGATAGATAATTACGGGAGAATACATTTATTTTATCATCAGTATCCCGTTGTGAATCCGTTTTATGGTGCGAATGTCAGATATGGCTATTCTGACAATCTCGGACAGACGTGGATACCGGCAACTTTCTATCAGATGACAGAAACCGGAATGAGAAGTCATCTCGTTGAAGGGACTAGATATGATATTACCCGGAATATTCTTTGGACTTTCTGGAAAGATGAAAGAGATTTCATGAATGGTCAGCACCGCGCTGATATGATGTGCAGTTATTCAACTGACCGTGGGGAAAACTGGTCATCGCCCGAGTGGGTAACCGATAAAGATAGTTTTACAATAGCATACAAAGCAGCGACTTTAACGCACGATGGGGGCATTGCGGTGAATTATGAAGTATCAAGCAGTGTCAACGGATTAGGGCTGGTTCAGGTGTATTTCAGAAAGAGAAACTCACCTTTGGGTGTTAATCCGATTAGTACAACCTTGCCATGTAATTTTGTTCTAAACCAAAATTATCCAAATCCATTCAATCCTTATACAAAGGTTCGTTTTTCAATTCCCGGCATAAGAGGATTATCCGAAACACAAAGTGTACAATTAAAAGTTTACAATATACTCGGAAAAGAAGTAGCAACGCTTGTAAATGGACAACTGAATCCAGGTACGTATGAAGCAGATTTCAATGGAAATGGATTGTCGGGCGGCGTGTATTTCTATCAATTAACTGCCGGCAGGTTTACAGATACGAGAAAAATGATTTTGACAAAGTAAACCTCCCAAGGTTTACGTTATTCCTTAAAACACTCCACTAGAAATCTGTATTGGTTCCAGAATAAAATTACTCTGATCTCATCAGATTTCCATTCCCTGTAGAAGTACGTTTTACCGTCTTCAATTGATTTAAGAAAAGCATCCCATTGAAGATTGAGACCTTTTACATCCTCAGCGATGTAATCCTTATTGATGATAGGTTCGCCCAGAGTTGAGTTAATTTCAAATTCGACCCGTTTGAAAATCTCCTGTGTTGGTGATGAAGCGTAAAATATATATCCGAGATCAGGTATCAAAATTATTTCAGAAAATGGATAAACCGATTCACTTCTTATATACAAGTTGTCTGTTTGTTCCCAATCGGATTTAACTTTTGTATCCTGAATATCAATATTAAAAAGAACCTGAGAATAAAGCTGGCCCAGGTTTAAAGTTAGGAATAGAATTAAAAGAAAAGATAGCTTCATATATAAATAAGTAGCTTGTATTTAAAAACTATCATCGCTAACTTTGTACGATAATATGAATCAAGTTGCGGTGGGTTGCCAAAACCCACTTTTTTTTTATAAACCATGCAGGAAAAATTAGCCGGATTAATAAACCAGCTTTTAAAAGAAACTAAATATACTCTTATTGATTTAGTAATACGAGGAGAAAAGAGATCAAAGGTATTGGAAGTGTATGTTGATTCTGTTAAAGATATGGATTTAGAAATGCTCGGTTCCTTAAATTACAAACTGAACGAACTTGTTGAATCTGATTCATCGTTGGATTTCTCACGAGTATTGGTTTCATCGCCGGGTGTTGACAGACCATTCAGATTCTCCTGGCAACTTGTTAAACATATCGGCAGGACGCTTGAAATTGAAACTTGTGACGGGGAAATATTTTTCGGTAAGTTAACAAATGTATCCAACGAATCAGAATTGAAGCTTGAAGAATTTAAACCTGGGAAGAAACAAATATTAAAAAGTACTGGTAAATATCGGGCAATAAAGTTTTCTGATATTAAAAAGTCAAAAGTTTTAATAAGTTTTAAATAATAATTTAAAAAAATGCGATCGGACATTTTTGATGCGTTTTCGCTAATGGCGAAAGAAAAAAATATTGATAGATATATTCTCGAAGGAGTAATTAAAGAAGCCTTCCAAAAGATGATGGAAAAGAGATTTGGCGAAGAAGCTGAGATAGAGATTAACGTAAATATGGAGCGTGGAAGTATTGAGATTTTCCTTATGAAATCAGTAGTTGAAATGGTTGAAGATCCTGACCGTGAAATCAGTATTGAGGAAGTTAAAAAGCTCGGTGAGGAAGATCTGGAAGTCGGCGATGAATATGCTGAATTAATTCCCATTGATGATATAGGGAGAAGATTAGTTTTGAATCTGAAACAGACTTTGAATCAAAAGATACGGGAAATTGAGAAAGAGACAATATTTAAAAAGTATAACGAACTTATTGGCGAAGTTATAGTTTCCGAAATTTATCAGATAAAACCAACGCTGATAATTCTAATGAACGAAGGCAATGAAGTATTATTCCCTTATTCGGAGCAAATACCAAAGGAGAAATACCGAAAAGGTGATACAATCCGTGCGATAGTAAAAAGTGTGGAAAAGAAATCATCCGGTTTACCAACAGTAATTGCATCAAGGGCGGCAGATCAGTTCCTTTATAAACTATTCGAGTTGGAAATACCGGAAATTTACGACGGAATAATAGAAATAAAGAAAATCGCACGTGAACCCGGGGAAAGGGCAAAAGTTGCGGTAATTTCAAACGATGACAGGATTGATGCCGTTGGTGCATGTGTCGGAATGAAAGGTATAAGAATCCACTCGATTGTCAGAGAATTAAGCAATGAAAATATTGATGTGATTAATTATTCCGATGATCCGGTGAATTATATTGCCAGAGCGCTCGCACCTGCGAAAATTGACGATATCTACATTGATGTAGAGGGTAAAATTGCTAAAATTGAGGCGCAAAGCGATCAACTCAGCCTTATAATCGGCCGCAACGGACAGAACATAAAACTTGCTTCCGCTCTTACAGGTTATCAACTTGAAATTATAAAATATGAAACAGCGGATGAAAGCAAAGAGGAAGAGGATGAGACAGAATTTGAAAATGTCTATGATGACGAAGACAACGAAATAGCATATGATGAATCGGATGTTGATGATGGAGAGGAATCCGATAATGAAGAGAATAGGGAAGACGATTATGATGATGAAGACAATGACGAAGGCGAAATCCAATCAGACGAAAATGAAATTGAAGAAGGGAATGACAGAGAATCAAACGTTAACGAAGAAAGTTCGGTACAGGATGAAGCGGATGATGAGGGACAGGACAAACAAACTGAAGATACAGGAAAAGGGGAAAACAAAAGTTAGTTTATTTCTACTAAGAAGGCCCCGGCAAATTTTATAATTTTTCAAAGGGAATTAAACTTTAATGCCATTGAATCTTTCAGACGAAAAGGTTACACCGGTAAAAATCGTTAAACATCTAAAGTTATCTGTAGGGGATATTCTTGAATTTTTAAAGAAAGAATATCCTGATGAAAATATTACGCGAAATACAAAATTAGATACAGAAAAACAGAACAAAATATTTAAGAGATTTGAGAAGGAGCAAAAGGAAAAAGAAAAAGCTCACGGTAAACTTGATGAACTTTCAAAAGCGACCTCAATAACGTTCAAAGAAGTAACTCAGAAGCGCGAACAAGAGGAAGAAATTAAAAAGCAAGAAGAGGAAAGGAAAAAGCAGGAAGAAGAAGAAAGGAAGCGACTTAAGGAAGCCCAGAGAATTGAAGCTGAAAAAGCTTTGCAGCAAGAGATCATCATGAAGGGGATTGAAGATAAACGTCGGGAAGAAGAGGCAAAAAAACAAAGAGAAATTGATAAGGCGATAGAAAAGCGAAAGGAAATTATAAAAACCGAGAAGAAGAGAAAGAGCGAAGCAAAGAAAAACATTACGGAGAAAAAACAGCGTACAATTGATAGACAAAAAATACATAAAGGTACGGAGAGGGTTCAAAATACTGAACCACGGGTTAAACAAGTTGTTAAAAAAGACTTTCCGGTTAAAGCCGACAAGCAAAAGCCCGGGCAAACTGAGAAGAAAAGTAAATTTGTAAAATATACAGTAAGTGCCGACCGAAGCCAAACCCAGAACGGAAAAAAGAAATCTCCGTACAAAAAAGGAATTGAAAAAGCGCGAACAGTTTCTGCACCTTCCCATAAATTTGGTAAAGAACTTCCGAGAAAAGACGATCTTTCTAAAGAAAAATTCAAACGCCCTAAGAGTTCAAAATCACCAAAGTCTAAAGAATATTCTCAAAAAGAGATTGAAGATGCAATAAGGGAAACCTTCTCAAAAATTGAAGAACAAGGAAAAAGTTCATCTGCACGTTCCTTAATTCGCAAGAAGAAGAAGAAAGAACGATTAGAAAAAGAAATAATTCAACAGGAACAAAAGGAACAGACAAAAAATATTCTTAAAGTAACCGAATTCATTTCCACGTCAGATCTTGCAAACCTGATGAGCGTTGACGTTACCGAACTTATCAAAAAGTGCTTCTCGTTAGGGATGATGGTTTCAATTAATCAGCGCCTCGACAAGGATCTCATTATTTTGTTAGCTGATGAAATGGGATTCAAAGTCGAGTTCCAGACTGAATATGAGGAAGACCTGCTCGTGGATGAACCGGATGACCCGGAGTTAATGGTAGATCGACCGCCGGTAGTAACTGTTATGGGGCACGTTGACCATGGAAAGACTTCATTACTAGATAATATCAGGAAAACAAATGTAGTTGCCGGTGAAGCCGGTGGAATAACCCAACACATCGGAGCTTACACGGTTACGATTAATAACAATAAAAAAATAACGTTTTTAGATACTCCCGGTCACGAAGCTTTCACCTCAATGCGGGCGCGTGGCGGACAAGCCGCGGATATTGTAGTGCTCGTAGTTGCAGCGGATGACAGCGTTATGCCTCAGACAGTTGAAGCAATCAATCATGCGCTTGCAGCAAATGTTCCGATCGTAGTAGCAATAAATAAAATTGATAAACCGGGCGCCTCTCCCGAAAAGATTAAGCAACAATTATCAGAGCGTGGAATACTTGTTGAAGATTGGGGCGGTAAATATCAATCAGTTGAAATTTCCGCCAAAATGGGAATGAATCTCGAATCGTTGCTTGAAAAGATTCTACTCGAAGCTGAGATGCAACAGTTGAAAGCCAATCCGAGTAGTAAAGCACGTGGGATTGTACTTGAGGCTAAACTTGACAAGGGGAAAGGAATCGTTGCATCGTTGCTCGTGCAAAAAGGGACGCTTAATGTGGGTGATGTTTTCATTTGCGGGGTTTATTCCGGTAAAATTAAAGCTATGTTTGACGAGCGCGAGCATAAAATTGAATCCGCCGGTCCGTCTCAGGCAGTTCAGGTGCTTGGTTTCGATGGCATGCCACAGGCAGGCGATACTTTTATTGAAATGGACTCTGAACGGAATGCAAAGGAAATTGCAATAAAAAGGCAACAGCTCAAGCGGGAACAGGATTTCAGACAAATAAAATTTATTACGCTTGATGATATCTCAATGCAAATTAAAGAGGGTAAACAGGTTGAGTTGAATATTATTCTGAAAGCTGATACTGACGGTTCAGCCGAGGCGCTTGCTGATTCTCTCCTGAAGCTTTCAACCCCGGAAGCAAAAGTGAGGGTAATTCATAAAGCGGTTGGACAAATCAGCGAGTCGGATATCATACTTGCCGAAGCTTCAAATGCGATTATTATCGGATTTAATATCAGGCCGAACCTCAATGCAAGAAAGCTTGCGGAAAGTAAGAATATTGATATTCGCTTACACAATATTATCTATAACCTTATTGAGGAAATCAGGAATGCATTGGAAGGTTTGCTTGCCCCAGAGATTCAGGAAAAAGTTAAATGCACAATTGAAGTGAGAGAAGTATTTAAGGTACCGAAAATAGGAAACATTGCCGGATGTTACGTGCAGGAGGGTAAAGTTACAAGAAATACGAAAGTTCGATTATTGCGAGACGGGTTTGTAATTTTCGATGGAAATATTTCTTCGCTGAAAAGAATTAAAGACGATGTAAGAGAAGTTGATCAGGGTTACGAATGTGGAATTGGTCTTGAAAATTACAACGATATTAAGATAGGTGATGTAATTGAAGGTTATGAAAAACTTGAAGTGAAAAGAAAACTTACATCTGCTTAAACCATGTCATTACGAACTCAACGGGTTGCTGAAGAACTTAAGCATAAACTCAATTCAGTTATGGCGAAAGACCTGTCTGAATTATCAATCGGACTTGTAACAATTACAAATGTAATGGTATCTCCGGATCTAAAAACTGCCAAGATCTATGTTACTTTTATCGGAAATAAAGAGCCGGTAGATAAATGTGTTGATAAATTGAACGAGCGTAAAAGACACATAAGGTTTCTTCTTGCCAAAATCATCTCACTGAAATACACCCCGGACATCATTTTTTATTACGATGACACTTATGAATATGCAGACAGGATACAGAAGTTGTTAAATGACCTAAAAGGATAAATTGGATTTATCCGTTTCAATTATACTTGCCGATAAGCCGGTCGGACTTACGAGCAACGACGTCCTTAATATTTTCAAAAAAAAATTCGGAATTAAAAAAGCGGGGCATGCGGGTACACTCGACCCTAATGCGAGTGGATTACTTTTAATTTGTACAGGTAAGATGACTAAATTAATGGATAGGTTCATTGACCTCGATAAGGAATATATCGGCGTTATCAAACTTGGTGCAGTTACCGAAAGTTTCGATACCGAAACTCCCGTAATGAAAGTTACCGAAAATTTCCGGATTACAACGGAAGATTTAAGAGTTGCAACAGAAAAATTCAGAGGAAGTATTTCCCAAATTCCACCAATGCACTCAGCCATAAAATTTAAAGGGAAACCGCTTTACAAATTTGCGCGTAAAGGACGAACTATTGAAAGAAAGCCAAGGGAAGTTTTCATTTCCGAATTTGAAACTAAGCTAATCACAGGTGATGAAGTGCATTTTAGAATTTCATGCAGTAAAGGAACATACATCAGAACAATTGCAAACGACCTTGGAGCGGAACTTGGCGTTGGTGCATACCTTAAGGAGTTGAGGCGTACCCGGATAGGTAAGTTCACCGTAGAAAATTTTGATAATATTGTGCAGGAAATAAAATTTAAAGTTGTTCATCTTGATGCGAATAGAAATGATGATGAAAAAATTTTGCCTTAAATAGTTGCAACACTTCTGAAGATAAATTATTTATGGGCTCATGTTTTCGAACGCAACGAAAGTTAACTTTTGTTGTGTATAACAGTATGAGTTGAAATATAAAGCGCTAAGCAAGCTTATCAAATGTGTATCTTCATTGAGGGAAAAAAATAATTTTAGTATTTTGTACACTTAAAATAGAGAGATGGCTGAGTGGTTGAAAGCGGCGGTCTTGAAAACCGTTGAGGCGGCAACGTCTCCGGGGGTTCGAATCCCTCTCTCTCTGCTAATCACACCAGTTTTTATTTTTCCTCTAAGCAAATAAAAAAATTTATTTTTTGCCGACGGGAATTGTTACTTTGAATGTACTTCCTCTCCGTTGCTTGGAAATTACCTTTATATCCCCCTTTAACCTTTTTACCGCGAGTTTTGTAATGTATAATCCTAATCCGGTGCCGTGAGTATTTTCAGTTGCTTTGTAAAACTGATTAAAAATGTATGGGATTTTTTCATCCTCTATACCAACACCATTATCTTCTACGGTGAGCGCATATTTGCCGTTTGATTTAAAAAAGGAAATTTTTACATACGGATTTTTGGATTTTAGTTTACAGAATTTGATTGAATTCGCAAGCAAATTTTTAAGTATCAATATAAGGCGATACTCGTCCGTTATGATTGAGTCCGATTGGTCAAACTCTCTGATGATTTTAACTTTCTCGAAGTTTTCCAAATGTGTTAATCCGGAAAGGGCTTTATCGAGTGCGCGGTTAATTTTGATTTTTTTGAACCTGACCTGAGTTCTTGAATTTCTGGAGTAATCAATAATATCTCGAACGGTGTTATCAAGTTTGTCAACACTAGCCCTGATGTAGCTTAGATATTTTTTAACATCTTCGCCAATGACCTCATCAGCAACAACATTTAAAACGCCGAGTATAGAGGTAAGTGGCGCCCTCAAATCGTGAGAAACGCTGTAAACAAAATTATCCAATTCTTCATTGGTAGTTTCTAATTCGTTGTATTGATTAAAAAGCTTTTCCTCAGCCTCTTTTCTTTCTGTGATATCATTAGAGATTAACAAAAACTCCACAGGTGTTTTTTTGTCGTCGAAAATTGGAACGATAGTAGTATGGATCCAGAAAAATGAACCATCTTTTCTTCGGTTTTTTATTTCTCCTTTCCAAACATTACCCGCGTTTATCGTATCCCAAAGCTCTTTGAAAAATTCCGGACTGTGATAATCAGCCCAGAAAATGTAGTAGCTTGAACCTATTAGTTCTTCAGAGGAGTAACCTGAAATGTTAACAAGATTGCTGTTCACATATTTGATTTTACCATCTAAATCGCTTCGTGATATAATGTCTGAAACATCGAGTGCTGCTGTTAATTCTGTGAGGGCGTTGGCTAATTCAGTATTCTTGAGTTTCTGATATTCAATTTCTTTATCAGCTGTTTCAACTTCGTGCAATATCTGAAGGTTTTTGATTTTGTTTATGGATTGCTCGCTTAAAATTTCATTCTTGAATTTTATGAAAAGCTCTTTGTGATAAAGTGCATGTTTATAATCTCCCGTTTCCTTATACGTGTCTGACAGGATATCATGAATTTTATATATATACTCTTTAAATTTCCGTTTGGTGGAAATGTTTAATGCTTTCTTTTGCAGTTCAAGAGCAGTTTTGTAATTTTTAATTTTTAAATTGTAGCTTGAGATTGTGATCAAAACCATAACCTCATCGGATTTACTGTTAAATACCTTAGCTTCTTTTAATGATAATTTCAGCAGTTTATCGGCATCATCAAGTAAACCTGTTTTTATGTAAGCATTAGCCAACCCGATTGTTGCATAAAGTTTGCCCGGAAAATCTTCAATTGCAATTTTTAATTTTAATGCCTCCTCAAAATATTGAATCGCTTTATTGAAATTTTCTAACCTCGTATAGGTATTGCCAATGTTTACAAGAGAATTTGATACTCCCCGAACATCTTTAACTTCTTTTTTTATTCTCAGACTTTTTTGCTCGTATTTTAGGTCGGATTCGTAATCACCGAGTTCCTTGTAAATCAATGCAAGATTTGTTAGGCTGGATGCTTCACCAAGTTTATATTTAATTTCTTGAAATATTTTATATGCATCGAAATGGTAATTGAGTGAATTTAGGTAATCACCGAGGCTTGTATATGCGTATCCGAGATTGTTCAGACATATTGCCTCACCTTTTTTGTCTCCGGCTGACTTGTGTATCTTTAATGACTTTTTGTAATATTCGACAGCTTTGAAATAATTCCCCTTCCTTCGACTAATAATCCCGAAAATGTTGTAAACTTTTGCAATACTGTTCAAATCCCCGATACTTGAAAAAAGCTTTTGCGATTTGTTTAAATATGTTATCGCTGATTTAAAATCAGATAACCATGACTTTGTAACAGCAATATTTCTGAAAGCCTCTGCAAGCCCGGATTTATAATTTTTTTCTCTCGAAAGTTTTGCAGCAGCTTTTGCATATTCAAGCGATTTTGAATAATCTGTACTTCGGATTTCCTCTGATTGTATGTTCAGATTATCAATTTTTCTGTAATACTCTTTTGTTCGATTAGAGTTATCAGAATTTCGTCTCATAAATGGAAAAATAATAAAATTTTTTTAGTCATGATACTGTAATTATTCCGAATTGTTAAAGAAATTACTTGTTTCTTTTAGTACCTAAAGTTAACTTGAAGGAGTGAATAAGTTAATGTTTCATCAACTTGTGCAGTATAATCTATAAAAATTCAGTGTTTTTAAACTCTTTTAGTCTTTATTATGCCAAATGTACTAATTGCAGACGACGATAAATTCTCAAGAATTCTCTTGGAGAAAATTGTACAAAAGATCGGCTACACGACTGATAGTGTAGAAGACGGGAAGTCCGCACTTGAAGCATTGAAAGGGACAAAGTACGATATTTTGTTGACTGACTTCAATATGCCGGCGATGAACGGCATTGAATTAACACGACGCGCATTGGAGCTCGATAATTCAATATTGGTAATTCTTATCACCGCATACGGTTCGATAAAGCAAGCAGTGGAAGCTATAAAACTTGGTGCTTATGATTATCTGACCAAGCCGGTTAATAACGATGAACTTCAGTTGATAATGAAACGCGGGCTTGAAACCCTTAGCCTGCTAAAAGAGGTAATATTACTACGACAACAGTTAGACAGTATTGAAGGGCATTTTGATTTCATTACGGAAAGTAACGCAGTCAGAAAAATATTAGACGAGGCAAAGAAAACTTCCAATTCAGATTCAATTATATTAATTACCGGTGAAGGTGGTAGCGGTAAGGAACATCTCGCAAGATATATTCACCACAACAGTAATCGTGCAAAAGAGCAGTTCGTGGTTGTTAACTGTTCGTCGGTTTCAAAAGAGGAACTGGAATCGAATCTGTTCGGGGTTTCGGATACAGGCGAAGGTGTGGCAAAGTTGGGTTATCTTGAGATTGCAGAGAACGGTACAATTTTTCTTGACGATATAACCAGCGTTGACCTTGCACTCCAATACACGCTTGTTAGAGTTCTCCAGAGCAGGAAATTTTCAAGGGTGAATGAAAACAAGGTTCAAACTACAAATGCACGGATAATTGCAGCTACTTCAAATGATATACCTTCGTTAATTTCGAAGGGATTGTTCAGGGAAGATTTGTATTATATTATGAATGTATTTGAATACAATCTATTGCCGTTGCGCAATCGTCCTGAAGATATCATCCTTTATTTTAACAAATTCATCCAGAACTATACAAATCTTTACGGCAAGAGGATTAGAGAAATTTCCTCTGAAGTGCGGGCAGCTTTGTTAAACTACGATTGGCCGGGAAATGTGAGGGAATTGAAAAATATTGCGGAACGGGTTAGTATTCTGGCAGAGAATGAAAAAATTACACCGGATTTGTTACCGGATAAAATGTTCATAAAAGAAGAAAAGTCAAAAGTCCTTCTGACGAACGATTTTAACGAAAACAAGAGAGAAGTCGTAAGGGAATTTGAGAGAAAATTTCTAACGAAGTTTTTGAAACTCTTCCGGGGTAATATTTCTGCTACTGCACGGGAAATTAACTTCCACCCTGTAACTCTACGCCAGAAGTTAATTGATCTGGGGATTAACCCAAAAGAGTTTAAGAAGAAGCTGAACTGAAATTTCTAACCATCGCAGATTCAGTTTTCAGGGTTAACAATAAACTGATTGAAACGAGTTCGGCAAATTTCTTTTGTTCATTCACACAGATGAGCTCTGTTGTTATCTCGTCGTTTTCAAGTGAAAATATTTCCTTAGAGCGTACCTTTATACGCGACGGAAAATAAATTATTTGCGGACTAAGATTGAGCATTGTTACTAAAATTAGGGTCAGTATTAATCTCTTCCATAGCGCCATAATTCTAAATTTGTTAACGGAAACTAAAAAATGCAACTCATATTCTGATGTTATATTTAATTGAATCTTGGTGCATATATATTTAAGTTTACCAAAAAATTTTTGCTCACTGCTTTATTCGTAGGTTTTCTTCTTGGTTACATCCTTTCGATGCCCCCGATGGGTCCCACAAATTTCGCTGTAATGTCAAAAGGTTTCAGAAAGCAAATTGGAGAGGGACTTGCAATTGGCGCCGGCGCCGGGTTCATGGACATGATATATGTGATGATTTCATATGGCGGAGTTGCGCTCGTTGTTACTGTCCTACCTGCATCTATAATCACTTTTTTTGAGGAACATGAATTGGCGGTAAAATTAATCGGCGCTTTGCTTGGATCGTTGGTTGTTATCGTCTATGGTATCAGTATAATTAACAAAAAAATTCAGATTGATAACTCCTCACATACGTTGTCCGAAGAAATTTTTGAAGACGATATAAAACATTCAGAGGAAATTCTTCACGATAGGGAGGAAAAATTTAAAAAGCTGTTCCATGTATCCCGGGAGAAAGAAAGGAACGGCTTCTTCATAAAAAATTTTTTTACCGGAGTATTATTTTGCCTGTCGTCAATAACATTGCCTGCTTCATGGATAGCTATTGTTGGTTACCTTAAAAGTTATCGGATTCTTGATTCAAACTTTTTTACCGGATTTGTGTTTGGGCTATCAGTTATGATCGGTACGGTAGCCTGGTTTTACACACTCCTGAAAATTCTGAAACAATATACCCATAAATTAAAATCTACAACTTTAATTACCATTAACAAGACAGTGGGGATATTGCTTATCTTGTTAGGTGTTTACCTCATCGTTAATGTCTTATATTTCGCAATGTCTTGATTTAATTTAATTGCTGAAATAATTTGTAAGGTGTACAATTCAGAACTTAAAACCTGTGAATATTGCCATTCGAATATTAAATTAAATTCGGATGTAGTAATCTGTCCGCGGTGTCAGACGCCATATCATCCTGATTGCTGGCTGGAAAATGACGGTTGCGCTGTTTACGGTTGCGGATATAAAACATCATCAGATGACAATTTATCAGACTCTCTGAAACCGGATGAACTCGTAGAAATTGAATTTCTAATCAATGAAAGAAATTATATTGAAGCGATTAACGAGTGCAAAAGCAGGCTAAAGTTAGACAAGAATAATGTTAACCTTAAACGTCTCTATAACAAAGCGGTATCTCACATTAATGTGAAAACAAAGCTGATTGAGGAAGGTGATAATTTTTTTGAATCCGGTGATTACCAGAATGCCTCAGTATTTTATAACCGCGCTTTACGTTACTGTAATGAATTTGACACGTCCGTTATCCAATCCCGACTTGAGATTATTAACCACAACATTCCACTTGAAATAAGACGAAAGAGAATCGGAAATGCGCTAACGGCTTTTATTGTTATAGTGATGCTTTTCATTGGTGTGGCTTCTTATTATTATTTTGTCATGTTAGAAGATGAGCGTGAATTTAAAAAAATTGAATCATCGGAAAACATTAGCGATATTATGAATACTGAGATTCAAATTTCAAAATATGAAAACTTCCGGCAACATGCCAAAGATGGTAAATGGCGGGATAAAGCAGATGAGAAAATCAATTTCATGTCGGCCTATCTCGCAAAACAACTATACCTGGATGATTGGCGCACAGCCAAAAAATATTTGAAAAAAGTAAATAGTTCGGAACTTCAAAGTGCGTACAGGGAAATTGATAAACGGATTTACTTAGAGGCGTTGAAGGAATTTAAAGAGAGGATTAAACAAGCCAACGATTATAACAAATCCGGAAATTATTCCGAATCTAAATATTCAATTGAATCAGCTATAGAGATTGTAAATCATTTCCCGGAAGATAAATTCAGGGGGATTCGGGAATCGTTACAAAGTGACGTTTACTTGCTAAAGGAAAAAATATCTCAACTGGTAAAGTATAAAAATGTAATTGAGGAAATACGGGAGAAGAAAAACGACCTTGGAAATATACAGTCAACAAAAAAAGAAATTTATTCTCCGGATGAAACCATTGTCATTTCCGGTGTGGTTACGGGAAATCTTGGTCGCGGGCTTATTGCGGTCAAGTCAACCTCCGGCAAACAAGTAGCGCTCAATACCGGTTCGTATAATTTTTCCGAAGGTGATTATATTACATTGGAATCTATCCAGGAAGGAAAATTTAAGTTTATTAATGGTGGTGTTGAGGAATCAATCCCAATGTATATTGCGGTGTTACCTGACCAGTCAATGAATTATTCTGCATTAACAGATTACGAGCGTTTGGCAATTCAACAACGATTGGCATTTTTGCAATCACAGAAAAAATACCTGGACAGTTTAATGAATATTAAACTAAAAACGCATTAAATAAATCCGGCGACTTTTACTTTTCAATCAATTCAGTTCCACTGAAAATTCCTTGAGTTGTATATTGCTTTAAAAAACCATTTTACATAAATTATATGTTCGCATAAATGGGTAGGTAGCGAAGTGGTTAAACGCAACAGACTGTAAATCTGTCGACTTCGGTCTTCGGAGGTTCGAATCCTTCCCTACCCACACCTGAATTGCAATTTAGGCGGATACGCGGGAGTAACTCAGTTGGTAGAGTCACAGCCTTCCAAGCTGTTGGTCGCGGGTTCGAGTCCCGTCTCCCGCTCATTACGAAGAGGGGTAAAAATATTTAGTTTAGCATATTTCCGATCTTTGAAAAACTTGAAGCTGATGTAGCTCAGTTGGTAGAGCACGTCCTTGGTAAGGACGAGGTCACCGGTTCAATCCCGGTCATCAGCTCTAAATTTGATTTTACGGGTGTAGCTCAATTGGTAGAGTAGCGGTCTCCAAAACCGTTGGTTGGGGGTTCGAGTCCCTCCTCCCGTGCTGCCATGCCGAATCTGAAATTATAACCATTATGAAAGAAAAAATAATCAACTATTTTAAAGATATTGTTAAGGAAATGAAAAAAGTTTCCTGGCCTACTAAAGAACAATTGAGAGATTACACGAAAATCGTAATATTAACTATGCTCCTGATGTCATTATTCGTGTATATAGTTGATAAAGGTTTTAGCGAGATTTTGAAAGTAATTTTTTAAAATAACAAATGAGCGACGATAAAAAGAAATCGGACGATGTTTTACCTGAAAAAAGTTCTTCAACCGAATACACTGAAGATAATGATAGGTTCAAATGGTATGCAGTAAGGATAATTTCAGGTCATGAAAAGAAGGTGAAGATATATCTTGACAATGAAATTAAAAATGAGGGGATGGAAGATAAAATTAAAGAAGTCATCATCCCTTACGAAAAAGTTTATGAGATAAAATCCGGCAAGAAGAAAATAAAAAATAAAAATTTTCTCCCGGGGTATATTATAGTCGTTGCCGACCTTGATGAAGCCGTGAAGCACTTCATTAATAGTATCCCTTCAATATTAAATATGGTAGGACCAAAGGGCACGAGCGCTAAAGTTGAACCGGTTGCTTTATCACCTGAAGAAGTTGCGAGATTAAAAATTAAGTTGAATCAGGATATGAATGAACAAAAGGTAGATTTTGTGCTTTGTGAAGGTGACCCGGTTAAGGTAACCAGCGGACCATTCAATAATTTTAGCGGAAATGTACTTGAAGTTAATAATGATAAGATGAAGGTCAAGGTGATGGTCAGTATTTTTGGTAGAAAAACCCCGATTGAATTAGATTTTACTGAAATTGAAAAAGAAAAATAACATTATTATTCCATGGCAAAGAAAATAACAGATTATATTAAACTCCAGATACCTGCGGGTGGGGCGACAATGGCGCCTCCTGTCGGACCTGCTCTAGGCCAAAGGGGTGTCAACGGAATGGAGTTCTGTAAGCAGTTCAATGCACGAACACAGGATAAAAAAGGATTAATTATCCCTGTTGTAATAACGGTATATTCCGATAAGTCTTTTACCTTCATTACAAAAACACCGCCTGCTGCTGTACTCCTCTTGAAGGCTGCTGGGTTGGAAAAGGGTTCCGGCGAACCAAACAAAAATAAAGTGGGGAAGGTTTCACTTAAACAGGTGCAGGAAATTGCCGAAACCAAAATGCCGGATTTGAATGCCCGCGATATTGAACATGCAATGAACCTGGTTAAAGGTACCGCGAGAAGCATGGGAATTACGGTTGAGTAAAATTTATTAAAGTTTAAAATATTTTGAAATGAAACTTACCAAAAGGCAGAAAGAAAATAATTCATTATTTGAACCAGACAAAGCTTACAGTATTGCTGAGGCAATAGACATTCTGAAAAGAACAAAAAAAGCTAAGTTCGATGAATCCGTTGAAATTGCAATGAACCTTGGGGTTGATCCAAGGCATGCTGATCAGGTTGTGAGGGGAACAGTATCGCTGCCTCATGGAACGGGTAAAGAAATGCGGGTACTCGTAATTGCAAAACCTGATAAGCATCAGGAAGCAAAAGATGCAGGAGCAGACCATGTCGGTTTCGAGGAATATTTTGAAAAGATAAAAGAAGGATGGACAGACATAGATGTTATCATCGCTACTCCGGATGCTATGAGCGAACTTGGAAAACTCGGAAAAATCCTGGGTCCGCGTGGTTTAATGCCAAATCCTAAAAGTGGGACTGTAACTATGGATGTTGCAAAGGCAGTTAAGGAAGTTAAAGCTGGTAAAATAGATTTCAGAGTTGACAAAACCGGTATTGTACATTCGGCAATTGGCAAGTTATCTTTTGATGCAGATAAATTGTTAGAAAATATTACGACTTTCGTGAACATAGTTATTAAATTAAAACCTGCGGCAGCAAAGGGGACTTACGTTAAAGCGGTTACACTCGCGACTACGATGGGACCCGGAGTAAAAATTGACAGAAATCTGCTCGATGTCAAGCGGGCTGCATAAGTTACATTTAGAAATTACGCACTCATAATAAAATATAATCAAACCCTTGCTTCTGGGGTTTGATAAAAACGTATTTAAATACGAAAATTTATTGATCGGATATGGAAAAAAACAAAAAAATTGAAGTTACTGAAGAGATAAAGACTATGCTCAATGATTCGACAGCTCTTTATTTTACCGACTTTACCGGAATGACCGTTGCTGAGGCCAATGAGTTAAGAGATGAATTTCATAAGTCGAATATTAAGTATCGTGTAGTGAAAAACACTTTACTTAAGAGAGCTCTCGGAGACTCGGACAATTATTCCGAACAAGTCGAAGAATTTTCGAAATATTTAGTCGGACCAACAGGAGTCATCTTTGCAGGTGAAGATCCGGTTTCCCCCGCCAAAATAATCAAGAAATTTTTTGATAAGTCTGAAAAGCCAAAATTGAAAATTGCATACCTCGATAATCAAATTTTCGGTGGTGAGCAGTTGAATATGTTGGCAAGTATGCTTACGAAAGAGGAAGTGATTGCAGGTATTTGTGGAAGTCTGAACTCACCGGCTTCCGGAATCGTAGGCTCGATAAACGCATTAATGAGGGACCTTTTCAGTGTAATCGAAGAGGTTGCCAAGAAAAACAACAATTAATTAAAATTTAAAATCAAACAAGGGAAAATAACATGTCAGTCGTAGAAGAATTAGTAGAAAAAATATCTAACCTCACATTAAGCGAGGCTTCAGAGTTAAAGAAAACTCTCGAAGAAAAATTTGGAGTTACCGCCGCAGCTCCCATGATGATTTCTGGTGCACCGGCTGCAGGTGATGGTGCTGCTGCTACTGAGGAACAAACGGAGTTTACGGTTATGTTGCTCGAAGCTGGCGCACAAAAAATTAATGTTATCAAAGCTGTTAAAAATGCAACCGGTTTAGGTCTTACGGAAGCTAAAAATCTTGTGGACGGTGCGCCGAAGCCCGTTAAAGAAAATATTTCAAAAGAAGAAGCTGAAAAGCTTAAACAAGAACTTGAAGCCGCTGGAGCTAAAGTTGAATTGAAGTAATTTTTCGAAGCAAATCTAAACTAACTTCGTATCATTTTTGTTGTAATCAAAGAATAATTCATCAATCCCTCCCCTCTCTAAAAAGGGGTGGGATTGTTTGTTAAATTTACAGGAGGTGAAACTTCATGCAGTCATCAGAAATTATGTCTAATCTGAAACCCATTAATAGTAAAAATCCGAGATTAACTTTTTCAAAATCTTCAGTTACACATGAACCTCTGGATCTTCTAAACATACAAATTCAGTCATTCAAAGAATTTGTTCAAGAGGGCGTGCCGGCGCATAAACGAAAATCTACCGGACTTCAAAAAGTTTTTGAAGATAACTTTCCCATCACTGACTCGAGAGAAACCGCTCTGCTCGAATTTATTGAATATACAATTGAAAAACCACCGTATTCAATTATTGAATGTCAGGAACAGGGATTAACATACTCAGTTCCGATAAAAGCTAAACTCAGACTCTCATCTAAGCCCACAGCTTCTGCAAAGGAATTTACTAACCATATTGAACAGGAGGTTTACCTCGGAAACCTTCCCAACATGACTTCCCGTGGTAGTTTTATAATTAACGGCGCTGAAAGGGTTATTGTTAGTCAATTGCATAGATCACCCGGTGTCGTCTTCAGCGAATCAACCCACGCTAACGGAACGCAATTATATTCTGCAAGGGTAATTCCCTACAAAGGGTCATGGGTTGAGTTCACAACAGATATCAACGAACTCTTATATGCTTATGTTGACAGGAAGAAAAAGTTTTATTTTTCTACGTTGCTTAAAGCACTTGGTATTAATGAAAAAGTGCAAATGCTCGAATTGTTCGGTTTAGTTGAAACGGTGAAAATCAATAACAATAATTACCTAGATTTTGTCGGCAGGACTACAGCAGAGGAAATAGTTAACAAAGAAACCGGTGATGCACTCGATATTAATGAGAACGTTGAATTAACCGAAGAGAATTTACTTGATATTGCTCAGGCAAAATTAAAGGAAGTAAAACTTATTAAATCTGATTTGACTGATGGTGAGAAAGTGATTTCATTTACTATTATGAAAGACGACGAAGAGGATGAAGAGTATCTGGAAAAAGAGGACAGTAGCGCAACATTATCAAAGTCTAAGAGTCAGGTTATGATGGAAGCAGAGGGTGAGAGCGCAAAAAGTTACATAGAGAAATTATTCTTTAATCCAAAGAAATACGATTTAGGCGATGTTGGAAGATATAAAATTAATTACAAACTTGGTTTAAAAATTGCCCCCGAAATAACAATCCTTACGCTCGAAGATATCGTTGCTATCATCAGTTATATTCGCGACTTGATAGATAACGAGAAAGGTGTAGATGATATTGACCACCTTGGAAACAGGCGGGTAAGAACAGTAAAAGAACAACTCGGTCAACAATTCGGACTGGGATTATCGCGTATGACGAGGACCATTCGTGAGAAAATGAGCGTTCACGATGAAGAAAATTTTACACCAGCAAGGCTTGTCAGCGCGAGACCTATCACAAGTGCACTCGCATCATTCTTTGGGACGAGCCAGCTTTCACAGTTCATGGACCAGACAAACCCGCTTTCAGAGATGACTCACAAGAGAAGGATCAGCGCTTTGGGTCCGGGCGGGCTGTCAAGAGAGAGGGCAGGCTTTGAGGTCAGGGACGTTCACTATACACATTACGGTCGCCTTTGCCCGATTGAAACTCCGGAAGGTCCGAATATAGGGCTGATTTCTTCGCTCTGTATTCATTCGAGAATAAACGATTTTGGATTTATAGAAACGCCATATCGAAAAGTTGTCAATGGCAAAGTAACGAATACGATTGAATATCTATCAGCTGAGAAGGAAGATTTCTTCCGGATTGCGCAGGCAAATGAAACAGTGGATGAAGAAGGTAATTTCATGAACGAAAAGGTAAAGGCGAGATATAAGGGTGATTTCCCGCTCTTAAGTCCAGATGAAATTGACTATATGGATGTTGCGACAAATCAAATCGTAAGCTCTGCTGCCGCATTAATACCATTTCTGGAACACGATGACGCAAACCGCGCGCTAATGGGAAGCAATATGCAGAGACAGGCTGTTTTATTGCTCAAAACAGAAGCTCCGTATGTCGGAACAGGATTCGAGGAAGTGGTTGCAAGAGATTCACGCTCAATGATCACCGCTGAAGCGGACGGAGTTGTTGAAAGTGTCTCTGCAGATAAGATAGTTGTTAGATATAACATTAAGGAGAACTCTGAAGAAAGTCTCCTTAGCTTTGAAGATTTGCAAACGGTTGAATATAATCTGATAAAGTTTTTAAGGACAAATCAGGATACTTGTATTAACCAGAAACCGATAGTAACTGAAGGACAAAAAATAAAAAAAGGTGATATTTTAGCTGATGGTTCCTCAACTCAAAACGGTGAACTTGCATTAGGGAAAAACGTACTTGTTGCATTTATGCCGTGGCACGGTTTTAACTACGAAGATGCAATAGTAATAAGTGAGAGAATTGTATCAAAGGATATATTTACTTCCATTCATATTGAAGAATACTCGCTGGAAGTCCGCGATACGAAAAGAGGTGAAGAGGAGTTGACGAGAGAAATTCCTAACGTAGCTGATGATGCTATCGGAGACCTCGATGATAACGGTATTGTTCGTATCGGTGCAGATGTGAAAGAGGGGGATATATTGATTGGTAAAGTAACTCCTAAAGGTGAAACTGAACCAACCCCTGAAGAAAAACTCCTTAGAGCAATTTTCGGTGACAAAGCCGGCGACGTTAAAGATGCGTCATTAAAAGCTCCTCCGGGATTGAAAGGTATTGTCATAAATAGAAAATTATTTTCCAGAAAGACCCGTGATACTGAACACAAGAAAGAAGAAAAGAAGAGAATTGATAAGTATGAAGCGTCCAGAAAGGAAGAAATTAAAAACCTTAACCGCAAACTGACGGAAAAACTTGGGATTTTATTTGAATCGAAAACCTCTACGGGTATCAGGGATTTGAAAAATAATATTATCCTGAAGAGCGGAGTTACCATTAAAAGAGAAACATTTCAGGATCTCTTGGAGAAAAGTAATTTCAATCCGGCTAATTTTGAAGTTGAACCCAACTGGACGAACGATAAGAAGGCTAATTCATTAGCTAAAGATATTTTGAAGAACTACGAGTATAAGTTGAATGAAATTGAAGAAAGGTACAAACGACTAAAAGTTAAGGTAACGCTTGGAGACGAATTGCCAACCGGAGTAGTTAAACTGGCAAAAGTTTACGTCGCCAAAAAAAGAAAACTTTCCGTTGGCGATAAAATGGCAGGAAGACACGGTAACAAAGGTGTTGTTGCGAAAATTGTTCCGGTTGAAGATATGCCGTTTATGCCGGATGGAACACCTGTTGATATTGTATTAAATCCGCTCGGTGTACCCTCAAGAATGAATGTCGGTCAATTGTACGAAACTGCTTTGGGATGGGTAGCAGCTAAGCTTGGAGTTAAGTTTGCAACTCCAATTTTCGATGGCGCCTCGGTAGAGCAAATTCAGGAATGTCTTGAACAGGCGGGATTACCGGGAAATTCCCGAAGCAATCTGTTCGATGGAAGAACGGGAGTAATGTTCGATCAAAAAGTAACAGTTGGATACATTTATATGCTCAAATTATCTCACCTTGTAGATGATAAAATTCATGCAAGGTCAATTGGACCATACTCATTAATCACACAACAACCTCTCGGTGGAAAAGCTCAGTTCGGTGGTCAGAGGTTTGGAGAGATGGAATGCTGGGCGCTGCAAGGCTATGGTGCCGCAAATATTCTTCAGGAAATGCTTACTGTAAAAAGTGATGATGTCAACGGTAGAAGTAAAGTCTTCGAGGCTATTGTCAACGGAGACAATCTCCCTGAACCTGGAGTTCCTGAAGCATTTAACGTACTGATGAAAGAGATGAAAGGTTTATGTTTAGATGTAGAGCTGGAAGACTAATCCAATTTTTAAAAACGCAATTAAATTAAGAGGTATATATGGCTTTCAAATCTGAATTACAAAAGAAACGAATCAATAAGATTTCTATCCGATTAGCATCTACTGAGACGATTACGCAACAATCAAAAGGCGAAGTTACAAAACCTGAAACGATTAATTACCGCACATTCAAGCCTGATAAGGAAGGTTTATTTTGTGAAAAAATCTTCGGACCTGTAAAAGATTGGGAATGTCATTGCGGAAAGTATAAAGGCATAAGGTACAGAGGTATTGTCTGCGACAGGTGCGGTGTAGAAGTGAATTTGAAAAGTGTACGTCGCGAGAATATGGGACATATTTCACTTTCAGTTCCGGTTGTCCATATCTGGTATTTTAGATCATTACCGTCGAAAATCGGAAACTTACTTGGCATAACGAACAAGGAACTTGAGAGAATAATTTATTATGAATCTTATGTTGTGATAAATCCGGGGAAGCAGGATAGATTTAAAGTGCTTGACTTAATCACAGAGGAAGAATATTTGCAGGCGTTGAGTGAAATGACAGATGAAGAACGAAACCTTGAGGATGACAATCCAAAGAAATTTCTCGCCGCACAGGGTGGAATCGCAATTAGGGAATTGCTTAAGCGTGTTAAGGTAGAAGAGGAGATTACCAGGTTAAGGAAGGAATTGAAAGGCGATTTATCTGCATTAAAAAAGACCGAGTATATAAAGCGACTTAAAGTCCTCGAAGCTTTCAGGATTCGGGAGGGAGCAAAAGAAAATCGTCCCGAGTGGATGGTTCTTGAAGTTATTCCCGTAATCCCGCCCGAACTAAGACCGTTGGTTCCACTGGAAGGTGGAAGGTTTGCTACTTCTGACCTAAATGATTTGTACAGAAGGGTTATTATAAGGAATAACCGTCTGAAGAGACTTATTGACATTAAAGCTCCGGAAGTTATCCTTAGAAATGAAAAACGGATGCTTCAGGAAGCAGTAGATGCACTCCTTGATAATTCAAGAAGAGTTACTGCTGTCAAGTCTGAGAACAGGGCGCTTAAATCTCTATCTGATATTCTGAAAGGTAAACAGGGAAGATTCCGACAAAATTTGCTCGGTAAAAGAGTTGATTATTCAGGCCGGTCTGTTATAGTTGTAGGACCTGACCTGAAACTTCATGAATGCGGATTACCCAAAGAGATGGCACTTGAGCTTTTCAAACCGTTCGTCATCAGAAGGCTTATTGGCAGGGATTATGTGAAAACTGTGAAAACTGCAAAGAAGTTTATTGATAAAAGAACACCTGAAGTCTGGGATATCCTTGAAAATGTAATTGATGGACATCCTGTCTTGTTGAACAGGGCACCAACTTTGCATAGGCTCAGTATTCAGGCATTCCAACCTATACTGATTGAAGGGAAAGCCATTACGTTACACCCACTTGTTTGTACTGCGTTCAATGCAGACTTCGACGGCGACCAGATGGCAGTTCACGTACCCTTGTCAAGCGAGTCACAGTTGGAGGCATCAATTTTAATGCTTTCGTCACACAATATTTTGTCCCCTCAAAACGGTAATCCGATTATCGTTCCAAATCAGGAAATGATACTTGGAGCATATTACCTAACAAAAGAGCTCAAAGGTGACAAGGGCGAAGGTAAGATGTTCTCATCTATTAATGAACTCATTTATGCCCATGACATGAAGAAGGTTGGATTACATGCAAGGATTAAATTACGTTGGAAAAATGGTTCTATAATTGAAACCACAACCGGAAGGGTAATTTTCAATGAAATTGTACCGGAAGAATACGGTTTATTTATAGATGAACTTTTAAAGAAAAAGAAAATTATTGAAATCATTGGGAAGATTTACAACAAAGTAGGAAATAAAAAGACTGCGAAGTTTCTCGACGATTTGAAAGAAATCGGTTACAAATATGCGACGATGGGTGGTTTATCGGTAAACATTGATGATATTGAGGTTCCGGACAAGAAGTGGAAAATTATTGAGGATGCTCAAAACAGGGTAAATATTATTGAGAAGTCAAAAGCGAGAGGCATTATTTCAGAAAATGAAAGGTATAATAAAGTTATTGATATCTGGACTCACGTCAGGGATGAAGTCAAAATTGAGCTTCTTAACAACCTGACGAGATCGAAGAATGGCTTCAACTCACTATTTATGATGATTGATTCTGGTGCAAGAGGTTCAGCCGATCAGGTGCTTCAGCTCGCCGGGATGAGAGGTCTTATGCAAAAACCACAGAAATCACTTACCGGACAAGCTGGTGAGATTATAGAGAATCCGATTCTTGCGAATTTTAAAGAAGGGCTCTCAATTTTAGAATATTTTATCTCTACGCACGGTGCGAGAAAAGGGCTTGCTGACACTGCTCTTAAAACTGCAGACGCCGGATACCTTACTCGGAGGTTGGTTGATGTTGCACAGGATGTAATAATTTCCGAAGTAGATTGCGGGGCGACCAGAGGTGTTGAAACTGAAGCACTGAAAGAAGGTGAAGATATCAAAGAAAAATTATCAGAACGAATTCTCGGAAGAGTAACTGTCAGTGATGTTATTCACCCGCTGACAGGTGAGGTAATCGTTAAAAGTGGCGAAGAAATAACTGAGGAAAAAGCCGAACAGATTGAAGAGTCACCGGTCAGTATGGTAGAGATAAGATCGGTATTAACCTGCGAATCGAAGAGGGGAGTATGTGCGAAATGTTATGGTAGAAATCTTGCAACCGGAAAGTTAGTTCAGGTTGGAGAAGCAGCCGGTATAATTGCAGCGCAGTCTATTGGTGAACCCGGTACTCAGTTAACACTGAGAACATTCCATATTGGAGGAACTGCAAGTAATATTATTGCACAATCCCAAATTCATTCAAAGTACGAGGGAAAGGTCAAATTTGATAACCTTAAATTGGTCGAATATTCAGGGTCAGTTGGCAAATCTTACGTATCGTTGAGCAGAAACGGAGCAATCTATATTCAGGACGAGAACAGGAATGATTTAACGAAATATCAGGTGCCTTATGGTTCGAACCTTCTTGTAAAAGATAAACAGAAAGTAACAAAAGGTGCGGTACTTTACGATTGGGATCCATATAACTCTGTAATCATTGCTGAAAATGATGGTATAGTTAAATATGTTGATATGGAAGAAGGTAAGCAATATGAGTTGATTAAAGACGATCAGACAGGACACTACCAGAAAACAGTTATTGACAGTAAAGATAAAACCAAGAGTCCGACCCTGCACATTGTAAGCACAAAATCAGGTAAAAAACTCAGCGAATATCTGATCCCTGCTAAGGCGAACCTGTTGGTTGACGACGGATCTGAGGTTAAGGCTGGTTCAATTCTGGTTAAGATTCCAAGAGATTCCGGTAAGACACGTGATATTACCGGTGGCTTGCCACGAGTAACCGAATTGTTTGAAGCAAGGCGACCAAGCGATCCGGCTAAAGTTGCGCAAATCGAAGGTAAGGTTGTAATCGGTAAACTTTCCAGAGGAAACAGAGAGCTCAAAATTATCAGTCACGATGGTTCCAAAGAAGTTGATTATAAAATTCCAATAGGTAAGCATATACTTGTGAGAAATGGTGATATTGTTAAAGCTGGTGAAGCATTGACCGGTGGTGCATTGGATCCTGTTGATATTCTTAAAATCAAAGGAGTCTCAATCGTTCAGGAATATTTGGTTAATGAGATACAGGAAGTGTATAGAATTCAAGGCGTGAAAATTAATGATAAACATATTGAAGTGATTGTAAGGCAGATGTTGCAGAAAGTCAAAATAACTGATCCCGGAGATACAAAGTTCCTTGAGGGCGATGTTGTTAATAAAACTTTATTCGCGGAAGAAAATGAAGCTTTGAAGGGAATGTTATATATAGAGAATCCAGGTCCGATTGATAAACTGAAGGAAGGTGATTTAATTTCAAAGAAAGATCTGAAGGAATTAAAATCTGCAGCAAAGAAGAAGAATAAGAAAGTTGAGGAGATCGTTTCAAGGGATGCGATACCCGCAACTGCTGATGCTGTATTGCTGGGAATTACTCAGACTTCTTTGACGACTGATAGCTTTATTTCTGCAGCTTCGTTCCAGGAAACGACTAAAGTATTAACCGATGCCGCAATTAAAGGAAAAATTGATAACCTGCACGGACTGAAGGAAAATGTTGTAATCGGTCAGTTAATCCCTGCAGGTACCGGTAACAGGAAATTCAGAAACCTGATTGTGAGGAATAAAAAATATATCCCGCTTTCAAGTGATGAAACTATTGGTTCAATTCCTGTTGAGGTACAGGTAGAGGCATAAAATTTAATAAATATTGATCATATTAAGGGTAACCATAATTGAATTGGTTACCCTTTTTTGGTTTTCCACGATTATCATCTTTCCCTTGTTAAAGCACAACCGCAAATGCATTAAAAAATTTATTGTTTGACTTTGTAATCGTTTTAGTTATTTTTGTAATCATGTGGAGTAAAGTGGGGGAAAGTGGAAGTTCCTCCCAAAACAAACTTTCCTAACGAATGTTTCAGGGTCATTCAATATTAAGTCTTGATAACAAGTCGAGGTTCATTCTACCTGCGAAATTCAGAAAATTCATAAAGCCTGAAGCGGATAACAAACTTATCATTACACGCGGGCTTGATGATTGTTTACTTTTATATCCAATGGACGAATGGGAAAAGTTGACCGCTGGTTTGGTTAACTATAATCAATTCAATCCACAGCAACGAAATTTTATCAGACAATTTTTTATGTATGTGCATGAATGTGAGCTCGATTCACAAAACAGAATCTTGATTCCCTCACAACTTATTGAATTTGGTAAGTTGAAAAGAGAAATTATGATAATCGGATTGATAGATAAAATGGAAATTTGGAATCCTGAAACAAAATCAGAATACGATAACAAACAAGATCTGACATTTGAAGAAGTTGCCGAGAAAGTTTCAGAAATACTAAGGGCAGATAACTAGTCTGATTTGGAAGCCGAGTATCATATACCGGTTCTTTTAAATAAAGTAATCGAAATTTTCAAAAGTACGGAATTCAGAAATCCGGTTTTTTTTGATGGAACTCTCGGCGGTGGTAGTTACACTGAAGCTATACTCAGTGAAATCCCTGATTCAACTGTAATCGCGGTTGATAAAGATATTAATGCTATCAGTTTCTCAAAGAATCGGTTAAAAAAGTTTGGGTCACGCGTTAAGTTTTTCAATAGTTCTTTTGCGGAAATTCGTAGTTTAGTAAAACAAGCAGGGTTTGATTCTTTATCGGGTATTGTTCTTGATTTAGGATTATCTTCGTATCAACTCGAAGCGGAAGATGGGTTTAGTTTCATGAAGGATACCCCGATTGATATGCGCGCCGACAAACGGAAGGAACTGACCGCAGAAAAAGTATTAAATGAAAATTCTCCTGAAGATCTTGAAGAAATGTTTCTTAAATACGGTGAGATATACAATCCGGCTGAATTTGTACGTAATATTATTTCAGCGCGCAGAAACAAACCCATTTCGACTACCAATGATTTATTGAAAATTATTGAATCCAGTTTTAATATAAAGGGCAGAGCGCGGATTAAACTTATTGCGAAAATATTTCAGGCTTTAAGGATTTTTATAAACAATGAAATTGAAGATTTGCAAAATTTATTGAACACATCGTTGGATATCCTGAATCACGGCGGGATAATCATAGTTGTTTCATATCATTCGCTTGAAGACAGGAGTGTGAAAAACTTTTTTAAGGATAATTCAAGAGAGCAGAAGAAATCAAAATATTCCCGGGGAGAAGCAAATCCAAAACCTGTATTACAGTTATTGACTAAAAAGCCTGTGATACCCGTTGAACAAGAGATTCGACACAACCCCAGGAGCAGAAGTGCAAAATTAAGAGCAGCAATGCGAATATGAACAATTCAAATTCAAAGAGGAAAATTTCAATTTTTTATACTTTGCTTGTTCTGATGTTTGTGTCAATCGTGATGATATTTTGGGTTAATAACATTATTACAGTGAATTCACTGTCTGTGAAAAATAATTTGCTTCGGAAAGAAATCAAACAGATTGAGCAGACCAATAATTTTTTAGTAACCGAATTGGAGAAACTAAAAACATACGACAGGATAAGCAAGCTTGCCGGAGAGAAGTTAGGTATAAAGTACCATGAAAATTCGACTTCAGGAGGTGAAACAATCATAGTAAAAGCAAATTGACTTATTTTATAAAAGATACTACTGCTGTGAACATAAGACGCAGAACTAATTTATTATTGCTTTTGTTTTTCGTGCTTTTTGGAATAATCGCGTTCAGGTTGTTCTCAATTCAAATCCTTGATTCGGAAAAGTATCAGATATCGGCGAGGAAACAATACGAATCAAAAATAATTTTATATCCATCGCGCGGTTTAATTTTTGACCGGAATATGAATCTATTAGTTTCCAATTCATTTAATGTCTCCATTGCAGCAGATCCGAACATGGTAACGAAGCCGGATGAAATTGCACAACACCTTGCAAGCAGGTTGGGTCAACCGAAAGAATTTTATCTCGAGAAGTTAAGTACACCGAATACATCTTTTGTTTACCTTGAGCGAAAAATTGATGCACAAAAAATTCAGGGATTGGACACGCTGAAATATGACGGATTAATTATTCTTAAAGAGCCAACCAGAGTTTATAATTACAATCAACTGGCATCGCAAATACTTGGGTTAACGAACAATGAAAACGATGGTTTGTCAGGTATAGAGAAAACGCTTAACGATCAGTTGTCCGGAACAGAAGGATTCATGATAATGAAACGTGATGGTAAAGGCAACCTCAGACCAGCGACAGAATTTCCAAGGAAGGAACCGGTAAAAGGCAACAATGTTGTACTAACAATAGACATCAATATTCAACGGATTGTAGAAGAAGAACTATACCGTACTGCTATTGAACACAAAGCTGCCGGAGTAAGGTCTGTAGTTATGTCTGTGAAAACCGGAGAAATTCTCGCAATGTCATCATACCCTACTTTTGACCCTTCACACATCAGACCGGCAGATACAGCAGGATTCAGAAATGCTGTCATAACTGATCAGTTTGAGCCGGGTTCAACATTTAAATTGATTACAGTTGCTGCTTCATTGGAGGAAGGGATAACCAATATCAACAGTATAATCCGCACTGAAAGCGAATCGTACGGAGTTACTGGGTCACAATTAACAAACGTGAATTCTCCCGAATCCATTTCATTTCAAAAGGCTGTTGAGCAATCAAGCAATTCAGGGATGATAAAAATTGCAAACGTACTCGGTAAGGAAAAGTTTTACAAATACTCGAGAGATTTTGGATTTGGAATTCCGACCGGGATAGAGCTAACAGGTGAAAGCAGCGGTACATTAAAACGCCCGATAGATTTTTTACCGCAGTCACTGGACTATCTTGCAATTGGTTATCAGGTTTCTGTTACAACATTGCAGATGGCGGCAGCTTATTCATGTGTTGCGAATAATGGAATGTATATGAAGCCATATATTGTAATGAAAGAATTGAACGCGAGCGGTGAAACAGAATCTGAGAATAAACCAATTGAAATCAGACAGGTGGTATCACCGAATACTTCAAAAATTATTTCACAGTTACTTACCGGGGTTGTTCAACGAGGGACGGGAATGGAGGCTTCACTTGACGGAATTTTAGTAGCCGGAAAAACCGGGACCGCGCAAAAGCTGGTAGATGGTTCATATTCAAGCAGCCACCATCAGTCATCATTTATTGGTTATTTCCCTGCAGATAATCCGATAATACTGATTGCTGTTGTGATAGATGATCCGGGTTCAGGTGTTTACTACGGTGGAAAAATATCTGCACCGGTTTTTAAACGAATTGCCACGAAAATCCTTGACTATAAGAGTATAGATGAATTATATAACCCTGTGATTACCGGTAGAGATCAAATGAAAGTTGATGAAAATTTAACCTCAAACGAAGATGAAGTATTTATTCCAAAGTTAACATATAAGACTTTGCAGGACGCGATCAAAATTTTAAACGAGAAATCGTTCAGCTATAAAGTTACCGATGAAACCGGAAAAGAAATAAAAAATAATGAAGGAAATGAGAAGATGTTCGTGGTATTACAAAACCCTTCTCCTAACCTTAAATATCCCATGAACGAAAAACCGGAAGTTGCATTAGTCGTTTCCGGGTTTGAAAATAAAAACGAAGAATTTACTTTACCCGATATAACGGGACTTAGCTTGAGAAATGCAATTAATAAATTAATTGCGTCAGGTTTTGAAATTGAAATTAACGGCTCCGGGGCTGTTATCAGTCAATACCCCCCGGCTGGGACATCTCTATTCCCCGGAGCCAAAGTTGTTATTTATTGTGATCAAAATTTGTAGTGTGATATGTTGCTGTCTGAGATAGTATCGAAAGCGGATATTAGATACGAAATCACCGATGATGTGGAGGTTAAAGGGCTTTCCTATGATTCACGAAAGATTGAAGAAGGGTTCGTGTTCTTTGCGATTCCGGGATTTAAAGAAGACGGGAGCAAATATATTCAGGCGGCAATAAACAAGAAGGCTATTGCTATAATATGTGACAAGCGAGTTAGCATACCGGAGTTAAAGATACAACCTGCGATTATTCCTGTTTCAGACGTTCGGTTAGTCATGGCTAAAGTTGCATGTATTTTTTTTAACAATCCTTCAAACTATTTGAAGTTGGCGGGAGTAACAGGGACGAACGGGAAAACAACCATTACTTTTATATTGAAATCAATTTTTGAAAGCGCCGGCATAAAAACAGGATTGATAGGAACTTTGGGATATCAATACAATAATATTTTAAGCAAGGCTATGCTTACAACACCTGAATCCATAGAGTTAAATTCGATAATGAGCGATATGAGAGCTTTTGGTGTTAACGCGTGTGCAATGGAAGTATCTTCAGTAGCGCTTGATTTAGATCGCGTAACTGGTCTCGATTTTGATATCGGGATTTTTTCAAACCTTACTCCCGAGCATCTTGATTTTCACAATAGTATGAACGATTATTTTTTATCGAAGAAAAAATTCTTTGACGAACTAAAGCCGGACGCAGTTGCAGTTTCAAATGCTGACGATGAATTTGGTGAAGCAATTCTCGAAGATACAAAAGCGGGAAAAGTAACGTATTCATTGCTTAAAAATTCTGATTACAAAGTTACAGATTATTCGCTCTCATTAGATGGATCCGAATTTACTATAGAACATCACGGGGAAAAATACTTCTTCGTCTCAAATCTCACTGGTAAATTTAATTTATACAATCTGGCAGCGGGAATAGCGACTTCATTTGAAATGAAAATTGATTACAAATCTATTAAAAGTGCAATTGAAACCCTCGCTCCGGTTGATGGTAGATTCAATCTGATAAAATTACCCAATGATGCTTATACGGTAATAGATTATTCTCATACTTCCGACTCATTGAAGAATGCAATTGAATCTGCCATAAATCTTATAAATGAAAGCGACTCTGGTGGCAGAGTAATTACCATCTTCGGCTGCGGAGGTAACCGCGACAGGCTGAAGCGACCGGTAATGGGGAAATATGCGACGGAGTTATCTGACTATGTGATTATTACTTCAGACAATCCGAGATTTGAAAACCCGGATTCAATAATTGATGAGATTGTTGCAGGGATTGAAAACAAAACAAATTTCGAAAGGATTACTGATAGGGAGTTAGCAATAAAACGGGGGATTGAGTTATCAAAATCCGGCGACCTAATTTTAATTTGTGGTAAAGGTCATGAAACGTATCAGGAAGTTAAAGGTATCCGAAGTCATTTCGATGACAAGGAAATAGTTTCGAAGTATATGAATCTTACAGTAGAAAAAAGAGACGAATGATAAAAGTATCGCAACTTAAAGAATTATCTGGTTCGAAAATTTGGGAACCGAAAGGGTTTAGTTTAAAAAGTTTTTCATCTGTAGGAATTGATTCACGAACTGTAAGGAAGAATGAAATATTTTTTGCAATCAAAGGTGAAAATACTGATGGATACAAATATATTGATAATGTTTTAAAGAAGGGAATAAAGGCAATTGTAGTTAACACCTCAAAAATTCCCGAGCTGAAAAGAAAGTATAAAGATGTTTTAATAGTAGGCGTAAAGGATACCACCTTATCACTAGGGGAACTTGCGGGTAACCACCTGAGAAGATTTAATGTACCAGTTCTTTGTATAGGTGGAGCTAACGGTAAGACGACGACCAAAGATCTTGTGGCAGCAGTGTTGAGCGAAAAATATAATGTGCTTAAAACCGAAGGAAATCTAAACAATCATATCGGTTTGCCATTAACATTACTAAAGTTAAATAAATCGCATCAGTTTTGTGTGCTTGAAGTAGGGACGAATCATTTTGGTGAGATAGAATATCTTTGCAGAATTTGCAGACCGAACTTTGGTTTAGTTACAAATATCGGTAAGGAACATTTTGAGTTCTTTAAAAATGAGAGAGGAGTAGCAAGAGCAGAATTTGAGTTGTACGACTATATTATGAAAACCGGAAACGGATTTTGTTTTTATAACTTAGATGATAAATACATCCGCGCTTATGCTCGTAAAAATTTCATTTCCGGTGATGTAACATACTCATATGACCATAAAGCTGAATTCACCGCCAGATTCAAGGGATATAATCGAAAGTTACAACCTGAGTTTGAAGCAAGACATAATGACGGGAAATATTCTTCATTCAAAGTGTCTACATTTGGGCGGCACTCAATATATAACGGCTTTGCAGCATACACTGCAGGAATGGTATTTGGAGTTAAACTTTCCGATATAAAATCAGCTTTAAAAAATTTTAAATTGCAGAGCTCTAAGCGAATGCAGGTTGAAGTTAAGTCAGGTATTACGTTTGTTAACGATACATACAACAGCAATCCGGGATCGGTTGAGATGGGTTTAAAATCATTGAAAGACATGAAGATTAAAGGAACTGCTCATATAATATTAGGTGATATGTTAGAGTTGGGTAGTGTGAGCAGAAGGGAACATAGCGCAATCGGAAAGCTCGTTAGTGAAATGGGATTTAAAAAACTATACACTTTCGGTAGTGAATCATTTCATACATCACGATCTGCAAAAAAACTTGAAGTAAATCTGCATTTCAAAGATAAGGAGTCGTTGTCACGAATGGTGTTGTCCGGATTGAAAAAAGGTGATGTTGTTTATGTAAAAGGTTCCCGCGGTATGAAGCTCGAGGAAGTTATAGATACAATCAAATCTAAAGTTAATTTATGACACAATGCTTTACTTCCTTGCAAAATATATAAACGCACATTTTAACCCACCGGGATTTGACGCATTCCAGTTCATTACATTCAGGGCAGCGCTTTCGGCGATTACGGCGTTATTTATAACGTTTATTGTCGGTCCGAAAATTCTCAAGATTTTAAAGAAGAAGCAGATTGGTGAAGCAAAGAAAGAAGATGGGCCTGCATTTCATTGGTCTAAAGCCGGAACTCCTACAATGGGTGGCATTATCATTCTGCTTTCGGTACTTACACCTGTTTTCTTTTGGGGTGACTTGTCCAACATCTACGTTCAGATAATTTTGTTCGTTACTATTGCACTTGGTGCAGTCGGTTTTTCGGATGATTACCTCAAGGTGGTAAAAAAATATCAAAAAGGATTAATAGAAAAATATAAACTACTGTGGCAATTTATAATCGGATTAGTCGTAGCGCTTGTGATTTATTTTGCACCTCAGTTTAATGGTATAAATTCATTGACAACTATTCCGTTTATTAAAGGTTTTGAGTTTGATTTCAGTTACTTTTATATCCCGATTATAATATTCATTATAATAGCAACGTCAAACGCCGTAAATCTAACGGATGGTCTCGATGGTCTTGCAACGGGAACAACGACAATTGTAGCATTGACGCTGGCAGTGATTGCTTACGTTTCCGGAAATATTGAGACATCAGATTATCTGGATATAATTTACTTGAAGGGGAATGGTGAATTGGTAATATATTGTACGGCCCTTGCAGGCGCCACACTGGGTTTTTTGTGGTGGAATTCATATCCTGCGCAGGTATTCATGGGCGATACGGGTTCGCTTGCGCTCGGTGGTGCTATAGGTACGCTGAGCATTTTGGTTAAAAAAGAATTTTTACTTCCGATACTCGGTGGAATTTTTTTAGTTGAAACTGTTTCAGTTTTATTACAACGATATTATTTCAAATTCAGCAGATTGAAAACCGGTGAAGGGAAGAGAATTTTTAAAATGGCACCATTGCATCACCATTATGAAATGTTAGGAATCCCTGAACCGAAAATTGTAATGAGATTTTACATCATTGCAATAATACTTGCAATTTTAACCCTATCAACTTTTAAGATTCGATGAATAAGTCCGGTGAATTTGACGGTTGTTCTTTTACAATTCTTGGTGCAGGAAGAAGCGGGATAGCTATTGCGAAATTCCTGAACGGACGTGGTTTTAAAGTTTTCCTTTCAGATAACAATCCGGAAGCAAGTTTGAGCTATTTAAACCCCGGTTCGTTAAAGGAGGAGAATATTAGCTTCGAAACTGGCGGACATTCAGAAAAAGTATTTGAAAACGATGTAATCGTGAAAAGCCCCGGAATTAATCCTGTTTCACCTGTTATACTTAAAGCGAGAGAACTTGGGATTCCGGTTTTCGGTGAAGTGGAAATAGCGTACAGGTTTTGTATTTGTCCGGTAATCGCAATTACCGGGACGAACGGAAAAACCACTACAACAATGCTGACCGGACAGATATTTCAGGATGCAGGACTGGATGCAAGAATCTGCGGAAACGTTGGAAAGGCTTTTGCGGAAGAGCTCGATACCATAACTGAAACTTCTGTTATCATTCTCGAGATTAGCAGTTATCAGTTAGAAGATACGTTAAAGTTTAAACCAGCAATTTCAGTTTTCATGAATTTCACGGAGGATCATATTGAGTGGCACGGGAATGTTCAGAATTATTTTAATGCAAAATTTAAAATTGTTACAAATCAGGATGGGGATGATTTATTTATATACAATGCCGATGAAAACAAGATACGTGAAAAGGCAAAAACTTTAAGAATTCCGAAAGCAGCGTTTTCGTTTGAAAACAAGCAGACAGAATTGGATGGATTAAAGTACAGTACATTTTACAAGAATGGAATACTTTTCGTTAAAGATGGAAATTTCACATTTGAATTGATTCCACGAAATGATATAAAATTAATCGGCGATCACAACACTCAAAATTTTTTGGCAGCGGGCCTTGTCGCCTATTCTTACGGAATCCCGATTGAGAGCATCAGGAAAAGTATGGCGAATTTTGGAGGAGTGGAGCATCGGATAGAACATTGTGGTACATTAAACGGGATTGATTTCTATAATGATTCTAAAGCAACTAATTTTGATTCCATGCTAATGTGTTTGAACAGTTTCGGGAAAGTTGTGCTTATTTCAGGTGGTCAAAATTCAACTGCCCGGATTGATGTAATTTTTGATACAGTAATAAAGAAAGTTGAGGCTCTGATTTGTATTGGTGAAATGAAAGAAGTTTTAGCAGAAAAATTTATGAGGTACTTACCGGTTGAAATTGCTGAGACGCTTGATGATGCTGTAAGAATTTCATTTTCACACGCGACCGCGGGCATACCGGTATTGTTCTCGCCCGGTTTTAAAAGTTTCGATATGTTTAACGATTACGAACACAGAGGATCTGAGTTCAAAAAAAGTGTAAAAAAGTTGATTAATGAAAATGACTGACGAAAAGCAAAGAGTTGATTACTGGTTATTGCTGCCTGTGCTGATTATGATGTTCGGAAGTATCGCAGTGGTTTACAGTGCGAGTTCAACAGTTGCAGCTTATACATTTAAAGACCCTGATTTATTTTTAAAGCAGCACGCGATTCGGGTAATTTTGGGGATAATTTGCATTATTGGCTTTTCAAAAATTAATTATAAAGTATTTCAAAAGTACGGTAAGATAATTATTTGGGTTTCAATCGGTCTGTTATTATTGATTTTCATTTTAGGTGTAACGAAGATTAAGGGTGCATCGCGTTGGATTAATCTTGGAATTTTTAGTTTTCAACCGTCGGACATAGCAAAATTCGCACTGATAATTTACCTTTCGGCTTTACTTGTAAAAAAGAAGGATTACGTTCATTGGCTTTATAAAGGATATCTGCCGTTGTACTTTTATATAATCCTCGTAACCGGATTAATTCTGCTGCAACCGAACCTTTCAACTGCTGTAATAATTTTTACAACAAGTATGATATTACTTTTAATGTCAAATGTAAAATTTAAGCACGTAATATTTTCGGTGCTCGCATTAACTCCGCTCATTATTATCTTTATCCTTTCCAAAAATTATATAATTGGCAGATTGACATCACACGCTGAATACTCATCCGGCGGAGAGTCAAACTACCAACTCTATCAGGCGATTATTGGATTCGGTAACGGTGGGTTGTTCGGCATTGGTCCCGGAAATTCTATGCAGAGAGAATTCTTTCTCCCGGAAGCCCACGCTGATTTTATTTTCTCTGTGATCGGGGAAGAATATGGTTTCATTGGAACTATGACGGTTATAATACTTTACTCTTTCATCGCGGTAAGGGGATTTGCGACTTCAAAGAGGATAAACGATGATTACGGAAAATACGTCGCTATTGGATTAACTACTTTAATAACCCTTTATGCAATTGTGAATATGTGTGTAGCAACAGGCTTGATTCCGACGACCGGGGTGCCCATGCCATTTATTAGTTACGGTGGTACAGCGCTGTTAATAAATTCAGTTGCTGTCGGGATACTTTTAAATATTTCAAGCGGAAGGAATTTAAAATCTCAGAATTTGGAACTAAATGGATTTCAATCATGAATTTTTTATTTGCCGGCGGTGGTACGGGCGGACATGTTTTCCCGGCGTTGGCAATTGCGGACGAATTAAAAAAAATGGATAGTTCATCGGATATTTTGTTTGTTGGTGCCAAAGGTAAAATCGAAGAACGGCTGGTTCCTCAGAATGGTTACCGGCTTGAGACAATCAGTATTGAAGGGCTGAAAAGGAACTTGTCCATGTCGAATTTTTCATTAGTGTTTAAACTCGTCCGATCAGTTATAAAAAGTAAAAAAATAATAAAGGAATTTAATCCGCAGGTCGTGATTGGAACAGGGGGATTCGTAAGTTTGCCCGTTTTGTATTCTGCAACTTCTATGAAAAAGAAAACGCTTATTCAGGAAGGGAATTATTATCCGGGTTTAACTACTAAATTCCTCGCTCCCAAGGTAAATAAAGTTGTCGTGAATTTTGAGGGTACGAAAGAGTTACTAAAGCGAAAAGACAACATAATTAAAATCGGCCACCCGATAAGAAGCGCATTAAAAATTTCCGATCCGCAAGAAGCTAAAATCAAACTTGGAATAAGTCTCGATAAATTTACAGTTCTTGTATTTGGCGGGAGTCAGGGTGCACGCGGAATTAACAATGCGATTGGGAGTTTGGTAGAAGAGTTCTTAAAAAATGAAATTAACCTCATTTGGCAAACAGGTAAATCCGACTTCGGTGAACTTTCAGGAAAGTTTGCGAATAAAGAGAATGTACTTATACAGGACTTTTTTAATGATATGGGTTTAGTTTATTCAGCAGCAGATTTGGTTGTTTGCAGATCAGGTATTACAAGTATTATGGAGCTTGCTTCACTTAGGAAAGCAGTAATTTTCATTCCGTTCCCGGATGCAACTGATAACCATCAGGAGTCGAATGCAAAATCTCTGGAGGCTGAAGGTGCAGCGTTTATAATACTTCAGAAGGATGTAGCAAAGGGACTTTTTCCGTTAATACTTGAGCTGAAAAATAATAAGTCGAAATTAAACGATCTGGAAAAAAACATAAAGAAATTTGAGGATACAAAAGCAGCAAAAAAAATTGCTGATGTGATAATGAATCTGTCGGTTTAATTATGGAACAACGTATTTACAAGTACAATCTTGATTTTTATTATAAGTCGCTAATCCTTTATCTGGTATTCCTGATACTTTATGTATTGCTGAAAGGGAGTTTTGGTGAAGAGAAATTTGAAGTTGTATTTAAAGATCCGTTAATATACATCGTTTCAATTTTTATAATTTTCTTTCTCGTATTGATGGTCTCCGCATATATAAGGAGAAGGGAAATAGTAATTGATCAGGACAGATTTTTAATCAGAAACAGGTTCGGTGAGCGAGTAATCCTTTTTTCGGACATAGTGTTTATGAAATTTTCACGTCAGTTAAAGGAGCGGAGATACAGGGGAGCGGTTAGGTTAGTTAAAATAAAATTGCGCGGACGGAAAAGGCCTTTAAGGATAAGGCTCGGCGAATTTGAAAACGAGTCGAGACTGTATAAAGAATTCACTGAAATTAACAAGCAACTGCAAAAAGAAAATTGAGCCTTACAAAAGAGAAAATATTCCAGAGCAATAAAATACATTTCATCGGTATTGGCGGTGCTGGTATGAATGCTATAGCAGAGTATTATCTCCGGCACGGAGTGAAAATTTCCGGTAGTGATCTTACAAGAAATATCTCCACTGGCAGGCTTGAGAAACTTGGAATTGAAGTGAACTATAATCATTCACCGGAAAATATACCGCTCGATACTGATGTGGTTGTTTATACTCCAGCTTTGTCTGAATCAAACGTGGAATTTCTCGAGGCAAAGAAACGCGGTTTGCAGATTGTCAAACGCGCCGAACTGCTTGGTATAACGGTTAACGATAAAAAATTAGTTGCAGTAGCTGGAACGCACGGTAAAACGACTACATCCGCAATGATTGGAAAAGTGCTGATTGATTCCGGTTTTGACCCGACACTTTTTATAGGAGGGAATGTGGAGTTTATGCAAGGAGCTTCCACGAGACTCGGTAGCGGAGATTTCGCAGTTGTTGAAGCTGATGAATATGACCGTAGCTTCCACTACCTGAAACCGGATCTCATCGTTATTACAAGCATTGAACTCGACCATTCAGATATTTACTCCGGACAGGCGAACCTTGAGGAATCGTTTGAAATTTTCCTGAGTAAATCCAAAACCGGAGCGAAAGTTATTTATTGCGGTGATGATAAAGTTGTATCCGGGTTGGTGAAGCGCTCGGGTATTGGAGCGGTTTCTTATGGTTTGACTGCCGATAATTTTCTCGTTGTTTCAGATTACAAGTCGATTGGAAAATCAGCTGAATTTAAAATTAATGGCGACTATGTAAAATTAAGTGTACCGGGAATTCACAATGCGCTCAATGCCACAGCGTCGTTTGGTATAGCATCTGAGCTGGGGATAACTATAGAGAAATATTCCGAAGCAATTGAAAGATTTTCAGGAGTTGACAGAAGGCTTCAGTTAGTTTACAACAATGAAATTGATGTTTATGATGACTACGCTCATCACCCGACAGAAGTAAAAGCTTCATTGAATACTTTAAAGGAAATTTCGAAAGGTAATGTGATTACTGTTTTTCAACCTCACTTGTATAGCCGTACAAAGGATTTTCACAGTGAGTTTGCCGATGCACTTGCATTAAGTGATTCAATTGTTTTGCTTGAAATTTATCCGGCGCGTGAAGAAAAAATTCCCGGTATAGAAAGTTCGGTTATTAAAACTGACCTGGTGGAAAAATACGGAAAGGATGTATTGATTCCGAAAACAGTTGATGAATTGAATCTTTATCTTTCATCAATTGTACACGACGGTGATATTATAGTTTTTATGGGAGCCGGGAATGTTACGAACTATTGTTCATTTTTTCTCAATCATCTTAAAGGGATAAAAATATGAAGAAAAATTTCAAGCTCATAATTTTTATTCCACTGATAGTATTTCTGATTGTTGCCGCAGTTGTATTGGCCAACAAGTGGCGAACCGATTCACATTATAACAAGATAACGATTCGGGGTAATTTTACAATTCCTGAAGATGACATTTTAAAATATCTCAAACTTGAAAACGATTCGGTTATAGACCTTAAAAAAGTAAACCTCGAGTTGATTCAGGACAGAATTTTAAACCATCCTGAAATTAAAAAAGTGAGCGTTGTGAAACAACCTCCGAAAGAACTCATTATTGAAATTGTGGAAAAAAAGCCGATAGCGATAATAAATTTTTACAATAAACTTATGCTTGTTGACCGTGACTTTGAAATTTTCTCTTTTAAAAATAGCGGAATGCTTTACGATTTGCCGGTAATAAGTGGGATTGATTTGAAAAATGATCCTGAAAATATTAATAGTCTTAAAAAAAGTTTTGAACTGAAAACCGCGATATTTCTCATAAACCTTGCCTATACGAACAGTAAAACTTTATACAGTTATATTTCGGAAATTTGCATGAACAAACGTGACATGATTATTATTTATTCGAACTACCGATCGATACCGTTTTACTTTCCGCGCATGGATAAAGGCGATACAGAGAAAAGCTACAGCGACAAACTTCAATTTAAGTTGAAATGTTTCGGAGGATTTTTAGAACAAATCCTGCCGGACAAAAGCGAAAAAGAAATCGAATATGTTGATCTCCGCTTTGAAAAGCAGGTAATTGCAAAGGAAAAATTAAATCAATATTTAAGCGATGGCTCACAAAACGAAAAAACAAACTGATTCACTTAGCGATGAATTTATAGTAGGTCTCGATGTAGGCACTACGAAAATTTGCGTAATAGTAGCAAAAATCAGAGACAAGAATAATATTGATATACTTGGAATAGGCAAAGCTCCGTCCGATGGGTTACATCGGGGAATCGTTGTGAATCCGACTAAAACAGTAAAGTCAATCCGTCAGGCGCTTGATGAAGCGGAGGCAAAAGCAAATGTTGAAATTAGTTCTGTTATTGTCGGAATCGCGGGACATCATATCAGATGTATTCAAAGTTCAAGCGTAATAGGAATCAATAATCCGGATAGAGTGATTCAGGATCAGGATATTGACCGGTTGATTGAACAGGCACGGTTAATCAAAATCCCAAGTGATACAACCATCATTGATGTTATTCCTCAGGAATATATAATTGACGGAAAGGATGGCATATACGAAAATCCTGCGGGTATGTTCGGGATACGGGTAGAAGGGAAATTTAATATTGTTACCGGACTGATTTCGAGCATAGACGATTTATCCAAATGTGTACTTGACAGCGGTGTAGATATAGATGATATCGTTCTTGAACCAATCGCATCTTCTTGTTCAGTCCTTAATGAAACCGAGAAAAAAGTGGGGGTTGCAATGATAGATATTGGTGGAGGAACGACAGACATTGCCGTATTTAAAAAGGGAGTCTTGAAATACACTGCCGGAATTGGAATTGCCGGTAATCTGGTAACGAATGATATTGTTGAATCGCTTGGAATTACTGATGAAGAAGCTGAGCGCCTTAAACGAGAGTACGGTTACGCAACGATTGAGGAGATTATCAACGACGATGACATTCCCGTTAAATCCATCCGCCCGAATGAACCAAGGTTTACAAAGAAAACAATTCTTGCAAGAATTATTCAGGCAAGGATGCACGATATATTCGAACTCTCCGCTATTGAGATTAAGAATTCTCAGATCGCAAATGAGCTTCATGCAGGTGTAGTGATTACCGGCGGGGGGTCGTTGATTAAAGGCACGAAGGAACTTGCTTCATACATTCTGGGGACTGACGTAAACCTTGGAATTCCAACCGGTCTCTCGGGTGGATTGATTAAGGAGGTTGAGAGCCCGATTTATGCAACTGGAGTTGGATTAGTTCTTTATAGGATAAGTCAGATGAATTCGGAAGACAGGGCATTCAAAAAGGTAAAACAAAACAAGGGTGAAAAATTCAATTTTAAGAACATCTTTATGAAAGTTAAAGAATGGTTCGACGAGTTATAAATATTTTAAATTAGTTTTTTAAACTTAATGAAAGGGTAAAAAAATGCCAATCACTTTAATGGCTAACCAAAATGCCGGCGCTAAAATAAAAGTTATCGGAGTCGGTGGTGCAGGAGGCAATGCTATCAATACTATGATCGCCGAAGGTATTGAAGGTGTTGAGTTCATTGCAATAAACACTGACATTCAGGCGTTGGAAAGTAACCGGGCGAATCAGAAGATTCAAATCGGGAGAAATGTAACCAAAGGTCTCGGTACTGGGATGGATCGGGAAAAGGCTCTGAAAGCAGTGGAAGAGAGCAGAGAGGAGATAATGCACGCATTGCAGGACAGTGATATGGTTTTCATTACTGCCGGAATGGGCGGTGGTACAGGTACGGGCGCTTCTGCTTTCGTTGCTAATGTAGCAAGAAGCATTGATGCGCTCGTTGTAGGTATCGTAACCAAACCATTCAATTTTGAGGGAAAACCACGACAGACACTTGCGGAAGAAGGAATCAAAAACCTGAAAGAGGAAGTTGATAGCCTCATCGTCATTCCAAACCAAAAGATCATCGAAGAAATTGATAAAAAAGTAACTTTTGAAGAGGCGTTTAAACTTGCTGATCGTGTTTTGTATAATGCAACGAAGGGAATTTCACAAATTATTACGAAGACCGGACATATAAATGTAGATTTTGCCGATGTGCGTACCATTATGAAAGGTACAGGAGATGCTTTAATCGGTACAGGTTTTGCAACCGGAGAAGACCGTGCAATCAGAGCTGCCGAAGATGCGCTGACTAATAAACTTCTTGAAACAATTGACATCTCCGGTTCGGAATCAGTGCTCGTTAATATTTGTTCAAGCGGTGACGTTACAATCGAAGAAATTGAGAAAGCAAATACGTACATTAGTAATAAAGCAGGAGAAAATGCGAAATATATTTTCGGGCTCGTAAATGATTCAGAACTTGAGGAGGGAATTATGATAACTATAATTGCTACGGGATTTAAAAAACATGCCGCAAGGAAAGAGAAAAAAGAAGAAGGTTTATTGAGCACGAAAAAAGGTAACGGACAAATACAAATATTCAGCAATAATAGTGGCAAAATTTACACTGTCCCAAGTGACCAGGAATTGAAAAATCTGGATATTCCGGCGATTAAAAGGCGCCAATCGGATCCGGAAAACAGTTTGAAAATTGACGAAGATTTTGCCGAATTGAAATCTGCCGATGACGATAAAGATATTGCCTCCGATGATTCGGATTTTAATTATAACGAATTAAAACTTGAAGAGGAGCTGAAGCGACCTACCTTTCTTCGCAGGATGATGGATTAATCAAAAAATAAAATACCCTTTCATATAAACCCCGCTTGTAAAGGCGGGGTTTTCCCAACGCTTGCTCCCGGTCATAGTATTTATATAAACCCAACTTACATTTTCTACATTGTAAGTTTTATTTACATGCAATAATTTTAAACAGTTCATTCGCAGACTCTGACTTATTACGAAAGGTGGAGGGAGTAGGCCCGAAGAAACCTTGGCAACCGTTCCGTTACAGTACCGGAAAAATGGTGCTAATTCCTATCCCGCTAAGTATAGGGAAAAGATAAGTTCGGAGAGTCAGAAAAATTGAAAATCAACTGATCTCTTCCGGCTTATAGAATTTAAATTAAACCGAAGGGATTTTTTTATGCACGAAATTAACAAACTCCTCGAAAAAAGAATACTGATTTTAGACGGTGCGATGGGGACAATGATTCAACGTCACTCGTTAAGTGAAGATGATTTCAGAGGAGACAAGTTTAAAAGCCACTCTCACCCGCTAAAAGGAAATAACGATCTTTTATCCATTACTAAACCAAATATAATAAAAGATATCCATGCGCAATATCTCGAAGCAGGTGCTGATATTATTGAAACCAACACGTTCTCTTCAACTTCAATTGCACAGGCAGATTACAAGCTTTCATCACTGGTTTATGATCTGAATTACCAATCAGCAAAAATTGCCAAAGAAGTTGCAAAGATTTTTACAGATAAATCTCCACAAAAACCGAGATTCGTTGCAGGCGCAATGGGTCCGACTAATAAAACTGCCTCAATTTCTCCCGACGTTAATGACCCTTCAAAGCGTGGAACAACATTCGACGAACTGCGCGATGCATACTATGAACAAGCAGTCGCATTGATTGACGGTGGCGTGGACATTTTACTTGTCGAGACAATATTTGACACGCTTAACGCAAAAGCAGCATTGTTTGCAATTCAGCATTTACTAAGTGAGAGGAATCTAAAAGTTCCTATTATGGTATCAGGGACCATTACAGATGCGAGCGGCAGGACTTTGTCAGGTCAGACAGTTGAAGCTTTTTTGTATTCGATGATGCATGTTGATTTATTGAGCATTGGATTTAATTGTGCACTTGGTGCCAAATTGCTTCGACCACATATTGTTGAGATTTCTGACAAAGCACCTTTTTTCATCAGCGCTTATCCAAATGCCGGGTTACCGAATGAGTTCGGCGAATATGATGAAACCCCAGAAACTACTGCTGCTCAAATCAAGGAATATCTTGAAGAAGGTATCGTGAATCTCATCGGAGGGTGTTGCGGTACTACACCTGCCCATATAAAAGAGCTTGCAAATCTGGCAAAAAACTATGCACCACGAAAAATCCCGGTTAGAGAGAGGCTCCCGAAGTTCAGCGGACTTGATGGTGTAACAATTTTTAAAGGGTCGAATTTTGTAAACGTAGGCGAGCGAACAAATGTTACCGGTTCATCTGTTTTTAAACGGTTAATTAAGGAAGAGAAGTTCGAAGAGGCATTGACGATAGCTCGCGATCAGGTAGATGGCGGTGCGCAGATAATAGATGTGAATATGGATGAAGGTATGATTGATTCTGAAGAAGTAATGGTAAAGTTTCTGAATTTGATAGGATCTGAACCGGATATATCAAAACTACCGATCATGCTTGATTCTTCGAAATGGTCAGTTATTGAAGCCGGATTGAAATGTATACAGGGAAAGGGAATTGTAAATTCGATTTCTTTAAAGGAAGGTGAGGAAAAGTTTATTGAATTAGCGACAAAAGTTAAGATGTACGGTGCCGCTGTGATAGTTATGGCGTTTGATGAGAAAGGTCAGGCTGATACTTTTGAAAGGAAAATTGAAGTTTGCAAAAGAGCTTATGATATACTCACTCAAAAGGTTGGTTACAATCCCGAAGATATAATTTTCGATCCGAATATTCTTACCGTTGCAACCGGAATTGAGGAACACAATAATTACGCAGTTGATTACATTAACGCCGTAAGATGGATAAAAGAGAATTTGCCAGGTGCGCTTACAAGCGGTGGAGTAAGCAATATTTCATTTTCATTCAGGGGAAACAATGTCGTTAGAGAAGCGATGCATTCCGTATTGTTGTATCATGCGATAGAAGCCGGTCTTGATATGGGAATTGTAAATCCCGGGATGTTACAGGTGTATGAAGAAATTCCGAAAGATTTGTTGGAGCGGGTTGAAGATGTATTGTTGAATAAACGCTCTGATGCAACTGAACGGTTGCTTGAATTTGCAGAATCAGTTAGAGGCGAATCAAAAACACGGGTAAAGGACGAAAGCTGGCGAAAACTTCCGGTGAATCAAAGACTTTCTCATGCTTTGATAAACGGTATAGTAGAATATATCGAAGAAGATACCGAAGAAGCCAGAACCCAATTTGATAAGCCACTTCAAGTAATTGAAGGACCGCTAATGGATGGAATGAATGTGGTTGGTGATTTGTTTGGCTCAGGAAAAATGTTTCTCCCACAGGTAGTAAAAAGCGCAAGGGTAATGAAGAAAGCTGTTGCCTATCTGCTCCCATATATTGAAGCGCAAAAAGATGAGTCGTCATTATCCAAAGGTAAAATTTTGCTGGCAACAGTTAAAGGTGACGTTCACGATATAGGGAAAAATATCGTCGGAGTTGTACTCGGTTGTAATAATTACGATGTTATTGATCTCGGGGTGATGGTTCCGTCCGAAAAAATTCTTGATGAAGCGAGGAAAAATAATGTTGATATAATCGGGTTAAGTGGTTTAATTACTCCGTCACTTGATGAAATGATCCATATTGCAAAAGAAATGGAACGTGAAGAGTTTGAAGTACCTCTTCTCATAGGCGGTGCTACTACATCAAAGATACATTCGGCGGTTAAGATCTCACCAAATTACAGTAGGTCTCAGGTTGTTCATGTCATGGACGCATCAAGGTCTGTAACTACTGTAAGCGATTTGCTCGGAGAAAACCGGGATACTTTTATTGAAAAAGTTCGCTCGGAATATAAAAATATCCGCGAACGATACAGTAAAACCAGAAGCGAGAAAACTTATATCAGTTATGAAGCCGCCTTAAAGAATCGTTTCAGAATAAATCTTGATGAGGATAATTTCACTAAACCTGAATTCACGGGGGTAAAAAAATTTAAAGATTATCCTTTAAATGAAATCCGGAACTTTCTGGACTGGTCACCGTTTTTCTGGACATGGGAGCTATCGGGGAAATATCCGGCAATATTAGACGATGAGAAATTCGGTAAGCAGGCGAGGAATTTATTTAATGATGCAAATGAAATGCTCGATATGATAATTAACGAAAAATGGCTCACAGCTAATTCGGTAATATGCTTTATGCCGGCTAATTCAGAGGGTGATGATATTATATTATTCGATGATGACTCCAGGTCTAAAGCAATTGGAACAATACACTGTTTAAGACAGCAGAACAAAAAATCTGCAGGTTTGTCAAATTTTTCCCTTGCAGATTTCATTGCACCGATTGATTCAGGTGTGAAGGATTACATTGGTGGTTTTGTTGTAACTACGGGTATCGGAATCGAAGAAAAACTCGAGGAGTTCAAGCTTCAACACGACGATTACAATTCTATTCTATTAAAAGCGCTCGCTGACCGGCTTGCAGAAGCTTTTGCGGAGTTAATGCACTCAAGGGTTAGAAATGAGTTCTGGGGATATGCTAAGGGTGAAAACTTTTCCAATGAAGAATTGATACTTGAGAAATATCGTGGGATAAGACCTGCACCGGGATATCCCGCCTGCCCTGACCACAATCAAAAGCGGATATTGTTTGAAATGTTGAAGGAAACGGATTCATGCGGAGTCAAGCTTACCGATGCGCTTGCTATGTACCCGGCTTCATCTGTAAGCGGATTTTATTTTGCACACCCTGAAGCAAAATATTTCGGGCTCGGAAAAATTGGAAAGGATCAGGTGGAAAACTATGCGAAACGTAAAGGTTTAAGTGTTACGGAAGTTGAAAGATGGCTCGCACCGGCTTTGAATTATAAATAAATATATAATGCATTCTCAAAATCTGATTAAAAGCTCCCGTGAGAGTATTAACTCATAGTCGGGCGATGGTTTGTAAATATGTTTTCGCTATCGTGGTTGCTTTTGTTAGGGAAATGTTTTTACTTTAAAGACACGCTTAATTTTTATAGCTTGCTTAAATTTTTTATGTATGAATAAGTCGAAGATTGTTATCACATTCTTAATTTGGATTCTTTTATCACAAATCGCAAATGCTCAATTCGTAAGTAGATTTTCAATATTCGGGGGATTTACTGCCGGCTGGTATATCCCCGATATCAGTACGATTAACACGGAACTTAATAAAGCAGGGATTCCTTCCCTCAATACAGATGGCGCAGTAACACTCGGTGGACACGGCTATCTGGATGTTCCGAAAGTTACGGGATTACGACTTGGTTATATGGGAACAGGATTTACTCTAAATTCAAATCAAGTTTCATCCGGAAACCTGAAGAAAAAAGCATCCCTGGTTTATAGGATGGGTGGATTGAGTGCGGAATATGTATCACTATTGGGAAAGTATTTTGATTTTACATTTGGATCAAATTTCGGGATGGGTTCATATACGGTGAAGCTTTTCCAGATTGATCCTAATTACGGGAACTGGAATACTGTTTTCGGTGAAATCGGTAGTAATGGCAGCAGCCAGACGATTTCAAGAAATCTCAGACAAACATTTTATACAATACAACCGAAAGTTGGAATAGGCTTCCAGGCAAAGTCATTTCTGTATTTTAAGTTCAATACCGGTTATTCGTTCACTTTTGATTCCGGTTGGGAGGATGAAAATGGGATAGAACTTACTAACGTTCCGGGTAACATTAAAGCTGATGGATTCTTTACGGATTTAAGTGTGAACCTGGGGTTATTCTTCAGATAAAAACTAATTATGAAAAATATCTTAGTAACAGGTGGAGCCGGATTTATTGGCAGTAATTTTGTCCGGTTTGTTTTAAAAAATACGGAGTACAAAGTAACAAACTTCGATAAGCTCACGTATGCGGGCAATCTTGAAAATTTAATTGAGATAGAATCTAATCCAAATTATAAGTTCGTAAAAGGTGATATATGCGACTCCGCCGCTGTTGAAAAGACAATGGTTCAAAACGATATTGACACAATTGTAAACTTTGCTGCTGAATCACATGTTGACCGAAGTATTCTTGGGTCAAAGGATTTTATAATTACGAATGTTTTAGGTACACAGACTTTACTTGATGTATTCAAGAAGCTCGGTGGTGAAAGATTCCTTCAGGTATCAACTGATGAAGTTTATGGATCGCTGCCGGAAGATATGCCTGAGTTAAAGTTTACAGAGGAAACACCGGTAACTACCAACAGTCCGTATTCAGCAAGCAAGGCCGGCGCAGATTTGTTGTGTAACGCATATTATCATACTCACGGATTACCGGTATTGATAACCCGCTGTTCAAATAATTACGGACCTTATCAGTTCCCGGAGAAATTGATTCCGCTCATGATAGTAAAAGCTATGAATGATGAACACTTGCCGGTTTATGGTGACGGGAAAAATATTCGCGATTGGTTGTATGTTGATGACCACTGTTCTGCTATACTTGCAGTTCTCGAAAGAGGAAACCCGGGAGAAGTATATAACATCGGTGGTAATAACGAATGGTTTAATATTGACATAGTAAAGCTCATACTTGAAAAACTGGGAAGAAGTCAGGAGCTTATAACTTATGTGAAAGATCGCCCCGGACACGACCGGCGGTATGCAATTGATTCAGCAAAAATCACACGAGAACTTGGCTGGGAACCTGCATACCGGTTCCCGGAAGGAATAGAACATACAATAAAATGGTATCAGGAAAATGAGGATTGGTGGAGGAAAGTTATGAGCGGTGAATATGAAAAGTATTACAAAGAAAATTATTCTTCAAAGGAAACACACCACTAAACCATTCCGGTCAAGCTATAAATCTTAATGGTTTGAAAATAAAAATCAGCAACGGTAACTTAAAGGTTTGAATTTTAAATTATGTCAATCAAAGTAGAAAATTTAACTAAGTATTACGGGAACCATCCGGCGGTAAAGAATATTTCGTTCGAGATTAATACCGGCGAAATAGTCGGTTTTCTCGGACCGAACGGTGCGGGAAAATCTACAACCATGAAGATGATTACAACTTATCTCACACCCACTGAAGGTAAAATTTCTGTAGAGGGAAACGATACTGAAAATGATCCTAAAATTGTCCGGGCGAAGATAGGTTACTTACCTGAGCAGAATCCGTTGTATTTGGATATGAACGTTTTAGATTATCTTAAATATGCTGCGAAATTGGAATCGGTTCCTAAAGAGAAAATAAGTTCAGCTCTGAACAGGATAATTAAAGATTGTGGACTGGATGAGGTTAAACACATGGATATAGGTCAACTTTCGAAAGGTTATAGACAGAGGGTTGGATTAGCGCAGGCAATGATTCATGACCCTGACGTTTTGATCCTTGATGAACCAACTTCCGGACTTGACCCCAATCAAATAATTGAAATCCGAAATTTAATTAAAAGACTCGGTAAGCAAAAAACATTGATACTTTCAACTCATATACTTCAGGAAGTACAGGCTGTTTGTGACCGGGTACTAATTATAAACAAAGGTGAAATTGTTGCAGACGGTTCACCGGATGAACTTCAGAAAAAATTCCAAGGGCAGGTATTGATTAAACTTACGGTGAAAAAAGGAGGAGAGTTGAACGGGAAATTTGAAAGTGAGATTAAAAGTATTCCGGGAATTGAAAAAATATCGCAAGTATCGGAAGACGAAAAACAACTACGTTACGAAATATTAGCTTCAAAAGGTTCTGATTTGAGAGAGGCAATATTTAATAAATTAGTTGAGAAAAAATTAACCTTGCTTGAGCTTTATCAGGAAACTACTTCGCTTGAGGACATTTTCCGTGAACTTACAATAAAATAAACTTCAGATGCAGAATATTTTAACAATAACGACTAAAGAACTTAGATCCTTTTTTACATCTCCGGTGGCGTATATAATAATCGTAGTCTTTCTTGCTATTACCGGTTGGTTTTTTACTAGCACTCTTTTCGTTGGCGGATTTGTAACAATGCGCGGCGTACTTGATATGATCCCTTTTATTTATTTATTCTTTATTCCTGCGATATCTATGAGAACTCTATCTGAGGAAAAAAAATCCGGTACAATTGAACTTCTTCTGACAAAACCAATATCAGATGTTGATATAATTTTAGGGAAATTTTTCTCTGTATTAACCCTCGCGATAATTACTTTATTACCAACAATCGTTTACGTCATAATGCTAACAATGTTAGGCCCGATTGATCCCGGTGCAATTTTCTCTGCGTACATTGGATTAATCCTGATGTCGGCGCTTTACATTAGCATCGGAATATTTTCATCATCTCTTACGGAAAATCAGGTTGTAGCCTTTATTATTAGTTTCCTTTTTGTGTTCATTCTGTTTATGCTGAATAAAGTGTTAATCTTTCTTCCGACAAGCTTAGCTACCATTTTGGAATATATTGGAACGGATTACCATTTCTCCAGCATAGCAAGAGGTGTGATAGACTCACGGGATATTATTTATTACTTAAGCGGAATTTCAATTTTTTTGTTGCTAACAAAACTTTCACTTGAAAGCAGGAAATGGTAAAAATATTTAAAGAGTATTAGAATGAAAAGAAAAGACCTTAAAAAGCAGACAATAATTAAAACAGCTCTGATAATCGGAATCATCGTGCTCCTTAATGTACTGGGGATGAGATTTTTTACAAGAGTTGATCTTACGAAGAATCAAACTTACACACTTTCGCAGGTTAGTAAAGATTTGGTAGGAAATCTACAGGACAATTTGGTTATTAAAGCATATTTTAGTGATAACCTACCGGCACCATATAATAATTTAAGAAGACAAGTTCGGGATATACTTGACGATTATAGAACATATTCCAACGGTTATTTGAATTATGAATTTTATAATCCTATTGGAGAATCCGGAGAAGCAGATTTACAAAAGGAAGCTCAGAAGTATGGCATTAACCCGGTTCAGGTTCAGGTTGTTGATAAGGATAAGCTTGAAGTGAAAAATGCTTTCCTTGGATTGGTACTTTTGTATGGCGGAAAGCAGGAAGCATTACCATTGATACAATCAATTGATAACTTTGAATTCGAACTGACAACCGCAATATTACGGATTACAAACGAGAAACAGAAGAAAATAGGATATCTTCAAGGACAAGAAGAGTACGCAATAAATAGTTTCGAAACATTGAACTCGATTCTTACAAAACAGTATGAACTTGTACCTGTGAATGTATCATTGAATAATCCTGTCCCCGAAGATATCGAACTGTTAGTTGTTGCAGGTCCAAAGAAAGATTTTGAATTAGACAGAATGTATTTGATAGATCAGTACATCATGCGTGGCGGTAAAGTGATCTGGCTTTTAAATAAAGTAATACCAAATTTCCAACAACAAGTAATCATTGGAGATCAGGTTAATTTAAATATCGAACAGATGATGCAACATTACGGTCTTAAGGTGAATATGAATTTAGTTCGCGATCTTCAATGTGCACAGGTTACGGTACAATCTCCTATCGGCATTCCGATATCGGTAAATTATCCTTACTTCCCTCTTGTTACAAATATCAACCGTGATATTACAGCATTCAATAATATAAAGAGCGTTACACTTTCATTTGCAAGCTCGGTCGATATTCCCTATGGAGAGAGTAAAGGGTTAAAAGTTACTAAACTGCTGTCATCTTCCGATAGGTCAGGAATTGCTGAAGGCTTTTTCGTTCTGAACTTGGAGCAATTCCAAAATTTAAATCAGAATGCAATTGATACCTTGTTTGATAAGGCTGATATTCCGGTTGGTGCAATTTATGAGGGGAATTTTACGAGTTATTTCGAGGGTAAACCGATCCCGCATGATACAGTACCCGGGTCCAGACAGGATACACTTGAGTTTATGCCTCGGACATCAGCTGAAACTAAAATGATTGCAATTGGTGATGCGGAGTTTATCAATGAACAAAATAGACCACCAACGGAGAATTTTATTTTCTTCGCAAATATGGTTGACTATTTAATGGATGATGTAGGAATGAGCGATATAAGGAATAAGATAAGTTCAGAAGCTCCGATAGAAGAGGTAACTGATGAAACTAAAAATTTTATTAAGTATTTCTCATTAATTTTTCCACCGGCAGTTGTAATGTTGATAGGTTTATACATTTGGAACAAGAGAAGTACACGAAGGAGAAACTTGAAAACAGACTTTAAAGAAAAAGAAATTTCAAACGATGAAGAATAAAAGCATATTAATTTATTCAGCAGTATTTGTAGTTCTTTTAATTCTTGTTTACTTCATTGTAATTGACAGGGGCGGAAAAACTACTTCGTATTCGTTAGCGGAAAAATTATTTACAGTTGACTCTGCTTCGGTAACAAAAATTGAGTTTGAAGAAAAAGGGCAGAAGTATGTTTTCGAGCTTGTTGGAAATGAATGGAGGATGACCGAGCCGCTGAATAAAAAATTGGAGCAAAAATTTATACCAAGTTTACTATCGGATTTACAAAATTACAAAATTGAAAGTATAGTATCCGAAAATCCGTCAGCTCATGTTAATTTTGGTTTCATTGATACAAACGTCGTTCGGTTTAAAATATTTAAACAGGGTGAGATGGTTGCGGACTTTGAGATTGGAAATGCATCAGAGGGAGCGGCGCAGACTTTTATAAAGCTCCCGGGTGATGAGAAAGTTTACCTTGCAAGTGGTTTTTTAAGGAACAATTTTGTCAGACAGGATGCAAATGACTGGCGCGATAAATCTATTTTCTCAATACCGGCAGTTGAAATTGAAAAAGTTGAATTTAATTTCCCCGACGAAAAATTTGATTTTACCTGGGATTCAACTGGAAATTATTATGTAGGCGGGGAACCGGCTGATACCGCTGCAGTTGATGGTTTCTTAAATTTAATGCAGAATTTCAACACTCAAACTTTCTGGGATGAACCGTTGAATGTGGACGAATCATTTAATTACAGGATAACTTTGTATCGGAAAGAGAAAGAACCGGTTACACTTTACTTGAAAAAACTCGACAATGAAACGGATATGTATCTTTTGAAAGTGTCTAACATTGATCAGGTGTTCAAGTTCAACTCGGCTTTAGCGAATAATCTTATTCACAAAAAAAATGATTATCTTGCAAAATAAACCTTCAGTATTATAAATTAAATTGTTAATTTTGACTAAAACGGATTAGCAATGCTCTCAATTCTAATAATGATTCTGGTAAGCTATCTGATTGGTTCAATACCCTTTGCTTACATTGTTGGCAAATTGTTTAAGGGCATTGATCTGAGAGAATACGGTAGCGGAAATCTTGGTTCAACAAACGCGTTCAGAGTTCTCGGAACTCCACTTGGCATACTTGTGCAAGTACTGGATATAACGAAAGGTTTGGTTGCAGTTTTATTCGTTTCATCTTTTTTCTATTCACATTTACCTTTTGCAAATCACACACCATTTGAGGATATTACTTTAGTTAAAATCATTGCAGGTGTCTCTGCAATATTAGGGCATACTTTTTCGATTTTTGTAAGCTTTAAAGGAGGCAAAGGTATTAATACCGCTTTGGGTATGTTGATTTCTTTGTCACCTGTAGATGTTTCCATCAGTCTTGGTTTTTTTGTACTGATACTCATTTCCTCCGGATATGTATCACTCGGGTCAATAGTTGCTTCATTTTCATTACCGGTAACAATGTTCATCCGTGAAAATTTTTTTCACGTTGAAATCAATGGTTACGGTACATTAATATTTTTCACGATTGCAATATCCGTATTTTTGATATACAATCACCGCACAAATATAATCAGGCTGTTGCGGGGAAACGAAAACAGATTTGAGAGTCTGTGGTTGATCCGGGTTTGTAAGATTAAAGCACCTCTGGCAAAAAAATAAATTCAATGAAAGTTTCAGTTCTCGGCGCAGGCGGTTGGGGTACATCGCTTGCAATTTTATTGCATGAAAATTCTAATAGCGTTACACTTTGGGAATTCAATAAAGAATATTCGCATACGTTAGACAGTTATAGGGAAAATTTTTATTATCTCCCGAAAGTAAAAATACCTTCAGGTATTACAATCACAAATGACCTTTACGAGGCTGCTACCGGAAAAGATGTCATTATTATAAGTACACCTACACAGTATATTCGTTCAGCGCTTAAAGAACTTAAAAATGCAACTACAAGAAACAGTCTAATTGTCAATGTCTCAAAAGGTATCGAGAACGACACTCTGATGTTGGTTAATGATATTATTCAGGATATAATTCCGGATGTTACACCTGAGCAGATATGTTGTGTATCTGGACCTTCCCATGCTGAGGAGGTTTCAAGAAAAATACCGACTGCTGTTGTGTGTGCAAGTAATTCCTCATCGAGTGCAAAGACGGTTCAGGACCTGATGTCAAATAATTATTTCAGGGTATATACCTGTGATGATGTTACCGGTGTCGAATTAAGTGGAGCATTGAAAAATGTAATCGCAATTGCAACTGGGATTGCTGACGGAGCAGGATTTGGTGATAATACAAAAGCTGCGATTATGACTCGCGGATTAAATGAGATAATGAAAATGGGTTTAAAAGCTGGTGCAAGAATGGAGACTTTTTTTGGTCTATCTGGTGTAGGAGATCTGATTGTAACGTGTTCGTCACCTCATTCAAGGAACAGATTTGTGGGGCAGGAAATCGGAAAAGGGAAATCACTGGAAACTGTATTGACAGAAATGAAAATGGTTGCTGAAGGTGTGGCGACATCAAGGTCTGCGTTGATGTTATCAGAGTTACGAGGAATAGAAATGCCAATAGTAAAAGAAGTAAATGAAATTCTGTTCAACAAGAAAGATCCGTTAGATGCGACAAACGAATTAATGCTGAGATCATTAAAGTCAGAAATATGATATTTATTTTTGTATAAGAAATGAGTATTTTGCAAATCATTCCGAGTAACAGAATTATCTAAAAAAGTTAGAAAAGTAAATTGACAATCGGTAATAAATTTAGTAATTTTGCTATTCGTTTAAAAAAGTTCTTTTCAATACAGATACATTAAACTTGAACAAAGAGTTTAGTGTGCATAATTCTTGAGTAGATCTTGTTGACAGGTAGAAAAACTTTTCAATTTACTATGGAGAGTTTGATCCTGGCTCAGGACGAACGCTGGCGGCGTGCTTAATACATGCAAGTCAACGAGAACCGGAGTACTTGTATTCCGGGGAAAGTGGCGCACGGGTGAGTAACACGTGGGTAATCTGCCTTTAGGACTGACATAACTCGTCGAAAGACGTGCTAATATCAGATGATGCAGCGGGGCCACATGGTCACAGTTGTTAAACCTTCGGGGCCTAAAGATGAGCCCGCGTCCCATTAGGTAGTTGGTAAGGTAAAGGCTTACCAAGCCGACGATGGGTAGCTGGTCTGAGAGGATGATCAGCCACACTGGAACTGAGACACGGTCCAGACTCCTACGGGAGGCAGCAGTAAGGAATATTGGTCAATGGGAGAAATCCTGAACCAGCAACGCCGCGTGAAGGACGAAGGGCTTTTAGCTTGTAAACATCTTTTTTGAGGGAAAAATATACGATTACTTCGTGTTGATTGTACCTTGAGAATAAGCCCCGGCTAACTACGTGCCAGCAGCCGCGGTAATACGTAGGGGGCAAGCGTTGTCCGGATTTACTGGGTGTAAAGGGTGCTCAGGTGGATTTGTTAGTCGGAGGTGAAACTCCGGAGCTTAACTCCGGAACTGCCTCCGAAACAGCAAGTCTTGAGTTTGGTAGAGGATGATGGAATATCTGGTGTAGCAGTGAAATGCGTAGATATCAGATAGAACACCAATGGCGAAGGCAGTCATCTGGGCCATAACTGACACTAAAGCACGAAAGCGTGGGGATCAAACAGGATTAGATACCCTGGTAGTCCACGCCCTAAACGATGAGTACTAGATGTTGGTCCCATAGGGGTCAGTATCCAAGCTAACGCATTAAGTACTCCACCTGGGAAGTACGATCGCAAGGTTGAAACTCAAAGGAATTGACGGGGGCCCGCACAAGCAGTGGAGCATGTGGTTTAATTCGATGCAACGCGAAGAACCTTACCTAGGCTTGAAATGCAAGTTGTACCTGCCCGAAAAGGCGGGGAACCGCAAGGAAAACTTGTACAGGTGCTGCATGGCTGTCGTCAGCTCGTGCCGTGAGGTGTTGGGTTAAGTCCCGCAACGAGCGCAACCCCTGCTACTAGTTGCCACCAGGTAATGCTGAGCACTCTAGTAGGACTGCCTACGCAAGTAGTGAGGAAGGTGGGGATGACGTCAAGTCCGCATGGCCCTTACGCCTAGGGCTACACACGTGCTACAATGGTCGCTACAAAGGGTTGCAATACCGCGAGGTTGAGCTAATCCCTAAAAAGCGGTCTCAGTTCGGATTGCAGTCTGCAACTCGACTGCATGAAGCTGGAATTGCTAGTAATCGCGCATCAGCACGGCGCGGTGAATACGTTCCCGGGCCTTGTACACACCGCCCGTCAAGCCATGGAAGCTGGGGGTACCCGAAGTCGCCTTAAACAAGTGCCTAAGGTAAACCTAGTGACTGGGGCTAAGTCGTAACAAGGTAGCCGTACCGGAAGGTGCGGCTGGATTACCTCCTTTCTAGAGATATATCTGCAACGATCTTTCTCGGAATATGCACACTTATAATTTTAATATCTTTTTTAGTAGTATCGGGCCTATAGCTCAGTTTGGTTAGAGCGCACGCCTGATAAGCGTGAGGTCTGTGGTTCAAGTCCACATAGGCCCACGTATTTGTGTTCTTTGAAATTTGTTGTTTTCTTAATTAGTCCTTAATTTTATTGATGCTCATAGCACTTTAATGCTATCTGTCTCAATAATAAGATTTTTGGCAAAGTTACTAAGGGCGTATGGTGGATGCCTTGGCACTGGAAGGCGATGAAGGACGCGGCTACCTGCGATAAGCTTCGGAAAGGCGGTAACAGCCTTAGACCCGAAGATCTCCGAATCGGAAAACCGAAATGAGGTAATGCTCATTTATGTATTGCTGAATAAATAGGCAATAACAGGCAAACGGAGGGAACTGAAACATCTAAGTACCTCCAGGAAGAGAAAACAAA
>MWSW01000018.1:179373-244795 GCA_002050165.1 Candidatus Tepidiaquacellales bacterium OLB4/UTCHB1
GAACGAATCAATGGTGTATCAGTTGTCACGCCAGTGGCATCGCTGAGTAGCTATATTCGGTCGAGATAAGCGCTGAAAGCATCTAAGCGCGAAACTCGCCTCAAGATTAATTATCCCTTCCTTCGGGAAATAAGACTCCAGAGAGATTATCTGGTAATAGGCTGCAGGTACAAGCATGGTAACATGTTTAGCCGAGCAGTACTAATAAGTCGAATGACTTGTCATTTTTTTTATTATTAGCTCAGATAGCATGCTGTAGCATCAATTATGTTTTATTTTTTTCCTGGTGATTTAATTCAGGGGCAACACCTCTTCCCATTCCGAACAGAGAAGTTAAGACCTGAATCCCCGATGATACTGTGTGGGCAACTGCACGGAAAAGTAGGATTCGCCGGGTTTTTTTTAAAGCCGTTGCTTCCTGAAGTAACGGCTTTTTTTATAAAAATCTATATTGTATCATTTTTGTATTTAATATAATTTTATTTCCCTGCCCTCGTAGCTCAGTGGATAGAGCAGTAGTTTCCTAAACTATTGGCCGGATGTTCGACTCATCCCGAGGGCGCGTTTATTATGTTAAAACCTACGGCTATTGTTACCGGTGGAGTTAGAAGATTAGGAGGGGACATCTCTCTTTTTCTCTTGAAAAATGGATTTCGGGTTATTTCAATCTATAACTCTTCGGATGATCTGGTAAAAGAAAATTTTATTGAGCGTGCAAAGGTAATTTCTGATGATTACAAATTGATTCGATGTGATTTGAGATTTACCTCTGAAATTGTAAATTGCTTTGACGGTATTTTCTTAAAATATCCGAATACGGAGCTTCTTGTCAATAATGCTGCAATTTTTGAAAAAAAAGATTTTTTGGAAATTGATGAGGAATTTTTTGATAAGACAATTTCCATAAATCTAAAAGCAGTTTTCTTTTGCTCTCAACTTGCGGTTAAATATATGCTGAGACATGAAACTGATTTCCCGAAAAGAATTATTAATATTTCTTCGATAGGCGCTTTTGAAAACTGGAGCTCATTTATCCCTTATTCCATTTCTAAAGCTGGAGTGGTTAAATTTACCGAACAACTTGCAAAAAGATTTGCTCCGAAAATTTTGGTAAATTCAATAGCCCCAGGCATAATTATGATCGATGGAGATATGAATGAAAATGTTAATCTTACCGAAATAAAGAAATATCCAATGAAACGGTTCGGCAAATCAGATGATATAACCGCATTGATCGGATATTTAACAGAAAAAAATAATTTTATAACTGGACAAACAATAAAAGTAGATGGCGGAAGAACACTCTAAAAAAAACAAACCACTCCCGAAAGCACCAAAAGCCTACAAGAATGACGCTTTCATGAACGCTCCCTCCGGCAGGTCTCTTAGAATACTTGCTGAATATTTTGAACCGCTTGAACGGTTTAAAAAATATAAAATAAATCACACCATAGTTTTCTTTGGGTCAGCGAGGATCAAATCTCGTGAAGAATCAATTAACGAATACGAGAAAATAGAGCGAATGGTTGAGTATAGTCCCAATGATGATCAACTAAAAGTTTCACTTGAAAAAGCAAAGCGGCAGATTGAGATATCCAGATATTATCAGGATACGGAAGAGCTTTCTTACAGATTAACCAAATGGGCGATGGGTCTTAAAAAACCAAACAAATTTGTTGTTTGTTCTGGTGGAGGTCCGGGCATTATGGAAGCTGCAAATCGCGGTGCGTCGAGAGCTAAAGGTTTCTCAATGGGTTTGAATATTTCACTCCCATTTGAACAATTCCCAAATCCTTATATTTCGCCTGAATTAAATTTTGAGTTTCATTATTTCTTTATGAGGAAATTCTGGTTTGCTTATCTGGCGAAAGTTCTTGTTATCATGCCCGGCGGGTTTGGTACGCTTGATGAATTATTCGAAATCCTTACATTGATACAAACGGAAAAGTTAAGGAAAAAAATTACTGTACTCATTTATGGAACAGACTATTGGGAAAATATAATCAACATCGAGAAGATGTCCGAATATGGCACAATCTCGGTCGAGGATCTGGACCTTTTTCATTACGCTGATAATGTTGATGATGCTTTTGATATATTAACTGAAAGTCTCAATCAAAATTATGTGACGTAGAATGATTGTTAGCATGACAGGCTTCGGGCGAGCGGAGGGGGAATTAAATGGAAGGGTTTATCAGGTAGAAGTGAAATCTGTTAATAGCAGGTTCCTTGAGTTGATATTGCGCCTCCCAAAGTCCCTTGAACCGCTTGAAATTAATTTAAGAAATTTTATTAAAAAATATTTTTCGCGGGGAAAAGTGTCAGTCAGTATTTCCATTGTTAATGGTTCTGAAGATAACGGTCAACAAATGCTTGATCCAGAAAAGCTAAAGTTCTATGTTGATATCTTAAAGCAATTGAGAAAAAAAATTAATTCGAAAGAAAGGATTAAACTTGACCATATTTTGAAGTTTGAAGATGTCATAACATTTGATCAAAAGGAAGAGATGAATGATGATAAGGAAGAATTTATTTATGAAGTTGTGAGAGATGCATTAGAAAATCTGAATGCGATGAAAAAGCAAGAAGGCGAATTTTTGAAAACGGATATTTTGCAAAGAATAGAATCTATAAGGTCTGAGAGTAAAACGATATTTGGCATGTATTCCGATAATTATAATTTTCAAAAGGAAAAACTTATTAATAAAGTTAACACAATAATAAAAGACCCGTCAAAAATTGATGATAAAAGGATTGAGTTTGAAATTGCGATGCTCAGTGAAAAATTTGATATAACTGAAGAAATTACCAGAATTGAAAGTCACGTTCAGTATTTCATTGATCATGTAAATTCACCTGAACATTCGGGTAGAAGATTGAATTTTTTAATTCAGGAGCTCAACCGTGAAGCAAATACAATTGCATCAAAATCCGGTGATGCAATTATTTCACAAAAAGTAACATTTATTAAGGAAGAGCTCGAAAAGATTCGGGAACAAGTACAGAATATTGAATAAATGCTATTAGTAATCTCAGCGCCTTCAGGTGCAGGAAAAACATCTATTGTCAGAAAATTGGTTGAAAATAACCCGGATCTTAAATTTTCAGTTTCAGCGACAACCCGAGCTAAGAGACCCGGTGAAGTTCACGGTAAAGATTATTACTTCTTGTCAATGCAGGATTTTGAAGATAAGATTAAAAGGAATGAACTGATTGAGTACGAGAAAATTTACGATCAAAATTATTACGGTACATTGAAAACAATAATTGATGACTCACATTTGAAGAATGAAAATATTATTTTTGATGTTGATGTAAATGGCGGGCTCAACATAAAAAAAATATACGGCTCAAACGCAATTACAGTATTTATTCAACCTCCGGATATTCAGACACTGATAGAGCGTTTAAAGTCAAGAAACACTGAAAGCGAGATTGAATTAAATAAACGAGTTGCCCGGGCGGAGATGGAGCTTACGAAAGCAAACCTTTTTGATTACATTGTTGTGAACGAAGATTTGAATGAAGCAGTAAAAAAAGTTCAGGAAATTTACAATAAATATAAAACATAACGGAGTAAATAATGCCAATTCAAACGTTAGATATAGAGAACTTTGAATCTAAGGCTGAGAACCTTTATGAAGCGGTTGTCATAGTTTCTAAAAGGTCAAAGCAGATTAACGATGAAGTTAAAATTGAATTAAGTAAAAGGTTGGAGCCGGTTATTGCAAAGAATACTGAGAACGATACAGTTATGAATCTAGACAAACTTGATATTTCATTGGAATTCGAGGCTCGTCAAAAACCCGCTCACCAGGCAATCAGCGATTGGTTGAACGGCGATTTAACTTTCAGGTACAAAGAAGATAATTAATGTGCTTAAGGGGAAAAAAATATTAGTAGGTGTCAGCGGAGGAATCGCTGCTTACAAAATTTGTACCCTTATCAGATTATTAAAAAAGGCGGATGCAGATGTCAGGGTTTTAATGACACCCTCCGCCGTTAATTTTATCTCACCACTAACTCTTTCAGTCCTTTCAGGTAACGATGTGCACATCAATTTTTTTTCAGATGTGTCAGAAACTAATACGGTAATAAATGCTGAGACATCTCACGTATATCTTGCACTCTGGGCAGATTTGTTTGTAATAGCTCCTGCTACTTTGAATACAATTTCAAAAGCGGTAAATGGAATTACTGACAATTTACTTTTAGCCACTCTATTTTCATCCCGAAGTCCGGTTATCTTCGTCCCGGCTATGGATCACGATATGCTTGTTCATCCGGTTACACAAAAAAATTTCGAGTCTTTACTTTCGTTGGGATATGATCTCATTCAACCTGAAGAAGGGGAGTTAGCAAGCGGATTAACAGGTTACGGGAGAATGGCTGAGCCTGATACCATCTTTAACCGGATTCTATCAAAATTTGAAACTCAGACAGATCTCGCTGGCAAAAAAATCATTGTTACTGCTGGTCCGACTCATGAGTACATTGACAGGGTTCGTTATATTTCGAATCCTTCTTCAGGGAAAATGGGGTTCGAATTGGCTCGGGCAGCATCAGTGCGTGGAGCAAATGTTGTTCTAATTTCGGGACCGGTAGGACTTCCGGATATTCAAGATGTTAAACGAATCAATGTAGTTTCTGCTGATGAAATGTTAAGCAAAATTCAAGAAAACTTAATCGGAACGGATGTTGTGATAATGTCAGCTGCTGTTGAAGATCTTAAACCTGTTTCACCGGTGAAAGAAAAAATTAAAAAGGATAAACTAAACGATCGCTTCAGTATAGACTTTGAGAAAACAGTCGATATTTTACATTATCTCGGTAAACACAAGGAAGGTTTTAAGTTGATCGGGTTTGCAGTTGAGACCGAAAATACGGTTGATAATGCACGACGTAAGCTTGAAACTAAAAATCTCGATATGATAGTTCTTAATAATCCGAATGAAAAGGGTGCAGGTTTCAGGACAGATACTAACATCGTTACATTGATTACAAGTTCGGAAGAATTGAAATTACAAATTATGAGCAAATATCAGGTCGCAAATGCGATACTTGATAAATTACTTTTAATGCGCTAAGTTCTTATTACTCATCTTACAGTTTCATTAATGGAAGAAATCTTAAAAGCTATATCAGGTTATTTATCTTTCAGGAATGATTACGATTCTTTTCTGCTTTATGCTAATGAAATTAGAGGTGAAAATTCTGGTTACAATTTTAACGACAATAGGTTAAACCCTGATATTTTTATGGAAACATCAGAATCCCGGAATATGCAATACAATTGGACAACGAGCAAAAGTATTGATGAATTAGAATCTAATATCAGAAATTGTATGAAGTGCAAATTAGGTGCAACCAGAAAAAAATTTGTTTTCGGTTCGGGTAATCCGAACGCTGATATTGTTGTTGTCGGTGAAGCACCGGGTGCGGATGAGGATGAACAAGGGCTTCCGTTTGTCGGGAGGGCTGGGCAATTGCTGACAAAGATTCTTGCGTCAATTGAATTGGAACGGGATCAGGTTTATATTTGCAACATTCTCAAATGCAGACCGCCGGGTAACAGGAATCCAGAAATTGATGAAATAGAAAGTTGTGAACCGTATTTAAAAAAACAAATTGAACTCATTAATCCAAAACTGATTCTTGCACTGGGAAAATTTGCAGCGCAAACTTTGCTCCAAACTAAACAACCGCTCGGTAAACTCCGTGAAACATTGCATGACTATCAAGGTGTTAAAACTATTGTAACCTTCCACCCTGCAGCATTGCTTAGAAATCCAAATTGGAAAATATTAACCTGGGCTGATGTTAAATTTTTAAGGAAAGAATACGATAAAATTTTACAAAATGGCTAAGAAGAGATCGCAACAGAAAGAGATCATTACTTTAAATGAAAACTTTGATTTTAAAACTGACAGATTACCACCTCAGGCGATTGACGTCGAACAAAGAGTCCTTGGCGCAATTTTAATTGATAATCTTGCGTATCTTCAATCAAAAGATATCCTGAAACCTGAATATTTCTATGTTTCGAAACACGGAATAATATATTCTGCGATAACAAATCTTGAAGCGAAGAATGAACCCATTGATTGTGTTTCAGTTAAATTAGAGCTTGAACGAATGGGGTCGTTAAATGAAGTAGGTAATAGCGACTATCTGATTGACCTTACGGGTATGGTTTCTTCATCCGCGAATATTGAATACTACTCAAGGATAATATACGAGAAATATGTTTTGCGTCAATTGATTCATATTTCATCATCAATTGTTGACAAAGCGTTTGATTCATCAATGAACCCGTTTCAGCTTATTGGAGAGGCGGAGAACAAACTATTGGATGTATCAAATGCGCTTTCCAAAAAGCAAGCTGTGAAGCTCTCAAGTGAAATTTCTAATGTCGTTGAAGAGATTGGAGAACTGATTCATAAGAAGGGTACTATTACCGGAGTTCAAACAGGTTATCATAAGCTGGATGATTTAACTTCCGGTTTGCAAAAATCCGAGTTAATCATTATAGCGGGGCGACCTTCACACGGGAAAACAGCATTTGCAATGAATATCGCACGAAATGCAGCCATTGATAGCGGGAAAAGTGTTGGGATTTTCAGTCTTGAAATGAGCACTCGTGAGTTAATAATCAGGTTGCTCTCAAAGGAAGCGCGGGTTGACGGTAAAAAGCTCAAGGCAGGCAGATGTTCCACTGAGGAATGGAGTAGGATTCAAACTACTTTCCACAGATTGAAAGTGAATCTCTTTATTGATGACTCGAGTGAATTAACAATTCACGAACTGAGGGCTAAAGCTAAAAGGATGTATAATGATTACAAGATTGATCTGCTTGTCGTTGATTACCTACAACTTGTCAGAGGGTCTGGGAGTGCAGAGAGGAGAGATCTTGAAGTAGCTGAGGTCTCAAGGGGCTTAAAAGCATTAGCAAAAGACCTCAATATTCCTGTACTCGCCTGCGCGCAGTTAAATCGTGGTATTGAAGCACGTGGTAAAGAGAAACGCCCACAACTTGCAGATTTAAGGGAATCCGGTGCTTTGGAACAGGATGCGGACGTAGTAATTTTTGTACATAGACAAGTAATGAATATGAAGCGTGATCCAAACAATCCTGAATATGAAGATTTAAAGAGACGTGCTGACATAATTATCGGGAAGCAACGGAACGGACCAATAGATGACCTTGAGCTGAAATTTATTAGTGAGTTTGCTTCATTTGAAAACCCTGAAACACATCCTCGTTTAGATATGGAATTGATAGATGCACAGGTGGATAAAGTACATGACGAAGAACCTTTTTGACAAATTTAAGATAACGACTTTTTGTCCGATTGCAGAATCTCAGAATAGCAATTAATCTTAATCCAGCACTAACCTATAATAGGTCCATTCATCCAACGGGTTTGCCCCGATTTTTTCATAGAATTTGATAGCATTTTTATTCCAGTTTAGTACGCACCATTCCATCCTGCTGCACCTGTTTTTCTTTGCAATTCTGATTAGTTGTTTAAAAATACGTTGTCCGATTCCATGCGAGCGATACAAGTTCGAAACGTAAATATCTTCCAGATACAAAGTTTTTCTTGCTCTAAAAGTTGAGTAAGTATAAAAATAGAAAGCGTATGCAAGAATATTTTGATAATTTTCCGCTACAAGAATTTCGAATGGTGGATTAATCGAGAATGCATCTTTAATTAATCTCCTACAGGCAAGTTTATCAGGTGGTTCGAGTTTCTCAAATTCCGCAAGCTCTTTTATTAATCTGATTATTTCCGAAGAATCAGATTTATCAGCTTTTCTAATAGTAACTTTCAAAATGAGGTTTGAAATTAAGTTCTTATCAAGTTAAAAATTTCTTATTTTTATCAAAAGACATTAAAAAAATGAAATTCATAAAAACGCTGAAATTTGTTGTTCCGCTAATTTTGTTCGTTATCAATTCATCGAACCAATGTGTTGCATTCGGGAAAATTTTATTTGATGATATTGAAGAAGCAGAATGTAAAAAGATTCTGAAATCATTTGACGGTAGTTTGGCAAAGTTACCGATGAGTGAATTAATTGTTGAAGTCGGGAAAAAGTTTCTTGGTACAGAGTATGTTGGTGGCACACTCGATAAAAATATAAAATCCGAAGGTCTGATTATAATGGTTACCGGTTTGGATTGTGTTACATTTGTTGAAAATGTGCTTGTTATGTCAAGGTTAATCAAATTAAATAAATTGACTTTTGAAGATTATAAAAATGAATTAACCAAAGTACGGTACCGGAATGGGGTTATTGACGGATATCCATCGAGGCTACATTATTTCACGGATTGGATTTATGATAACCAGCAAAAAGGTATTGTAAGCGATATAACCGAATCAATAGGAGGAATTCCTTACGACAAAAGAATAAACTTTATGTCGAGTCACGTTAACTCTTACAAGCAACTTCAAAACAATCCCGATTATTTACATCAAATGGAATTAATTGAGGATAATTTAAATACCAGACAATTATTCTACATTCCCAAGCAACAATTGAAGTCATATTATGACAATCTTCAAAACGGAGATATCATCGCAACCACGACTAATATTGACGGGCTTGATGTAACTCACACAGGGCTTGTTTTTAAGGAGAACGGGCGAACTTACTTTATGCACGCAAATATAAAAACCAAAGAGGTTATGATTACAAACGACGAGTTACAGGAGTATCTGATGAGTAACAGTAAACAAACTGGTGTAATTGTAGCACGTCCTTTTGAAATAGAATAAAGTGCAAGAGGTTATAATCAATTATATCCTTATCTGTATTTTATGTTACATTACCGGGTCAATCCCAACTGCATATATTTTAGTAAAAAGAAGGTACAATAAAGACATTAGGCTCGAAGGTACCGGTAATGTTGGCGCGATGAATTCGTTTGAAGTAACAGGGTCAGGGAAAGCAGGAATTTTTATTTTCCTGATTGATTTTTTGAAAGGATTAATTCCCGTGTTAATACTAACCGGAGTTAATAAGCTTTCATTCGCATTATTAATCTTACCGTCAGTTCTTTTAATCGCCGGACACAATTATTCTATCTTCTTAAAATTTAAAGGTGGCAGAGGACTTTCAACCGCAATGGGTGTTATGTTTACGGTTAATATTCTAATGATATTATTTTGGTTAATATTTTACTTCATTGCGCATAAAATTAAATCGAATGTTCATCTTGCGAGTATAGCAGCTTCGATTTTGTATGTTTTGCCTTTGGTTTTCTTTCCGGGATTTGTAAATAGGTTTACATTAAATAATTCTGTTACTAACGACCAAAATTTTCTGCTCTTTACTTTTTGTGCATCCATCAGCATACTGATATTGTTGAAGCATATTGATCCACTTCAAGATTTATTAAATAATAAAAATGAAAAATAATCTCAATAAGAAAGTAGTAATAATCACCGGAGCATCGAAAGGTATAGGACGGGAATGTACACGATTGTTTTTGAAAAAAGGCGCTAAAGTTGTTATGGTGTCAAGAAATAAAAACGAGCTTGAAGAAGCACTTAAAAAAATTAATCAAAATAACGGTGAAAATTTATTAATTGAAGCGGATATTTCAAATCCGGAGAGCGCCGAATTAATTGTATCATCAACGCTTGAAAAATATGGAACCATTGATATCCTCGTTAATAACGCAGCTCAATTCGGAAGTTTTAAGCTTCAGGAAATTAGTTTAGAAGATTTCGACAGAATAATGAATACTAATATCAGGGCAGTTGTGCAACTGACAAAACTTGTCTCACAGACAATGATACGTAATTCAAGTGGAACAATTATAAATGTATCCTCAACAGCGGGGAAGAGGGGTTATATCGGAGGCTTAGCTTACGCCTGTTCAAAGTTCGCGTTAAACGGTTTCTCTGAATGTATTGCTAAAGAGCTCAGGCAGTTTAATATTCGGGTAATAACAATAACACCATCGTCTGTTGATATAAGGGAATTGCCTGAATCTGAATTATCTGAATCCGGAAAAGGAATTTTAATGAGGATGGAAGATGTGGCAGAATCAATTTTATTGGCGGCAAATCTTCCTCATCGTACGATGGTAAAAGATATTGAATTGTGGGGGACTAATCCATAATATCATGAAAGTTTTGATTTGCACAGACTCATTTAAGGGAACGTTTTCCTCTCGATCAGCAGGCGAACTTATTAAGGATGTATTTAACGCATCAGGCTTCACTTGTGAGGTTATACCAGTGGCCGATGGTGGCGAAGGAACAGTTGAAGCAATTGCGTATTCCACAAAAGCAAAATTAATTAAGGTAGAGTCAGTTGATGTTTTCGGCAGGGAAATTGAATCTGAAGTTGCATTGAATGGTAGTACAGCAATTCTGGAAGCGGCATCATGCATTGGCATAACCCAGCTAAAACAAAGTGAACTTAATCCATTAAGAGCGAGTTCAGCGGGGTTAGGAATGCTTATTAATAAAGTTATCGCGCGTAACTGCAGAAATCTCATTATCGGAATCGGTGGGACTGCAACAAACGATATCGGACTTGGGATGCTCGGGGAACTTGGATTTAAAATTTGTGATAAAAATGGCGATCAGTTGAAACCGTATTTTGATTACGGATATACGGCTTCCGATTTGGGTTTTGTGTCAGATATTGTTCCGCGTACAGAAACAGATCTTATTAGTATCAAAGTACTTTCCGATGTAAAAAATCCGTTAACTGGTGAACACGGAGCATCGTTTGTTTATGGATCCCAAAAGGGAGCAAGTCAAACTGTGATTAATATTTTAGACCATGAGTTATCGAGGATTTCAAAATGTTTAAATGAAAAATATTCTTATAAAGATAATTTCCCGGGAGCCGGTGCAGCAGGTGGATTGGGCTATGCTTTTAAAAATTTCCTAAATGCTGAAATTATTTCGGGTATCGAAGGTGTTATGAAACTCATCGGACTTAAAGATAAACTGGCAAATTCGGATATTGTAATAGTTGGTGAAGGGTCAATGGATAAACAGTCAGCGTATGGAAAAGCTCCTGTTGGAATTTCAAAGCTTGCGAAGAGTCTCGGTAAAACTGTTTACGCGATTACGGGTGTAGCAACACAGGATGCAGTGAGCGTTTTCGATAAAGGAATTGATGCAATATTTTCAGCATTCAAACCCGAAAACAAACCTGTCAGTAATGAACTGAAAAATTTTGCCGGTAAATATCTTCGGGCAACAACTAAATTGTTGGTTGAATATATGAATTCAAATATTGATTTTGAAAACAGAATAATCTATCTGAAATGATTGCGAAAATATTGGTTACACACGAAATCCCCGATAAGGGAATTCTTATGCTTCAGGAGAAGTATGATATAGAATACCGGAAAACTGTTGGAGTTATTTCAAAGACAGAATTGATTGGGATGTTGAAGGATAAAAATATTGTGTTATCCTTGTTATCAGATACGTTTGACGAGGAGGTTTTCCGTAATTGTCCTGATTTGAAAATGGTTTCAAATTATGCAGTTGGTTTTAACAACATAGACTTAAAGGCCGCAACCCGATATGGGGTTTATGTTACCAACACACCTAAAACACTTGATGAAACGACTGTCGATTTTACGTTTGCGTTGATGCTTGCTGTTGCCAGACGGGTAGTTGAATCGGATAAATTTCTGCGTTCCGGGAAATTCACTGGCTGGGGAGCAATGGAATTTCTTGGAGGAGAAGTCAATCGCTCTACGCTTGGGATTATTGGTTTAGGGAATATCGGGAAATCCCTGGGTCGCAGAGCACACTACGGATTCAACATGAAAGTTTTGTATATGGATAAATTTGTCCGTGAGGATACTTTGGATTTTCCCGCTCAGAGCGTAAATATGGAAACACTTTTAAAAGAGTCTGACTTTATATCTCTGCATGTACCGTTGACAGATGAAACGAAACACCTGATTGGTGAAAAAGAATTGAATATGATGAAATCTACGGCATATCTGATTAATACATCGAGAGGTCCGGTTGTACATGAAGCTGCTTTATATAAGGTGCTTAAAGAAAATAAGATCGCAGGTGCTGGACTTGATGTTTACGAATTTGAGCCGGCTTTTCATAAAGGACTTGAAGAGCTCGATAATATTGTCATGTGTCCGCATATTGCGAGTGCTTCATTGAATACCCGCCAGAATATGTCGATCAAGGCTGCTCAGAATATAATAGACTTTGTTGAAGGGAGAATCCCCGAAGGGCTTGTCAATAGGGAAGTACTGAAGTGAATAAAAAAAGGCAGGAATAATTTTTCCCACCTTTAAATTAAAATCTCGTTTTTGAAATTATTTTTCTAACTTCCGTTGAAACTTCTCTTCTTCCAAAGTGAAGATGAGCGAGATTCTGTGTGTATTCCCGAGGTCTGCATCACCGTCAAATTTTGCGAACGAGTAATCAATATTTAATTTAGGCAACTTAACTCCTGCTCCGAGCGTGAGATTGCCTATATCGTTATATCCTGTTCGGATGCTGAACATATCTTTGAATGTATATTCAATCCCCGCGTGCATATCGAATGAAACCGGACCGAGATTTGCGTTTGCAGATTCCCGTCTGTTTTCAAATCTGACATCGAAATCCATTGCAGGGGTAAGCGTTCCGTCAAACAGTGGAATTTTATAAGCGCTGCCAATCTTTGCAGTTGGTGTAATTACTTCCTTTTTCCCCGTTGACCAGGAAAGATATGTAGTGGTTATATCTTGCAGATTCGCACCGAAGAAAATTTTATTGTTAATATTATAAGAGACACCTAAGTCCAATCCGAGCCCCCAGGCTGATTCCTCTGCAATGTTACGCCTTATAATTTTCAGGTTAGCGCCGTAAGAAAAATTTTCATCATGTTTTTTAGCGTAAGTAAGATAAAAAGCGTAATCAGTAGTACTGAATCTTGTAACTAAATTCGGATCAATTCGTCCGTTTACATACGCATTTCTGGTGTCGGGAATGTCATCAATCCCCATTCTAATTACACTCAATCCGAGTGAAGCATCTTTACCGAATGGAAAACCAACAGCGCCGTAATCGTAATTAACGAGATTACCGAACCTCTCGTCATGCATAAGTGAAAATTGCGGGTAATTGATTTGAGAGAGTAACGAGGGATTCCAATATCCCGAGGTTACATCATTTACTAATGCAACATAAGCACCGCCCATCCCAAGTGGTCTTCCGCCAACACCGATAGCGAGAAATTCACCCGCATATTTATTTCCGCCTTCCTGGCTTCTGGCATCACTTACTAACATTATTGAGAATAAACAAAGGGCTAATACATATAACTTTTTCAGTGACATTATTGTAAGTTTGATTCGTTAAAGAATGGTATGAATTTTCCGGATATGCGTTTGAATTTTTGTAATTATGAGCATTATAGATTTTTATTGCAATACTAATTATTCTACTTTGCAAACAAAAAAATTATGATTGAAATTCAGTATAAATTATTCTTTAAAAAAACCCATTGCGCTGAACTTTTCAATCCGGTTTTCAAGAAATTTTTCATTTTTTATTTTAGAAATCTGATCAAGTTCTTCAATCAAAGTTTTTTTCAATAACTTTGCTGCAAGTACGTGGTCACGATGTGCGCCACCAGGTGGTTCAGGAATAATCCGGTCTATAATACCAAGCTCGAGTAAATCGTTTGCTGTGAGTTTCAATTGTTCAGCAGCCTTTTCTTTATGTTCCCAACTTCGCCACAATATGGAAGAACACGACTCAGGTGAAATTACAGAATACCAGCAATACTCTAACATTAGCACCCTATCACCAACACCAATTCCAAGTGCGCCACCCGATGCGCCTTCACCAATGATAACAACTATAATCGGTACTTTTAACTTTGCCATCTCAAACAGATTTTTAGCAATTGCTTCCGCCTGACCTCGCTCTTCGGCGCCAATTCCAGGGTAAGCACCGGGAGTATCTATCAAAGTTATAACAGGTTTTTCAAATTTTTCCGCCAGCTTCATTAGCCTTAATGCCTTTCTATATCCTTCGGGATTGGGCATACCAAAGTTCCTGTACAAATTTGATTTTGTATCCCTTCCTTTTTGTTGACCGATTATCATAACGGTTCTGTTCTCTAATCTTGCAAAACCACCGACTATAGCTTTATCATCACCAAATAACCTGTCGCCGTGCAATTCAATGAAATCCGTCGTCATGTTGAAAATGTAATCTAAGGAAAAGGGTCGTTCAGGATGACGTGCAAGTTGAACAACCTCCCACGGAGTAAGGTTGCTGAAAATCTGTGTACGAAGTTCTATTACCTTTTTTTCAAGTTTAGCCAACTCATTTGAAATATCCATTCCGCTTGACATTTCCTTTATCTCGTCAATTTTTTGTTCAAGCTCCACGATTGGCTTTTCAAATTCAAGAGTTATGTTTGCCATTTCTTGCTTTCCTTCTGAATAACGAAAATATGGTTTTCAAAATTATTTCAATATCGAGTAATAAGGTTTGGTTTTTAGCGTAGAAAATATTGTACTCGGTCATTTCTTCGTGTGTCATGCCTTCATGATAATATATTTGGATAAAACCGGTTAATCCTTTTTTCCCGAAATATTCTCTCCCTTTTGTCTCGAACCACATCGGCATTCCAACAAAACTATATTTGCCGAAAAATACTTCCGGCAGGCTGAGGAGTTTTGAGGTGTGCCTTGAAAGGTTATTTCTGATTAACCTGTTGTAAACCCAGATGAACGGATAAACAAAGATCAACATTAATAAAGAAATCAATATATCAAAAAACCGCTTTAAAAATATATTGAATTTGTTGTTGATATTGTATTCAATTTCAATGAATGAGAGTTCATCAATATTACTTTGGAGTTTTGAAAGTATAAGTTCTTTACCGGACGGAAGGACTTTGAAACTTACACCCCGGTTTTTGAATTCCCACATTGTGCTGAGGATATCGCTGTTTGAAAATGAATTATCTGTGAATACAACTTCATCAATATTATTAAAAATTATTATCTCTTTCAGGCTCTGTGTATCTTTCCTGTTTGAGATTTCATCAAATAAAAATACATTGTAAACCGAGCTCAGTTTATCTTCAATATTCTGATGAAACTTACTACTACCAACAACCAGCAAATTAACGGATTTTAAAGTAATATTACGATACTTCACGAAATTATAAATCAACAGAATTGATCTCCAGAAAGTCAAAGTCAGTAATGCTATAGCAGTTGAAGTTAATACAACTTCGCGAGAGAATGCATACTCTTTAAAAAAATATGTTACTGAAGAATTGACAAAAAAACCAGAGAAAACGCCTATAAATACTGCCTTCAACGATAGTTTATTTTTCCTTGTGTAAGCACCGAAGACTGCTAATAGCAAAACCCAGATTAATGTATAAACGGAGATGATAAAAAGGTACGGTTCATTCGGAAACATTTCAAACCTTAACTTTACAGAAATAATCAACCCAGAAAAAATCAGTACTGCATCAACCAGCGGGTTCAATAAATTAAAAATTATTCTTACGAGATATGAGAAAAAAGACCTGTAAAAAATTCCAAGTCTGAGAATAAATGAAAGAAACCTTGAACTTCCCGTAAAATTTTTCTTCACGAAAATATTCATCGCACCGTAAAAATTATTCACGTATGATAAATTGGTTTTCTTTGTGCTTTCACCTTTCAGGTGGATAGTTGTAACCTCAGGATAATAATAAATCTCATATCCTGCTTTTTTAATTCGGAAACAAAGATCGAGATCTTCGCCATACATGAAATAATCTTCGTCAAATAAACCAACTTTATCAAACACAACTTTTGGGATAAACATAAATGCTCCACAAATTGCATCAACTTTGTGGGTAAGGTTTTCATCGAGATAAGTAAGATTGTACTTTGAAAAAATTTTGCTTTTCGGGAAAAGCCGGGATAGCCCTAACATTCTCGGTATAGCGGCAGAAGGTGTCGGAAAGCTGCGTTTACATGCGGCATCGAGCGAACCGTCCTGCTTGATAAGTTTTGAAGAAATTGCTCCGGTGTCAGGGTGTTTGTCAATAAAGTTTATCAATTTAATGAAGGTATTTTCCTCGAGTAAAGTATCAGGATTCAGAATAAGAATGTACTTGCCGGTTGCTTGTTTTAATGCAACATTATTTGCTCTTGAAAAACCTACATTCTCTTTGAGTTCAATTACATTTACATCGGGATATTTATTTCGAATGTGTGATGGGCTACCGTCAACAGAATTGTTATCAACAAGAAATATTTCGAGATTAAAATTTTGTGAAGTGTTAGCTTTATAAACTGAAGCTATGCAGTTGTCAACGGGATCCTTCACATTGTAATTCACTATTATGACGGAAATGTCCTTCATAACAGTGACATCAGAGTTTATTAAACATTGACTTAAGTTTTAACTTCCATACCATGAAGTAAGCTTCGTGAACGACCTTACGCGACATTTTAGATTCCCCCGCCCGCCGGTCAATAAATATTATCGGGATTTCAGAAATTTTAAATCCCATTTTATACATTTTAAATTTCATCTCGATTTGAAAAGAGTAACCGTTGGATTTTATCGAATCAAGATTTAATTGTCTCAATGAAGAAACTCTGTAACAAACATAACCGGCGGTTGTATCTTTAACTTTTAATCCTGTAACAGTGCGGGTATAGATATTTGCCATATAGCTCAGGATTAGTCTTCTGATCGGCCAGTTGATGACTGAAATTCCGTGAATGTACCTTGAGCCAACAACCAGATCGTATCCTTCAGATATTTTGCTGATGAAGTCAGGGATGTATTTTGGGTCATGTGAAAAATCAGCATCCATTTCAAAAACATAATTGTAATTGTTTTCAATTGCGTATTTAAATCCTTTGACGTAAGCTGTACCAAGCCCAAGCTTCTTTTCCCGCTTTAAAATATGCACCGAAGGATTTTGTAATTCTTCAACCAGTCTTGCAGTTCCGTCTGGTGAATTATCATCAATTACCAAAATATCAAACGAATTTTCTCTGTCAGAAAATTTTAAAATCTCCGGAATAAGTTTGAGTATATTTTCCGATTCGTTATATGTTGGGATTATGACGAGAATTTTTGGCATTTTATCGCCCTTTCAAAGAGAGAATCACAAAAATCGTATTAATAATTATTTTGAAATCTAATGAGAGTGACATATTTTCAATGTAATAAAATTCATATTGTAGTTTAGTTTTTACGTCTTCTAAGCTTTCATCATAGTGGTGTTTCACCTGTGCCCATCCGGTAATTCCGGGCTTAATATTAAGCCTCTTATTATAGTAAGGTATTTCTTTCAACAAGAATTTTATTATTTTAGGTTGTTCCGGTCTGGGACCTACAATGCTCATATCGTTTTTAATTACATTTATAAACTGCGGAATTTCGTCAATCCTCGTTTTGCGTAAGAATCTACCGATCTTTGTAATCCGCGGATCATTTTTTTCTGTCCAATAAGTGTCTAGAGAATATGTCGGATCGTGGTACATGGTTCTCAGTTTAAATATCATAAAAATTTTTCCGTTTCGTCCAACTCTTTCCTGAAAGTAGAAAACCGGTCCCGGAGATGTAAATTTTATTATTAAGCCGCTTATGAGTAAAATCGGTGATGTTATAATTAATAAAAATGTTGATAATGAAACATCAATGATACGTTTTATAATTCTTGAGCTTATCGGCATCAGCTCCGGAGTAACTGAGATTAAATGAACTCCGTAAATTTGCGATGTCTTTGCCATGCCGCTTATAATCTCATACATATCGGGCATGATTTTTATTTCAACATCAACTTTTGAGTAGAAGTTTAAAATCTCAATGAGCTTCACCTTATCTTCCGGTTCAAGAGCTATCAGAATATCGGTAGCATTATGCTGTGCAATATATTCCAAAGAATCTTGCATTGATATCACTTCGGGTAAGTCAGTCGTTCTGTCAGGAAACGGAGTTATAAAGCCTTTGAATGTATATCCCAATTGTTTGAAGTTATCCAACTGCGATTTTAAGTCGTGAGCTTTTTTACCTGAGCCTACAATGACACAGTTTTTGAGACCAATGCCTTTTGATAATAAATTTCTTTGAAATCCTCTAATCAGAACACGACCCAATGAAACCCAGAAAACTAATAAAGCCCAATAAACAACTATCAGAAATCGGGATATAACCGTAGCATTTTTGAGGAAATCATCTATGAATATTGCAAAGAACAAAACAATACATCCAAGAGAAATAGCTTTCAGTACTGAAGAAAACTCGTCGAAGCGGGATCTTACAAACCAGTGTTGATACAATCCTAACACTGAGAAAATCAAAATCCAATACAAATATACTACAAACATCGGGACTAAATATTCAGGAGCATTTGCTAAAATTATCCATCCTGTCTCAACCCGGAGATAATAGTATAAAGTCCAGGCTACATTTATGAAAATAAAATCAGAAAGAATTAATAATATTAACTCAACTCGTCTATTCAATTTATTGACTTAACTTAAAAGGTAAATTGCATAAAATGTGTTTAACCTGAAATCTTTTAAAAAGAACACACATTATTTCCTCAAGGTACCAGTTCTTTGATCAGGGTTGCAACAATTCTCTCACATGCTTTACCGTCTCCGTATGGATTATGAGCCTTTGACATTTTAAGGTAGTACTTCTTGTCAGTCAACAATCTTGAAGCCTGTTCAAATATTTTTTTTGAGTCTGTCCCGACAAGTTTGACAGTACCTGCAATGACAGCTTCAGGGCGCTCTGTAGTATCTCTCATGACGAGTACGGGTTTGCCGAGGCTCGGTGCTTCTTCCTGGATACCACCACTATCGGTTATAACGATAAATGACTTATCCATTGCATAAATGAACGGAAGGTAGTCCAGTGGCTCAACAAGGTAAATATTGTTGATACCGGAGAGAATTTTATAAACCGGCTTTTGAACGTTCGGATTGAGATGTACGGGATAAACAATATCAACATCTTCAAATTTTAGAGCAATTTCTTTCAAGGCTTTGCAGATATTGATAAACTTTTGGCCGAAATTTTCACGCCTGTGTCCTGTTACTAAAATTAGTTTTCTATATTTATCAAATTTATAGCCACGATCTTCGATTTCCTTTTTTGCTTTACTCGATAAAGTTTTATTGGATTTAAGTTTTTCTGTTACCATTAACAGTGCATCAATTACTGTATTACCCGTAATCGAAATTGATTTTCTGCTGACGTTCTCCGCTTCGAGATTTTGTTTGGATATTTTAGTCGGTGCAAAATGATATTTAGCTATACTACCGGTTAATTTCCTGTTCATTTCTTCCGGCCACGGTGAATATATATTTCCTGTACGAAGCCCGGCTTCAACATGACCGACCGGAATGCGATGGTAAAAACTTGCCAGTGAAGCTGCAAAAGTTGTTGTTGTATCACCGTGTACAAGTACAAGATCAGGTTTGAAGTTATCCAATACTTCGCCCATTTTAACCAAAACATTTCCTGTAATATCAAAAAGGTTTTGATTCTTTTTCATGATGTTCAGGTCAAAAGCGGGCTTTATGTTGAAAACGGTTAAAACCTGATCAAGCATACTCCTGTGCTGAGCCGTTATGCAAACTTTTGTATTGAAATATTTTTTATGCTTCTCTAAAGTTTTTACAAGAGGCGCCATTTTAATAGCTTCAGGTCTTGTTCCAAAAACAATAAGAATTTTGCTTTTCTTCAAGATTTGTTTTCCAATTTTGGTTTTGAAATGTATTTATGTTTTCTAAAAAAATAGAACAATCCTTTTATATGTTCGAAGGTAGCTTTTGTGAATAATTTTTTTGTAATCCGTTGACAGAAGTGGTATAGTTCAACCTCCGGGAAATATACCGTATCATAGCCTGCTATACGGGCTCTCAGACAGAAATCAATATCTTCAGGTCCGTAAAAAATTTCTTCATCATAACAACCTATTTTATCCACCATGTCTTTTCGCAGAAGCTGAAATGCTCCGATAACATAGTCAACTTTTTGAGTTTCATTATGGTCTATGTCAAACATATAATGTTCTCTCATTATTTGGGAGTTCCTGATTTTTTCAAGCTTCTCAAATCTGTTAAAAAGTTTTACCCATACACTCGGGAATCTTTTACAAGTATATTGAAGTGAGTTATCCGGGAATAACAATTTTGCCCCTAAAATTCCAGTACCGGGATTTGACTCCATAAACTCATACGTTTTCTCAAATGTATTTTCAGTTATCAATTCTGTATCTACATCAAGGATGAGGATATATTTCCCTGTCGCTATTTTCAATCCCTGATTCCTTGCCGGACCTACACCTCTATTATTTTTATTTAAGATTAATTTGACCTGTGGGAAATTTGATTGTACATATTCCACAGAGCCATCTGAAGAATTATTATCAATTAGAATTAATTCAAACTGGAAACCCCTATTCTTCTCATAGACAGATTTTAAGCACTTCGTAAGGAAATGTTTAGCGTTCCATGTGATTATAATGACGGAAAATTGTATCAATATTGTATAGTTTAAAATTAGATTACAGAATAATTATTTACTCAAGACGAATATACAGCCTTGAATGGCAATGTCGTCCATACTAAAATTCGTTGTGAAATATTCATCAAGTTTCATTTTTGATAAATGTTCTTTTTCAGATTCTGTAGGGAGTGATGTATTTCCCAACAAGATTTTATAGTTGTACTTATTGATGATTTTTGCATACTCACTATGCCTCATCCTATTTTGGAACATGATTGAAGGATTCAGGAAATTCCATTTTCTCTCTGAATATTGCAAAAAATTATATACGGAAACCGAATCGACGAAATACGAACCATGATCTCTATAATCTATGACATTAGACATGATACCATCAGGTTTTAGTATTCTATAACATTCTTTCATAATACCATCTAACACTTCTTTCGGAATATGCTCCATAGTTGCTTTGAAACGATGAAGTCAATTGACGAATCAGCTATTCTTGTATCCCTTGCGTCTAACGGGGCAATGTATTCAATATCAAAGTAATCTTTTAGAACTGATGTGAAATTTTCATACGTAAACTCCGGAATTTCAGCAGGGATTGAGAAATTAAAGTTCAAATCCTTTTTAAATTTTTGAAATCTTTTGATAGTATCATTTAGCAAGTCAGGAAAAGCTAATTCCCGAACATCAATACATCTAATATTGCTGACACCTAAAAGCGACATTGTAATTGGAATTACCAAATCATATCCTGCTCCGAATTCGTAATAGTTTTTTGGTAATGTATCTGAACTTGAATATTTCTTATAATTTTCAAGATGAAATTGAGCAGTCTCAGTTTTCTTAATAAAGTCAGAATCACTTATTGGGAGTGTCTTGGTTATCTTCTTTTGGAGCTGATAATTTAATTTCTCACCATTCGGAAGTGCCGAAAAGAATTTCTGTAGAAATATTTTCAGATATAATTTCACGGGATTTTAATTTTGAATATTAGATTTTAGTTTCCTTCTGTATAATTCAATATACTTTTGAGCCGTAATTTTTATATCAAATTTCTCAATTATAGTTTGCCTTGCGTTATCTCCGATTTTTTTCAAATTAAACTGACCTGACATTATTCCAGAAAATGTCTCTAATAACTCATTTTGATTTTCAATATCGTACAAAAATCCGTTATGCTCATGCTGTATGATTTCCGGAATACCGCCCACTCTGGAAGCGATAACGGGTTTCTGTTTTATCATTCCTTCAGCAACTACCAATCCAAACCCTTCCCATAATGAAGGAACGGCAATTAAATCTGAAATTTCTATTAACTCATCAACATCGTTTCTGTATCCTAAGAGAGTTACTTGCTTATCAAGTGAATGGATACTGGTGAATGATTCTATCTCTTTCCGTAAAGAACCATCTCCAATGAATAAAAATTTTATATTCGGGTTTTGTATTAAAAAGTTTTTTATATTCTCCAAAAATTTTAAATGACCTTTCTGTTCCTCCAGCCTACCTATTATTGTAACCACAAAATCATTTTCGGAAAGATTTAATGACTGACGGGATTTCAGCCTTTCAGATTTTGTTAATTTTAATCTGCTTTTTGAAATATCTATTCCATTATAAATTACATCTACTCTGCTCATATCTAAATTACTCTTCCTCCATGAAAGGTAATTTTTGACTTTTTGTGAGATACAGATTACATTACTATTGGTGAAATCGAGGATAAAATTATCGATACGGTCAAAGATGTTTTTCCTATCGGGATTTGCAGAACGTTTATGAATGGTAGAATCATTATGACAAGTGGAAATTATGTGTTTAACCCCGTTTTTTTTTGCTGCAAGTCTTCCGTAAAAGTCAGCTTTTAACAGATGAGTGTGAACAATATCCGGGTCTAACTCTTTGAGGACTTTTTTCAGCTTAAAATATATCTTAGGGTTAAAGAGTCCGCGTTCAGCTAAATTATAAACATTTACTCCCATATTTTCAAAGGCTGGTATTAAATATCCAGAATCTATTGTAACAACAGAAATTTTAAATTTGTTGGTTTTCTTTATAATGTCAACCAAATTTAGCAATAAGATTTGTGCTCCGGCACGTTCAAGGTTTGATATAATATATACAATATGAAATGTAGGCAAATTTTTAGATGGATTTATTGTTTCTGTTGTGATTTTCGGAGGAACCGGAGTTGTTTAATAGGTTAAGAAGGATGTTGTTCATAGTTATTCCCCTTGAATTCCAAGTTGAATCTTCAACAGCTGTTTGATAATTAGCGGACATTACAGGGTTAATCAATGTATTTGGAGAAATACAATATTCGATAAATTTCTTATTTGAATCAGCGATATTCACAAGCTCTGAATAATATTTTAAATCCGGTAAATTTGTTGAAACAATTTTAGTCCCACAAACAAGATACTCAAAAAACTTATTTGGTAGCACACCTTCAGTAAACTTGTTTAATTTAAAAGGTATGATAGCAATGTTAAACCCTTTAATGTAACCGGGAATTTTATGATAAGGTACTTTATTGTAATGCTTAAATTTTTTGTTAAGTTTTAATAGTTCTATTTTTCCCTTTACATTTCTTTCTACCGGTCCAACAAACACTAAATTATTATTTTCGGGTAATGAATCCAGTAAATCCTGAATCAGGTTAAAATCAATCCAATCTCTTATATTTCCAATATAACCTATTATATTGCCTTTTAATCTGAAATCAAATTTTTTAATCTTTTGCATTTCATTTAAATTGAAATCGTGACCATTAGGTACATAATATGTATCCGAATTTATTTTTTTGGCGTAATTAAACATAATCTGTCCTGTACAGAAAATCAAATTTGCCTGCATGACAGTTTTTTCATTTAATTCATCTAATAATTTATTCAGTGTACCATCGTTATTATATGCGTAATTATCATAGTAATCATAAACAATATAATTTCGTTTGACACTTTTTATGACTAAGTAATTATGCGGATGATAACACCATAAAATTATTGAGGACTTACTGAATTTTGAATTAATAAATCTGTTTAATTGCCAACGTATCAGAAAAGAATCAAGTTTAAAGGTAAAATTTACACGTTTCCAAATTTTGTCGTGAAAAAATATTATAGGTGTAAAAATTTTTTTATTATTAATTTCTCTCTTCCTGCCATATTTCAATAAAGGAAAAAATCTTGACCTAAACTTTATCAGAGTGTGGATAAAAATTGAGAATGGGTACTCTACAAACTGTATTTCGCTCCATTTGCCGAGAGTATCGTTTAAAGCATTATGAAGTCTTTCCCTATGGTTGAGTTCCCAGTTAGATGAAATTAGAATAAGGTTTACAAAGTTTTTCTTCGCCATTGAAATTTCGTAACTGAAAAATGATAATAAATTTGATACTTCGTGAATTAGAATAGATAAAACTTTTTAAAAAGAGATTACTTTTTTGATCCATGCAATACAAATAAATTTATTCTGATAATATTTTTTGAATATTCTTTACATTGCTTTTCAAATTAAATCTGTTAATCACCGTTTGAAAAGCGTTTTCTTTTATAGATTCCAAAATCCCGGTGTCCAGACTTTTAATATATTCAATTCTCTTTAAAATCTCGTCAAAATTGTAAGAAGAAAACAAAAAACCGTTATAGTTATTTTCTACAATTTCCGGTAATCCACCGACATCTGTACAAAGCACAAGCGTTTTACAATACATGGACTCGAGTACCGTGAGATTAGTAGTCTCAAACGAGGAAGGCAATATAAACAGATTCAATTTTTTATAGAAAGAATATACATTCTTTTCGAACTTTTCGAATATGACATAATCTTGAATGTCTAATTCATGTATCCTTTTAATAAGAGTTGACTTCAACTCCCCGTCACCCTTTAATACTAAAATTACCTCAGGATTTTTTGAAATTAATTTTGGTAAAATCTCAACTAACTTTTCAAGACCTTTCTGACTTGCCAATCTTCCCGCATAACCGATTACGTAATTATCTTTAACCATTTTTGTTTTATCAGAAAATTTTAACAACTCACTTGCATAATTTAAATCTAAACCATGATATACAACTTCAATGTTATTTCCGTTAATAGATCGTTTCGAGATCAGATATTCCTTAATTGCGAAACAGACGGCAATAAATTTATCAGTTTTCTTGAAAAGCCAGTTTTGAAAAGTGGTGTAAAGGAATTTATTTATAATGTTCGTAATAGAAAACTTAATTCTTTTTCCGATAAAATATCTGTCCAGCCCATGATATGTTATAATTAGATTCATTTTCCGATTAAAGAAAAATTTTATAAATGTACAGTAGAGATTAGATTGTTCCATACATGAATGTACAGTACGATATTCTTTTGAATATTTATATATGTAATAAAGTCTTTTAAAAAACCTAAAGATACCATCTCCTAAATATGTAGATTTGTCGCTCAGATTATAATAATCAAGTAAATTGCTTTCCTTGAATTTTGGATTATTCAGGTAAAATATTCTGTAATCGAAAATATTTTTATCTAGATTTGTTATAACGTCGAAAGTGAGTTTTGTTGCTCCTCCTACATCAATAGTATCGATAACGAACAATACTTTTTTCATAAATTTCCTTTAATTAATCTGTATAGTATTAACCTTGTAACCGGTGTAAAGAGTTTTGCATTATATTTTCTACACACCTTATATATTTCCCAACCTTGTTTTCGGATATTATCTCGGGTTAATGTTGAATCATGATCCCGATAAAATGCCAGGTTTTCATCAATGTAATATGGCTCAGAAATTTTACTCATCTTAATAAAAAAATCTAAATCAAAAACAATTTTGATATTTTCATTTAAGTACTGAACTTGTTCAACTAACCCCTTTTTATAAAAGGAACAGGGTTGTCTTATGTCAGGTGAAATATTTATCAATGAATTGAAATTAAACCTTTTTGTTTTATCTCTTTTAACGATCTTTTTCTCCTTATTGACAAAAGTTAAGTTTCCATATACGAATTTAACATTAAGATTAGATTTGAATACATTTAATATTTTTTCGAAAACATTTGAATCATAATAATCATCACAGTTTAACCAAGCTAAAATATCACCGGAAGCTACTTTAAAACCACGATTGATTGCAGAAGCCGGTCCGGAATCGCTTCCTGTTAATAACTTCAAATGAGAATAATTTTTTATAATGTTAATCGTATTGTCAGTTGAACCGCCATCAACTATTATGTGCTCAAAGTTATTGTAATTTTGAGATAAAACTGATTCGATACAATCTTTGATAAATTCTCCTTGATTTAATGAAGGAGTAATTATTGAAAATTTCATTTCAGTATTAGCTGATTAATTCTGTCAAAAATTATGTATAAAAATTCAAGCAGGATTTTGTAGTAGGCAATTATAAATACAATTTGTGATACAGTAACTACAACTATAAAGTTTATATTAAAATGTAAAAGTATTATTTGTATAAGAAGAAAAAACTGAAGGGAAATAATTTGAAAAAATCCAATATCCTTGAAAAAATGCTGAAAGTTAAAATTAAAGTGTTTATAAAAATAGAAAACAATTATGATTGAATTAATAACTATTGCAATGAAATAACCTATTAGTCCTAAATAAGAACCTGTTAATTTAGTTGACATATATAAAAGAACAGTGGTGGACAAAACGTTAATGATTTGAATCACAATTATAAAACTTCCACGACCCTCAATAATTATTACGTTATACATAGCAATCATCAAACAAATTAAAGTCTGAGGTAAGGCAAGCAAAAGAAAAGTTGTGGAGCTATCTAAATTACCAAACCAAAAATATAAGAAAACCAGTATAGAGGGATTTAATATACCGAAAAAGAGAATTATATATTTTAAGGATAATTCTGTATAATTTTTAATATCGGTATGAATTGCCTCTGAAATTTTATTGAGAATATTTAAATGGCTTAATTTGACAATTATTACTTTTTGTGATGAATATATAAATCCATTAATAAACGTAATAACCTTTTTGGCAGATTCATATATGGCAACAAAACTCAGCGATAAAAATGAACTAACTATAAACTTAATAATATAATCGAGACTATTACCGATAGCGAACGATATCTGAATTTTCGCGCCATATTTTATATTATCTTTGATTAATTTAAAGTTGAAAAATTTTCTTCGTGAATTTAAAATTTGATAGCGATAAATGTTTACAATCAAGGCAACAAAAATAAATATCGAAATAGCCAACTGTACATAGAGAAAAACAAAAATATCTTTATAAATTATAACAAAAATGGTTGAAAAAACGAATAGTAAAATGTGAGAAACGATTAAAACCTTTGCAATGAAAATATACTTAGCCATTCCTTCAAGAAAGCATTTAAAAAAGTTGTAAACGAAACTAAAAACGAAGTTAAAGGAAAGAATTAAAAAAATATGATCGGAAATTTCAACAGGATATGACAATCGCGCCCTTAAAAAAAAATAGTAATATGCAAATTGTAATGATAGAATAAAAACAGATAAAATGAAAAATGAAATTAAATATGTATAAAAATATTCCGTGATGAATTGAAAGTTTTTTTTCTCAGTAGCTTCCGCAATATGTTTTACTGTAGATACTCCAAAACCTAAGTCTAAGTTAGCACCTAAAACGAATGCGGATAACAAAAGAACATACAGTCCAATGAGTGAAGAGTCGAATAGTTTAAATATTAAAGTAAAAAGTGAAAAATTTACTACTGAAATAAAAATATAGGAAAATTTATTCCACCGATTTATAGATATTTCATTTTTTAAACTCATTTAGAAATGGTATCCGTTTGCATGTAATCAAGGGTCATTATTTTTATCAAGAGTATTCCGAAAAAAATTAAAAACAAATACCACATAAAAAACTCCGGAAATAAAAGTAAATCCTCACCCATATTTTTTACAAAAATTCCGGTACATAACGAAAATGAAAGGACGGTTAAATTATCGGCATTTTTTTTCAAAACCAACATTAATGCCTTATAATAATATTTAAAAATCAAAATTGTTGAAGTAATAGTAAATAACAACCCATACATCAGGATTGAGAATAAAATGATATTATGAGGGTTATTGTTTAAATCAATCACACCTAAAGAAAATTTTACTCCTTCAAAAATTTCTCTGGTACGTGAGCCACCATAACCAAACAATAATTTTATATTATCAGACATCATTACGAATGAAGTTTCCAAAAGGCCTAATCTGCCCAATATTGTTATTGCACCTTTGGTAGTAAAAAATTGTGTAATTGCAAATGCAACCGCAAGTATTGTAAAGATTACAGAGAAAACGAATAACTTTCTTGAATATCCGTAAAAGATTATTAATATAGAAAGAAATATAGTTGCAATTCCAAACCTACTAAAAGTAAAAAGTAATGCAATCAAGGAAACGAAAAATCCAATTATATAAAATTTATGTTCTAATAAAGATAGTTCCTTTTTTTTCCATATAATCATCCAAACCAAAAGCGGAATGCTAAAGTTATACATAGACGAAGTTGCATTTGGATGTTTAAAAAAAGAAATGGCGGTACCGGGATACTCATTATCCGGTTTTAAGTCAGGATAAATAACAGTCATTATTCCAAAGATCGCGGCAAGAATACCAATCAGACAAATAATCCTCATGAAGTTAAAAAGAATATTTTCGTTTTTATATAAAAAACCAGCGAGAACGACTGAAAATATGTAAATACCAACACTGAAATTTATATATTTTAGGATCCCCTCAAATTCTGATATTTCACGAGGATTAAATACGAAAGTGGAGAGTGTTAAAAATAAGAATGATGTTAAAATTAAAAATTTATCAAATGTATTAAACTTAATGAGCGAATTTTTATATTCATTTCCGGTAATATGAAATAGAATCGTTAAAAAAAGTATTGGTGCAAAAATATAATTGTAACTTTCTTCGGTGTACTTACTATAAGGTGCAATTGTAAAATTAAAAAAAGAAAGAATGACAATCAAAAATGATAAATTAATAACAACATCATTAATTGCCCGGGTGATAAGAAAAAAACTGATAATGAAAATCCCGGCAAAAACTCCTAATAATAAAGTAAAAGAGGTATTATAAAGTGATGCATGAACAAGACTTGATAAGAGAAGCAAGCTTATAACGAATATTAATAATGCATCGTGTCTATTGAGATATTGCACAGACTAACTATTTATTTTGTCCCGAAGCTCAGTCCATTTTTGTTTTAATAGAAAGAAAGAGAAGGTAAATAAGACAGCTGTTAAAGTAGACAAAATTACTATTATTGACCTCTTAGGTTTTGCTTTCTTGTCAGGTAGGCTCGGCGGATCAATAATTAAGAGAGTTGGTGTTTTTCTGTTTTCTTCTATTTTTGCTTGTTCAAGTAAAGGTAATAAAAAAGCAAGTATTTTATTTTGAATTTCTAAATTTCTTGTTAACCTTAAATAATTCATTGCAACATCTGGAGCACCTTTTAGGCCAAAATCTTCTGCACCATACTCGGTAGATTTAATTTCATTTAATTTTTGGTATAACGCTTCGATTTTCTTTTCCTGAGTAATAATTTCAGCTTCGCCTGGGCTTAAAAATTTCCTTAACACTTCTAATTTAACTTCTTCAGTCTTTATTTGAACTTCTAATTCAAGTTCAGCCTGAACGGTTGCTTTAATCTGTAAATCTGGTGCTACTCCAAATATTTCTTGATAAAATTTTAAACTATCTTCTGCGTTTGTTAGGTTAACTTTGGCAAGATCATATCTGCTTTGGATGAATTCTCTGTTGCTTTTTGCTTTGTTTACATTTAAGTCAATGTTAACAATATTTAACAGTTCTATTAAAAATTCATTCATCTCTTTCGCCTTTTCAGGGCTCTTATCGAAAACCGCGATATCCATCGTTCCAGCCATTTTATTTATCTCAACTTCAAGTATCTCTTCACGGAAAAATTTTATCGCATCGTCTAATTTTTCGTAGTCATATTCTTCCATTAAATTAAAGCGGGTAATAGTTTGTTCGATTACTTTTCTACTGAACAAAATATTTTCGTACAGTGCCAATTCTTTTGCTGAAGCTCCACCTCCAATTCCACCCGATAAGTCTTCAAGACCCCCGATATCAGGTACTCCTTGCCCTAACAATGCTCCCAGACCGGTTGACTGTGAAGAAGATTTAATAAGCGATGTAGACTTGAAGATTTCATCCATTACAAACAAAGTAACTATTACTGATAATATAATTGCAATAGTTGTGTTTATAATAAAAACTTTTTTATGCTGAACAAATAATTTTATAATATCTATGTAATTCATTTAGCCCTTCTTAATCCTTCTTAGTATTCACATAAATCAGAATCGCCGAAATTATACCGACAATTGCAGCAGAGATCTGAGCCACGATAGTTATCCAATCTTTAAATTCAATTTTGGATTCACGCGGGACGTAAATAAAATCTCCGGATCGTAATTCGACTTCACCTGGTTCATACCACCCCCGTGAATTAAATTTTATAATTCTTGTGTTTCCTTCATCAGCCGCAAGCGAATACCCGCCTGCCCGCTCTATATAGTAATCTACGTCTTCACCGGGTTTGTACGGTATATAACCTTCCGCCTGTACCTGCCCGTAAACGTAAACAATATTTTTATTGTCATTGATGTAAATAATGTCCTTATCTTCAAGGATTACATTTTGTGTCTGATCGTTTTCCTTAAAGAGTTTTTCATAATCAACTATAACCCTGTTCCTTCGTGCGAGGAAATCCGACCAGAAGTTGTCTTTATCTTTTTCCGAAACTATGACATCATTAGCCCGTTGGTTAATCAAAATCTGCGCAGTATCATTTTCAGTATAATCCAAATCGTAATCTCTGAATAAAATAGAAAGCGGCAAGTAGGCATTTTCAGTCAACCCACCTGCCATTTCAATTACGTCCTTAATCCTTGTAGTTTTAAATGAAATCGGATAATACCCCGGCCTTTGCACTTCACCCAGTACAAGTACGGTAACTTTCTTTTTGTAATCTGATTTAAACTTAACAAAAGCCCTGTCGTAAGGTTTGATTTCAAAATCTTTATCCCGCTCATACGAAAGTTCAAATATTTCAAAATCCTTTGCTTCGCCGTAAGGCCTGTAGAGAAGGATACTGTCAGGTTCAGCGTGCATGTCAAATCCTCTGCCAAGTCCAATTAATGTTTCAAGGTTATCACCAGGGGCCCATTCATAAGTTCCGCCAAGCTGAACAGCGCCGGTAACAGTTATATAATTATTTTGTAAAAGGACATTTGGAATTTTTATCATATCACCATCGAGCAATGTAGGATTATATTTATCGTCGTTTGTCATGTAATACTTATATATGTCAACATTTCTTCGTGTGCCATTATCTCTAATCAGTTCGATGTTTCGAAGTGATGGTTGTGTAATAAAGTGTTCACGGTCATTATCGGATTTATAAATGAATCTGGATACATTGGTTGTATCGTAAAATATCCGTTTCACAAGGTCTGAAATCCTCATTGTAGATGTTGCTTCGAAACTTCCCTGAGTTAATCCTGATACTTTTACAATAAACGTCCTGGGCATTGTAAGTGTAAAGCTGACGTCGCTTGAATAGTACCTTTTTTTCACTGTGGCGATAACCCGTGAACGGGCTTCAGCTAATGTCAAGTCTGAAACCATAACTTCACCGACGGTCGGAATTATAACAGTTCCCTCAGGTGAAACGTACAATGGTACTTGCTGATTGATAAATCCATATACCCCTAAAGTGAATAGATCGTTCGGACCAACAATATATTTCTCGGGATTTATTTTCCCCTCGAGAGGAATAACATTTGAGTGAACATTAGCATCTGTAAGTGAGCCGAACAGTGAAGGTGCGTCTGCATTGATTTTCGAACCTGAAAAGTCAGGTGAACCATATCCAAACATTGATTCAAAAGAATCGTCATTATCTGTTTTCTTTACCTGCGCATCTGCATTCGATATGTTAATCAATCCGAATAATGCGAGAGCTAACAGTAAATATATAAATGATTTCATCCTTTAAACTCTATAAATTAAATTGTCCTATTGTTTCAGACAGCACGCTTTCAACTTCATCTGTACCGTTCGTCTCACAATATATTCTCAGAAGCGGTTCTGTTCCCGAAGCCCTTATAAGAATCCACCCGTTATCAAAAGTGAATTTAAATCCATCGAGATTATCTATGTCAATAATTGTTTTCCCGCCAATTGTATCACCGGGGGACAAACCTTTGCACTTTTCAAGTGATTTCAGTTTTAAGTCCTCTGTTGTGTGTACATCATTTCTTTTATAGAAGTAATCGCCGAACTCATCGCTTAGTTCTTTTTTAAGTTGTGAGATACTTTTCCCGGTTGTGGCGAGCATTTCAAGATAGAGCAATCCATTGTAAACACCGTCACGTTCGGGTAGGTGTCCTTTGATACCGATTCCACCTGATTCCTCAGCACCTATTAAAACGTCGTCTTCAATCATGACCTTTGAAATGTGTTTAAAGCCAATCGGCACTGTAATTAATTGGATATCGTGTTTTTTACAATACCTGTTTATGATTTCACTTGTTGAGAATCCACGAACTACTTTTCCTCTCATACCCTTCACTTCATACAAATATTTAAGTAACAGCGCGAATGTTTTTTGTGCATCAAGAAAATCTCCGTGTTCGTCAATAATTGCAATCCTGTCGGAATCTCCGTCTGTTACAAGTCCGATGTCGAAACTTCCATTTCTGATAATACTCTTTATTTCGGATAAGTTTTTATCAACGGGTTCAGGTGCTCCACCGCCAAAGCCGGGATTCAGCTCTGCGTGTAATTCATTGACGTCGGGTAAGATTTCTTTTACCACACCCTGTCCAGTTCCGTACATACAATCGTAAATAACTTTTAATCCTGAAGCGTTAATCTTATCAATGTCAATGCTCTTCATTAAGTAATTAATATAAAACTGTCTGCCGGAAAAGTATTCTATAGTTCCGGATTTTTGAAGTTCATCAAATTTTTTATCTGTTGAAACACTTCGGATATCCGGGAGGAAAGATTCAACTTTTGCAATTTCATCTGTGCTCATAGAGCCACCGAACTCGTCCTTTAGTTTGAATCCATTGTATTTATATGGATTGTGTGAAGCAGTTATCATCACACCGAGAGCTAGGTTGTTATTCCGTGAGATAAGAGAAACGGCAGGGGTTGTAACGAAACTATCAGTTAGGAAGACTTTAATTCCTTCATCCGCGAATACTTCTGCGGCGGCAAGCGCAAAATCACCTGAAAGGAATCTCGTATCGTAACCGATAATAATGCCGTTTTTTATTTTCGGATGGTTGATGAAATTTTTAGCAGTGGCTAACGATACTCTACGGAGATTTTCAAATGTATAAGTGTCTGCGATTATTGCACGCCAACCGTCAGTGCCGAATTTCACCGGTTCTTTTTCAGACATAATAATTATATTGGATTAATTGATTCTATCAAACAGAAATGAAATTACTAAACAGTAGTAAAGGCCAGTGGCAAATTGATTTTGTTTTAAGTACACAAATTATATTTATCGATTATATACTTCAAGTTATTTATCAAACCTTATTTACGTTCAGCTCGGAAATATTTTTGTTAGAATACCTTTGATAGAAATATACGGAAACAATTCCGATGAACACACCAAACCACAAGGTAGCGAGCCGGATTATTATCGTTGATGCGACGGAAATATTTTTGGGAATTTTCAGAAGTTGCAATAAGCCAGTGAGCGACGCTTCAGTCAATCCAAGTCCACCAGGCAACATCGCAATTGCGCCGACAAGCGTTGCAAATCCATATATGAAGGTCGCCGTCAAGACCGTAACAGAATGCTCAACATCAACGGAAAATTCATTTAGTACAATATAAAAACCAAAGCATTCCATGAACCAACCAATAATACTAAGCGTAAGTGCACTCAAGAGTGGTTTAAGTCTTATCATTTGATATACACTTTCGTATGCGTTGTGGAAGTGGTGAATTCTCTTTTTGAGGAACGAAATTTTTTCAAAGAGTGAAATAATAAAAAACGAAGCTTTTCGTGAGCTAAGCATAATTGTAAATCCGAGAAAACAAATTCCGATTAAAATTATTATCTCTTTACCGTAATCGAATACAAATGCACCGACAAGACAAAGAAGAATCATCGAAATGAAATCAGTTAATCTCTCCGCAAGAATTATAGGTGCAGACTTAGAGACGGGTGTACCAGTTTCTTCTTTTATTAAATAAGATTTTAGTATCTCACCAAGCTTACCGGGTGTAACGCTCATTACAAACGAAGACAGGAAAATCAGAAAAGAAAGTTTTGGACTGACATCAATACCAATCAGTTTACGGTAATATTCCCACTTAAAAAATCTGAATATGTAATTTCCAAATGAAAGTGTAAGTATTATCGGAAAGTAGTACCAGTTAAATCGCACCAATGCTGAGACGAGGTTATCAAAATCCGCATATATACTAAAACCGAGAAAGATTAATGCGCCTATTGCCGCTGAAAGTAGTATTTTCTTTTTATATTTTGAAAACAATTTAACTGGTGAGCTTCATTAAGTTCATATATACTTTTTGTAGCGGTAATCCTACTACATTATAGAAATCACCATTAATCTTTTCAATAAAGAAACATCCGAAATCATCCTGAATTCCATAAGCTCCGGCTTTATCGAAGGGTTTATGGTATTTTAAATAGTAATTAATCTCTCTTTCTGTCAAATCTCTGAAGTGAACTGAAGTTTTTTCGTAATTAAAAATTTCATCTCCAGATTTAGTGTCAATTAAATTGAATCCTGTATAGACGAGATGCTTTCTGCCACTTAGCGACAATAAAATTTTTTTTGCATGAATATAATTTTCCGGTTTGTAAATTATTTTACCGTCAAGCACAACAACGGTGTCAGCTCCTATAACAATCTCACCATTTGCACCGAACGCTACGTTCCTTGACTTTGCAAGAGAATTGAATCTTATAACATCAAGCGGTCGCATATCTTCCCCTTCAAGTTCTTCTATATCGCTTGGAATGACACGAAAATCCAAACCTATTTTTTGAAGAAGATTTATCCGTCGCTCCGATTTGGAGGCAAGAATGTATTTCCTTTTGTATATAATAGAGGGATTCAAGTCGGCAAAATATAAATAGAGTTCGGGTAATACAATTCATTAAGTGATATAAGATTTAATCAAGGTGTAAAATGTCTGAATGGATAAAATATTTTGAGGTTAACAATTTTCGGTTACTTCGATTTAGAAATTTCAATTAGAAATAATTTAAACAAATCACCATACCTCAGGTGAACAACATTTCCCTGAATCGGCCTATCCCATTTAATTTTTTTAAGCCCATTTTACATATTATATGTAGCAAGGATTTCGCTAAACTTTTTCAGAAACCAAGCTTCGAAAATATGTCCTTCAAAGTATGCAAAGGTAATATATTATATATAAAAAAAGGTGTCATAAGTGACCCACTGGTATAAAAAAATCAGGATAATATTTTTTAAAGCAAAATAAATCCATTAGCATTTAGTTTGAAAATATTTTAAGTTTGTATTAATCCTAGAACGATTAATTCTTACTCCAAAGGATAATTTATTAATTAACTTTATATAAGGAGGGAATATGAAGTACATCGTTTATTTTTTGTTTCCATTTCTCATTATAATTGCCTTATTAATTTTCTTTAACTCTCCATTTGAAGCACCGGTTGAGCCTGAGAATCAATCAACCCAGCAAAAACCACCTAAACCAAAAAAGGGAACTCAGGGGAACACTGATAATCCTTTCGCCGCAGCTGAATACCGTTATCAGATGATATCCACAACCACGAAGACGAGGGATAAATTCATTGACTTGATTGGATACAGATTGGATGCTGTGGAATACACTAAAGAAAATTTAATGCCTGCCGGGACTGATTTTGGTGAATCAATTTCGTGGGTCGCAAAAGGACCTGGGAATGTCGGCGGCAGGATAAGGTCTATTATTATTCATCCCACTGTAACTTCCCGGATACTCATTGGAGCGGTAAGTGGTGGTGTATGGAAAACCACTGATGGCGGCGCATCTTGGGATTCAAAATTAGATGCATTTGATCCGATTGCAATCGGGTCTATGGTAATTGACCCTACTGACCCGGATATTGTTTATGCCGGAACAGGCGAAGGCTGGGGAAATGGTGACGCAGTTTACGGAGGAGGTATTTACAAATCAACAAATTTCGGAGACACATGGACACTTTTGTCAAGCACTACATCTTCCTCTTTTAGAAATGTTTTAAAGATGGCTGCTGATGTTTCAGGAAATATCTATGCCGCAACCAAGAATGTTACAACTAAACAAGGTGGCGGGGAATATACTTTAGCCGGTGGATTGTTTAAGTCAACGGATGACGGCGGAACCTGGTCGAAAATAAGTTCAACTGATTTCAGCCATAATTATTTTAATCCTACAGATGTACTTCCATATACAGCGTCGGAGATTCTTTATGCAGTAAACAATAATGGAGGAACTTATGGTGGAATATACAGAACTACCGACGGAGGTACTACTTGGTCTAAAGTGACTTCCGGTTTGCCGTTATCTGGTTACCGTAGAATTACACTTGCGCAAGACCCATCCCATAATGATACGGTTTACGCAGTTTTTGAATCTACCGATAAAACACCTGCAGGTGATGCAGGTTTAAAAGGAATTTACAAGTCAACCAATAGAGGTGTTAGCTGGAGTTCGGTTACTGATCCACCAAAAATTTCATCAACCGGAAGTTTGTCATATCTTGGAACACAAGGATGGTACGATAATATCATGGCGGTCGATCCTTTTGACCCGGATAACTTATTCGTTGGCGGAGTTGATATGATGAAATCTACAAATGGTGGTTCAAACTGGTCGCAGTTGACGTACTGGCATAGTTATTATGGTACACCTGTTGTCCATGCCGATCATCACTTTATTGCCTTTGATCCTGTAACATCAGGAACAGTTTATTCCGGCAACGACGGTGGAATCTACAAATCAACTAATTCGGGTGTAAACTGGACATCACTTAATACAGGTTTAGAGATAACGCAGTTTTACAGTGGAGCTATTTCCTCGACAGGGTCAACAGTGTACGGCGGGACACAGGACAACGGTCATTTGAAGTTCACATCCGGAACGGACTGGGATGAAGTTTTCGGTGGTGATGGCGGATATTCAGCGGTTGACCAGACAGACGCTTCGGTTGCTTATGAAGAATATGTGTACCTTGAGATTGCCAAAACGACGAATGGAGGCTCGAATTGGATTACCAGTATTACAGGTTTAACCGATGCAACCGATCCATCGAAATGTCTGTTCATTGCTCCGTTTTCCATGAACCCGGATAATTCCGATGTTCTGGTTGCAGGATCCGATAACGTATGGATTACTTCCAACGGAGCAACAAGCTGGAATGCATCAAGTGGAACGTTATCATCCGGAGAATTTGTAAGTGCAGTTACTGTAGTGAAACCTACTGCAAATTTCATGGGATTTGCCGGGACTACGGACGGTAAAATTTTTAAGTGTTCATCGCTTGACCCCGCAGTTGGAATTGACACCTGGACTGATATTTCACCTGTCGGCCATAATGGTGCCTGGGTAAGGAGAATTGTCACCAAACCATCAAACGACGATACGCTCATTGCCTGTTATTCAGGTTATAATATTACTCCGCCTCTCATGTCGAAGCACGTTTGGCTCTCCACGAACGAGGGATCATCGTGGACAGATATATCCGGTGACTTACCGAATGTTCCGGTTCACTCTGCGGTGTTTGATCCGGTGTTATCCTCTACATTTTATATCAGCACAGAAACCGGAGTTTACAGGACTACAAACGCAGGTTTAAACTGGACTACCTTTTCTTCAGGAATGCCTACATTTGTACCTGTTGATGAGCTGGTCATTCAAAGCGGAACGATGAAACTTCTGGCTTTTACTCACGGCAGGAGCGTGTTTGAAACAGATTCTCCGTTGCCGGTGGATCTAATTGCTTTCAGTTCAAGCGTTGATGGCAATGATGTTTTACTTAACTGGACTACAGGTTGGGAACAAAACAACCTTAGATTTGATATTCAGCGAAGAAAATACGCGGAAGGTAAAGATTGGATTACCGTTGGAAGCGTTGAAGGGAGTGGTACTGTATTTGAACAACGGCAGTATAGTTTTAACGACCTGAACTTGCAAACCGGAAAATATGAATACCGGCTGATACAGATTGATAACAATGGCAATTCAAGCGCTGATCACGAGCTGCAAAATGTGGTGGAAATTGGTGTCCCGGAAAGTTATGCTTTATCTCAAAACTATCCCAACCCATTCAACCCCGTTACAAAGATTGATTTTAGTTTACCTGTATCAGGTATAACAAAACTTCTCGTGTTTGATATTACAGGTAGGCTGGTCGCTACTATTGTTAATGAACAGCTTGAGCCGGGATTCTATTCTTATGCTTTTGATGCAAAGGGTATTTCTTCCGGTGTTTATTTCTACAGGATAGAATCGGGTAAATTCATTGAAGCCAAGCGTATGCTCTTAATAAAATAACCGGAGTTTAACTTAAGAAAATTTTATTGTAAGTTAAATCTGCAACCGGCTTAAAAATTAAAAAGGCAGTGAATATTATCACTGCCTTTTTTTAATTGTCAGCGGTCCATACGGGATTCGAACCCGTGTTTTCACTGTGAAAGAGTGACGACCTAACCCCTAGTCGAATGGACCTTGATTAAGAACCACAAATATAACGACGTATTAGGGAACATTCAATCTAATTAATGGGTGACTGGAAGACGCAATAGTAAGTAAGTTACCCTCAAATGATTAATCCATTTTTTTAATTCTCCGGAAAGTTTGCATCACCATTTTCTTTTCAATTTAATATACCGTTCAATCTGAGTATGTTTGATTAATTCCAAACTAAAACCCCGATTTATATAATGACTCAAAGCTTAGAGATTTTTCTGAACGGTTTAATAGATTATGCAGGTTTATTCCCACCGGCGAAATTGCCGTTGGATGAGGCTTTCCCGAATTACGTTAAATACAAAAATGAGAAATATCAAAAGATCATCTCGAAATTTATCTGCCCTGCCGAAAAACTATCCGAATTACAATCTCTACTGTATGAAATCCCTGAAAGTTTTGAAAGAGTTTATCCGGTTTCTGTATTAGGTAAAGGCGGATTGGACAAAGAGGATTTTTTTATGAACCTTGAATATGATTTGAAAAACTGGCATACTTTTCAATCGAAGAATTCCACCGTAACAGAATCGAAAACATTTGAAGTAAAAATTCCTGAAGTATTGATTGCTTCAGGAAACTCTGACACAATTTACGACCTGATTGAACCCTGTTCCGACTTTATCAGCCAGATTATCGGTGAAGACGTGATTATTGCTTTTGAAGTTACGTTAATTGATGATTGGAAACACAACACAAGAAAATCAATTGAAGCAATTAAGAGGCACAATCTTAATTTCGATAATGTAATATTCAAACTCCGCACTGGTGGATTAACTGCCGAAGCTTTTCCGGCAACTGATCAGGTTGCATTTGTTATACACGAACTTCTCGACCGTAATATACCTATGAAATGCACTGCCGGGTTACATCATCCGTTAAGGCATTTCAATAAATCTGTTAATATCAAAATGCACGGTTTCTTTAATATATTTTGTTGCGGAGTCATTGCTTACACACACAATATTTCACATCATGAAATGGTAAATTTACTTGAAGATGAAAATGCTACCCGATTTGAATTTTCAGGTGAATATTTTTCGTGGAATGGATATCGGGTTACACTCAATGAAATTTCCGCCGGTAGGGAAGAGTTTTTATTATCCTTTGGGTCATGTTCTTTTAATGAACCTCTGGAAGATATGAAATCGATGGGTTTGCTTTAGAAGGTTTAGGAATTGACAAGTCGTGAATTTAAAATTTGATATTTGAAATCGGGAAAAGAATTTATTTTACACGATGATTTGCTGAGGTTAAACTGGTATCGTCGTAAACGTTATAATGTTTTTGAAATATTGTCATTAAATACAAAAAATTATTTTGAAGATGCAAGTGTCATTCATAAAAGTTTCAGCGGATTCACACTTTCCCATTCAAAATATTCCTTATGGAGTATTTTGCAGGAAGGTTGACGGGAAGGTTAGCATTGGTACCCGAATAGGCAATTACGTGCTCGATTTATCGATATTGAGCGAGATGGGTTATTTTAATGATTTGGAATTCAATCGTACTAAACCGTTTGAGAATAAAACATTGAATAATTTCATGTCGCTCGGAAAAGATTGCTGGCATGAGGCGAGGATTGCGATACAGGATTTACTGTCAGAAGATAATCCCAAGCTTCGGGATAACCTTGAGGTCAGGGAGAAAGTATTGCTGGAAATTGAAAATGTTAGCTTGCGCATGCCTGTTGATATAGGTGATTACACTGATTTTTATTCATCGAGGCAACACGCAACAAATGTGGGAATAATGTTCCGTGGAAAAGAGAATGCATTAATGCCGAATTGGTTACATTTACCAGTTGCATATCATGGCAGGGCAAGTTCGGTTATTATGAGCGACACAGATATTCACAGACCTTGCGGACAGGTTAAGGCAAACGACAACACTCAGCCCGAATTTCGTGCATCCGGACTTTTAGATTTCGAGCTTGAAGTGGGTTTTTTCATCGGAACGGGTAATGCATTAGGAAATCCGATTCGGATAGAAGAAGCTGAAAACCATATTTTCGGTTTAGTGCTTGTGAATGATTGGAGCGCACGTGATATACAAAAATGGGAATACGTTCCGCTCGGACCGTTTCTCGCTAAAAATTTTGCAACTTCCATCTCACCGTGGATAGTTACACTAGAAGCATTGCAACCATTTGCCATGTCCGGAGTCTTTCAGGAACCGCAACCGTTAAGTTATCTCAATTCCGGAAGAAATAAAACTTATGATATTAAGCTTGAATTAGCGATTCAATCAGCCCGAATGGATTCACCGCAGGTGATTTGTAAATCAAACTTTTCTCATTTGTATTGGAGCATGGAACAGCAGCTTGCTCACCATACTGTTAACGGATGCAATATGAGACCCGGTGATTTATTAGCTTCCGGAACAATTTCAGGCGATAGCGATGATTCAAGAGGTTCGATGCTGGAACTTACATGGCGTGGAGATAATCCGATTAAATTATCTTCCGGTGAAGAGCGAAAATTTCTCGCTGACTTTGATACTGTGATTATTAACGGCTATTGTCAGGGAGATGGTTACAGGGTTGGGTTTGGTGAGTTAAAAAATAAAATCTTACCTGCGAAACTATAATTTATGTGTTCGAGATTTGAAAATAAAGAATCGGGTGAGTCAATTTTCAAAAGGTTGAAAAATAATTTTCATGGTGAGGTAATTTACGATATTGAAAACTGGGAAGAATTCCCATCAGAAAAAATTGCACCTACTGATAAAATAATTGCGGTTATGAGAAAAAATAACGCGTTGTTTATAAAATCAACACAATGGGGGATTAAGTTTGATGATACAAAGAAATTTCCAGTTGTATTCAATTCGCGGTTGGAAACATTAAATTCAAAAAAGTTTTGGGGTACACTTTTTAATAACAACAGATGCGTGATTCCTGCAACTGCTTTTTTCGAATGGGTTCAGACCAGTGAAGGGAAAGTTCCACAACGTATTCATTCAGATGATGAATTGTTCTATATAGCCGGAATTAATTTCTTTAAAGATGAAATTGTCTATAGTTCAATGATAACAACCACTCCAAATGCTTTCATGAAAAATCTACATAACCGGATGCCAATTTTGTTTAATGAAACCGACGCACTTGAATTCTTATTTGCAAGCGGTGAAGATGCGATGAACATTTGCAAGAAAGTTGTAAGTTTAAACCTCAGCAGCAATTCACATTCATTTGATCAATTTAATTTAAAGAAAACTTGACTGAAAATATCAAAGCCGGGTTTCTCATAAACGGAGGTAATCCGCTATACGGAAGTGTAAAAGTAAGCGGTGCAAAGAATTCCGCGACAAAATTGCTGGTTGCAAGCCTTCTTACAAACGAGAAATGTTTACTTCATAATTCTCCAAATAAAATCGCGGACCTTACTATCACCTCACGTATTTGTCAAAAACTTGGAAGTAATGTTGAGATAGACAACGATACTTTAATAACTTCCACTCCTCATGTGGTTTCATCGCATGTGCCATTTGAATTAGGAAATTTAAATCGAATAGCGATATTGCTTGCCGGTCCATTGTTACACCGGACGGGCAAAGCGGAAATTCCGATTCCGGGCGGATGCAGGATTGGTAACAGACCGGTTAACTTTCATATCGAAGCTCTTGAAAAGCTTGGATGCACTGTAACCGAGCAAGGTGAATATTACTATATTGAGGCCGATCAGTTAAAAGGCGCAAATATAAACTTGCCTTATCCCAGTGTAGGCGCTACTGAAAATATTATCATTTCAAGTTGTCTTGCAAAGGGCAGGACAATTTTAACGAACGCAGCAATTGAACCGGAGATAATCGACCTCATAAAATTTCTTCAAAAAATGGGCGCTATTATTGAAATCAGTACGGACAGACGGATAACGATTGAAGGTGTTGAAAAATTGTACAGTGTGGAACACTCTGTCATACCCGACAGAAATCAGGCTGCATCTTTTGCGTGCGCAGGCATTGCATCAAAGGGTGATGTGTTTATTGAAAATGCAATTCAGGATGACCTTATTACGTTTTTAAATTCTATCAGAAGGATCGGTGGAAACTATGAGGTTAAAGATAACGGGATAAGGTTTTACTATACTGATGAACTTAAATCTATTGCGGTTGAAACTAATGTTCACCCGGGTTTCATGACAGATTGGCAGCAACCTTTTGTAATAATGATGACACAAGCGCGTGGAGTTTCGATTTTTCATGAAACCGTTTACGAAGACAGGTTTGGCTATATTAAGGCGCTGAAACAAATGGGGGCGGATATTGAACTTTACAACAGTTGCCTTGGCGGAGGTCATTGCCGTTTCGCTAATTCAAATTATTATCACAGCGCAGTTGTGAAAGGTGCAGTAAAATTACACAGCGCTGAAATTGAAGTACCTGACCTTAGGGCCGGATTCTCATACTTAATTGCCGGTGTTATTGCCTCGGGCGAATCGCATATTAAAGGAGCGTACTATATTGACAGGGGTTATGAACAGATTGACGAGAAACTGCGACATCTCGGAGCAGATATAAAACGAACAAATTATTAACAATGAGCAGAAAAATCGAAGAGCTTAAAAAAATTAAAAAAATCGCAAAACTCGGTGGTGGCGAAGATAAAATTAAATCTCAACACGAGAAGGGAAAGTTAACGGCCCGGGAGCGCATTGACTTGCTATTGGACAAGGGTTCGTTCGAAGAATTCGATTTGTTCGTGAGGCATCAATCAACTGATTTTGGACTCGACAAGCAACGGTTTTATACAGATGGCGTAGTTACCGGGACTGGGAAAATTCATGGCAGGACAGTCTGCATATTTTCTCAGGATTTCACTATTCTTGGTGGCTCACTTGCGGAGTATCACGCGAAGAAGATTTGTAAGATAATGGACCTCGCGATGAAAATCGGTGCGCCGGTAATCGGAATAAACGATAGTGGTGGTGCAAGGATTCAGGAAGGTGTTGTGTCGCTCGGTGGATACGCGGATATATTCCTACGCAATACACTTGCGAGTGGAGTGATTCCGCAGATATCAGCTATTGTTGGTCCCTGTGCCGGTGGCGCTGTCTATTCCCCCGCAATTACTGATTTTGTTTATATGGTTGACGGCACTTCCTATATGTTCGTTACAGGTCCCAATGTGGTTAAAACAGTTACCAATGAAGATGTTTCGTTTGAAGAACTCGGTGGAGCAAAAACACATTCCGAAAAAAGCGGCGTCTCGCATTTCAGAATGAAGAATGAGATTGAATGTTACGAAAGTATTCGGAAACTGATTTCTTATATCCCCTCCAATAATATGGATGAAGCTCCGGTTTTTAGTTTTGATACAAGCGGTGAATCTGATGATGAAACACTGAATGATATAATCCCGGAAAATCCGAACAAACCCTATGATATGAAATTGATAATTTCAAAGCTTGTTGACGAAGGGTCATTTTACGAAGTACATGAAAACTATGCACAAAATATAATTGTTGGATTTGCACGGATTGCAGGCAGGTCAATAGGAGTGGTCGCAAACCAACCGATGGTCCTTGCGGGAGTACTTTGTCTTAACTCTTCAATTAAAGGAGCAAGATTTGTCCGGTTTTGCGATGCGTTTAATATCCCGTTGCTTGTATTGGAAGATGTACCCGGCTTCCTGCCCGGAACGGACCAGGAATGGAGGGGAGTAATCAGACATGGCGCTAAATTACTTTATGCTTTTTGTGAGGCAACCGTCCCGAAGATTACGGTTATCACGCGCAAAGCTTACGGTGGGGCTTATGACGTTATGAATTCAAAGCATGTACGCGGTGATGTAAACCTTGCATGGCCTTCGGCAGAAATTGCTGTTATGGGTGCAAAAGGCGCTGCAGAAATTATATTCAAAAAAGAAATTTCATCTGCTGAAGATAAAGAAGCGAAGCTCAAAGAAAAGACTGAAGAGTTTACAGAGAAATTTGCCAACCCTTATCTCGCTGCTGAAAGAGGATTTATTGATGATATAATCGAACCCGGAACAACGAGAAGAAAACTGATAAAGTTTTTTGAGATTCTGGAAACTAAGGTTGATTCAAATCCTAAAAAGAAGCACGGTAATATTCCTTTGTAAACTTTTAACGAATTACTCAATTGATTAATAAAAACGATTTATTTATCTTTGTAATTCTTTTTTGAAATGCCTGAAAACGGCAACAACCCAAATAAAAAATTTCGTTCTTTATCCGAAATTTTAAGGAAAACAAACAGGGGATTTCTGAGCACAAATTCAAATGCGATGAGATACTCCGGACTTGGAATACAACTTGCAGTTGTTATTCTTGTTTTTCTGTTTGTTGGGATTTGGCTTGACAAGGTTTTTGATACAAAGTTCATTTTTACGCTTGTTCTGACTATGATTGGTTTTGCTGCAGGGTTTTATAATTTTTATCTGACAATAACCAGACTTTCCTCAGAGGATAAAAAAAATCAAAAGTCATAAATACGTTTTCAAAATTTTTGATGATAAGCATTGTTTCAGGCAGCATTGCTTTCGTCCTTGTGTTGATAGGTCTGTCAGTTTTCAGAATTGAAGTCAGTCCTGCAGTTTTGTTTACTGCCTTTATTTTCGCAACTATAAACGTTTTAACCGGTGCGTGGTTTGTTGACCGCGCGATGGGAAAGTCAAACAAGTCGTTCTTTCTAATGGTCTTTGGGAGTATGTTTGTGAGAATGTTCTTTTTACTTGCGCTTACTCTGACAGTGGTTCTGGTTTTTGGCGTTAATGTTACAGAATTCGTCTTTGTTCTTTTTGGGTTTTATGTATTCTATCTGATCCTCGAGTTAAAGTTTCTAATTGACAGGATCAACTTTATTAAGAAAAATAATCATCAAAAGACAGTTTAAATTTTGGAGAAATATTTTTTCCCACTTAGAAATTTGTTAAGAATCTTTATACTTATTGTATTAATATCCTTTGCGGGAATTTCAACCGTAAATGCTGAGGAATCTGAAGGTGGACAGTTGGATATTGTTGAGAAAGTCGTTGACCACGATTACGTGGATTTTTATTTTTTAGGAAAACTTCACCTACCGAAATTTGATCCGGTTCACGTAGGTCCTTTGGCCATAGATTTTTCCATCACAAAGACACTTTTCATGATGTTCCTTGTTTCCATTTTCTCTGTCTTGCTGTTAACGTTTGCAGCAAAGAGTAATGTTAGGAATAAAGCCCCGAAAGGTGTCGGCAATTTTGTTGAGATCATTATAGTCTTTATCCGTGACGAGATAGTTTTACCCAATATGGGAAAAGAGGGATTAAGGTTATTACCTTACTTCCTCTCTTTATTTTTCTTCATACTTTTCAGTAACCTTTTCGGACTGATACCCTTTATGGTGCAGCCGACAAAAAATTTAAGTGTAACTACTGCGCTGGCATTATTAACCTTTTTTATTACCCAGATAGAAGGGATGAAAAAGAACGGAGTTATCGGGTATTTTAAAGGGTTAGTACCTCACGGCATCCCCGGATTTGTTTTACCGGTGATGATTATCGTAGAGTTTATTGGTTTATTCACCAAGCCGTTTGCACTTTTAATGAGGTTGTTTGCAAATATCACCGCAGGCTCTATTATTATACTATCGTTGCTTGGGTTAATTTTTGTCATGAGTTACGCCGGTATCGCAATCGCATTACCGTTTACATTATTTATTTACTGTCTTGAACTCTTTATTGCATTGTTGCAGGCTTACATCTTTACAATGCTTTCAGTATTATTTGTAAGTATGGCAATGCATCAGGATCATTAATAAACACAATTAAAAAAAATAAAAAACCTTAAAGGAGAAAACTAAAATGGAATTAGCATGGTTAGCAGCCGGAATTGGCGCCGGATTAGTCGTTATTGGTGCAGGACTCGGCATTGGTAAACTTTCCGCTTCGGCAATGGAAGCTACGGGAAGACAACCAGAAGCAACTGGTGATGTAAGAACTTCAATGATTATTTCTGCTGCGCTTATCGAAGGTGTTGCGCTATTCGGACTTGTTATTTGCATTCTTTTAGCTATAAAGAGCTAAACGTTTTTAGAAAGATAAATTAAGACTGATGGAATTGATACTGTCATTCTTTCATTCATTCGTATTGCTTTTTTCGGAAGGTGATAAACCTTCATTGCTTTCAGTAAATCCGGGGTTAATAATCTGGACAATGGTGGTTTTTGTCTTGTTTGTGTTGCTTCTCAAGAAACTTGCCTGGAAGCCATTGATCGGAGCTTTAAATCAACGGGAAGAATCAATTCTGAATGCAATCGAGAACGCTGAAAAATTGAACAAAGAAGCTGAGCAGCTAATTGAGCAGAACAAGAAAAATCTTGCTGATGCAAATGCTCAGTCAATGAAAATTATCAACGAATCAAAAGATGCGGCAAACAAAGTAAGGGAAGACCTGATTCAAAAAGCGAACGAAGATGCCCGCAAAATTTTAGATAATGCCAAGATGGAAATTGAAAAGCAAAAGGAATCTGCGCTGAGTGAAATGAAAGATAAAATATCCGAAATTGCTGTTCAGGCGGCTGAGAAAATTATTTCTGAAAACCTTGATGCAAAAAAGCAAAGAGAGCTTATCGGTGATTTTCTCTCGAAGGTAACAAAAAACTAACGTCATGGTTAACTCAAAGATTGCAAGAAGATATTCAACTGCATTACTTGAAGAAGCTGACAGGCAATCATTGACCGATGTTATAGTCAAGGATGCGGCTGTAGTAATAAAAGCAATTAACGACTCGCGCGAGTTGCAGCTATTCTTTCAAAGTCCGGTGATAGATAAAGATAAAAAATTATCTATCGTAACCGAAATCTTTAAAGGGAAAATTAATCAACTCTCGTTCAGCCTAATTTCGTTAATGGTTTCACGGAAAAGGGAAGCTGAGACAAAGAACGTGTTTGAGGATTTTCTTGAGCTTCGTGATGAACGCAACGGAATCGCTAAAGCAGAAGTCGTTACTGCTGTTGAGCTTACGGAAGAAGAGAAGAAAGATATCAAACTGAAAATCGATCATTATTCAAAATTAAATTCTTTACCCACTTTCAAAGTTGATAAATCGGTAATTGGTGGATTCAAAATTAAGATTAAAGATACAATTCTTGATGCAAGCATTAAACGTCAACTTGAACTACTTTTAAAGAAGTTCAAAGAAGGTGGTGTATCATTAAATTAAAAAAGTTTATAAACTGGAGATATAAATGGTTCAGGTAAAATCAGATGAAGTTTCCTCGATTCTGTTAAAGCAGCTTTCGGGATTTGAAAGAGAGTTGGATGTTTACGAAGTTGGAACAGTTTTATATGTTGGAGACGGTGTTGCCCGGGTTTACGGGCTTTCAAATTGTCAGGCGAGCGAACTTATTGAATTTCCGAACGGAGTGTTTGGAATTGCGCTCAACCTTGAAGAAGATAACGTAGGTTGTATTCTATTCGGCGATTCTTCGCTTGTAAAAGAGGGTGACCAGGTAAAGCGTACCGGAAGGATTGCCTCAATGCCCGTTGGTGACGCAATGCTCGGCAGGGTAATTAATCCGCTAGGTCAACCGATTGACGGTAAAGGTGAAATTAAAACGGATAAATTCCTCCCTCTCGAAAGAAAAGCGTTAGGTGTTATTCAACGCCAGCCGGTAAAGGAACCGCTTCAAACCGGTATTAAAGCTATTGACGCAATGATACCGATCGGACGGGGACAAAGGGAGTTGATTATTGGTGACAGGCAAACGGGGAAAACTGCTATTGCAATTGATACTATAATTAACCAAAGGGACACGGATGTTTATTGTATTTACGTTGCAATCGGACAAAAGGGATCAACAGTTGCACAGGTTGTTAAAAGCCTCGAAGATGCAGGAGCAATGGATTATACAACCGTAATTTCTGCAACAGCTTCAGATCCTGCTCCGCTTCAATATATTGCACCGTATTCCGGCGCGACGCTTGGTGAGTTTTTCAGGGATCAGGGTAAACATGCGCTTGTCATATACGATGACCTCTCCAAACAGGCAGCTGCTTATCGTGAAGTTTCTCTACTCTTGAGGAGACCTCCGGGACGGGAAGCTTATCCGGGTGATGTATTTTATCTGCACTCAAGATTACTCGAGAGGGCATCAAAATTGTCCGATGATTTGGGCGGTGGATCGCTTACCGCATTACCGGTGATCGAAACAAAAGCAGGTGACGTTTCTGCTTACATCCCGACAAACGTAATTTCAATTACTGATGGTCAGATTTATCTCGAACCGAATCTGTTTAACGCCGGTGTCAGACCTGCAATTAACGTTGGAATTTCTGTTTCGAGGGTTGGTGGAAATGCACAGATTAAAGCGATGAAAAAAATTGCAGGAACATTGAGGCTTGACCTTGCACAGTTCAGGGAACTTGAAGCTTTTGCAAAATTTGGATCTGATTTAGATAAAGCAACTCAGCAACAATTGAGGCGCGGTCAACGGTTGGTTGAAATTCTCAAACAAAAACAATATTCGCCGGTTCCGGTTGAGAATCAGGTTGTTGTAATTTATGCTGCTACCAAGGGTTATCTTGATGAAATTCCGGTCGAGAAAGTAAGTAGGTTTGAACGCGAATTATTAGAGCAGATGGAAAGTTTAAACAAGGATATTTTAGACAGCATAAAAGAAAAGAAAGAAATTGATAATGAAACCGGGCAGAAACTTGATGAGCTTCTCAAAAGTTTTCTGGAAAGGTTTAAATCATCACTTTAAAATCAGTAGAGTTTGTCACAGTTAAAAGAAATAAAGAACAGGATCGTTGCGGTTAAAAATACGCAGAAGATTACACGTGCAATGAAAATGGTTGCCACTGCAAAGCTCCGCAGAGCACAGGACAAAATTGTTTCAGCAAGACCTTACGCTAATAAAATTGATGAATTATTGAAACAATTATCTTCAGCGGCAGATACGGGTTCAGATCCGCTAATGGAACAGCGACCTGTTAAAATTAACCTTGTTGTTGTAGTTACCGGAGACAGGGGACTCTGCGGATCATTTAATACAAATGTAATTAAGTTTGCTACCCAAAAAATAAATGAGTTCGGAGAAGATACAAAGATTATTGCCGTAGGTAAAAAGTCAGTTGATTATTTCAAAAAATCCGGTCACCATGTAATTGATAACTACCCGAATGTATTTTCAAATCTGAGGATTGAAATTGCTAAAAATGCAGTTGCGCAGATTAAAAAGGGATTTTTGGATGGTTCTTTTGACAGCGTGTATCTTATATACAGTGAGTTTATTTCGATGATCAAACAAATCCCGAGAATCGAAAAATTCCTTCCTATTGTTGACGAACCCGACGCTGAAAAAAAGAGTAGCAAACAAACCGGCGATTACATTTTTGAACCTGACGCAGCATCTATCTTATCTGATCTTGTGCCGCGTCAAATGCTAGTAAAGTTCTGGAAAGCTTTGCTCGAATCTAACGCTGCCGAACAAGCGGCGAGAATGACTGCTATGGATAACGCGACAAGAAATGCAAGCGATCTTATAAAATACCTCGACCTTCAGTATAACAGGGCAAGGCAGGAGGCAATCACAAAAGAAATTCTTGAAATTGTAGGTGGAGCTGAGGCACTGAAAGAGGGTTAAGAAATTTTCTTATAAAAATTACTTTCAAACCAACTCAATTCAAGGGTTGGTTTTTTTATGATACTCGATATTTTTACATTAAGAAAAGTTGCATCGGTGCTAAACAACTTGATTTCCGGAAGGAAAATTGTTGTAACGATGACTTTTGATAAAGGTAAATTCGTTGCGATTCTTGATAATGAAGGTGCGTTAGAATGTTCTTTTCTAAGCAATCTCGAATTTGTAAAGTATGTTGATAGCTTTAGAAAACCGGATAAGAATGCGGTAAATACCCTTACTGGTTGTAATGGGAATATTATTGAGAAGGTGCAATGTTCAGTTAATGACAGAATACTGGAGCTGCAGCTTGACAACGGTAACCGGTTGCTTATTGTATTTATCAGGTCAAAAATGAATATCCTATTGACCGATTCAGGTTTAATTATAGATGCATTTAAAAATTCAACTGAACTAACTTTAACGCAGGTCTCAGATTTTCTACCTGAACCCCAAAATAGAATTTGTCAGAATACTAAGGATTTCGTTAAATCAAATTTCTTCCATTTCAATAAATTTGTACGGGCTCAGGTATTGAGAAACATTAATATTTATTATGAGGATGAACTGAACGACTCTTTGCGTGATCAAATAAAAGATGCTTTCGATCAAATTGAAAAACCAGAACCTAAAATGTTTTATTCGTACAAAAACGGACACGATATTTACATATCGCCTATTGAAATAACGAATGGTTCAGTTATGTTATCCTGTTCAACCTCGTTCCATGAAATTTTTGAAGATACAATGAAGAGTCAATATCGTATTTACAAAGAGAGAACAGTAAAGGAATTCATCTTACGAAACAAGCATTTGGAACTTCGCGACACGATAAAAAAGATTAATTCTCTAAGTTTGCACAAAGTGTCTTGTGAAAATTCAGACGAATTACTTGGGAAGGGTAATTTAATTTTGTCGAATTTAAATAATATTAAAGTTGGTACAAAAATATTTAAGTGTAAGGATTTATCGGGTAGAAACATTTCAATTAAATTGAAGCCGGAGCTTAATGCAACAGGGAATGCGCGGTTGTATTTCAATAAATACAAAGGGCAGAGGGAATCCTTGCAAACTTTAGAAAGAAGATTGGAGGGACTTCGGGTAAAGCGTGAAAAAATTGAAAAAGAGATTGACGAATTGAATCAAATTTCTGATTTAAAATCTATCGTTAAAATGGAAAAGAAATATTTTAAAGAGAAGACAGAAGAAGATATAAAGAAATTGTTTCGCAGATTTAAAATTGGTGGGAATTATGAAGTATGGGTAGGCAAAAACAGCCGTTCAAATGATTTACTCACTACAAGTTTCAGTTCACCGCACGATTTGTGGTTTCATGTTAGAGGTTTTCCGGGTTCTCATACCGTTCTTAGAATTCACGCAAAGGGTATTAAAGTTGATAAAGATATTATTACTCTTGCAGCGTCAATTGCGGCTTATTACTCAAAAGCAAGAAATGCATCGAGAGTTCTTGTTTCATATTGTGAGAGAAAGTACGTTAAAAAAAAGAAAGGGTTTAGCAGCGGGACAGTTGTAATGGAGCGTGAAAAGGTAATAACAGTAAAGCCGAAACTTCCGGAAGAGGATTAATACATTATCAGATCTCTCTCGAGGTCATCAAGTTTGCGTTCAATTCTTTCTTTATTTGGACTTCCCGCCCTTATCAGAAAATTATACATATTGAAAGCTTCCTTGAAATTTCCCTGCTTTGCATAAATATCGGCAAGCGTTTCGGAAATAAATTTTATGTTACCAAATAACTCTGATGGTTGATCTTCATCGTTGTTACGTTTTTTTGAAAGTTCGCTTTTTTCAGATTTCCCACCTATCGAAATCCGGTTAAACTCCTTTTCGAAGTTTTCAAATGAGTTTTTATCGAAAAGAATTCCTTTTCGTGTATCCAGATAATCCGATAAATTAAGTTTGCTGTCCGGATTTATTAATTTTGTGAATTCATTAGCGTAGTTGAGAAATTTTACAGCAGAAAATTCTGATTCCGGATAATATATTCTCTCTTGAACTGATTCCCTTTTAATCGCTTCAATTTTTGCACGAAGGACATCAGCAATTTCAAGTTGTTGAATTTTATTTTCAATTTCCCGGAAGAGAGATTCCGCTTCGCCAAGGTATTCAAGCCTTATTAAGGCTTTTAACAAAATTAGTTTTGCCGTTAAATAATCAGGATAAATACTCAGCCCGATTTTACAAATTTTTATGCACTCGTCATGACGGTTTGTAATGTGATAAATGTTTGCAAGCCTGATGAAGGAAGTTGAGAAATAATTTTCCTCTAATTTTGATTTTAGTGTGTTAATGTAATTATCAAGAGACATATTCATGCTGCTTTTAGTTTACTTACGGCGTGGTTATGCTCTATAACCTGTTTAATCGATAGAAAAGAAACCATACCAAAACCCAGCGCAAACATAAGCTGAAATGGTATTGCAGCAATTTGTGCATAGGCAACAGCGAACCCAACTCCAACGAAACAATAAATGCTCATTACTGCCTCAAGTAGAGAAGTAAATGGAACTTTTTTGGTTATGTATTTTACATCGTTGATTGTATCACCTGTTTGATTAACTTTAAATTTTGGAGTTCTTACGAATTCACTTTTCTTTCCAAACAAACCTTCAATTACTGCTTTGGTATTATTAATTGACATTCCCATGCTACCGGCGAGAAATACAGGAAAGAAGATTATTCGTTTTTGCCAGTCCGGGTAAACATCTTTTTGTGAATGAAGATAAAACATAAACGAGCTGATAAAAGCAAAAACGAAAACTGACATTAGTTTAAAAAACTCATCGAACTCTCCGCCCAGTTTAATTAGTAGTACTGGTAAATTCAGAATACCTGCTATAAGAATGAAGGGATACGCAAGATTGCTCCACAAGTGAACGAATGATTGGAGTTTCATTGTGAGCGGTAAGTTTGTTTTAAGTACACGCGGAAAGATTTTCTTTGCTGTTTCAATTGCACCTTTCGTCCACCGGAACTGCTGGGACTTCAGCGAATTTATATCAACCGGAAGTTCCGCCGGCGAGGTGAAGTTCACCAGATATTTAAACATCCAACCTTTCATCTGAGCTCGGTATGATAGATCGAGATCTTCCGTCAAGGTATCTGCTTCCCAGTTCCCTGCGTCTAAAATACATTTTTTCCTCCAAATCCCGGCGGTTCCGTTAAAGTTAATATAGAAACCTGCCCTGTTCCTTACAGCCTGCTCAATTACAAAATGTCCGTCTAGTGCAACCGCCTGTGTTTTTGTTATGACAGAGTAATCCCTATTGAGATGTTCCCAGCGCGTTTGAACCAACCCGATATTCTCGTCCCTGAAAAAGTAAGGTAATGTACGAATCAAAAATTTCTTCCTCGGGATAAAATCAGCATCGAAAATTGCAATGAACTCACCGCGTGCAATTTCTAGACCCTCCTTAAGCGCACCAGCTTTGAATCCTGTGCGATTGGTGCGGTGAATATGTTTGATGTCAAACCCTTGTTCGATGTATTTTTGAATGTGATTGTGTACAATATCAACAGTATCATCAGTTGAATCATCGAGAATTTGTATCTCCAGTTTATCCTTCGGATAATCGAGCCTCGTGCAGGCATCAATCAGTCTGCGTATAACATATCTTTCATTGAATAATGGTAACTGAACAGTTACGACAGGATAATCCGGAATAGTAAGTTCTTCAAGTGAGAGATCTTTTGTACGGGATTCGAATGTTTTGAAGTAATAATAAACCATTGAAAACCCGTGTGAGCCAAAAAAGAAAAGTATGGTTAATGAAATAAAATAAATTCCCAGAATTAATTCATCTGTAGTCATCATTTACCAATTTGAGGTTATGTCGTTTAAAATGTCTTCACAAATTTTATTTATAGCTTCGTTGATACCTATTTCACGTTCCGAAAAACCCGTATCCGTTGAGTTGTATTCACCCCAATTTGTAAATACACGGTTCCAGATTTTCTTTTGCGTTTTGAGATTTTGGAAATCAACCGAAACAGAAATATTAATTTTTCTTTTCGATACATTTTCGTTACCGGATATCACTAAAGGTTCATCGCTTATTGCTGTAATCGTACATGAAATTAATCCATCCGCTTCCGATTGGTCAGTAATGTAAAAAGTGTTGTCGTTAACAATCAGGGATTTTAGTTTTTCCGTAAAATTTTCCCTAACGGTTGGTTCGGAAAAATTGCTCTCATCACCGAACAAAGGAACAGCAAGGGTTTTAATCCCTTCTGGTGGATTTTTAGGTCTGAATCCGTAAACACCACATGAGTAAAAGGTTCCTGAAAATATCAGGATTAATAGAGTGATATTATAGTTTCTGAATCTCAAACTTCTCGTTGAATATTATACTTCTTAATTTTATGATATAAATTGCGTGTTGTCTGATTGAGCTGTTTAGAAGTTTCGTTTATGTTCCAGTTATTATTTTTTAGTGTATATATCAAAAACTCACGTTCTACATCTTCCACTTTCATGTTTTCGGCTTTTTGTTTCGGGATATGAAAATCTTCCCGATTCTTTTCTGAAAGCAATTTATTAATTTCATTTTTCGATAGGAGATTTTTTACATCGAGAATATCAGATTTAATCTCAGCGAGTCCTTTTATCAACATTCCGAAATTCGGTATCTCGCTATGAGGTTTTTTGTAGATAACGGGCAAGAGTCTTTCAGGATCCTGGTTAGTTATCAGGTGACGCTTTACGTCATCAAGTGTTATTTCCCTATCAGGGTACAGCACTATAATACTTTCGATAAAATTTTTCAATTCTCTCGCATTACCAGCCCAATGATAATTATTGAGGAAATCCATTGCATCATCATTTATACCGTGAAACTTAATGAGGTTCTTTTTGCAGAATTCAACGCTGAAATGATTTATCAGTATTGGGATATCTGATTTCCTTTCCCGCAATGGCGAAATATGGAGATTTATAGATTTCAAGCGAAAGTATAAATCTTCACGAAAATTTTTTTCAAGGACTTCCTCAGCAAGTTCTTTATTTGTAGCGGCAATTACTCTTACATTCACCTTGATTAGTTTATTCCCGCCGACGCGCATAAATTCACCGGTCTCGAGTACGCGCAGAATCTTTACCTGAGTTAGCAATGGCATATCGCCGATTTCGTCAAGAAAAATAGTTCCCCTGTCAGCCATTTCAAAATACCCATGTCTGTCTTCAATAGCACCGGTAAAAGCGCCTTTCTTGTGTCCGAAAAGTTCGCTCTCAATTATTCCTTCGGGAATTGCTCCACAGTTGACGGTAATAAGAGGTTTGTCTTTCCTTCGACTATAGTAGTGAATTAAACCTGCAACAACTTCCTTTCCCGTTCCGCTCTCTCCGGTTATTAAAACGCTGATATCAGTCGGAGCTACTTGTTTAATTGTTTCATTTAGCTCCCTGATCTGAACTGAATTTCCCAGTAATTTCTGATACATGAAATATTACGCAAAATAGCTTATGAGCATCGGTAATTAAAGGCATTTTCAGTCAATCGGTTTACACGATATTTAATTTTATTTAACTCAATATATGGATATATTTGCTACTCGTGAATAAAAAATTCAGAAATAAATCACTTCATAAAAGTAATCCCCAAAACAAAATTGGTGAGCCGATTTTAGAAAAGCAGATTGATAGATACTTCTGGTTAATTATCCCGTTGCTGACTATCGTTTACTATTATATTAGCAATATATCAGTAGGATTTTATCAGGATGATGAAATTGCACAATATATTAATATGATTGATTTCTGGCACGATCCGTTTATAATTCTTGGTAATGCACCTAAGCCCGGATATAAAATATTCATGGTACTTCCGGCTCTAATAGGTTATGATGCAGTGTTACTGATGAATTCGTTAATAGCATCACTTGCTGTATTTCTTTCCTACAAATTGCTGAAAGCCTATGAAGTTCAATATGCATTTTTAGGTGCAGTTCTTCTGGCGCTTCAACCATTGTTTTTTGACCTGTCATTTAGATCGTATTCGGAAATATTTACTGCGCTTTTAGTTGCAATTTTGCTTTTGTCTTATAAACGGCAACATTACTTTCTCGCAGCATTAACAGGTGGCTATATTTTTACTGTGAGACAGGAATTTGCTTTGTTCCTGATCGTGTTTATTGTAATTCTCCTTAGGGATAAAAGATACATTGCGCTTAGCGGGATGATTATTTTTCCACTCTTGTACGATTTACTTGGGTTTATGAAAACCGGCGATATACTTTTCATCCTGAGTGAAATGCAAAAAGTTGCAGGTTTAGAATATCAGTCGCAGGGATTGTTTCATTATTTTAGGGTCTATGTTTACATTATAGGACCGGTTTCGTTGCTGTTATTTGCTTATGGTTTCTTTGGATTCATTCAGGATACATCTAAGGTAAAAGAATACCTTGTGAAGTATTTATTATTTTACGTGATTTTCGTTTCAATATTTATTGCTCAAGTACTTACGATGATTAACGACGGACCTAACCCCGGTAACTGGCGTTATTTACTGCATCTTTCACCTGTCTGTGTTTTTTTTGCAACACTTGGCTTTAATAAACTTGCAGATGATAAATTCAGAAATTCGGGTTATATTCTTGCCGGGGTAATAGTGTTTTTCACGTTATTGTTCTCATCGAAAAAAACCGATGGGTTCAAATTACTTGACCAACCTGATTTTACAAATCTCTTTATAATTATTGCTGCGTTTATTCTGACTTTGATTATGTCCAGACAATCCGTTCGCTCATATCTCGATAAATTGTCAATTTCAATGATTGTGTTAGCTGTAATTTCACTTCTGATTTTATTTGAACCCCGACAACTTTCTCAGGAAAATGCCGCAATGAAATCCATCGCTGAGAAACTTGACAGTTATGAAAAAATTGATTCAAAAACAGTTCTTGCAAACCATTCATTCCTGAAATTCTATTCTGGAGCATACAAAAATAATCCTTCAAATTTCGGATCAATTGAGTCAAGCAGGTTAAATGAGTTAAATCCTGGGTCAATTGTTGTATGGGAGTCCCATTACGGATACAGACCGGAGTGGGGATTAGATGTTAATTTACCGGAGCTACAGGATACGACAAGGTTTGATTTGCTGGATCAGTTAATAACTCCTGATAAGAAATTCGCAGCATTTATATTTCAGAAAAAATGACGACAAATTATAGCGGTAAATGTATCGTTTACGGTGGTGGTGGCTTCATCGGGTCTAATCTCACAGGGTTGTTACTTGAGAGAGGGTATGAAGTATGCGTGTTCGATAAACTAAATTTTTCAAAAAAAAATATTGAAGAATATCTGGATAGAATAAAAATAATTGAAGGTGATTTTTATAACGAAGCGGATTTGAAAAATTCACTTGCAGGCGCTGATTTTGTCTTTCACCTTGTCAGTTCTACAATACCTGCAACGTCTAACAGGAATCCGGTTTACGATGCAGAAACAAATTTAATATCGACACTTCATCTTTTGGAAGAATGTGTTTTACAGAAAGTGAAAAAAGTAATTTTTATTTCATCCGGTGGAACCGTTTACGGAAATCCGGAAACAGTGCCCGTTAAAGAATCGCAATACGGTCATCCGATTTGCTCTTATGGCATAATAAAGAAAACAATTGAAGATTACTTTTTCATGTATAATAAGTTATACGGATTGAACTATAATGTCTTCCGGCTATCAAATCCGTACGGATTAAAACAGAGTCCGCACTTTGCACAAGGCGCAGTAGCAGTATTTTTATATAAAGCTATAAAAGGCATCCCGATTGAAATCTGGGGCGATGGTAGCGTTGTACGGGATTACATTTATATATCTGATGTTGTTGAAATCCTTGCAGATTCCCTAACTAAAGATTTTAATGAAAAAGTCTTTAACCTTAGTTCAGGAAAAGGTTTAAACCTTAACGAGTTAATAGAGAAAATTTCAGGTGTACTGAAATTCAAGCCGGATGTTCGTTATTCACCTTCCCGTAACGTTGATTTAAAAGTGAATATTCTCGACAATTCTTTAGTAAGGGAGCGATTTAAAAAAGTACCCTTAGTTTCAATTGAAGAAGGATTAAAACTAACTGCAGAATTTTTAAAAAAAATTGACTGATAATTCAAATATAAGTCTGACAGCTTTTTTCCCCGCTTATTATGACGAAGGTAATATTGGCAAAGTAGTTCATCAATGTGTGAAAGTTATGGAGGAGATGAAACTCAGGGATTACGAAATCATTATTATCGAAGATGGCAGCCCTGATAAAACCGCTGAAGTTGCGGATGAACTGGCTTTGCAGTATGAAAAAGTCCGGGTAATACACCATGAAAAAAATTTAGGATATGGCGCTACGCTTAAAGATGGTTTCCTAAACGCAAAAATGGAGTATGTTTTTTATTCCGATGGCGATAATCAGTTCGATTTAAGTGAACTTAAAAAGTTCGTAGCTTTGCTGCCATATACAGATATTGTTGTAGGCTACAGGCGCGACAAGAAATATTCGCTGTACAGAAAATTCACTTCGCTGTGTTACAATTATTTTCTCCGGCTGTTGTTCAATATTCACTATTGGGATATAGACTGCGCGTTTAAACTTTTTAAACGTGATTTGTTTGATAAGATTGATATAGTATCTGTGGATGCTTTTATTGATGCGGAAATAATGTTGAAAGCAAAGTTAGCCGGGTATTCTGTAACTGAAATGGGCGTTAAACATTTACCCCGACTTGACGGAATTTCAACGGGAGCCAGACCATCAGTAATTTTCAGGACAATTAAAGAAGTTTTGGATTACCGGAAAGAATATATCAGGGAAATGTCAAAAAAAGTGACATAAAATTTTCCGTTTTATAATACAATTCTCTCCGTTAAAATAATAAAATCGTAGAGATACAATCATAGTATTGCGGAGACCTTTTAAGAGATTTGTCCTCACAATTACAAAGTCAAAAGCTGTACGAAGATTAATTTTTAATTACTTTGTAACCGACTTCAGTGATAGCATTCTCTATATCTTCAGCGCTTAAAGCACCTTCAACGTACTCAACTTTAACAATCTTTTTTTCGTGATCGGCTTTTACATTTTTCATGCCGTTAAGAGCCATCACACTTTTTTCGATTGTTTTCTCGCAACCGGTACAAGTCATACCCTCACACTTTATCTCCATATTAACCAGTTTTAAATTCTGTTTATCCTCATCAACATTATTAACTCCGGAAGAAGGTTCTCCGGTTGATTTATTATTATCGGTTGCAGTTTCCGATTGTTCCTGCCCGCAGCCAGCAATAAAAAATGTCGTGATTAGAATTATCCCGATTATATTTAATGTTTTCTTCATTTCGTATGTATTTTTTTTGTTCCTGGATTATTGATTAAAAAATTCCGGGTTAGTTGTCTCTCACTTTATACCCCGAATCGTTAATTGTCTTTTCAAGTTTGTCCTTTGTAACTTTCTTATTATCGAATTTAATTGTTACAGTTTTTTTCTTGTGGTTCGCTTTCACTTCTTTAACACCGTTCAATTTTAAGAGACGTTTTTCAACAGTACGTTCACAAGAGGTACAAGCCATTCCATCGCATTTAATTGTGATGATACGAAAATCGTCATCTTGTAAAATTAAAGAACGGGCTATTAAATGCGATGCATCTGTTGAAGTTGGTAACATAAAATTTGAAGTATATATAGCTAAAGCCAGAATTAAAATTTTCATTACTCTTTTGTTAAATAGTTTTAACAGCTTTAACGAAATATTGTCCGCCAAGCGGTATATAACTTAGTAAACCTTCAACCGGTCTTAAGAATTTCAATGCTGCAGGGAAATATAAAGTATATTTTTTCCGGTCAACTTTAAAATTGGCGGATTTAATAAGACTAACAGATTCTTTCATAGTTAACAGGATTGCATCCGCATCCCATTCACAATCTCTCACGATTTTTTGTGTTATCGGATTATAGGGATTGTGTTCAAAAATGTATATTACACCCCCCGGTCGTAAAAGTGAATTTATAGTTTCGATGGAAAGTTTCCGGAGTTCAGGTTCAATGTGATGAAAAACGCATGAAACAAAAATAAGGTCGAAACTATTGATATAGGTATTAACACTTTCACTATTCAAAGAGAAAAAATTCACGTCCGGATTTTCACCTTTTGCAATTTCAAGACTTTTAGTTGAAATATCACATCCGGAAATTTTTGATTCGGAGAAGAATTTTTTGAATTCTTTAATATTGCGACCAATCCCGCAACCGAAATCAAGTATTGAGCCGGGGTCAAAGCCGATTGTTTTTTTTTACAATGTCAATTTTGTATTCCGCAAAATAAGAATTATCCTCACCGAAAAATTTGAGATCTTCCTCGAGAGTTTTTTCGTATTCGTTCGCGTAATTATCGAAATCAACTTTTTGAACCATTATAAACTTTATTAAATTTTATTGCATCTATAACTCTCATTGCTCTTTTATTCTCCTTTACATCGTGAACCCGTATGACATTTGCGCCGTTCATTACCCCGAAGGTGTTAGCCGCGAATGTTCCCTCTAATCTGTTTTCAATTTTAACAGGATAAATTTTATCAATGAAGCTCTTTCTGGATACACCGAGAACAACAGGGTAGCCAAGGTCACGTATTTCCCTCAAATCATTAAGCAATTTCAGGTTGTGTTCAAGAGTCTTCCCGAATCCAATCCCAACATCAGTGAAAATTTGTTTAACTCCGTTAGATTCCGCAATATTAATCGAGTCCTGCAAGTATTCTTTGACTTCATTCGTAACATCCTCGTACACCGGATTAACCTGCATATTTTTAGGTGAACCTTTTATGTGCATTAAAATACATGACGCATCATACCTTGATGTAACTTCAGCAATTTTTTCATCCGCTCTGAAGCCGGAAATATCGTTCACTATCTCAACCCCGGCGTTAAGTGCTTCATCTGCTACATTGCTTTTGTAAGTATCAATTGAAAGCGGAATATCGGTTAAATTTACCAGCTTTTCTATTACAGGAATCACGCGTTGTAACTCTTCGTCATCGGAAATTTTATCCGAACCGGGACGCGTTGATTCGCCGCCAATGTCCAAAAAATCCGCGCCGTCTTCAACCATTTGTTCAGCGTCTCTTAATATTTTATCAATGTCAGGTTTGTTTTTGTAATATTTCCCCCCGTCTGAGAATGAATCCGGAGTGATATTAAGAACCCCCATAATAAACGTTCTCGATGATAAATCGTATGAGTGGTGTTTGAACTTGTACGTCATATTGAAATCCCGAAAGAGTTTAAGGGTATTGAGTTTAAAAGTATCAGGAGACATTTGCTCCATCAGTCATTCCACCGTCAACAGTTATTATTTTCAGTGATGAACCGTTTTTGGCTGCTAACAACATCCCCTGAGATTCGATACCCATTAATTTTGCTGATTTCAGATTATCGACAATAACAACAATTTTCCCGATTAAATCTTCCGGGGAATAATGTTCTGCGATACCGGAAACAATTTGTTTTTCAATATTACCGGACTTAAGCTTTAATTTATAGAGTTTCTTACTTTTGGGAACAGCTTCGCACGAAAGCACCTTAGCAGTCTTAAGTTTAACTTTTGAGAATTCGTCAATAGTTATTAACTGATTCTGTTCAGCAGATTCCGTCTGCTTCGGAAGCTCGAGTTGCGGGAATAAAATATGATTCTCCCCGAGCCTGTGTCCGGATTTTAAGACTTCTTCTCCAATTTTATCCCAAGTGAAAACCGACATATCCTTATTCAGAACATTTAAAATTTTATCGGATGTGAACGGTATAAACGGAGAGAATAAAATTCCGAGCGAATGAATAATCTGGATACAGTTATTTAATACTCCGGCGCATTTATCCTGATTGTTTTTGATAAGATTCCACGGTTCATTATCATTGAAATATTTGTTAGCCATTCTTGCGCAGTTCATCGTTTCAGTGAGAGCATCTTTAAACCGGAATTTCTCAAAGTGAGATGATATTAAATCTGCCGCTTTTTTTATTTCATCGAATATCTCATTTTGTGTCTCGTGGTGCTTTGCCGGAACAACATTATCGAATTTTGATTTTGTGAATACCACAACCCGGTTTACAAAGTTGCCGAGGATGGCGGCGAGCTCGTTATTGTTTTTGTTCACGACGTCTTCCCAGTTGAATTCCGTATCTTTGTTCTCGGGCATATTTGAAGCAATTGCATACCTGATAATATCAGGCTCGTAAACCTTCAATACATCTTTTACAACACTGCCTATGCCTTTACTTTTGGAAAATTTTTCTCCACCCATATTCAAGAACTCATTTGCAGGGATATTGTCAACCAAAACGTAATCCCCGTGAGCCATTAACATAGCTGGAAAGATTATTGCATGAAAAATTACGTTATCCTTCCCGAGGAAATGAATAAGTTTGGTATCTGGTTGTTGCCAGTATTCTTTCCACTTATCGGGTTCACCGCGTTCAGTGAACAGATCTTTTGTGGCTGAAATGTACCCGACCGGAGCCTCAATCCAGACGTATATCACCTTGTCTTTGTATTTATCAATCGGAACTTTAATCCCCCAATCCAGATCGCGCGTTACTGCTCTATCCTGCAAACCCGTTTTGAACCAGCCCTTACAATAGTTGATTACATTTGGTTTCCAGTTTTTCTTAGCCGAAAGCCATTGGTTTAAATCATCCTGATATTTGCTCAGCGGAAAGTACAATTGTTTTGAATCTTTGATGACCGGAGTATCACCGGAAATTTTAGACTTCGGATTTATAAGTTGCAAAGGTGAGAGAGATGAACCGCAGTTTTCACATTGATCGCCACGTGCCTCTTCGTATCCACACACTGGACAAGTTCCTTCAATAAACCTGTCAGCAAGAAATCTGTTCTCCTTTTCCGAAAAAAGTTGTTGATCGGTTTTTTCATATAAGATGCCTTTATCGTACAACACCTTGAAAAATTCCCGGGCTGTTTCAGTATGGCTTGGATTTGAAGTCCGTGAGTAAATATCAAAAGATATTCCTAAATCAGCGTACGACTTTTTATTTGCCTCGTGATATTTATTTATAATCTCAGTTGGTGAAACACCTTCTTTTATTGCGGACATCTCGATTGCAGTACCATATTCATCTGAACCACAAACATAAATAATGTCATCGCCATTCAATCGCCGGTATCTGACATAAATATCTGCCGGGAGTAAAGAGCCGGCAATGTGACCGAGGTGAGTATAGCCATTGGCGTAAGTTAATGCAGATGTTACTATATACTTTTGTTTGGTTTTCATAGAATGCAATATATTAATCTCAGAGGGGGGATTAAATGTAAGAACGTTTCTACAGGAAATGCAGTTAATCAAAATTCAGGATTTAATATTTACCGGTTTTTTGCTAGTATAAATATTGACATAATCTGAGAAAATAACTATCTTGTTCCAAATCTTTGTTTACTTTCTTTAACCTTTAATATCAAGCACAAAGATAAAAATCAGTTAAAATTTATTTCATTAAAATTAAATCACGGGGGTATTATGAAGTACATTTTTGCACTTTTTATCTTAATCTGCATTACACTTTTCAACTTAAGTCCTTTCGGTTTTAAAATACTTGCCGGTTTCGATCATGCGCAGGGTGGAACATTGGTGTTCGTTCCAAATGCAAATGAACTCGTGGCAGGTAACGGAGCATTTACAAGCCCAACTGCAACAACTCCGAGAACCTACCAATGGTTGATTCACGAATCTCAGTTAACTGCATTGGTGGGAAAAAATTTAACTGCAATCACATACAGATTGCCTACTTCTGCAACCGGTCCTTGGCCTACAACTGATGTGACTTATTCTGACTATGACATTTATCTTAGCGGATCGGTTTCTCCGGAGAATAGGAGTTTAGCATTTGCTCAAAATGTTGTAGGGACTCAAACCCAAGTACGGAGCGGTCAACTTTTTATACCTGCAAATTCATTTACATCCGGCGGAAACCCAAATGCATTCGGATTGGACATTACCTTTAATCAACCATGGCTTTATTCCGGCGGACATCTGTTGATAGAGATGAGGCATAATGGAGTATCGGGTACATCTTCCCGGTCTAACGATGCTATTACCGCATCCGGCGGACCACCATACGGAACATTGGTAAGCGGAGTCTGGGCAAGCGGTTACTCGGCGACTTCTGGTTATCAAGGTAATTTTGCGATATTAAGGATAAGCGGAGAATCATCCGGTCCTAACCCCAATTACGGTGATAACGGACAAACAGGCGACAATCTTTACTTCTTTGCAAACTCTACAGCAGGCGCATCGGGTTCACCGTCGCAGCCGACCTATCAATGGCGCACTGCCGGGGCTGACAGCAATACGCTGATAGTCAACAGGACACTTGCAACATCTCTGGGTACAGGTACACTTGACGACGGAAGGTTCGATATCGGCGGACAATTACCTGCCGGTCATTCCATCAGATTTTTCGGAACGAATTATTCTGACTTTTATGTAGGCACAAACGGTATTGTTGGCTTTGGTACATTCACACCGGGCGGCGGTAACTGGAATCCGCCAAACACAGGGTTGCCTCAGGGTAATATAACAAATGCATTGTTCCCGCTTTGGATTGACTTAAACTTTGGTAGCGTAACCGGTCCGGCAACTAACAGATTGTGGTATGAGATAACACCTACAGAGGTAATCATTTCCTACGAGAATGCTTACGTTTTCGGCGGAATTGCTACAACCTTTGTTTCATTTCAGGTTATCATAAGTCATTCAGCATCACCGACACAGAACTCAAGGGTAATCTATCAATACAGTGAAGATCTCTCAGGTGCAGACTTTATATCCAGATATAATGCAAATACCTTGAGACAACATTTATCCGGTTTGCAGGGTAGCCGGTTGACCTGATTTCATTTAGTTCGGCTGTTGATGCAAATAATGTAACACTGAACTGGACGACAGGTTGGGAGGAGAACAATGCGAGATTTGACATACAGCGCAGGACTTACAACTCTGAGTCACAATGGAAAACCGTTGGCAGTGTGGCAGGTAACGGAACGGTATATGAAGAGAGACATTATTCATTTACCGATAAGAACCTGAATAGCGGAGTGTATGAGTACAGATTAGTCCAGTATGATTACGACGGTAACAGCAATGCGGACTTCAATCTCAATCAGGCAGTTGAAGTCGGAGTTCCGTCAAGCTTTGCATTGAAGCAGAACTATCCTAACCCGTTCAATCCTGTAACAAAGATAGACTTCCAGATTCCTGTAGAAGGACTGGTAACTCTGAGCGTATTTGATATGGCGGGTCGTGAAGTTGCAACTCTGGTAAATGAAACATTGACGGCTGGATATTACAGCTACGAGTTCAATGCTTCAAACCTATCATCAGGTGCTTACTTCTATAGGTTAGTATCGAACAACAATATTCAAACCAAACGAATGGTAGTCGTGAAAT
>MWSW01000017.1 GCA_002050165.1 Candidatus Tepidiaquacellales bacterium OLB4/UTCHB1
GGATATTTCTATTTGACCTTCTATCAGTGTTCTGTCATAAAGCAAATAATTTTTAGCACACTCAACGATACTTTCACTCATCTTTGGAGAGAGTTCATAGCTATATCTTAAAGCATGAATGAACTCCCCCTCTGATGTTTTGTGTTGTTGTCTTTCAAAGAACTTTTTTCTTGCTACTTTTTTCATTGCCGTCCTCTTTATTTTTAACAAATTTAAGAAACCCTTAAATTTTACAGGACGACAAATGTCGTTATTTCAATAATACCATCCTTTTGGTTTGAACGAAATCATCCGCTTCAATTCTGTAGAAATAAACTCCGCTCGCGAAATTCGTTCCATTGAATTCATAATCGTAAGCACCTGCCTGCAATTTTTGATTTACTAATTTCACCATCTCTCTTCCCAACGCATCGAAAACAACAAGTTTCACATTACTTTCAACCGGTAAACTAAAACTGATTTTAGTAAAGGGGTTAAAAGGATTTGGGAAATTCTGTGACAGCGAAAATTCATCAGGGATAATTACTTCGGACTGATTCAAACCTGAAATACCATCCGGTCCACCGGCAAAACAAATCAATCTACCCTGCCTGTTTCCTGCAACAAATTCAGTTGTAAAATTTCCGTCAATGCTATTCAGAGCTGCAATTTTCTGGACAGTATAACTCGAACCGGAACCAAAACTGTAATTGAACAATATTGTTCCACTATCACCTTTAACAATATAAAAATTTCCTGCCTGAGTGCCTGCAGCTATATCGGGAATACCATCGCCGCTAACATCACTACCGACTGCAACTCCATGAATGTAGTTTCCATCAAGAGAATTCGACCAAATTTGATTTCCGTTATTGGAGTTTACTCTGTATAAAGAATTTAATCCCTGAAAGGTCATGTCAACAAATCCGTTACCATCGAGGTCATTTAGTATTATCGGCACACCGAAAACGCTGTTCCCATAATTTTGCGCCCATAGTTGAGCACCTGCATCGGAAGTGATTGCAAATACGAAACCGTTGAATCCACTGAATCCAACAATTTCCGGCTGACCGTCATTATTAATATCCGGGATCAGATTAAGCCCTGAGGTAGCTCCGGAAGTTGCATAGCTCCATAACGCCTGACCGGTATTGCTGAATCCGTTCACCGAATACGGACCGCTATTGTTAACCAGTGAAACTGCACCGCCAAGTGGGATTGTCTGAACATCATATAGAAAATTTGAACTCTGCTGAGAAACAAAAATCTCCGATCCATTTATTCCATTGAGGCAAATGACACTTCGCCTTCCCGTATTATTAGCTTCACCGCTGGCCGACACGAGTACATCTGCAATACCATCGTTGTTAAAGTCTTTGTCAACCCTTACTCCGTTAATATCACCATTACTGTAATTCACGGAATCACCATATCCCCAGATGAGAACACCCGTCCTGCCACAAATAGTATAGACGTGTTCATTGCCACCGCTGCATCCCACAACAACATCTGAAATCCCATCGCCATTTACATCCGACCGGATTTGCATCGCATTAAAGAAATCTGAAACTGATCCGGCATTGAACTGTGATTTGTACGTGTTAAATTTCCAAAGCGTATCAGCTGTTACCGAGGAATTACCATTGTATGCAATTACCCAGTAATTGCGCGTAGGAATTATAACGTCGTTTATTCCGTCGCCGTTTATATCATCAATTTGTCTCATTGATACCGGCTTGAATTCCTGGGAGGAAGTCATTGGGTTCACCGGGATGTAAGTTTCCCACATGATATTTCCCCTGGGTATTTGCTGATTATTACCGGAACCGGATAAAGGGATTTTTAATTGAGATGAGTTTACCGCATTTGATACTACCGTTGCTGTATCACTAAAAACACTGCCGGTTGTTGGATTGAACCAAATCCGCATTGTTCGGGTTTTTTGTGTATCAATTTGAATTGGAAAGTTATTATTAATAGTATCGAACCAAAAATTTCCAGAATTGAAATTAATATCGTTAATTACCAGCGGTTGACTTCCTTGATTTGATATATCAAGATATCCACCACAAAGTGAACCGGTCCGCCTGTCAGACCAATTTATATAACTTTGCAGTGATGAAATATAAGCCCCATTATAAACACCACGTCCGGTTAATATAATACGTTTAACGGGTGTTGCACCGTCGTTGCTAGTTATTTTTAATGTATCGGTTACATTACCGAAAGTTGATGGATTGAATGTTACATCATAAATTTCCGATTGTGTTGGTGCAATTGTATCCGGTAAATTATTTGGCGCAATTGAAAAATTTGATCCATAAAAAGAAAAATCAGAAATAATTAAATCTGCCGTACCTGTGTTCTCAATGCTGATTTGCAGGTTTGAAGGTGATCCGATTACAGTGTTACCGAAGTTCAAAGAATTCGGGTTAGTTGTAATCTGAGGATTTCCCTGTCCGGAAAGATCATATACAAATAATTCACGATACAGGAATTGATTGTTACCGATTCTGTCAGCAATGAGGTAAAGATAATTGCCATCCCAGTGAATTCCTCTGGGTGAACAATTTCCATCCGGGTCGGGAGAGGGAAATGACAAAACAGTATCACCGGTTGACCTCGAGTAAATATAAAATCTCTCCGGGTCAGGATCGGGCGAAGTATGGAAATAATCGTTTACATAAACTATGGAATCCCCAACCCCTTTCACCGAAATCCCAGTAACCTGTCTTCCCCGAAGTGGAATGGTGTCTGTTATCTGTCGTGTAGAAAGATCAATTTTAAACGCATAACCATTCGGGTAACTCGTGTAATCCGGATGGTAAACTGCGAACCACATTCCACTACCTTCGATTGAAAGACCCGACAACCCTAACCCTGTAGTGCCAAGCAGATTCGGAATTGAAATGGAATCAGTTTTCTGTCCGTTCATATTCAACTTGAAAAATCTCCAAGATTGCGAAGTATAATTCCTTGCAACCCAAAATCCTGAACCATCCCACGCTAAACCCTGATTAAAGGTAACCCCCGTTGCAATGCTATCAACGATCTGTCCGGTTTTTGTAATCTTATAGAGATACCCGCCATTGCTCGTACCGACCCAAAGTGTGTCATTTACTTCTGTTAAACCATAAAAAGAATTGTAACGCGAATAATTCGGGAATGGATATGAAGCAATAATCGTCTGGCTGTTTACGTTACTCAAACAAGAAAATAAAAATATTACTGACAGTACTGTTTTTCTCATTTTAAATTCCTTTTAATTGATTAAATTTGAAATAAGTTATAGTTTTCGCCTATCACAAAAAAGATAATTTGAAAATTTGGATTCTTATATTTTTCACCCAAATTTTATATCCTTTCACAGGTTATTCACAAAGTTCAATTAACGGAAAACTTGATACCTTGCTGATGTTGCGCGGACTGAATAGTTTCGACGTTTCAATCCCAATTGATCTGAGGTCAAGAAGTGATAATAAACTTTTACTTCCGGTAGTTGAAAGGTTTATGTACGATCCGGTTTCATATAAGAAATTTACGGATTCAGTCGCGGGATGGGATATCTTGATTGAAGACAGCCTTGTACTGAAGATGTATGAACTTCTTGATACAAATCCTACTTTGTTGAGTCATTTCAGACCAGTTAATTCACTTCGGTTCAAGCAGGAACTTGAAAACATTTACAATGGGTACACTGAAATTTACTCAATTTTTAGTCCGAATGAACGCGAGTACCTGAGCAGAAATTTACTTTCAATAATCTCTGAAGCGGAAGATGTTGAAAGCAATATAAATGACATTTTCAAATACAACGAGGCAAGAGATAAATCAATAGAGGTAGTTAAAACCACTCTCAAGCTTCTGGAAAAAATTCCGCGCAGGGATTTATTCACATTTAACATCAGGGCATGGATGCTGTTTAACGCAATATACACCGAATTAGTAAAGAATCCCGAATCAATAATACACATTTTCCCCGAAGCTGATGACGGTTCGCTTTTTGAAGAAACGATGGAAATAGAGTTGTTTGATGACCGGAAAATAGTTATCGGTACCGAAGGAAACGACGTTCACTACATTGACGAAAATACTTTGTTCGTCTACGATATTTCCGGAGATGACAAGTATATCTATGAAACATCTGATGAATATTTCCATTCACCTCCACATTTACAGATAGTAATTGACCTTTCGGGCAACGACAATTATACATCAAAATCAGATAAGTTTGGTATTGCAGGTGGCTTTGCAGGAGCTTATATGGTATTTGATGCAAAAGGTAATGATAGCTATGACGGTGGAAACCTGAGTGTGGGGTCAGTAATCAACGGTATTGCATTAATCAAAGACGGAAGCGGAAATGATTTCTATTCCGGTAATTCTTTCTCAATAGGAGCTGCCTCATTCGGCTCAGCAATAATAATTGATAATAACGGCAACGATATTTACAGCGCAAATTCCTATTCAAAGGCATTTGGTATGACGATGGGAATCGGAAGTATTATAGATAAATCAGGGAATGACTCTTATATTATCTCTGCAAGGAATATTGATATCGGCAGATACGAGGATCATTACATTTCAATGTGTCAGGGTTATGGGTTAGGTGTCAGACCATATTATGCCGGCGGAATAGGTTTACTCATAGAATCAGGTGGGAATGATATTTACAATACTGATATCTTCGGACAAGGTGGTTCGTATTGGTACGCACTTGGGATGCTGATAGATAAAAGCGGACACGACAAATACAACAGTTATCAATATGCTCAGGGTTCAGGAATTCACCTCTCCGTCGGTTTCCTTACGGATTATGCAGGTTGGGATTTTTATACTTCAAACGGAGTATCGCAAGGTTGCGGTCATGATTACGGCGTCGGAATTTTACACGATGTTTCCGGAAATGATAATTACTCAGCTTACTCACTCTCACAGGGTGCCGGCAATGCAAATGGTATCGGAATTCTGATTGATGAAGAAGGACGTGACGGATACCTGAACAAGGAACCGTCAAATACACGCGGTTATGGAAACCCGAGACGTGAATTCGGGAGCATCGGACTTTTTGCAGATTTGGAGGGAATAGATTTCTATTCAATTCCGAATAAGGATTCATCTTTCAGCACAGGATCTTATTGGGGTGGTTTTGCTGACTTCGGTGAAATTAAAAGTCCCTGGGAAAAAACTGTTCAACAATACAAAGTTCCGGTTGACTCCACACTGAACTATAGCATCGAACAGTATTTCATAATGGCAAAAACAATCGAACCGAGATTCTCTCTTTGGCAGGATTTCGGTGAAAAACATTTGATTTCGGATAGCGTTCAAACAGCGCATTATATCCTCACAAAGTTGGTTTCCGAAGATCACCGTGACGGATTCCTCATCAGGAACCTAATTTTCAAAATAAATGAATCCGTGAGTTCTGTTTTTTTATCTGAGCTTGCAAAATACGAAGAGGATAATTCAATTCTGAAACCGGAAGAATTAATTTTCATTGCGTACCTTTTTGGAGAAACGCGCGATCCGAAAGGAGCGGAGGCATTGTATAAACTTCTCTCTAATCCGGATGAGAGAGTGCGATCAGCCGCCCTCGCATCAATTGGCAAAATAAATTTCGGGACCGAATTTCAAAAATTGAAATCTGAAATTGCTTTACAAATTCGAAATTTATACGTAAAAAATGCCGGAAGTAAAACTTACAGGAAAAATATCGCATTCGCACTTGGAAATGTGTCAGAAGATGCAAACGTTAGCACGTTAATAAATATGCTCGGGGATGATTTCTTCGGAGTCCGGTTTATAGCTGCGAAAAACCTTACTAAATTTGAAGTCGAACTTTTCAATTCCATAGTTGCCGATGTTTTTAACCTATATTCATATAATCCTCAGGCGCTCGTGCCATTTATCAGCGCAATGAAAAATATAGAACCACAAACCATATATGAAATTTATGAACTTTATTCTTCCGTGATATCCGAGAATATAATTTACCGGTATGTGTTCACTGAAATTACCTCCGGCTCCGATAATGAGCTCCTGAATAATATAAACGGTGACGTATCGTATGGTCTGGAATTAATGCACTTTGATGAATAAAGTATTAGCATTATTGTTTTTCATTTTCCTGCTATTCCTGAGCTCGTGTATAAACTATGAACAAAAGACTGTCCTGAAAAATGACGGTAGCGGGAGTATGGTAATCACTTACTCAACGAAAAATTTTAATATCATAGGTGAGGAAATTTTTGGATTCGGATTTACCGATTCTAAAATCCGTGAAAATTTCTCATCTCCGGATATTGTCATCAAATGGATTGATGTAAACAAATACGAACTTGACTCTACAACGCATGTGAGAGTTGATATAAATTTTAAAAACTTCTACACCCTTCCAAAAGCCAAAGCATTCCGAAAAGTAAAACCGTCCTTTGAGGTTTACCCTGATAGTATAAATTTTTCATTTACGATTTTAGAAGATTCATCAAATGCTATAATTGAAGGTATGGACAAATTTAAATTGTATTTCGATTTTGAATTTGAAGGCGATGTTATTGAGACAAACGGAACTGTTTCCGGAAACGTGGTCAGATGGGAATATTCAATTGCAGACTTATCCGAAAATATCGTGATGAAAGCTAAAATAAACAATAAGCCTTCTGGATGCGGCTTATTCGGAATTGAACTATTCGGTGTTTTAATTTTCGGTATCATATTGAAGGAACGGAAATTCCAGGCACGAATGGTTTCGTACTTCAGCAATTTATCGCAACTATTCAAATCCAAAAACATCTGACTTCAATAGACGGAGTTAATTTTTAAAAATATTTTTATCTATTCTCAACTATCCACAAATTTATACCACATTAGTAAATTGTAGAAAATTTTATATATGGATATATTTAAGCGATATGATAAAATCGCTGTTAAAAATAATCCTTACAGTTTTTATTCCATTCCAAATTGTAAACGCTCACGACTTTTCCAAAATAGACAACTTTATACTCTCAGGAATTTCAAACCATTACTTTCCCGGTGCGCAATTAGTAGTCGGTAACAGCAGAGGGATTATTTATTCCGAAAGTTTCGGTTACATTGATTACGAATCGGATGTAAAAGTAACAACGCATACTCTATATGACCTTGCCTCACTTACAAAAGTAATAGCTACTACTACTGCAATAATGAAATTGTACGAAGAAAAAAAAATTGACCTCTACGATGTAGTTTCCTATTACATCCCTGAATTTGAAAAAAACGGTAAAAAATATATCAGGATCAGAAATCTTCTATTACATAATTCGGGACTCAGGGCATGGATCCCGTTTTATCAGACCTGCGAGAGTAAAGACGATGTGATTAATGCGATTTGTGACGAAACATTAGTTTCAGAGCCCGGCGAGGTTACGATTTACAGCGACCTTAATGCTGTACTGCTTGGTGAAATCATAGAACGGGTAACCGGGATGTCGCTTGATGATTATTGTGAACTGGAAATTTTTAAACCTCTCGGGATGAACAATACTTTTTTCAATCCAAAGGATGTCAACAGGAATTCAATTGCACCAACTGAATACGATAAGATATGGAGGGGGAGGCTACTGCAAGGTGAAGTTCATGACGAAACCGCTGCTGTCATGGGCGGTGTATCCGGGAATGCGGGATTATTTTCAACTGCGGAAGATGTTGCAGTGATAATGCAAATGCTCCTTAATCATGGAGATTACATCAACCAGAACTCCACAAACGATAATGAAAAACATTTTTTATCCGAACTGACAGTAGAAAAATTCACTACAAAAGAGCTTTCATCCGAGACTTCTTCTTCACGTGCTTTTGGCTGGGATACGAAGCCCGAACCTACAAAATGGGGTCGCCCTTGTGGAGAATTAATTTCAGAAAACTGTTTCGGCCATACCGGTTATACCGGCACAAGCGTGTGGGCTGATAAAGACAGGGACCTTTTCATCGTATTCCTGACTAACAGGGTTTTTCCGACACGCGACAATTTGGGTATTCTGGAGTTCAGACCTGAACTGCACAACATGATTATAGAATTATTAGAAAACTAAAGAACAATAAAAATGGGAATTTCAAAATTTAAAAACGAACCGTTCACAGACTTTTCATCGAAAAAGGAAAAAAAGGCTTTTTTAAAATCTCTTGATAAAATTAAATCAAGATTTAATAATGAATATCCGATCAGGATTGGTAAAGAGAAGATTTTCACGGAGACAAAATTCGCATCTCACAACCCATCTAACTCCGATCAGATTGTAGGTGTTTTTCAAAAGGGAACAGCAGACCATGCAGATAAATGCGTTAAGGTGGCGCACGAAACATTCGGAGATTGGAGCAGAGTTTCTCCAAAGAAACGTTCAGACTATCTGCTCAAAGCAGCAAAGTTAATGAGAAAACGCAAACACGATTTTTCCGCAATGATGGTTTACGAAGTCGGAAAGAACTGGGCTGAAGCAGATGGTGACACAGCTGAGGCGATTGACTTTTTAGAGTTTTATGCCCGTGAGATGCTGAGGTACGCTGAAGATCAACCGCTAACCAAAATTAAAGGTGAACTGAACAAACTTACCTATATCCCACTCGGAACATGTGTAATTATTCCGCCGTGGAACTTCCCTCTGGCAATACTCGTAGGTATGACAACTGCTGCGATAGTCGCCGGTAATACTGTCGTTCTGAAACCTTCAAGCGACTCCCCCGCTATCGCACAAATGTTTGTTGAACTTATGGAGGAAGTCGGATTACCTGACGGAGTTTTAAATTTCATTACAGGTGGTGGTGGTACGATCGGCGATGTTTTGGTTGAACATCCATTAACGAGGTTGATTGCTTTTACCGGTTCTATGGAAGTTGGTTTAAGGGTAAACGAACTTGCAGCGAAAAAACAACCTTCGCAAATTTGGATTAAGAGGGTTATTGCTGAGATGGGCGGAAAAGATAGTATAATAATTGACAAGGATCTCCACAACTTCGATGATGCCGTTGCAGGTGTGCTTTCATCTGCTTTCGGGTTTTCAGGACAGAAATGCTCGGCATGTTCAAGAGTGATAGTACACGAAAAAATTTACGATAAATTTTGTGATGCGCTCGCTGAGCAGGTTAAATCAATTAATGTTGGCGAAACAGTTGATAATCCTAAAATGGGTCCGGTCATCAATAAAAAATCAAAAGACAGTATTCTTAGTTACATTCAAAAGGGCGTAGATGAAGGCGGTACAATAATTGCCGGCGGAAAAGAGATTGAATCAAAAGGTTATTTCGTCGAACCTACAATCATAAAAAATGTCTCACCTAAAGATACCATTGCACAAGAAGAGATTTTCGGACCAGTGCTTGCTGTCATTAAATCAAGTGGATTTGATGATTCGCTTGATATAGCAAATAATACAATGTTTGGATTAACCGGCGCAGTATATTCAAAAAATCCGAAAAAACTCGAAAGAGCTGCTGATGAATTTCACGTAGGAAACCTTTATATGAACAGAAAATGTACGGGCGCATTAGTTGGTGTTCATCCTTTTGGTGGATTTAACATGAGCGGGACCGATTCGAAGGCAGGTGGCAGGGATTACCTCCAACTGTTTACTCAAGCTAAACTTGTAAGCAATAAAATTAAATAACATGAAGAAAACAAAATTCATTATCGCCACATTAATCTTGACCGGAATACTATCGTGTGATTTCATCACTGATAAAATTCAGCAAACAGCGGAAGACAAGGTTAAAGAGGAAATTCAAAAATCTCTCGAAGATCAAAACATTAATGTCAATATTGACTCAAGCAGGAAAATGCTCGATTCTATCCTGAAATCAATTAACTCTGATTCAATTAAAATGGAGATTGATTCTGCAATGAAAGAACTTGAGAAAATCCAAAAAGACTTAAACAATAAGAATAATTAAACTCAACTGTATATGAAACTTCATGAATATCAGGCGAAATCATTATTAAAAAAATTCGGCGTTACTGTACAAGATGGTCATGCATTAAACGATCTAAGGTACTTCGACGACGCTGTTAATGATTTAATGAAAAGGGGTATTAGTGAATTTGTAGTAAAATCCCAGATTCACGCCGGTGGCAGAGGCAAAGGTGTTATTTACAACCAGCATAATCCGAATGAAATTGTTGTCGAAGGTGGCGTAAAATATTTCGGGAGCGATGTTAAAGGCGCAAAAGAATACGCAAGTAAGTTGCTCGGAAATATACTCGTCACCCATCAAACCGGTCCTGAAGGCAAACAAGTTCGGACAATTTATGTTACTGAGGGTCTGAATTACAAAAAGGAACTCTATCTCGGAATACTTTTAGATCGGGAAAAGTCAAAAAATGTCATAATGGCATCAACCGAAGGTGGCGTTGAAATTGAGAAAGTCGCCGAAGAAACCCCCGATAAAATTATTAAAGTCTGGATTGACCCGGAAGTCGGTTTATCCGGTTACAAATCCCGGGAACTCGGTTATGGACTTGGACTTGAAGGAAATGCATTTAAGGATTTCATTAAGTTTATAAATAATCTTTATCGTGCGTATGAAGAACTTGATGCATCCCTAATTGAAGTTAATCCTTTGGTAATAAGCAGTGACGATAAAATTATTGCATTGGACGCAAAAGTTACAATTGATGATAATTCTCTTTTCAGGCACAAAGATATAGCTGAGATGAGGGATACAAATGAAGAGGATCCTCTCGAGGTTGAAGCTTCAAAATCGAATCTCAATTATATAAAGCTTGACGGAAATGTAGGATGTATGGTTAACGGTGCCGGACTTGCAATGGCATCAATGGATCTCATTAAGCTCGCCGGAGGTGAGCCTGCAAACTTCCTCGATGTTGGTGGTACAGCATCAGCGGAAACTGTTGAAAACGGGTTCAGAATAATCCTATCTGATCCAAACGTCAAAGCAATCCTGATTAATATTTTCGGTGGTATCGTCAGATGTGACAGAGTTGCGCAGGGGGTTATTCAAGCTGCAAAAAACATTAATATTCAGGTACCTGTTGTTGTCAGACTGCAAGGGACAAATTCAGTTGAAGCCAGAAAAATGCTTGATGAGTCCGGTTTAAAACTTATTCCCGCTGATACCCTTCAGGATGCGGCCCAAAAAGTAACTGAAGCTATTGCAGCATAAACATTGATGAAAAATCTTGAAAATATTTCCAACGGATACTCGTTAACTTACGACGATATTTCCATAATTCCGGATAAAATTTCCGAAATTGATCACCGTTCAGATTGTGATACATCTGAAGAATTCCTCGGAGTGAAATTAGATGTACCGATAATAGCTTCCCCTATGAATACCGTATGTGGTGGAAGAATGGCGGATACACTTTCACAAATGAAGTGTCTCGGTATAATCCACAGATTTAATTCACCGGAAGAACAAATTTATGAGTTAAATTTCGGTAACCTGCCGCACTCTGAATATCGTTCAGCTGCAATCGGCATTTCTATCGATAAGGATATTGACAGGTTAAAGCTAATAGCAGATCAAGGCGTAAAGATAATTTGCATTGATGTTGCCAATGGCGGTTCAAGAATGATTGAAAGGTTTATACATGCCTCTTCGGGAATTATATCATCATATCAATTAAAAGTTATTGCGGGAAATGTAGCTAGCTACGATACAACTGTATTCCTGATTGATCTTGGCGTGGATGCAATCAGGGTTGGAATAGGAAGTGGTGCAATGTGTTCTACTTCAGTCAAATCAGCAATAGGGATTGGTCAGGTAGATGCAATTATCCGTGCTCTTAGAGCTAAAGCTGATAAGCAAAGTAACGTAAAAATAATCGCAGATGGTGGAATAAATACTCCCGGCGCAATGTGCAAAGCGCTTGCATTAGGTTGCGATGCTGTTATGTTCGGAAGAGTATTAGCAGGAACAGAGGAAGCTCCGGGTGACGTATTGAAATACAACAATCAACGGTGGAAAAAATATTGTGGTAGCGCATCGTTTGCAGTTAAACAGGATAACAAATCTTACATCGAAGGCGAGGAATCTTTGGTTCCGTACAAAGGTGCAGTTTCCAAAATTATCCGGGAGTACATAGAGGGTCTGCAGTCCTCTATGAGCTATTTAAATTCGAGAAACCTGAAGGAATACAGAAGTAATGCAGGTTTTGTGAGACTTACAAGTCACGCTTTCAATGAACGCAAGCCCCAGGTTTGAAAATGATGGGAATTCTTCCCGTATTCAGAATATAAAAAATTATTCCTTTCACCGGATAATTATATCTCATTCAAAATTTTGATAAAACCTAATTCATTTAATTGAACAATTCTTCGAAATACGAACCTGTAATTGGTCTTGAAATTCACGCTCAGATGCTCACAAACTCCAAAGCATTTTGTAAGTGTTCTACTGATTTCAACTCACCTGCCAATAGCAACGTTTGTCCGGTTTGTCTCGGTCATCCGGGTGTATTGCCGGTCTTGAATGAAGAGTTGGTCAACTTTATCTTAAAGATGGGTATAGCAACAAATTGCCATATCCGGGAGCGGTCAATTTTTGCAAGAAAAAATTACTTTTATCCAGACCTCAGCAAAGGTTACCAAATCTCACAATTTGAAACACCGATATGTTACAACGGAAAAGTTAATATAAGAATAAACGGAACTGCAAAAACGATCGGAATTACTCGGATACACATGGAAGAAGATGCAGGAAAATCCATACACGATTTTTCTGATAACGATACACTGATAGATTTTAACCGGTGTGGGGTACCGTTAATTGAAATAGTAAGTGAACCGGATATAAATTCAACAACCGAAGCGTTACAATACCTGCAGGACATCAGGCAGATTCTTATTTACCTCGGGATTAACGACGGCAATATGGAAGAAGGTTCACTCCGCTGTGATGCAAATGTCTCCATCAGACCAACCGGAACAACTGAACTCGGTACCAGAACTGAAATTAAAAATCTGAATTCATTTAAAAATGTTGTTGATGCAATTGAAGCTGAAATAAACAGGCAGTCAAAGATACTCGATGCAGGGAATAAAGTTAACTATCATACAATGAATTATAATGCAAAGGAAAAGACAACAACTCCAATGCGGACAAAAGAAGAAGCGCATGATTACAGATATTTCCCCGAACCGGATCTTGTCTATGTCGTAGTAAATGAGCAACAAATTGAAAGGATTAAAAATGAACTTCCGGAATTACATGATAAGAAAATTCAAAGGTATATTTCTGATTACGGGCTTCCTGTTTACGATGCAGAAGTTATATCAGCTGATAAATCAATTGCAGATTTTTTCGATAAGGTTGTATCATCTTTAAAGAAACCGGAAACGAAATTAATTAAGCAAGCAAGTAACTGGATTATGACCGAAGTTTTGAGAATTCTAAATGAAAACAAGATCAACATTGATGAACTAAAAATTCTGCCACCTTCACTCGCGACCCTGGTTGAGATAATAGATTCAGGACAGATTAATCATAATGCAGGTAAAGAGGTTTTTAACGAACTATACAAATCCGGTGGTACAAAAGCCCCGGTAGATATTATTAACGAAAGGAATCTCTCACAACTATCGGACAGTAGTGAAATTGAAACAATTGTGCAAAAGATTCTCAGTGAAAGTCAGGCAGAAGTTGAGAGATTCAAGGAAGGTGAAACGAAGCTTAGAGGTTTTTTTGTTGGCAAAGTCATGAAAGAGAGTAAAGGTAAAGCCAATCCAAAAATTGTAAATGAAATCCTTTTAAAAAAATTATCTGAATGAAAAAATTAATTGCGGGTAACTGGAAAATGAATCTCGATATAGGTGAAGCAGTTAAGCTGATCGATCAGTTAACTGCCGAACTCAACGATTATGACTTCGAAAAAGCTGATATACTAGTCTGCCCGAATTTTACTTGTCTGTATCCGGTTCATGAATTGTTAAAAGATTCACAAATTTTACTCGGAGCTCAGAATATGTATCATGAAACAGAAGGTGCTTATACGGGTGAAACCTCAGGTTCGATGTTGAAAGCTGTGGGGTGCAGCTACGTAATACTGGGCCATAGCGAAAGGAGAAAATATTTCGGTGAAACAGATGAATTCATAAATCTAAAGATAAGCAAAGCTCAGAGTTATGATTTAATCCCTATTCTATGCGTAGGTGAATCATTAGAGGAACGTGAAAGCGATAGGCACTTTGAAGTCGTGAAATCTCAGCTGTTGAAATCTCTGAGCGGACTTGATAAAGACGAAGTTTTAAAAACTACCGTGGCGTATGAACCGGTTTGGGCAATCGGCACAGGTAAAAATGCTACTTCGTCAGAAGCTCAAGAAATGCATAAGTTCATTAGAGACGAAGTAATCTCAGGTATAGTTGGAGATGGGTCGAAATCGATAAGGATATTATACGGAGGAAGTCTAAACGAAAATGTATCAGAAGAACTGTTAAGTCAACCCGATATAGACGGTGGGTTAATTGGAGGCGCAAGTTTAAAATTTGGAAGTTTTACAAAAATTATTAGATCAATTAAATAACATACAACAAGATGAATGAAGTGGTAATTGTATCTGCAGTAAGAACACCGATAGGTTCATATTTGGGAAGCCTTTCATCCATAACTGCACCAAAGCTCGGAGCAATTGTAATAAAAGAATCTGTAAACAGAGCTAAAATAAAACCGGAAGATGTTTCTGAAGTTATCATGGGCTGTGTATTACCTGCAGGGTTGGGACAAGCTCCTGCAAGACAAGCAGCTATTTTCGCGGGTCTGCCAGATTCAGTACCTTGTCTCACAATAAATAAAGTTTGTGGTTCAGGGTTGAAAGCAGTAATGCTTGCTGAACAGGCAATAAAATCCGGTGATGCAGAAATTGTTATTGCAGGCGGTATGGAATCCATGAGCAATGTTCCTTATTATCTTGATAGAGCCCGCACCGGATACCGTATGGGAAATGCAACTATAATTGACGGAATGATTCTTGACGGACTACACGATGTGTACAATAATTTTCACATGGGGAATGCAGCAGAAATATGTGCAACCGAACTCAACATTTCGCGCGATGAACAGGATAATTTCGCTGAAGAATCATATAAACGTGCATTGAAGTCAATTGAAAACGGAGATTTCAAAAATGAAATTGTACCGATAGAAATTGAAACCAATAAAAGTAAACATATAGTTTCTGATGACGAAGAACCGGGTAAAGTCAACTTTGAAAAGGGTCGTAGTTTACGACCTGCATTCGTGAAAGATGGAACGGTAACAGCATTTAACGCTTCTTCTATTAATGACGGTGCAGCAGCCTTAACTCTAATGTCAAAATCGAAATCGGAAGAGCTCGGATTGAAACCACTGGCAAAAATTATAGCGCAAGGTTCCTTTGCGCAAAAACCTGAATGGTTCACTACAGCCCCTGCGTATGCTATCGAAATGGTTTTGAAGAAAGCAAATCTTGGAGTAAATGATATTGACCTGTTTGAAGCGAACGAAGCATTTTCCGTTCAGGCTTGCGCTGTAAACAAAATAGCCGGGCTTGATACGAAAAAAGTAAACGTGAGAGGAGGTGCAGTCGCGCTTGGTCACCCGATTGGCGCAAGCGGCGCAAGAATATTGACAACTCTGCTTTACACATTAAACGATTTAAATCTCAAACGCGGCCTTGCTACACTTTGCATCGGAGGTGGCGAGGCGAGTGCGATTATTGTTGAAAGATAAACCAAATTAATCTGAAATGAAAATAAATACAATCGGCGTAATTGGATCTGGAACGATGGGTAATGGTATAGCCCATGTTTTTGCACAATATGGTTTTAAAGTTATACTTGTTGATATTGACCAATCGAGAATCGATAATGCGCTTGTAACGATTACAAAAAACCTCGACCGACAGGTGAAGAAAGAAGTAATAACAGAGGATATTAAAAATAAAACCTTGACGAATATTTCAACTTCTACAGATCAGGATTACTCTTCGCTAAGCGCTTGTGAACTCGTTGTTGAAGCAGCATCAGAAGATTTTAACATTAAAAAGGGGATATTTAGTACTCTTGATCATGTTTGCAATCCGGATGCAATTCTTGCAACAAATACATCCTCAATTTCCATAACTGAAATCGCAGCTTGTACAAGCCGTGCTGATAGAATAATTGGTATGCACTTTATGAATCCGGTACCTGTTATGAAATTAGTTGAAGTCATCAGAGGACTTGCCACTTCACAGAAAACCTTTGATGAGGTAAAAGAATTATCCGAGATAATTGATAAAATTCCTGTTGAAGTTCAGGATTACCCAGGATTCGTTTCAAACAGAATATTAATCCCAATGTTAAACGAAGCGATGTACTGTGTTATGGAAGGAGTTGCGACACCGGAAGCAATTGATTCAGTCATGAAGCTTGGAATGAATCATCCGATGGGACCTCTTACATTAGCAGATTTCATAGGTCTTGATGTTTGCCTTTCTATTATGCGGGTACTTCACGAAGGTTTGGGAGATTCAAAATACCGACCCTGCCCGTTGCTGATTAAAATGGTAGCAGCGGGATACTTGGGAAGAAAAAGTGGTAAAGGTTTTTACGATTATTCAAACAAGTAACCTTAAATTAAAAATAATTCAAATGAACTTTGATTTAACCGAAGACCAAATAGCAATTCGTGATGCAGCAAGGGATTTCGCCGAGAATGAGATAGCGCCAAGCGCTATTGAACGCGATAAAAATGCGGAGTTCCCAAAAGATATTGTTAAAAAACTTGGCGAACTTGGATTCCTCGGTATGATGGTTTCGCCTGAATGGAACGGCGCAGGAATGGATACGATTTCATACGTTCTAGCTGTCGAAGAAATTTCAAAAGTAGATGCATCAGTCGGAGTAATAATGTCAGTTAACAATTCACTCGTTTGCTACGGTATTGAAAAGTGGGGCTCGGATGAGCAGCGAAACAAATATTTAAAACCTCTTGCATCCGGTGAAAAGCTTGGAGCCTTTTGTCTATCTGAACCCGAAGCCGGGAGCGATGCTACACAACAGAAAACCACAGCGGTAAAAGAGGGCGATTATTATGTTCTGAATGGAATGAAGAACTGGATAACTAACGGTATAAGCGCTGACTACTATTTCATGCAGGCTGTTACTAATCCTGAAGTCGGTTATAAAGGAATCTCAACATTTATAGTTGAAAAGAATTGGGATGGAATAGAGTTAGGTGTTAAAGAAGATAAGCTTGGAATAAGGAGTTCCGATACGTGTTCAATTGGTTTGAATAACGTCAAGGTTCCTGTTGAAAATTTACTCGGCGAGGAAGGACTGGGATTTAAGTTTGCGATGGAAACCCTCAATGGCGGGAGAATCGGCATTGCTGCCCAAGCACTCGGAATTGCCGGTGCATCATATGAAGCTGCGGTAAAATATTCAAAACAAAGGAAAGCTTTTGGAAAACCAATTGCCGGCCTGCAGGCAATTCAATTTAAACTTGCCGATATGGCTGTTAAACTTGAATCTGCAAAACTATTGACTTTGAAGGCTGCATATAAAAAAGATATCGGTGAAAAGTACATTAAAGAGGCAGCGATGGCAAAATTAATGGCAAGTAAAGTTGCGGTGGAAAACTCACTTGAAGCAATACAAGTACATGGTGGTTACGGTTACGTCAGAGAATATCTCGTCGAACGATACCTTAGGGATTCAAAGATTACTGAAATTTACGAAGGGACAAGTGAAATTCAACGCATCGTAATTGCCAGGGAGTTGCTTAAAGCATAATCAGGATTGTAACAAACAGTGATTTGAAAATTATAACATAAGAAAACCCCGGAGTGGTTATCCGGGGTTTCTTTTAGGGAAGTTAATCTGTCTGAAAGTCCGATCATTTTACTCAGCAATAATTTTAAACTTAATATTAAAATCATCGTTAATCATGTTATCACCAAGATTTTCAAAAAACTTTCCTGACCTGAACCTAATATCCCACTCTGTCCTGTCAATATTAAAATCAGAGCTTGCACTGACTGATTGACCGTTTACTTTAATTACAGCGGGGAATGTGATGTTTTTAGTAATTCCTTTAATTGTGAGATTCCCACTGACTTTATGCGTGTTCCCTGTTGCATCTGCCTTTTCAAATACTGATGTAATTTCAAACTTTGCCTCCGGGTGTGAATCAACACTGAAAAAATCATCAGACTTCAAATGACCTGTAAGTTTTGCATTATATTCGGGATCAGTCAGATCGAGTACTTTTATAGTGTTCAAATCTATAACAAATTTACCACCTGTCACTTTGCCATCTTTTAAAAACAATTCGCCTGATTTTACATCTACGGTACCGTTGTGTTCTCCTGTAACTTTCCTGCCAATCCATTCGACAATTGATGAACTTTTATTTATTTTTAAAATTTCAGTTTCATCACTTCCATGATCGCCTGCTACTTCCTTTTTCTCCGATGTTTCTATTGTTTCAGTGCTTTCACAACCAACAATAAAAACGGTGAATGCTAAAAGTGATAGTGTTAACTTTAAAATTGATTTCATTTTATTTTATCTTATTTTCTTTTGTTCTTGTTTTGTCTAATAACTGATTTAGTTTTTTTGCTTCAGCAGTATTCAATGAACTGACTAAAATTTTCCTGAATTCAGTCCGGTCATCAATTAAGCTAAGGATCTCGAGACCTTTCTGTGTAATTAATACATCAACTTTTCTCCTGTCATTTTTGCAAATATTTCTTACTACCAATTTCTTGGCCAACAATTTGTCGACCAGTCGCGATGCATTTGACATTTTATCAATCATTCTGCCAATAAGCATATTAATTGTTGCGGGTTTCGGGTATTGTCCCCTCAGAATTCTGAGTATATTATATTGCTGAATGGTAATACCATACTCTTTGAAAATTCGCGAAATTTCGAGCTCAATCCAACCCGCTGTGTATAGTATATTGACAACCAATTTCTCATATTCATTTTTGAACTTACTTTGTTTTATTGCATCTTCAATTTTCATAATACAATATATGTAGTTACATTTGATATTTCACCAAATAAATTTTAACATTTCTATTATCAATTAAATTCTAAATTTGAACGGTTATATTTGTATTATGAATTTGAAAAATCACCTTTCAAAATTCCGCACGAGAAGAATAATTGCCAAATCACGGGAACATTATAGGAAAATACCGAAAGTTCTGTGGGCAACGTTGATTGAATTTCTTGACGATAAAGCGCTTAAGATGGGTGCCTCGTTGTCTTACTTTACATTAATCTCCTTAGCACCAATACTTGTTATATTAATAGCTGTAATAGGATTTATTTACGGACAGGAAGCAGCAAAAGGCGAAATTGTGAATCAAATATCAGAATTTATTGGTGAATACCCTGCGCAGGTTATTCAGTCTTTAATCCTTAGTGCTGCAGCTCCTGACACTGGTTTCATCGCAACTCTCATCGGTGTGGGCGTACTTTTCTTCTCGTCACTTGCTGTATTTGTCGAACTGAAAGAATCATTGAACATCATTTGGGGAATCGAGCCTATTCCCGGCAGAGGATTAAAAAATATTTTTTATTATCGCTTAAAATCCTTCTTAATCGTTGGAATCATTGCAGCTCTTTTATTAGTCTCGACAATTTTAAGTACCATATCTGTCGTAGTTTCCAACTTCGCTACAAAACATTTTCCGGATTTTGTAAATTACCTTGCACTGATAAACGCTTTTACTTCTATTGTTATGATCACTGTTCTCTTTGCGTGCATTTTCAAATTCCTCCCTGACGTAAAAGTAAAATGGAAATATGTCTGGTTTGGCGCTTTTATTACATCCGGACTGTTCTATATCGGAAAGTATTTAATCACAACTTATCTCCAATATGCTACTTTTTCTTCTACCTACGGCGCTGCAGGATCACTCGTGGTCTTCCTTGTCTGGATTAATTACAGTTCGCTGATTCTGTTTTTTGGTGCTGAACTTACCCAGGTTACAAGAAAGTATTATAGTAAAACAGAACTTGAGCCAAAGAACGGTTTTGTGAAAATTAAAAAAGTATCAACCCTCGTCGCAGATTCAGTTGAAAAGCTTAAAAACTCAAACAACGATAAATAGCGTTTTCAGTTTTTCATTGACACTAAAAAAAATATACCTTAAATTAATAAGGTATATGAAAAATTTAAAAACACACCCAAAGGCATTAAGCCATTTAAAGAGAAAAACATTAGCCAGTCAGTTTGTACTGGAACTGGTTTATCATCCGGAGATAAATGACATTAACTTTAAAGTAACAGTCTCTGAAATAATTATTGTTGTCAATAATATTGAACACAGATTCAAGATTAATACTCCTTTTAACCTAATCAGAAGATATTTTGAACGATTTATCCTGAAAGACAATTTCTCCGAAAGCGCTGACATTCAGGACTCGATTTTCAAAAAACCTGATATTCATCATCACGTTTATAATTAACCGTTAAACCGGAACACCCTAAGGTACGAAATCTTTTCAACTCTTAATCATAACTTGTATTATTGAAATTTCTGAGTCCCGTTAGTATTTTTAAAATCCGGCAACTATTTCCATTCACAACTGATAATACTTTTCCCGCTAACATAAATAAAGCAAGTTGAATAAAAATTAACCTTATTTTATAAGTGACTATTTCTGATTTTCTTCTGCAGGTAAAAGAAAGGATTTACATCAGATTTAAGAATTATACGATTGTACATGTCCGAATAAAGTTTGACAATTCTAATTTCATTTTGTATTCGTTCCTAAACTAAATAAATACCATTAAACTTGTAACTGATATGCATAATTTTGATTCTGAAACATCAACTGAATGAAATTCCCTAGAAATTTAATACAGTTAAAATAAGAGAAATTAAATGGCAGACAACAAAATAATTTTTTCAATGGTAGGGGTAAGTAAAACCTATCCACCAAACAAGAAAGTACTCAATAATATTTACCTCTCATTTTTTTACGGTGCGAAAATCGGTATCATCGGTTTAAACGGCACCGGTAAATCTACCTTATTGAGAATCATTGCGGGTAAAGAAAAGAGTTTTGATGGTGAAATACATTTCTCAAATGAAGAATATACAGTCGGGTTTCTGGAACAGGATCCAATGCTCGATCATACCAAGACAGTACGACAAATTGTGGAAGAAGGCGTTGGTGATGTGATGAAATTATTGCGTGAATATGAAGAAGTGAACGCGAAATTTTCTGAACCGATGGATGACGATGAAATGACGAAGCTGATTGACCGGCAAGGAGTTTTGACAGACGAGATAGAGCGTCTCAACGGTTGGGATATTGATTCAAAACTCGAACGGGCAATGGATGCTTTGAATTGTCCTGATGAAAATACACCGATAAATGTCCTTTCAGGTGGTGAAAGGAGAAGGGTTGCCTTATGCAGGTTATTGCTAAAAGAGCCCGATGTATTGTTATTAGACGAACCGACAAATCATCTCGATGCTGAATCAGTAGATTGGCTTGAGCAGCACCTTCGACAATATAAAGGAACGGTAATTGCAATTACACACGACCGTTATTTCCTTGATAACGTTGCAGGTTGGATTTTAGAACTTGATAGAGGTGAAGGTATTCCCTGGGAAGGGAATTATTCTTCCTGGCTTGAACAAAAGAAGCAACGATTGGAAACCGAAGCCAAATCTGAATCGAAGCGAATGAAAACACTTGAACGCGAACTTGAATGGGTAAAAATGAGCCCTAAAGCGCGACACGCAAAATCAAAAGCCAGATTGAGCGCTTATGAAAAATTACTGAACCAGGATGTACACCAAAAGGAGGAAAAGCTTGAGATATACATTCCGAACGGACCAAGGCTTGGCAGCAAAGTAATTGATGTAATTAATCTCAGGAAGTCATTTGGTGAAAAACTTTTATTTGATAACTTAACGTTCAGTTTACCGCCTGCTGGTATAGTTGGAGTTATCGGACCAAACGGCGCCGGAAAAACAACACTTTTTAGATTATTGCTTAATGCAGAAAAACCCGACGCAGGTGAAATTAATCTCGGAGATACGGTAACCTTAGGGTATGTAGATCAACAACATGCTGACATTGATCCAGAGAAGACAGTCTGGGAGCAGATTTCCGGTAATGCTGAAACCATCGAGCTAGGCGGTAAGCAAATAAATTCACGGGCATACGTTGCAAAATTTAATTTTTCCGGTCCCGATCAAAACAAACTTGTAAAAATGCTTTCCGGTGGTGAGAGAAACCGGTTACACCTCGCAATGACATTAAAATCAAATGCGAATGTCCTGTTGCTCGATGAACCTACCAACGATATTGATGTAAACACTCTCCGGGCGTTGGAAGAAGCACTCGAAAATTTTGCAGGATGTGCGGTAATTATTTCGCATGACAGATGGTTTCTCGACCGGATTGCAACACACATTCTGAGTTTCGAAGGGAACGCAAACGTTTATTATTTTGAAGGGACGTATAGCGAATATGAAGAGAATAAAAAGAAACGACTTGGAGATTCAGACCCAAAGCGGTTCAGGTATAAAAAATTAATCGAGTAATGTCCGGCATCAACATATCCCAAATACACAAATTGCTTTTTAATGACTTATTGGATTTCCTTTATCCACCGATTTGCATAGTTACAAGCAATAAATTACCAAAGTCAAACTCAAACAATTTTGTTGATGATAATATTCTTAAATCGCTTACTACGATTGACAAACATTCACTGAATCAGATTTCAGCAAAACTTTTGTGCGATAAAGTAATTTCATTATTCAGGTTTGAAGATGGCAGTGATCTGCAAACAATTATACATCACCTCAAATATAAAAAAATGAGTAAGCTTGGATTTGTGTTGGGAAGCTTACTTGCCTCTGAACTTTCAACACTCGATGAGATAGGCTCCTATGTACTTCTGCCGGTACCTTTGCACAAATTAAAGGAAAAAGAGAGGGGGTATAATCAATCTGAATTTATCGCGCGTGGAATTTCTAAAGTTCTAAATATTGATGTTAATGTTGATTTGGTTAAGCGGACAAAATATACACAGTCGCAAACGAAGCTAAACCAAACCGAGCGGGAGCTTAATGTAATGGACGCTTTTACATTAACCAATCCTCAAAAATCGTCACATGACGTTAAAAATGTAATTATCATTGATGATGTAATAACGACCGGGGCAACAATAAATGAAGTTACTAAAGTCTTGCGTAATAAAACCGGTATTAATAAGATTGTGGCAGCAAGTATTTCTATTGCTCATTAAAATGGTTTAGCTCATCAACAAGTTTTAAAATATCCTGCTCGTTATTAAAAATGTGAGGTGATATTCGAAGAAAACCCTCCCTCAATGCGACGTAAATACCGCACTGCTCAAGATACTTTTGAATAGCTTCATTTTTCGAACTTTCTTTATGTGAAAAGATCAAGATACCCGACCGATGTTTTTTTTCAAGTGACGATTCAATCATAAATTTACTTTCATCAATTTTTTCAACGAACAAATCAAGTAACTTCAATATATGATTGAATATATTTTCCACTCCCAGCTTTAAAAATAGTTCTATAGAGCTAATTAAACCTATCATACCGAGGCAATTCAATGTTGAATTTTCATAAGCGCTTCCATCATCCGAAAAATCAAGTTTATAATCCAGAAATTTTTTGAAATCATATTTCACACTTGAAGTACCTGCATAAGTTGGTGCAACTTTATCGCGATTTCTTCTGGCGATATATGCAAAACCAATTCCTGATGGCGACATCATCCATTTTTGTGATCCTGTAGCGAAATAATCTACATCATATAGTTTGACATCAAAGGGGACAATTCCGGTTGACTGTATCCCGTCGGTTACCAGCAAACATCCATACTTACGGCAAATATCAAGAATACTTCCGATATCATTTCTGAAACCAAGAAACTCAACGATACTTATTGTCAACACTTTCACATTATTCTCAGAGATTGTCATTTCAATGTCGGCTAATTTCATTTTTCCGTTTTCGGAAGGTATCATTACACTTTTCAAACCGCGAAGTTTCTCCTGATTCATCCATGGATAAACTACTGCTGGAAACTCCGAATCAGCATATGCCACAGTATCCCCTGCATTTAATCTTATCCCGTTTGCAAAAATATTCAATCCGTGCGTTGTGGAACTTGTAATTATAATGTCATCCGGATCTGCATTAATAAGTTCTGCTGCTTTATCTTTTAATAGTCTCGAATTATGAAAATTAGCAAGGCTCAGATTTACGTGGTTATGTGTGAAATTATAAATGAATTCATCGAGTCGCCTTTTAGATTCGAGCGAATACGGACAATAATGTGCGGAATCCAAATAAACATATTTCTGTGCAAAAGGAAATAAATTTCTGCACTCTTCAATTGATGAAAGTTTCATAAAATATTCATTTATGGCACAATCAGATATACTCATTTATTTTTTATCTTTTTCTTTGAAGTGTTTTCCTGTTTTAAATTGCTTTCAAATATTTTTTTATATTCATCCCAATAGTACATAATTTTTTCAACATAAAAATATGGTTCGCGCCAGTTATCTAAAGTACCGTAAATAGGGCGACCCGTACCCGGCCAAACCAATGAATGTATGGAATCTTGTGAACTGGCAAGCAACGGGTAAGATTCTTTTACATCATCCCATTTTTTGTAATTACCGCCAACATAAGCTGTAATCGTCATAGCATCAATCACCCTACCCAAGCCCGCATTGTAAGCCGCGAGTGCGAATTTATACTTATCTTCTCCGAGAAATTCAAAACTTGCTACCAGAGTTGCATAATAATAAATACCAGCAATAAGATTATTGGCAGGAGTACGGGTGTCAGATAATTTCAATTCTCTTTGCAGTCCAGCTCCGGTACCCGGCATAATCTGCATAAAGCCGAATGCCCCTGCATGCGAGACTGCACTATCCATGAAAGCAGATTCCTGCTTAATTATTGCAAGTATCAATCTCCAGTCGAATTTATAGTAATCACATTCCCTGACTATTAAATCACCATATTCCTCCACAACTTTAAACACATTTCCGGGACTGAATCCCTTCCTTACGAATTTTCTGCTTTGATATTCTTCATTTTCATCCTGCCTTATGACAACAGGACCGCTCAGAGAGTTTTCACCTGTAAATGTATTGAATAGTTTTCTCCAGTTTATCAACAAACTATAAATATAGAACCTGCTTTCAGAGGATTGGTAATCAACCAAAACATTAAGATCAAGTTGCGAGTCTTCACCATTAACTTCAGGGTAGATTAGGTTCCCTTCATTCATCTGATTCAATTCCATCGAAGCAGAGTAACTTTTATCGGGTTCCCTGTTAATCTCAGATAATGAAAAATATATTGCAATCATTACCATCAGCGATGCCGGGAAATAAAAAATGAGAACTTTATTTTTAAAAATTGAGATCATCAGTACAAATTTACCTATTTAATTTATTTTGTTTAACAGTAAAAAAGTTTACTATAAATTTAAACCTTAGATTAATAATTTTGTCATACGAAAGGGTAACTGGAGTATTTGGACAAAAATTATATAAACGTAAATTCAGACGACACAGAAATTATCGAAAGCTTCAGAACTGGAAACGACCAAGCTTTCAACCATCTTGTACGGAAGTATCAAAAAAGGGTTTACTGGGTTGTCAGAAAAATGATTTCAGACCACGATGATGCTGATGATATTACACAGGAGGTTTTCATCCGTGTCTATAAATCAATAAACGAGTTTCGTGGGGATTCAAGTTTCTTCACTTATCTCTACAGGATTGCAATAAATTTATCTTTAAATTTTTTAAACAAAAGAAAACGCATGAATGGAAAACGAGCTGACTTCGACTTTGAAATTTCAAAATTCGAATCTAATGAAAGTTCTGCTGAAAACCTGATAGACAGACCCCGCAATGAAAAATTATTTAAATCAGCTATTGAACAACTACCCGAACAACAACGTGCTGTATTTGTTCTGAGATTTTACGACAACCTCACTTATGATGAAATTTCAAAAATTCTGAACCGGTCGGTCGGAGGTTTGAAAGCAAATTACTTTCACGCTGTAAAAAAATTACAGGTAATTTTAAAACCACATTTAAAAGATTTATCTGAAGCAATATGAAAAACGGTAACAAGGAAAATCTAATTTACGATCTCCCAGATTACATCGAGGGGAAAATTGATAATCCTGAAAAAGTTATTTTAATTGAATCGTTAATTAAAAATGATTCAGATTTCAGGAAAGAATACGAGGAATTAAAAAATGTTCTTGTATTTGCACACGAGGTTGAGTTTGAACCGCCCGGCGATTTTTATTTCAACAATCTGCTCACCAATATCAGAAATAAAATTGATGATCAATCAAGTACGGGTGAATCCACCTTCTGGTATTCCATAAAACCTTTTATTCTCAAGTATGCATTGCCGGTAATTGTGATTGCAATCTTTTCCATATTTTATTTTTCCGGTCTTTTTCAAAATAACACTGAAAGGTTTACTGAGCATATCGGGAATACACAAAATAAAAGTATCACCGAAAATAACAATCAACCCATCATCTCTGATACAAAGGATGTACAAAAAGTCAAAACACAAGTTGAACACGTTGAATCACGGATTAAAAAGGAACCCCAAAAACGAAAATCAAACGTTACCACTCATTCTAATGACGAACCGGTTGTAAACACTGAAAGTGAAATTGAAGAATATGTAGAAGATATTGCTCAATTATATACTGTTAACACCACCTATATGTCAGATTACGATGTTTCGGATTTATCTCCGGAGGATCAGGAGAGTATTCTTGAATCACTAACTAAATCAGGACTTTAATCATGCAAACGAAACTAATTATTCAGGTACTATTTTTTATCTCTCTCCTCCCTGCAATTGTTTTCGCTCAGAGGGAGAATCATTATGACTTCAGGGAAAGAGTGGAAAAGATAAGAAAAGAAAAAATGATGGAAGAATTGAACATCACTGAGGAAAAAGCAGATCAGATAATAAATACTGGCAAAAAACACAGACAAAAGCTAAGGGAACTTTCCAAACGTAGAGATGAAATCGAAAAGAAAATGCTAACTGAAATCGAGTCAGACCGGTTATCGAACACAATCGATGAATTTTTAAATATTCAAAGTGAAATCACAGTGAATCAGGAAAATTTTCTCCGCGAGATAAGAGCATTAGTAACTGATAAACAATTTGCAAAACTTATTGACTTTCAACACCGGTTTGAGGAAAACCTTCGCAAAGAAATAAGAAAACGAAGGTGGGAAAACGGTAAACGTCGGAGACATTAATGGTCTGAACTTTTTATTTACATACCACACTTTGTATCCGAATAACTTCATTGATATTCTAAATACGTAGATTTAACTTGACGGCTTATATTTAGTAAATTCATGAGCGATAAGTTCAAAATCTATTCTTCATTACCTGAACTTGAGAAAGAAGTACTTGAGTTTTGGAAATCTAACGACACATTTCAAAAAAGCATATTGACTAAGGAAGGTTGTCCTTCATTTACATTTTATGAAGGACCTCCCACAGCAAACGGGATGCCCGGAATTCATCACGTTATTTCAAGGACAATTAAAGATCTCGTTTGCCGTTACAAAACAATGTCAGGATTTCAGGTATTTAGAAAAGCCGGTTGGGACACTCAGGGTTTACCGGTAGAAATTGAGGTCGAAAAGACTCTTGGAATTAAAACTAAATCAGAGATTGAAAACTTTGGAGTAATTAAATTTAACGATGCATGCAAAGAATCCATTTTCAAATACCTCGATAAATGGAAAGAACTTACAGAGCGAATGGGATATTGGATTGATCTCGACGACGCCTATGCTACATATCACAACGAATACATTGAATCTGTTTGGTGGGCACTCAAGAATTTCTTCGATGCGGGACTGATTTATAAAGGGTACAAAATTCTGCCATTTTGCCCGATTTGTGAATCTTCATTATCTGCTCACGAAGTCGCACAGGGTTATCAGGATTTAAAGGACCCTTCTGTATTCGTAAAGTTCAAAATTACTGATGGCGAATTCGTCGGATCAGATTTTCTTGTATGGACAACTACTCCTTGGACGTTACCATCAAACGCAGCTCTTGCAGTTAATCCTGATATAGATTACGTAAAATTATCTGCAAGCAACAATGAAAACTTTATTCTTGCTAAATCCCGTCTGGAAATAATCTCCGGCGAATACAAGATTGAAAAAGAATTTAAAGGTTCTGAACTTGAATTTATTAAGTACGAACCTCTTTTCCCGTATTTTAATGATCAACCTAACGCGTTTTTTGTAACTCTGGGTTTATTTGTAACAACTGAAGATGGTACCGGGATAGTCCACATCGCTCCTGCATTCGGTGAAGATGATTACCAGACAGGATTAAGCTATAACTTACCTGTACTTCAGGCTGTTGGACGAGACGGTAAGTTTATCCCCGAGATTGAAAAGTATTCAGGGAAAAATTTCAAAGAAGCTGACAAAGAAATTATAGATGACCTCAAACTGAACGGCAGGCTTTACAGAAAGGAAATGTTCGTTCACTCATATCCACATTGTTGGAGGCATAAGGTACCCCTTATGTATTATGCAACCGATTCATGGTTTATCAGAACTACCGATTATAAAGATAAAATGGTCTCAGTCAATAAAGAGATTAATTGGCATCCGCCGGAATACGGGACCGGTAGATTCGGGAATTGGCTGGAAGAGAACAGGGATTGGGCTTTATCGAGAAACAGGTTTTGGGGCACACCGCTACCGATTTGGTTTTATAAAGATAATGACGGAAAAGAGGTTTACGAATGTATTGGCAGCTATGAAGAACTTAAGAGGAAAGCAAAAAATTACAATGAGGTTTATTCAGACCTGGAAGAATTTGACGTTCATAAACCTTTTATTGATGAACTTATCCTAATTTCAGAAACCGGTGAAGAAATGCATCGGGTAGAAGAAGTAATTGATTGTTGGTTTGACAGCGGTTCAATGCCCTTTGCCCAGCACCACTACCCGTTCGAGAATCAGGAACTTTTCAAAAAAAGTTATCCTTCTGACTTCATAGCTGAAGGGTTAGATCAAACTAGAGGTTGGTTTTATTCTTTACACGCCATCGGTACTTTCCTGTTTGATAAAATGGCTTACAAAAATCTCATTGTAAACGGAATGATCCTCGACAAAAACGGGAAAAAAATGAGCAAGTCTCTCGGCAATGCGGTAGATCCCTTCGAAATGATTACAAAATACGGCGCCGATGTTCTCAGATTTTACCTTATTTATTCATCTCCGGTAGGTAAATCAAAACTCTTTAATGAGACAGAAATTGTAGAAGTTAAAAATAAATTTTTTGATACTTTAATCAATACATTCAGGTTCTATGTGATTTATTCTGAACTAACCGGTTTCAGTTACAATTCAAAAGAAACCGTACCGGTAAATAAACGGTCAGGAATTGATAGATGGATTTTATCCAAGATGACTTCAACCGAAAAAGAATATTTCCAACTAATGGATGGTTACGATATTACGAAGGCATCACGAGTAATATTTAATTTCACGATTGATGAACTTTCCAACTGGTACGTAAGAAGAAACAGAAAACGATTCAGAAATCCGATAGATGACGCAGATATGGCTTCTGCCTATCAGACTCTGTTTGAAGTTTTGAATCGCCTGTTGAAATTAGCAGCTCCGTTTGCACCATTTATCTCGGATAAAATTTTCATGGAGTTAAACAATAACGATACTTCAATTCACCTGAGTGAATTTTGCAAATCTGAAAATTATATTGACAGTGAATTGGAATTGCAAATGAATTATGCGCAACAGATAGTATATTTGGTTAGAGCAGTCAGAGTTAAAAACAATTTAAAAACCCGTCAGCCACTCAGGCAAATAATAATCCCTGTAACGGATAAACGTGAAACTGAAGCAATAAGGAAAGTTGAGGATATTATTCTTGAAGAAGTAAACGTTAAGGAGTTGAAGATCATCGAAGGTGATTCAGATATTATAATTAAAAAGGCAAAACCGGATTTTAAATCAATTGGACCAAAGTTTGGGAAAGAAGTAAAAAAAGTGCAGGAGATTATTCGCGGATTATCTTCAAATGAAATTTCAATGCTTGAAAAAGGAAATGAAATCTTAAAAGATAATTTTAAAATAACCATGGATGATATTGAGATACTGACCGAACAGATTGAAGGCTGGATAGTAGAAACCGATGGGAGAACTACAATTGCACTCGATACGAAGCTTGATGATGAGCTTATAAACGAAGGTTTCGTTCGTGAAATTATAAACCGAATTCAGACTTATCGCAAGACCAATAATTTTGACGTAAATGATTCAATTGATATCACATATTTCGCTTCAAATAAGCTTAGCGGTATAATTAAAGATCACATCGATACTCTGAGGAAAGAGTTAATCGCAAATCAAATCGAAGAAGGAAATTCAAATAATGGTTTGCCTACTTACAAAACTGATATTAACGGTGAGTTAGTTGAATTTCTAATAACTAAACAAAGTAAATAAAGGATTCCAAATGTCGAAAACAACCACAAAAAAGAAGAGAACAACACCTAAAGAAAAAACAACGGTGAAAAAGTTTGTCTCTAAAAAGAAACCGTTAGCAGTTAAAAAGAAGAAGGCAACACCAAAAAAATCGGTGGTGAAAAAATCTTTAAAATCGGGTGCCATTACCAAAAAATCTACTGCTAAGAAACCGGTTGCCAAGAAAACCGCTAAGCAAAAGTCTTTGACGAAAAAAACATCAATTAAAAAGTCCTCTGGAAAAGGTACAGTTGTTAAGAAAAAAGCTTCTGCAAAAATATCAGGTGCAGGTAAGAAACTAAATGCTAAACCGAAACAGTTGACAAAAAAGGTCAAAAAAACTTCAACGAAGAAAACCATTTCTAAAGTTAAAGAAAAACTTACGATACCCGTTGAAACCCGTGCTTCCAGAAAAAACAGGAAACCGAAAAAGTTGAAATATACTGAAAAGGAACTATTACATTTTAAAGAAATTTTACTAAATGAGAGAAACCGGATAATAGAAAGCGCTATGGCAAACAGGCGTTCACTTGTCGATGATGAAAGCGGAGAATACGTTGGTGATAATCAAACTTATGCATCACATATGGCGGAACAGGGTTCTGATGAAATGGAACGTGAAAAAAATTACATGTTCGTTCAAAGAGACGAAAAATATCTCGGTTACCTTAATGAAGCATTATTGAGAATTGACCTTGGAACTTACGGAATCTGCATCGATTGCGCAGAGACACCAAAGTTGCTCTGTAATACTTGCCCTCTAATTCCAAAAGAAAGATTAGAGCTTGTACCTATAACCCAGCATTGCATCGAATGTAAAAATTTACGGGGATAAATTTTGAGGGTACTATATTTCAGTTTGTTTGTCGTACTTATTGATCAGATATCTAAAATACTTGTAAAAGGTTTGTCTATCCCATCCTTGGGAATTAACATAAACGGGATGAACTATTACCAGTCAATTTCGATAATCGGATCTTTCTTCCAGATAACTTTTATTGAAAATCCAGGTATGGCTTTCGGCTTACAGATTGGAGGTAAACTCTTTTTGTCAGTGTTTACAATCTTTGCTACGCTCCTGATTTTATATTTTATATGGAAAAACCGGTACGAATCGCTGTATTTAAGAATTTCACTTGCATTCATTTTCGGGGGTGCAATCGGAAATTTAATAGACAGAATTTTTTACGGTAAAATTTATGGATACGCACCGCTGTTTTATGGAAACGTTGTAGATTTTTTTCACGTGGATTTTCCGGATTTCACCTTATTGGGAAAAACGTTTCACTCCTGGCCTATTTTCAATATTGCGGATATCGCGGTTAGTATCGGTTTCATAATGATACTCTTCGGGCATAAAAGATTATCGAAACATGAAAAGACCGTAACAGGAGATACAAGTTCCGCTGATGATGATAACCAAACGGAAGCACGATTTGCCGGTGGACACCTGAATATGAATAAAATTGTCGAGACAAATGACTACAGTAACCAGACAGTAGATCCAGAATTTAATAGCAAAGATGCAGTGAGTGAGAATGATATTACTGACCACAAGGAGAAACAATAAAAAAGTCTGAAACATCTTCCGACATTTCAGACTTGAAACCACAAACCAAAAGAGGGATTATCGTCCTTCCTTATCAAGAAATTCTTTCTTAGCGAGGAGAGTTTCCCGATCCTCTACATGATTTGGATCCGGCACACAACAATCAACCGGACATACTGCAGCGCATTGAGGTTCATCATGGAATCCAACACATTCAGTACATTTATCAGGTACAATATAAAAGAACTCCTGTGAATAAAAACCAATAGCACCCGAAGGTGCGGCGTCGTCCTCTCCATAAGTTTTGCCACTTAAAAACCAATCAGTACCACCTTCATAGATCGCAGTATTTGGACATTCAGGTTCACAAGCGCCACAATTAATACATTCAGTTGTAATCATTATAGCCATTTCAAGATAACTCCATTTTTAAACCAAATTAGAAATTAAAAAATTCTTATTCAATTTAGATTATTTGCCTCTATAAATTTGAACCTTACTTTTTCCAATTATCAGAATACTTTTAGACCTTACATTAGAAACTATAAACGTTATTTTTAATGTTCGTTTAATATAACCTATAAAATGCTCGACTTTATAACAAAGATATTTTCCACAAAACACGAAAAAGACATTAAAGAAATCCTTCCGATTGTTGAAGAGATAAACAATATATATGAAACATTACGGGACATTTCTGATGACGAACTTAAACACAAAACTGTTGAGTTCAAAGAGAAAATCCAATCTGAACTTAACGAGACTGAAAGCAGATTAACCGAACTGAAAGAACAATTGAAGTCAGACCTTGAGCATGAAGTGAGAATCAATTACTATGATGAGATTGAGAAACTTGAAAAGGAAAACAAAGAGATATTGGAAGCAGTTCTGGATGATATTTTACCTGAAGCATTTGCTGTACTAAAAGAGACTGCACGACGGCTTTGCGGGAAAGAGTGGGAGGCAGCCGGTGAAAAGGTTAAATGGAATATGGTGCATTACGATGTACAATTAATTGGCGGGATTGTTCTACATTCAGGTAAAATTTCTGAGATGGCTACTGGTGAAGGTAAAACCTTAGTTGCAACTCTTCCAATGTACCTCAATGCCTTATCTGGAAAAGGTGTTCACCTTGTTACTGTTAACGATTACCTTGCAAAACGTGATTCAGAGTGGATGGGTGAACTATTCAAATTCCACGGCTTAACTGTAGGAGTGATTCTTAACAATATGGATTCAGAACAAAGACGGAATATGTACAACTGTGATATTACTTATGGCACAAACAACGAATTTGGATTTGACTACCTGCGTGATAACATGGTCATTGATAAGGAAATGATGGTACAGCGAGGTCATCATTATGCAATTGTGGATGAAGTTGATTCAGTTTTAATTGACGAGGCGAGAACACCGTTGATAATTTCCGGACCGGTTGAATCCGGGACACAAAAATTTAACGAACTGAACCCAAGGGTAAAATCACTATTCAATGCCCAAAAGAGTCTCGTAAACAATCTCGTTGCCCGTGCTGAGAAACTTCTTGAAAATGACAATATCTCATCTAAAGACCGTGACGAAGCCGGACTTCTTTTGTTAAGAAGTTATCGCGGCTTACCCAAGCATAAGAAACTATTAAAGGTTTTATCAGAACCAGCTCACAAGAAATTGATGCAGGATACACAAATGTTCTACCTCCGCGATAATGCAAAAGAAATGTATATAGTTGATGACGAAATGTACTTTATCATTGACGAAAAATCACATGTAACCGATTTAACTGAAAAGGGCAGAGAACTTCTCGCACCATCAAGTGTAGAAAAAGATTTCTTTACATTGCCTGACCTTGGTTCAGGAATTGCTGAAATTGAAAACGACAGCTCTTTAACTATTGACGAAAAATTATCAAAGAAAGATGAGCTCACAAATACTTATTCCGAGAGAAGCGAACGATTGCACATAGTACATCAATTGCTTAAAGCATACGCACTTTACGAAAAGGACGATGAATATGTAATTCAGGATGGAAAAATAATGATAGTTGATGAATTCACCGGGAGAATTTTACCGGGCAGGCGCTACTCTGACGGGTTGCATCAGGCAATTGAAGCAAAGGAAGGTGTTAAAGTTGAAAAAGATACACAAACTCTGGCAACTATTACACTTCAGAATTATTTCAGACTTTACGATAAGCTCGCAGGGATGACCGGCACTGCCGAAACTGAAGCATCAGAATTTATGGATATCTATAAACTGGACGTTGTTGTTATACCGACAAATAAAGAGATCATCAGAGACGATTTAAATGACCAGATATATCGTACAAAGCGTGAAAAATATAATGCTGTGATAAACGATATCGTTGAAAAGCGTAGTGCCGGACGACCTGTACTTGTTGGAACCACAAGTGTTCAAGTATCAGAAACAATCTCCCGTTTATTAAAAGTAAAGGGTATAAAACATGAAGTATTAAACGCGAAACAACATCAGCGTGAGGCTCAGATAGTTGCAAATGCCGGACTTCCGGGTGCAGTTACCATTGCAACTAATATGGCGGGACGAGGTACGGATATTAAGCTCGGTCCGGGAGTCGCTGATGAAGGTGGTCTTCATATTATCGGTACAGAACGACATGAATCGAGAAGAATTGACAGACAGCTAAGAGGTAGATCTGGCAGACAAGGCGATCCGGGATCTTCAAGGTTTTATATTTCGCTTGAAGATGATTTGATGAGATTATTCAGTAGTGAAAGAATTGCAAGCGTCATGCAAAGGCTTGGTTTTGAAGAAGGCGAAGCTATTGAACATAAAATGATTACAAAAAACGTCGAGAAAGCGCAGAAAAAAGTAGAAGAAAATAATTTCGCTATCAGGAAACGATTACTTGAATATGATAATGTGATGAATCAACAACGGGAAGTTGTTTACACAAGACGAAAGCAAGCACTTACGGGTGAAAGGCTGAAAGATGAAATATTCGATATGGTAGATGCTTCTGTAAAAGATATTGTGAAAAGATATTATGATGATACCGACATCGAAGGACTCCGCGATGAAGTTCAAAGAACTTTCTTAGTCAATCTGGATATCTCGCCCGAAGAGTTTCAAAAACTTGGGGAAGACGGATTGAAAGATTTCATACTAGAGGAAGCAAAAAGTTTTTACAAACGAAAGGAAGAAAAATACGGTGCTGAATTAATGGGAAGGGTTGAAAGATTTGCAATGTTGAGCGTTATTGACGAAAAATGGCGAGAACACTTGCGTGATATGGATGAACTTAAAGAAGGTATCAACTTCAGAGCTTACGGACAGAAAGATCCACTGATTGAATACAAAATGGATGGATTCGGACTTTTCGAGCAAATGTTAAACTCAATCTCTAAGGATGTGATTAATATGATTTTCAAATTTACCACAAAAAGTCCGCAGGAACAAATGGAATCCAGACGTCCCAGGAGGATTGATACTTCAAGGCTCAGAACCGAACATTCATCAAGCTCAGGGATGGGATATATCGGCGGTTCAGATACTGGACAAAACAGAGAAGAAACGAAGCGAATGCCGGTAAAAGTTGAACAGAAAGTGGGCAGGAACGATCAATGTCCCTGTGGTAGCGGTAAGAAATATAAAAACTGTCACGGAAAAGTATAATGATCTCAGATAATACATCTAAATTACTTTTAGAAGTTTCTTCGTGCGGTAACAGACCAATCATAAACTTTTTTGATGTTGGACTCCTGATAGAATATATCGGACAACCGGATAATTTAAATGAACTGATTTTCACTGCTAAATTTCTTACAGGCTTGAGGAAGATTCTGGGGAATAAAGTTTCGCTTGGCAATGAGCCGGCTGAAAATATCAGGAGAGAATTTAATGACGCTATAATGAAGCTCAGGAATTTGCTCGAGAAATTCACATCAAACCTTGATCTTTCACAAGCTCAAAGTTTCAAACAAAAATACCTTCTGTTAAATCAACAAAGTGTTGCATCATTTTTTTCAATAGCAGAAGACCTCTCTTTGTACAAAGAATATCTGAATCGAAACAAGTATCACCGTTAATCTTTAACCACACCGGATACTTTGTTTCGAACATATTCTTAACTGCATAATATAATTGTCAAGTGTATTTAAATTTTTAATTTATAACTTTCCGCAATACAATTATAAGAATTTTAAAAAATTATAAAGCTTTTAGTTTTAGATTGAATACTGTTTCAGTAAACCGAATAAATTTCTTTGCTATATTTTTACTTCTCATTATAGCTGAAATTTTTATACCGGAAATTGCCTCAGCTCAACGATTTCGTTCATTAAATTTTGAGGGCGCTGGATATGTTACCGGTTTATTCCCTGTAAAATACAATTCAAACTCATTACCTGGAATAACAAAACAGGTAATTTACGCAAGAACAGACATCGGCGGTGTGTATAAAAGTACAAATAATGGAATTAGCTGGGTATTCATTTCAAATTTCAGAAAGAATATTTCGCCATCAGAATTAATGATTCAGGGAATTGCCGTAAAACCAAAACTTGGCCAACATAGCACGGGAGATACAATTTTAGTTGCATGGGGCAACAATCCCTCTGATGCGATAGAAGGTGGGGTTTACCGCTCTATCTGGCGCTCTACTAACGGTGGTGATACATGGGAGCGACCGACTTTTGAACCGCCCGGTTTGGTTTTTGCTGGTAACTGCTTGAAATTAAAAGTGGGCGGTGAATGCATTTTATATCATCCCGACAGCTCGAATGTGTTGTATGCCGGTGGAATTTCTCCGATCTCTACTCTCCCCCCGATTTTATATAAGAGCACGAATGGTGGAGCACATTGGGTCAAAGTTAACAATGTACCTTTTCAAACCGGCGATACAATTATCTGCATTTCAATGTTGAAGGGGCATCCCGAAATTTGGATCGGTACGACTCGAGGTATTTACAGAAGTACCGATTACGGATTAAACTGGCATTTTGAATATTATCACATCCCAGATGTAAGGCGAATTTTATTTCAAAAGTATTCGGGGAATAATTTCTTTGCATTCATAGCTGGCGGTGGTGATTCTACAACAAGATTTTTAACGAGATACAATTCATCCGATAATTCTTGGATTGACCTTTCAATGAAGTTCGATTCTTCCATTGTGTATGGCGGAGAAAATGGTTTAACGCGAAAACTTTTTTCCGCTTTAACTTTGATTAATGATTTCGATGATTCTGAAAGTATGATACTAGCCGGGAGATATGAGAGACCATTAAGGTTATCGAGTAATTACGGTAGCACCTGGACAGGTAACGGTGATCCTCGACCTAAAACTGGCTCACAGGTAGTTTTCAGATATTCAACTAATAGCCAGAATTTCCCGAACCACCAATACCAATCAGAGTTATCTGACTTTATTTATACAGGTATGAATCATGTTGTTCAAAATCCGAATGAAGCTTACAGGAATATCTGGTATTGCAGTGGTGGGGCCGGCGCATTCAAATCTGAAGATGGTGGGATAATTTATATTGACGAACAAAATCATTCAACGTGGCAATATACTGTCAACGGCATGAACATTCCGGTAGTTTACGATATCTCATTTGATCCGACTTTACAATCTTACATCCAATTACCGATAAGCGATTGGACAAACGCATATACTTCGTATTACGGCTCGTTAAATTACTCTAAACTCAATTACGACAGACAAGGAACTAACATCCATATTTGCGATGGACAACCTGACTATGATGATACATATATTACGAATGTTACAAGGGTACTTCGACTTCCTGGTAAGAATAATATTAGCTATAATATTGGTGGTAATGTTTACCATCATCGGGCAAAAATGTACAAACGGATTGAAAGTGGAATGGTGCTTTATCACGAGATTTGTGATTTACCTTGGGCATTTACCCCTAATCGTGTATTAAGCGACGGCATTGTCTTACCACTCGCAAATCATAATTACAGGCTCGTTGTTATGCTCGGTGCAAGTAATTCTAAACATAGCAGTATTGAACCAGGATATAGTGACCTTGGAATTTACACGGTAGATATAAATAGTCAATCTGACTTTATTAATGTTTCCAAGGCATCTTTTATGGGGTGGGATAAAGATGATCTCATTACCCGGGATGCCTTTGAACATTCACAAATAACTCCGCTCGGGACTACGTCAGGTTTATTCACAAACCAATTCAATCTCGCTAAGAGTCCGCAAGGGAAAGTTTTCCTGTATCTGGAAGGAATTATTGGTAACCAAAACGCAGGTGGGTTATTTGTCAGCACCGATAGAGGTACAAATTGGCAAAAAGTGAGCGATGTTGTCAGCAATAATCAATACAAAGACGAAGGTTGCCTGAGATATCATGACGGTGTTTTGTATGTTGCAATTCAGGACCATGGAGTTTATTACTCTGCTGATCATGGCAATGACACAAATTGGGTGTTCACAAGAATTGAAGGATTTGTTTCTGCTGAGCAAGTTGAAGTAAAAAAATTGTCATTCAATCCGGGTGTAAAACAAATTTATGTTTTTGGACGTCGAGGGCAGGATAGGTTTAATAAAATATACAGATCAGTAATAGACAGTTCAGGGTCATTTTCTTTATGGCAGGAAATTACCGGTTCAATCCCGGGAGTTAATTCATTGAGAATTAATCCTGATTCATTACATCAAAATGAACTATGGATAGCAACTGCAGGACAAGGCGTAATTATTTATGAGCACCCTGAAAACCAACTTTCAGTTAGCCAAGATCCAATAATTGCTATGAACAATTCATTAGAGCAAAATTACCCGAATCCATTTAATCCAGTTACTAACATCAGCTTTTCATTGGAGTCCGATGCAAGAATTAACCTGACAGTATTTGACATTTCCGGCAGAAAACTAATTGAAGTTCTGAAGGATAATCTTTACAGTGCAGGTAGGCATACAATAAAATTTGACGGAAGCTACTTACCGAGCGGAGTATATTTCTATAAATTGTCCACCGAAAATTTTTCTGTAACAAAAAAAATGTTACTGCTGAAATAAAATTTATACTTAGTAAACTCCCCTTCCAAAATTTAAACAATTTCTCAATCGTCAATCGTAATTTGTTTTGATCCGTTCGTTACCGTTATTTTTTCAGGATAGGAAAAAATATCGCGCTTTTCTTTTTGCAAATAATTGCTTCTCATTTTTTCTTCCATTGCTTTTAACTTCTCTTCAATCTGTTGAACCTTTTTCCTTTTCTGGACCATATCCTCCCGATAGCGTTTCAGGAAATAACTGATAGTTTCAACTCTTATCTTAATTGCGCCTGACGGTTTGTTTTCATCAATATCCTTGAACGAAAAATATGGAGTCCCGGACCTTTCTACAATTTCCTGAATTATTGTGTAAATTGGTGCATCGTGTCCACACTTAAAGGATGAAAGTTCAAGTGCAACGAGATTTGGATGTCGTGCAGTATACTTTGCAGCCCAAATTTTGCGTGAAGTATTTTCAGAATAAGAATTCTTCCAAACATCGGAGATATCAAACGGAGACTTAATATTACCGGCTCTGACTTCATCACCAAAAAGTTCATCAAGAATTTCAGGATTGGTTGGAAGCGCATCCTGATAGAAAACAGGATAGCCTAACTTTTGAAATTCCTCCAGTATTTCATGGTTAATACCCGGATCATTATGGTATGGTCTTGCGAGCACAACTATCCCTATTTTCCCCTCTCTTTCAATTTCCCGTAAAACTTCAAGCGACCGTTCCTTCAATGAATTCACAAATTTGTTGTATGCTTTATAACCTTCGGCGACTGCAAAATTATTTTCATCCTCTGAAAGTCCAAATCTGTCTTTGAATGCTTGAAACAACTGTCTCGCAGTAAGGTGTTCCGAGTTTAGCTGAATAAACGGCGATACATATTCAACTCCGAATTCTTTGAACAAATCACCTTCCTTTGTAAACGCTGCCTTAACTACTCCCATTGTTGCCGTGATTGTCGGACATGCATTGTGAGCTTGTGCATATTCAAGTTCCGACGGCATATTATCAACGATTGGCGAAAAAATAAAATCAATTTTCTTCCGTTTTGACTTTACATACAGCAGGTTGTGAACATGTGGAATCGCTACCTTTGAAGGATAACACGGATCAATACTTCCACGCTTTGCACCTGCTTTATATAATTCTTCAGTTGTATAATCTGAATAAACAAAATTACCCGGCATAATACCCAGAGCTTCGAAGTATGCAGTAAAAAATGGATTGTGCTGATACATATTTAAAACTCTCGGTATTCCGATAACAATATTCTTTCGGTTTTCTATCAGCTCCTTCCGTTTAACATATTCCCTACGCTTTGAACCTGACACAAAAATACCTTTCGGTTCGTCAATTTGGGGATTAAATACTTCCGGTTTCCAGGAGCACCATGCAAGTTTTGCTGCTTCATCAACTATATTAGGATTTAACTTCTTAATTTCGTCTAATCCCTTTTTAATATCTTTCATAGAGCCAATATCTTCAACGGTACCTTTTTCACAGGTTGCAATAATCAAGCGCTTTGTATCTCCCGCCATAGGAACTTTGGAATTGGGATTAACAATCTCATCATCAGAAAATTCTTTCTTATTTATGAAATCATTTTTAACTTCATCATAGGTTTTACCTTTCTCAATCTCAGTTTTAACGTCAATAAAAGTCCTGAGACATTTATTCTTACAAAAATAGCAACGTGTATCTTCGTTCCTCGTAGTTTTAAAAATAATCTTCGAGACCTTGTCGAGACCGATGAAATCAGTTCGATGACCAATTTTATAGAGCCGGCATGCTTCAATGGCACAACCAATTGCACCGGCTTCGCCGGTATGCTTGTGAACAAATATTTTCGGTTCGACACCACTTCCGGTGAAACGCTCTTTGATGAAGTCAACCTGTGTTTTCACTGCAGCCAAATTATGCTGAGTTCCACCCTGAAGAACAAAATTAGATCCTAATTTTGCGAGATTCGGAATTTGAGAAACATACAACCAGATATTTTTTGGTAGAACATTCGCCAGACCTGCCATAATTTCTTCAGGTTTCCAGCCTTGACGTTGGAAATCAACGATGTCCGACTGCATAAACACTGCACAACCATAACCAAATCGCGGATAAGCTCTTGCAGTAAACGCTATGTCAGCATATTTTTCTACCTCAAATCCAAAGGATTGTGCTGTTGACTGTAGAAAGTATCCATTACCAGCAGAGCATTGAGTATTCAATTTAAAATCCACTACCCTGCCCCGATGCAAAATTATAATTTTAATATCCTGGCCGCCAACATCACATATAACATCAGTATCAGGGTAATAATGAAGCCCCGCCTGAGTATGAGCAACAGTTTCGACAAGCGCAACATCAGCCTTTAATACATCTTTTAAAATATCTTTTGCATAACCTGTAGTTCCAACTCCAAGAACTTCAAGAATTGCTCCTTGATCTTCAATCTGTTTTTGTATTTTCCCTATTATCTCCATTGTATCTTCAATCGGATTCCCTTTTGAAAGCTGATATGCTTTTACGAGCACTTCGTTATCAAGAGAAAGAAGAGCTGCTTTGGTTGAAGTTGAGCCACCGTCAATACCTATGAACCCCTGCACAAGCTGACCTTTGGAAAATTCCGCCGGTTTAAATTTCCTTATGGTATATTCCCTTTTAAACTCCTCAAGTTCTTCTTCAGATTGGTACAAACCTTTATTGCTTCCACCTGAAAGAGTTTTCTTTTCAATTTCCCTGCCAACGTTAATATAATGCTCGAGCCCCTGCCATCCACTGTATATACCTACCTCTTCACCCTCATCTTTACCAAACTCTACTGCTCCAATGGCTGCGAAGTACTGAGCATTCTCCGGAGCTTTTATAAGCTCAACTGGTGCAACACCCTCAGGTAACTGAACTTTTCGCTCTTCCCAAATTAACGGAATATTATACTTCCAACATTCCTGCATACCTTTTATATAAGTATTAGGACCTCCAAGAAGTAATACCTCCGGTCGAAGAGTATGACCACGCGTTAGAACTGATATGTTTTGCTGAATGATAGATTCAAACAGTGAGGCCATAAGTTCTTCTGCAGGTACGCCGGATTTTTGCAATCCATTGATATCAGATTCAGCAAACACTCCACACTTTCCGGCAACTGGATGGAGTTTTAACCCGAGATAACCCATTTGGCAAAGTTTATCGGCGGGAATTTTCAATTTAGCATTTATCTTGTCAATCACAGCTCCTGTACCACCTGCACATTTATCGTTCATTGAAGGAATTTTTTTCTTCCTACCGGTCTCAGGATCATCTTTGAAAATGATTATCTTCGCATCCTGACCACCAAGTTCAATCACCGAGCCGGTATTCGGATAAAGCTTTTCTACTGCGAGCGATACAGCATTTACTTCCTGGACAAATTTTGCTCCCACATATTTCCCGATATTTGCACCTCCTGACCCTGTTATAAATACTCTTAGTTCATCAGGCTTTTTTATTTCAAGATCGCTTTCAATTCGTTGAAAAAATTCGAGTGCCTTTTCCGGTTGTTTTGTATCGTGACGTTGATAGTCGCTCCACACAATTTCGTCTGTAACCACATCAACGACAATTGCCTTAACGGTTGTTGAACCGACATCGAACCCGACAAAATATTTAGTCTGCTTATCAGCCATTTCAAAATAATTTTTTTTCTTTGAAAACAGATTCCCTTAATGAAATCATATTTAATACTTTTGATACTTCGTATTACAAATGTTTAAAATTAAGTTGCGACAATATCTGATGTATTACCGGGTTCGATCCCGTCTTTACGCATTAATTCTGCAACATCTAAAATAAAATTTGCGCCAATCCCGGCAATTCCATCACGATGAGAGACTTTGAAAAACGGTCGCTGCAGTTCATCATGTGAACTTACATACGCGTTTATCTCTTCCAATTTATATCCGGATTTTTCAAGACACTCTTTAAATTCAAGTTTCGATTTTGCCTTTGCTTCTCCAAGCGCCATCTGTACCCGCGAATGAGCATTAATATCACCTTCGCCGGAGGTTTCTATCGGGAGGAAAATCATCTCTTTATAATGTGATGTTACAACAGACTGAACACCATCCGATTGAGTTGATGGCATGCAACCAAACGGTTTCAAAGAGAGAATCATATGACACAAATGATTTTCCGTATAATAAATGCTTTTGCCCACTTCTAAGTGACCTTCACCGCCTTCAACACGTGAATGATAGAATTTATGCGCTAGGTTTGTTAATATACTTTGATCAACCAACTCATGAGGTAGATAACCTAAAGTTTTCCTGAATCTGTTATATTCACGTTCAAATATTTTTTCAGCAAGAGATAAAATGAACTGTGATTTTTTATATTCTTTATCAATTTTAATTTTTTTAATAAAACTGACTTTCTCACCAAACTCATTCTCCAGGTCTAAGCCTTTTTCGTCATCATTGACCTTTTTCGCCTGATGGAGCATGTACATTATCCAGGTTGCAATAGGCTCGACGAGTACTTGCGCTCCTTCACGTTCCAGGAATTCAAACATATTAAAGTTTCCGTCGCCTTCTGTTGTTTGTGCCCAAAACTCGCCGGTAACTTTTACGATTGGTTTCATTTGTGTCCTGTCAACCTTAACTTCGTTGAACAAATCATAAACTTCATTCATTGTAGTTAAGTAATAATCTCCGAGTGACTGATCGAGCAATTTCATTATGTAATCAGAAGTCGGAATCTTTTTAATTAATTTACCAATCATAGAATTGAAGTCGAAATATCGTTTTGATTTCAGCTTTTCGTAAAATAATTCAATTGCTTTTTGCATTGCTGCATTAGTTTCACCTTTGTTCACTTCATAAGGTCTTATCTGATAAGCGATGTCATTTATGATATCGCCTATCATCATTGCGTTCAGGATTCCAAGAAAGAAATCGAGATTCATTTCAAGACCGGCTTCAGCTTCCTCTTGTGACAACCCACCTGTTTGCTGAAAGATTAACACCCGGAAACCTTCGAATCCGGAATTCCTTAGTGCAAGTCTGTATTCAGCTTCGTACATTCCAAACCTGCATGGTCCGCAAGCTCCGGCGGTAAAATAAACATAGTTGTCCAATATATCTTCGCGTGACATTCCGTTTCGCTCAAGTTCCTGAAGATATTTCACAAGGTTGCCAACTGTGAAATAAGTTGGGTTGCATTGACCGTTATTTCCGTATTCCTTACCTAATTGAAACGCCTTTTTGTCAGGTGTCGGAAGATAATCAGTTTTGTAACCCAAACCTTCAAGCGCGCCTTTGATTAACTTTTCATGTTTCCAAGTTAATCCACCGAAAAGGATGGTCGTAGTTGCCCTTTGATCTCTTGTAAAGAATCTTTCCAAAGGTCTCTTGAAATGTTCAATTGGTTTTGAATTTACACCGTGCTCTTCCTCGAGTTTCCTTCGCTCCTCAGACAACATTTTCTGAATAATTAATTCAGAATTATCGTGCCCGTTAGTAGCTGAAGTTCGGGTTGGCTTCTTTGTTAATGTTTCCATTTTAATCTCCGTAAGTTTAGACTAAAAGAATTTTGAAATATTGTATGCGCTGGTAATTGCTGATTCTATCGTTGCAGGTAATCCTGTATTTGTCCAATCGCCGGCAACGTAAAGATTTCCTATGTTACAACTTGCATCAACTCTGTATTTGTAACTTTCATTATCAGGAATAAATGTTGCTCGTTTTTCTTTAATAACTTTCACACCTTTCAATGATAATTTTTCAATTCCATCAAAACACAATGCGAGCTCCTTCATTGCGAGATTTGAAATATGAGCTTTCTCCTCTGCCGTAATTGTATCACCACTATCAAGTTTTATAAAATCAGAGCCACTTATTATTAACGATAAGTGTACATTACTTCGCCTGAACACCCACTGAATTTTAGTCCCGATCAAACCGTTCATACCTAATGAATTCAGTGGAATCATAGTTTCAGGAACGGGTTCATTAAAGAATACATGTATCGAAGTAATGGATGATGCACGCAACATATCTGAATCTTTAAAATTCCCGGGATATTCTTTTTCATCAAATAATCGTTTAAAGCTAAAAAACGGAACACCTGAAATAATAAAATCACATTCTACTGCTTCGTCATTTTCTAGAATAACAGAAGAGACATATCCATTTTCTGAAACAATTCTTTTAACCCTCGAACCAGGTTTCAAATCAACTCCCCTGTTGCTGAGATAAGTTAACGCCGGATCAATAAACAATTTATTCAAATCTGTTTTTGGGATTATCAGGTTTGAGGTTTTTCGCCCTGAAAACCCATGTTTTAAAATTTCAACAAACATCTTCGCTGATACTTTTGTGGCTGGTGAGTTAAAGACTGCATAGATAAATGGATTCCAAAAATATTTTCTTATACATTCCGATTGTTTTAATCTCGTCAAAAGTATATCGGCTGATACTGATAGTAGATATTCGTCATTAAATTTTTCTACATTGATTAATCTCAAAACATGTATCAGCTTAATCTTGTCCGTTAGCCTTATTGCGTTATATTTCCATAAAGCGAAAATAATATTAAACGGAGCAATCACTCCGGGAACCTTCAGAACAAACGTTTCTCCGGAGATATCAATAAAATTAATCTCAAGATTCTCCTGAACATTTAACAGATTGGAACTTCCGATTGTTTTTAAATAATTGAAAGTATTTTTATACCAGCCTGCAAGAATATGTTGCCCGTTATCAAAGAACGTATCGTAGTTTTTATCGAAATAACTGTAAGTTCTACCACCAAATTTAGGTGAAGCCTCTAAAATAGTAATATCATATTGATTCTCATCATCAGCGTTTTTTATGAATACAGCGGAAGATAAGCCCGCAAGCCCGCCACCTATTATTAATATTCTTTTCCTTTTCACTGAAACTCCCGTCTTGGATCTTCAGCATTGTACAATAACTTGTATTTGTACAACGTAACAATTGCAATTCGTACTTTAGTAAATTTCGAGAGTTTTACATCGTAGTTGAGCACGTCGTAGCTTAATGCCTTAATCTTCAGAAGAATTTTATGGTAAATCTCTTCCATAATTTTCGCTGAAACCATTAATCCCTTATCTTCACTTTTTAAATAACTGTTCGCAATATCATAATAGCGCTCCGCACGTTTATATTGATAGTTCATTAAATCCCTGAACTCACGATTGTACTTATTCTCAAAAAGCATTTTCTCAGTGTAACCAAATTTCGCCATTTCATCCAGAGGGAGATAAATCCTGTTTTTAACTGAATCGGTTTTTACATCCCGCATAATATTGGTTAGTTGAAGCGCAACCCCAAGATTCATTGCATATTTTTTCGTGTCTTGAGAATGATAACCAAAAACTTCGAGACACATCAGACCAACAGTTGCAGCAACTTTGTAACAGTATTCTTTCAGTTCTGAAAAATCATTGAACCTGTTCTTTTTAATGTCCATTTCCATACCGTCTATCAAATCGTGAAAGGGTTCAACAGGTATTGAAAACTTCCGTCGGATTAAATCTACTTTCTCAATAAACGTGTCCTCATAAATTCCACTGATTGCCTTAGTAAATTTCTCTCTCCACTCATCGAGATTTTTAAGTTTCTCATCCGGTGAATGCTTATCATTATCAACTATGTCATCAGTCTTCCTACAGAAAGCATAGATTGTGTTTAGTGCGTCATTTTTCTCCCCTGAAAGTACTGAAAATGAGTAAAGGAAATTTGTATTGCTCGACTCTGCTACTTTACGGTGTTCATCTTTAAATGAATCTTTCATAAACCTGGGAGTAAAGTTTTACAAGCAATTTTAAATTTACCGGCATTATTCAGCGTTACACGGTTTTTCAGAACCCGGTAATCAATGCTTCTGATCAAATCCAAAATATAATTCCCACCAAGATACGTTGCCTTTAATTCTAATCTGAGCCTGCCTTTAACTTCATTTAGGATTGGAGCTCCACTTTTGAAAATATCTTCAGTTTGATGTATGAGCGACCCAATCATCCTGATAAAATTATTGTTTTCCCTACCAGCAAAAAGATCATCGTATGAGTATCCAAATTTTTTCATCTCAGTTGAGGGAATATATACCCTGTTTAAAGTCAAATCTACCGATACGTCCTGCCAGAAATTTGTGAGTTGCAGCGCAGTACAAATTCTATCGGAATATGAAAATAAATTCATATCCCTTGACTCATCGTAACCAAATATTGTCAGGACAATACGTCCAACCGGATTTGCTGATCTTGAAGAATAATCCGTTAATTCTTCAAAAGTATCGTATCGGTTTTTAACAGAATCCTGTTTGAAAGCAGAAAGTAAATCTGTAAGATAAGTTAACGGAATTTTACCCTTATCTATCGTATAAAAAAGCGCAGGCAAAAATTTACTAAATCCAAAACTATCCGGATTTAGATTTCCGGATACAAGCATTTCATTTAGTGAATTAAGTTTCTCTAGTTTCTCTTCCTGCAAATACTCCGGGTTGTCAGCAATATCGTCTGCGCTTCTTGCAAATGCGTAAATTGAGTAAACTAAATCTCTCTTATTTTTCGGAACCAGAATTGAACCTACAGGAAAATTCTCGTAATGAGATTTTGCAAGGTCCCTGCAATATTTCAAAGAGCGAATAACTATGTCATTCTCTGTGACCAAAAAGAAATAATTAATTTGAATGAGTAATCAGATTCTCCAGACGGAGTTAATGGCAAGTGTTCGATGAACAGTATTTATATCGAACGTTTGAGATAAAGTGTTGTACTTTATATTGAGTTGAATTTTTGTTGAATTAAGTAATTTCAGTAGAGAATAAGACAAACGCTTAAAATATCCGTTTATCCTGGTAATCGGTTCATACTTGCGACTTAACGCAGGATCTGACGGGTTGTAATAAAATGAAAAAAAGCATGAAACCATGAGGCTAATTGAAAAGACTATCCATCTCGTTGTAGTACTCTTATCCTCGGTTTCTATGTTGCGCCAGTAAAAGTTGTAAAATATTCTGCGATAAAATTGTATCTGAAAAAGATTGTGCGAACACCAAATTAAATGATAAAGGTACTGGTATCCCAAAATATAATCACTGGCATAGAAATAATTTAAATATGAGATGAGAATATCCACAGCCTAACTTACGTCATTAGATTTGAAATGTCAATCAATTTACGATTTCTCTTTTGTTAAATTAACATTATTATTTTTTAAAGCGGGACAATACTACCTGGTCCCGCTTTAATTAAAATTACTTTACCAAAAGCATTCTTCGTGTTGATACAAAACCTTCAGTTCTCAACGAATAAAAATAAACTCCACTGGGTAGCCGTGATGCATCAAATATAATTGAATGGTTCCCCGACTTCATAAAACCCTCTGCGAGTTCGTAAATATCATTACCCAGCACGTCAAATACTTTTAGGGAAATTTTTGTATCAACGGGTAACGAAAATTTAATTTCGGTCGTTGGATTAAACGGATTCGGGAAATTCTGATACAAACTGTATTCTTCCGGTATTTCCGTTTCTGTTTGATGTACACCTACTGTATTAGTAACTACAAGTTGAAAGCTCCTGGTATGAATTCGAACATTATTATTTTCCGTTCCGGTAACATTTATAGTGTAATTACCAAGTGGTACATCTCCCGATACTTGATATGCAATTTCAGTTGAGCCGGGAAAAGTACTCACAGTACTTTGAGAAAATGTTAACCCGATTGTCCCGCTTGAGGGTACAGGGGTAACGTTCGCGGTGAAGTTTACGGTTCCGCTATACGGTCCCATTACAGGCAACTGTACTGTGTTAGACTTTTGACCACCAGGTGCAACCGAATCGGAGGACTTTGAAAATTGAATACCGAAATCGGGTAATTGCGCAGTAAAAGCGTCAAGCGTATTGAATCGTCCATCAGTCCAATACGGAAGTACGACACTTTTGCCTGAAATTTCCTGGTAATCACCGAGATACTTTGCTTCCCCGCTACCCTGACCAACCGCGACACTGTTCGGATTGAATGGCTGGTTTGAAACTTTAATGTTTGCTTGAAATGATACTCCACCGTCAGTTGAAACGGCGCAATAAGTTTCAGTTAGAAGATTATTGGGATCATTTCTTGAATCGTACCACATTACCCAGACCCATCCGTTATTATCCACGCATACATCAGGCATCCACTGATCTCGTAAATTTCCGAAAGCATCATCATTTACCCTTACCGGTGAAAATGTATTCCAAGAGACTCCACCATCAGTTGACCTTACCATAAATATATCTGCTACATCCGGACCGGGTGGATTAGTACCATACACCATATAAACATTACCGCGGTGGGGACCATTTGATAAATCACATGCGAGCATGGGAAACCCGTTAACCCTTATATTATTTTTAAGCACGTATCTTCCAACTGAGGAGTTAAATGTACCCGGATCGCTGTATGATCCGGCTATACCACCCAAATCAAACGACACTCCACCGTTTGTGGAAACTTTACAAAAAGATTCGCTTCCCCCTCTCCATGCAAGATAAACTCTCCCATCAGGGCCGACTGCAATATTTGAACCTTGTGCATTCCCGGGCCCAAAGATTGTAACCGGAGTTGACCATGTGATGCCCTGGTCAGTACTTCGTAAAAACCGGATTCTTACAGGTTGAGAAAAATCACTGTAAGACATATAAAGGTTATTTGAATATGGACCACCGGTTTGATCGGCAACCATCCACTCTTTATCAACTCCACCGCTCTGAACAAAAGCATCACCAAGATTTACCCAATTCGCGCCTTTGTTAGTAGATTTATAAACTCTGATTGTAACAATTTGTCCACCCGATTGTCTCATAGCGCAATAATAAGCATTCCCAAGGCTGTCGAAACACACTACAGGGTCACCTGCATTAAAAAATGTACTTGTTCGGGTCCAGTTCCTTCCACCGTCAGTAGTATAGTACATATTTAACGATGACATAACTGACCCGTTATCTGTTGCAACAAAGTTCAGCGGATCTCTTGGATTTACCGCTATGGTAGTTTCTGCAAACCCGGGTGAAAGTGTTACTTCGATATTATCGAATGGTCCAACAGATACAACCGCATCGGTTTCAGATGGTACCTGCTTAAACGGTGGATAAACTTTTTTCACCAGAGGTTTTTGAATGAAATCTGCAGGAGGTTGAATTTGGTCGGGATCAATCTGAGAAAATATTGTTTGCGAGAAGAAAAGTGATACAATTACCACCAAGAAATTCGTTTTCATCAAATGAGATTTTAAAAAAACCCTTCCAGCAAGAGCTGAAAGGGTTTATGAAGATTTTATAATAAGTTTACTTTACAAGCATTAATTTTTTTGTATCGGAGAAACCATCTGCAGTAAGTTTATAGAAATAAACTCCTGAAGTAAGGTTTGACGTTGCTGCAAATTGTTCACTGTAATTACCCGCAGGAAGGTATTTATTTACTATTGAGGCAACCTCTTGACCAATTGAATTAAACACTTTTAAAGTAACATGCGACGATTTCGGAATTGAGAAATTAATCGTTGTTACAGGGTTAAAGGGATTCGGGAAATTTTGCTGAAGTTTGAATTCAGTTGGAATTTCAGAATTAACCGGGTTTAGTGAAGTTACCATATCTACCAGCTTAATTACACTTCCATCTCCAGCCACTGCGTAACCATAAATTGTATTACCATCCTTAAAAAACTCCATATGGGTTAAACCGGTAATTCCACCGGTCGTCATGGTACTCCACGTAACTCCGCCATCGGTACTTTTCTTTACTACTCCGGAGGCACCTGTTTCACCGGAAATATAAACTATATCAGTCCCTTCAATCCATTTTACTGTCCCATAACCTGTTACATCTCCACCTGTATTAACGGAAGTCCAGGTTTGTCCGCCGTTTGTTGTTCGAGCAACGTTCGGCAATGAGGTATTTGATATTGCAATCCCTCTGAGTTTGTCGGTACTCATTGCAAAACCGGAAATGAAACTGCCCGCAATTCCCAGGTTTCCAACATTCCATGTAGATCCACCGTTTGAAGTATAATATACTCTTGAAGCACCTGCATTCATACCAAATCCGTACCATTGGTCATCTATAACAACTATAGAATTTTGAGCGGATGCAGCGCCTGAAACTCCCGGAGGGTTAGTAACTGTCCATGTAACTCCTCCATCAGTTGTAATGGGTAGATAATAAGGTTGACCTGCTCCTAAAGGTGGATCGGATTCGGTAACACCGAACATCGGATTTGTTTTTGAAAAAACTATTCCGTTAATGAATCCTGCAGAACCACCGGTTGAACCAAGAACGGTCCACGTAGCACCTCCATCGGTTGTTTTATAATATGAAGCATTCCCGCCTGCTCCACCTACTGCGCCACCGTCACCTGTAAAAATTGTGTTGGCATCTTTCATCCAGATACAATAAAACTCTAAAGTACCTAAACCGGTAGTACCTAAAGTTGTCCAGTTTACGCCACCGTTTATACTAAGATATACTTTCGGTTGTCCATTCGGACCACCACCGATTGCAACAGTATTTGGACCTGACACGCTAATGCTCGGAAAAGAACCAACACCAGTTTGAAATCCTACAAATTGCCACTGCGTAAGTGCAAAATTTGAGAGGAAAAATGTTAACACAGTAAAGAAAAGTAATTTTTTGAGTGCCATTGTTTGCTCCTTTTTTTAGTTTGTGCATTTTATGATTAATTTAAAGAAAATTCAAGTTCAATTTATTCAACCTAAATTTTATGATTAAATTTTATTTCCAGAATTATCTATAAAAAAGGCAGAACAAAATATCGCTCTGCCTTTAACCAATTGCTTCCCCCTATAACAAATTATTTTACAAGCAACATTTTCCTGGATTGTGTAAACTCCCCGGCTTCAATTCTGTAATAATACACCCCACTTGAAAGGTGCGATGCGTCAAATCCAACTTCGTAACTGCCGGGCTTCAGAACTTCATTTGTCAGAACCGATACTTCCTTCCCGGTAATATCGTAAACTGAAAGCCTGACCTTACCCGCTTTCATAATATCAAATCTGATGTTGGTTACAGGATTGAACGGGTTTGGATAGTTTTGATTTAAACTGTAACTTGAAGGTGCTATGGCATTTTCGGAGATTTCATCACCTTTCGTCATACCTGCTATTAAAAGAATTCCTTCACATACAATATTTCTTCGTTCTTCTTTGGACATGCTACGACCACTTAGAAGTAGCGTGTTTGATTTATTTATCAAATCTTTTTGCGTGCGGTTGTAAACTTTATTTTCTTTCTCGTTCCTGCTCATTTCTCTTACTTCACGGCTACTCAACTCTTTTGAATCAATTGAGGTTTTGTTAATGACTTTTTTATTCAATTGATTTTCAAACTGTCTGATTATCTTTTGTGTAACCGGGTCACTTTTGAAAAAGCTATTTAGTTTCTTTTTAAGCCGTTTGTATTTTTCTTCAGCACTTAAATTCATTATACCCTGTCCCTCTCCAAGCATTTCCAATATCTCCTGATGATCGGCACTGGCAAGGAACCTCGCTTCTGGGTCAGGGTGATACATTGCTATAAATTCATATCCAGCTAAGGCATCGTTATACTTACGCATATTCACTTCGCACATCTGAATTATCTCATAAGCTGTGTAGTTAAAATTTTCTGAATGACTCTCTGCAAGAATTATTGCAGACAAGAAATTTTTCAAATCGCTGTAAAGGTTGTCCGTATAACTTTGCGCGGAACTTGTATCAAGAGCCCGGTAATTATCATAAAAATCGTACAGGCAAGATTCCGTGTAATCACTTTTCGGATGTCCTTGTATCAATATCTTGAAAGTATTTATTGAAGTTAAATAATCTCCTTCATAGTATCCATAAATTGCCTGATTGTAAAGTTCTTGATCCTCCTCAAATTCGGGAGGGTAACCAATGTTGTTGTAATAAATAGTATCATAAATTCCAAATCCTATATCCTGCGTCGTGTATCCGTCCCACGATGTAGAAGGACATAATATCGTTGGCGTATGCAGGTATGGGATAGGTTGGTTTTCATGGTTTTTTATATTAAGTGCCGGAATATTACTTCCCATCCATCCGTACCAGGAGTTTTCTCTTATGTAATAGATCTGTTGTTGTGCAAAATTCCACTGTATTCCAAAACCCGAGATGTGGTATTTGTCCTGTCCTTGTGTTGGTATTAAGAAACAGTTTTTACCATAATCCAATGTTGGCAACGCAGAACCACCCGTGACCAGAACATTATACTTTATGGACGAAAGATTATTATAACCGCTAAGCCAAATCCATTGACCGTTTTGGTAAACCGGAGACATTTTGCAACTTGATGAGGTGTTAGCCCATATATTTTGTAGATTAGCGCTTTGCAGCAGATTATTGAACATGTTTACTGAACTTTGAAGTAGGACAACATTTGTTCCGATTGAATTACCGGATGATGAGAAATTGTTTTGTTTGAAATCACCTGAAACCTTTCGACCTGCGATGGAAATAGAAGTCAAATCGGATATGTTATAGTTATAAAAGCCATTTCCTTGAACCATAAATGGTGTAACTTCAGAAGCGAAACAGTTCAGGTAAAGTTGCATTCCTCCGTTGTTAAAAGTGTTCCCAAGAATGTTCAGGTTATAAGAAGTATTGATACACGGAAAACCTGCCCCCTCACCACCTTCTGATGGCAGTCCTGCGTTAATAGTATTTGAAACTGCTACACCGATTTTCTGTGCTGCAATATTAAATGTATTTCCCTGAAGTAAAAGTTTGAAAACATTTTCTGCGCGGATTGAGTGTGAGCCAATGCTTGGTTGGTTAAATGT
>MWSW01000012.1 GCA_002050165.1 Candidatus Tepidiaquacellales bacterium OLB4/UTCHB1
TTGTCTTTCAAAGAACTTTTTTCTTGCTACTTTTTTCATTGCCGTCCTCTTTATTTTTAACAAATTTAAGAAACCCTTAAATTTTACAGGACGACAAATGTCGTTATTTAACCAATATCATCCTTCTTGTTTGATTAAATTTCCCGGCAGAAATACGATAAAAATATACTCCGCTCGATAAGTTTGTACCATCAAAGTTAACTTCATATATTCCTGGTAATAAATTTTGATTTATAATTGTTTCGACTTTTCTACCATTCACATCGTAAACTTTTAATGTTACAAATTCCTTGCTAGGTATGGAAAACTTTATTGATGTAGCAGGATTAAACGGGTTTGGAAAATTTTGGGAAAGATTAAAATCCCCGGGTATAGTATTTCCAGCGTTTGCCTGAATATCAGATACAACTACGTTAGTAGCTGCAATAGTGTAGCTAGGTCGTAATTTGTATACTCCCCCGGTTCCTTGTGCCAGATATGTTTCCCTGTTAGGGATAAATATTGCGGAGTTTTCTGATCCTATATTTGATACAGCTGTATAATTATTCCCGCGGTCGAATGAAATATTTCCTGCACCATCTTTAGTTACAATAAAAAATATTGTCGGGTCATCGGAAGAAATTGCACAACTCCAGGCGGAATTTAAATTCATTGATAGCGAGAAATCAGCCCCTGAATTAACTGACATCCACGCTCCGCTTCCGGGTGAAAAAGTATGAAAGACGAGATCATTGTTAAATCTAGAAATTCCAATCATAGGAACATCTGAAGTTGACGAGTTGTTAGTAAGTTGAAAATTTAGTCCACCGTTTGTACTCCTAAAAAACCGTCCGGGGTTTTTATCGCCAACATAAATTATTTCCGAATCATTCCATTTTAATTCAATATCGGAAGGACTCGAAAAAATATGTGATGAAACTGGAAACCAATCAGAACCGAAATTAGTGGATTTCAATAATGTCGAATTATCCGGAGCAAGAAATAAATGGTCATTGTTGTTAATGTCCATTTGTAACGAGTTTCCGGTTTCAGTAAGAATTGCCGGACCCCAAATCCTTTCCCAGGTTACACCGTAATTTGAAGTTCGCATAATTTTGCCATTGTTTGCATCCATTGATGCAACCCAATAGTTAGTATCGTTCGCGTTAACGAAAAATCCATGCGCATAAGTACCTTCAGAAACAGTTGAGATTTGATACCACGATTCACCTAAATCGGAACTTCTGTAAATTTTGTTACCTTGAGCAAGAAAAATCACATTCCGGTTTTCAGGATGCATACATAAGCCGTTTCCGATTCCACCTGATTGATTTAAAACAGTTGACCAGGTGTAGTTTGAATTGCTGACGTTAACAAAACTCCATGATGTTCCGTTATTAATAGTTTTTAAAATAGCATCATTTTTATTGCTTATTGCGAAACTTACATTTTGGTTGTAAACAAAAATTGACGATATCTCACCCAGCATAGGGTTTTGTTCGAAATTGTTAAAATCAACTCCGTTGAAATTTCGAATGAATCCCCCACCACCAGCTATTTTAATATTAAATTCATCAATTCCGTGGACTGTATTAATATCCCACCATGTTTTTGAATCAATTTCCTGAAGCGGAGCAAATTGAGGTTTTGTGAATATCTTTCCCGAATCTCCGGTGATGAAAATTGCACTGCCTAAATTCAAAACTGAATTAAGATTTACATTTGTATTAGTATTTTCAGGAATCCAGGAAGCCCCACCATTAAATGAATAGTAAAAAATGCCACTATCACCTACTACAGCAGCATTATATCCATCGTTGTTAACGTGAACTGAATTCAGATTAACTTTGCCAATACCAGAATTAGAGAGGTTCCAAGTGTACCCCCCATCAGTACTTTGGTAGAGATAACCATTTGTTCCTGCAAGCCATCCAACAGATTCGCTGAGAAAAAGTATAGAGTTAAATGATTCATTTAAATTCACAACTATTCGTTTCAAACTCCCGAGATTAAATTTATCTCCGATGTAAATACATCCGTTTGAGGATGCGAGCCAATATTTTGTACTGAAAGAAGTAGTGGAAGTAAAGTCAACATTTTGGATAACAAACTTTTGCCAGTTTGAGCCTCCATTGGTTGAGCGGTAAACAACACCGTCGTTTCCAGCCGCAATTACAAGTTCCCCGTCAGGTGAAGTGATACTGTTTAAACCTGAAGAAAGTAGTAAACTGTTACACAAAAAAGTAAAAAAGAATAGGGATGTTAATTTCATTTTGAGTAATTGTTTATCGGATTTTAACCGGTAGATAATAATTGACATATCTCTTTTATTCGGTTCGGTCTATAAAATTGTTTTAAGAAAAGAAAATATTTTTAAGGTACCGTAAAATATTAACAGAAGTTGAAAGGTTATATTAAGAAATATTTCAATATTCCTGAATAGAAAGTTAGAATAGTTTAAATTCAAAATTTAAAATTTTAACCTTCCAGTATCGAATAATCATAGAAAAAATAAAATTCAGTATAACATTCTTAGTTATGATAATCTATTAAGATTTTACTATAGTTCAGAATTTTTAACTACAATTTCATGAATAAATATTGACATTGTTAACAAGATTTTGTTAAAAATTCACGTCGGTTTAAACATGGTTTGCTAAAGTAATCATTCGGGTTTAACTCTGTTTATGCATCTTCAGTAAGTCTTATCCGCATTATAAAACTTCATTTGTAATTATACTTATTATCCATATTTTTGGAAAAACCTCGTAAATGCAACTTCTTGACTGGATTTTCGTTTTCCTTTACTTCCTTCTGACTATTTTCATAGGTATAAAATTCTCAAAACGAGCTTCAGGCTCAACTGAGAATTATTTTCTATCCGGTAGGAATTTACCATGGTGGTTAGCAGGGTTATCAATGGTAGCCACAACTTTCGCAGCTGATACTCCTCTGGCAGTAACCGAATTTGTCGGCGAAAAAGGTATAGCAGGTAACTGGCTTTGGTGGAATATGCTTATCGGTGGTATGTTGACGGTATTTTTCTTTGCCAGACTCTGGCGACGGGCAGGGATAATTACCGATGTGGAATTTGTTGAATTGCGATACTCAGGTAAACCGGCAGCTGTTCTAAGGGGATTCAAGGCGATTTACCTTAGTCTATTTATGAATGTAATAATTATGGGTTGGGTAAACCTTGCAATGATTAAGATTCTAATTGGGATGTTTCCTGAATTTGTGAATGAGTCAAATGCAATTTTTATATTGGGAGGCTGTATTCTAATTACGGCAGTTTACTCATCGCTTTCAGGACTTTGGGGTGTTGCCGTTACAGATGCATTTCAGTTTGCACTCGCTATGGTTGGTTGCATTATCCTTGCTATCATTGTTGTAAACCTCCCGGAAGTTGGGGGTTTAACAGGCGTAAAGGAAAAATTACCTGACTGGAGTATGGCATTTCTTCCTGTGATTTCAAGTGATACCCCTATCAGTGATTCAGGTGGTTTCTTTGCATTGACACTGGCTTCATTTTTTGCATACATAGGAATACAATGGTGGGCATCGTGGTATCCCGGAGCTGAACCCGGCGGAGGCGGTTACATTGCACAAAGGATGATGAGCGCAAAAGATGAAAAAAATTCTTTGCTTGCAACTCTTTTCTTTCAAATTGCTCATTACTGTATCAGACCGTGGCCTTGGATAATTGTTGCTCTTGCTTCGCTTATTTTGTATCCTGAACTTTCTCAAAAGGATAAAGGACTGGGTTTCGTTTTTGCTATGCGGGATCACCTTCCTGTGGGGGTTAAAGGAATCTTACTTGCAGCGTTTTTCGGGGCTTATATGTCAACAATTTCAACACATCTGAATTGGGGTACGTCTTATTTTGTCAATGATTTCTACAGGAGATTTATTAATAAAAAACAAGACGAAACAGGATATGTCAACGTTTCAAGAATGATGACTTTAGTCTTCATGATACTTTCAGTATTTGTAACTTTATTTATGAACACTATCGCTGGTGTTTGGGAATTCGTAATTGAGTGCGGAGCCGGTCTCGGGCTGGTGCTGATTGTAAGGTGGTTTTGGTGGCGGGTTAATGCTATTAGTGAAATTGTTGCAACTATTACTCCATTCATTGTATATGCTATTTTGTATTTCAGCAAACTCGATGTACAATTCCCGAATTCGTTGTATATCATTGTTCCTACAACCACGATCTTTTGGTTAATAGCAACCTTTTTAACTAAACCGACAGATGAGTTACAACTGCTCTCATTTTACAAAAGGGTTCATCCCGGTGGGATTGGGTGGAAAAAAATTGCCACTAAATTGCCTGATGTGAAATCTGATACCGGTTTTGGATTCTTAATTATTGATTGGCTCTGTGGAATTATATTAGTTTATAGTTTCCTTTTTGGGTTTGGGAAAATTTTATTCGGGGAATATCTTTTCGGTTTCGGGTTAATATTGCTCGGACTATTTGCAGGTGCATATATTTTTTACGATTTGAATAAACGTGGCTGGGAGAAATTAAATTAACTTAAAGGTGAATTTTGGTTATTTACTAAAAGAGTCATACCGTGGGCTTGCTTCTGCCAAGCTTTCGACGATTGCGTCAATCCTTACGATTAGTTTGTCTTTGATAATGCTCGCAGTATTTTACAACATTTCGCTGAATTCATCAAAATTAATTGAAAGCATAAAAAACCGGGTAGAAATTGAAATATTTTTGCAGGACAACTTCAGTCAGGAAAACCTTGATCAGCTAAGGGATATATTGAAGCGGACAGGTGGTGTGAAGAAAATTGAATACATCAGCAAAGAAGATGCAGCAAAAATTTTTGAGAAAGAGTTCGGAAAGGAAATGCTTGATGTCTTTGAAAGGAATCCCCTACCACCATCAATGAAAGTTTATCTGTTCGATGATTATAAGACAACTTCAAGAATAGAAAAATTAATCTCGGACGTTTCAGAAAGCCCGATTGTTTCTGATATTGTTTATCCGAAGCAAAACCTTGAGGTTATTGAACAAAACACGACGGGTATATATTACCTTAATCTGATTATCCTGATACTGATAAGTATCGCGTCAATCTTTTTGGTTTCAAATACAATACGATTGGTTATAAATTCTAAGGAGAGATTAATAGAGATATACAAATTGTTAGGTGCTACCAGAAATTTCATCAGGGCACCATTTATATTCGAAGGTCTTGTACAAGGTTTCATCGGCGGAATAATTGCTGTTGTATTGCTTTACCTCTTCTATATTTATTTCGCTTCTAATTACCTGAGCGAAATATTCAGTTTGACTTTCAACGATGGTATTTTCATGGTTGTGTTAGTTGTAATTGGGCTATTGCTTGGAACAATCGGAAGTACATTTTCAGTAAGAAAATTTTTAAAAGAAAAAATATCAATTGGAACATAAATCATTAAAGCCGGGCGATAAAGCTCCGGACTTCAAATTACAATCCGATGATGGAAAAGTTATTTCATTAAAGGATTTCAAAGGGAAAAAAGTAATCCTCTATTTTTATCCGAAAGATAACACTTCAGGTTGTACAGCCGAAGCAATTGATTTCCGGGATAATTTAAAACTTTTGAATAGAAAGAATGTAGTAGTAGTTGGAGTAAGTAAAGATAGTATTGAATCACACAAAAAATTCCGTGAGAAACATTCACTGAATTTTACATTATTATCAGATGAAACCGGAAATGTTTTAAATGCCTATGGAGTATGGAAAGAAAAAAGTATGTACGGAAGGAAGTATATGGGTATTGAACGAACCACATTTATAATAGATGAAAAGGGAAAAATTTCTGAAATATTTAATAAAGTCAAAGTAAAAAAACACGTAGAAGACATTATTTCAAAATTAAATAATCAGCATTGAGCGGAGAAATATATTTAAAAGAGGTTAACAACGAAACACTTAAAGCACAGTTTATTGATTTTGCGTACAATCATTACAAAGGCTGCGAACATTACATTGCACCGTTAAGATTTGATATTAAGAATAATCTCGATACACAAAAAAATCCTTTTTACCAGCACTCCAGAATCAAACTTTGGCTGGCTTTTGATGATGGTAAAATCGTCGGGCGGATAGCTGCAATTGTAAACGACAATCACAATAACTTTCATAAAGATAAGGTAGGTTTCTTTGGATTTTTTGAATCAATCAATAATAGACTAATCTCAAATAAATTATTTGATGCAGCAACTTCATGGTTAAAAGATCAGGGTATGGATACTATACGTGGACCGGTTAACCCGTCAACCAATGATGAATGTGGTTTGCTCGTAAACGCTTTTGACACGGATAATGTAATACTCATGCCTTATAATTTTGAATTTTATGAAGAATTGATTTTAAATGCCGGATTCACAAAGTCAAAGGATTTGCATGCATTGTGGATCTCTAAAGATGTTATAAAGGATGAAAAAGTAATGGAGAAATTAAGACGTATCGCGGAAATCGTCATGAAGCGCGAGAATATAAAAATCAGAAAAGTTAATTTGAGAGATTTCGATAATGAAGTTCAACGGGTGAGAGATGTCTATAATAATGCCTGGAGCGATAACTGGGGATTCGTTCCGATGACGGAAGATGAGTTCAGATATATTGCAAAGAATTTGAAAATTGCAGTAAATCCGGAGTTCGTTGAATTCGCAGAAATTGACGGTCAACCGATTGGATTTTCACTTGCTATTCCTGACTTAAATCAGGCGATAAAAGGTTTGAACGGGAAATTATTTCCGTTTGGAATTTTCAAATTTTTATCCGGTAAAAAACGAATTAACAGGCTAAGGGTAATTATAATGGGAATGAAACACGAATATCAGAAAAAGGGTATTGATGGGATATTTTATAAAAATCTTATTGAAAACGGAAACAGATTAAATTATATCGGTGCGGAGATTAGCTGGGTTCTGGACGATAATATGCCAATGATGAAAACTGCTGAAAACCTTGGTGCGAAAATTTATAAAACATACAGGATATTTGACAAAAAAATATAAAATTAATCTCAGCTACTTATGACTATCGGTCATTGAACTGTTAGTAATTATAATATAATAATGTGAGATTTTCTGTACTTACACATTTATAATCCAAAATTATTTTTTAAACTCTTCATATCTCCATTTATAAAAAAGTTATTATTTTGAGTTGCGATTTAAAAAAAGAATTAATAACTTTGTTGATTCGTAAAATTGAAAGGTATTATTAGCTATATATCGTTCTTTAAAATAGCTTAACAGCAGGACTACCCAATTGCTGACATGATTGTTTTAAGATTGTTCATTATTGAACATTTTTCGATAACTATAATAGGAGAAACATTTGGGTAAAATTAAAATCAATGTCATACTAGCATTAGTAATGTCATTAATTTTAATCAGTCCGGTTAGCAACATCTCAGCTGATCCCAAAACCGATTTAGCGGGATACACGGAAGAAGGAATAGCGTCCTGGTATGGACCTGGCTTTCAAGGGAGAAAGACCGCCAACGGTGAGCGGTTCGATACTCACGAAATGACTGCTGCACATAAAACTCTTCCGTTTAATACTCTGGTAAGAGTTATTAATCTCGAAAACGGATTAGAAACCATAGTGAGAATCAATGACAGAGGTCCTTTCAAACGGGGCAGGATTATTGATCTTTCACATGCTTCAAAAACTGAAATCGGTATGGGTGGCTTGGCTCAGGTTAGGATTGAGGTGGTAACCCCTGAAGAACTCGAACAGGCTGAAAAGTTGGAAGAGAAAGAACTTCAGCCGATTGACTTGTTCGAAGAAACTCTTCCGGTTTCATCAATAATCTTTGTAGAATATAATAAACAAAGAAAAGGAAATGATGAATCATTAACTGATGAGGAGTTCAGTGATTTGTTCACTCAATTCAGAAGGGTTAAAATCAAGGTTCTTACTCCTGACGCTGAAGATGCAGGTGAAACGATTTATCAAAAAGTGAACGAAGACGCAGTCAAAAATTACTTTGATGTAACTGAAAAAATCAGATTCGTTAAGGGATTTACACTTAAAGTCGGTGAGTTCAAAGATAAATCTGACGCCTATGAGCTAATCGGTAAACTCGAGGCTAACGATGTTAATAAGATCTTCGTACAGGAAAAAATATCAACTACAGATAAGACGACCAACTACACGATATTTGCAGGTAATTATTTATCCGGAAGAGATGCGAAAAGTGATATGAAGAAACTTGAGATTTTAGGACTGAAGAACAAGTTGGTACGAATTGGAAGCTAATTCATTAAAGCCGGTTTTGTAACCGGCTTTTTTATTTAAATTCACCTTGAAATTCATAGTCGAATTTAAACCTTGCAATTGCTTTGTATAATGAATTCGCAAGTTCATTTTTTCCGGTTTCTGAAGTTAAATATTTCAGATTTCCTTCATCAGAGAGGTAACCGCATTCTACCAAAATCGAAGGCATTGTCGCACCCCACAGAACAACAAACGGTTGTTGGAATATTCCGCGTGATTTTAATACAGTGCCTTTTGTAAGTTCGGTTGAGAAAATTTTAGCAAGCCGTTGAGATGTATAAAGATTCGAGTGAAGGATCAGAGATGAGAGCAAATGTGAGAGTGTATCGTCCTTTATACTTTGTGAAATTTTATAATCCGAAATTTGTGCTAGTGCATTATCTTCACCTACCATATCAAGAAGATATAATTCAAATCCGGATTTATCTGATTCCTCCGGTGACTTTGAGTTTGCATGAATACTTACGAATAATTTCCCGTTAGAATCATTTGCAATTTTTCCCCTGTCAGTTAATTCAATAAATTTATCTGAATCCCGTGTGAGTATCACCTTTACATCACTATATGCATTTTCGAGAAGCAACTTCAACCTCAATGCAATTTCAAGATTAAAATCTTTCTCAAAAGTACCATCGATTGCAGTTGTACCCGGATCCTTTCCCCCATGACCGGCATCAATTATTATGACGTCTATCTTATCTTCAATTCTTTGGGCATTTAGATTTACATCAAGAAACGAGATTAAAAAAATCGAAAAAGTGGATATATAAATAATAAACTTCATTACCTATAGTTTACAAACTGAAGCGCAAAATCAAGCTCAGCATTATTTAATAGTTTTATGATTTCCTGCAAATCATCTTTAGATTTACCGGTAACCCTGACTTTGTCATCATTAATAGAGGGTTGAACTTTAAGCTTTGTGTCTTTTATCATTTTAACCAATTTCCTTGCATTATCTTTATCAATACCCTGTTGAAGTTTTATATCAATTTTTACTGAGCCACCGGAAGATTTTTCGATTTCACCCGGTTTCATTGCTTTCAGTGAAATTCCCCGCTTAATCATTTTGTTTTGTAAAATGTCAATTACTGATTTAATCTTAAATTCATCCAAGCTATTTACATTGATAACGTTTTCCTTTTTATTCAGTTCAATAGACGATTTGCTATCCTTCAGATCATAACGTGTAATAATTTCCTTAATCGCCTGATTAACAGCGTTATCAACCTCCTGTAGATCAATTTCAGAGACGATATCAAAAGAATTTTGTGATGCCATAAATAGAATTTTATGCAATATTAACTGTTTCAATTATAACCATCAATAAATTAAAGCAGTTAAAGAATAGATTAATTGAATCACAACGCAATTATGATTATATTTGTAGTCTAAAAAAATTTTAGAAAAAAAATCAAAAAAATGAGCAAGGTTAAAAATTATTTTTATCTGTTTGCATTACTTTTTGCAGGAGTCATAACAATAAACTATTCAGGTTGTGCATCAGCTGAATCAACAACAGGAAAACTCGCATACAAAAATGCAGACTACGTAAAAGCTGAAAAAGAGCTTTCAAAAGGTCTCATGGTAGATAAAAACGATGCTGAAGGTTGGTTTATGTTAGGTCATTCGCAAATTGAACTTGGTAAGTTTGAAGAAGCTAAAACTTCATTCAAAAAAAGTCTTGAAATTTCACCTAATTTCGGCAACGATATTCTTAACCTTTGGGTAACAAAATACAATTCAGGAATAAATTCATTCAACTCAGGATTAAATTCGTTAAAGAATTCTGACTCAGCCGGCGCTGTAAGAAATTTTAGAAACGCATTGTTAGGGTTCAGAGCTTCAGCAAGCATTATTCCTGATTCTGTAAGCTCATTTCAAATGATTGCCGATTCATATTTCTACCTTGAAGAGAATGACAGTGCTTTAATGGTATATTCATCTATTTTGGACAAGACTGCAAGCAAAGAAGATGCAATACAAATTGCAAGAATACTTTATGAGACCGGAATAAAATCAAGACAAGCTGAAAAATATGAAGAAGCTGAAACAATTTTCAATAAAGTACTAACAATCCCCTTCCTACCAAAAGATAACGAATACTACGAAATTGCATGTTACAATATTGCATATGCAAATTACTCGATTGCTACGAAGAAAGTCCAGGAAGACCCGGATTTCGATTACAAACCGTACATGAATAAAATCATTTCCGTTCTTGAACCGGTCGCAAATAGTTCGAAGAATAACGAATTACTAGCTGATATCTATGATATGTTAATTGTAGCTTACGATGCTCTTGATATGGATGAAAAGAAAACAGAAGCAGAAACCAAGAAACAAAATTTGAAATAATAAATTGGAGAACCCTCCCCACAGGAAAAATTCCGGTTGGAATTGGTTTTGGGGAATTACTGCGGTAATTTTCTTAATCGTTCTTTTATTCATAGGTGCAGGAATTTTCTTCTTCGCATCTTCAGTATCGAACATTTCTTCAGATGGCAACCGTGACTTTTATTTTGAATATTATGGGAGCGGAAAGGGAAAAATTGGTTTTGTTGAACTGAACTACCCCATTTATTCTTCGGAAGATATTGTTAGACAATTTAATAAATTCAGAAAAGATGAGTCAATCAAAGCAATTTTGCTCAGGATTGACTCACCCGGTGGTGGTGTAGCAGCCTCGCAGGAAATTTATGAAATTATTAAAACCACCAGAGACAACGGGAAACCTGTAATTGTATCATTTGGTTCAATTGCAGCAAGCGGTGGCTATCTTGCTGCTTGTGGAGGGTCGCTGATAGTTTCTAACCCCGGTTCAATAACAGGCAGTATCGGAGTTATTGCAAATTTCGTTTCATGGAAAGAACTTACCGATAAAATAGGAATCAAAGATAACACCATTAAAAGTGGTGAACTGAAAGATGCAGGCAATCCATTCCGTGAAATGAACCAATCTGATAGTTTATATTTTCAGGACATTGTAAATAATAGCTTCGAGCAGTTCTTTAACGTAGTGAAAACCGAGCGGAAGATTCCTGAAGAAAAATTGAGAAGAATTGCCAATGGCAGAGTGTTTACAGGTCAGCAAGCTCTTGAACTCGGTCTTGTTGACAAATTAGGTACACTTCAGGATGCGGTTAAAATAGCTGCTGAAATGGGTGGTATTGAAGGTGAACCGGTTATTGTAATTGAGAAACGAGAACTTTCAGTTTTTGAAAAAATTCTTGACCTCAGAAGCGACAATGATCTCAATGAGATTTCAAAATATCTCAAACAGGAATTTATTGAAGCTCCAATTTTGCAATACAAATTTGAAAGATGACTAGAGCACAAATTGCTTCAAAAATATCTGATGCTACCGGATTGAGCAAAAAAGAGACGGAAATAGTAGTTGAAGGATTTATCAGTTGTGTTATAGATGCGTTATGTAATAATGAAAATATTGAAATAAGAGGATTCGGTACATTTAAGAACAATATAAAAAAGCCAAGAAAAGCAAGAAATCCGAAAACCGGAGAAACAGTTTTTTTAGACACCCGATATATACCAATGTTTAAAGTTTCAAAAGAATTTAAAAAAGTTGTTCAGGAAAGTTTGGAAAAAAAAGTTAAATAAAAACTAAGGAGAATTAATAAATGCCAAGCGGGAAAAAAAGAAAACGCGCAAAGATGTCAACACACAAAAGAAAGAAGAGGCTTCGAAAGAACAGACATAAGAAAAAAGTAAGATAGTATTATTAATCGAAAACCTCGTTTATTTTGTGCGAGGTTTTTTTATATGTAAATTTATGTTATCCTGTCTGAAATACATTCATAAAAAAACGGATTAGAGATTTACGTTTGAAATATCAAACAACAATAAATTCAACGAATACATTATGTGCTTGAAATTAGGAAAAGATTTACTTATGTTACACTGCTCGTGTTCGTTTTATTCCTACCGTTTTTTCTTTTCTGGGATTTTACTTTCTTCGGGTACTAATTTAAATTAAAATTACATTATGTCACAGAACATTTATGTGGGTAATCTTCCCTATTCAGTTACAGAAGATTCATTAAAAGAATTGTTTGATTCTTATGGTGAAATTGAATCAGTCAAAGTTATTTCTGATAATTTTACCGGCAGGTCCAAAGGTTTCGGATTTGTTGTAATGAGCAATAACAGTGAAGCTGACAAAGCCATTTCAGAACTTGATGGAAATGAACTTGACGGCCGAAAGATTAAGGTAAACATTGCAAAACCTAAAACTGAGAGAAAACCTTCCTACAGCAACAGAAACTCTTATTAATAGGAATTAATAATTGTCTGAAGTGAAAGCGGGATTTAAAGCCCGCTTTTTTTATTTTAACATATTAGGAATTTACTTTAGAATACTTGTAATTTTAAAAGGACTTCACTTTAACAAAATCATCTGCTTTGTTACTGAATGATCGCCCGATACAAGACGATAAAAGTAAACCCCGCTCGCTAATCCGGATGCATTGAATTTATAAGAGTAATTCCCCGGTTGTAGGATTTCGTTTACAAGGGTCGTAATCTGCCTGCCGGTATTATCAAATACTGAAAGTTCTGTCATCGCTTTCTTGTTCAATTGAAATGTGATTTCAGTCTCCGGATTAAAAGGGTTCGGATAATTTTGTAAAATTAGAAACTCTCCGGCTTGAATATTTTGGTTTTGAACTATTCCCAGAGAAAAATCTACCTGACCTGTCTTAAGCATAATGTCAGAAACAATTGTACCGTTTCTTGATGCAGCGGGATCAAAGGAAACTGTAATTAAACCATTTCCTCTTGCGGTAACTGAATTATTTCCACGTGCGATGTATGTTGATGTACTATCCTCAAAAATCAGAACCGGAGGTGAAAATACAAATCCCGGTTTGCCGAATATGAGAAAGAAACCTTTTGGAGCTTTTGATACTGAATTTTGAAAAGTGACGAATAAATTTCCTTCATTGTCCGTGTCTATTGACCTGTAAAACGATGGTCTGCCTAACCCTCCGGTTGTTATTGCTTGTGAATTAGTGAAATTTCCACTTAATTCTCTCGATATGAGATAAATCACTCTGTTACTTCCCTGCTCCACTCTGTAAATAATGAGTACCCTATTAGTGAGCTTGTCTATAGTTATTGCAGGATATTGTGTAGTGGCAGTTACTCCAGTGCTGATTTCTTCCATTGTTCCACTTTCATTCGTGAAGTAATGCAATTCACCTCCAAAAAATGTTTCGTTCGTTGTATAAACTATGTGCACTATTCCATTTGAATCAATTGCAATTTGAATATCATTTTCACTGCTCGGAGACATTTGCCCTAAGACAATCTCAGGTCCAAGTTCATTCGATATGTAATTAAATTTTCTGTAATACGCATTACCCGTTCCCGTCATTGGATAAGTGAGATATGCAAAATGTACAGAACTATCACCTTTGCCCATTGCCATATATGGTGTTGCCTTGTTAATTCCACCTGAAGTTATCCATACAGGTAGATTAAAAGTATCACCGGTAGCCCTGTTATTGGTGTAAATTAATTGAAACAAATTTGAAGCATCTCTTCGCTCCCACCCGATGTGAGTATATCCGTCTTCATCAAAAGCAATTGAAGAGTAATTGTCATCAACATTGTTGTTGGTTAATTGAAGCGGTAAGAAACTGCCAGTCTTATTGTTCCAATAAAAAATCTCCCGAGTCTCATTTTGAGTACTATATTGTCTCGTATTCACAACATGAATGAAACCGTCGTTATCGTACTTTACCATAGCACGGTAATTGTAATATTGGTCGCTTGCTAAAGTATCAATCGGATAGTTAAAATACGGCTGAGAAACTGAAACCGTTGTTAGGAGCATAATAAAAAATATGAATACATTCCTCATTAGTATAATTTATTTTCTATTAGTCTAATAAATTCTACTTCAAATTGAAATGAGAAGAGGGTTAATTCCGTTAACATATCTATCTCAATTTAATATAGAAAATTTGTGTTAGAACTATAAAGTTTGTTCAAAAGCCTATCAAACTTTTAGAGCATCCCTAAGGAATTTGATTGTTTTTTCGGAACCGTAAACATTTACGAGCATCGGTAATTCCGGACCGGACTCTGACCCTGTTAAAGCAATACGTAAAGGTTTGAATAAATCCTTCCCTTTGATTCCGGTTTCATTTGAAACATCTTTCATTACTTGCTTGAAGTCATCCGTATTAATATCCTTTAATCCTTGAAGCTTAATTATGATTTGTTCAAATACAATCTTTGTATTTTCATTCTGCAATAGACTAACCGAATCGGCGCTTTCAATTTTTATTTCATTTTGGAAAAAGAGCCTGGCTTGATCACCAATTTCGTCTAGTTTATTCAGATACACACGAATAGTTGAAAGTACTTTTTTCAGAAATGATTTATCGGAAGTATCAAATCCATCTCTTTCAAAGAAAGGAATTGAGAGATCAAGTAATTTATCGAGGTCATAACTCTTGATATATTCATTATTCATCCAGTTTAGTTTTTCAATATTAAAAACTGCACCGTGAACCTGAACGTGACTTAATGAAAATTTTTCTATTAATTCGTTCATTGAGAATATTTCGGAAGTTTCACCTTCTCCCGGGTTCCATCCAAGCAGAGCCATGAAGTTATTTAGCGCTTCAACCAGATAACCTTTTTGCAGATAGTCTTCCACCGCAACATCACCTTGGCGTTTGCTTAATTTTGTTTTATCGGGATTCAATAATAACGGAACATGTGCCATTTCAGGGACTTCCCAATTGAAAGCGTTATAAAGTATGACATGTTTTGGTACTGACGTAATCCACTCCTCACCTCGAATAATATGGGTAATTCCCATAAGGTGGTCATCTACAACATTAGCGAGGTGATAAGTAGGAAAGCCATCAGACTTCAACAATACCTGATCATCAATATGGTCAGTATTAATTTTAATTGTGCCTTTAACAAGATCATTAAATTTTATTTCTTCACCAAGTGGAACTTTTAGCCGTATAACGTATGGTTTATTTTCGTTCAAGTATTTTTGAATTTCCTCATGTGTTAAATTCCTTGCCCGCCTGTCATAAGCAGTCACTCTACCTTCGAGATGCGCGAGTCGTTTCATTTCCTCCAATTCTTCCGGAGTTTCAAATGCATAATACGCCATATCCTTTTCTATTAACTCCATAGCATGCTTCTTGTAAATGTCAAGCCGTTGTGACTGAAAGTATGGACCATAGTCGCCTTTTTTATCAGGACCTTCATCGTATTCGATTCCGAGGATATTAAGCGATTTTATTAAGTTTTCAACAGCACCGTCAACATATCTGCTTTGATCTGTATCTTCAATTCTGAGGATGAACTTTCCATTATTGTGTCTGGCAAATAGATAATTAAAAAGCGCTGTCCGGAGTGAGCCTACATGAATGTAGCCGGTCGGTGAAGGTGCAAATCTAACTCTGACCTGTTCTGACATTTAATTTTTATTGTTTATAATAATTACAAATTCACCTTTTGGTGTTATTTTAATTTTTTTGTTTATAAATTCTCTGAGTGTACCTCTTTTCGTTTCTTCAAATTTTTTTGTCAGCTCTCTGGAAATAGATATTTCCTTGTTCCCGAAATGTTCATAAATATCTTTCAATGTGGCTTCTACCCGATAAGGTGATTCAAAGATGACTACAGGCATTTTATAATTTACAAGTTCAGAAAATGTTTTTGTTCTGCCCTTTTTCCTGGGCAGAAATCCCTGAAAGAAAAACTTTTTTGAATCGAAAGTTGAAAGTACGAGCGCCTGTATCACCGAGGTAGCTCCGGGAATAACCCTCATAGGTATTTCATTTGCCACACATGCAGAAAAAAGATAATTGCCGGGATCGGAAATCCCCGGTGTGCCTGAATCTGATGTAATAGCAATACTCTTCCCTGATTGAAGTAATGAAAGTATTTTCGCAAGCTTCCTCTCTTCTTTCCCTGAATAATAGCTAATTATTTCTTTCGATATTCCGAAATGGTTTAACAATTTTGAAGTTACTCGTGTATCTTCTGCTGCTATCAAATCCACCTGACTCAAAACTCTCAATGCTCTGAATGATATATCTTCAAGATTTCCAATAGGGGTTGAAACAATATATAATACTCCCCTTTCAATTTTCTCCTGAAAGAATTTGTGCTTATATGCCTTATATATTTCGAATTTGTCCTGCAAGTTGTAAAATGCTTTAAATCAATTTTAATTGAAATGAGAAAGAAAGTCAAATTTCATTACAATTTTTGTGTGAATTTATCTGTATCAAATTTAAACTATTGAACCAATCCCATTTTTTAAAGAGCTTCAAAAGCTATGGAATCATTAAAGCTTATGTACGTTATTCAAAATTATCAATCACGCAATAATTTCTAAATGGTAGTATATGTTCACATGAATGGCAGAAAAGGTTTTCTTCTTTGTTAATTGGCTGAACACAACATACGGATAAGAAGTTTTCATTACTATTTAATTTGTCAGAGAATAAATTAAAATTGGTTACATCACTAACAAAAAATTTTAATCCATGAAATATTCAGAAAATGCAATAAATATTTTAGTAACTAAATCCTTTAAAGGGGTTGGAAGCGCATGGATTATTAGAAACCGGGTTTGGGAAAAAAGTATATTCGAAATAATTTCAATTTTAAAAATGGACACTAAATACACACGTCAAATTGACGTTGATACATTTGAAAAATTGAAAGGAACACTGATTCAAAAGTTAAATGACGTTAAGGGTTTCAATATTGGATTAACTGCAATTGGTGATCCCGAATTTCCTCGCATAAGAGGGTCAGTAAAAAAAAGTGAGCAACCAGTATTTTTGTATTATCGAGGTGATTTATCTCTTCTAAAAGATACTAACAGAAATGTATCGGTTATAGGTCTTTTAACACCGGATAGAGAGATTGAATTAATTGAACGCGAAGTGGTTTCGGAATTAGTTAAATGTGGTGTTACGATAGTAAGCGGTTTAGCATTAGGTTGTGATACAATTGCCCATAAACAGGTATTAGATTCAAACGGTAAAACTATCGCGATTTTACCATCACCAGTAAACAGAATATTGCCTAAGGTAAATTCAGAATTGGCTGACAAGATTGTTCGAAAAGGCGGATTGTTGATTTCTGAGTATTTTGAAATAGCATCAGATAAGTTTGAATTACTTCGCAGATACAAAGCGCGAGACAGATTGCAGGCAATGTACAGCGATTGCATAATATTAACTGCGAGCTATTCCAGAAATAATCTTGGGAATGATAGTGGTTCGAGAATTGCAATGCAATACGCTTTAAAATATTCAATCCAAAGGGCGGTGATTTACGATCAGTCAGAAAATTTAAATAATCCGAAATATGGTTTGAACAAGCAACTAACATCAGATCAAAGCGATATTACAATTATCAATAGATCTAACTTAGCGGATAGTATTAAAAAGATTTTAGAATAAACTTTATATCAAAATCGTTCAGTTGCATTGTAAATTGAAAATCATGGTTTAGCATTTGCTTGGTCATTGAAAGGTTGTTTTTATAATTACCAATCCCAGTTACAAGTTGGACAGGACTTTTCAGAAATTCTCATCAATAGTTTCGTTAAGTGCAGTCATATTTCCGGATAAGCAAACTAAATTCAATGTGCATAAAATATGTATAGTAACTAAATAACGTTGTAAATATTTTCTCATATTTTATGGTGTAAGTTAATTGTGAATTTGAATGTAAATAAAATTCAAATTATCGTTGAAAGTATTTTAAATAATAAAATATGACCTTAAACGTTCAAAAGGAGATTCAGTATAAAAATTTTAAATGGATTGATATCCGTGTTCCGGACAAGGAAAACCTCGATGAAATTGCTAAGGAATACAAGTTAGACTACCATCAAATCAAGGATAGCCAGGAGTTCGGACATTTACCGAAATTTGAAAAACAACCCGAGTACAATTTTTGTATTTTAAGAGCGTTCACATCTGCGATAGAGCAAAGAGCAACTACGATAAATGAACTGTCGAACAAGATTGCTTTTTTTTACAATTCAAATAAACTAATCACGATTCATCGTGCAGAGTTTGATTTCATCGAATCAGTAAAAAGTGATTACAGTAATGCTGAGGAAGTATTGCTTTTTCTGATTCGGAAAATGCTTGTAACCTACGAGCAGCCATTAAATGAATTAGACGATAAAATAGATCAAATAGAGAAAACTATATTTCTAAGGGATACATCAAAAGTCTCATTGAAAGAGCTTTATTTTCTAAAAGCCCAAACCAGAATAACTAAAAAATTGCTTCTGTTAAATGAAGGCGTAATAAACCAAATTGAAGTTATCGATCAATTGAAAACAACTCTACAGGATATTAAAGATAAGCTTGTGCGGTTAATTTTAAACTTCGATGAGGTTATTGAGAATGCTAATAACTTGTTGCATACTTACCTTTCAGTAAATGCCCAAAAGAGCAACGATGTGATGAAACTTCTTACAATTTTCTCCGCATTTTTTTTACCATTAACTTTTGTCGCGGGAATTTACGGAATGAATTTTACCAATATGCCAGAACTAAACTGGAAAGTGGGCTATTTTCTGACCTTAGCTGTTATGGCGGTCATCTCGGTTATTATTTATCTCTGGTTTAAGAAAAAGCAGATTCTCTGAACATTTTAAACTCACCATATTTTTGCACTCGTATTTGATGAGAACTGACGCTCAGGTTCAATATAAAATGTTAGGTTTTTTACGTGACTAAATTTTCATTTTGATCGTATTAAAGCTATAGTAAGATAATTTTTATTCTGATAATCTTTTTCAAATTGTCGGATACAGTTTTAATTTTGATAATCTGATTACTCTAATACTCAGTATTAGGATGAGTAAAGTTATTAACTCATAAGCAATTCGGGCATGATCCCGCACAAAAACATGGGGCAACCGAAATGCTAATAAGCAAAAAATTTAATTAGTAAATAAAATGCTCTACAATAATATCTAAATTAACTCTCGTTGAGTTTTAGTTTTCTTCAATGACTTCAATTACATTTCAATTTAAATTTGAAAACAATTTTTTATCAATCTAAATCAATTTTCATTAACTGCCCTTTTAAAAATTTTGAGAATGCACTAAATTTCTCACGATATTAAATTACAGAAATAAATATGTTGTGGAAATCTTTTATTGCACTAAAGAAGTAATCGTGTCCGTATGTAAAACTTAAGGTTCATATATTTGAATAAAAATAAATTGGCTACTTATATTTCAATATTGCGGGGTAACTATGTCAGCGGTAAGAATCTATTTAAAATGCCAAGTTGATAAATTTATACGAGCGTATGAATTTCAATGTAAGATCGTACATTCAAAACGGAAGTGTCATATTTGAATGTGAAAATTCTTCTAAGAAGCAATTAGAAAATTCGATTTCAGACTAAATTGAAAAAGAGTTCGGGATTGATATTACGGTTATGAACTTGGATAAATAAAAGACATTATTCTTAACAATCCATTTAAAGCTATAGAAGCAAGAATCCCAATATTTCCACATCACCTTCATTTTTTCAAAACCGGTGAACCCAGACTATGAGGCAATTTAAAGAAAGAAGCAGGTAAATGAAAAAATTATTTTTTCGGATGATGCAATTTATTTATACTGCCCGGAGGGCAACGGCAGAACGAGTCTCAATAAAATTTTTTTTGAAAGTGAATTGAACATAAAAGCGACAACACGAAATTGGAAGACAGCCAATGAATTTTTAAAACTGGCATTGAATTAATCAAAATATCCAAAACTTATAAAAGAAAATGAAATATCTCTTTCTCGGATTGGCTATTATTCTTGAAGTAATTGGTTCAAGCTTCATGAAAGTTTCAAACGGATTTTCAAAAGTTACACCTTCAATCGTGATGGTAGTAGCATATCTGGTAAGTTTTTATTTTCTCTCCCTGGCTTTGAAATCAATACCTCTGGGAATTGCTTATGCAATATGGGGTGGATTAGGAATAGTCCTGACCGCGATTATATCAGTCACAATATTTAAGCAATCATTGGATTTACCGGCTATAGTCGGAATTATACTTATTGTGTCTGGTGTACTTGTGATGAACTTGCTTTCAAAATCAATCTCACATTAGAGTCAGTAATTAAAGTTGTTGGTTATTCTGTTTACATTTTGAGAAAGTAATTAAGTAACAGGTGTTATAGTGTAGAACCAGACAAATTGAGAGGACAAGAAAAAAAATTTATTATGAGCAGGTTTAAACCTGAAAACACTAAGTGTGTCAAAAGGAAAACCAAAATTCAAATAAAACTGTGAAAAGATTAATTCTCCTCTCAATCTTAAATTTGGCATTGGTTTCCTGCCAAAAAAGTGAAGTGGTTTCTCCTGATGATACTACACAAACAATTTATCTCGATTGTGTCGGTAGCAATTGTCTGGAGTTTATCGTACCCGGAGATCCATATCAAAGCAATCCTGATTTCTACGGATATGCAGATCCTTCAATCAGAAAAAGTTTAAATTCAAAGACTCTCTGGGTTGCTTATAGTTTTCCGCATTACAAAATGATCGGCTCCAATCCTGTTCCGAGCGTTTCAATACATTTATCAAAATCCGAAGACAACGGAACAAATTGGAGTTTTGTAAAAACCTTATTCGCACCAGATCAAATGAATAATCCTGCTGATCCCGGGGTTACTGGTTTCTTAGATCACGAGACTGTTAATCTCCTACCGGTTAGCGATTACTGGTTAGCCGTGAGGTTAAACTATTTCATTCCTGAAATTGGAGGTTACAGCGCCAGACCGGGTAATTCATTCCACATCACCGTTTTAAAAGCTGATTCACCCGAAAATTTAACAACCGGCGATAAGGGTACAATCGGAGGAAGTTTAACACACTCAGGTTGGAATGTTAATCAAACGCTCATCCCACCTGATTTAACATCCGATGCTTTCTTTTGGAACGAACCTGCACTTTATTATGATGAAGCTAATAGCAAACTTTATTTAATAATGGTAGCATTTGTATTTTACGGTCCGAAACCCGTAATGGACAAGAACAAAACTTACGTTTATTCAACTTCACCAACGGGGAATCCGTCAACATGGAACTGGGAATACAAGGGGATTTTATCGGATGCAAGTATAGCATCTGAATTAGGTGGTGAACGCATATCTCAGCCGGATATCGCAAAGGGGCAAGATGGAAAATTACTATTGATTTTGAGTCCCGACGATTGGAATTATGAGAAAAACGATTTCAACCATAAAGGGTGCAAAGTTGTTGAAATAATCTCTCTCGAAAATCCATCTTTGGAAAGGGACAGTCAGGGTAAACTGAGAGTCAGAGTTTCAATTACTGCAAGTGATGCAAACGATTTGGGTTCAGCTGCGAGTTCATACGATCCAGCTTCTAACACAGGGATACTTTTTACAAAAAGGGCTAAGACCGATACCAGCCTTACTGCCAATATCTGGAAAACCGGAATCAAACCATGAGAGTGCAAAATTAATAACTTCATTGAAGTGTTTTAATGTGTTTTGATCTTGTACAGTCATACAACAATTTTGACAGAATATGAAAAACTATAATTCTGAAAATTTAATTGCCAATAAATTGAGGTTCTGAGTGAAATGACTTCAGGCCGATAAATTAATTTTCATGAAGCAGAGATATAAATTTTATTCTGAAGAAAGTTTCTATAAACGATTAAGTGTTGGATCTCGGTTGCAGGTAAAATCGGATTGCTTTTAGATTAATTGGTGGGGTAAGAAAGTTGCAAGAATTGACATCTCGCATGAGAATTTTATTGCCGCATCTGAACTAAAATTTGATTCCGTTACTGCCAGTTTCTTTCAAATGGACGATGTATATATGTCTTTCGATAATGAATCCTTTGATATAAGAATTTCTGCTCAAAACGCCATCCCTGCTTTCAATGTAAATCTTCGTACTTAACTCAAAGTGGCTTTGCGAGTTACAAAATCCTGAGGTACACTAAAAAACTCAAAACAATAATTTCATTCGTTCAGTAATTTCGAGGTGAATTTTTCAATAATGCTGAAACCATTAGGTAATCTATAGGGAGTTGAAATGTAATTACCGTTTTCAGATATAATAACGGTTGATACCGGCGATTCTTTTGTTCCGCTAAGATCACCGGATAAAGGAATAAATATTCTATCAATTTCCATTGGACCAAGATAGTTCGTCTGCACCTTCAAATGAGCAGGAAAATAAATTTCAATCGCCTTCTCCTTTGATTTAATTTCGTTCATATAATTCGAATCAACTGCTAACCTTAAAACATTTTCAATCCCAGAAAGCATTTCAGTAGAGAAAGAATAAACTTCAGTCGAGTCAATCAGAACCTCTGAAGCTTTTCCATTTTCGTAAAGTACAACTTTAGTCATATTAGAGCCATTGCAAGATAAAAATAATATGAGCAGGGTTAAAGAGAGTTTCATAAAATGAAACGGGGACTTTCAAAAGAAAATCCCCGTAATATTTAAATTTTACTGAACGGTAATTTCATCCAGAAGTATTGCTGTATCAAAAATACTGTCACCAACGTCACCAGCTGAGAAAACTACTGTAATGACCTGCCCCCTGTAAGCTGAAATATCCGCAGAGAAATTTTGCCAGTTAGTCATATACACATCGCCCTGATCGAAGGATATTCCGGGAGACACATAAATTAAATTTCCGGGATTTTTTTCAGTGGCTTGAAAATCTGCAGCAATCTGGTCTATTGTCTTTCTAAAAAGAACGATACTTTGCCCACCTTCAGTTATCAATCTAATTTCAAAGTAATCCTGAAACTGTGATCCGATATATTCGAGGAATTCCTCGGAAAGAAAATTCCATTTCAACGAGATAGTTGATTGATCGTTAAGTACCCTGAAACACTGGGAAATAGAACCACTTGAGACTGTAAATCCTAACCCGGTAGAAATTATACCCATGTACGAATTTTGTGCAGGATTGACAAATCCTAATTGTGAAATTACTCTGCCGTCTCCGCTTTTTGACCATCCTTCCAGCGTACCGACTTCAAAGTTTCCGTTCATTAACGACAACGAAAATTTCATTTGATTATCTCCGGATATTTGGAATTGGGCGAATGGAGAAGAAGGATCGGTTGCGTTATAATACACTTCACCGGTTGTCAGCCCTCTCGCAAATCGTTTACTTACCGTGTCGGCAATCGTTACACAAAAATCACTATTTACAACTTTATCATAACCGTAATAAGTCTTTGCTCCTTTGCCTGTAAAAGCGTTACTGAGATCGGCATTCATCGTACTTTCGCATGAGTTATTGAGTATAACGGAGTTTGGAAATGAACCCGGCAAATTTGCGAAGAAACTGCTGTGCATTGCGTAAACAGTTGCCTTTTGTTGGACTCCACCACTGTTTGAAATAACAACGTCCTCAGCTATTGCTAACCTTCCGGCAGTAATAAGCGGTTTATAAATATCGTTGTAATCTGATGAGTTTGTATCCACTATTTCTGCGGAATAAATCCACCTACCTTGAGAACCATGGGTTGCGAAAACAATCATTCCATACTTGGTCATTTCTAAACATGATTTAACCGTTGCGTCCTGGTTAACAAGCTCAGTAAATTCAAAACCCTGACACTGACCATCGCTGAGATTGCTTTTAATTTTTTCCCGTTCATTGTACGGTGCAAACGCAGCTTCATAAGGGGCAAATATTAAAACATTTCTATTTCCGATTATATCCGGATCTAAATTTGGGTTGTCAATATTTTCAAATGCATTGTGTTGTGCGCCGAATGTATTAACTCCCCGTGTCTGATTTTCAGGTGAAATTCTCGGACCTTTCGGACGTCTTTGGAATGCTGAATCCGATGGAAATCCACCTCTCGTTATAACTGTGCCATTGGCATTAGCCAGTGAAAAGCTAATGCAACCGTATAGCCCGCTTGTAAATTTCGCTTCAATGCTCGTGCTGGCATCACTACCCGATACGTTTGAAATATTAGGCTGGGATTGTAAAAATGAGATCGTCTGGGTCATTGCTGTTTTGTAATTGCTGACATTTCCCCCCAAAGCGTTGATAAAAGTATTTTCAGCTTGTGAAAGAGTTGTCGTAATTTCAGTAATGAGCGAATTGTTCAAAGCAGAAAAAACCTGGATAGTGTAAAATTGTGAGACTCCAAGTGTAGAAGTTCCCTGATTGTTGTAATTTGCCTGTACCGCAAATCTCGATTCTCCAAGTGAAGTTTCTGTCAGATTGATAATTCCGCTGAATACACCGTCACCGGATATCTCATCACCGTTCGAGAGATTTCCGTTATCCTTAAGTATTCCTATTTGTGTTGTTAAATTTCCTGAAGCATCTACTTTGAACAAAGGTAGCAAAGAATCTATTAAATCTATACCGGCTGACTTAATGAACCTGAAAGTAACATCAACTGAATTGTTAACTTCCAAAACATTGGGGTTTGATTCTATTGTACCAATAGAAGTTCCTGAAGGATTAATCGGTGAAACCGGGTCTTCATTACAACCTGAATAAAGTATGAATGAAAATATGAGAAGTAAGCTAAAAATCCTAATTTGAAATTTCATTTTGTGTTGGTTTAGTTAGAGGCAAAATTAGCATAATTCAAAAATATTTCAAATGTTTTTTTTAGTGAATCAAATAAAATTTTTATCCGACATTATTGCATTCTAAAAACGATTTACAATTATTTAACTTGAACTTTTTAACCGCTATAAATTATCTTAATAATAATGAAATTCAACAAAACCCATTTCCATTCTTTGTTCGCGATAATAATTTTTATCGGAATTTTCGCTATGAATTCGGATTCCGGCATTATTAACCGTGTTTATGCTTTCTCCAGGCAGGGTGTTTTGCTAAACCTGATATATGAAGACTCATCGGCTTTCAGTCCCGACGGTCCGGTGATAATTTATCAAAATGAAAAGATTGTAAGGTATCAGGTTATATCTGATGACGGTAAAATTTCGACCATAACACAAGAAATAAAAAAAGGAGATTCTCTATACTGCTATGTAGATGCAACTTCGGACATTTTCAAATTTAAGTTGCAGGATACATTGTTGGTTGAAGATGCGGAATTTCCGATGCCTGAAAAGATTCTGGCAATCTCTGATATCGAGGGTAATTTCCGTGGTCTAAAAATGATATTGCAGGGGAATAAAATTATAGATGAAAAATTTAACTGGATTTTTGGTAATAATCATTTGGTTTTAGTTGGTGATTTTTTTGACAGAGGACTTAATGTCACAGAATGTTTGTGGTTGATTTATAAATTAGAATACGAATCAATGAAAGTCGGCGGAAAGGTTCATTTCCTTTTAGGCAATCATGAATTGATGAATTTAAAAGGACAACTTAAATATCTTCGGAACAAGTATAAGGTAAATGCGGATAGTTTGAATTTAGATTACAGTGAATGGTATTCGCAAAATTCCGAGTTGGGCAGATGGTTGAGAACAAAAAACAGCATAGAAAAAATCGGCAGCATCTTATTTGTTCACGCAGGGATAAATAAAAATTTTCCAAAAGAATTTTCTCTTCAGGAAATTAATGATTCTATCAGAAAATGTGTTGACATAGAATTTGATAAGGATCAACAGAGAAGCAATGTATTCATTGGAAGCGTTAGTCCGCTTTGGTATCGGGGAATTGCAAAACAAGAGGAAACTCAGTATGATGTTGATAACACATTATTGCACTTCAAGGCTGATAAAATGATTATAGGGCACACAATCGTTGATGAAATAAAATATTTATATAATCAAAAAGTAATTGATATAGATTTATACCATCGCAATAATTCTGACAGAGGGGAAATGCATGCACTTTGGATTGAAGACGGTAAATTTTATTCAATTGATAACTACGGTGTAAAGTCTGCCATCTATTAAAGTTGTAACCCATTTCAAATTTCAATTGTAAGATTTCAAATTATTAAAAAGAATACCTAAAGATTTCAAAAATAAATCACTACCTTTAAGCGTTCTTTTTTTCCGTAACATGAATATAATGGAGTTCCCTAACTCCTCATCAGCGGAAACTTTAATTAAACCAAAAATTCATGCGTACATATTTTTTTATCGTAGGAACGATTTCAGTTTTATCTTTTCTGGTGTTAGGATGTTTCTATCCTGAAAGTTTATGGATATTTTTAATTATAGGACCGTTAGTTTTACTTGGGCTGTACGATAGTTTCCAAACCAAACACACGATTCTACGGAACTTCCCTGTCATTGGCCATTTCCGATATATGTTTGAATCAATTTCACCCGAAATAAAGCAATATTTTGTAGAACGAAACACTGACGGAAAACCAATCAGCAAAAACATCAGGGATATAATTTACCAGCGCTCAAAAAATGTCAACGATACTCACCCGTTCGGAACACAATTAGAGCTGAACAATTCGGATTACGAAGGTTTGAGGCATAGCATTTATCCGGTCGAAGTTGCAGAGTTGCCACCCCGGGTGTTATTTGGTGGTGCAGATTGCAGAAAGCCATATTCGGCTTCTATATTAAATATCTCCGCAATGAGCTTTGGTGCTTTAAGTTCAAATGCAATTCTTGCATTAAGCAGGGGCGCAAAGAAAGGAAATTTTTATCACAATACCGGTGAAGGCGGATTATCCCATTACCATTTAGATGGTGGAGCTGACATTGTATGGCAGATTGGCACCGGATATTTTGGCTGCCGTACGAGGGAAGGTAATTTTGATGAAGAGATGTTTAAACAAAAATCGTCGCATGAACAAGTGAAAATGATTGAATTAAAATTATCTCAAGGTGCAAAACCGGGTCACGGCGGGATTCTTCCTGCGCCGAAGAATTCACCGGAGATTGCAAAAATCAGAGGTGTTGAACCTTACACTACGGTAATTTCGCCGCTCGGCCACACTGCATTTCACGATGCCAAAGGGTTATTGGAATTCATCCAGAAACTCCGAGATCTCTCAGATGGAAAACCGGTCGGATTCAAGTTGTGTCTGGGGAAACCGGAAGAATTCGTAGAAATTTGCAATCAAATGGTGTCAACGGGCATTAAACCTGATTTCATTACCGTTGATGGCGCTGAAGGTGGAACTGGTGCAGCTCCGTTAGAATATTCAGACAGCGTCGGAATACCGTTGGAACCTGCATTGATTTTCGTTCACTCTACATTGATTAAATTTAACCTGAGGAAAGAAATCCGGATTATCGCGAGTGGAAAAGTTTACGACGGTATTTCTATACTGAAGATGATGACTTTGGGCGCTGATACTTGTAACTCTGCACGGGGGTTCATGATGAGCATCGGTTGTATTCAGGCGTTGAGGTGTAATACGGGAAAATGTCCCACAGGAATCACTACACAGAATCCTAAATTAGTGAAAGGTTTAGTTGTCGAAGATAAATACATTCGCGCTTACAATTACCACAGGAACACTGTTAAAGCTGTTATGGAACTTATGGCGAGTTGCGGTATACGTAACCTTGATGAAATAAACGATAAATTGTTTATTAAGGGTGATGAGTTCGTTGAGTTGGAGAACAAATACTATCCTGATAGCCTAAAACTGCATTAACGAATTTTGTATATACTGCTTTCAATCATGGGAAAACGGTCCCGCACGTGTTTAAGGGATAGTAATACATGGGCTTCACGATTGAAAAATGAATCTCGGAGATTAATAATAATAGTTTTATTAGAGATGTGAATAATTATTTTAGATATTCAGGAAATTTATGATGAATAATTTCAATGTCGTACAATGTAAAATAAATTTTATTCCGATTGAGAATCAATTCGATTAAAATTATCTTTTAAGTTGGAATTATTTTCTGAAATAACGGTTAATACTTGTTTGATATTTATATCTCACTTTTGTACTTAAACTAAAGAGTTTTTTTAAGCAAAATAGAATTTTTAGATTATGTGCAATCAGACCTGAAGCACATTTGTGACAACTAGATTAAATAATAAAGACAATTTATGGAGCAGAATATTTTACAGTTACATCCCGGATTAGTATTAGGATTCGCTGTTACTATAATTATCATGTTGTTGCTGGATCTTGGGTTATTCAATAAAAGAAGCCATGTTGTTTCAACAAAAGAGGCAGCAATCTGGACACTTGTTTGGATTTCCCTCGCTATGATATTTTCAGGCGTAGTTTACCACGTATTCAATCACGATATTGGCGGACACAATTTGGCTATTGAGAAGTTCACACAATTTCAGGCAGCTTACTGGATAGAAAAAGCGTTATCGGTAGATAATTTGTTCGTATTCATTTTGGTATTTTCATATTTCAAAGTCCCGCGCGAATTACATCACAAGGTTCTATTTTATGGAATTATCGGTGCATTAGTATTCAGGGCAATATTTATCTTTGCCGGTATCGGTATAATTAACCTTACTTATTTACCCGAAATTGATTTGTTTGGTAAAGCAGTTGAAATTAATCTCGTACTTACACTATTCGGAATATTTCTAATTTACGCGGGTATTAAATCATGGGGTGGTGGTAACAACAATGAAGAAGAGAAAGATTTCAGTAAATCCGCTGGCGCAAAGTTTGTAAGAAAACTATACAAAGTAACTGATCAATATGACGGCAACAAATTTTTCACACTAAAAAATGGAGTGAAGATTGCTACTCCACTGCTTGTAGTCGTTTCTGTTATTGAGTTTACGGACGTTCTTTTCGCGGTAGATTCCATTCCGGCAATATTTGCTGTTTCGCGCGATCCGTTCATCCTTTATACTTCCAACATTTTTGCAATCCTCGGTTTGCGGTCGCTTTATTTTCTGTTATCAAATTTTATTCACGTGTTCAGCAAACTTCAATACGGGTTGTCAATTATTTTGACATTCATCGGTATTAAAATGATTATTTCACCGTGGCATCATGTACCGTCTCCGGTTTCTTTAGGTATTGTAGGTGGTGTTTTAATGATTTCGGTAACAGCATCATTGATCATTCCCGATAAGAAGGAAGAAGCAACTGAATAAACTCTTATCGGTGATTTCAAAAGTTTATCAACTCAGGCAGACTTTAAATTATCTTTAGATTTTTCACTTCTGAATCATGGATTCATTTCAGTATGGGGCAATCTGATTTTTTTAAAAATTTTTTAAAGATAGAAATTAAACTGATTAAACCTGGAGAAAATGCAGTATAATAAACTTTTCGATAATGAATAACGAAAATTACAACATTAACAAAACAATTCAAAAGTTACCATTGATTGACACCATTCTGAAGGGAGTAGGTCAGATAATGTTGCAGGAGAACAGCATTACCGGGATACTTTTTTTAACAGGATTATTCATCGGTAGCTGGAAATACGGAGTGGCTGCGATTTTAGCGACTATCGCAGGAACTTTAATTGCTAAGTTGCTGAAGTACGATGAAACAGAAATCCGTGCAGGATTATATGGATTTAGCGCTGCGCTCGTAGGCGTGGCGCTTACATTTTTCTTTCATTCTGATTTTCTCGTCTGGTTATTCGTTTTAATCGGTGGTGGAATTGCGAGCATTGTCCAGCATTATTTTATTCAACGAAACATAAAAGCATATACATTCCCTTTTATTTTGGTTACCTGGATTTTGTATTACTCACTTCAAAAATTCGCGGGTGTTCCCATTAACAATTTATCAGTTAATGAACTGAACAATTCAAATTTCAATTTCTTGTTCAAAGGTCTTAAAGGTTTCGGACAGGTAATATTTCAAGGTGATTTGATCTCAGGTGTACTGTTTTTTGTAGGTGTCTTAATTAGCAGTATAGCATCCGGATTATACGGATTGGCAGCATCTTTTATAGGGGCTTTAATTGCACAGTTAACAAATCAGCCGATTGAAAATGTTAATTTGGGATTGTTCGGATTCAATGCAATACTTTCTGCGATAGTTTTTTCAACTGAGAAAAAATCTGCTATAATATGGGTTTTGGTTTCTGTGCTTTTTACTATGCTGATACATATCGGATTAGTTGAATCTGAAATTCTAAATATATTCGGAGGTGTTCTGACGTTTCCATTTGTTGCCGGCACATGGCTGACACTTCTTACAAAAAGTCTGCTCAGATCCAATGAAAAGTAACAATGGTATTCTTTAAACTAAATTTCAAGATCTCGTCTGACGCAAAATAATTGAGACAATAGATTCCTTCGGATTATTTTTTGATTTTCAACCTTAAACCTTGCAATCATTTTCATAAGTATCCATTTTGATGATACCTGATTTCAACACACATAATTCATTTTGAGTATCCAATTAACAATCAATATTATTTTAACCTGATGCTACACCTCAAAGATGAAATAATCCGTTTAGGTGCAATAAGCAGTCAACTTGAAATCCCAGAATCTGTGTGGAGGGAATATCTGAATAAAGTATTAGATTATCTGAACAATTTTATTACAAGCCTTGAAGATATCAAGGCATTCCAGAACAACAAACCTAACAGGCGTTCATTAAGTATTGAGAACGAAAAGAAATCGCTTGATCAGATAATTTCACTTTATCAAAAGGAAGTAGTAGAAAACGGAATAGTTGCCGCTTCAGGTGGACATTTAGGTTATATACCAGGTGGTGGAATTGTTGCATCTTCAATGGCGGATTTAATTGCAGCAGTTACGAATCCTTTTGCAGGGATTTATTACGCTTCACCGGGTGCAGTGATTATTGAGAATGAAGTATTATCGTGGTTGAAAAAAATATTTTCTTTCCCTGAAACTGCTATTGGTAACCTCGCTTCCGGTGGATCTGTATCTACACTCATAGCGCTAACTGCAGCAAGAGATAAATATCAAATCAAAAACGAGATTGTCTCAAGGAGCGTTGTATATCTGAGCGAACATGTCCACCACTCTATTCAAAAAGCCCTCCGGATCATTGGATTGGAAGATGTAATTATCAGATATGTTACATTGGATAATGAGCATAGAATTAAAGCGGACATTCTTCACGAAATGATAATCTCGGATAAATCTAGAGGACTAAATCCATTTCTGGTTATTGCAACAGCAGGGACGACAGATACAGGTGTGATTGACCCATTAGAAAAAATCGCAGATATTTCTTCACAATTTAAACTATGGTTTCACGTTGACGCAGCTTACGGCGGATTTTTTATTTTGACATCGAAAAAAATACTGTTCAACGGAATTGAGAAAGCGGATTCATTGGTTGTTGATCCTCACAAAGGTATGTTTCTGCCTTATGGTTTAGGAGCTGTGTTAATTAAAGATAGAGGTGCTGTATTTAAGTCAAACCAATATCAGGCAAACTATATGCAGGATGCACTCGAGGATGAATTGATATTTAGTCCGGCGAACTTATCACCTGAACTGACTAAACATTTCAGAGGTCTTCGATTATGGTTACCGTTACAATTACATGGACTTGAACCTTTTATTGCGTGCTTAGAAGAAAAGCTATTGTTGATAACTTATTTCAGAGAAAAGTTAAAAGAAATGGGATTTATGGTTGGGCCCGAACCGGATTTATCTGTTAGTTATTTTTGGTACCCGTTTGAAGAAAACTGCGATGAAAAGAATAAACGACTTATGGATGCAATTCACGATGATGGGAAGGTGTTTCTAAGCTCTTCTGTTATCGGCGGTAGATTCGTAATTCGAATTGCAATATTGGCGTTCCGTACAAAACTATCAACTGTTGATAAAGCTGTTAAAATGATTGCTGATTGTCTTGAGAAAGTAAAATCCAATTGCTGATTTTTTACAATCTGGATTACATTTAACTTAAATTAGTATTCAATCCACACAACACCAGTGGTTGTGGATTTCATCGCTTTTATCTAAATTGTCTCATCAATTGAAATGAACCTCAAGTATTTATATTACTGGTTTCCAATGATAGTAATTGCATTTGCAAACGCAACTATCCGGGAATTATTGTTCATGAAATATTTCACCGAATTGCGGTCGCATCAGTTCTCAACAATAACATTAATCATGTTCTGCTCAGTTTATTTGTGGTTCATTTATTCCTCACTTAATATTCAAAGTTCAACTCAAGCAATTCTGATTGGGTTTATCTGGGTTGTATTAACCGTAACATTTGAATTTACATTAGGTCGCCTGACCAATAAATCTTGGAGCTACCTGCTTAATGATTACAATATATTCGCAGGTCGAATTTGGTTAATTTTTATAATCTTACTCTTCCTGCTCCCTTACCTTTTTTATCGGTTGAGAAAATAAATTCGATTTTACTTTTTCATCTTATTACCACACGTAAATTTAATAATTCGTTTTAAACAGATCCTATTAAACCTTTTATACATTTTTATTTTCTAACGGGAAAAATTAAACGAAAAATGAAAATATATCGAATATTATTCTACATACTTTTTTTATCTCTTACCTTTAATAAATCTAAAGGTCAGATACAAATTAACACAATATCCTTAGTCAGTTCCGAAAATCTCAGTACAATGTTTTGTTTCAATAATTCAAAACTGATGAAGGGTAATAGTATATCAGACAGGTATCTTGTTTATTATAATTCTGACACAATATTTTTAAACGTAAAGCAATCTGGAACCTGGACGAAAAAAGTTGTTTATACGGGTAGTAATTTATCGTCAGCAACGATTTCATACAATAACGATACAATTTGGGTTTGCTGGCAGGAACTAATAAATATCAGAGCCCGATTTAGTCCGGATCTGGGAGATTCCTGGAGCGACATAATTGAAATTGCGGGATTCAGTAGGGTTGGTTCACCTTCGATATTCGCAGCAGAAAATGGGAAGGTTCATTTTGCCTGGCATAAACAGGGTTCTGGTGATACGGCAATTTATTACAGGTATTATTTCAATGGCAGTTTATCAGATACCATACGGTTGAGCAATGTAATGAAACAGGGTCTTGCACCATCTTTAATTGCAATCGGCGACACAGTTTTATGCACATGGAAGGAAAATCCACTACCGTCACAGGTATGGTTCAGACGGTCTTTTGATGGTGGCAACATATGGGATCCGAGTTTTTCTCAGCCTACAAACTTAATATCGCTTACTAAAGACCCGAACCTCGCACACGCCTTTGATTCAACTTTAAACAAACATTATGTTTATCTCGCATACGATGGCAAGAATATGATATACCTGCAAAGAACTACAAACTTCGGCGATTCCTGGTCTCATCCGGATACCATCAGCAATCTTCACAAACTATCTCAATTTGCTCATATTGATTGCAATGATAACGGGTTTGTCGGCCTGTCTTACGAACAACGTCCAATTGGCACTTCGCTGTTTGACGATTCAAAAAAGGATGTAGGGTTTACGTATTCAACGAATTGGGGTGAGCCAGAGAGTTTCAGCGTTGATACATTAGCTTATACTCATAATAGTTTGGGATCAGTTTATCCCGCAATCAATAAAATTGACGATAATAATTTTTTTCTGACCTGGTTGACGAGGGACACGCTCAATAATATTGCAAAAGTTCTGGAAAGGAGAATTCATATTACAGGCACATTGGGGATAAACACTCAAACTCAAAACGTTAGCCAAACAATCAATTTGTTTCCAAATCCGATTTCTACCCAAATGCAACTCCACATGGACAATCCGTTGAAAAATGCGACCGTGACGGTATATAACATTTTAGGTCAGCAAGTTATGGAGTATAAAAACATTAACGGGTCGTATGTAATGTTGAAAACCAACAATCTTACAAATGGAATCTATTTTGTCCGAATCTTGCAAAGCAGTGAAATTATCGCGGTCAGGAAAGTGGTAGTAAAATATTAGAAAAGCCAAGGAGTTTGACTTATTTAAATTGTATGTGCGCACTTAATTTATTGCTGCTATATGTTTCTCTTATTCAATAAAATGTTCTTTCCAATTCCCTGCCCCCCTGATTTATAGAGGTTTCAAAAATACACTTCATGAATGGGATTGAAATCCTACATTTAGAAAAAAATTCCAAATCTGTTGAAGCTGATTGAGATATTAATAAATTCAAATCTCTACATTTCTTTTGCGGCAGTAATATTTACTTTAGCGGCGCAAATTCAACTTGGGATTAAACCGCAGTTGCATGTATATTTGGTAATAATTTTTTTTGCAACTCTCTTTGAATACAATTTGCACCGATTCATAACAACGATTAAAATTTTGAAACTGACCGATACCAAAGAGAGAAAATTGCGCTATGGAGGATTGACCGTATATTTTGCAATGTTAGCCTTTGCATTATGTGGATTTATCGTAATAGTTTTTTATGCAAAACCTGAAGTCTTAATTGTTTTAACTCCGTTTGCACTTATAACCCTTTTATACTCTGTTCCCGTATTCAAAACTCAAAAGTCATTTATGAGATTGAGGGAAATTCCGTTCCTGAAAATATTTTTAATTTCTTTTGTATGGTCAACTGCTACGACAATAATTCCGGTTATTCACAATGAAAGTTCTTTGTTTAATTTAAGCGTCATTGCGACTTTAACCGAGCGCTTCTTTTTTATTTTTGCAATTACTATCCCCTTCGATATAAGAGATATGGAATCTGATTTGCAAGCAGGTCTTAAAACTATTCCATTGAAACTTGATAAAAATAAATCAATCCTCATTTCATATATTGCACTATTAATGTTTTTCCTGATTTCATTTTTTCACTATCAGAGCGAACAACAATGGGAAATTCTTTTAGCGATAACAATATCGTTTATCGTAACCTTTTTTATCTTGTACTCAAAAAAGCTCAGAACCGTTCAATACTATCACACAGGTATACTTGATGGTACGATTATCCTTCAAGGATTTTTAGTGATCGTAATATTTTACATTTCGAAAAATTTTTAACAATAAAAGTACCTTCACAGATAAAATTTATTTTACGATTAAAATGACCAAAGATCAAAAGATTCAGCTCGTTCTTGTATATAAAATTTGTTGCAGTCACAAGAATAAACTGATTAACTTGTTATCAAATTTAAGATAACCAAATCGCCTTCTTTTATACGATTTACTCGCCTGTGTCAGCACTTTCAATCAGGTAAAAGTAAATTAAACACTGATAAACTGACTCTATTCTGATGCTTCATTGAACTTGAAATTTGGTAGCGTTATATCAATATTTCACAACTGACCTTTAATATTTTAAGATAAAAAATATTTACAATAATCATTTCTTGGTCTAATTGAAAATGAATGTAAATTCATTCTGCAAATTTAAACGGGAAATATTTCAATGCTGTTTTAACTTTGCAGGAATAATATGAAAATCGAAAACAGATGGGATTAAAAAAGCACTACATTGGATTATCGGATGATCAGGTTTTTGAAAGTCGGAATAATTACGGAGAAAATGTATTAACCCCTCCAGAAAGAGAACCGCTTTGGAAATTGTTTTTAGAAAAATTCAACGAACCGATTATCAGGATTCTCCTAATCGCTGCATTTCTCTCATTGTGTATTTCATTTGTTCACATGGAATTTGCTGAAACAATAGGAATATTTAGTGCCATAATATTGGCAACCGGAATTTCATTCTGGTTTGAAACCGATGCGAACAGGAAGTTCAATTTATTAAACCAAGTTGGTGATGATACGCTTTACAAAGTTATACGGAACGGCAATATTCATGAAATACCGAAAAGAGAAATTGTCGTAGGTGATATAATCGATCTCGGTACCGGCGAAGAAATTCCTGCAGATGGGGTACTGCTTGAAGCGGTATCTCTCCAAATAGATGAATCCTGTTTAACAGGTGAACCAATAACAGATAAAACTATAAATCCCGATAACTTCAATCCTGATGCAACTTATCCATCAAACTGGGCAATGAGAGGAACAAAAATAATGGATGGTCACGGAATTATGGAAGTTAAGCTCGTTGGAGATGCAACGGAGTTTGGTAAAGTTGCTGAAAAATCTACTGAAATCAGTGGCGAAGAAACACCGTTAAATAAACAATTGAAAAAATTAGCGAAGGTTATCGGAGTTGTTGGTTTTTCATTGGCTGTATTAACTTTTCTCGTTCTTTTCATAAAAGATATCATGGTTGGTAGTGCCATTTATTCAACAACCCAAATAATTTCCATAAGCATTTTAATATTTTCCTTCAGCATCACTTTCACAAAAATATGGTTACCGATCATATTTGATGCGTTTGAAATAGTGGGCATTGAACGGAAATTACCGGATTCGGTTGCTAATGGGAGTTGGTTAGTTTGGATAATTTACGGTGGTGTTACTTTCATCATTCTTGCTTCTATTTGCTTTTTATCTGGTTTAAATCTATTCGATTCTAAATCGTGGATTAGTCTGGATCATGCAGGAACAATTTTAAATTACTTTATGGTGGCAGTAACACTGATTGTAGTCTCAGTTCCGGAGGGATTACCAATGAGCGTAACACTGAGCCTTGCATTAAGTATGAGAAGAATGCTTCAGAGCAATAACCTCGTCAGGAAAATGCATGCGTGTGAAACAATGGGTGCGACAACAGTTATTTGTACTGACAAGACCGGAACGTTAACACGTAACCAAATGCAAGTATCCTCTGCCGATTTTTTCTGTTTAAAAGGAAATGAATTAAAGAATGACGAGTGCGGAAACTTGATTAAAGAAAGCATATCAGTCAATTCAACTGCACACCTTGATTTTTCCGATCAGAACAATATCAAAAGTTTAGGTAATCCTACCGAAGCTGCGCTTTTACTTTGGTTACATGAACATGGCATAAATTATCTCCCTATCAGGGAAAACACTCAAATCATTTCGCAGTTAACTTTTTCAACTGAGCGGAAATTTATGGCTTCGCTCATTTTAAGCCAGACTTCAAGTAAAAAATTATTGTTGGTGAAAGGTGCTCCGGAAATTGTCCTTTCAAAATGTTCGAAAGTTTTAACAAGCTACGGAGTAAAACCTTTAAATGAACTATCTGATCGAATTGATAATTTATTATTTCAATATCAGGATCAGGCAATGCGCACTTTGGGTTTTGCCTACGAATATGTAAATGACAATAACTTCAGAATAGAAAACGGTAGCTTAGTTAATTCAAATCTCATCTTTCTCGGAATAACCGCTATTTCAGATCCGGTGAGAGATGATGTGCCTGATGCGGTAGCAAAGTGCTTAAAAGCAGGGATTGATATAAAAATTGTAACCGGGGACACACCTGGAACTGCGAGGGAAATTGCGCGTCAAATTGGAATTTGGGAAGAGGAGGACAACCATGAAAATATTATAACCGGTACAAAGTTTGAAGAACTTCCTGATGAACTTGCTTTGGAGCGAGTAAAAAAGTTAAAAGTTATGTGCAGAGCCAGGCCAACTGATAAACAACGGCTTGTTCAACTATTACAAAAAAATGGTGAGATCGTTGCTGTTACAGGTGATGGCACCAACGATGCTCCGGCGCTTAACTACGCACATATTGGATTGTCAATGGGTTCCGGTACCTCAGTGGCTAAAGAGGCAAGCGATATAACTTTACTTGATGATTCATTTAGCAGCATAACATCCGCGGTTATGTGGGGCAGGTCTTTGTATCAGAATATTCAACGATTCATTATTTTCCAGTTAACGATAAATGTTACAGCACTGATTGTAGTATTCTTAGGTTCTATAATTGGACATGAAATGCCGTTAACTGTTACACAAATGTTATGGGTTAATCTCATCATAGATACATTTGCTGCTGGTGCGCTTGCTTCACTACCTCCAAACCTGCGCGTTCTTGAAGATAAACCGAGGCGGAATGATGATTTCATTATTACTCCTCAGATGAGATTTAACATCCTCTTCGTTAGTATTTCTTTTGTGTTAATTTTGCTCGGATTGCTATTCTATTTCAATGAAGATGGACAAATCAGCCGCTATAATTTATCACAATTCTTTACAATCTTTGTCATGCTCCAGTTCTGGAACCTTTTCAATGCTAAAGCATTTGCTTCCGGTAAATCTGCTTTTGACGAATTGAATAAAAGTACCGGATTTGTAATTGTACTACTTATTATTCTTACCGGACAATTATTAATTGTAGAATTTGGAGGTGATGTCTTCAGAACGATACCGATAAAATTGATTGATTGGGTGATTATTATATTTTCAACATCAACTGTCGTATGGATAGGTGAAATTGTGAGGATTGTAAATCGTAAAATGAAAGTATAAATATTACCGTTATAATGAAGATACCATTTTCTAAGATCTAAACGATTTATCAATAAAGAATTTTGATATTCCAGAATAAAATTAAATAAAAAACTGAGATTCCGCTAAATTGAAGAAATTCGAAATAAAAAAAGTTACACTTGAAGATATTGATCAATTGCTCAAGATCAGCAGAGAAACTTTTCTCGAAACATTTGCGTCGTTTAATTCAAAGGAGAACATGGCAAAATATATTAACCGGCAAATGTCTTATGAAAAAATATCATCCGAACTTGTTAATCCCGATTCTAAATTTTATTTCGCATTATTTCGTGATACGATTATCGGTTACTTAAAATTGAATTTTGGTAAGTCACAAACAGAAGTTAAAAAAATGAATTCTGTTGAGATTGAACGAATTTACGTTTTGAAAAAATATCACGGTGAAAATGTTGGTCAATTACTTTTAAAAAAGGCAATTGAAGCAGGACTGAGCATAAATGCCGACTTTATCTGGTTAGGTGTTTGGGAAAAAAATATACAGGCGATAAAGTTCTATGAGAAAAACGGCTTTGTCCGGTTTGAACAACATATTTTTAAATTGGGAAATGATAATCAAACTGATATTATGATGAAAATGGAAATCGGCAAAAAATAAAACTATCTTTAAAACACGTCTAACATTCCCTCCGGAATTTCAGAATCATTTCAAGATTGTTTATTTTTGGTATATTATGTGGATTATCAGACTATATTTATAATCAAAGCCTAATTTTATTCTTAAATTTTCCTGCCAACATTAAGAATTAGAATCAACCTAAAGAATCAAAAGTAGTAATACAAAGACTACGGTGAATGTAAAAATTAATTTTATTACATTAATTGGTTACTGACCGCACTACCAGACTTCGATGCAAAAAGAGAAGATAACAGGTTCCGTCAAAGAAGCCATACGAGCTATGGGAATTGTTTTTGGCGACATCGGAACAAGTCCTATTTATACGATGACAATTATCTTTTTGCTCATCCCACCCAACGAAGGTAACATCATGGGAATTCTTTCGCTTATTTTCTGGACATTAATTACAGTTGTAACTGTGCAATATGCATGGCTTGGGATGTCGTTAAGCATTAAAGGCGAAGGTGGAATTATCGTATTGAAAGAATCCTTAGTAAATACTTTGCGTAACGGAAAGAAAATCGGAATTGTATCGGCGCTCGGATATATAGGGATTTCATTGTTAATAGGTGATGGTATAATTACACCCGCCATAAGCATTCTTTCAGCGGTGGAAGGGATGGAGTTAATCCCTTATTTTTCGGAAACTGAAAATTACGTGATTTTAATTATTACCTGCGCAATAACGATTGCACTGTTTGCTTTTCAGGCGAGCGGGGTAAATATTATTTCACGATCGTTCGGTCCAATAATGCTCCTTTGGTTCGTTTGTCTGTTCATATTAGGATTTTATTATCTCGTTAAGTATCCTTACATTCTAAAAGCAATAAATCCGTACTATGCCGTAAGCATGCTCCTCGAATACAAAATTCTATCATTCTTAATTCTCAGCGATGTGATTTTATGCGCAACCGGTGGTGAAGCGCTGTACGCGGATATGGGGCATCTTGGGGGTAAAGCAATTAAGCACGCCTGGGTGTTTATATTTTGCGCCTTAACCGTAAATTATTTCGGACAGGGCGCTTTCCTATTGCACTCCGGACAGGGTAAACAAATTTTATTCTCATCGGTGAGTTTCTTAGCACCCACTTTATACATCCCTTTCCTTATCCTTGCGCTACTTGCGACTGTAATTGCATCTCAAGCAATGATAAGCGCGGTGATGGCTATGGTTTTCCAGGGGATAAACCTGAGAATTTTTCCTTTGATGAAAATTAAATATACCTCGACAAAATTGAGGTCGCAAATATATATAGGATCGGTTAATTGGATTTTGTTGATAGCTGTTTTGGCAATGATATTGATTTTCAGATCGTCGCATAATCTATCTGCTGCATATGGTTTTGCAGTAACCGCAACAATGACAATCAGTGCTATTTTCATGGTGTGGATATTCAGAAACAAGAAGTCAAATTTTAAATTAATGCTTGCCTTGTTTGTTATGGTATTTGATTTATTCTACCTCGTTGCAGTATTTACTAAAATTCCGTCGGGCGGATATTGGGCATTGATTATTGCGTTAATGATAACCCTTTTAATTAGAATCTGGCAAAGCGGGTCGGAAATTTTACGAAAAAGATTCAGGTCATTGGATATTGACACATTCATTACAAGTTTCGACCAGATTTATTCTACTCAACCAATTTTAAAGGGTGAAGCAGTATTTCTTGCAAGAGTTTTGGAAATGTTACCACCATATGTTGTACACTGTACTTTACGAAGCGGCATTATCTATGAGAAAAATATTCTCTTCTCAGTGATAACATCCGATAAACCTTACGGTATAAACTTTTCTGAAATGAAAGAGTTCACAAATGGACTTTACGGATTAACTGCAACTGTCGGATATATGCATGTCCCCGATTTACCAAAGCTATTCAAATCTCAGGGGATTTCGGAAAAGGTAATCTTTTATGGTGTTGATGACATTATTACCAAAAGTTGGACTTATAAAATCTATGCTTTCATTAAAAAGATTACACCTTCATTTGCAAATTTTTATAAATTCCCCTACAATAAATTGCATGGTGTTGTAACCCGACATGAATTATAAAATCCTTTCATTTCGTTGAACATTATCCCTTAAGAATCAGAATTGATCAGTATCAATTTAAGTGAATTGTATCATCTGATTCAATTAAGTAGTTTTGTTCATAGTGCTACACGTCAGTGGTAGCGCTGCCCTATGCCACTACCCTGACTCTGAAAAGATTATGGACAATTCAATCAGTGTTAAATTTGTAAGAGTTCCTGTCAATTATCATCTTTCTCAATTTAATTAGTGTGTGTGACTAAAGTATCAGTTGATAAGTTTTACTTTCTTTAATAAAAATGAATTAATTACCAATGGTCAAAACTTAAAGACATCCTCATTTGTATTGTCGTAACCTTTTAAATAAGCGAGGATATTCAACTCCATCAAATCCATAACCTCAATGCACCATAAAATAAAACGACAAACTTTAATATTCAATAAATGCACTCTTTTAGAAATTATTACGAATTTATAAGTTATCTGGTGATTTCTACAAGAGCATAGCTGAGTAAACAAGGTAATATGGGTTTAATTATTTCCAATTTTTATTCTTCACGAACAAAGAAATTAATACATACTATTCGACATCAGATAAAATTCTAAAATCAACCTTTAATCATAAAAGTATTATGGACAAAGATAATTTCGCAAAAGCACAGGGACACTGGATTCTTGCTCAGATGGGCAAAAGAGTTTTACGACCCGGAGGTAGAGAATTGACTCAAAAGTTAATTTCATCATTAGATGTAACTTCTAATGATAACATCGTTGAATTCGCTCCCGGCCTGGGATATACCGCATCATTAGTTCTAAACAAAAAACCAAAATCATACGTCGGAGTTGATGCTGATTCAGATGTAGTGAGTTTACTGAACCGTAAATTTCAAGGTGAGAATATAAAGTTTCAATTAGGAAATGCTACTCAAACCGGTTTAGATGATAATTCTAAAGATAAAGTTTACGGTGAAGCAATGCTAACTATGCACGTCGATCACAGGAAATCCGAAATCATCCGCGAGGCCCATCGCATTTTAAGGAAAGGTGGGTTATATGCTATTCACGAATTAGGGTTAATGCCGGAAGATCTTGATGATGACATAAAATCAAAAGTTCAGCGTGACCTTGCAATGTCAATTCGGGTAAATGCACGACCGCTTACTCAAACTGAGTGGACTTCATTGCTTGAAAATGAAGGTTTCAAAGTTAATAAAGTTGAAACTAATAAAATGCATTTGCTCAAGCCTAAACGAATGATAGAAGATGAAGGTTTCTTTAGATTTCTAAAAATCAGATTCAACATTCTTACACATCCTCAGGCAAGAAAGCGAATTGTCGAAATGAAAGAGGTCTTTCAAAAACATCAGTCTAAAATGAACGCAATCGTTATTGTTGCTGAAAAGATTTGAGTTAAAAATATAAACTTTTCATACCAGTATTTATCAACGGATCTGAATTCTCTAAGCGGTCTTAAATACAAGTCCGGATATAAATAATTTTATTGTCTGCTAATTATGTTGCCATATCTAACAATTAGTATTAGTAAATGGAATTTAGTAGTGTTTATACAAAAACGAGATCATTTACCCTCACGTATTAATATCTGCACCGACTATATTGTTTGAATTAATGAATTTCCGGATGAATAAAATGTAACTATATTTCACACTATTTTGATAAACGGGAAAATAATTATTCTGAAAAATCGAAGTTAAGTGATTATAATCGGAAAAAACCCTATTCTTGAAATTCTAAGGACTAATGCCGGTGAGGTAAATAAGGTTATCCTTCTCAAGACCTTGAAACCTGATGAGAAATTGAAGGAGATAAAATCATTTTGTGAGAGGGAAAATATTCCTTTAATGTTTTTAAACAGGTTTCAGTTTGAAAAGTATTTTAACCGTAAAAATAAGCAAGAAGGAATTTCTCAGGGGTGTGTGGCTTTTACAGAAGATTATAAGTATGCTGACCTGAGCGAAGTTATCTCATCATTAGATTTAAAAACCAATCCGGTACTTGTAATTTTGGATGAAATTACTGACCCACAAAACATGGGAGCTATTATAAGGTCTGCATCGTGTCTTGGTGCAGTTGCAGTAGTGATACCCAAACATCGTTCTGCAGAAATTAATCACACTGTAATTAAATCTTCATCCGGTGCCGTGAATCATATCCCGGTTACCAGAGAAACTAATCTTGTAAATGCGATTAAATATCTTAAACAAAGCGGATTCTGGATTGCCGGTACAGACTCATGTGGAGATTCTAATGTTTGTTCAAAAGATTTGAAAATTCCATTAGGTATTGTGATAGGTAGTGAAGGTAAGGGTATCAGAAAAATTGTACGCGATAATTGTGATTTCATTGTTAAGATTCCTATGTCAGGCACACTTGATTCACTTAACGCATCCGTTTCAGCGGGAATTATTTTATATGAAATATTAAGACAAAAAACTAAAATCAATTAAAATGAAAAAACTACGTGCTATTTCTATTTTAATCTTTGCAGTTATTTTGGCGATGATTTATATACCTTCAGAAACTCTTAAAGCTCAGGATGAAACATCTGACGAGGCAGATAATCTTGAGTATAAGGAATTGACATTTTTCAAATCGTATAATAATTGCGATACTTCAAAATCCGAGCCCTGCTCATACGTCAGCGCTGAATGGATAGAATACACATCCGGTAATATAAAAAACCAGTTAAATGAATTTATATCTTCAGTTCTTATGGACAGTATGTATTACATTCAATCAGAATCAAAGATTCATAATTCAATTGAAAAAATTGCGGATGACTTCTTAAAAGACTATGAGGATAATGAAGTTGTTTCGGGCAGGAATTTTCCATGGTACTATCACATAAATTCGCACGAACACTTTAGAAACGATAATGTCGTAGTTCTCAGTTTCATTTCGGATGGCTATACAGGTGGCGCACACGGGTTCTGGGTAAATTCATTTTATAATTTCTCCTTAGCAAGCGGAAAAGTGTTGGAACTCGACGATTTTTTAAAACCCGGATTTGAAACTGAATTAAATAAGCTCATTGACAGACAATTCAGAAAGGATAATAATCTGAGCCAAACTGAAGATCTTACGACAGGAGCATGGCTTTTCGAGAATAAAATTGAATACAATAATAATTTCGCTTTTACGAAAGATGGATTATTGTTTTTTTATAACCAATATGAAATTGCCCCTTACGCAGCAGGTACTATAGAAGTTTTGATTAAGTACGAAGACTTATCTGATCTGATTTCTGATATTAATATTTTGAATTGATTGATGAGGATTGATAACCATTAAAGAACGATACAGTAATTTCCGACTTTGTTATGATAGCATTTCAGTTATCTTTCATTTTGCTTGGTAGAGGAATATTATATTTGCTCATTAATTTGTATAAATGACTTCGTTGAATTGAAAGCGCCTCCGCAGTTTTTGAAACGTTATACTTGTAGTCGTTTAACATTTTTGAAATAAATATTTTTTCTGTTTCATTTTGAAAATCATTTAACGACATATTTTTATTAACGAGGTCGGAGATTATCTTATTATGCTTTGTCCCCGGGTATTCTATATCATCTACCTCAATTTCAGTCTTATCCAAACTGAAAATTAAGCGTTCAATAAAGTTTTTTAGTTCTCTTACATTTCCCGGCCAACGGAATGATTTCAACGTTGACAACGCTTGAGGAGAAAACTTCTTTGCAGGAACGTCATTTGCTTTGGATATCAAATCAATAAAATATTCAGCAAGAATCTGAATGTCTTCCTGACGCTCTCTTAAAGATGGTATGTTAATGCGAAGAACATTCATTCTATGGAATAAATCTTCTCTAAACCTGCCATCAGCAATCTCTTGCTGCATATCCTTATTAGTTGAAAAAATATATCTGAGGTCAAGGGAAACTTCCTTATTGTATCCGGAACGAGTCATTTTATTTTCTTCAATAACTTTGAGTAGTTTAGATTGCGCGTCTAGTGAAAGGTTACTAACTTCATCAAAATAAATTGTTCCGCCGTTTGCTTCCTCAATTTTCCCTTTCATTACAAGCTTTCCGGATTCAAACAATCCGAATAATTCAACATCAATTTTATCGTTAGAAATGTTGGCGCAATTAATTTTAACGAATGCATTTTCTGCACGTGCGGATTTGTAATGCAATTGTCTGGCAATGATATCTTTTCCTGTTCCACTTTCACCCGATATGAAAATGTTTGAATCTACTTTCACATACTTGTCAATTAGCTCTTTAACTTCAAGTATTTCCTTGCTGGTACCTATGAGTTCAATTCCTTCCGATAAGCCACTTTTCAGGCGCTTGATTTCATCCCGTGATTTTTTGAAATCAATTGCATTCTTAAAAATTATTTTCAATTCCGGTAAATCCGGAAATGGTTTTTGAAGGAAGTTATAAGCACCCTTCTTTGTGGATTCAACCGCAGTTTCTATTGTACCGTGACCTGAAATCATTATAACTACAACATCCGGTTTAATTTGCTTTACTTTTTCCAAAGTTTCCAAACCATCTAATCCAGGCATTTTTATATCAAGCAAGACAAGTTCATAATCATTATCAGTAATTTTTTCGATAGCAGAATATCCATCGTTGCAGCTATCAGTTGAGTATCCCTCATGTTCAAGAATCAAACGTAAGGAATCAACTATGTTTTGTTCATCATCAACAATTAAAACTTTTACCATGTTTGTAACGACTGTTAATTTCTATAATTCTGTTATCTGTTAAATCATTCAGACGATATGCTTACTCATTATGAAATCAATTCTGCGACTGAATATTTTAAATACTTACAATCGTAACTCCTGTATCACCTTCATTCCAGTTTCCGTAACGGAATTCTTTTACTGCAGGGTTATTCTTTAAACTCTGTTTAACTGCTTCCCTAAGTTTACCTGTTCCTTTACCGTGTATGATGCTCACCTGATTCAACCCATTTATTTGTGCTTCCGAGAGAAATCTTTCAATCAACAAGTTCGCTTCTTCAGGATATAATCCTCTGAGATCGAGCTCCGTTGATATTTCGGAAGTATTGACTTCTATCAGGTTATCAGTGGAATTACGTTCTCTTAATTCACTTTGATCAATTTTCTCAAGTTTATTTAACCCGACCTTTACCAAAATTCCGTTCATGTTTACAGAAACATTTTCACCGTCTGATTTAATTACCTTACCAATTGAACCTGAATTTTTAATTTTGACAACGTCTCCCTTGTTAATTTCACCGATTTCTATTTTCTCGCTCGTATCCTGAATTTCTGTGAGATTTTTTGCTGTCCTCTGAAACCCGGTAACAACTTTTTTAATCTCCGATTTATTTTCCCTGATATCTCTTATCGTCCTGTCAATAAGTTTTTTCGCATTGTTAATAATTCCGGATGCCTCGAGTTTCGCTTCGTTTAAAATTAATCGTTTATTCTTTTCGAGTTCTGAAATCTTCGATTCATATAATTTTGTGAGTCCACTTAATCGGGCTCGTTCGAGCTCATTTGAATTTTTTAGATTTTCAAATTTCTGTTTGTTTATATTTAATTCCTTGATGAGATCTTCCAAATCCGAACCGGATGAACCTGAAAGCTCTCTTGCATAATTTAATATTGATTCGGGATAATTATATTTTGAGGCTATTTCAAACGTAAAACTCTGACCGGGCACACCTATTGAAAATTTGTAATTCGGTGAAAGTGTTTTATGATTGAATTCCAACGAAGCATTTTCAATGCCTTCTGTATTGTAAGCAAATATTTTTAGTTCACCGATATGAGTAGTTACAATAGTGGATACACCTGATTCAGTCAGATGTTTCAAAATAGCAGAAGACAAAGCACTTCCCAACAATGGGTCTGTTCCACTGCATATTTCGTCAATCAAAACTAAAGATGAACTATCCGCATTGTCTATTATTCCCTTCAAAGATTTTAAATGCGAGCTGAACGTTGATAAATCGTTATCAATAGATTGTTCATCACCAATATTTACAAAGATATCCTTAAACAATCTCATTTCCGTATTATCTGCAACAGGCAGTAAAATACCGCACTGAAACATTAATTGAAGTAACCCGACAGTTTTCAATGCGACTGTTTTCCCACCGGCGTTCGGACCCGTGATGATTATAGTTTTAATTTTATTGTCCATCGAAATGTCCAACGGAATTATGTCAGAGCGTTTATGATTTTGAAGGAGAATCGGGTGATAAGCGTTTTTTATATTAAAGTGTGACTCTGATAGTTTCGGGAGAACAGCATTAATTTCATTAGCATACTTAGACTTTGCTTGCAAAAAATCTATTTCTGAAAGTATTTCACAGTTAACTTCAAGTTCACTTACTTTTTCAGACACCTGTGAACTGATTTCTATAAGTATTCTTTGGATTTCGCGATTAATTTTATATCTGATTTCCGTAATTTCATTATTGAGTTCAATGGTTTCGCCCGGCTCAATAAATACGGTTGATCCTGAAGCTGAAGCTGAATGAATGATACCCGGAACCGACCGTTTGTTTTCAACTTTCACCGGAATAACAAATCTGCCCTCCCTTAGTGTAATAATTTCATCCTGAGATATCTCCCTTTCTGAATAATGCCGGAGCAATTTCAACAGGGTTTTTCGCAAGTGCTCTTCCTTCGAAGACAAAGATGATCTGAGTTTCCTTAACTCTATCGAAGCAGAGTCTTTAACTTCCCCATCATCATCTACAGTAATGTTAATATTGTGCTCGAGTAACTTGTCAGTGTGAATGTCTTTACAGATACCAAACAAGTTATTGCATTCAGAAGCATAGGTCCTCTCTTTTGAATCAAAATAACTTTTGACTCGCCTTGATACCTGTAAAAATGAGAGTACTTTCAGAAGCTCGGCGGAGGAAATGAAACTTCCATCAATCCTCAGAATTTTTAAGAGATATCTGATATCGGATAATCCGCTTAAGTCAATCTCACCTTCGACATTTATCAGATACCGCATCTGGTCAGTTTTTCGGAGTTCTTGAATTAACTCATCTAGATTTGTTAAAAATTCCAGATTATCAATTTTAACTGATGGAAGATCAGATGAAAAATATTGTGAGATACGGTTCGTTATTTTGTGGAACTCAAGTTTTTCCTTTAACTCTTTGATGTTCATGGTATGGAATCGTTGAGAAATTCTATTTCATTTATATATGATTTAGTGACCGGGAATAATTCTGAAATAACATTAAAAGCATCAGGTGCAAATTCTATTACATCATCGTACAGCAATGAATTTCGTTTTATTTCATGCGGTATAAAGTCCAATGTGTTGATAAAAAGCAATATCATGCTCGCAATGAGAAGCCCCTGCAATAATCCGAATATCGTACCGGCAATTCTATCAATAGTTTTTGTTATGAAATTTATGCCTGAAATTTTCCTTGCAATGAGAATACCCGCAAAATAAAATATCAAAACAACCGTAAAAAATGAAACAAGGTTCATCACAGTACTGTACCAGGAGAATTGCGATAGATAGGAGAGAATTTGGGAATTAAATTTTATAGCAACATACAGACCGGTCGCAATTCCGGTAAATGCAAGCAAGTTTTTAAGTAAGCCGCTGGTTAAACCGAAAATAGTAGGGATTCCGGCAACAATTATTATGAAGACATCAATCTGATTCATTCAGATATATTGAGGGAGCGGTTAGAATGAAAAAAAGGGCAGAATTATCCGCCAAGTTTTGATTTAACCAATTCCTGAACCAACTTCCCGTCAACTTTACCTTTGAGTTCCTTCATTACAGCTCCCATAATTTTACCGAAGTCCGCCATTACTGGTGTTTCAAAACCATCCACAATTGCGGATATAACTTTTTCTGCTTCTTCTCGCGACAATTGTTTTGGTAGAAACTCTTCGATAACTTTTAATTGCGCCGCCTCGTTGGCAGCTAACTCTTCCCGACCGCCGGCTTTGAACTGTTCAATTGAGTCGCGCCTCATTTTTGCCTGTTTGTTAAGCAACTGCAATTCCTCTTCTTCATTCATCTCCCGCCCTAAACCGGATTTATCCATCATAAGTATTTCTGACCTTATTGACCTTAAGGTATCAAGTCTGGTCTGATCTTTTGCAAGCATTGCTTTTTTCAACTCATCATTAATCTTATCCTTCAGGTTCATAAAAAGAGCCCTTCGAATTTTTCCGTTAAAGCAATGTAAGTGGATTTCGGATAATCTTTCCTTAACTTTTCTAAAACTTTCATGTAACCATCTTTATCGTTAACTTTTGAATAATTTCTGGCAGCGTAGTAGAGGAATTGGTCATTTAACGCAATGTCGGGATTGATCCCGGCAGCCTTTTCAAACTGTTGCGCTGCCTCAAGATACTGTAATTTTGCCTCGTAAACCGCAGCAACTCCCGCAAGAGAAGTTGCTTTATAAATTAAATTGCTTCCGGAGTATGAATCGTAATATTTTAACGCATTATCAAAATCCAATAAGGCAAAATAACTGTTCCCTAATAAAAGCTTCGCGGTATTACCGGATTCTGTTGACCCGTATTCATTTACAATGTAAAGTAAACCTCTTGTAGTTCCGGCAGAATCACCATTAATTGCTTGATCATATTTTTGTTGATCGTAAAGTCTCTGAACTTTTACTAGTTCCATATTCGCCTCTTCTTCAGCAGCCTTTTTATTGTTAATGTAGAAAAATATCCCCGCTGCGATTAAGACAATTACGGTTAATGCAATGTAAACAGTTTTTGAATTGTTTTGAAAATACTCAACTGCTTTGTAGTAATAGAATAAAACCTTGTCGTCTGTTGATGTTTTTTTTATGTTCTTTGCCATGAATTAATTGATTATACAAGTATGCAATTTAACTTTTGCAACGGGATATTAAAAGTCATATTGCGTAATACGAAATTTGTTATAAGACTACAATTTATTACATTTAATTTCAAATTACATCTTAATATATTAATGATTAAAAAATATTTTATATTAACCTAACCGATAAATATCTCTCGAACTTTGAAATAATTTTTATCTTCCTGCTCGTGTTTGCAATAATAGGTTTAATAGCGTTAAACATAATCCTGATTTGATAATGACGAATCAGCTCAAGTATTATATCCATAGACCGGGAATATTAATTACGACAGGTAAAGACAGAATTGATTTCTTTAACCGGATGTCAACTAATGATCTCAGTAAAATAACTGCCGGTTCATATTTGAAAACAAGCTTTACGTCTGACAAAGGCCGAATAATAGCTTTTGTCACAATAATCAATTTTGAAAACAAATCCTTCATAATTCTGCCTAAAGATCAAACGGAATATTTTAAAAATCATCTCGAGAAGTATATTATAACTGAGGATGTGGTTATAGATGACCTTAAAAAAGATATTTTTAAAGTTTCGATTATTTCTGACAAACCGATCGAAGCGTCAGAACTAATATTCAAGACTCCGATTTTGAACGGTAATTCGGTTTCAAATATTTCTAAGAATACTTGCGCATTTGCTGATGATTTTGGTTTGAAATTTTTAAATATTATTACAACCGAAGATGAACTAAGTATTTATGAAGAAGCCTTGAAAGATGCCTGCAGGCTTGACGACGTTGAGTTTGCAAAAATAAAAATTGAAAATTTTATTCCTTCATTTCCAGGTGAATTAAATGATGAAATCAATCCTGTTGAAATTGGATTGTCCTCCTTCATATCGTATTCGAAGGGTTGCTACATTGGTCAGGAAGTTATATCCCGACTTGATGCACAGAGGAAAATACCAAAACAATTAGTCCGGATTGAAACAGATTTACCGGTGGAAAGAGGAGACAGAATTATTTCAATTACGCGTTCGGAGGAGCATGACTGCGGATTCATATCCACTTCAGTTTCCGGTTACAATAAAGCTCTTGGATTTATCAGAAGCGTTGATTTGAAGCCCGGTAATGCGTATGTTGTACTTTCAGGGATTAAACGGATTCCGGTACGATTACATTTATCAGAAAAAATAAATTCATTAATTAAAAAATAATCATGATAGAAAAAATCAGAGAACTTCTCGGGAGCGAGGCGGATTCACTGTTGAAACATGAGTCAAAGACAATCTCAAAAGAGCTTCTGCATTTACCCGGTCCGGATTTTGTTGACAGAGTCTGGAGCATTTCTGACCGATCCCCGAATGTTTTGCGGAATATGCAACTAATTCACAATACAGGCAGGCTTGGTGGAACTGGTTACGTTTCAATCCTTCCGGTTGATCAAGGGATCGAACACTCGGCCGGGGCTTCATTTGCTCCAAACCCGATTTATTTTGATCCGGAAAATATCGTCAAACTTGCAATTGAAGGTGGTTGTAATGCTGTTGCTTCAACACTTGGCGTATTAGGCGCTGTTTCTCGTAAGTATGCCCATAAGATTCCTTTTATAGTAAAAATTAATCACAATGAATTACTCACCTACCCAAATAAATTTGATCAGATTATGTTTGCAAATGTAGATCAGGCATTCGATATGGGAGCGGTTGCTGTAGGTGCAACTATTTACTTCGGCTCTGACGAAGCAACAAGACAAATTCAGGAAGTCTCTGAAGCTTTCAGTTACGCTCACGATCTGGGGCTAGTTACAATTCTTTGGTGTTACCTGAGAAATTCAGAATTCAAGCAGGGAGATAAAGATTATCACGTTTCTGCTGATTTAACCGGACAAGCAAATCATCTCGGTGTTACTATTGAAGCTGATATCATCAAACAAAAGCTACCGGAAAATAACGGAGGATATAATGCCCTTAAGTTTGGAAAGACCCACAAAGACGTTTACGACAAGTTGACTTCTGATAATCCGATAGATTTAACAAGATATCAGGTTGCAAATTGTTATATGGGTAGATCAGGTTTAATAAACTCCGGAGGCGCTTCAACCGGAAAAGTTGATTCCGATTTCGCCGAAGCTGTGCGAACTGCAGTGATTAATAAACGCGCAGGGGGAATGGGATTAATCTCAGGGAGGAAAGCATTCCAAAAACCAATGGATGAAGGTGTAAAACTTCTCAATGCTATACAGGATGTTTATATTGAAAAAGAAATTACCGTTGCATAAAATTCAAATTATACTTTATGAACAAACCCAAAAAAACAGCTCTTAAAAAACACAGGAAAACAAAAATAAAACTTAAAGCGAAATTGAAGGCATCTAAAGCTCTCGCTAAAAAGAAAAGTTAATTCTTAGCATACAACTATTATTAATCTTAAAAGCGGAGGACGGATATCTCCGCTTTTACATTTTATTCCGGGTTATTGAAAAAAATATTCATTATTGTTTACCTCACCATTTCGGCTGCATTAACACCGGTCGCGGCAAAATACGTAGTTGAACAAGTTTCACCTCTATCTCTCGCATTTTTCAGATTTGGTTTAGCTACGGTTATATTAATTGTTGTGTTTCTCATCAGAAATTTAAATTTTAAGATAGACAAAAAAGATCTCCCGAAGTTTTTATTTCTTGGTGCTCTCGTAATTCCAGTTAATCAATTCTTTTTCCTTGAAGGTATTAAACTATCCACTGCTTCATTCAGTGGTGTAATGTATGCATGCACTCCGCTGTTCATATACATAATTGCCATATTCCGAAATGATGAAACGTTTTATAAAACAAAAATGATCTCAATTGCGTTATCAATCACTGGAATTGTTTTGATATTCTGGGAAGGTTTAATGCGGGCAAATAGTGCAGGTTTATCAACCTTGACGGGTGATGCTTTTTTGTTCTTTGCGGTTTTATCGTGGTCATTTTACCTTGCACTCTCAAAAAATCCAATTGCTAAGTATGGTACTTTAAAAACTTCAACTATTGCATTTATTATCGGAATGATTTTTTATATTCCGGTCTTTATCTTTGATTACAAAAATTTTACACTGGCTAAACTTGACATTTACGGATTCATTGGGTTCTTTTATTTATCTGTACTTGTAGCCTTCGGAGGTTATTTCATTTACTCCTATTCTACAAAAATTGTACCCACAAGCACACTCACAACACTTACAAATTCATCTCCTATCATTACAATTATATTTTCTTACATTTTATTGAAGGAAGATTTATCATATTTTTTTCTCATCGGTTCAATAGTTACTATACTGGGTGTATTTATAGCAAGCAGGGTTGATAAAAAGCTTTTAAAAGTTTCAATCTTAAATGAATAAATCCGCTTCAGAGAATTTTGCATTGCTCAAGATACGTGTTGCCAGAAATTCCCTGTATGCAGCACTTTTTATAACATTTATCAAATATATAGCAGCATATTTCAGCGGCAGCTTGTCCGTTCTGTCGGAAATGTTCCATTCGGGAATTGATATAGTTGCATGCACATTGACAATACTTTCGGTAAAATTATCTGCAAAACCACCGGACGAAGATCACAATTACGGTCACGATAAAATTGAAAATTTCGTAGCTATAATTCAGGTGTTGATATTATTCTTCCTTTGTGCTTATATATTATTTGAAGTTGTTCAAAGATTTACTTCTGTTACACAACCTGAAGTAGTTATATCATACTGGACTTTTGGAGTAATTTTAATTTCTATCGGGATTGATATTAACCGGACAAAAGCTCTGAGGAAAATTGCAGCCCAAACTCGGTCAAAGTCTCTCGAGGCAGATGCTTTACATTTTTCATCAGATATTCTGAGTTCGGTTATTGTCCTGATTGCTATGACATTGACGTACCTTGACATAAGTATTTATGCTGATTCTATCGGAGCAATTTTAGTTTGCGGAGTAATTATTTTTGTAGGTGCAAAATTATTTAAACGATCGCTTGATGCCTTGATGGACAGAGTACCATCGGGACTCAGGCAGAAAATTATCAGTGTTACAAAATCTCTCAAAAACGTTGAAGACATTAAATCTTTGAGAATAAGATCTACCGGAAATGTGATATTTATTGATATGACAATCTTCATAAGCCGGTTGATACCATTTTCTAAAGTTCATGATATAACTGAGGAAGTAGAAAATAAGATCAGAGAAATTATTCCACATGCGGATATTATTATTCATTCCGAACCGGTTGAAACTCAAAACGAAACAATAAATGATAAAATCAGAATAATTGTTAACAATGAGGGATTTAATTGTCATGATATATTTTCACATAAAATCGGAAAGGAAATATTTACGGAACTCCATATAGAGATTGACGATACAAACAACCTTCATCATGCCCACGAAATCGTAGATAAAATTGAATCAAAAATTAAAAATCAAATCGGGATAATTAATAACGTTAAGGTACATATTGATGAACCAGGGGATGTGGTATTTGAAACTGTTGACATTACACTTAAATCTTCTGATCTTATAGTGATGGCAAAGCAGATATTAAAGGAATATAAAAGTGTCAAAAGCTCAGACGATTTTAAAATTGTATCTGCAGGAGGAAAAATCAGGGTTTCGTTAAATTGTACTTTTATTAATGATCTCTCGTTTGAACAGGTACACGAATTGGTTACAATGCTTGAAAGTAGAATATATCTTGATGTAAAAGCTGTTTATCCGCATTTGTCAAACGTAATCATTCATTCTGAACCTCAATCTCTGTGATATGAAAATTTCTATTATTGGTTTAGGTCATCTCGGAAAGATTCATCTAAAAATACTGAGTGAACTTTCAAATGAGCGAAAAGATTTTTCTATATCAGGAGTGTATGATATAGACAATGAGAAATTATCGGGTATTTCCGTCAGAAAGTTCATTTCGGTGGAAGAAGCTGTGAGTAATTCAGATACCGCAATTATCGCCTCAACAACAACTTCCCATTTCGATATAGCAAAATTATTTATTACATCAGGGAAACATGTCCTTATTGAAAAACCTGTGACGCATAGTATCTCGACTGCGGAAGAACTTCTGGAAATTCAGAAGAAATCAAATGTAAAAGTACAGGTCGGACATATTGAGCGCTTCAATCCCGCGATACTCGGTATCTCACAGTATAATATTACTCCGCTATTCATTGAGTCACACAGGTTATCTCAATTTAACCCGCGCGGAACAGACGTTTCAGTGATTGCGGATTTAATGATTCACGATATTGATCTTATACTTAATCTCGTTAAATCCCCTGTTGCTTCAATAGACGCAAATGGCGCTTCTATTATAACGGATAAAATTGACATTGTAAATGCACGTTTGAAATTTGAAAATGGTTGCGTTGCAAATGTAACTGCTTCTCGAATATCACAATCAAAGATGAGGAAAATGAGAATCTTTCAGAAAAATGCTTATATATCAATTGACTTTGTTGATAACTCAACTGAAATTTTCTCGCTCAAAAGTAATGATGAAACTGACGAAGGTTTTATTGAAATTCCATTGGATGAAAATAAAAAAATTATATATGAAAGAATTGCTATGGAATCTGTTAATCCTATGAAAGAGGAACTGAATTCATTCTTAGATTCTATTTTTATGGATACGGAGCCTTTAGTTTCATTAAAAGATGGAGTAACAGCGCTTAAAGTTGCAGATCAAGTTCTGTCCTCTATTACTACCGGCAACACAAAAATAACCTGAAAATGAAATTTAAAATCGCTCACATTTCGGACGTTCATATAAAATTTGAAGACAATATTAATTCAATTTTGTTATCGAGACTTTTTGAAGATATTTCACAAAACGAGTGCAATCATATTTCAATCACCGGTGATATCGTTGAAAATGCAAACCGGAGGGAGTTTGAAACGGTTCGAAGCATAATTGAAAAATTCGGTTACCTCGATGGAGATAAACTTTCTGTTGTTCCGGGTAACCACGACATATTCGGGGGTGTGTCAAGAGATATACCGGTATATGAATTTCCCGCCCATTGCCGTGATCTCGATTATCAAAAGAAAGAGTTTGATTTCTTTAACTTTTTCAATGAATCATTCAGAAATACAATAAGAGATACGGAAATATTTCCATATGTGAAGATATTAAATGACGATATCATCATCATAGGTTTAAATTCAGTAGCACCATATTCAGAAGTTCATAACCCTGTCGGCACGAACGGAAAAATTAACGACCTTCAACTGAAAAACTTGCTTAAACTGTTTGATGAATTTGACGTTTCGGGAAAATTTAAAATAGTTTTGTTACACCACTATTTCAATAAACCCGGTTCAATGAAAAATGATAAAGATCACGCCCTTTGGCTCAAATCTGAACAGTCTAAAATGAAGTTACACAATAAAAAGGTTATAGTTGATACTTTTAGGAAATTAAAAGTTGATGTTGTGCTACATGGTCACAACCATATTACCGAAACGTACTTATTAAAAGAAATGATTTTCATAAATTCATCAGGTTGTCTGAGACCATTTACCCGCAGCAAGGCAAACAGATATTTCATTTTGGAATTTGATACAGAGCAAAAATCATTCAAGTTGGAAATGAGGCAAATTTCATGAGAAAATTGATTGATGAAAACAAAATAATCGTGGAAATAGGTAAGATTGCTGACAGTGTAAACGCGAACGCATATCTGATAGGTGGATACGTGAGGGATTTGATTAGCGGTCGTAACTCAATGGATATTGATATAATGATAATTGGTGACGGTATAAAGTTTGCTGAAATTGTTGCCCAACGAATGAATACAAAATTATCCGCTGTATATAAAAAATTTAATACAGCACTTTTAAAAGTTGACAGAACAATTATTGAATTCTCTTCCTCAAGAAAAGAGAGCTACGACAGACATTCCAGAAAGCCTAAAGTTCATCCTGCGAGCCTGAGCGATGACATCGCACGCAGAGATTTTACTATTAATGCTATTGCTATATCTTTAAACAAAGAAACTTTCGGTGAAATCATTGACCTGTTTAACGGAGTTGATGATATTAAAAATAAGATAATAAGGACACCACTCGATCCGATTAAAACCTTCGATGACGACCCTTTAAGAATATTAAGAGCAATAAGGTTTGCTGCTACGTTTCAGTTCGTAATAGAAAAACATACTTTCGAGGGAATAATTAAAATGCATAACAGGTTGCGCGATAATATTGTATCCCAGGAGAGAATCACAAAAGAATTTCTAATGATACTCGGAAGCGCCAAACCATCGTACGGTCTCGAATTGCTATTCAAGTCGGGAGTAATGGATGTAATCTTTCCTGAGATCGCTGAGTTAGCAGGTGTTGAACAACGAAAGGATTACCATCACAAGGATGTCTTTTACCACACATTGAAAGTTGTTGATAACATAAGTGAAAAGACCGATAACCTCTGGCTTCGTTTCGCAGCTCTTGTTCACGATATTGCAAAACCACAGACGAAAAGATTTGTTGAGGGAGTCGGGTGGACATTTCACGGACATGAAGAATTAGGCGCAAGGATGCTCAAGAATATTTTCAAACGATTAAAGTTACCTTTGGATAAGTTACCGTATGTAGAAAAACTTGTAAGAATGCACCTTCGGCCGATTCCGCTTGCCAATGATGATGTTACTGATTCAGCTATTCGCAGACTTGCTGCGGATGCAGGTGAAGACCTAGAAGATCTGTTATTGCTGTGCCGGGCTGATATAACTTCTAAAAATCCTGAAAAGGTGAAACGATTTATGAACAATTATGAAATAGTTGAGAAAAAAGTTGTTGAAGTTCAGGCAAAAGATAAATTGAGGAATTTTCATTCACCCGTACGTGGAGAGAAGATAATGGAAGTTTGTAATATTAAACCTTCGCGGGAAGTTGGCGTACTTAAAAAAGCTATTGAAGAGGCTATTCTCGATGGACTAATACCAAATGATTACGAGGCAGCATTAAATTATCTCTATAAAATTAAAGACGAAATTCTCGAGGTTAATTCTGGAGAAGAAAAATAACTCCTCCTGTGAAAATGCACCTAACGGGATTTTGCAGGAAAACTTAATTTAATAATGGAGTATATTTCTAATCAAAAATTGCAAAACTGAATCTGTTTCACCAGAATTATTTAAACGACACTCGTAACTTTATTTCGGGAAGAATAAATTCGTCTCACAATAAAAAATATCACTATCAATACAATAAGCAAAGCAATCACCGGTAATATAATGGCAATCACAGAGACGAAGACCGATAATACAAGCTCACCCGTTGATAATATGAAATTACCGAAACCGGCAGTAATCCCGGAAGAAATAGCTCTACCCTTTACGGTAAGTAACTGCACCGAAATAGCCGCGCCGCCACCGGTAATTACTGCAAGCGTCCAACCGAGTATCGGATTGACATCTGTAAGTAACGTGCTCATCGTTAGCACACCTGCCACTGCAGCGAGCGGAGTTGCAATTGTATCGAATATGTTGTCAAGCCATGGAACGTAATATGCGATAATCTCAAAAATTGTTGCAACTGCAAAGGTAATTAATGCAGGTGTAGATGCAATCCATTGCTCGTCAGTAGTCAACTCAGATAATCCTGACATAGAAGCTATACTTAAAATCAATAGCGGTACAAATACCCTGAATCCGCAGGCAGCTGCTAAAGATATTCCGCTTACAATGCTTAATATGTATTCCATAATTGAACTTTACCTGAGTACAAAATAAAAAATAATAACTAAAATTAATCCAACAATAGATTGCATAATCAACTCCCGGAAAGTAAGAACTTTGTGTTTACCGCCAAACTTTAAAAGCCCGAGTGGCGTCCAGAATGCCCATGTAACTTTATTTCCGACTACCTGCTCTTTAAAACCACCCGGTTTTCGAGGATAACCGTAAATTCGGAGTGTGTCGTAGAAGAAATAAAATACTAAATCAGCCCACCAAGTCCACCATAAAATGTTAAATGCAATTGCAGCGAACCACCCGCTTATAAAATAGATACATAATGAAATAAAAACCTGAACAAAAAACTGGGCTACACGGTAACGGTTTAACATCCCGAAATCAGCCCAACCTTTTTTAATGGAGATATGAAACCCAAAGTAATCAAATAACCCGAATAAAATTATTCCACCTGCCGCTAAAATAATTTCCATTTACAAAAATACAAAATAAGCAATACAGTTATAAAGATTATACTTGCAAATGAATTGCGAATGATATTCGTGAAAATTATTTTGCTAATGATTTGCATAAATGAAAATGAGTTCACACAAAAAATTATTCCGACTCGATATGATTGGATTCTCGGCATCAACTATTTGTGCAATTCATTGTGCAATTATGCCTATTCTTCTAAGCTTGCTACCGCTCGGATTGTTTGAATTCGCTACTTCCGTTTATTTTGAAATAGGAGTGATTGGCATTAGCATAATAATTGGTTTGTACACATTCAGAGATGGATATTTGAAGCATCATCATAACCCTATCCCAATCATAATTTTTATTGGTGGTTTTTGTATTATAATTGCGGGACATTTTATTTTTGGTGGTCACGATCATTCAGAAAGCATGACGGACCATGGGGTTATTCATTTTTTCATAGTACCGCTCGGTGCGATTTTTATTGGTGTATCTCACTTCCTTAACATCAAAAAAATGAAATCCTGCAATGCAAAACACAACTCTGAAAATACTTCAGTTGCAGTTAATGAATCCACTGTAATAGAAACTGCACAAATCTAAGATAATCATTATTGTAATAATTCACATCTGTGAATAGCCAATAATATAATCAATTTACATTTTATCGAAATAAAAAAAGCCGGGTTTTTAACCCGACTTTTTAATTTATTCGAAAGGATACTATTTTCTAAAAGATATTTTTTTAGGTACTGTAAATTGTCTCATACCCTCAATACTACCAAGATATCCGAAACCACTTTGTTTTATCCCAACCCAAGGTGTGCCGCTCACACCGCCAATCCCCTGATTTACTCCAATCATGCCTGATTCTATTTTCATTGCGTATTTCTTCACTTTATTTTTATTCTTTGACCATATTGTTGCACCAAGACCAAAATTTAAATTATTTGCTTTTTCAATAGCCTCTTCCGGAGTTTTAACCTTTTGGATACAAATTACAGGTCCGAATGTTTCAACGTTCATTATATTGTGTTTGTCAGCAAGATTTGTAATGACCGTCGGCTCGAGCCAGAACCCTTTACCATTGAGTCTGTTACCGCTGTAGATTATTTGCGCGCCTTTTCTCTGCGCTTCTTCTATCTGTCTCACTACATGAGAGCGCTGCTCTTCACTGACCATTGGTCCCATATCGTTATCTCCATAACCATCCCCAACCTTAAACTTTTTCACATTTTCAATTACGAGCTTTTCAAATTTATCTGCGATCTTCTCTTCTACAAATATTCTTTCGACCGAAACACATACCTGACCGGAATTTCTCAGTGAACCTACTACAGCGTATTTTGCCGCTGCTGTTAAGTCTGCATCTTTCAGAATAATCATCGGGTCTTTTCCACCAAGTTCTAACACTAATCTGTTCAGTCGCTTTGAAGATGCTTCCATGATTTTTTTACCTACTGCCTGAGAACCTACAAATCCAACCATATCAATCTCTGAATTGACTAATTCTTCACCTACTTCCCCTGCACCAAGAAGAAGGTTGATTACTCCTTTAGGCAAATGGCGATTGTAAATAGTGTACAGCATTTTCCCTGTCAAAGGGGTTAATTCCGATGGTTTGAAAACAACGGAATTACCGGCTAATATTGCGGGTGTAAGCAGGGATTCCGGCATTCCTACAGGGAAATTCCAAGGTGTTATCACCGCAACAACACCTATTGGAACGCGATATAACTCCGTTACCAGATTACCCTCCTGATACTTTTCCATCTGGAAAGCTTTCTCGGCTAATTTTATGTTCTCCAGAATAGCATTTGCAGTACCCACAACTTCACCGACAGCTGATTTATAAATCTTACCCATTTCGTCCGTAATCAGTTTCCCCAACTCTTCTTTCTCTTTCATCAAATCTTTTGCGATTCGCTTCATCGCTGCTATCTTTGACTTTATCGGTGTATCTGACCAAGTTTTAAGGGCTTTTCGTGCAAGTTTAATTGCAGAAGCAATTTCTCCGCTGGAGGAGCATTTGATTTTTTCAATTAGTTCACCTGTGGAGGGGTTTATGTCTAAAATAAATTTTTGACGCATTTGAATGTTGTATTAATTATAGAGACTTTTTAAATAATCCGAGTACCCCCTGTTTCCAGGCGATACGGTGTGTTACTCCGGTACCTTGTTGAATTGTATGTTTATTATCAATGTACCATTGATATGATCTAATTAAGGCTTCAGCATTGGAATATTTCGGTTGCCAGCCTAACCGGGATTCAGATTTTTCAATTGATACAAATGAATCAGTATCAGCAGTTCCGTAAATCCATTTGTATAAAGGTGATACGCCTAAGAGTTCAAAAAATCTGAGGGCGGGTTTTACTAATCCAGCCGGAGTTCTCATTATTCTTGATCCGGTGCCGGCATATTCGCACATTGCTCCGACATCCTCTTCTACGGTTTTAAATTCCTTTGCGCCGACATTGAACGTATCGTTAATTTCTTTTTGTGGTAGTTTTGCTGCAAGGTAAATCGCATCAACCAGATCTTCAACCTCCAACAACTGATATCTGTTTTTTCCGTTTCCGATTATAGGAATTTTTACACCGGATTCTACCCAATCGTATAAGATTTGAAATACACCGAGCCTCGCTGTACCTATAAAACTCTTTGGTCTCAGTACACAAATATTTAAACCTTTCTTTCTGTATTCCTCACATACACCTTCGGCCAATACTTTACTCTCACCATAAGGACCAACTCCAATCATCTCGTGATGTTCGTACAGCGGGTGAATATCCGGGACACCGTAAACCGCAGTTGAAGAAATGTGAATTACGCGATCAACTCTATTTTTAAATGCTGCCTCAAGAACGTTCCTCGTACCGTCAACATTAGTTTCAAAAATATCTTTCTTTTTCCACAATGGAAGTGCAGCTGCACAATGAATAACTACATCAACATTTTTCATCATTTCATCCATTTGCTTTGCATCTCTTACATCTCCATATTTACAAATAATTTCTTTATTATACTCCCCTTCTTCAAATGGCGCTATATCAAAAAATACTGTGTCCCTGTAATCAGCAATTTCATGAATTCTCTGTGCTATGTGGTAACCGAGAAATCCGGCTCCACCTGTAACAACAATTTTCATCTTTCAATTTTAATTTTAAAATGAACCATAAACTTTAATAATACTTTCCCTAACAGAATCGTGATCCGGTTTCAGAAAATCTACGATTATATTTGCAATATCGGTTGGTTTAACCCATTTTTTAACCTCATCTTCTGAACCCCATTGTCTGTTTGCAGGAGTATCTATTATACCCGGAACGATTGTATTTGCGCGGATATTCAAATCTTTATTTTCACTGGAAATCGTATTCATCAGATTAATCACCGCTTGTTTGGAAACTGAATAGGCAAATTTTCCAACTGTTGTTTGCAAGGCTGCAATTGCTCCGATTGAGACTATCCGACCGTAATTATTCTTTTGCATAATTTTCAATACTTCGCGTGAGAAAAAGAATGTACTGAAAAAGTTCAAAGACATAAATTTATTGAAGTCATCCGTACTCAATGAATCAATACTGATATTCCCATGTATTCCGCCGACAGTGTTTATAAGAAAATCAATTCTGTCTTGCTCCTGGACAGAAACTGATTCAACGAAATCCTTTACTGAATTCTCGTTAGTTGCATCGCAGACGAATGAAAAGATTTTTTTAACTTTAAATTCGCCTCCATCATAATTTTGTGAATTATCGAATACATCATTAAAACTTTCCAGAGAAGTGGAAGGGACGTAAACTTTAGCGCCTTCATCAACAAATTTGTTTACTATATGCCTCCCCAGTGCTCCCGTTCCGCCGGTTACGATAGCAATTTTATTTTCTAATTTGCCGGACAAATTTTACCTAAGATTGTTTTTTTTATTGCCCCGGTCGCCGATGGAATATTGTTTTTTACACCTTTTAAAGTCTGATATGCCAAAAGCCCGAATAGAACCGCTTCTTTATTTTCAGCGGTAACATTTCCGGGGAAATCACATACAAATTTTGCATCAGAAAATTCCTTACCTAACCTGTCAATTAAATAATTATTGTTAGCTCCGCCACCACTTATTAGAAACTCAAATTCATTTGTATCTTTCAAAACGTAACTTACACCATTCGTAATCCCGTAAACAGTGTATTCAGATACAGTTGCAATTATATCAACGGGAGTAATATTATTATCGTACGAAAAATTTAAAATCTGTTCAACAAACTCTTTACCATACAACTCCCTACCGGTAGATTTCGGCGGCGGTTGATTAATGAAATCATCTAATGATTTTATGTATTCAAATAAAATTTCTGACACTTTACCTTTGGAAGCGATTTCGCCGTTTTGATCGAATTCAAGATTGAAAAGTGCTTCGGAAACAGAATCAATTATCATATTTCCCGGTCCACAATCGAAGGCAATAACATCTTCTACTTCGCAATCTTTTTTAAGGTATGTTAGATTTGCTATTCCACCGATATTAAGCAAAACTCTTGGATTTTCAGATTTGAATAGTATATAATCGAGATACGGAACGAGTGGCGCACCATGTCCGCCAATTGCAATATCCGCAGTTCTGAAATCTGCTACTGTATCAATTCCCGTCTTCTTTGCAATCAGACAAGGCTCTCCTATTTGTAAGGTTGATCTTCCGTTATAATTTAGGAAATTTTCTATAGTTGGGATGTGGTGTATAGTCTGACCGTGTGATCCGATACAATATATATCAGATGCGTCAATGTTGTAATTATGTAAAAAACTCAAGATACAGTCACTAAATAAATTACCGACAGCGAAATTCAATTTACAGATTAAATCAGTTTGTATTTTATCTTTTGAAGAACAAAGGAGCAAATAGTCTTTCAGTTCTTTATTTATCGGGTATGAGTCAAATTTTTCAACATTGAGTTGTAACTTTTCCCCGCCTTTTATCTTTATAAGCGCAATATCTACAGCGTCTGCGGAGGTTCCGGATAAAATCCCCAAAACCAACTTTTCATCGTCGCTTGGTTCAATCATAATTTGAAACAAATATAACTTATATGCGAAAAATATACTATGAAATTAACCTTTCATGTTGTTTGGTTAAAATTTCGACACTAATGTATTTATTTTAGTTTTAAAATTTGAGATTTTGTAATAAAATTTAAAATATGGATGAATTCAAGATTATCCGTGAAGAGATAGACGGAGTTTCAATTTTAAATCTCGACGGGTTTCTCGATGCGCATACTTCTGTGGAACTTGAAAAAGCTTTTGAGGAACTGAAAAAAGAATCAAACTTTAAAGTTATAGTAAACTTTTCCAGACTTACTTATATCAGTAGCGCTGGCTTGGGAGTTTTCATGGCATTTATTGAAGATATGAGAAGCAATAAGGGAGATATTAAACTATCTGAAATGTCGGAGAAAATTTACAATATTTTCGACATGCTAGGATTTCCGGTACTTTTTGAAATCTATAAAGATCAGGATACTGCTTTAAAGAAATTTAATGAGAGTGAAAATTGAGCAAAGATGAAAAAATAATAGTTCACAGTTCAACGAAAAATCTTGTGCTCATCAGGAAATTTATTGAAGAGCAAGCATTGAAACTTGGGTTTGATGAAAATGTGATAAATCAAATCATATTAGCGGTGGATGAAGCCTGCACCAATATTATGAAATATTCTCACTCCTTTAATGAAGAAAATACCATTCAGATCTGTACTAAACTAATCGGCGACGATTTTAAAATTCAGATTAAATATAACGGGAAAAGTTTCGACCCGAACAATATACAAAATCCTGACATGGATGAATATTTCAAGTCGTTCAGAGTTGGTGGACTCGGAATCCCGATGATGAAAAAGTTTATGAATAGAATTGAATACGATTATAAAATCCCAGACGAAAACTCACTCACCCTCATAAAATCAATTTCCTGATGGAAACTTCCCACAGTGAAAAACTTGTCGAACTCGATTCGCTTATTGAGTTTTCACGACTGGTAAATAGCAGTTACGACCTCAGGTTTATTCTCGGTAATATTCTCTTTACGATTATGGGAAAAATGATGATTACTAAAGGATTGATATTCCTGAAAAACGAAAAAGCAGATGTACTCAGACTTGAGATTGCCAAAGGGATTAAAGACGGCTCAGATGGTGATACAATACCAAACCGATTTCCTGTCGATGCAAATTTTACGTTGAGTGATTTTGATAATGCTCCGGACATTTTCATCAAGAATAAAATAAATTTCTTTTTTAAAATTTACTTCGACCGCAGGTTGTTAGGTGTGTTATGTCTCGGAGATAAATTTGTAAATTCGGATAACTCGCTTTCTAAAAGGGATGTGATTTTCATTGAGTCACTCCTGAGTATATCAGCTTCTGCAATCGAAAATAGCATTCGTTTCAACGAAATAACTAACTTGAACTCCAATCTTTCAACTAAAATCAGACAGCTGAATTCACTGTTCGAGTTATCGAAAGAATACAATTCTGTTTTACTTGAATCTTCGAAAATTGTGAGATTGCTCGGTTATACCTTGAGAGGTTCGTTTGCCGTAAAGGATTTCTTCATTCTGAATTTTTCATCTGATAAAATTGAGTTTCTTTCTGAATCTAAAATAGACCTGACAGATGACGAAATCCGGTTTCTATCAGAGATAAAACATAACTATAAAACCGATGAAGTTAAACTTGAAAAACTGCAAGAGAAACTTTCATCAAAAGAAATAATCCTTCTCGTACCCATATTCAATCATGGAAAGTTATCAAATATCGTTTTCCTTAGTGAGAAGCTGAACAAGCTTGATTTCACCAATGAGGATTTGAATTTTCTGGAATCAGTTCTGAATTTATCCGCAATTTCGATAGACAATTCGGTATTGGTAAAACAATATCTGGAGAAACAAAAAATCGAAAAAGAATTAAATATAGCACGTGAAATTCAATTAGGTTTATTGCCTGACGTTCTTCCGGAAATGAGTGGCTACGACCTGCACGCACTCAACATTCCCGCGAGGTTTGTTGGTGGCGATTACTACGATGTCATTAAACTCAATGAATCCGAATGCGCTTTTATAATCGCGGATGTCTCTGGAAAAGGGATGCCCGCTTCCCTGCTGATGGCTAATATTCAATCCGCAGTTCATTCATTCCTTAGCATTTATTCTGATTCAAATCTTGAGCTGACAGAAGTTACCGCAAAATTAAATTCAATCATTTACGATAACACTGCTTCTGATAAATTCATCACGTTTTTCTGGGGTATCCTTAACAAGGAAAAGCATACTTTCAAATATATTAACGCAGGTCACAATCCGCCGTTTCATATATCAGGTGACAACATTTCTGAACTTAAAGAGGGAGGATTAATGATTGGTGTGATGAAAGATATGATTCCCTATGAAAGCGGGGAAATAAATATCGGAGTTAACGATATTATTGTTTTGTTCACTGATGGAGTTTCTGAAGCTAAAAATGTAAACGATGATGAATTCTCTGAAGAAAGTATTCTAAACGTGATTAAGGAAAATAAAAATTCCGGTTCAAAGGAAATCACCGATAAACTTATTGAAGAGATTAACAACTTTTCAAGGGGTACTGCACAGTTCGACGATATAACCACAATCGTAATTAAGAGAACGGATTAATCCATCCAGACCTGATCTGCGCTTTTAAGAATTATCTGAAGTTTCCCTTTATACTCAGTCAATTTACCCTTCGCGTAGATATTGTAATTTTCAAGCATCTCAAAATCCAACTCATCCATGAGTGATTGATATTCTTCAAAAATCACCAATTCAAACGATTCATTTCTTGTAACAGGAATACGAAGTAAATAGGGAAATTTTGATTTTTTAATTTCTGAAATGCTTCCGAAAACAGTAACGATTTCACCTAAATAACCTTTGAGCCGCTCATATTCGCTTTGTTCGAGTAAATTAAAGCAGAGTAGATTGTCACGGTAATACGTTTCGTAGTTCTGGAGTTGGTCTGCCCGCTTGTTCCACCAAACCAATCTTTCTTCGTAGTCGGGATAGGCTTTATTTTTTTCCGCATCCCAGATACCAAGTTTATTTTCACGGGCGTAATTTTGGGCAGCAACGAATTCATCATGGAACCTTTCACTCCTGCCGTATTTATCGAAATATGGGCTGTATCCCTGTCGAACACATTCAATATTGTAGTTGACTTCTGAACCATCAGGAAAAATTGCAATTACGTAAACAAGGTATCTGCCGTACATATCCCTGTCGCGTTTGAGGTTCTCCCTTTCCAGTCTGACAATTTCAACATCTTTAAAAAATTCTTCAGCCCATTTCCAAGCAGCGTAACCCATTGGAGAATCCGTCTTAACCGGAAATTTACTGTCACCTCTTTCAGTAGCATAAAATTGCTCCCAAATTTTAGCAATTTCATTTGTCTTCTGAAGCGCATCCTGATCTTTGAAAGTTTCTTCAGTGTCAATTCCGAGCAAGCGGGTTGAAGTGTCAAGACCTTCAAACCTGAAAGTATCACCGTCAATTATTTTAGTTATCTTGAATTCACCAATAACAAGGTCGGGATTTGTTTGTGCAAAAACTGCATTAATAGTGAAGGATATTAATATTGAAAGTACAATTAACTTTTTCATTTCGGAGTTATTAATAAAAAAACTCCACTATCAATTGAAATGACAGCAGAGTTTAAGTTCAGTACAATAAAACGTTCATTAATATTTAGTGCCTTCGCTTACGAACGGGATAAAAGCGAGATGACGAGCCCTTTTAATTGCGGTTGTTAACTGCCTTTGCATTTTTGCGCTGGCACCGGTGATTCTTGCCGGAAGCAATTTACCCTGATCGTTACAGAAGCGTGTCAAAAGTTTTGTATCCCTGAAATCAATGTAATCTTTCACACCGCGCTCTTTAAAGGGATCGCGCTTCTTCGGTTGAACGTGCTTCTTCGCAGTTTGCTGCGTTAACTTGTATGTGTTATTCTTAATTAATTTTCTCTTCATTACAATTTTCGTTGTGAATATGCAATATATGAATTACCAAATTTTGAAACAATTCGATTATTCGGCAAAATAAAAGATCAATGTAACGACAAAAATGATCGTTAAAGTAATTGAAGTAATTAATAAAATTCTATCACGAACCATTTTTTCCCGAACTTTTGAGTGTTCTTTATCTATTTCTGTTCTGTCAAAATCTCCCTTTGAAGGATCCCAATTATAATAGTGAAGTTTATCTTTCATGTTTTCTGAAACAAATAGTGTTTACGATTTTTAAAAAATTGTTTTTTACTTTAACCGGTCTAAAACCCAATCCTTTTCCGATATTTACAAATTCATCAAGTGAGTAATACCCGCTGACGGAGCTATATAAATAATTATATGCATAATTGCTTGCCGATATTTTATTTCCAAATTTTGATAAAACTTTCCCGAAATATAGATTAGACAAACGCGAAGATATTCCTTCTGTGCGGAATATTTCCAGCACAAACAACGAGCCTCCTGGTTTGAGCAACGAATGCATTTTGGTAAACGCCCCCTCCTGATTTTTAAAATTTCTGAAACCGAATGATACTGTAATAATGTCGAAATAATTTTTCAACTCTATGTTCATGAAGTCTTCATTTATTATCTTTACTCTTTCAGATTTAATTTTTCTCCTCTGAATTTCGAGCATACCTTCGGAAATATCACAAGATAAAATTTCTTGCGGATCTAAGCGAAGAAGTTCAACAGTCTGATCTCCGGTACCGGAAGCTACATCGAAGATTTTATCTTTTTGTATTCCATCCTGCTTAATCATTTCAATAATTCCCCTTCGCCATTTTTTATCAATGTTCAAAGTTGCTAAATGATTCACCTTGTCATAAACTCCCGAAATTTCATTGAACATTATGGCGATCTTTTCCGGAGACTTATTCTCTGTCATGCGAATCTGATAGATTTAACCGGGTCCATTCTTGAAGCAAGATAAGACGGAATTACTGTTGCTATAAAGCACAGCGACATGCTTATTACTGCAACTAATACAATCATCAACGGGTCTATTAATATTGGTACCGAACTCATGTAATAAAAATCGGGAAGCTTAAAGAAATGAAATTCCATTTCAAGGAAAGATAAACCCAGCCCGATTGTAATTCCGATAAGCGTTCCTGTTAATCCGATTAACATTCCGTTATAAATAAAAATTGACATTATCCCGGTTTTACTAACCCCGAGTGATTTCAATATTCCGATGGATTGCGTTTTCTCTAATACCATCATTAGCAAAGTACTGATGATGTTGAATGTTGCGACAATAATAATCAGACTCAATATCACAGGTGCCGGTGCCTTTTGAAGTTCAACCCAAGTAAAAAGTCCCCTGTACATAGTGAAAAGTGATTTCGGGTAATACGGATATCCAAGAATATTTTTCATCACATTTACAACAGTATCAGCCCTTTCAATGTTTCCAATATTTACTTCGATGCCCGTAACATTCTGCCCTAACTCAAATAATTTTTGTGCCGATTGAATATCAGTATAGACAATCACATCATCGTAGTCCCTAAGACCTGTTTCATATAAACCGGTTACCCTGAATTGTCTGATTTTCGGGTGATTCAATGGCGACGGGATTCCGTTAATGCCAAACACAAATATTTTATCACCTACCTTAATTCCAAGTTTTTCGGCAAGCTTCTGTCCTATTAAAATTTTACTGATATTTGTATCCGTAGAGTGAAGATCGAATTCTCCATCCAGTATTTTATTCCTCGTTGTTGAAATATCAGTTTCAGGGTTGATTCCCTTAATCAAAATTCCTTCAACCATATCCGGCGTCCTTAGTACAGCCTCCTTTTGTACAAATGCAGACATCCGGGTTATCTCAGGTATATCCTCCCGCAATCGTTTCATTGCGTAATCGTAGTCATGTAATCCTTCTTTGCCAAATGATCCAATCTGAATGTGCGAAACTAAACCTGCGACTTTCTCTTTTATCTCCTTCTCAAAACCGCTCATGATGGATATTGTAATAATGAGAGCCGCCACACCCAATGCTACACCTGCAATTGAAACGTAAGTGATGAACGAAGTAAATTTTGAACCTTTCCTTGAAAATAAATATCTCTTTGCTATGAATAATTTGTAGTTCACGATAAAAGATACGATTTTATGAACTCGTCAATTTCGCCGTCCATGACGCCCTGTGTGTCGCTGGTTTCGTGGTTAGTCCTGTGATCTTTAACCATATTGTATGGATGGAAAACATAACTCCGGATCTGGCTCCCCCACTCAATTTTTTTCTTTGACTTTTCAATTGATTCGAGTTTGGAAAGTTCTTTTTCCTTTTCAATTGAATATAACTTTGATTTCAACATCTTCATTGCAATATCCCGGTTTTTACCCTGAGTTCTTTCAGTTTGACATGAAACAATTACACCGCTCGGAATATGAGTAAGCCTAACGGCAGTTTCAACTTTATTGACATTTTGCCCACCGGCTCCGCCTGATCTGAATGTATCCATCTTGATATCGTTCGGATTGATTACGATGTCTATAGTATCATCAATTATTGGTGAAACATAAACAGCCGCGAATGATGTATGTCTTTTCTTATTCGCATCGAAAGGTGAAATTCTCACAAGGCGATGCACCCCGTTCTCTGCTTTCAAAAATCCGTACGCGTATTCTCCAATAACTTCAATTGTAGCACTTTTAATCCCAGCACCATCACCATCGAGACGGTCAATTAACCTCGTCGAATAGCCGCTTCTTTCTGCATAACGAAGATACATCCTTAACAACATTTCTGCCCAATCCTGCGATTCAGTTCCACCCGCTCCTGAATTTATAGTAATAATAGCGTCCCTTACATCATCAGGATCGGAAAGCATCTTTTTTAGCTCTAAGTCCGCAAGCTCGTTCTCAAGCGATTTAATCTGACTTTCTATTTCTCCCATTGCGGATTCGTCGCTTTCAGTTTCAGAGAATTCTATCAATAAATCAATATCAGATAGCTTTAACTCTACCTGCGAGAATTCCTCAATCAGTTTGGAATAATTTGATTTTTGCTGAAGTATTTTTTGAGCAGCAGTATTATCGTCCCAAAACCCTTCGGTTTCGATTTGTTGGTTTAATAACTCTACCTGTGATTTAAGGTTATCAATGTCAAAGGAACCTCCTCAGATTCAATATCTTTTCGCGCGAATCTTTTAATCTGTACTTTTGCTGTTCAAACATGATATTTTACGGTGTGAATTTAATTTAATTCTATTTTTCAATTTCCATTTTCAGTAATGCGGAAGCAAGTGTTTTACCCTGTGCATCAAGCTTCAGCGATACCGTCCCTCCTCCGCCGAGTGTATTGTGCAAAATGAAATTTAGAGCGTTAATGTTCGGTAATTCGTAACGCTCAACTTCACCTTCACAAATTCCGGTAAAAAACTCTTTCACTTTTTCAGCAGTTACCTCCCTCCGGATTAACTCGTAATCCTCTTTATTGTAGGCAATCAAACCGATATTTGCAGCGTCGCCTTTATCACCACTCCTGCCGTGACAAATGTCTTTGAGTTTAATTTTCATTTCCTTTGGTATGTTGCTTAAGTTAAAATCTGATTAATCTACCGGATAGGAAGATAAAAATCAGAATTCACTTTCTTTAAATACTTTCGCAAAAAATGAGCGGACTCATTCAACTCCCTATTTATCCGGGTTTGTAACCTAAACCCAAAAATCTAAAAACAAACTTATAAAATACTAAAATTCTAAAATATCTGAAATATAACTTATCGTCCTAAAGTAAAATTCGATTTCAATTTTTTTTTACCAATAACTCCCCTTTAATATTAAAGGATGATTAGATATTTTGTGTAAAAATCAAGATGAAAACCATATTTCTAATATTTTTCCTCCTTTTATTTTCATCATCCGGAAATACTTTTTCCAAAACAAACGGTCTTAGCTTCGGTGATATCATCTGGCAGATTATTGTACCGGATAACCCTGGAACTTCGTTTCAGGACAAACAAATAAGGAGCCTGAAACAAATTCCGGACGTAAATAACGACGGTATAAATGAAGTTATCGTTGCTACTGAAAATTACTGGACACTTTGTTATGACGGGTCAAACGGAAATCTTATCTGGCAGTTCAGTACATACTTCGGCAGCATAAATACCGGATCAGTTGACTGGGAAGATGCGGTAGATATTTCTGATGTCAATAACGATGGTATTTCTGACGTAGTAATCGGATGTGCCGGTGGAAATGAAATGGTTTACGCGTTGAACGGTTTAAACGGTAATGTCCTTTGGGAATATGGAAATCCCAATAGCACAAGTGATGGCGATATTAAAGCAGTAAGCATAAAATACGATTTCAACGGTGATGGTGTAAAAGACGTACTTGTTTCAGCAAGCGGAACATCCAACGGCGGAAGGCACTCCGCTATTTGTTTAAACGCTTTAAACGGAAACGAAATATTTGTTCGTGTGTTGCAACAAACTTTCACTGATGATGTTGTAGCTACTGAATCTGGTGGTGCTATCGGCGCAAATTATAATGGGGCACCGTACAGTATTACCGGTCTCGATTCTGCAGGAAATATTATTTGGAACTCGCCTGCGCCGAGCGTTATTTGGAGCCTTAAAGAAATTCCGGATGTGAATAACGATAACGGTAAAGATATTCTCGGTCTTAGCGGATTTAACGCATCAATATATTGTCTTACCGGAGATGCAGGTGCATCAGTCTGGAGCAATACGCTCGGTACCGGAAATAACGGTAAAATTGCTTTACTCGATGATGCCAATGGAAATAATTCAATTGACTTCACGCTCTCAGCGCCTCAGGTTGCTTACCGGATTGATTCAAAAACCGGAACAACTATCTGGTCAAAAAGTCTCAATTCATCTTATATCCGAGGAGTTGATAATTTAGGAGATGTTAACATTGATGGTATAGACGATATCGTTTTCGCAACCCAACTTCCACCACGATTGTTAGTCCTGAATGGCGCGGATGGTAATATATTATTTGATTATAGTTTCGGTAGCTCTATAAATGAACGAGGTGACAGGGCTACTGTGCTTAACGACATTAATTCTAACGGCATCAATGAATTTCTCGGCGGCAATCGCGAAGGCAGAGTCATTTGTTTTTATGGTGGCAATGGTATTATCCAATCAGCTGCTTCCGGAGATGAACTCCCGGATGAATTTAGTCTCAGACAAAATTATCCCAACCCGTTTAACCCTTCAACGGTGATTGAATTCGAACTCCCCCATCGTAGCTTCGTAACTTTAAAAGTTTTCAATACCATTGGAAAAGAGGTTAATACAATTGTCAGCTCTGAGTTGAATCACGGATTGCATAGGTTTACATTTGAAGCGGAAAATCTACCTGCCGGCTTATATTTCTATACTCTGAATGCAGATAATTTTCGGGAAACAAAAAGAATGATTTTAATAAAATAGTCTCATTTTTCGGACACGGTAAAAATTATTTGATTTTTAAGTAAACGTTATTAACGGGATTTCGGACATATGAAATTTTATAAACTAAATTAATTTCAACAAAGGGATAAACAAAAGGAAAGGTTTCAAAATGGATTTGTTCATGAAAGCTGCTATTGATGAAGCTAAAAAAAGCTTGGGAACGGGTGGAATACCAATAGGTTCGGTTTTGGTTAAAGGCGGAGAGATAATCGGCAGGGGTCACAACAAACGGGTTCAGGAAAACAATCCGGTGATGCACGCAGAAACCGATGCACTGCATAACGCAGGACGGATTGGGTCATACCGAAACACAGTTTTATATTCAACTTTGATGCCTTGTTATTTCTGCGCCGGCGCTGCCGTTCAATTCGGTATAAGCAAAGTGGTTGTTGGAGAATCTAAAACATTCACTGGAGCGCGGAAGTTTATGGAAGACCACGGAATCACTGTTGTTGATTTGAATTTACCGGAGTGCATCGAAATGATGGAAAAATTTATTAACGAAAACCCAAAATTATGGCAGGAAGATATAGGTGAATTGTAGATCTCTAATTTGACAAAAATAATCCAACCCGTTTTCATGAACATGTTCACCTAATCAGATATCACGATGTGTTTAGAGATTTGTTTCCACCATTGTTGTAATGGAGCAAATTCAAAGAACATGTTGTACAGCATTGACCTCACCCGCCCCACGGCACCAAATACAAGATTGCTGGCGCCGATTGTACCGAACTGTGCATCCGCTGTTACGATAATTTTTATTCCCGCCTCGCGCGCAGCATTTAGCATTTCGTTTATATGATCGTAATCAGAACGCAAGTCACCTTCCGTTCGCACAGTTCAGCCCGAACCAGCAACCATTCGTGGTTAACATACATCAGGACGCTGACCTTGCTTTCGTGATCGCGCGCAATACCTCTTCCGGCGTTGCCGGGGCATTGAGGACTATGGGGCCTTTCCCCGTGGCAGCTATGGCATCCTTTATTGCCAGAAACACCGATACGCTCAGCATCAGGGGTGGCTCACCAACAGCCTTGGAGCGGTAAACAGTGTTTTCTTGATTTTCACGATCAAACAGGGCAACGCGAAAATCATCGGGAATATCGCGGCTTGTAGGAATTTTGTAAGTGCTGGGAGCATGAGTTTTGAGCACACCCTTCTCATCCCAATATAGCTCCTCCGACGTCAGCCAGCCCGTCCCCTGCACAAAGCCACCCTCGATCTGGCCGATATCGATAGCCGGATTTAACGAATTACCGACATCGTGCAGGATATCGGTGCGCAAAATATTATACTCACCGGTCAATGTGTCGATAATAACCTCGGATATCGCGGCGCCGTAAGCAAAATAAAAAAAGGGCCGACCTTTTGCCGCTTCCTTATCCCAATGCAGTTTGGGTGTTCTGTAATACCCGGTTGAAGACAGTGAAACACGGTTCTCATAGGCGTGGGAGACCAATTCCGCAAAATTAACAAGCTGGCTGCCTATGCGGACGCCCTCTTTTTCAAAGCGGATAGCATCTTTTTCAACATCAAAATGCCTGGCAGCAAAATCAACCAGGCGCTCCTTAATAATCCGAGCCGCAGCCTGCGCTGCCTTACCGTTCAAATCCGAACCGCTGGATGCTGCTGTTGCCGATGTATTGGGTACCTTGCCCGTACTCGTTGCGGTAATTTTAACCCGGCTAATATCGACATTGAATTCCGCGGCAACGACCTGGGCGACCTTGGTATGAAGCCCCTGCCCCATTTCTGTTCCGCCGTGATTGAGATGAATGCTTCCATCCTTGTAAACATGAATTAAGGCACCTGCCTGATTGAGCATTTTTAGAGTAAAGCTGATGCCGAATTTCACCGGGGTTAAGGCGATACCTTTTTTCAGGATCCTGTTCCTATCATTGAAGGTGCGGATATCCTCAATGCGCCTTGCATATTCGCCTGTTGCTTCCAGACGGGCAAGGATATCGGGGAGGATATTATCTTCCACCGTCATGCCGTAATGTGTGGTGCAGCGGTTTTCAAGCGCTCCGGCGGCGTCATAAAGATTGATTTTCCGTACAGCCAGCGGGTCTTTGCCAAGATATCTTGCGATTTCATCGATAATATTCTCAATGACCAGCAGACCCTGCGGGCCGCCGAAACCACGGAACGCCGTGTGCGAAACCATATTGGTCTTGCAGCGATATGCCGTTATGCGGGCATTGCCCAAATAATAGGCATTGTCAGAATGAAACATGGCGCGATCTACAACCGCATTTGAAAGATCCGCCGACATACCGCAATTAGCGGCAAGATCGATCTCAATTCCCTCTATCCGACCTTGTTCGTCAAACCCTACCTTCCAGGCTGCATGAAAGGGATGACGCTTGCCGGTCAGGGTCATGTCATCGTCCCTGTCCAGCCGCAACTTGACTGGGCTGCCGGTTTTGCTTGCAAGCAGTGCGGCGATACAAGCAATCAGCGAGGCCTGGCTCTCTTTCCCCCCAAATGCACCGCCCATCCGCCGTACATCAACCGTAACCGCATGATCCGAAAGGCCAAGCACCCGCGCGATCAGATGTTGCACCTCGGAGGGGTGCTGCGTTGATGACCAGCAGTGCATGTCACCGCTTTCCTGCGGCGTCGCCATGGCGATCTGACCTTCAAGGTAGAAATGATCCTGACCGCCAATCTCAAGTTCTCCCTGCAGGCGGTGAGCCGCTTTTTCTATGCCTGCAGTACTGTCGCCAATTTGCATCGTACAGGTTTCGCCGACAAAGGATTGCGCCTTGATGGCATCGCGCACGTTCAAAAGCGCCGGCAACTCCTCATATTCGATAACGGCTTTATGCGCGGCCTTTCGGGCAAGCTCTCTCGTCGTTGCCGCCACTGCCAGTACGGCCTGACCCGCGTAAAAGACCTCATCTTCGGCAAAAACCGGATCACCACTGAATACTGGTGCAACATCATTTATACCGGGAATATCCGCTGCCGTAATTACGGCATGGACGCCATCGCTGTAACATTCAGATATATCTATTTTCCTGATGCGGGCGTGGGCATAAGAACTTTGCAGCACATATGCATGAAGACATCCCTGCGGCTCCCGGATATCGTCTGTGTAAACAGCTTCCCCCGATACATGCAGCGTCGCGCTGTCATGGGGAATCGCTTCCCCGACGCCGCCCTTTATTACCGTCTTATCCGTCATTGCCGTAGATTCTTAATTTAGTTCCGGGCTCGCTGGTTTCGATATAGAAACGATAAAGCAGATTTTGCGCGCTCACCATGCGGTATTCAGCCGATGCCCGCATATCCTTAATGGGAGTGTAATCCTGCGCCAGAAATTGCATTGCCTCCCGCACGGTTTCATCAGTCCACTGCCTGCCCGTAAGGTATTTTTCGACATTAAGGGCGCGCTTCGGGGTCGCCGCCATACCGCCAAAAGCTATTCTGGCGCTTTTAATGGTTTTGCCGTCCATCGTCAGGGCAAAGGCGGAGCAAACAGCCGAGATATCCTGATCGAACCGTTTGGATAACTTGTAAGTTTTAAACAGGACATTAGCCGCTTTACCCGGAACGATGATTTTTTCAATGAATTCACCCGGCATCCGGTCCTGTTTACCGTAGGAGATAAAATAATCTTCCAAAGCAATCATCCTCACGCCCGCAGCAGAGCGCAAAACCAGCTTCGCGCCCAGAGCGATCAATGGCGGCATGCCATCACCGATGGGCGAACCGTTGGCAATATTGCCGCCAACAGTACCAGAATTCCTTATCTGGGTCGAGGCAAAGCGCTGCAGCAGCACCTCCATGCTTTCATCATAAGCCGCCAGTTTTTCAAATGCCTGCGTATAACTTACCGCTGCGCCAATCTCCAGATTGCCGTCGGTTTCATTTATTTCATGCAGTTCTGCAATGGCGCCCGTGTAAATCAGGGTCATAAGGAGCTTATGCTGCTTCGTTACCCACAGCCCGACATCCGTACCGCCGGCAAGAAGTATCGCCTCAGGATTTTCGGTAACAAGGCCGGCAAGTTCATCCGCCGTCCGGGGCGCAAAATATTTCTGCCCTTGCACCTCATAGGTCAACAGCGCATCTCGTTGCAGCGAACGAAGAAGCTGCGCATCTGACGGCAAGTGAACTTTCCCCTTGCGGGCAGCAATGCTTGCGGCATCGAGGATCGGGCGATAACCGGTGCAACGGCATAAATTTCCAGCAAGTGAATCCTGAATATCTTCCTTCGAGGGAACGGGTGTGTTCTCGAGCAATCCGACCAGCGACATGACAAAGCCCGGTGTACAAAAACCACATTGCGAGCCGTGACAATCCACCATGGCTTGTTGCACCGGATGAAGACTGCCACCAGCCAGTACCTTTAAATATTCGACAGTAATAAGGTGCTTGCCGTCCAGCACGGGCAAAAACATAATACAGCTATTCACCGTATGATATCTGATTGCGCCATTTGCCAGCGTACCGACAATGACTGTGCAGGCGCCGCAATCCCCTTCCGCGCAGCCTTCCTTGGTGCCGGTTAAATGTTCGACGGTCCGCAAATACTGCAGAACGGTTGTGGTCGGAGACAAATCCGCGACCTCCCGTAATTTTCCGTTAAGTATAAACCTGATCGTGTCGGCCATCTTTAATTGCTAATACATTTAAACCTAATAAGGAGTTTTATCTTAGTTGTCGTGCCACGCTTCAAAACCCTGATCGATTTACCATGCAATGATGGTGTGAGCCGGACGGTATATGCTTTGCCGGGCATGGCGATCTGCTGATATAAAAAGACATCGTCAAATTTATTGTTGCGGTATCAAGCTGATGTTGGTATAAAAACCCCTGACGATACGCGCCCAGTAAATAGCTACCAGACATATCGGGATTGCTTGCAACTGCTGGCATCAATCCTTGTTGTAGTGGAGCAATTCAAAGGATGAGCGGGGTTTTGTCTGACCAGTCAATAGGTTTTTTACCATAAGTCATTCGATTCAATGAATATAGAAGAGCGACTATAGCTACCATAATAGGAATCACAACAATATATGTCAGTACTTCAATAATTCTATAACTTAATACAATTATTGTAATATTTCAACACATTGGCAAAACTTGACGACATATCACTTGAACTCCTCTTTAATACAAAGGACTTTTTTGAAGGCATCAAGTCCGGCAACTATCAATGTCTTGATTTGCTTTCAAAATGTTATTTGACGATTTTTGATTACAATTTCCCGTCCTACGACTACAATTGCGATAATTCCCAGACCGGCGGTTGGGGGAACAACGAGGAAACTCCCGCATCGGTTACTGACGTATATATCGAGCTCTCGATGGGTGAAGATGGTTTTAATGATATGTCGCCTAATTGCTGACTCATTTGTATTGAACCCGGTTTGGAAATGTCTCGGCTACTTCCTTATTTGTCTGGTAATAAACGTTTCTAATCTTTTCAAGCACTCTGCTTCTATGTTCATCAGGTAACTTGTTGGCTATGTTACGTAGCTTATGGGCTATACATCTTTGATGTTTCGTTGTGGTTAATACTTCCGATATTGCTTTTTTTAATCCTGTCGAACCGTCACTGATAATAAGCAGTGGTTCTCTTAATCCTCTGTCAAGCATGTGTCTGAAAAACTCTTTCCATGTCTGTGTGTTTTCTTTATTACCTAATGAGAGATGAAGCATTTGTTTGGTTCCGTCAGAAAGTATTGCCCAGGCACATAGTATAGCTTCCTTCCTGCTCTTTTGTTTTCGCATACTTTCATAAACTCCATCTACAAATAAATAAACCACGTCGAGATCACTGAGGTCTCGTGTTGAAAATTCTTCATATTCCCTCTGGAGACTTTGATTGATCATGCTTACCGAACTCCTGCTTAAGATTGGTGATCCGGTTTGGTCAACCAATACTTTCTCAAGGTCTCGTGTCGAACATCCTCTCAAATACATCTGGGTTATCATCTTTTCAAACTCAGGACAAATTCGTTTGTTGTTTTGCATAAACACACTTCGGTATGGCTCATCGGTGTTGCGTAACTGGGGAACGTCTATCGGAATTTTGCCTACCTGAGTTTTGATTGTATAGTTCTCATATCCGTTACGGTATATCGGTTTAGCGGATTTTTCATAAGTCAAAGCTGAGTCATTGGAATCGTAATCGTCATGATCTTGACGATTCCCTTGTTTATTCTCAGGGCTTTCAATTCGTTGGTAATAATCCCTTCCTAAATAACTTTTTACTTCCTCTTCAAGAATTAATTGAATTTCCTTTTTTAAGGTCTTTCTGATTAACTCCGAGATGATATTCTCAGAATTGTTACGACTCTCAAGCAAGAGTTGAATTAACTCATTGCTAATTTGTGTTGATGGTTTTAATTTACCCATGCGGTGTTGTTCTTTCTTTTAATTTGTATTTACAAAAAGGGTTTATACAAATTTAAGAAAAGCAGCACCGTTTTTTTATGCCGATTTTTTACACCGGCAATCTTTTTACAGGAAATTTAAGACTTCACCATCGGGGCGAAGCATATTTGACTTCCGGTTCATGTGGTATGGCTGGAAGGACCCTAAATCTAAGTAGATTTATCACCCCTATTCACATACCAGCTCATAAAACTTTCTTTCAGGGTGGAATAATATAGACAGAATAGAATTAAAATAATTTTTATTAAATAAAAATAAAGCAGTAACTCAGAAAGGATATGCAAAATGAAATCAATTATTTTGGCAATATTTGCCATCATGGTTGTTACCTCAGCTGTAGAAAGCCAGGTATGGACAACCGAGATTAATATGCACCCATCCTATAATGTAAACGATTTCTTCTCCATTGCAATTGGTAATGGCGGAAATCTTTTCATCACCGGGTATGAGGGCAATGCTTCGGTGAGTCACCTTATATCCACAAAGATAAGTCCTTCGGGACAAATCCTGTGGTTGAAAGAAGACGCAGCACCGACCCGCATCACAAGCTTTTTCTCCCTTGCAACATTAAATGGGAAGGACAAGTTTGTTGAAAGATATAATGTGGGCACATCCCACTATCTCCGGTTTTGGTCTCAAAACGGAGATACCCTAAGCACCGTATCACTTCCCTCCCGGGTTATGCTGGGAAGTTATGGGGATAGCGTCATAGCTACCTCTATAGGAAACGGAAGCCAGGGATTTATCTTTGACGAGAATGGGGTGATGAAAACCTCATTCACCGCCATCCCTTCGGGTATGACGGTATACTATGCGGATCCCAGAGTACTTGGAGATACCTTATGGCTCTTCGGAACGTGTTTTTCCGGAGGAAACAATAAAGGTTATATTTCCAAGGTAAATCTCCGCACCAAAGCCCAGCTTTGGACGGTGATTTTCACCCCGGTCGTTTCCCGAGCAATGGGAGACATCGATTTGAATGGTAATGCCTATATCGGCATGACCGCTCAGATAAACGGGATGTGGGTATTTAGAATGGTAAGGGTGAATTCGAACGGGGACACCACCTGGACCAAGGATTTGGCTCCGAATGGATCCACTGATGCAAATCAGGAAAACTTTGTGAATGGGCTGCGCGTCAGCACCGCTCATGACCGAGTAATCCTGGTGGGCTCATCAGAAAGAGATTTTCTTTCTAACACCCCCAACTCTGCGGGATATGTGCTCGCAAGAAGGTTAAATGGCGATTCAATACAAGCATTTAAAGTGGTCCATGATTCTACTGCAAAGTTGAATCCCATCCAAGCTCTCACCTTTGACTCTGCCGGAAACCTTTTCGTTCTTGGAAAAAGTTTTTTCCAAGTCGGAGCAACCTACGGATGGGTCAAGAGATATCCATTAAGTCTCCTAACTGGTGTTTCCGGTAATCAGAATAATATCCCCGAGGGATATGTTCTCTACCAGAACTACCCCAATCCGTTCAATCCGAAGACTAAGATTTCTTTCTCAATTCCGAAATCAGGATTTGTGCGCCTTACCGTGTACGACATTCTCGGAAGAGAAATTGAAACCTTGGTCGCAGAGAAGATGACCGCAGGAATGCATGAAGTTGGATTCGATGGCAAAAACCTTGCAAGCGGTGTGTACTTTTACAGATTGGATACTGATAATTTCACTGAAACGCGGAAAATGATGTTAGTTAAATAAGTAAGATTTTATGAATACATAAACCCCTCAATTTGAGGGGTTTTCGCTTTTTTTGATTTATCCCCCCAGCGGGGGGATTGCGAATTTGCTATAATAATCGTAAAGCTATGAAAAACAAAAAGGCCTTTTTGTTCGTTTCAGTCGGCGTACTCTCCTTGGCGGTTCTTTTCACCGCAGGCGAAGCGTTTGGTCAGCGGAGCAATTCTTGGACTCCTCCGACGCAGCAATTCCCCGGAGGCAATACCACTCCGCCGGTGGATGTCGGAGATATTGATCAATCGAAAAGTGCACGACTTACCACCACAGGGTTTCTCACAACAGCACCAGGTGCGAGTCTCTCTACGGTTGATGGTGGTTATATAAGAGGTGGAAATAATGTATTCTACCCCTCCGCGAGCGGCGCTTCTCTTCTTCTGAATTTCACCTCCCCCTTCATCGTGAAAACGAAAGGCCTCGTGCTCCCGAATTATTCCACGACCGCGCTTGGGAACAGCGTGCCGCCGGGAACCATCACATACAACAGCGGACAGGCATGGCTCTTCACGGGTCCCTTGCCGCCTCCCGGAGGAGGAGGAAACCAGAATCAGGGCAACAACGGTTTGTTGAATGGCGCAAACGCGCAGGCGAATGTTGTGATTTGCTTTCAAAATGTTATTTGACGATTTTTGATTACAATGAGCGGATTCTGGACACTCTTATAGGGATAGTTGTGATTTGCTTTCAAAATGTTATTTGACGATTTTTGATTACAATATTTATAACGCTTTTAATTATGGGTTGTTCGTTGTGATTTGCTTTCAAAATGTTATTTGACGATTTTTGATTACAATAATTAGAGTTCGTGTCATCGTCTAATAATAGTTGTGATTTGCTTTCAAAATGTTATTTGACGATTTTTGATTACAATATTATCCCAAATGGATATACCTGAAATAGGGTTGTGATTTGCTTTCAAAATGTTATTTGACGATTTTTGATTACAATCAATACCTGTCATAATCAAAATGTATTAAGGTTGTGATTTGCTTTCAAAATGTTATTTGACGATTTTTGATTACAATAGTAATGGGGGCATTAACACCAGAAGTGCAAGATTCCACCATAGCGGGTATGTTTGTAGAATCAGGGAGCGATGGTCACAACGCAGATAAAGTAGAAGTGGAAGTGGATAATCCGGCACTGGCATTCAAGGCTCTTACAGAAGCAGGGTTTGTGCAAGATGGATATACCCTTACAGGGGGAATGGTACATTTATTTGATTTTTCTAAAGGGGAAGATGCAGAATTTAAACAGAAATATGTTAACTTTATAAACAAATTTAAACAATATGGCGGACAAATCAAATCAAAAGAAACATGGGCAATCAGGTCAGAATACATCGACTCTGAGCGAAGGGGAAAAATCTTGGAACGAATTGAGGGCACAAGGTTACAGCACGGGCAGGGAAGGTCAAGCCTTCATAATGCCATTAGGGATGCCAAAGCCAGAAACGAAGCCTACCAAAAGTTCAGAGAAACGTTAGATTCTCCAGAGCGAAAACGGCTTACTGAACTATGGACTAAACAGATTGATGGTGCTATTTTATCTTTAGAGGAAAGAAGAGAGATTAGCAGGTTAGAAAAGGAATTAGCCAAACCTCTCGAATTATAGCGGGTATGTTTATAGAATCAGGGAGCGATGGCCACAACGCAGATAAAGTAGAAGTGGAAGTGGATAATCCGGCACTGGCATTCAAGTCTCTTACAGAAGCAGGGTTTGTGCAAGATGGATATACCCTTACAGGAAAAACAGTGCATTTATTTGATTTTTCTAAAGGGGGAGATGTAGAATTTAAACAGAAATTAGTTAACTTTATAAACAAATTTAAACAATATGGCGGACAAATCAAATCAAAAGAAAGAAACGCAATCAGGTCAGAATACCTCACCGCTGAGCGAAGGGGAAAAATTTTGGAACGAATTGATGGCACAAGGTTACAACAACAGCAAAGTGGGTCAAGCCTTCATAATGCCATTAGGGAGGCTAAAGCCAGAAATGAAGCCTACCAAAAGTTCAAAGAAACGTTAGATTCTCCAGAGCGAAAACGGCTTACTGAACTATGGACTAAACAGATTGATGGTGCTATTTTATCTTTAGAGGAAAGAAGAGAGATTAGCAGGTTAGAAAAGGAATTAGCCAAACCTCTCGAATTATTTTTCACTACTGACAAGGGGCGTTATGAACGTGCAAAGGTTGAAATAGAAGCCATAGCGAAGGATTTGGTTGGTATTGTTAAAAATGCTTTTGTTTCCCCATCAGGCATTAAGCGTTCTAAAAGAGCATCTATAAAGTCTGTAAGATGGTACGAATCGCAAGTGAATAAATTAGGCGATGGTGCAAGGGTGAACATCATTGTGGACAACAATAAGGATGCTGATTTTCTGTATAGTGAAATAAAAAGGAGGTTTTCAACCACATTAGACCGTTCAGAGTTTTTTCCTGAAGGTACAGAACTTGGTTATCCAAAGAGACTTATTGAGATAAGAACGCCAAGCGGGAAGATAGCTGAAATACAGGTAATGACTCCTGAAGGTTATCTTGCTAAGGATGGTGTTGTGGGTTTTCCAAAAGACAAGATATTTATAGCCAAAACCGAACTAGTTGTGATTTGCTTTCAAAATGTTATTTGACGATTTTTGACTACAATTTTCCTCGTTGTAAACCCTAATGCCAAAGCGTTGTGATTTGCTTTCAAAATGTTATTTGACGATTTTTGATTACAATATACCTCATCCTTAAAATGAGCCTCTATAGGTTGTGATTTGCTTTCAAAATGTTATTTGACGATTTTTGATTACAATAACGTAGATTTAGAGAAAAGATATGGGCAGGTTGTGATTTGCTTTCAAAATGTTATTTGACGATTTTTGATTACAATGGTGGCTGTAGTAATTCTATTCAGCTTCGGGTTGTGATTTGCTTTCAAAATGTTATTTGACGATTTTTGATTACAATAATCCGAATTGAAAGTATATCTGTCAACGTGTTGTGATTTGCTTTCAAAATGTTATTTGACGATTTTTGATTACAATATTTTTTAAAACTTACCGGCATTACCCGCGTTGTGATTTGCTTTCAAAATGTTATTTGACGATTTTTGATTACAATACCCGGCAAGCAGGTCTTTACGATTTTTTCGTTGTGATTTGCTTTCAAAATGTTATTTGACGATTTTTGATTACAATCATATCAGTCAAGGGAACATTGAACTAATGTTGTGATTTGCTTTCAAAATGTTATTTGACGATTTTTGATTACAATTGCTTTGTTAAATCGTACGACTTTGCAGCGTTGTGATTTGCTTTCAAAATGTTATTTGACGATTTTTGATTACAATGCTAATATGTCTTGTAACTGATACCCTGATGTTGTGATTTGCTTTCAAAATGTTATTTGACGATTTTTGATTACAATCTGCGAGTTCTTTTATTTCGTTGTATGTTAGTTGTGATTTGCTTTCAAAATGTTATTTGACGATTTTTGATTACAATCGTACGACTTTGGGGAATGTTCAAGATTGAGTTGTGATTTGCTTTCAAAATGTTATTTGACGATTTTTGATTACAATGGAATAGCGTTGCTTACGTTCGACAATATGTTGTGATTTGCTTTCAAAATGTTATTTGACGATTTTTGATTACAATTCATTCATAGACTCCGCCGTCCAATAAATAGTTGTGATTTGCTTTCAAAATGTTATTTGACGATTTTTGATTACAATTATGCCTTTTCTCTTAACTGCTCTTAGTATGTTGTGATTTGCTTTCAAAATGTTATTTGACGATTTTTGATTACAATATTAACTCGTCATATTTTATTGTCCTTATGTTGTGATTTGCTTTCAAAATGTTATTTGACGATTTTTGATTACAATAAGCTATTGCACAGTTCCCAAGTCATTCATGTTGTGATTTGCTTTCAAAATGTTATTTGACGATTTTTGATTACAATTTAACTGGAGCTAATATTTGGCAAAGAACAGTTGTGATTTGCTTTCAAAATGTTATTTGACGATTTTTGATTACAATCTTAATCGTCTAAGTGTATTCAATAGAATAGTGTTACGTAATTTTTCCAAGGGAAAAAAATCGTCAATAAAATACCGCAGTGAATCGTTTTGCTGCGGTTTTTTTTTAGAAAATATAAATCGTTAGAACAATTCTAGTTGTTGTGATGGTAGTGGTGGTTTCCCCTCTTTCTTCTTTCCGTAAAAAATTTCCATTTCTGAAAATTGTTTATCTGTAATTCTCAGAATTCCGATATGTCCTCGAGGTGGCAATAGTGATTTTACCCTTTTTATGTGTACTTCACTGTTTTCTCTGCTAGGACAATGTCTTAGATATATTGAAAACTGAAACATATTGAAACCGTCTTTCAATATTTCTTTCCTGAATTGCGAATAATTCTTTCTGTCGCGTTTTGTTTCGGTAGGTAAATCAAATAACACTAATATCCACATTACTCTGTATTCATTTAAACGTTTCATGACTGATGACAAATTGGGATGAAAATCGGATAATTTATTTTCGAGTTTTTATTGCTAAAGCATTTACTCAATGAAGAAGTTGTTTTTTGCATTGCTATCATCAATGGGCTTTTTTCTTTGTCTATAAAAACGTCAGCTACCGGTAATTCTAATAACCTTTTTTTAACTATCGTTGTAAGTTCTTCCTGTTCTTCACCGTCATTTGTAATATTGCAAACTATTGCATCAACAAATGGCCGGTATGGTTCCATAATATCATCTGCAAGACAGAAGGCATTATATTTATTTTTATGGAATATTCCCAATGTCGGCAATAATCCTGATCCTACGAGGCTTCTTGCGGTTATTGCTCTCAAAACTGCATAACCATAATTAAGCAGATTATTTGGGTTCGGACCAATCCTTGAGCGATAGAAGTCAAGTCGATTCGGGAAAATGTTTTTCCAATAGAATTGAGCAGCAACTGCTTCGTAATTATCCGGGTCGCCAGACCTTACTTTTTTAGCCCACCGTTCCATTATTTTTACATTTTTCCCTTTCCTTTTTAAAAACTCCGCCTGATTAAGAATTTTAGCCCTTACTGTTTGCTGCCACAATTGCTTTTTCAGTGGTAGTGAAGAATTAATTTGTTCTCTGAATTTTTCCGATTGAAGCGAATTTCCGTCAAGATTTAGTAACATCCCGGATGGAAGGTGTTGCATATTGCAAAAAATAACGGCGCTGTTATTCTCAAGCAATGAATTTATCAGGTAATGAGAAATAACAACTCCGTGGTGATCAATTAAAACAATTCCGATATCTTCAATTGGTACAATATAATTAAGCTTTTCCCGTTTCGAATACTTTTTATCAAATTCAGTTAAACCTGTAAAATCTATCTCATACTGATTATTTATTAGTTCAACTATAAGTTGGTTATTCCTGCAACTAAGATATGCAGGATTACCAAAGTATAATGTTCTTTTAATCAAAATTCAATCTCCCCTAAATTGTTTACTTTTACTTTTCGAGGATTTAATTTGTCAAATGCACCAATACTCCTTACAGAATAAAATCGTTTTATTAACTTTGAACTTTCAGTATAGTCATTAATATCGGATTCAATGTGATTTCTAAATACATAGTTAAAAGATGATATCTTCTGGACTCTGTACAAATATTCGCTTAAAAGTTTTTTGTTTCTATCTTTTATTGCTTGTTTAATTATATCGTCTTTTAAGCCAATTATAAACATTTCATTTTGTTGCATACTTTCAACGAAAACCCATCCGTCTTTTGGTAACTTTGCCAGAAATTTCTCGTCGTATTCAATTTCGTTTTTTGTGTCTGATATTTTCCTCCATACCTCTTTCGGATTTTTGATAATAACCGGTAACCCGAATTTTTTTCTTTCAACAGCATGCCAAAACGTACAGATATGTTCTATTTTCTTATCTTTTTCATTCTCATTTATATAAAAAGCGACATGGTGATTATTACCAGGTTTAACAAATCCAATCTCCCTATTGCTATCATCTCTCTTTACGGGTTCAACGCTTGATAAGCCTGTTAACATTCGGACTGATTTAATTGGTATCTTTTTCTCCACGTTAAAGTACAATGGTTCTTTAAAAGCTTCTTTTGCATTTTTAAATTTCGATAACCTGTCTTCAACAATTTTCTTTACTTTATTGTCAACAATGTATTTTACATCTTGAGGCATAATAGACTCAAGCGGATATTTGATTACATATTCTTCTTTGTAACAGGTTGCATGTTCTAAAACGACATTTTTATTTTCGTTGAGATAAATCGGATTTTTCTTCAAAGATGCAAGTGCTTTTTTCGAGTTACCATTATATTTGCTAATTCTTTCTTCAACCATTTTTCTTATATATGTTTTAAATATCAAATGTGGTTTTGCAAAAATAAATTTAAGGTCTTTATTCTTTTCAATCACTTTTATTTTACCATAAACACTTTCCTCGCTCAAAGGTCCGCGTGGTACAATGATATTACTTTGCACGACAATCTTTTTACCATCTTTTTTGATTTTCCGTACACCTAACGTTGCTACCTTTTTACCGGGTTTAAATGAAACTAAAATTTTAGAAGCTTCCTCCTGCACATATTTTGTTTCAAATGGTTTTTGAGATAGCAGGTAATTTTCCAACAAGCTTAATTTAGAGTTAGTTATGATAGAATTATTCTTTAAAGCACGAAACATTTCGTCCCTAGTGAGTTTTGAACTAAGCGTATTTATTCTTTGAACATATCCCATTTTGGTACAAGCTATAGTAAGGGCATCAATTGCATGATGCCTGTAGTCGATTCGTTTTGTCCAACCGATAATTTTTTCTACTTTTCCTTTAGAGCCATCTCCCGCTTCCCACTCTATCATTTCAGTTAAACTATTTTTTTTAAACTTCGGTAACTGAATATTTAATAAGACATCATCCCAACCCCAGAGATATCTTAGCCTTGATGTTACACTCCCTGTTGTTGCGGTTACAGTTTTTGAAACTTCACTTAATAATTTCTTCGACTTTTTCGTTATATATTGAGTTTCTCTTAATTGTCTTTGGATAAAATCCTGTGGTATTTTATTTTCAGACATTAAAAATTTATTTCTCTTATTTATCCCAATAACTTTATTTTTGAAAAGGAATTCAATTCTCTCTATGTAATCATTCAACGCTTTTTCACCTTTACTTTGCATGAAATCGAATGCAGTTCTATTGCCCTTTCTTGAATTGCAGTTCCTGTGTGTTAAAGTTTTATTGCTTTGAGAATCATCGTACAATAATGATCTTGGGATGATATGTTCAATATCTACCTCATTACCATTTAATGCATCCGATAATCCAAAAAAATTACCACAATATATACATGTTGCATTAACTTTATTTGTACCTTCTACAATTTCATGGAACAATTTCCATTTAATTACATTATTTCTTGTAGCTCTAACCTTGTATTCTTCTTCAAGACGTTTCCGGATTTTTTCATTTTCATTTTCAGTCTTAATTAGAGCTTTAAGTGTTTCATCCCTCTCCTGGCGGTTTTGTTTCAATTCTCTTGCTAATTCAATATTTATCTCAAATGAACCGTTATTTCTCTCTTCATTTGTAACAAAGCCATTTTTTTCATCAATTATTGCATTTACTAAATTGATCAATTGATTTAAAATTTTCTCAACTACTGGTTGCCTTAGAGAATTTTTGGGTAGGTTTTCAATTTTATCACTCAGTTTTCGCTCAGCATTTTCTTCTATTGTTAGTGATCCGGTTGGATTGTAACCGGCAAATTCACACGCATCGCTGTAACCATAGCCATCCATTAGATACGGGAGTATTTTTCTTATTGCCTTAACCGACTTATTCCCGAACGTAAATCTCGAAAAGTCAATTTTGGCCAGTTTTGAAGCTGCCTCTTTACCAATGTTAAATTTATTTACTAAAGTATTTACACAGTCCTCATAATCCGGTATAGAATAAATAACATGCCATAGCTTATGTAAATTCTGTTTTTCAATTACAGGTGATATCACTTTTTTTATTTGCTCATCTAATACTTCACCAGTCTTACGATCTTTTAAGAATGTAATTGTCTCAGGGAATTGTTCGATTATCAAATCGAATTTTAGAAGTTCATGATCAAATTCCAATCCCGATACAGTTTTAAGAATTTCAGACTTTAAGATGTTGCCTTGAATTCCTCTCGTTAACATTTTATTCCCTAACCAGCCATCTTCTTTTTTTAATTCAAGGATTTTAAAAAGTTCTGTTTGAGTCAATTTATTATTGTTGTCGAGATATTCAAATATCTCTCTCTTCTTATCAATCGGAATTGCATAAATCTCACCTTTTTTATTAATAAGTGTAATATTATTTATAGTTTCCCAGATTTTACAAACCTGAAATAAAGGTGAGCTCTTATGAGCTACTCTGGGTCCGACAAAGAAAGTTTTACCATTTTCAGTCTGTCTAGTGATCTTCTCCATTTCACAAATACTAACCAATCCTTTTTGTGATTTTAATCTTCTTTGATAATAGATTATTTCATTCTTCAGTTTAGATTTAAATTCATCCGTGATTATATCCGAATAATGTTTTTGCTGTTGGTTCATTATTTTATCAAACTCTTCCATATAAGCTTCTCTAGGAAATACTTGTTGCTTTACGCGGTAATAATGATTGTCTTTCAATTCATTATAGAATTTCTGGCCAATTGTTAATCCTTCTTCTTTCAATTTTTCATAACGACTCTTTACTTCTGCTAAATACTCAGTATCTTCCATATCCAGTTTTGAGTCCGATCGGTTGCTTTTATATCCACGTTTTTGATTAAGATGAAATAATATTCGCCCCAACTCTTTTAATGATACTTTTTCTGTAACAGCTTTAGATCTTAATTCCCATAATTTAATCTGATTCAAATTTGTTAAATTTTTATCTAACATTTCTCGTTTCGCCAATTCATTTACTAAAGCTTGTCTCCTCAGCCGATATCTGTCGTAACATTTTCTTTGCGATCTTTTTTGCGTCCTTTTCTGATTCTTTGATATTTTGTTCCCTCTGGTAAATTCTTTATTATCATCTGTGCTTAATGGAATAATTCTGCAACCCATACCAAGTATTTTTTTCGTATTTTTGTTTTCAGAAATCATAGCCCAACCAATCGAGGCTACTCCCAAATCAATTCCAAGAATTTTTTTCATTGCATTTGTTTTATAATTTAAGATTATTATATTTGTATAACATTTTGATGCAAATCACAATAAGGATTATTCCGTTGTGAAAACATTTACTGCGGTTCCGAAAAGCGGAATCGCTTTTTTTTTAATTTATAATTTTTTAATCTTTCCTAAAATATAATTGTTTGTATAAATCCACTTATTTAACACTAATATTTATCCGTCATCGGTTATTCTTTTCTCATTAAATCTGCTATAACAACCCTCAATTTTTCATCCGAAATATTTCGGTATTACAAAATAACAACTTTTTTGTGCAAAATGATATTTGATAAAACAATATATTTCGAACTTAACTACTCCCCTGTGAAAATTATCATTTGAAAATTCCCCCTGACACAAACTTAAATGCTTTTTCAAAGTGTATTGATGAACTCCTGTTTTACTCTATAAAAAAAACCCCGGATTACTTCCGGGGTTTGAGCTGACGACCGGACTTGAACCGGTGACCTGTTCATTACGAGTGAACTGCTCTACCAACTGAGCTACGTCAGCAATTCAATTGACAATGTTCAAAGGAAAATATTCAAACGTTTTCTTTTAATGCTGGAATTATCTTTCCTAAAATTTCCTTTAACTCTTCACAACATTCAGGAATGGAATCAACCTATTAACTTTTAATATTATCTGAACCTCTTAATGTTTTTATCCGATAATCAGTTTAATGAGCCTAACGATGTGCAATCTGTGATTTCGAAAAAAATCTTTCTTTGATCTTGATTCACCCGAGTTCTAAACAATTGCACCAATTGATGTTCCATTTCTTACATAACTTTTTTGAGGAAATATGATCTATGCGTCTTTAACTAAATACTTGCCAGGTTTAATTTTTCTTAATGCAAAATCAAAGGATTTAGATTAAATTATATTGTCCTTCAAAATGATAATTTTAAGTGACAATTGATACCTGCCAATTGTTAATTGTTTAGTATCTGTACATTTCAGGCTTATACGGTCCGTCTATTTCCACTCCGATATACTTTGCCTGTTCCTCTGAAAGTTTATCCAGTTTAACGCCTATTTTCTCGAGGTGCAACCTTGCCACTTTTTCATCGAGGTGTTTCGGCAAAACATAAACTTTATTATCATATTTATCACCACTATTCCAGAGCTCAATTTGCGCGAGGACCTGATTCGTAAAGGAATTTGACATTACGAAAGACGGGTGTCCCATTGCGCAACCGAGGTTAACCAATCGCCCTTCTGCAAGGAGAATAATTTCTTTACCATCAATGTTGTATAAATCAACCTGAGGTTTAATTTCCTGTTTCGTTTCTCCGTAGTTATCGTTCAGCCATGCAACATCAATTTCGTTGTCGAAGTGTCCGATATTACAAACGATGGTTTTATCTTTCATTGCCCGGAAATGTTTTTCCGTAACGATATTGAGGTTACCCGTTGCAGTTACAACTATATTTGCTTCTTTGACTGCATTTTCCATAGTAGTAACCTTATAACCGTCCATTGCTGCCTGCAATGCGCAAATCGGATCAATCTCAGTAACAATAACCCTTGCACCAGCGCCCCTGAGTGAAGCAGCTGAGCCTTTGCCAACATCACCATAACCTGCTACCACTGCCACTTTTCCTGCCAACATTATATCCGTTGCCCGTCTGATAGCGTCAACGCACGATTCCTTGCAGCCGTATTTGTTATCAAATTTTGATTTCGTTACTGAATCATTTACGTTAATTGCAGGTACCGGCAAAGTCCCCTTCTTCATTCTCTCATACAGTCTCATAACACCGGTTGTGGTTTCTTCAGATATTCCTTTAATTCCATCAACAAGTTCGGGATAATTATCGAGCACCATATTTGTCAGGTCTCCGCCATCATCAAGAATCATATTAAGCGGTTTACGATCTTCACCGAAAAAAAGTGTTTGCTCAATACACCAGTCGAACTCTTCGTTCGTCATTCCTTTCCATGCGTACACCGGAACACCTGCAGCGGCGATTGCTGCGGCTGCGTGATCCTGTGTCGAGAAAATATTGCACGATGACCACGTAACTTCGGCGCCAAGTTCGATGAGAGTTTCAATTAATACTGCTGTTTGTATTGTCATGTGAAGACAACCCGCTATCCGTGCGCCTTGTAGCGGTTTCTTATCCCGGTATTCTTCCCGAATTGACATTAGTCCGGGCATCTCGGCTTCCGCAAGGCGAATTTCCTTCCTGCCCCATTCTGCTAAAGATATATCTTTTACTTTATACGGTATATATTTAACCGGCTTCTCCAATGTATCTGTCATTTTATTGTGATTATTTTTTCTAAAAATTTATTTCAACTATGCACAAATATATAAATGTTATAAACAGTATTTGAGTCAATATTTAATAACGATTCCGAGATCGTCAAGTTGCTTTTGCTCAACTGATCCCGGTGACCCGTCCATCAGGCTCAATGCACTTGTAGTTTTCGGAAAGGCTATCGTCTCCCTGATATCCTTCGTTCCACAAAGTGTAGCTACAATTCTGTCAAAACCGAATGCAAATCCGCCGTGTGGTGGAGCGCCGTATTCGAACGCTTTTAAAAGAAATCCAAACTTCTGTTCGACCTCCTGCTTATCAAGCTTGAGTATGTTGAATACTTTCTCCTGAATGTCTCGCCTGTGAATCCGTATGCTCCCGCTACCGAACTCGGAACCGTTACAAACCAGGTCATAACAATTGGCGCGGATTGAGGTTATCGTTTCAATATCGCACTTATCTGAATCAAGTTTATAGAGTTCTTCACCCTTCGGCATTGTAAACATGTGATGTTCTGCGATGATCTGATTTGCTTCATCATCAAACGCAAATAACGGGAAATCGTTTATCCAGATGAACCGGTCAACCGATTCGTCAATCAACATGAAATCAGTTGCAAGTTTCAAGCGCAGATTCCCAAGTGCTAGCAGAGTTCTTTTCTTTTCACCGGATAGCAGAAAAACCGTATCGCCGTTTTTCGCATCGAACTTTTCCCTGATATTGTTTTGAACTGTTTCACTTATAAATTTGGATACCGGAGATTGAACTGAGCCATCAGAGTTGAACCTGAAGTACGCAAGTCCGCCCATGCCAAGTGATTTCACGTATTCCGTCAGATTATCAATCACCTTTCTTGTAACTTCCCTGCCTTCGAGTTTCAAGCCTGCAACCATACCGCCGGAATTCACAACATCATCGAACACCTTAAACCCACAATCCTCAACAGTTCCGGTAACGTCGGTTATCTTCATATCGCCTTTAATCCTTAGTTCAGGTTTATCGCTTCCGTAGGTTAAAAGAGCTTCATCATAAGACATTACGGGGAAACTTTCTAACTCAATTCCCTTAATTTCCTTCCAGATTTCCCTTATCATATTTTCGCAAACATTAAAGACATCGGATTCCGAAACAAAGCTCATCTCAAGGTCAATCTGCGTAAACTCGGGTTGCCTGTCTGCCCTCAAATCTTCATCCCTGAAGCACTTGCAAATCTGAATGTATTTATCCATCCCGGCAACCATCAGCACCTGCTTGTATGTTTGTGGCGATTGTGGTAATGCATAAAATTTCCCTTTGTGGATTCTCGAGGGGACGAGGTAATCTCTCGCTCCTTCAGGTGTGGATTTCATTAAAATCGGGGTTTCAATCACAAGAAATCCTTCTGAATCAAAATAGCGGTAAACCGTCTGAAATACTCTGCTCCTTAAAACAATATTATCGGAAATTTTCTTTCGGCGCATATCGAGGTATCGGAATTTGAAGCGAAGTTCCTCAGATGCTTTGATATCTTCTTCAACTACAAATGGTGTAACTGCCGATTTGTTTAAAACTGTCAGCTCAGATACATCAATTTCAATTTCACCGGTCGGGATGTTCCTGTTCGGGTTCTCCCTCGCAATTACTTTTCCGGAAGACGAGATTACAAACTCAAGTCCGATCCTCGACGCAACATCGTATGGTTCACCGTTCTCAGGGACGATACGGAGTTGAGTAATACCGTACCTGTCGCGGATATCAATAAAATAAATTCCGCCGAGATCACGAACTGATGATACCCAGCCGTTAAGCACTACCGTTTCATCAACATTGGAAATATTAAGATCCCCACAAGTGTGAGTCCTTTTTTTGAAGGTCATTAATACAAATAATAATTTCGGTAAGAGATTAAAATACTTAAAAGTAATTTAATCTTACAGAGAGAAATGCGATACCGGTTAACTGATTTCGAGCAATTCCTTCTTTGTCAGATTGTATATATCGGTCAACCTGTCAATAATTTTCTCAAGCTCATAATGGTTAACTGAAGAATCAACTTTTTCAAGTTTCAAACATATCTCAGCTAGCCTTTTTGCGCCGATATTGTAGCTCGCGCGTCTGAGGTTGTTAGTTGCCCTGATAAATTTCGGGATATTTTTTGTCCGTCTTGCAATCTTTATATCGTTGAGAATAACAGGTGAAACGTTCAGGTAAATATCAACCAACTCTTTAAATCCGCCGTTAAGTTTTTTTGAAGCCTTTAGGTCGGAAATCATGTTAATATCGAGCAACACGCTTGATTTCGGGAGCACTGTTCCGCTTACCCGGTCAGTTGACATTTTGCCCGACCATTTCAGAATCATGTTTTTTAATTCCTCCTGTATGATTGGTTTGCTAACGTAATCATCCAGACCATTCGCAATAAAATTTTCCTTATCGCCTTGCATTGCATTGGCTGTCATTGCAATAATTAATGGTCGTTTCTTACCCCTGAACTTTCTCAATAATTCTTTCGTTGCCTGTAAACCGTCCATCTCCGGCATCTGAATATCCATGAAAATAAGATCGTATGTTTTTCTTGATACCGCATCTAAAACTTCGAGTCCGTTATTAACTATATCGGGGTAATAGCCAATTTGTTGCAAAATTTTCTCTGCAAGCTTTTGATTGATAACGTTGTCTTCCGCCACGAGGATTTTCAATGAGGTAGGAACCGTGCGCTTTTGAACCAATGCTTGTTGTTTTTGGAGATTAATCTGATCCTGCTCAGAGGTCAATACATCTGAAATTACATCAAGCAAATATGATTGTTTAACGGGTTTTGTTAAGTACGAGTTGAACAGTTCAGAAAACTCGTTCTGATCTATTTCGTTAAGGCCGATTGAAGTAAGCATAATTACTGGTAACTCCGTTTTGGATTTAAATTTTCTAATTTGTCTTGTCAGCTCAAGTCCATCCATCCCGGGCATTTGCATATCAACAATTGCCAGATCAAACGGGATATCGTCTTTTATAAGGGCTAAAGCTTCTTTTCCGTTTGATGCATACCTTGATTTCATTCCCCACATCTGAGTCTGAAGCGTTAGAATTTGTCTGTTCGTTTTATTGTCATCCACTATCAGTAGTCGCTTATTCTCAAGCTGAGACATTGTGGATTTCACGTATAATTTGGATGGTGTGATATCTGATATTTTTGCCTTAATTGTGAAGTGAAAAACAGAACCGGTACCGGGTTTACTTTCAACCCAGATTTTACCATTCATCAGAGATACAAGTTTTGACGATATTGACAACCCTAATCCGGTACCGCCGTATTTTCTGGTTGTGGACGAATCCACCTGTGAGAATGATTCAAATATTTTCTCAAATTTATCTTCAGGAATACCAATACCGCTGTCTTTTACCGAGAACTGGATTTCAACATTGCCATTTTCATCTTCGTTTAATTTTTTTGCAGAAATGAAAATCTCACCCGAATCAGTGAATTTAATCGCATTGCTGATTAAGTTTACCAACACCTGTTTGAGTCTTGTTACATCCCCAATAAGGTACGGCGGTACATTTTGGTCAATGAGGTGAAGAATGTCGAGTTTCTTTTCTACAGCTTTAACAGCAAGCAGGTCAATTGAATCTTCAATGCAGGATTTTATCTCAAACGGTGACTCTTCAAGTTCAAGCTTTCCGGATTCTATTTTTGAGTAATCAAGTATATCGTTCAACAGAGTTAAAAGCGTATCGCCGCTATTTCGAATTGTTTCAACATATTCGCGTTGTTCGGCTTCAAGGTCGGTCTCAAGTAATAACCCTGTTATTCCGATTACAGCATTCATTGGTGTCCTGATTTCATGGCTCATTACAGCAAAGAAATCCGATTTGACTTTTGTAATCTCCTCTGCAGCGTCTTTCGCTTTCAATAATTCCTGATACATGCTGTCTTTCTCTGTAATATCAAGTAATGATACAACCGAACCGGTTAATTGACCCATCACATCGTAATTGAAAACCCGGTTAAATTCAAACTTTTTCTCACCGTAAAGTGTGTTAAAAATAAAGGTACCACAATCTCCACCGACTTTTTTCGATGTGAGTTTAGAAATGTAATCGGAATTAAAATATTCCCCGTTTAATTTTAAAATATCAGATTGATTCTTGCCCTTAATATCGTTGATTTTCATTCCTGTGATATTTTCCCAGATGTCATTTACATACTCAATAGCCCCGGACGCGTCTGTTGTAAATATTATTTCCCTGATGCTGTTTAACAGTTTACCGGAATTTTCAACTACTTGACCAGGAGAGTTTCCCTGCACCTGTTGCCCTCTGAACAAATAGAAAACCTCATTCTGAATTTTGAAATGTTGTTGAATATCAAGTTCAATAATCTCTTTGGATTTACAGACAATCTTAAATGTTGAATTCTTCGGGTTCCCTGAAATTATTGAAGCAATGGATTCGCTGTCGTCATCTGTAAATTTCAGAATAGAAAATCCCTGCATCTCTTTTGAGGAGTAACCTGCCGTAGCTAAAAATGAATGGTTTACGAAGGATATTTTATCATCAATAATCGAAAAAGAAGGATCAGAGATGTTGGTCAGTATTGATAAAATCCCGGCGCTTCCCGAATCATCCGGGTTGAGAAGGTTTCTTTTAAGTATATCTGAAATATAGGCCCGAATTTCATATACGTCCTGAAGATCGTCAAGCGAATTATCGTCCGGATTAAGAGATTTGGCGATTTCAATCAACCCTTGTCGAAGTTTCTCAAATTTTCTGGACTCCCTGACGAGAAGCTCGTTGAGTAACTTTAGTTCCTGCAATCTTGTATTGAGGTTGGATACTTTCTCTTCCAATTCTTTCACTTTCGGTACACCCTCAATGAAAGAATCTGTATCCATGGAGAACTGTTTTAAATCCTGAATTGAATTGTTTACAAAATCGGGTATTTTTACAAGTCCCCTGATTTCATTTAACCAATCAATGGTTTTTTCGGCATTTGATTGCAGGAATTGTATTTTAGTTATCTCGTTCAAAATTTCAATTGTCTAATGAATAGCAGACAAAAAGCGTGCCAGATATTTTAACCAGCGAGGTCTAACAGTGCGGATTTAGTAATGGCAAATAATTCATCTAATTTCAAGAGATTATTTGCAACATCGGAGAGGTTGTTGTTTTTGCCATCAAGCTCTATCGCTTTACAGACTTCAGCAAAAACTTTGGCGCCAACGTTTAAACTGGCGCCTTTTAATGTATGTGCAGATTTACCCATTTTTTCGGCATCGGCTGAAAAAGCATTAGTTTTAATTTCCTTGATAAGACCCGGAGCCTGTTCGAGGTATAGATCAATAACTTCTTTGAAAAAATCTTCTTCACCACTACCAAGTTCCTTTAACCCGGCTATTATTTCAAGGTCTAATATATCGGAATATTTATCCATTATGATTCAGGCTTCCACTTATTGAGTTTCTCTTCGAGAATATCCATCATAATCGGTTTTGCAATGTAGTCATCCATCCCTGCCTCCAGACATTTCTGCATATCAGATTGCAGTGCGCTCGCAGTCAATGCAATTATCTTCGGTCTGTTCTCCCCCATTGTTTCCACTATCTCGCGTGTAGTTTCAAAGCCATCTTTTACCGGCATTTGAACGTCCATAAATATTACGTCAACTTTGTTTTCATTCAAAAAGTCCAGCACTTCCTGACCGTTTTCACAGACCTCTGCTTCAAAACCGAGATGATTTAACATTCGTCGCAGCAATTTTTGGTTGATATAATTATCTTCAGCAATAAGTATCTTCAAGCTGTTTCCTCCGTGAGCTTTTTCTTTATATTGTTTAATTTCATAACTCTTAACATCAAACAACTTAACCCAAACTTAAAGCGTGCCACGGAGTTCCTGTTCCCTCTCAATTGCCTCAAAGAGAGCCTTAAAATTCCCTTTTCCGAAACTTCTTGCGCCTTTACGTTGAATTATCTCAAAAAATAAAGTCGGTCTGTCAACTAATGGTTTCGTAAAAATCTGCAACAGGTATCCATCTTCATCTCTGTCCACAAGTATGCCAAGTTTTGCGAGTTCATCAACCGGTTCATCAATCTTCCCGACTCTTCCCTCAAGTTCTTTGTAATATGATGCTGGTACGTTCAGGAATTCTATTCCCCTCGCAATAAGCTCCGAAACCGTAGAAACGATATCGGGTGTAGTTAATGCAATGTGTTGAACTCCACCGCTCTTGTAAAAATCAATGTACTCCTCAATTTGTGATTTCTTTTTACCCTTTGCGGGCTCATTAATCGGAAATTTAATTTTTCCTGTTCCGTTCTGCATTACTTTGCTCATAAGCGCTGTGTAGTCAGTCGAGATATCATTATCGTCGAAAGAAATGAGTTGATTGAAGCCCATAACTTTTGCGTAAAATTCAACCCATTCGTTCATATATCCGAGTTCAACATTTCCAACCATATGGTCAATTGATCTCAGGTTAACATCAGTAATTGCTTTAACTCCGCGATGTTCAGCATTTACGTATCCCGGCAGAAATACTCCTGTATAGTTGTTCCTTTCAATGAAGGAATGTATGGTATCACCGTAAACTTTGATAGCAGACTTTACCACGTATCCGTTTTCATCTTCGATTTTCGTAGGTTCAAGAACACCTGTCGCACCGCGTTTTGTTGTTTCATTGTATGCGCTGGTCGCATCGTCAACTTCAATCGCAATATCTTTTACTCCATCACCGTGCAATTTGTGGTGTTCTGCGATCGGTGAATCATTTGTTAACGCTCCTGTTAGCACAAACCTGATTTTCCCCTGTTCAAGGACGTAAGATACTTTCTCCTTTGATCCGGTTTCCAATCCGGCGTATGCTTTCAGTTTAAAACCGAATGCATATTGGTAGAATAAAGCTGATTGTTTTGCGTTACCCACATAGAATTCAACGTGGTCAATTCTCTTTAACGGCAAGAAATCCTTTAATTCACTTCTTGCGGTTCCTGATTTTTCCTCTTTAAGTGTATCCATGATATTATTGATTTATTTTTGACTTTTAAACTCACTCGGTTTAATCCCAAGTTTCTTTATCTTTTGTCTGAGGCTGACCGGATGAAAGTTTATCGCTTTGGCAGTCGCCTCCACATTTCCGCTATGTTTGCTTAAATGTTTAGTAATGAAATCAAGGTCGAATCTCCTTATGAAATCATCTTTAGATTTATTGTAATTGCTTGAAAAATTATCCCCAAAAATATCAGGCTCAATATCAACTTCCCTAGCAGAACTTTCCCTGAGATTTAACGGAAGTAAATCGTACGTTATAGTTCCGGTTTCACAAAGGATTGTAACCCGTTCGGCAATGTTTTTCAGCTCTCGTATATTCCCCGGCCAATGGTAAGTTTTTAAAACCTTGATAACTCTTTCTTCAATTTTTTTGATATTCTTTTTGTTGGCAACCGCAAAATCTTTTACAAACTTTTCAAAGTAAAACATAATATCCTCCGGGCGCTCTTTTAAACTCGGCAGATGAAACTCGAAAACATTCAACCTGTAATAGAGGTCTTCACGGAATTTATTATCTGCAATTAAATCTTTTAATACTCGGTTAGTTGCAGCTATAACCCGAACATTGGTAGTAATAATCCGAGTATCTCCGACCCTGCTAAACTCCTTTTCCTGCAAGACTCTCAGGAGTTTAACCTGAAGCAATGGTTCAAGATCACCAATTTCATCTAGGAAAAGAGTACCGTTATTTGCAACTTCGAAATATCCTTTGTGGTCTTTTATTGCGCCTGTAAAAGATCCCCTGGCGTGGCCGAACAATTCGGATTCAAGCAACTGGGATGGAATTGCAGCACAGTTAATGACAACAAAAGGTTGTTCGCTGCGGTGGCTTTTCTTATAAATGTAATTTGCGAGAACTTCTTTTCCTGTTCCGTTTTCACCTGTAATTAAAATTACTGAATCAGATTTTGCAGCCTTGTCAACATCTTTTAAAATTTTCTTAAGCTTTTTACTTGAGGTAAGATAACCCGGAGATTCGCTCTCAGGGTTTGCTTTCTCAACTTTCTTTTTCAGAATTAAGTTCTCATTGACAAGCTGAAGTTTTTCCAAACCTCGTTCAACGGTTAATTTCAGTTCTTCCTTGTTTATTGGTTTGGTAAGGTAATCGAATGCGCCGAGTTTCACAGCTTCAACTACAGATTTGATAGTGAAAAAAGCAGTTATCAAAATAACGATTATATCCTGCTCTTTATCAAGGACTTCTTTGGTGAGATCAATCCCCGTCATCCCGGGCATATTGAAATCAGTTACCATTACATCAAACTTGAATTTAGTAATCCTGTCCAATGCAGCTTTTCCGGATGAAACAGATACAACATCATGCCCGCTATCTTCAAGAACTTTCCTCATGATAGCGACTGAAGTTACATCATCGTCAACTACTAAGATCTTCGCCAAAATCGGATTTTTTTAAAGATAAGTGAAAGAGAATTAAATTATAATTCTATAAAAAAGGTTACGATTATTTCACACGCTTAATCACTACGAGCGTCTTGTCATCAGCGTATTGTCCGTGTGCAGAAAATATCTGCACGTCTTCAATAATTTGTTCGCAAATCTTTTTAGCCGAGAGATCCTTTAATTTCACGAGCAACTTTTGTAAACGCTTTTCACCGTAAAACTGAAACTTCTTATTGGCAGCTTCAATGATTCCGTCAGTAAACAGAATCATAACATCGCCTTTGTTAAAGCAACAGGTTTTGTAATTGTAAGTCTGATGCGGTGATGGTCCGAGAACCGGTCCGGTAGTTTGAAGAATCTTGATTTTTTTCGTCTGACTACAATAGAAAATCGGCAGGTTATGACCGGCATTCATATAGAGGCACAATCCATCCTCATCTTTGAATAACGTACAATAAAATAATGTAACGAATCTTTCAAACGGAAAGATTTCGTAAATGAGTTTATTTATCTTGTTGAATAGTGTAGAAACCCTTATATCAAACTCCACTCCCATTTTCAACGCACCGCTTACGTAGAGCGCCTGCGCCGCCGCCGAGATACCCTTTGAAGCCGCGTCTCCTATTGCAATCCCCAAAGTTTCGTTATCTGAAGATGGTATGTAATCGAAAAAATCTCCACCTACAATCATCTCCGGAATTGATACCCCGAATACTTCGTAATTACCAAATGTATATTCGTGTTCAGGGAGAATATTCTTCTGAATCTCCCTTGCCTTCTCGAGCTCTGCAATGTTCAGCTTTGCTTTAGATTCAATGTTCTTTGACCTCAAAATTGAACTGACTGTTGTGCTGATTATATTGAGAGTGTTTAAGAATTCATCACTTGGATTTTTTGTGTTCAGTGCAATCAGATACTGATAGAGGTAATAGAACCCCTGTTCTTTTTCTTTCGACCTTATTTTAAACCTTAATCCTACACCTGTAGCTGAATAGTGATTGATTCCTTTCTTAATCAGGTACTGATCGGTTTCTTTTGACATAACCGATCTAAACTTACCAATCTCTTTGAACATCGGGTATTTATTAACATTCACTTCATATCCTGATTCAATCATATCCACATCGCCCTTTTGTTCGATCAGCTTGTAACCAGTCTTTTGCGGATTTAATTTCCAGATGCGTCCGCCAATAATATCAATTTCTTCATTACTTATAATCTGCTCCAGCGCGTATGTCAGAAGCTGTTCGGTAGACTTGAATTTCGGTGCTTCGGCGAAAAAGCTTTCGATAGTTTTAAAAAGTCTCTTTTGTTCCATCAGTTTAATTTAATTTTTCTATAACGCATCAGTGCAATTCTATATTCAACGCTCAGATACAATAAAAATGAAAAGTAAAACAACATTACAAACGTGATAAAAAATATTTCAACTATTCCCGTTATTCTGAACGGTCTCGAGATGTAAAAAATATAATACAAATAAAATACTTTGAATATCTCAAACGTAAATACTGTCAGCAATACAGGAATTATTCCACCTTGGGATAAATTCCGGAATAACGGCTGGTGGAGCAAACTAAATAACAGAAACGATACTCCAAGGGTTGCAACAAAAATCGGAATTCTTACTCCAGCGCTAATCCCCATTGTTTCTTTTACGAACGAAAACGGATCAAATATAATTGCAGTCATCGCAAACGATACTATAAAGAGAAAAAATGATATTCCGACTATCGTCGAAAATTTTCTGAACCTCAAATCAACATTACTCAACTCCTCAATACCATCTGTAACAGAACTTCTAAGATAATTTGTCAGATAATAAAAAATTAAACCGAAACAAATAATTCCCGATATAAGAATAGTAAGATAATTTGCTGTTAGTTGCTCGGAGACAATAAATACATTATTAAGTATTGCTTCTTTATAATCCTTTTCAACAGGAAGAATCTCGTAAAGGTAATTGTTTACTCTTACTACCGCGTTGAACTTAGTAATCAAATATCCCCCAATTCCTAAGATCAAAAGTAAAGCGGGAAATAGGTTTATTACCAACAAATAAGATAATCCAAGTGATTTTAAATAAACTTTCCTTTCACGTATGCCGTCCCCAAGAATTCTCAGATATAAAGATGCTTTGTTTACCAGTCCAACACGCCGCATGAGTTTTCAATCTGTGAAATGAATTCAGGGTTAAATACGACAGCGGATATTTTTTCGATCACTTCAGAAACAATAACATCCCTTTTTAAATGAGGAACAGCAGATCGTATTAAAGTATATGCAACTTCAGCACCTCTGCCACTTTTCAGAGGTCGGTGGTAATCAATCCCCTGCGTGGCACAAAGTATTTCAATAGCAAGAATACTTTTAACGTTATTTACAACCGCAAATAAATTTCTTGATGCAATCGAGCCCATTGAATTATGGTCCTCCTGATTTGCGCTTGTAGGGATTGAATCAACCGAAGCGGGATGACACAGAATTTTATTCTCGCTTGCAAGGGCAGCGGTTGTATATTGCGCTATCATCAAACCAGAATTCAATCCACCTGAATCAGTGAGGAATCGCGGCAATCCGCTCAGGCTGCCGTCAACTAACCTGGCAATCCGCCTTTCGGAAATATTACCAAGTTCACTTACGCCGATTTTAAGAAAATCCGATGCGAGCGCTACGGGTTGTCCGTGAAAATTTCCACCCTCGATGTGTTCGCCGGTTTCCGGGAAAATCAGCGGGTTATCGGTTGCCGAGTTAATTTCAATTTCAGTTACATTTTTACAATAGGCAATAATATCCTTTGTCGCGCCATGAACCTGTGGCATACACCTTAATGAATATGCATCCTGAACCTTACCACAGTCTTTGTGTGAGTCCATAATTTCACTTTTCGCAAGGAGTTTTCGTAGATTTGATGCTGTTTTACTCTGACCCTTATGCGGGCGAGCACGTTGTAGTTTCGGATCGAACGCTCTTGAAGTTCCAAGCATTGCCTCAAGTGAAAGGCTACCAGAAATATCAGCAAGTTTCGAGAGGTACATTGAATCAAATACCGATTTGCAAAGGAATGCACTCATCATCTGAGTTCCGTTAATTAATGCGAGCCCTTCTTTGGCGGTTAGCTTAACCGGTTTTAAACCTGCGAGCTCCAGCGCCTGCGAAGAAGTCATAATTTCATTGTTAAACTTTGCATACCCTTCTCCAATAAAACAAAGGGCGAGATGAGAGAGCGGCGCAAGGTCTCCAGAACTACCAACTGAACCACGCGAAGGGATAACCGGTACGATACCGCTATTGAAAAATTCCACCATGAAATTTATAAGCGAAAGTCGTACACCGCTGAAACCCTTTACCAATGCATTTATCCTGAAAAGTAACATTAACCGGACGATGTTATCGGGCAAATAACTCCCTACTCCCGCAGAATGTGACAATATGAGATTTCTTTGAAGAATCTCAATTTCATTAAAAGGAATTTTTACATCTTTGAATTCCCCGAATCCAGTTGTGATACCATAAATTACTTCACCCTGTTCAAGCCATTTTTCCACTAAATCCCTTGAAGATTTAATTTTGCTTCTTGCACCTGACGAGAGTGATATTTTTTCATTACCCTCAATTATTGAAACGGCTGATTGTACAGTAAGGTCTGAGCCGTTGATTCTGACAGTTTTCAATTTGGGGAGATTTTATATTGAATTGACGAATTTATAAAAGGTTGTATGATTAACCCTATAAAATTTTAGTTTTGTAATGTCTGAACTCCTGAGTTTTTCCATATTCCGGAAGCGCTCTGAGATTTCCGTCAGTGTTACGCAACTTTTCAAAGTAATCGAATGCCTGATCTTTATCGTTAAACCATTTCGAAGAAATCATTTTTTTGAAAAATAAAATCTTCTTATACTTCCTGACAACCCACATGATTGGATCAGATGAAAGGTTGAACACCTCAATAGAGTGACCGGAAGAATCTTTATCGGTTTTGATGATTTCGTTCATAGTTTATATAATGTTTAAAATTACTACAATCATACTTCAAATGAAAGTTACAGATGGCTCTGAAATATGCTTAAAACTTAAAATATCAATTTTCAGCGCTGCATTTGAAGCAACTTCATAGTATATATTTAAAGAATCATTGATTTCGGATTGCTAAAAACAAATATAATCAAACTTTCTATATAACTCTCAGCACATATCCTTTCAGATATTTCGTTTCTCCCATCTGAAGCAATACCGGGTGATCGTACGAAACCAAATGTTTGTGAATCATCTGGATTTTCCTATTAGCCTTCATAGCGCTTTTTATCAATACTTCCTCAAACGCGGATTCAGTAACATGATGTGAGCACGAGTATGTAAACAGCAAGGCGTTGTAATTCAGCAATCTCAGACATTTCGAATTCAGGGTAATATATCCGTTCAATGCAGAGTTGAGAGTTTTGCGCGATTTTGTAAACGAAGGGGGATCAAGGATAATTAAATCATACTTGGCGGTACTTTGAAATTGTGAATTGAGAAAATCAAAAACATCTTGCGCAATAAATCTGATATTATTGAAGCCGTTCAACCTGGCATTTTTTTGTGCCACGCATATAGAATGTTCTGAAATATCCACCGCAGTAATATTCGCTGCACCCATATAAGCGGCATTAAGCGCAAATCCGCCTTCGTTGCAAAACAAATCAAGTACTTTGTGATTCTTTTTAATGTACTCTCTTAACAATCTGCGGTTATCAATCTGGTCAATGTAAAATCCGCTCTTCTGTCCTTTCAAAAGGTCAATATTGTATTTTATGTCATCAATGGAAATTTCAAATGTACCGGCGTTTCCTTTAAGAACTCTTTCAATAAGCTCAAGCCCTTCAAGATTTCTCAATTCATTTTTATTTTTCTCCACTATTAATGCTGCGTTAAATTCCGATGACAAAATTTCAACTATATCGCTTTTAAATAATTCCATTCCCGATGAAAAAATCTGGAACGAATATTTGTCCCCAAATTTATCAATTATAAGTCCTGGCAAAAAATCACTCTCGCTATTTACCAATCTGAATACTTCCCTGTTACGATTGGATTTTTTGCGGAGTTCAAAAGCTCTGATTATTCTGCGCCTGAAAAAATCCGTGTTGATCTCCTCATCACGATCCGTCAGATGCCTGTAAGAAATAAGCGAATGCCCGTTGTAGAATCCCTTTCCGAGATATTTCCCTCCGGATGTGTACAGGTTCACTACGCATACATCATCTGAAATATCATCCTTTGAACCAATTTCATTGCTGAAGATCCACTGATGACCTTTGGTTAATCTTTTCTCCTCATTCTTTTTCAGGTAAACTGAGGCCATGATTTACATTAATTCAATTTCCTTCATGCATCTGAAATGTTTTTCTGGGCAACTCTCCCTGCCAATATGCGAACAGGGCCTGCATTTCAATCCATTGACTTCTAACACAATTGAATTTTTATTCTGGGGATAAAATCCAAATTGTTTTACCGTGCTCCCAAATATTGCAGTAACCGGTTTTCCCAATGCCTCCGACAAATGAAGAATTGCGCTATCGTTCGTTATAATTTTATCCGCATTGTAAATAAGATTACACAATTCTGCGTATCCTGTTTTACCACATAGATTAAGTACGTTGTCACATTCACCTGCTATGTAATTGCAGATTGAAATATCAACCGAATCATTTGAACCTAAGAGTATGAACTCTCTATCCGAATGTGATTGCATAAATTTTACAAATTTTTCCTTTGGATATGTTTTTGTGTAATGTTTTGACGATGGGGCAATAATCGTATAATTATAGTCAAATCTAATGTTCTTGTCGAAAGATAAATCTGCAGGTTCAAAATTGTAATCTGAAATTAATCCGTTAGTGCACCTAATATATCGCTCGAAAACAGGAATGACTTTTTTAAAGCAATCAATTTTAAATTTCACCAACAAAAACTTCTTTGTGTTATTTTTATCAAATCTAAATGTCTTACCTCGAAGCTTCCTCAGCATTGCTCTTGAACGAAAATTATTCTGGAGGTCAATTATGAAATCATACTTTACATTAATATCTATGCTGTCGGGAGTCGCAATTTTATTTACACAGTTGTTCAATTTTAATAAATCTGAATATTGTTCTTTTGTAAGAAATGTTATTTCCGATTCCGGAAATTTTCTTTTTAACTTTGCAATAAGAGGGAACGAAAGGATAACATCGCCCATGGATGATAATCTTGTGATGAGTACCCGGGGTTTCATGGTTAACGTGAATCAACGGTTTTCAAGGATAGGTCAATAAGCTGATGATTGAAATCAAACAAGTTCAGTTTTTCGAAGATGAAATCTATTGTATCGAGATTGTACTTATTTAAAAAATAAAGAATGTTAATTGTACGCTCCTGAAGTTTATCGCCCGGGAATAGGTTATTGCGAATATTGTTTAATTTATTCGTAACACTTTCATTTTGTTTCATCATTGAATTTATAAACTTAGCTTGCATCTGATCAAAAGTATCGTCAAACTTTTCTGCCCTGTTTTTAAAGTTTTGTGTCAGGTTTCTATCAATCGGTTCAAGTTTTTCTATAAACTCAAAATTCAATGACCGGAATTCGTCACGATACGTTGTAAATATTTTCTCGATATCAGTATTATCAATATCTGACAAAATTTTCTTTGCAACATCAGATAAATTTATCATATCAGTAAATGATACAGAATACCTTTCAAAAAAATTCTTAACTTTGCTTTCAATAAAAGTAACAGAAACTCTGGGGAAAATAACAGGCATAGTTACATTGAAATGTTTATATACTCCCTTAAGCTGGGCAAAGTATGACACTTCAGAAGGACCGCCAATATAAGCGACTGTGGGTAGCACGTAGTCCTGGAGTATAGGGCGTAGAACAACATTAGAACTGAATTTTTCAGGCTCTGATTTTAAGCGTTCGATTAATTCATCCCTGTGAAAGCGAATTTTAAGATTTCTCAAACCAAGTAACTCATCCTCTTTAGGTTCAACAACATAACGCTGATCATTGTGAATGTAAAACATATTGAGCGCTCTCGGTTTAATCTGAAGCTCGTACTCGTTTTCAATATCTGCGGAAGTTTTCACTACTTCTTCACAAGCAGTCGGGTAGGATGCAATTTCCTTACTAAAAATGTACGAAAAGAAATTTTTAATTTTTCTGTCTGAAGGGTCGCAAAAAATCAAACCTTGATTTTTTAGAATCGAATTCATAAATCCGGCAAAGGAATCCTTTAGTAAACTGCCCTCAATGTAATGTTTCCTGACGATTGATATTATATTTGATGTGAAATCTGTCGGTTGCAGTTCATTGGCAAGTGAGTCAATAAAATCATTTATGAATTCGTCTGATTTAATAATGCTTACCGGTTTTGTGTACTTGTCCTTTTGCTCGCCTTTTTCAAAATAGGATATTTTCTTAAGCTCGTTAGTACGGTTAAAAATATTAATGTGATTGATCTCAAGAAAGTCGTGATCTTCATCTTCCATCCAGAAAACGGGAACGAAATTGTATGACGGAAACATTGACCCGAGCTCATCGGACAGTTTAACTGCACACAGTGCCTTTAATATCGTATAACAATTTCCCGATAGCATCCCAACTTGTTGCCCGGTTAGTACAGCGAATGTATTTTCTTTGCGAAGCAATTCAATGTTCTCAAATGTTTTTGAGGAAACATCGAAATTTATATTTTGATCACGAAGTACATCGGCAACCTCATCCCTTGTGAAAAGCGCTTCTTTAATGTAATTTCGCTTCTTCTCCTCAATGCATGATTCAAATCCCGATTCACTCCTGTAATCGAAGGCATACAGTTCCCTGACTTTATCGAATGAATAAAGATAGTCTGTAAACAATTTGCTTATACCAGGAATTTCATTAAACGAAATTGACATAGATTGGACAAGAGTAATTTATTACCTTTGCAAAGTAATTATTGAAGCAGTAAGTTTAAATTTAAAAAGAAACATGAAACATTTCATATTATATCTGTTAATGTTTTTCGTTACACTACCTACGTTTGTATTCGGCATTTATTCAACTCCGGGGAATAACTCCTCATTTACATTGCAGGACCTTGTTGCTGTTTCATCCGGAGCGGTAACGTTTTCCTCAGGTGAATTTCAGATGAACGACACAATAATTATTTCAAACAGCGATACGCTTAAAATTATTACAGATGAAACTGTCAGATTTGCAACAAGTACTTATCTCGGTATTTCCGGCACACTGATTATTGATCCACCAATGCAGGTTCTTTTCAGTGCAATTGATACAACTGCCAGATACCTTGGGGTGAGAGTTGATGAGAGTAATTCATCAGTAGTAAGGAATCTTATTTTTGAATACGCAAATTCATTCAGGATTTTTAATTGCAATATGCTCATTGATAGTTGCACGTTCCGTTATAATACTTCAAATACATCTTTCGGAAATGCAGCGATCTCTTTATTTAATGCCAAACCTGTAATCACAAATTCCGAATTCATTTACAACAGGCGAGCTGCAATCCAGGGCGGAGCTAATATAGCTAACGCGCCAATTATTTCAGGTAACACCTTTATGTATAATAATACCGGTAATTCAAACGTTCCACAAATTAATCTCGGCAGTACCGGCAATGACACGACTTTTATAATCAATAACCAAATACTGCGAGCATCTACAAATTCAGGTGGAATTGCTTTTCTACCAATCGGTAATGCTAATATAGTTATTTCGGGGAACACTATTAAAAATAACAGATACGGATTGACACTTCAGGGCGGGAGCAATATTAATGCAAGGATATTCTCGAATATTATTGACAGCAATAACACTCAGAACAATCCTAACCTTGGAGGAAGTGGCTTGAACTTTATTGGTAGCAGCCCGCAAAATACCGTTGTAACCGGCAATGTAATCCGATGGAATTTGTGGGGAATAACAATTCAAAACCAGGCGAAACCCAATATCGGTAATATTGTTAACAGTGATACTTCGGATAACGGGAAAAATTATTTTTTCGCAAACGGTAACAGCGGACAATTGTTCGATCTCTATAACAATACACCGGATTCCATTTATGCGCAAAATAATAACTGGGGTGTTGATAATCCCGATTCTGTTGAAGCACGTATATTTCATAAACCGGATGACCCGTCACTCGGTTTTGTCAATTATCTCCCCATCATGGTTACAGGCATTTCCAATGAAAATTTAAATTATACGGACGGTTTCAAACTTTTACAAAATTATCCAAATCCGTTTAATCCGGAGACAACTATAAAATTTTCCATACCGGAATATACAGCTGTTACCCTTGAAGTCTTTGACGTTACCGGAAAACTCTTGTACACTTTAATTTCAACTGAGCTACAAGCGGGCTCGTACTCAATGAAATTTAACGCAAATAGTCTCGCTTCGGGAATTTACTTTTACAAGCTGACAGCCGGGAATTATCAGGCTACAAGACGATTCATACTGTTGAAGTAAACTTTATTGAAGCCCGGAAATTCGTTCTTGATTTTTACCTTATACTACCTTAAATTATTAAGGTATATTAAGGAGCAATGAAAAATACAATTTTTAAACCCGTAGAGGTCATCTCCTATTTCTGCAACCTTGAAATGAAGGTGCTGAGATTCAGAAAAGATAATACTGTCTACAAAGTTTCAGAGGTGGTATCTAAATGGAAAGTTCATGAAGGCGAAAGGATCATAACTCATTTCACCGTGATATGCAGGGAGCAGAATATCGTTTGTGAACTTGCATTCTGTCACAACGATTTCAAGTGGGAATTCATCCAGTATGAAAATCTGGATTGATGCGAAACACCAATTTCAGACTAAAAAGTGAAGATGAACTTTACGATGAAATACTTACAAACATTGTAAGATATAAATTCAACTACGAGTTTACTGAAGATGCGGTAAATATTTATTGCCGGAACAGGGTAACTATGACGTACAGGTTTACAGGTTTATCGGAGAAGTTTTTCAATTATCTCAAGCGAAGATTCGGATAAAATATCTCTTCAAAATTTCAATTTCAGTAAATATTCCATAGTTACGAAAACCAAAATTGAGATGATCTGATACCAGCTTTTCTGTGTTTCAAATCGCAAGTTTGAAGTGGATGAATATTAATTAAAATTTATCTTGTGAATCGTTTGTAATTTTAAAATAAATTCTCATACAATGAAAAAGGTTTTAACTTCCCTGTTATTCTTTTCAATACAAATCGGTCTATACGCAAATGATGGAGTTTTTCTTGCACGCGGTAACCAGCTTATTCCTGTTTTCGAAACCGATGTATCCCTTAGAAAGGAAATTTTGGAGATTAAAAAAGTTGACGATAAGATAATTCAAGTTGATGTCAGGTACGAAATATTCAACAGTTCGGAGGAGAAAGATCTTACGATAGGATTTGAGGCGCTTTCACCGAACGGCGACGTAAACGCCACTCCTGTCAAAGGTAAGCATCCATACATACATGATTTCGCTGTAAAATTTAATGACGTTAATCTACCATTCAAGATTGCTTATGTTCATGATTCTCTTTATGCACAATCAGGAGAAATTAGGTCAACACCACTGAATGAAATTTTAGGTTCGATTACGAATGTAAATTACGTTGATTTCTTTTACGTATATTACTTCACCGCAAATGTCAAACCCGGTTTAAATGTAATAGAACATAAATATAATTACGATATATCTTCATCGGTAGAATACCATTACTATTTCGAATACGTACTAACTGCAGCTAACAGGTGGGCAAACAGGCAGATCGATGATTTCAGGATGATACTTGATATGGGTAGTTATGAAGATTTTTATATTTCAAAATCATTTTTCCAAAACGACAACTTTTGGAAACTAAACGGCAAAGGAAATTATTCGGTAGTATCCGAAGAAGTAGATTTGGAACAATCTCCTGAGTTATTAAATTTCAGAATCCATTCGGGAACAATTGAATACTCACAGAAAAACTTCAAGCCTACCGGTGAACTCTTTTTGTTCAGTAAAAATTTAATTTCGTATGACGGCTATTTCGATTACAAAATACATCAACTTCCATTTTCATACCACCAACAATACAATGTGCAGTTACCAGTGGATGAAATCAGTAAAGAGATAATTCTTGCATTACCTTATGCAAGGAGAGGATTTGTATTTAACGATAAAATAATTCAACGTTATTACGAAAGTACCGTTTGGTACATTCCTGACCCCGATTATAAAATTGACTTTGAATCGCTAACCGGCAAAGAGAAAGAATGGCTTGAAGAGATGAAGCAATAAATGTAAATGCTTTCATATCTCCAATCACCCTGTATTACCAAATTAACATTAACGAATTAGAGTTTAATTAATTTCGGATAAAAATCAAACCGTCGTTTCAAGGAATCATTACAGCTGCCGCGATTACAGTTGTCCATAAACCATCTTTATGGCCGGTTGCAGATTGAGTTATATTGAACGTTTTAAAAATTCTTCCACTTTGTTTGTAAACTTTCTCCCTTTCAACCCAAGCTTTTTCAGGGTCAAAATCAACACCGAGAGTAGTAGCCAACATTGTTGCAGCAAGGTCTTCAGCATATTCACCTGAAACTATTTCTTTCTCGCCAAACGGGTGGTGCTCTGAGATATAACCGTAATGTGAACCGTCTGAAGGTAGTGCAACTCCGATCGAAGAGGCAATCAATCTGTTCGGTTCATTTGTAAAATTTCTCGCCATAACACAAAATGTAATCGAACCTGGTTCAAGATATTTCAAGGCTTCTGCTTTTCCGATTCTTTTACAACCAGCAGGATAAATACTGGATACAGTAACAAGATTGCACTTCTCAATACTCGCCTGCCTTAATGCAAGTTCAAATGATTGAAGATAATCTTTGTGTCTCCCGACACCTTTAGTAAAAAATATTTTACTTGGTTTAAACAATTTGAAATCTCCTTTCTGCTTGTGATGCAAAGAGTTTATGATATAACGATTTTAATGAACTTACGTTTTCCAAGCTTAACTGTCATCCCGGATTTTAATTTTACTTCATAGTTTACATCTGATATCCTTTCTCCGTCAATACTTACTCCACCTTGTTGTATTAGCCTTCTCGCCGCACTGTTCGATTCAATGAGACCGGCTTCCTTAAGAAGGTTTACTAATTTATAAACTTCCTTCTTCGTTTTAAATTCGGGGATTTCATCCGGAATTTCTTTTTTAATGAATAACTTATCAAATTCTTCAATTGCATTGTGTGCTGCGGCTTCATCATAATATAATTTTACTATTTCTAAACCGAGCTTCCTTTTAATATCACGGGGGTTTGTCGTAGGATTTTCCAACTCCTTTTTAATTGATGCAAGTTCGGTTGGAGTAAGTCTCGTCGCGAGTTCAAAATATTTATAAATTAGTAAATCCGGAATGCTCATTATTTTTCCGAAAATATCCTGCGGTGTATCTGTTATACCTACGTAATTATTGAGAGATTTGCTCATCTTTTCCGTTCCATCCGTACCTTCAAGTAACGGCATCGTGATCACAATTTGCGGTTCCTCGTTAAACCGCTTTTGCATATCTCGACCAATTAGATTGTTAAACTTCTGGTCAGTCCCGCCAAGCTCAATATCTGATTTAATTACGTACGAATCGTAACCCTGCATAATAGGGTAAAGAATTTCATGTAGTGAAATTTCCTGATGGTCTCTTAGTCTGTTCGTAAAATCATCTCGTTCGATAATCCGCTGTAATGTAAATTTTCCAAGAACCTTAATTAAGTCTTCAATTGTCAATTTACTCAACCATTCTGAATTATAAACGAATTTCGTTTTATTAACATCAAGGACTTTCGTTGCCTGTTGAAGGTATGTTTCACCATTCCGCCTCGCTTCGTCGAACGAAAGTTGTGGTCTCGTTTTTTTCTTTCCAGTCGGATCGCCAATCATTGCGGTAAAATCACCGATTATCAAAGTAACCTCATGACCTAGGTCCTGAAACTCTCTCATTTTATTGAGGATTACTGCATGTCCGATGTGAAGATCTGAAGAAGAAGGATCGCATCCAAGTTTCACTTTTAACGGTTTAGATTGTTCAATTGACCGTTCAAGTTTTTTAATTAATTCCTCTTCAGGGATAATTTCAACCACACCTTTGCGGATTACGTCAAGTTGTTCATTTAAAGATGGAAATTTCATCTCAGCCTCTGTAAGTTTCTGTCAGTTTCCCTTTTCTTGATAGTTTCCCGTTTATCGTAAATTTTCTTTCCGCGTGCAAGTGCAAGCTCAACCTTTATTTTTGAATCTTTTAAATATATTTTCAACGGAATTAATGTGAGTCCCTTTTGTTCAACTTGAGCTTTCAGTTTCCTGATTTCCTTTTTATTCAATAAAAGTTTGCGCGGTCTGGTAGGCTCGTGATTATTTATATTTCCGTGTTTGTATTCGCTGATGTGAGCATTGGTAAGCCAAATTTCACCTCCCGTTATCCTTGCGAAAGCATCCTGAAGGTTGATTTTGGAGTCCCGTATGGATTTAACTTCTGTACCGAGCAATACTATTCCTGCTTCAACCTTTGAAATTGTTTCGTATTCAAAATTAGCTTTACGATTGTTCGCAAGAATTTTAATTTTACCTTGCTCACTCATTATTAAAAAAACTCAAATTATTTATATTAATCTCTAAATTCAATCAATATTAAAATGGAAATAATCAGGCTTCCCCTTAACCCCTTTCAGATGAATTGTTATATTTGTTACGATAAATCAACACTCGATTGTTTCATCTTCGATCCGGGAGTTTACTACAAAGAAGAAAAGGAAAAACTCAAAAACATTATAGAATCAAAAACATTGAAAGTTAAAAAAATCTTCAATACACACGGTCATCTTGATCACATACTTGGCAATGAATATGCAATTAAACTGACCGGAGCACCTGTTTATGCTCATGAATCTGATATTTATTTTTTCGACAATGCTGTTGAACAAGCCCGATTATTTAACATTGAAATTGACGTTCCCTCACAACCTGACAAGTTAATTTCTGTAGATGACGTTTACAATCTTGGTGAATCAACTTTCAGAATATTACACACGCCGGGACACTCTGATGGCAGTTTAAGTTTCATTAATGATGAAAACAAATTCATTATCTGCGGCGACCTTGTGTTCCAAGGTTCTGTCGGGAGGACTGATTTACCGGGTGGGAATATGGAACTATTACTTGATTCTGTTAAAAAACTATTTAATTCAGTTGACGACGATTATACATTGTTACCCGGACACATGTCTGAAACTACCGTTGGAAATGAAAGAAATTACAATCAATTCCTAATTGGTTTATATGGTAAAGATTAAATGAAATCAGGTGAAAATACTACTAAGGTGTTTCACTGTACCGGCTTAAAACTATCTGCAATTTCCTTGATTTCAGTTTTCATCTTTTCACTTAGTGCATCTTTCGGAGTGATGAACCTCACGACATATGCAAAGTTGGAATTTGTATCTGTATATTTAGTTCTGAAATAATATATTGACTCCCTGAAATTGTCATCAGAATAAAACATCTGCATTCCATCGTAATAACCTTCATCAAACTTAAGGTAAACCTCGCTATCCTTTTGCGGGATATTTAATGTTACATCCTTTTCAATTGTCCAGACAAAATCTGTCAAGTCCTTAATGTTGTTTACTTTGAAAGCAAGAATTAAAATGGCAGATTTTTCATCGAACCGGTTTATAGAATACGAAATTGCATCCTTCTTTTCAGCTTCCTGAATTTTAGGTTCACTCCAACCGGAAGGTAAAGTGATTTCAAATTTGTAGTCATCATCTTTTATGTCGCTTGCGAACAAATTCCCAGATAAAAAGATAATCAGGAAAACTTTTAATATTACTTTCGTCATTTTCTTTTTCATTAATTATGGTAAAAGTGATTTTATTTTTTGATACTCTTCAACGTACAATCCTTTAGTAGGATCAGGATTAATATTTAACTTCTTTAGTTGTTCTTTAGCATTATCAATTCTATCCTGCGGAAGCGGGTGCGTAGAGAGTAACCTGTCAAGTCCACCCGGCGTTGTTCCCAAACGTCGTTGCTCTTCCCTGATTTTATCAAAGAAAAACATTATTGATCCCGGGTACCATTTTGTTGACATCAAATATCTAATTGACATATTGTCAGATTCCGTTTCGTCAGAACGGCTATTGGCAAGGAAACCCAATCCGACAAACAGATTTGCCGCTATATTAGCAGCAGTGTTAGGGTTACCACCAAGGACTAAACTTAAGACAGCACTAACTCCGTAATATGAAGTAATTCGTTGCGTCATGTGACGTTTTTCAGCATGCGCTATTTCGTGACCAATTACCCCGGCTAAAGACGCTTCGTTATCAAGAAATTTTATCAATCCGGTGTAAACGTAAATAAATCCTCCCGGAGTGCAAAATGCATTTACGATTGTGTCGTTAATAACCTCAAACTTGTAGGGAAAAACATCCTTATACTTTATCAAAGATGATTTATTCAGGATTTCACGTCCGAGACTGCTGACGTAATCTTTAACTTTTTGATTCCCCTTTAAGATCGGAAAATCCCGAGGGTTTGCCCTTATCTCTTTGTCAATGTCCTGCCCGAGTTTCACATCATCTTCTACAGAAAAAATATTTGCTCCACAACTGTAAAGTACTGAAATGGAAAACAACATCATTAACGAAGTGATAGCTATAATGAGAGATGAACTAAAACTATTTTTATATCTTTTGGTCATTTCGTCAAATTTAACAACATAAAGTTTTTATAGTTCCTATTTTCCTTTAAAAACCGGTTTTCGTTTCTCGAGAAACGAATTAACTCCCTCTCGGAAGTCATCAGTTGCACCGGCAATTTCCTGATATTTACTCTCAAGATCCAGCATTTCGCTCAACGATGATTCAAACGATTTCTTTAAAAGTGATTTTATCATAGCAACAGATTTCGTTGGTTTTTCTGAAATAGCCTTTACGTACCTCACAAAGTAATCACGAAACAATCCGGCATTGACTAGTTTGTTTACCAAGCCCATTCTGTACGCATCTCTTGCGGATATTTTTTCAGCTGTGAGACATAATTCAAATGCTTTGGCGAATCCTACCAAGCGCGGCAAATAAAAGCTTGACCCGCTATCCGGAACCAATCCGACGTTAATGAATACTTCAGTCATACTTGCACTTTCAGAAGCAATTCTTATATCGCAGGCAAGTGCGAGTGACATACCTGCACCTGCAGCAACTCCATTCAAACCACATACAACAGGTTTATCTAAATCCGCGATGCTCCTTATCAGCGGATTGTAACGGTTATCCAGTGCATCCTTGAAACCAGAATTTTTTTCATTGAAAGATTTCAAATCCTGTCCTGAACTAAATGCCTTACCTTCACCTGTTAAACCAACAGCACGAATATTATTGTCTTCACTTATCTTTTTGAAAGCATCCTGCAACTCATTTAACATTTCTTCATTGAATGCATTGTAAACTTCAGGTCTGTTAAGCGTTATAAAGCAACAGGGACCATCAATATCAAATTTTATGAATTTAAACATTGTCAATTTTACTAAATTTAATGATACTGTTATTTTAAAAAAGTTCATTTCCATATCTTTTAAATTGTCATTATTCTTTAATAATTTTGTATAACTAAAATAAAATTTTAATATATGAGACCAGATAAAATATTAATGTGCCCGCCGGATTATTTCACTGTTGAATACGAGGGCAATATGTTTATGGATTTAAAAAACCCACCTGATATCAGAAAGGCAAAAGAACAATGGAACAATTTGAAGTTAATTTATACTAAACTTGGATTCGAAGTTATTTTAATTCCACCAGCGAAAGGTTTTCCCGACATGGTATTTACTGCTAATCAGTCCTTTCCGTTTGTGAATGAGAATGGAAAATTGCAGGTCATACTTAGCAAAATGAAAAATTCTCAACGCAAAGATGAGGTCAAATACTTTAAAGATTTTTATGAACAGCGGGGATACGAAATATTAAATCTCCCTGAAGAAATTGAATTCTTTGAATCAATGGGAGATGCAATAATGGATTACAAGAGGAATAAAATATTTGGTGGCTATGGACAACGGTCGCAAAGAGAAGCTTACAGGATAATAGAAAATTATACAGGTTTGGAAGTCGTTACGCTCGAATTAATAAATCCATATCTTTATCATCTCGATACCTGTTTTTCAATTCTTGATAACAACAATGTTGTAATTGATGAGACAGCATTCTCATCGGATGATCTGAAGAAAATTCAATCGTATTTTAAGAATGTAATTGTAATTGATCGTAAGGAAAATATGAATTCTTTCGCATGCAATTGTCATTGCCCTGACGGGAAAAACGTAATTGTTCAATCAGGTGCTGACAATTTCACGCATAAACTTCAAACTGAAGGATTCAATATTATTGAAACAGATACATCGGAATTCATAAAATCCGGTGGTAGTGTATTTTGTATGAAAATGATGTTATGGTGAAAATCAGGATAAACCACTAAAACTGAAAACAAATTTCAGAATGGTAAATCATCTTCTTTTCCCTCTTGGCTGGGTTCCGGTTCAGGCTTATCAGGTCCCAACCCTGTTTTTTTGGTATCCAAAAATTTAAAATTATCCACAACAACTTTAGTAAAATACTTTTTCTCTCTATCTTTCTCCCAAACGTCCGTCTTAAGCTTTCCCTCGAAATAGGCGAGACTTCCCTTCTCTAAATAAGTCTTAGCTGTTTCGGCCATCTTGCCCCAAATTTCAATGTTGTGCCAATCAGTTAATTCTTTTTTTTCACCTTTATCATCCTTGTAATATTCATTTGTTGCAATGGAAAATTTTACTACGGCAGTACCTTTAGGTGTATAAGTGATTTCAGGATCTCTGCCAAGGCGACCGATTAGAATTACTTTATTTAAACTTGCCATTTTAGCCTCCTTTATTGTTCAAGTTTCCAGGAACTTAAACTTTTGTGAGTTAAAAGTAAATACATATTTCGGTTATAAACTAAAAAATCCGTTATTTTTTTTACGTTAATTTCATGCGGTATTGAAATTACAGAATCAAACTGATTGCTAATTGTATTGAACAGCCAAACTTCTTCATCGAGCAATATATAGAGTATGTTGTCATACATTGAAATTGAAATAATGTTATCTTTTTCAATTTTACCGCGGAAATTTCCGAAATTGTCAAATTTCATTATCGAATTTCTTCCTTTGTCAAGAATGAACAAAAGGTTATCACCATTCTTAAGAATTTTATGCGGCTCAATGAGCTCGGCATCACCCGAACCGAAACCACCGAAAACTGAAACCGGAGTTTGCCCGTTTTTGAAAATTACAACTCTGGGATTGTTTCCATCTATCACGTAAATATCTTTTGAATTTACGACTAAAGTTGCTTTTGGAAATCTTACCTTATATTCGTCAGGAAATGTAAGTTCTTCAGTATTAAGCTCTGATACAAATGATAGCTTCAGATCAAGGCGCTGAATACGGTTATTCTGATAATCAGACACGAGGATATCCAAACCTGAAGATGCATCAATATATTCAGGTGATACGAACTGGTTTTGTCCCCAACCGATTCCACCTGATTTTGTCAGCAGATTTAAATCCTTATCAAACTTTGATATCTCGCTTGTTTCACGGTCTAAAACGAAAATCGAACCACGCCCATCAACAGTAACTGATTTAGCATACTTGAACCCGGTTACTTCCTTACTTAGAACAAGCAAAGAAGAATCCGGAAAAGATATTAAATTTAAAACTAATGCTATAAGCAACATAATACAAATTTTAAATCGTAAGATTAGAGGTGATTATCAAATCACAAATTCGATATCAGAGTTTAGATATCAACTTTAAATCCGATTGCTTTATACGATATCATGTTCATAAAATATTGACCCTTATAATCCTGTCCATCGTAGTAATTAAAATATATAACCAATCCTCTGCTTTGCGGATATCCTAATTTCAATCCGAGTTCAAAATTATTATTTACATTTGTTTCGTCCAATACTGTCCTGATTGATACTTCATTTGAAACGTAAAATAAAATTGGTTGCATGGTGTTAAAAGACATTTCAACTCCAAACGAAGGTGTAAAAGTCCCGAAATTATCCGGATGTGTGCTGAACAAAAACTCTAACCTTCCCATGGTTCTTAAAGATAATGAAGTTGTAAGTTGTCTTATATAGTTCAGCTCAATATCAGTAAATTCCCTGCTGTAAACGGAAGGTGTAAAAATCGTATCGGTTACTTCATAAATATGACCATCCTGCAAGTGGGATGAGATATGCGATAATCTCAACCGCGCGGTTAATTTGTCATCGCCGATTTTTTTTCTGAAATTAAAATTTACACCGAACAAATAATCGATTGCATCAACCGGAAATTTAAAATTCGTCTCTGTTCTGATATTGGAAAATGTAAAGAAATCAACGCCTGCAGAAAATTCCAATTTATCTTTTTCGAATTTAATAATTTCTGCCGATGCGCCGATATCTAATCTGAGGTTATCTTCATTGAGATTCTTAATCGCACCCATCCTCGACTCAAAAATTGATGCTCTTAACGGTGAATAAATTTTTTCTACAGGGAAAAATGTGGTTTTTATTTGTGATATGGAGTTGTTGGCACAAATCAGAATGATGATTAAAATAAAAACAGATTTCAAAGCGTTAACCGTTTTTCCTCCTTATATAATCCGTAAAAATCATTTGTCCAAGCCTGTTTAAATCCGAAAAATACGCATGTCCGTTATTTGCTTTCGTAAATTCATTGATGAAATCCCTGAGGTAATAATCCTGTGCCACCATGAAAGTTGTAATTCTAATTCCTTCACGGCGGCATTTTACAGCTTCATCAAGAGTTTTATTTACAATCCTTGGGTCGAGTCCGAATGAATTTTTATATAACCTACCGTCATCTGTAAATATTGCGCTCGGTTTTCCGTCAGTAATCATGAAAATCTGTTTATTGAATCTACCTTTGCGTTTAAGAATATTTCTCGATAATTTTAAACCTGCTTTCGTGTTAGTGTGAAATGGTCCCACTGATAAAAATGGTAAATCCTTAATATCTACTTCCTTTGCATCGTCACCAAATACAACTATGTTTAACTTGTCTTTTTTATATCTCGAAATGATTAACTCCGCCAAACCCAGTGCGACTTCTTTGGCGGGGGTAATTCGGTCTTCGCCATAAAGTACCATACTGTGAGATATGTCTATCATCAGCACTGTTGCGCAGGAAGAGAGATGCTCAGTTTCAAAAACTTCAATATCATCTTCGGTTAGATTAAAACCAGACGGGTTTGTCCTCCTGTAAACATTTTTAATCGTTGAAGTCATATCAACATTACTAAGATTATCACCAAATGAAAAATATTTAAGTTCACTCAATCTCTCAATACCATTTCCGGATTTATTCGTTTCATGGTAACCGTTAGTATCGAGTTTTAATCCGGAAAAAATTTTTGCAAGTGAATCGGTTCGAATCCTGCTATTTCCTTTAGCGGTGAGAATTAACTGACCATTTTTTTTTGCAATGTATCCTTTTTTCTTAAGCTCATCAACGAATTCTGAGAACGACAGGTTGTCGTCGAATAGTTGATACTCAACGCTAAGTTTTTCAAGCCAATTTAACGCGTCTTCAACATCACCGTCTGTTTGGATTAGCAGGTAGGAGAAAAGTGCAAACATATTTTCAAGTCGCTCATCATCTGTAAGCGACCAGGGCTTCCATTTTGAATATTGTACTTTCATTTAATCAGTAAAACCTGATCAATTCAAAAAAGATTTCAGGGAACAGCCCAAAGAATATAGTGCCTGCAATCGAAAGTATAATGGCTGTTGTGCCCAGCGGAGACATAATATAAGTTTCATCGGTTTCGGGATCGGTGAACCACATATAAACAATAACCTTAAGGTAATAATAAATTCCTATAACGCTGAGTAAAATCGCTACGATGGAGAGCCAAATCAGATTAGCTTTTATAGCTGCGACAAATAAGTAATACTTGCCCCAGAAGCCGGCAAAAGGCGGAATACCCGCAAGTGAGAAGAGGAAAAGAGTAAATATCGTCGCAAGTACAGGATTTCGTTTTGCGAGACCTTTGTAAGAATCGAGAGATATATTTGAAAAATCTTTATTATCACTTGAACTTTTTTCGATGATTCCAACAACGATGAACGCTCCAAGTTGCATAAAAGAGTACGCGAGCGTGTAAAATAATATTCCCCGAAGCGCCATATCATTAAACGCTGCCAGACCGACGAGAAGATAACCCGCACTTGCGATAGAAGAATAAGCGAGTAGTCGCTTGATGTTCGTTTGAGCAAGTGCTATAATATTACCAAACATCATTGTTAACACTGAAACGACTGATATGATGATCCGGTAATCGAGAATATTGAGTTTTAATATAATGGGGAAAATGGTAGCAACGGCTGCAATTTTTCCTGCAGTTGACATAAAACCGCTGACAATCGTGGGTGCACCGTCATATACATCAGGTACCCACATGTGAAACGGAAATGCTCCGATCTTAAATAAAAAGCCAATCAAAAATAATCCAACCCCAATCAGGAACAATGGTTCTTGGTGCAATAATGTATTACTAAAAAGAACCATAAGGTTCGTCGTTCCACTAACTCCGTAAATCAAAGTAATGCCATACAGGAGAAAGCCTGTCATGAACGCACCAAGCAGAAAATATTTTAACGCGCTTTCGTTGGATTTTATTCGCTTTCTCATAAATCCTGCAAGTATATAAAAGCAAATTGACATCATCTCCAAACCGAGAAATACAATCAGCAGGTCATTAGCCATTACCATTAACATCATCCCAATCAACGAAAAAAGTATAATCGCATAATACTCGCCAAAATTTATCTGTTTCTTTATTAGATAAGACCTTGACTCCAGCAGGCTAAGGAGAACCGACAACAATACAACAATATTGAATCCGGATGAGACGTTATTTATGTTTATAAAATTGTTCAAAATTATTGTACTATAACTAATATCACGAATCGTAATTATAAGTGCTACAAATACCGAAAGTGTAGTTACAGCAAACACCACTTCCCTGTTCCTTGAAAACACTTCCACTATTAATACCAGAACAGAGGCGACACAAATTGTGATTAAGGGAATAATAAATTGAAGTTCGTGAAGTTGTATCATTCTTTAATAAACTTTTTTAATTTGAATCCCGCCGGTGTTGAAATTTCCAACGAGTGTATTTGCGTAGAAAACGTTGAAAGAAAAAACTGCATTTTCAAAAATTACATCAACAGAAGGTGAATAAATTTCGTTCAGATTATGGTATATCATTAAATCCCGGTTTAGTCCGGTGCCTTCAAGCCGAGTTTCTATCAATTTGTTCTTCACAATTAAATCGGGAAACTTTATTTCAAAATCTCTTACCTCTAAAAGTTTTGAATCAAAATACTTTGATATTGCCGAATTAATTGACACTGATAGCGAAATTGTAAAACGAAATTTTTCCTGCTTATCACCAACAACCGGACTTAAATCATACCATGCATCTGCACTTGAAATATTCATTGTTACAGCTGCTCCGCTATCAGATTCGGTCTTTTGGGGTGAACTACAAGCAATGTTCAAAATTAACGGGAGCAGGAGAAGATATAAAGAAACTTTCACTGTTGATTTATTACGATAAACTTTTAGAAACAGGTAAACCATCATTGAACCGATTGCATCCGCCAGCATATCTTCTAATTCAAAACTTCTGCCAGGTGTAATTGTTTGGTGAAACTCATCCGCTATTCCATACAAGACTGAAAACAAGAATGCAAATTCGAGCGAAAAACGCTTTAAAATAACACTTTTATTCTGATTATTTAATGAATAAAAAAATAAGTAACATAATATGCCATATAATAAAATGTGGACAATTTTATCTGTAAAGCTGAGTTCAATATCTGGAAAATCATTGCCGGGAATAGAAGATAATACAAAAATGAAAACACAAAATGTAATAACAGGTAAATGGTATCTTATGAATTTCGATTGGATCAAAGGTTAAACTTCTTTTTGACTTCCGGTATTACTTCCAATAAATCTGATGCGACCATTGAACTTGAACCAAACTTATCCACGAGTAAATCAGAGCAATATCCGTGTAAGTATGTACCTGCGACTGCAGACGTGAAAGGATTTTCCCCCCGCGAAACTAAACTTGTTATAATGCCTGCAAGAACATCACCACTACCGAAGGTTGAAAGATTTTCCGAACCGGTGGAGTTTATTACAAAACTATCACCATTAGTTATTATCGTCGTAGAGCATTTTAAGGTTACGATGACATTATTCATTCCGGCAAATCCTTTAGATAAACTATAAAAATTTTTTTTAACAGCATCTGATGTACAATTAAGAATCCTCGCGAACTCTCCAATATGTGGTGTAAGAATAAGTTTGGCAGGTGAAGACCGGAGGTTGTTCATGTTTATATATCTCAAAGCATCGCCATCAACAACTACAGGCACTTCAGCATTGGCGAGTACAAGATCAAGAAGCTTTTTTGTATAATCAGAAATTCCACAACCTGACCCGATTAAAACCGCATCAGCCCATTTGATTTTCTCCATTACCGAATCAACATCCTTCTGCGAGCTGATATCTACCGAGAGTTTTACAGGTTCAGTTAAAATCGAACACATTATTTCATTAACTTCATCGGGAAATGCTACAATTACCGCACCGGAACCCATTCGCATTGCTGAAAGTGTACACAATCTTGCTGCACCGGTATAACCTGCGGAACCTGCTATTATCAATAATTTTCCGGTATCATATTTGTTCGATAACTTGTCTCTAACCTTAATATTCTTACTGATATCAATAAACTCTGATCTAAAAATTTTTTCACGATTGAACTGCGAAAACACTTCACTACCAGTTCCTATTTCAGCAACCTTTATCTCTCCTGAATATATTTTACCTTTTTCAAACAGAGTATCAAATTTATACACACCCATACTTATAGTAACATCACATTTTAAAACGGGATTATCCGTATTATACCTATCAAGACACGATGGTATATCAATTGCACAAACGAATTTTGATTTAATTGAGTTAATGTGAGATATAATTTTTTTAACATGATTATCTGGCGATCCCCGAAACCCGATTCCAAATATTGCATCAACAATTAACGAATTTTCAACAGATGGGAGAGAATCATTTTCAGAAAAGTAATCAAACTTATTGATATCGAGATTGAGAGAGTTAATAAGATTGTAATTTAATGCAGCATCACCTTTTAAATGTGTCGATTGGTATAGCATGATTAGATTCACCTTAAAACCATTGATCGCGAGGTGTCTTGCTATAACAAAACCATCACCTGCATTATTTCCTTTCCCGCATAAAATAAATATATCTTCTAAACTGTTCTTCCTAAAATAATCACTAATAATCAGTGAAGCTCTCAATCCTGCATTCTCCATCAAAATGCAAGAAGGGATACCGCTCTGTTTTACAATTTCACTTTCTGCGTTTAAAACCTCACGGTTGAAAAAAACATTCTTCACTTCTTTGAAATAAATTCTTTCATTTGCTGAATTACGGATTTCTTGTCACCGGCTTTGAATATAGATGCGCCTGCAACAATCATGTCCGCGCCGGCATCACATACTACCCCGATATTGTCCAAATTGATTCCACCGTCAATCTGGATTTTTACATTTAACTTTCTATCGTCAATTACTTTCCTTAACTGGCGTATTTTATTTAATACTGCCGGAATAAATTTTTGACCTCCGAATCCTGGATTTACACTCATCAATAAAATGTAATCAGCTATACCAAGAACATCATCAAGTAAACTCACCGGTGTAGCAGGATTCAGTACAATTCCGGTTTTACAGTTACGTAATTTAATCTGACTGATAATACGGTTCAGGTGGTAATTATTTTCGAAATGCACAGAAATCATATCGGCTCCCGCGTCAATAAACTTGTCAATATATAGTTCAGGTTTTTCAATCATGAGGTGAACATCTAAGGGGAGTTTTGAAATTTTGTTTACTGCTGAAACTACATCAGGACCAAAACTGATATTTGGGACAAAATGTCCATCCATGATATCGCAATGAATTATATCAGCTCCAGATTCCTCAATAATTTTTATTTCTTCACCCAAGTTTAAGAAATCCGCAGATAGTATCGAAGGACACAATAATCTCATAGATTAAATTGATAAATTAAATAAAAAATCCCCGTTACGCCTCATTCGTAACGGGGTTTGGAGAAAAGATGGCTAAAAAAGAACGCGTTATGAGGTTTGAAAATTTTCTATTCCTGTTCCGAACCTTTAGGAATTCCCGGAGCAGGCGAGGTTTTATCATTATTAGTCTCAGGCTCTGTTGTTTTTGTATTGTCTTCTGAATCTCCCTCTTCTAATGGTACAGTCTCTTCAATTATAATCAACTTTGAAACGAAAATGTCAACCGCAGTTTGTTCATTTGCGGACTTGTCTTTTTTCGGATATTGATCCAGTACTTTTCCAGGTGATTCGCTGCTTGCAATATATGTAATCCGTCCGACTTTTAATTTCGATTCTGTAATTATGTTCTTTGCCTCTTGCAATGATTTTCCGATTACATCCGGAACGCGGAGATTACCTATTTCCGGTCCGTTGCTTATGATTAAATCTATCTTCGTGTCGCGCTTTACCTTACTGCCGGGTTGGATTATCTGACTTATAACATATTCATCAGGGAATTCATTTGAAAATTTCTTTACGGTTTCTCCAATATCCAATCCCCGTTGCTGCAAATAAAATCTCGCGTCCCTTAAAGAACGTCCAACCAATCTCGGTACGTCAATCAGTTGTTCACCACCGCAAACTGTAAGGTAAATTCGTCTGCTACCTTTAACCATTTGGCCGGCAGGTGGATTTTGTTCAAGTATCTGACCTATAGGTTTCGTTTCATCGTATTTTACATCACCCTGCTTGACCTGTAAGCCTGAATTTTCTAAAACCCGCTTTGCTTCTATAAACGTCATACCTATCACTGATGGCACTTCCACCAAATCTGAATGCTTAACATACCAAGGCATTAACAAATTATTAAAAAGAAAAAAAATCCCTACTGAGCATATTAATACAATCGCGATTTTCTTGAGCATAGTGCAAAAGTAAAAAACTTAATTGAAAAATAAAATCATTTTTTAAAGGACAATTTCAAATGCAAAATTAGTTAATGTTATAGTTTAAAAGATTAAAATAGTTATATTATTTATAATGTAGTTAACAATTTTTATTTATTCGTTTACTTACTGATTGATTTTAATTTTTCCACAATATTTTAATGAACTCCATTAAAAAAGGCGGCTTCAAAGCCGCCTTTTTGTTTTCCTTCGATGAATAACAATTCACCATCAGGAATCACCGTTTAAAATTTACTTGATTAACATCATTTTCTTAGTTTCGCTAAACGCTCCGGCATCCAACCTGTAGAAATACATTCCGCTCGTAAGATTTGTGGCATCAAATGTAAATTCATAACTACCTGCATCCAGAGATTGATTGACTAATACATCAACTACCCTTCCGGTAATATCAAATACAGTTAATTTTACAAACTCAGATGAAGGTAATCCAAAATTAATTTTTGTTACAGGATTGAAAGGATTCGGATAGTTCTGCGATAGTTTGAAAGCATCGGGTACAATTTCGGAATTTCCTGAAATTGAAGTAGCCGATAGATTGTCAGTAAACAACGAAGTAGCGTATGTTCCGTTACCGACTTCACCGATTGCATATCCATAATCAGTAGTTGGGAGGGAAACTCCGTACAAATGATTCGTTGTACCTGAAGTTTCATTTGACCATACTTGACCACCGTTAAGCGACTTTAGCATTACACCATTATCACCAACTGCTACGAGCGTATATGGCGGAGCGCCTGAAGGCGCAGCATCAACTGCCCTCAAATGTTGTGATGTTATTCCGTGTGAGATATCTGTCCAGCTTAATCCACCGTTCTTTGTTCTGATTATCCTGCCATTGTTTCCGACGATGACTGCTCTGTTCTCTCTGAATGAGACAACTGAATTGAGATAGTCGTAAATTCCCATTGACATTTGGATGTTTACGAACAACCAGGATGTACCGTGATTAGTTGTTCTGTACAACCGACCATCAGTTGCTGCAATATAAGCTTTTCCATAACCCGATGATAGTGGATCATTGTAACCGTAATCCAACGCGATACTATGCATTGTCCATGGAATATCAGTTCTCATTGTATACGGCAGAGTAGTGTGAACCTCGTAGTATGCACCAGCATAGCCGATGACAATGTATCTATCGATATATGGATCGTAAGTGACATCCCTGAAATGATTGTAATAACCTGACGGTGCAAATGGAATGGAACGATCTAACCATGTAGCTCCACCGTCAAGAGTGATGTAAATTGAACCATACGACCCAACTGCTGCGACAATATTGGAGTTGTATGCGTAAACTGACGTAAACCATACTCCGGGTACTGATTTTACAACTTCCCATGAGATTGCACCATCGGTTGTTTTCAAAACCGACCCTTGCTCTCCGACCGCATATCCAAGTTGGTCGTCAACGAAATCCACTGCAAATAATGACCATGGAAAATAGGTATTGAAGTGCGTCCATTGTGCGTATGATGCGCTCGCCATTATAAACATCACAATGAACAGGAGAAGATTTTTTTTCATGACTTTATCCTTTTTTTAGATTTTTTTTCGTGCTATGCTGCTTGTTAACGCTAAATTTTAATTTATTTTGTATCGGCAATTTGATTTCCGAAATTTATTTTGACTTTTAGATTCTTTATTTGTACAAATGAAAACATTTTCATTACCAATTTCAATTGATTTTTTTTTATTCATCCCGAATTTAACATTTCCTTAACATCATTTTACTCTGTGGGATTATTTAATCAAAGCCATTTTCTTGACTGCAACGAAATCCCCTGCTTTTAATTTATAAAAATAGACACCGCTGGAAAGTTCACCGGAATCAAAGTTTAAGCTATATGTACCTGCTGAAAGAAAACTGTTAATCAGTGTGCTTACTTTTCGTCCTGTAACATCGAAAACAGACAATTCAACCATAACACTTGCCGGAATGCTGAATCTGAATGTTGTAAAGGGATTAAACGGATTCGGGAAATTCTGTTCAAGCGTGTAATCCGACGGAACTTCTTCAGTTTCCTTTTTAATATTGATTGTACCGCCACCGTCAATTAGCCTAGCAGATAATTCCTGAAAATACTGATTTGCAATTAATGAATCATAAACGATAAATGTTACCTCATCATTATTGTAAATCGCATTATTACTGAAGTTCGCCGAACCGGTTTGAACCAGTGGATTGCTTGATGGCAGATCAGGGTCAATGACCATATACTTATGGTGCAATTGCCCCGGTACACCCGCTAACCACACACGTGCCGGCGGATTCCAAGGATAACTACCACCTATTCCTTTCATCTCTTTGTAAATTGCCTCAGTTGAATTTGCGTTATCAAATACTCCTCTGACCATAACATCAGGTGGATTATAAACGTTCTTCATGCGGTTTGCAATATTGAATCTCGTAAATGCAAAAATTGCAAAGTTCACGGACTTATCAGTTTCATCAATAATTTTCTCTTCCATCAAAGTTGAAAGATTTTGTTGAGGTGAAAAATATAACTCAGCCTTTTTACCGTTAATCACGAAATTTGTCGGAGCAACAACAGATTTATTTTCTCCAAACTTAGCTAACGATGGATTATTGTATTCTGAGGCTGAACCCCACATCTGTTCAAACTCTCGGGTAAATGCTTTGCACAATGACTGATCCTGAACCAGCATTACATTTTGCGCGTCTTCATAAAATTGTTGGTTAGTTATATTTGCTGAACCAAACCAAACCCAGTCATCAGCGTGAGAAGAATTATTTTTTGAATCGAAGATTAGAAATTTGTCGTGCATTATTCCATCGCTACCGTCCGGACGCTTTTGTACTTTGATACCGGCTGCAATTAAATCATTAATAAGTTGCTGGTTCGGTCTGCTGTCATATACAATCCTAATTTTCACTCCACGAATAACTGCATATATTAAACGATCCTTTATTGCCGTAATATCATTAAACGAGTATATCGCCATGTCAATTGAATGTTGTGCAGAATCAATTCTCTGGATTAAGCGCTGCCTGAAATCCACAAATCCGTTTGCATTGTTGTTTTGCATTGCAATAGTCGTATCAACCCATCGATTGAAGTAAACTTCAATTGCACCTGTCGAGCCGGATGAAGAAGATGTAGCGAAATAAAGCGGACTGCTTGATGATGTTCCCTGTCCGTTGGTTGAAAATACCATGCAATAATATATCGTCCCGGGCATCAATCCGGTTAAATCTACCGAATGACTTGTTGTCTGCCCCGAACTATAAACCGAATCAGTGAACACTACCGGTTGGTAATTTGAATCAGTAGGAAAAATTTTTACTTTGCTATCGCCGGGTAACTGTGTCTGCCACGAAATTGTTACCGAAGTTGATGTAATATTAGATTCTGTTGGATTAACGCTTATAATCGGACCACCTGATTGAACAATATCTGCAATTGATCTCGGCTGTAATTGATAACCCCCACAATACGGAGCATTTGATACATACTGTCCCATAACCCCTATTATATCAAAAGAACCGGTTGGTATATTCGTACCCGGAATATTTGTTGAAACGCTTATCCTGATTGTTCCTGTACCTGTTGGATCTGTTATTTCGTAATTTTGATTGCCTCCGAATGTACCGGTTGCTGTCATGCTTACTCCGTTTATCCTTACAAGTTTACCTTCGTATTCTTCGAGTTGACAATTTTGATTGTTCATCTGTGCTACGGTAATAACCTGAGGTTCTACGGTATTTCCTGAACTTAAAACATTATGCGTTGTATTTTCAAATTCCGTCAAACCGCGGAAGTGAACTATCGTACCGGTTACTTCAACCGAATCGCCCAACTGTACTCCATTTGCAAAGGTTGAATTGTAAACAACAACCCCATATAGGCCGTCCTGTATGTATGATGCAATTCCCAATTGTGTATTTGAAGTGACTACGCCACGGACAGTTCTTGATTGTCCATTAAGTAAAGGGACTCCGCTTGCATCGTTTTCCCTTACTGAGCTAATCGGTACAACCTGAGCTGTTACATCAGAAATAATTAATGAAACCCATAAAATAATAAATAACTTTTTCATTGTAGATTTGTTTAGTTTATAATCGAATGTTGTAAGTTTGCAAGATTGAATTTACAATAATACCATCAGGTTCTTCAGCATGTTTGCGTTTGAGTTCATTAATTACCTTCTTACTATCAAATTTCATGCCATTGTCAATCGCTTCCCTGTTGTATAAAAAATTGTACGGTGTAATATATTTGTATTCAAATTTGCTAATTATCTCATTAAATCCCGGAGTATCTTTTAAATACAAGAAAGATTTATCATCCCAGAACACCAGTTTCCAGTTCTCGGTATTTTCAAAATAAGAAATAATTGTAGACCGCATTTCCTGTGGAGCTCTTACTAAATCCGGCGCGAGATAAATTGCATAATCAATACCAAGATCCGTAAGTTTTTTCTCGAAGCCAGTTTTCTTTTCAATTAAATCTCTGTATAAACCAAAAATCTCATCGTTTAGATTCCTGCTGTCAATAAAATTCTTTTCATCCGGAAATCGCCAGATAAAATAACCGCCTGTTCCAAAGTGGTTCAATACCTTTTCGCCTTTTGCAGGAACTTTGTTCGCTTCCATGAAATCAAACAACTGAACCGGAATGAAATTATTATCAATACCAAAACCTGATACCCGGTAATATTTTAAATCTTCAAGATAAAGTTCATTGTTTGGTAACCTGATAATAGCATAAATTAAAATTAAAGACAGGGCTATTTTCAGGAAATTCCCTCGTAAAAGATTATACCTTAGTGATTCAGATTTTAACGATGAGATTATGAAGTTCAGCGAAAGCACAAGAAACGGCAAGACAACTATTAGATAATCAACTGTGAACCTCACTGCCCTCACTGAATAAATCGCAAAAACCAGATAGATGATAAAGGGAAAATAGTCCTTTGTCTTGAAAGAATAGAAAGCTGTAAACAAACCCAGCGCGAGCATCGCTTTATAAATAGTATTTACAAAACTACCTGAGAACATTTCATCAAAAGGTGATCGCCACTCGTTTATTGTTTCAAGTAGTTTCATCTGTGTATGACCGTAAGAATAAAAAAAAGTATCGTACCCGTTAGGATTAATCAAAAGACATAATACAGATGCAAAAAAAATCATACCGATCGAGAATAACTCATTACCGGAATAAATCCGAACTTTATTTAAACCGGTTTTCCTGTTTCTCAAGTGTTCATAGACAACCACGCTGAAATAAGTTAAAAGTATGAATATCCCCGCAATAACACCCATGTGAAAATTTGACCAAATCAAAAACAAAGCGGGTATGAAATAAAAACCTTTTAACGATGAATCTGGTTTATATCTTACAGAAATTAAAATGTATAATAATATTGCAAAGAACAAAAGTGATATAATGTGCGGTCTCGGTGTCAATCTATCGATTATCCCAAATGCAATTAACACGAAAAAAACGGCAATCAGATTCTGATTTATACCGAGTTTCCGGAATGTCAAATAATAAATAAAGAACAAGAGTAGAAAGATAAGCGTTCTGAAAACCGAAATTATGGTGTAACCTCCGATATTGAACAAAAAATATGTAACTACATCCCAACCCCATTCAAACGGCATCCACTCACTATTCGCTGTAGCCCAACCAAAAATATCATTAGATGGTACCGAATTATTATCAACAACATATTTTCCGGTTGCCAGATGCCAGAACACATCATCATCTCCGGATATTTTGAAAGTCGTAAACATGCATAAAAAAATTGCGAATAAGCCGATAAGAAGGTAGCCCGAAATTTTATTTTCCGGGTAAACTTTAATTATCCGGATTTTCTTTTTATGCTTTGACAACTTAAATCAATTGAGATCGGTCGAAAGTTTGTATCTCACGATTCTACCGTTTCCGGAATCAGCTATGTACACTACCCGATTAAAAACAGCTATCCCGAATGGTGAAGAGAACTGATTCGTTCCGCTTCCAGTACCACCGAATGATTCGCCTTTGATCATTCCGAGATTATTGAATTTGTAAAGTGAATCTCGTCCGGAATCAATAACGTAAACATTGCTATTGTCGTCAACAGCTACCTTCTGCGGTGTACCAAGTTGTATTCTTACTATATCAGCGTTTGTTTCAGGAAGAAATTTCGGATTGTACGAGCCGTTCACATCGTCAAATTCAAACCATTCAACTTTAAACCCAAAATCGGTTGTATTTCTGGTTAAAATAAAATCTGTTGGATTTGTTCTGAACGTTATAATGCTCGATGTTTTTTCAACCGAAAAGATCCCGTTACCTGTAGTTTGAAAACCTGATAGCGGTTGAACCGAGGTAAGGCTATTCCGACCAGTTACTTTAATGAGAGAATTATCCGGGTCAATGAAACTTGAATTATCCGGTCCTACCCTGGAAATCAAAACACTATTATCGGGGAAGGTAGATATTCCCGTAAATTTTCGCCTACGGCTTGAAATTGGAGTTGGTTGCGCACTAGTCAGGAAAGAAATTCTCGGAGCATTGCTCAATATACCTCCACCATCATACAACCTGTAGCGATATACTACGTTGATGGTATCTCCAATATCAGTTATAGAATCACAAATTGCCAAAAGGTCAAGATTGTTATCCATCGCCAACCTAATGGGATGCTTAGCTTCAACAGCACTTATAAATCCACCGCTGATATCGAGTTGAACTATCCGGTTATTGTCAGTATCTGCAATATAAATCAACGGTTCGAGTCCTACTAAAATATCCTTGGGATTATTGTAACCGCCCCATTCCGGATAAATCTGAACATAAACAGTATCCGAAATATTTCCACCGCCACCGCCATTAATCGGAAATTGCGACAGATCAAGCTTTTCTCCGCAACCTGTCAGAGAAAATATCAACAATATTAAAATAAAATTAATATAGAATAAAAATTTCTTCATGGGAATAATAAGTTAACCGATAATCTTTGAGCTATACCCAGAGTTCTGTAGTTTGCAAATGAATAGTCAACATTGGCTTTAGCGAATGACACCGGGATATTTACACCTGCGCCGAAAGAAAAATTTTCTGCATCCACATTTATTTTGTATCCACCTCTGAAAAAGAAAATATTTTTAAAGGAATACTCAAATCCGAGATTTACGTTTTCAGCATTGTCGTTAGGACTGTTAAGTTGAATTGACGTAGTCAACTTGTTGTTATCAGTCATCCAGGGTTCCATCGCAAAACCAATCCTGAATAAAGTAGGCGGCGGGAAACGTTGCCAATCAGAGATTACAGTTCCATCAACCTTACGAATTGTACCAGTTGGTGAGATCTGTCCGCCGAAATTTGAAATTACAACTGCAAATCTTGCAGTGCCTAAACCGGTTTTATAATAAGTTCCAAGGTCACCTAAAACTCCGTGCATTTTCAATTCGCCAAGATTTTCCTGCACATATTTTACTGTCGCTCCAAATGAAAACTGGTCTGTCAGTTGCCTCGCATACGTTACTCCGAGCGCAATATCAGAAAATTTAAAATATTCTCCGGTACCTTGAGGTTGAAACTCGGTTGTAACTTTCATGTCTTCTGTTGAAAGCGACGTAACACTAACACCTATTGAATTTTCACCGATATGATATACACCACCGAAAAAGTTAACATCAGTATCAACAAACCATCTGGAGTGCGAGAAAGTCAGACCGTTCTCACTAAATTGAGTTATACCCGCCGGATTCCAATACAGAGCTGAAATATCGTTGGCAACTGCTACAAAACTTTCACCCATACCAGTAGCTCGGGCGCCACTGCCAATTTTAAGAAACTGCAGAGATGAAGTGCCACGCCGTTGTCCGCCGAGATTTGGAATCAACTGCGAATATGAAAGGTTTGCAGTAAAAATTATTATTATAATCGAAAGTAAAATTCTTTTTCCCATTAACAGCAATTAAAGTTTTAATGAAATACCGAACATTATCTGCCTTGGCGCTGAAAATCTCGCAGGATTGAACGGATAAGGCGAGATCGGGGCTTGCAAATCCGGGTAAAGCGGGTCATTGAATGAATTTGGTGTCGGATCACCGAATTCGTAAGCTCTACCCGTAACTGGATTTATAATCGATGAATTCTTGTTGTTGAACAGGTTCATTATCTTCAGCGAAAATATAAGATCAGTTCCAAAAAGATCCACATACTTTGAAATGTCAAGATCCGTGTAGAACCAGTTTTCACCTACTTCGCTGTTAATGTTATTATAATCCGAAGTAAACTCCGGTCGCCCGTTTTCAAGTACACCTGTTTGAAGTTGCCTTGTGTATCGCCTCCCCGATTGGAAGAATATCCTGGTCTTAATGGAAATATCATCAAGAATATTTTTACCGAACCCGAATATACCTTTACCTTTTTCAATATTGAAATATAAATTTGCACTTGCCTGAAATGGTCTGTCCCAACTTAAATAATTTTCGGTAATATTATCCTGCGCACCTCTCGTTACTATAAGAAGTCCTTCATCGCTCGACGAACTTTTACCGGTTGCAATTGAATACGAAAAATTAAATTTTCCATTGAACCATTTTCCAATCCGCTTTTTATATTCTATTTCGATTCCGCGTGACCGTGCGTAATCCAGATTAAAGTATGAAATAAAACTCGTACCAATAAATCTACCACTGTTAATCCTTATACTGCGCGTTGCAACATAGTCATAAATATTTTTGTAATACGCTGTAATAGTGAGCACGTCATCGTTGGTGAACTGATTTCGTAATCCCAATTCGTACGAAACCGTAGTTTCAGGATTGAGGTTGGGATTTCCGAACCTTTGAAACGATGACTGCGCTGATTGAGGGCTTAGCTTCGCATAAACAAATTGTGGCTTGGGTCGTTTATTGAAATGTCCGTACGAAAAGAATAAAGTTTGATTGTTAGTTACAGGGTGAGATATACCCAGTCTCGGAGATATTCGTCCTTTCCAACGTCTCCCGAAGAAACTATACGTATCTTCCCTGTAACTCTCTCTGATTTGATCCGGAATTGTAATTATTTCAGGATTTTCAACTGCATCGTCTACGAATTTTCCGGGAAACCAATAATCAAACCGAACACCGTAATTTAAAATCATCCCGAGGAAAGTAAGGCTATGTTGTGCGTATGCACTGCCGAAAGCAGGATACACAGTGTAAACATCATTATTCAGTCCAAGTGGTTTAATCCACGGCTGGTAAATATCAATCAATTGCATCTCCTGAAAACTTGACTCTATCCCTGCTTTGAATTTACTCTTCGGATTAAAGTGATGCGTCATATCAGCGCGAATAGTGTAATCAATAACATGGTGGTCATGCCAGGTGAACGGATTTCCTAAATCGTAAAACCCGTCGCCTGGAATAACCCCGACTGAATTAGTATCAATATCATAATACTGTAATGGCGGTTTTACTATATCGAGTGGTTCCTGATATTCGTCCCAGTTCTTACCATTGGCGTCAACCCTGAGCTTTGTGAAAAACCTGTTTAACTTTATTTCATAAAAAGTATCCGCTCCGGTAGTATGTGTCCAACTCAATTTATGAAACAATGCCTGTGAAGTAAACGTATTTGCGCTGTCCAATATTTCCTGAAACCTGTATTGATAGCCGGGAGAGGGCTCTACGTATTCAAGGTTTGTTTGCAGCGAAGTAGAATTCTGGTTTATCGAAACTGACTGATTGAACGAATAACTTAGTTTCATGTTTTCTTTCAATCGCCATGTAATCTTGCCGAGCCAATACCAGTTATTATCCTGCCTCGGTGCCCAAGTCGTACCGCCAAAAGTTGATGAATAAACCTGGTTGGATTTCAAATTAGTTGAATTGGGATAAAAGCCGTCAGATAGTCCCATAAAAAAACTTCCGAAAAAAGTAATCTCTCCCGGTGGTTCAATTCCAAGTTTGCTCAAAATATATTTACTAATCGGCTCGGGACCACCAAGGTTAAATTCAAATACATCTGTGTTGAAACTTGAGCCGGAATTTTTACTTATACCGAAGTTGTCCCGCTCATAATTCATGTAAAATTCATATCCATCATATCTGCCCTCTTTAGTCCGGACATTAATAACACCTGAAGTTGCCTGCCCAAATTCCGCATTGAATCCGCCGGTAATAACCTCCACTTCCTCAAGCATCTGCGCTGATAACTGTAGTCCGAAACCTGTTCCGGACAAAGGATCCTGTACTGATACCCCGTCTATTAAATAAGAATTTTCGTAACCGCGACCACCACGAATATGAAGGTCGTTATCCTGCTTTACAATACCCGCCTGTTGTGAAATTATATCCTTTACATCGGTTACAATCGTTTTGGATATGTCATCCCTCGTGATAATATGTTTGCTTGAAGTTTCCTCAATATCGAGAAGCGGTCTGTCGCCCACAACTAATATTTCCTGATCAACAGTATATGAACTTGCATTCAGTACAATATCAAATTCCAAAGTTTCATTTTCCTTAACTGTAACTCCGGTGAATTCAATTGTGCGGAATTCCATCGCCGAAACCTGAATTGTGTATTCCGCAGGCGGGACATCGTCAATCCTGTAAGTTCCATCAGGTTCAGAGACCGCGCCCATATAAGTACCTTTAATTTTGATCACTGCGCCGTCAACTACTTCTCCCAGATTATCAGTAACAGTCCCCTTTATTGAGCCCGTATTCTGAGCTGAAAGGATTACCGGTATTGCAAGAAAAATTGTTATCAGAATAAATCGTTTCATAAAATTTAATTTAATGCGAATTCGGTAAATAAAATTCTTTTAAAAAATTCTTTCGATGCGTTCATATCGGAATTGAAGAAATAAACGGGAACTGACATGAATACAATATTTGGATTTGCAATCGAGTTTTTAATACAAACCTGGTCAACCTGGCAAGTTGCAGAGACCGGGAGATTGTAAATAACCGGAACATTTGGCTGAACATAGAGCGCTCTGACTGAGATTACCGGACTTTGATTTGTTAAAACCGGATAGCCCTGATCTACATTAATTAAACTCGTACCGGAAAGTACGAACGGCCGGATGCACTGGGAAATGCTGTCTATTGGTGCAAAGTCAATGAAATTTCCCTGCGTTTGATTAACACTCGTCGGAAATCCGGTTGTAAAAAATACTTTGCCCCCGGCCTGATGATAAAACGGAAGGGATGAATTTGCCAAATCAAAATTTGCATCGCTACCTGTACCTCCACGGTTTGCGCTCCAAATCACTACATCGTAAAGTTTCAACGTTTCGATGAACATCGGGTTGATAATTTTCGGGATCAATGAACCATTGTTAACTTTTATATCAAGCACATCGAAATCCACTGTATCCATTGCCTGTGAAAAAAATTCTAGAGCAGCATTACCTTCGCTTAGTGGGACATCTTTAATTAAAAGAACTCTCGATTTGTTTTCCTTAACATACCAATGTGCATTTGTGTCGGGCATTCTTGCAATTCCGCTGTAAGAACCGGCGTTATCTTCGGCTCTGAGGTACAAAATATTATTCGAATTTAAAACTAATCCGCTATCAACGGTGAGAGTCATCAGGTTTATTGTACCGGGAACCGACCTCCAGTTGATTGTATCATTCAGCGACCACCAATATCGCTTGATAGTATTGTCACCATCAGGATCGGTACCAATCCATTTAAAAGTCGCCACTGGAAATGTACTGTCAGGAATATTCGTGCTTGGATCAAAAATAACAGTGGGCGATGAATTAACAACGGGATATAGATTCGAGGCAGGTGTCGGGTCAACCATTCCGTTATTGTCAACTGCAGCAACCCAAATTCTGAAGGTTGAATCCTGACCGCTTATAGTAAATACAAAGGTAGAATCAGTTCTTGTTGTATAACCCCAGTTTATTGAATCGAACGAAATTCTGAATCCTTCGATAAATCCGTTTGGACTATCACCCCACCAACTTATCTTCCGAGTGGTTGAACCGGGCGAAATAATACTGTCGGGAAACAGCGTCAGATATGTCTGCGGAGGCAATAATTCTGCATTTCCCTGAATTGTCTCTGAGCAGGAATTAAAAGCGGAAACAAATATCCCGGTTATGATGATAATACTGACAGCGTAAAGAATTTTTCTCATTGAAATAAATAATACTTTTTGCGAACCGGAATTAAAAATCCAATCCAAGTCGCGGTTAATTTTATCCAAAGTCAAATCTAAAACCTGCTCTGATAAAATGAGCAGGTTTTTTCGCATTCAATTTTTAAATTACCCGATACCATAAAGCTAAACGGGTACTATTCTATTTTACCAGAACCATTCTTTTCGATGAAATGAATTCCTGACCGTCAAAACCTTTAACAACCAATCTGTAGAAATAAACACCACTTGCAAACTTGCTACCATTGAACGTTGCAGTGTAACTGCCGATTGTAGCCGGTTGATTCATCAGTGTTTCCATTTCCCTGCCGAGGAGATCATAAACTTTGAGAGAAACGAACGCTTCAACCGGAATAGTGAAATTGATTTTAGTTTCAGGGTTAAACGGATTCGGATAGTTCTGCGATAATCTGAAATCGTGCACTAACTCGGAGTTAACTGAAATACCCACCGGTGTAAAAGTTCCGAAATCATTTATATCCCGCGGGATCAATTTCCAGTTGTTATACGAGAAATACAGAATTCCTCCGATTGATGACCATTCATCATTTTTCGTTACCAACACATTACCGGCAGCTGAACCATTGCCGTCCCAGTTATTTGTGTATGGATGTCTTCCCGCATTCAATTTAATCCTTGAAGAAACACCGGAAGCATCGCGAACGTAAATCTCCCCGTAGTTTCTCCTGAACACAGTGTCCTGAAGCGGTTCCTGACTAGTACACGCTGTTCCCGTTGATCCGTTTACACATGAGACACTAACTGCTGCATCCACTTTTAACAGAACTGCTTCCCACTTCTCAATTCTTAAATCACCACCCGGATACGAAATAGAAAGATCGGAAGTTGACAAAACCTGTGTCGGAGGTAATGGATTATTAACCGACAATACCTGTATATCTGACGGAGTTGCAATATTAATTCTGGTCATTCCGAAATTTTCTTCAACCGTACCTTTAACTCTGACAAGGTCACCTCTGTTAAGGGCATCAGTTGATGCGCCATACAACCAAATACCGCTAAACTCACCCTGACCGTTTTGTATGATAACAAGCTTTTCCGAATTTTGTGTTGTCCATGGTCCGTTATAATTAACACCGGGGATATCGGATGTGTCCGATGTTACTATACCCTCGATTCCCCTTACGAAAGCATCTTCAAACGCTGACCTTCCACCGTTGTTAGGACAAAACTGAACATCCTGAACACTCATTGAATCGCTTGCAAGAACTTTATAGAACATTGTAGAAACCGAAGTATCCGCTGGCAGAGTTCTCACACCGCCTGAATTATCTTCAGCTCTGAAAAAATATTCTACCAAGGTGCCAAGCGGGAATGCCGGGATTGTACCGGAATAAATATTTCCCGTTGGAGTCATACTTACACTATTGTACGAACTCCCATCAGACCTGTATAAAAGCTGCACTGAAGCAATCGGAGAAGTACCCGGATTCACCGTCGTAGAAACAATCACCTGATCGGACGGTGTCGGTACGCCCGGAATTCTTAAAGGGTTTGACAGAAACGGTGGTGTCGCCCCTAGGCTTAGGTCGCTCGGATAAATCGGAACGATTGCATAAGGTAACTGACTGCCGAACGCACCTTCATTATTTGCTTGGATAATTACACCACGAATATAGTTTACCTGTGTACCGTAAGACGGATGATTGTATGAAGTATCTAATGTCTGGTTAGGATCGGTTGTAAAAAAATTTGAATAATCCCGGAAGTACAGTTTATTTCCGTTTGCGTCAACAACGCTCCACGGTTGCCTGTTACCAATTCCCGGCGCAACTGTTACGTTACGAATTTCAACATACATACCTTCGTACTTCTCTCCGTCAATGTAATTCACCGAACCACCGTTAGGATAATCACCAATGCCAAAATCCGAAACATTAACTAATATAGGATCCGGTCTCTTGGTTGGAGTCCCGATTGGCGTAACAGTGTAACCGGAAGCTGTGTCATGTGCAATTTGTGTTACGAAACCCGCACCGGAATATGGGAAATTTGTTCCGCCGTATTCCTGAACTACACCTCTCAACCTTACGACTTGTCCCGTATCCAGAAAATCTATACCGGTCTGAGGATTCCTCGTACCCTGTCGTACGATTATTCCGCCCCAGACTTGATTGTTCGTGTCCTGAATATAAGTTGTGTAGCTATTTTGACCTCTGAGTAAAGTGCGTAAGTCTCCGTTTAATGGAGACACTCTTGGTGGGGCAACTACTCTGCCAACTATCTCAACTGAGTCATTCATCATATCTGACTTGTCTTTACCTGCTGCAAGTGAATCGTTCGACTTGAATTGGATTTGCTGAATTGTAACAGGATTGAAATCCAGATTCTGTATGCCAAATCCCAGCGATATCAAAATGAACACTCCCATCATAACTGCAGGGATGTATTTTAAAACATTTGAAATTTTGTTTTTCATTTCTGATTTATTTTCAATTAAAAAAAATTTTCAACCTCAAAAGTATTCCTGAAATTGTAGAACAAAAAATTTTGATGAAGCTTAATTTACAAAACCAACATTAAAATTTATCATTTTACAATGAGAAATTTCCCTCGTTTTATTTCTCCTGACTTATGATCCTTCACGGTAAAGAAATACAATCCGGATGCAACCGCCTGCTCATCTTTTGATATTAAATCCCATGCATGTTCACCACCGGCAAACTTTTGTGTCCCGTCTGAGTATGTATTGAACCATTCCAGGTCTGATGCATTGTATGTTTCGGCATTATGTTCAAATCTGTCAACGAGGTCGCCCGATAGAGTCCAGATTGAGATTTCACAATTCGATGGTAAATTGAAAAAATATATTTTCCTTAAAACTTCTCTTTTGTTTCCAGTCCCGTCCCAGATAGCATTTCCGTAATAAGGGTTAGGATAAACTCCAACCTCTGCATCGGCATTGTTGTTAGCCGGAGTTCCGACGACAATTCGCTTCGAGTTACCAAGCTTACTACTTTCTAGCGGGCCGAGCCCTTGCTCCTCATCACCTTTATCATAAGCAGTAACTGTATAGACATACATAAATCCGTTTAACTGATTCGGGAATTCAAATTTATACCAATATTTGTTAGTATCGCCATCGAACATCATCGGTTCCGACAGTTTAATAAAACCGAAACCGGTGTTGTTTCCTATGTTATTGATGCTATCGAAATCTGCAATAATATCGAGTTGCTGTTCGAGGTCAGTATTCAGTTCGAGTTGCGCCTGTGGCTTTGTCCTGTATATTTTATAACCTTCGAAGTCTTCAAGCCCTGAAATCGGGTCCACACTTTTTTCTGAATTCTTAGACCACCACAAAGTAACTTTTTTGTCCTCAATTTCTGCACGAGTAATTGGCGCATCTGGTGGTGATGGGAGTTTATAACCATTGTCGTAAGAGCGTTGTGCCCAGCCAAGATTTACATACAAATCCTCTTTTTGAAAATCAGTATCCAATGTTTGCGGGTCTGTCCCCTTTTTCTTTGCACAGACAATAGCGTAAACGATATTGATAGTATCGTTGGCATAATTGAGTTGAAGCCTCTGACCGTCTGAATTCGCCATCGGTCCGTATGAAAGCAACGTTGATCTGTTGCTCGGTGAATGTCGAAGTTGATTTATCCGCACGGTGTCAATCATAGTAGGCGGATTGATCGTAAGGTATCCTTGCAACTTCTGGTATCGTCCACCACGAAGGGTAACGTCATTATCCACAGTTGGCGAAAAATAAACCGGATCGGTACTGTTTCTAAACTGCCAAATCGTATAGTGAGTTCTATTATTGACTAATTCGTTATCGGGACGAGGTGAAACCCCGAGTAAAGCCTGCCCGAGATAACTATCCGTAAAACCCGGATCTCCACTGTAGTCGTATTCATAAGCCATTCGAAGTGTATCAATAAATCCGTTAGCGCCTTTATTGAAAAAACTCGTTCCCCCCGGAGGAGTTATATTTGTATTTCTTACTACTGCATCTGCCCAAAGCCCTATATATATGCTGTCTATCGGATCTGTATTACCTTTGTATCCGATATTTACAATTCTGTAATTAAGAATTACAAACGAGTTAGCAAAGTTCAGATCGTATGCATAAGTTTCAAGGAGCACTTTAATCCCGAGCGGCTCATGTTCCTGAATTACTGTACCGTTAACCGTAAGGTTTGTATCAAAAAAATCGGTTACGAAATCCTGCGCAGAAATTGCATCCGGTCTGAAAAATGGAGAAGTTTGAAGGTTTGAACGGTGCAATATTCCAGAACCGGGGGCGTTAGTGAACTCAAAACCAACGTTGCGGTTTCCTGTCGTTACGTCAACTGCAGCAGTGGTTACATAAGTCTGACCATTCTTTACCCCGCCAACCCACAATCCACCCAGGAACAAATGCTCAATTCCGGAATTAATAGGATACTGACATGATGGCTGACTCGGAAAGTTTACAAATCCGTTCCCTATGGTTCCATAGTTTGTTACAGTTAAAGAAATATTTCCAATATTGGTAAATACGTTGTTGATGTCATCATTGGGCGATAAATATTTTCCCGTATTCGCCGAAATCAAAGACATCCAAAAAATAAGCGTTGAAATTAAAAGAACAGTTCTTTTAAAAATTGAACGTAAGATTAAACTCATGAGCAAATGTAATCGTGAATTGAAAATAAAATTAAAGTAGATTTTTCGCCGTAACTTTATTTCTGACGATGTTGTAATATAGAATATTATATCGTGTAATTAAATTAAAAATTTCTTTCGGAATTGAACGACTTACAACCATGAAATATACCTTAAGTAAGAGATTTCGTAACAAAAAAAGCGAAGCACCGCTCCGCTTTTTAATAGAACAAACGTTGGAAGTTTATTTTGTCACTTGATTAACATCATTTTTTTCGTCATGCTGAAACCTTCTGCATTCAATGTGTAAAAGTAAACTCCGCTGGGAAGATCTGCACCCTCAAATTGTGCATTATATGTTCCTGCTTTAAGAAATCCATCAAGATAAGATGAAATCTCATTTCCCAATGCATCATAATATTTAAGTGATACATTTCCATCGACCGGTACAGAGAAAATTATGTTGGTTGTTGGGTTGAAAGGATTTGGGAAATTCTGAGACAAATTGTATTCCGTTGGAACTGTACCGTTTGTACCTATAATCCCTGTTGGTTCATCTACAGGAATAGAAATCGAATTGATAATATCACTTTGTGTACTTATTGAACCGAACTCTTTCCATACAAAAATAGCTATATCAGAATTTTCAGGTACAACGTCGTTTGCGAGCGTGTAATTAGTAGTAACATTTTTTACCGTACCTGTAGTCCAAGTACCTGAGGTGTGAATTACCTCACCGGTCGCACCATTAATTAGACCTTTGCAAACATGGTCATGAACGTAATTGCTGGATCCGGGGCAAGAGCCGTTTCCGGTCTGAGGATAAACCATTCCACTTTCAAGCAGAACAAGATTTACCCTGTAAGTACCATCAAGATCTTCAAGCGCAGTTACATCCAAATCAAGTGAAACATTCCTTGTACTATTATCATAGTTTATCTCAGCATCAATCCGCACTTTCGGATTGATCGAGGCTTGTTGTATAACCACCTGATTATTCCAGGCGTTTCTACTGATTACACCGCTCCGCCTTCCCACAACTCCGGTCGGATAACCAGTAAACCCGAATAATTGTCTGATGGCTAAACTGTAAGACTGCCACGGATCGCTACCTGCACCGTGATAAGCAAGCACAACTACATCTGGAAACGTAATGAGAATATTTTCAATTACGTCATGACCACACGGACACCATTGACACCATGTTCCGGTGCAATATTCCACTGTCGTGTTGAAACTTGAATCAGTTGAATAAGTCCTTTGGGAATAAGAATAATTTGAAAAGATTAATGTAAATAGAACTGCTACTAAAAAACCAGAAAAAAATGTTTTCATTTTTTCATTGTTTAATTTAGTTTAAAAATAATCGAATTATTTTTTTTTTCAAATACATTAAATGGAAAAGCGCCTCAGAATTCTCATCCTGAAACGCTTTTCATTGGGGAGATACTACAATTATTTGCTATGCTTCGCTTTCTTCATCATTATCCGCATCACTGTCATTACAATCATCAGAGTTTTCTCTATTGTGATTGTTCAGATCGTCATCTTCGGGAAGCGGAATTGAAATTTCAACTGACATACTTGTTTAATTAATTTGGTACCAAACTATATATAAGAATTTAAAATCCCAAAGAGAAATTTCTTCATTTGTAAAAAAATATCCGTCTTTATAACAAAAAATAAAAAAATCCATTACTACAAAGTAATGGATTTTTAAATACAAATTAATTCGGGAGTATTTACTTTGCCGATTATTTGACCAGCAACATTTTTCTGGATTCTGTAAAATCGCCGGCTTCTATTCTATAATAATACACACCGCTTGAAAGCCCTTTGAAATCATTGGCATCAAATTCTACAGTATAGTTTCCCCTCTTTTTGTGACCATGAACAAGAATACCAATCTCCCGACCCAAAACATTGAACACTTTAATTGTTACTAACCCATCCTTCGGAATAGTGTAGTTTATTAAAGTTGACGGATTGAACGGATTCGGAAAGTTTTGTGCTAAATTGTAGGTTAAATCTGAACTTTGATTTGGGTTGCTAATCCCGGTTGTCATATTTAACGGGAAATTGTTACTAAAAGCTGTAGTTGTGTAATATGAAGTTGCGCTGTTGGTGTCAGAAATCTCAAGCGATATGGTCTTACCTGATGATGAAGAATTTGTATTAGCAGCAAGTATTAAAGTACGCGGCTGATTTAGATACTTAAATTTTAATCCGTCGAAATCAAGTTGTGAGGAATTGAACGGAACGGATGCTATCCAAATATCACCATCAGAAATAGAACTATTTTCATCAACATCGAAATACAAATCAAATGAGTTAACATCAGACGCAACCGCATTTGTCGTCACATTATAGAGCAAATGTTTTAAAGATCCAACTTCGGGTGAAACATCAGTCCAGATTTTTATACCTGCAATCTCCATTGCTGTATCTGCGCCGGTAAATGTACTTGACATGAACATATTGCTTCCGCCCGCAATACCCTGAAGATAAAACTTTGGAGAAGTTGTAGCGTTTAAAGCGTCAATTCTTCCAGCGCCGTATCTAGTATCTTTGCCCGGGGCACCTTTTTCAATTGCCGTCAATTGTATAACTTTCGCAACATCCTGAGGTAACATTTCGGGATTTACGTCAAGCATGAGAGCAATTAAACCTGCCGTGTGCGGGGTTGCAGATGAGGTACCGCCAAAAGAAGAGTAACCGTTGCTTGTAGAGATCGACATTGTTCCTTCGCCCGGTGCAGATACATCAGGTTTTAATAATCCCATCGAATCCGGGTTCGCCGGATTAGTCATGCTATACGGATAATCCTCGTATCCCGGTACGGGTGGATACGGATATGTTCCCGGCAATCCGAGATTCCTGAAATCAGTCCATGCTGATGGTCCGTGCGGTGATGAAGAGGTAATTATATCTGACGAAGCATTAACGTTTCCAACACCGATTACGCCACCAATACCGCCGACTAATATTTGGTCGGGATGAACCCAAGGTGCGGGAACATTACCTGCTGCAGATATATTTACCGGTACAGGAGCGCTACCAAGATTATTACCATCGTTACTGGTTGAATTTGCATGCACCATTCCGGCCGCAAGCGACATATCTGTTACTAATCTAAACTGGAAATAATTAGGTTTTGGGTTCATGTACCACTTCCATGACAATGAACTTGTAACAATATCGCAACCCATTTCAAGCGCATACTGGAATGCAGACCATTGGGCAGATTCACCGGATGAATTTCTCATCAAAAGACACTGTGCACCCGGAGCGACACCGGTTTGAGTACCCATTGTACCATCTCCGCATACCTGCCCAAATGTTGAGGTGCCATGAGAAGAAGATGTAATTTGTCCGCTGTTGTTAGTGAAATCCCAACCTACCAAATCATCAACCTTTCCGTTACCATCATCATCAACTCCGTTCAAGTCACCGGCATCGTATGTCGATGTTAATCCGCTGCCGTAGGTTATCGTTTTTCCGTTACTATTGGCATCTTCACCAAGATTTTGGAAAGTTCTATTGACAACATCCTGATGCTGCCATTTAAATCCGTTATCTGAATTTCCAACAAGAACGCCATTACCGTTTATTCCTAACGCCCACACCTGTGGTGCCCTTATCAATGTCAATCCTATCTGCGGTGCTGAAAAATTTACGGATGCTCCGATAAACGGAGCCCTCTCGATGCTATTATCTATGAGCATTTCCTCCGCATGTGTTTTATCGTACCCGATGAATGAAATTTCCGCAAATTCATTTGCAAGTTCGTAAATAACTTCAGAACTTGCTTCAAGCCTTATTGAATTATTAATCCAAAGGTATTCAACAAATTCAACTGAATTTGAGCCCTCCAGATTCGAAAGGTAATTTCTTGCAGAATGCTGGTACTGATTTGAAAATGACTTTAACCTGTTTATTACTATATTCCGCCTCTGATCTTTCGGTGTATCGTACGAGATGTCCGCAAAGTCTGACAAAGTTAAATAATCATTGAACAAAATGTAAATCGGATACTTTTGTAATGGATTATCCGAATTCTGCATTTCATTCAATAAGAAGGGATGTATCTTTGAATTATCAGCTTCTGAAATTCCTGATATTAATACAGTGAGAAATAATGTTAATAAGATTTTCTTCATTTGAGTTTTGTTAAGTGGATTAGACGTAATTTTAAATGTTTTTGAGGGATTTTACAATACAAATTCGATTCTTTGAAACTAAAAAATCTAATTAACAAATCTAATTTTTTTTTAAAAACTGACTCGATAACTATTTTCGATAAATCCGAACTCTGGAAATTCCAAACCATTTTTTATTGGTAATCTGTCATTACCACACCAACAATAAACATTATAGAGCTTTGGTTAATTATCTTAAATTTAAAGCTATTAACAATGATATGTTCAAATATATTATGTTCGGGTTTTGGAAGTGCATCAGAGGGATAACCATGGGGTTGGATTTTTGTGGAGCCAAGGGGAATCGAACCCCTAACCCCTAGCTTGCAAAGCTAGTGCTCTACCAATTGAGCTATGGCCCCTTTGAATCTGATTAGATTAATTGTGTTTGCAAAAATAACATATGTGTATAAATAGTATCAAAAAATACAAACAGACAATTATCTCTTGTTACTTATATCAGTTTCGGTTTTCATTCAACGCATGTTCACGCTATGATCAAACCGGAAGTTACAAAAATATTGATTAAGGTTTTAAACTTCAATCACGATTTTTATATTTGTATATGAAAACTAAACTTCTCTGTGTTATTGCATTATTATTGTTTGCAATTCAAATTTCATATGCAGATTCATTAAGTACAAAGGACACATTAATTATCGGTACAAAAGAAGCTGAACCATTCGTTATAAAAAATTCTGATGGGTCACTGTCGGGTATGAGTATTAACCTAATCCGGGATATTCTAACGGATTCTGAAATAGAATTCAAGTTTCAACAGTTTGGATCACTAGATAAACTCATTCAAGCCACCCGGGATTCGAGTGTAGATTTGTCCATTTCCGCGATCAGCATTACACCGGAACGCGAATTACTGATAGATTTTTCGCAACCGTATTTTATTTCATCTTTAGGAATCGCAGTATTAAACAAAAACGAGAAAACATTTATCACACAGTATCTGGACTTTTTTTCGGGTGAATTTCTCCTCGTTCTGCTCGGACTTTCAATTTTACTTGTGATTTTCGGGGTTATTTTCTGGTTGTTTGAACATAAGAAAAATCCCGATCAATTCGGCGGTTCTTTTATTAAAGGAATCGGTTCAGGTTTTTGGTATTCCGTGGTGACTCTTTGCACGGTAGGGTACGGTGATAAAGCACCGAAAACATTGGGCGGTAGGATTGTTGCCACTCTATTCATGATAAAAAGTCTTGTAATTGTTTCAAGCTTTACTGCTGCCATAACAACTTCACTTACACTCGGAAGTCTCGGTTCTAAAGTTGATTCTAAAAGTGACTTGTATAACGTAAATGTGGGTACAATCATCTCATCCTCAAGCGCACACTATCTGACAGAAAATAAAATAAAATTTTTTGGCTATAAGTCCATCTCTCAAGCGCTCAAAGGTTTGTCTGATGGCGAAATAGATGCTTTCGTTTATGACAGACCGATTATCTCTTATAATATAAACAGGGGCGAATATAAAAATATTTCTTTGTTGAGCGAAACTTTCAGTATTCAATACTATGGAGTTGCAATGCCGAAAGGCAGCAGTTTGAGAAAAAAAATGAATGTGGAACTTTTAGATTATATTGACAGTGAAGCTTGGGATAAAATCAATTTCTTTTATCTCGGAAAAACTATTGACTGAATTAATTATCCGGGATTGATATAAAATAAAAGGAGTAACAAACCAAAAACAACTTTTACCGGAGAGTTATTACATTTCTCGCAATAGCAACTAATTTATTTTAATAATACAGTTAAAGCATTTTTTATACTTTCAGGTTTTATTAATTTTTGCACAGAGTAAAAATAAACTTATTCAAAAATTTTTAAACAAAACTGGAACAGTCGTATCCTGGAGCAGGTTTTTTGTAAATATAACTGTACGATTTAAATCATTTTAATAATCCTTTTATTTTACAAATTTAATGGAAACTCCAAAAATGAAAAACATATTATACCCGACCGACTTCTCGCTTACTTCACGATGTTCAATTCCGTTTTTAATTGAATTCGCAAATAAAACCGGCGCATCAATACACATTCTCAACATATTCAGTGTAAACATTTACGATCCAAATATGCCGGCGGAGCTTATGATGAGCGCATATCAGCAGGCTGAAGCATCCTCAAAAGAAAATCTAGATTTACTGAAGAAAGAATTAGAGGGCTACAATCAAACTCACGGTAGAGGCGCACAATCTACATATAATTTATTTACCATATCACGGCAGGGACTGGTTGTGGATGAGATTTTAAATTACGTTGAGGATAATAATATTGACATTGTTGTAATGGGAACTACAGGCGCAAGCGGTATTCTGGAAAAAATTATAGGTAGTAATGCAGCCAGCGTTATTGAGAAATGTCCGAAACCTGTACTGGCAATTCCGGACAAAGCGGAATTTCGTGGAATAAACAATATCGTTTACGCTACAGATTTAGAAGAAAAAGAACTTAATGAAATTAAAATTTTGGCGGGAATTTCCAAACTATTCAACGCTGAGCTTACTCTGCTTCATGTTTGTAATGAAAAGGAAACTGCCATTATGGAAGATAAAGAGAAAATTTTTAACGAACTCAAGGTTGAAATTGATTACATGAAAACCAACCTCGAAATGGTTCAAAATGAAAATGTAATTAATGGAATTGACGATTACGTATCCAAACATAAAACCGATATCATTGCAATGGCAACCCACAGGAGAAGTTTGCTTGGGAAAATTTTCGACCGCAGCCTTACCAAACAGATGGCATATCATACTCGTATCCCATTGCTTGCACTTGAAAGAGAGAGCTGAATTTGAACCGCCTTTTTCTATTCAACAAACTAAAAACATTTTCCAATGGCAGGTAAGTTATTCCTGATTGACGGAATGGCGATGATATACAGGTCATACTTTGCAATGATCTCCAACCCGTTGATAAATTCCAAAGGAAAGAATACATCAGCTGTATTCGGATTTTTAAATTCACTGCAACGTATTTTAGACGATGAGAAGCCGGAGTACATCGCGGTTTGCTTTGATACAGAAAAGCCGACTTTCAGGCACGAAGAGTTTCCCGAATACAAAGCTCAAAGAATGGAAATCCCGACTGATATGCCGTGGCAGATCGATGCAGTCAAAGATATCATCCGAGCTTTAAATATTCCACTAATAGAAAAAGATGGTTTCGAAGCTGACGACATTATCGGGACTTTAACCAAGTTGGCACAAAAAGATAAAATTGAAACATATATGGTTACGCCTGATAAAGACTTTATGCAACTTGTTAATGATAAAGTTTTCCTTTACAAACCTTCTCGCAACCTTTACGGCAACAAGGTTAAAGATGTTGAAATTTATAATAGCGAAAAAGTTCGTGAAAAGTTCGGAGTTCCACCCGATAAAGTAGTTCAGGTATTAGCTTTGATGGGCGATACATCAGATAACATACCCGGCGTTAAAGGCGTAGGTGAGAAGACTGCAATGAATCTCATACAAAATTTCGGGTCAGTCGAAGATCTATACAACCGAATTGAGGAAATAAAAAAACCTAAATTAAAAGAAAACCTCATAAACGACCACGATAACGCATTGCTTGCAGAAAGGCTCGTTACAATCTCAACAGATGTACCACTCTCAGTTCATATATCTGACCTGAAGCGAAAACTACCCGATTCGGAAAAACTTTTACCGTTATTGGAAGAATTGGAATTCAAATCCTTCATCAAAAAATATTCCACAAAAAGCGAAGGCGAGTTTGAAACTCCAAATATTTCTATCAGAGCGGAGCGGGTAACTGGTATTGAAGTTAATCAACCTGAAACATCAAAAACTTTTAAAACAATTAATGATACTGAGCATAAATACTTTACAATTAAAAATGAGGATGAATTAGACAGGTTATTCGGACACCTCTCGAAGCAGGATTTGATTTGTTTCGATACAGAGACCACTTCTACCGATCCGATGCAATGCGAACTTGTCGGGTGTTCATTTGCTTATAAAGAAGGTGAAGCATACTATATTCCCGTTAGCAATGAAAAGAATTCAAGCGGACAAAATGCGAATTCACTTTTCAGTCTGACTGCTGAAAATGAAAAAATTTATCAATCACTGCCGATTGAAATCGTTATACGTAAATTAAAACCGTTACTGGAAAATAAAAAAATTAAATTTGTCGGACAAAATATAAAGTACGATTATATTGTAATGAAAAACTACGGAATCGAAATTGCAAATATTTACTTTGACTCTTTGATAGGAGCATACATACTTGATTCCGATGGAAGCCACAATATGGATTATCTGTCAGAAAAATATCTCGGATATACTCCCATTTCAATCAAAGAGCTGATCGGTTCCGGCAAAAACCAAACCACAATTGATAAAGTAGAAGTTGAAAAAGTAAGCGAGTATGCTGCGGAGGATGCGGATATAACACTCCAACTGTATCATCGTTTAAAATATGAACTCGAGAAAATTAATCTGTACAAGTTGTGTTACGATATTGAATTTCCCCTTGTGAAAGTTCTCGGTGATATGGAATTCGAGGGGATAAAGGTTGACAAAAATATTCTCTCAATAATAGATAAAGAGCTTGTAAAGTTGATTATTAAATATGAAAATGAAATATATTATCTCGCCGGGACAAAGTTTAACATTAACTCTACAAAGCAATTGTCTGACATTCTATTCGGAGAGCTAAGTCTGAAGCCGTCGAGAAAAACGAAGACTGGTTATTCAACTGATTCCAAAGTGCTGGAGGAGATCAAGGATCAACATCCGATAGCGAAGGCAATAATTGATTATCGAATGCTCACAAAACTGAAGAGTACGTACATAGAAGGTTTAACTAAAGCAATTAACCCCAAAACCGGCAGAGTACATACTTCTTACAATCAGATTATTGCCTCGACCGGAAGGTTATCAAGCGTTAATCCAAACCTGCAAAATGTACCGATACGAACAGACGCAGGTAGGAGCATTAGGAAAGCATTCGTTCCCGGTAATCGTGAATCGTTAATTATGTCGGCAGATTATTCGCAGATAGAACTTCGGATTATGGCACACTTCTCTAATGATGAAAATATGATCAGCGCCTTCAAGCGAAACCATGACATTCACACTGCAACATCAATGAGGATTTTCGGGGTCAAGAAAAGCGAAGTTACACCAAACATGCGGAGAAAAGCCAAAGAGGTGAACTTCGGTATAATTTACGGTATAGGAGCTTTCGGATTGGCGAACCGGCTGGAAATAAAAAACTCGGAAGCTAAAGATATAATTGAAAAATATTTCCGTGAATATCCGAAAGTAAGAGATTATATGGAACGGACTAAAGAGTTCGCACACGATCATGGTTACGTTGAAACACTTATGGGAAGACGGAGGTATCTCCCGCAAATTAATAATCAAAACGCATCTGCACGAGCTGAAGATGAAAGGGCTGCTATCAACATGCCAATTCAGGGTACTGCTGCCGATATGATTAAGATTGCAATGATTAATATACAGGAAGCATTTAAAAAGAAAAAGTACCGGACCAAAATGCTGCTTCAGGTTCACGATGAACTTATCTTTGAAGTCGCAAAAGTTGAACTTGAAGAAGTAAAAGATGTCGTAACCCGAAATATGAAAAATGCATTAAAGCTGAATGTCCCGATTGAAGTTGAAATAGGTGTCGGCGATAGCTGGTACGATGCACATTAAATTAAAGTAACAAAAATTTTATACCCGCTCTTTTTTTTAACTGAAATAATATTTAAAATTGTCCGGAATTGTTTCGAATTTTGTTGAAGTGTTTTTGTTCCGTTACTTCGAAGGTAAACCAAAGTACCTGTTATTGAAACGATCTGAAAAAGTTTCTACACCAAACATCTGGCAGGTACTCACAGCAACCATCAACACAGGGGAAACCGCATTTCAAACAGCTATCAGGGAGATTGGTGAAGAAACCGGATTAAAGGTAATCAATTTATATTCAGCTCCATTTGTAAGTTCATTCTACAGGCAGGACACTGATTCAGTTCATATTGCACCGATTTTTATTGCTGAAGTATCCGATGGTTCAGTTGTAATTTCGGATGAACACACAGAATGTAAATGGTGTAATTTAGATGAGGCCATTAATTTGTTGTACTGGTTCAATCAAATCGAAAATTTAAAACTAACTGATATACACTTAAAGGAAGAAAAATATTTTAAGACATTAACTGAAACTAAAAAGATAAAACTATGATCGTTGTTACCGGTGGCGCAGGGTTTATCGGCAGTGCAGTAGTATGGCGGCTGAATCAACTCGGAGTTCAGAACATTATAATCGTTGATTCTTTCAAACCTGAAGGAAGGTTCTGGAACAAAGGTGAATCAAAAATCGAAGAGGAGATCTTATATTCGGAAAAATGGAAAAACCTCGTCAATCTGAAATTCTTCGATATTTTCGATTCGGAAGAATTCGGACAAATGTGTTCACACGATTTTTTGAAGATGTCAGGAGTTGAAACAGTTATTCACCTTGGAGCTTGCAGTTCCACAACCGAGCGGAACTTTGACTTGTTGCTTAGAAATAATTACGAATATACAAAGTATCTTTGCGAGAAATGTATGTCCGCCGACATCAGATTTATTTACGCCTCTTCAGCTGCCACTTACGGCACAGGTGAGCATGGATACTCGGATGATGAAAAAGTAATACTGAATCTCAAACCACTTAATCCGTACGCGTATTCAAAACAATTGTTCGATCAGTGGTTGGTTCAGAATTCACTGACCGATAAGGTAGTAGGGTTAAAATTCTTTAATGTGTTCGGTCCTAATGAATATCACAAAGGTGATATGAGAAGCCTGGTATGCAAAGGTTTCGACCAAATCAAACAAACCGGAAGAATTGAACTTTTTAAATCGTATTCCGATTCTTATGCAAACGGCGAACAAAAACGCGATTTCATCTATATCAAAGATGCCGTTGAGATGACACTTTTCTTCTGGCAAAATAAAATTGTAAATGGAATTTATAATGTCGGAACTGGCATAGCGTCAACATTTAACGAACTTGTAAAACCTATTTTTAAATCTTTAAATATGCCTGAAAATATTGAATACATTGATATGCCTGAAAATCTCAAAAGTAAGTATCAGGATTTTACACAGGCTGATATGACAAAGTTACGAAGTGCTGGATATAAAAATGAAATTACACCATTAAGCGAAGCAGTAAGCGATTATGTTGAAAACTTTCTGAATAAAAGTGACAGATTCCTGAGTTAAATATGTTGAAATTCGTCTAAATCAGATCTAGTTTATATTGCAAATTAAATTCAATATATGAAATTCACATTGACTCTTTTTGCTTTTTTATTTACAGTGAATGTTTATCCACAGGATTTACCCAAAGGATTTACTGAATATGAATTTTCTATTTATCCGGAATACCGTACAAATTATTACAATTACATCCTGTCAGATTCACCCGATCCACCACCAGGACCCGTGCGTACTATGGCAGAGTGGGAGGAACTTCAAGCTATCCAGATTACCTGGTCAAGCTATAAACCGATACTAAGACAAATCATAACTGCAGCACAACAGCAATGCAATGTTATAATTCTTTGCTCGGATTCTAATTCAGTAAAAAATGATCTTACCGGGAACGGAATTTCACTTTTAAATGTGAGGTATATCGAAGCGCCATATAATACGGTTTGGTGCAGAGATTACGGTCCCTGGTCAGTTTACTCGAACGATTATGACACTTTAAGAATTATTGATTGGATATATAACAGACCACGACCCTCTGACGATAACTCCCCCGTTTACTTCGCCCAATTCCTGAACGCACCATTGCATCAAACTATTCAATTTCCAAACGATCTGATAAACGCCGGTGGTAACTTTATGACCGATGGACATGGAACCGGGTTCGCCTCAAAACTTGTGTTAATTGAAAATCCAACAAAAACCGAATCACAGATTGACGCTATCATGCAGGAATATATGGGAATAGAGAGATACATCAAAATGGACACACTACTATACGACAGGATTCACCACATTGACATGCATATGAAACTTCTCGATGAAGAAACGTTACTCGTTGGTCAGTATCCGGTCGGGATTGCAGACGGACCACGAATTGAACAAAATCTGAATTACATTTTAAATAATTTTCCAACTGCCTTCGGGAAAAAGTACAAAGTTGTAAGAATTCCAATGCCTCCCAATCAGTACGGGCAATATCCGCCTCAATCCAATTATTACACTTATACAAATTCGCTCATCGTTAATAAAACCGTAATAGTGCCGATTTACGGATTACAACTCGATTCAACCGCTTTACAAATTTACAGAGATGCGATGCCGGGATATAATATTGTAGGGATAAATTCATCATCAATGATTTCTGCGTACGGAACAATCCACTGCATTACGAAAGAAATTGGAGTGAATGAACCGATTTTCATTTCTCACTCTGCTTTAACGGATACAAATACTACTTCACCGCTTGAAGTAAGTGCGTACATCAAAACTAAATCCGGAGTTCAATCAGCATCACTTTATTACACAACTGATACTACGGTAGCATATTCACAGATTAATATGACAGTTTCAAATGACACTTTCTCTGCAATGATTCCCTCTCAACCTTTGGGGACGAAAGTCTATTACTACATTGCAGCAACATCGAACAATGGAAAAAACGTAAACAAACCTCTGACCGCACCTGAAGGTTACATTCAGTTTATCAGAGATGTTCCTGTAAATATTCGAAGTAACAATTCGATTGCCGAAAACTTTAGATTATCGCAGAACTTTCCGAACCCGTTTAATCCTGTAACAAAGATTAGATATGAAATTCCACAAAATTCATTCGTTAGGCTTGAGGTTTTTGATATTGCCGGAAGGCTCGTTGCCCAGCTTGTAAATGATTTCAAATTAAAAGGTGAATACGAATTTGAATTTAATGCCAATATAATTCCAAGCGGTGTTTATTTTTACAGGTTAATCACGCCAAATTTCAGCGACGTAAAAAAAATGGTAATCGTAAAATAGGATAAAACCATTTCGAGATAATTTTTTTAGTACACCGGCTTCACCTTTGCGTGGTACCGGTGTTTTTTTAGGATGGGAAAAATGTAACCATCGCAAAAGCTTTTCAACAAATAGACAATTATTTTCAAAAAAGATTATTCATAGTGAAGTCTGTTAAGAGAAACATAAAATTTTTTATTTCATTGAATAACCCTTCTATTGAAAGTAACTTGCCTGAATGAATACAAGTATTAATTCAATTCTTGAGTATGTTTCTGAACGTAAAATTTACATTGTCGGTGATGTAATGCTTGACCGATATATTCTCGGTAACGTAAACAGAATTTCACCCGAAGCCCCCGTTCAGGTATTTGACCTCGAAGAAACAAGTAACAGATTAGGTGGCGCTGCAAATGTTGCACTCAACATTAAAATGCTCGGCTCAATTCCTGTAATGCTTGGTGTAATCGGAGCTGATGAAAGCGCTGAAATTCTAAAAAATGCCTTTGAGAAAAACAATATTGATACTTCCGGTTTGATTACTGATTTGAACAGGTTCACGACTACTAAAACAAGGTTAATTGCAAGTTCTCAACACTTATTGCGAATTGACTCCGAATCCAAAGAAGACATTGGCGCCGACATTGAAGATAAGATAGTATCAAGGTTAAATGACGAAAAAAATGAAATTGACATAATAATACTTCAAGACTACAACAAAGGTGTACTTACGAAAAACTTAATCAGTAGAATTACGGCGTTCGCTAAAGATAACGAGAAGCGTGTATTGGTTGACCCAAAGTTTTTCAATTTTTTGGAATATAAAGGTGCTTTCGTCTTTAAACCGAACAAAAAAGAATTGCAGGAAGCGTTCACAAAAAAAATTAATACCGATGAAGAACTGATTGCAGTTTGTAGCGAACTTGTTGATATCATCGAGTGCAAATATCTCGTATTAACGCTTGGAGAAAAGGGAATGATAATGTTCAGCAAATCTAACGGTGTACCTGATTACGTTAAAATTCCTACACATGCCAGAAAAGTTGCTGACGTTTCCGGGGCAGGAGATACGGTTGTTTCAACACTTGCTGTATGCCTTTCAGGAGGAGCGGACATTTACGATGCTGTGAAGATATCTAATTACGCTGCAGGTATGGTTGTCGAAGAAATCGGAATTGTACCGATTACCAAAGATAACCTCATAAAACGTTTTCATGAACTTTAAATCATCAGAGGAGCTGCGTTGATACATACCATAGAATCATTTAGACCTGTTCGGGAATTTCTTCTAAAATCCGGTAGGAAGCTTGTATTCACAAACGGTTGTTTCGATATAATTCATCGTGGTCACCTTGAGTATCTCAATGAAGCGAAATCACTTGGACATAAATTATTAGTTGGTATAAACTCAGATACTTCCGTAAAGCAACTGAAGGGGGCTGACAGACCGGTTAATAATGAGTTGGATCGTGCATTTGTAATTGATAATCTGAAAACCGTAGATTACGTGATAATCTTTAATGATGAAACGCCCTATAACCTCATCAAATCAGTAAAGCCGGATATACTTGTCAAAGGTGGTGATTGGAAACCGGATAAAATCGTCGGATCAGACATTGTTATCGAAAATGGCGGTGAAGTTAAAAGCCTATCCTTCATTGATAATTATTCAACTTCTGCCATTGTTAAGAAAATAATCGCATCATCATCTAATGAACGATGATAACGGAAACAATAGCGATACTTCTCAAAGGGAAGGAGAAAACCAACAACCCGGAGAAAAAAAAACTGTAGGGAAAAAACGGAATTTTCTGTTCAGGGTTTTCAGATTTGCCTTTTTCTCTACTTTTGTTTTCCTAACGACTTTCGCAATTCTGTTACAGACCAGTTTCTTTAAATCATGGCTGCTACAAATCGGCTTAGACTACGTCAACTCAAACCTCGTTTATCCGGAAAGCAGAATTTACGCTAAAGAACTTTCAGGAACACTGTTCAGTGGTATAACACTTCATGATGCTGGCATTATGGTAAACGAAGATACTCTGCTGAAAGTAAAGCATTTTAATATCCGGTATTCAATCTTCAAACAACGACCTGAAAACATCCAGATAAAGAAAATTTATCTCGATACAGTTGGAATATATTTAACGAAATTTGAGACCTCACCCGATAGCTTAGACTGGAACATTAACCGAATATTCAAGATTACTCCTGACACAATACCTGATACGGTTGAAACGGAGTTTAACTGGAAATTTAAGGTTGATGAGTTCGTAATTAATAATGCGCATTTCAGAATACTTGCTGAAAACAAATCCGGAGAACCGATTTCAACCGTTGCAATGAATACGATTGATACTTTGAATACAGATTATCTCGATATTACCGATTTCAATCTTTCGCTAAATGGATATTATTCACCCTATCTTAAAGAGTTTGAAATTAAAGACCTACACTTCAAAACTAATTCTGAATTTAATCTCGACAGTTTTTATGCCCTCGGAGTTTTTGACAGGAATTCGACAATACGGGAGTTAAGGTTAGTTACTGACCGAAGCAATCTTGATATTGATGTTGCTTCTATTGAAGGGATTAATGTAATAGATGGATTCGACTACGACCAGTTTGTAAAGAGCAATGTTAAGCTGAAAATCCTTGCCGATAAATTTAATATGCGGGATCTGGCTTACTTTTTACCTTCTCTTAATTTCATGGATCATGAACTCTACCTTAAACTCCATGCATCCGATAACTATTCAGATCTCTCAATTGAACAACTCGATTTAAAATTGCGGGGGTCGAGAATCGGTTTCTCAGGGCGGTTGAAAAATCTCGATAATCCGGAACGACTTTTCATTGATGTAACAGGAAATGATTTAACATTTGATCCGGGCGATACGAAATATCATTTACCCGGTTTGAATATCCCGGATTACTCACATCTTGGCATTGCAAAAGTACCGTTTATTAAGTTTACCGGTGAACCCCTGAGATTCAATACTGAATTTGACCTGCGTACAACTGTAGGTAACGTTAACGGTAGCGCATTCCTTGACCTCAATCCGGTACAACCCATCTACAGAGCAGACATCAGAACAACAGAACTCAACATTGGAGGTATTGTTCAGGATGAATCACTCAATAGCAACATTAATGGTGAATTCAACGCAGATGGAAGAAGTTTTGATTATAAGTCAATGAATACAAAGTTGGTTTACTCACTTCGAAATACGTCTTTCTATAAACATGATATAAAATCATCTGCTGGTATTGTTGAAATAAATTCCGGCGATATAAAACTGAATCTCGACGTAGATGCAACCGCAGTGAACGCACGAGTTGAGGGAAATGTAAACATAAGAAACCTTGATGCAATTACCTATAACCTTAAAGGTGTAAGCAAGCGCCTGAATATAAGCTCATTCACCGGCGACGCATCAACAGGTAGCAATTTGAATTTCAATTTTGAATTGAAAGGAACAGGAATTGATCCGGAAAAAATTGCAGGAAATTTCAAATTTAATTTTCAACCATCAACATTCGCAAACCTTCAAATTCCGTCAATTGCGCTGGCTGCTGATATTAGTAATAACGGGAATCAAAAATCAATTGAGTTAGTATCTGATGTGCTCGATCTCAAAGCCAAAGGAAGATTCAACTATTTATCGCTTTCAAATATTATAACCACGAACATTGATTATCTGATATCACACATAATCAAAGGCGATTACAATTTTGATTCAATTGATGTCGCGTACGGAGATACAATCGAAAACTTATTTACCGGAGTTACTAACATCACGGCTAAAGAAATCATTCCGGTAACGGAACCGGCAGAAATAAATTACACTCTAAGAATCAAAAACCTCGTCCCGGTAAGGTCCTATCTTGATACGTCACTTCAGATTGTTGCAGATATCACCGGTTCACTGATTAACAACCAAAACAGTTTCCGTATGCTTGCCAATACAAATATCGCTGATTTGAAATACGGCGATTCTGTTTTAATAGCTCGTGATGCAAATATGATTCTCGATTTAAACACCGATTATAATAACAAAAATTCGATGGGTAATGTGTACTTCACATCTGATTCTATTGTAACCGGAGGGATTTTGTTAGATACTTTAAAATTTGTATTAAATTTAGCTGATTCGAATAAATTCATTATCAGCGCAGAAAAGGATACAAACATCTCAATATTCATGGATGGGTTTACAGAATTTTACAAAAACCGTTATACACTTTTCGCTGACTCTTTGAACATCTTATACAATAATTATACACTACGCAATCCTTTAACGAACCGGATTTCCTTTATTCCGGATACATCGAACCAAAGGATTAGATTCGATAAATTCAAGATAAGCACTATTGATAATCAACGCGTTGAGCTTGAAGGATTTTATTCATTAAACGATAGCAGCAACGTAGAGCTAACAGCGAACAATTTAAAGTTAACTGAACTTCAAAAGATTCAGAATCCACGTTTGAAAAAGAACGATGAAATTAATGGTAACATCCGGAGATTGAAATTATTTTTCCGCAATAACCTTTCAAATCCCGTAGTTTATGCTGAGATTAACACTGATCCGATACTAGTCGGCGGTGTGCCTTTTGGCAGACTTGACGCAGTTATTGATATGGGAAATGGCAGAATAGAACCTGACATTTCCTTTTACAACAGGAACAATATTGGTAATCTGAAAATACTTGGCAACATACCTTATCAGACCAAATATCATGAATCTGATACAGGCGGTGTTAGCTTATTGATAACTCAAGACCAACCGGTTGATTTATCTGTTGATGCTAATAATTTTCAACTTGATATATTGAGTAAATTTATTCCGCTAATATCAAACCTTCGCGGTAGCATAAACGGTAAGCTCAATATTTCAGGTAATGTTTCTCAACCACAATTAACCGGCGGACTATCAGTTAGCAATGCTGTCTTCAAATTCGATATGACAAAAATGGTTTATGGATTTGATGCCAATTTAAAATCGGAAGGACAAAAGCTGATACTGACAGATTCAAAACTGTACATTCCTGAGGATAAAGGAAAGTTCATCAATACTACCGGTTATATAGACTTAACCAATTTAAATCTGAACGATATTGATCTTGAAATGAACGGGACTGTTCAGTTGCTACAAAAGAAATACGGACCGACCGGATTCGGTATTTATGGTGATTTGTATGGTGGTAGCGGTAATCCGAAACTGAGAATTAAGGGTAATTCCGACAAAGTATTACTTTCCGGAAATCTTGTCCTTATAAATGGGAATGTAATCATGGATCCGCTTGGCGCAAGCGAACTATACGTTTACAAGTTGTTCGAAGATGATTTCGATTACTCAGTAAATATTGACACAGCATCTTATTCCGATTCAACATTTATAAACCTTATAAAATCTTTTACTGAAATCCCAGAAGATGACTTACACCAACTCGATCCGTTTACACGTTCTCTCATAGACACAAATTTATTGGCCGCCGAGGATGAAGCATCAAAGAGTAAATTTCAGGTTGATGTCAGGATTAATACTGAGCGTAATATATATCTTAACTTCATTGTCAACAAAATGGCAAAGAATGAATTCTACGGTAATGTAAACGCCGATGTAATAGTCAGGACTACGCAGGGTGATACGCTCTCAGCATACGGAATGGTAGAACTTGGGCAAAATTCAAAGTACAGATTCTATAAAAATTTTGATGCGACAGGTTCAATTGAATTTGACGGACCGGTAGCTGACCCTACGATGGATATAGAAGCACAATACAGGACAAGAACTTCTCAGGATGAATATGAGGTAATGATAAAAATTTCCGGGAGGCTATCGAAACTTGATCCACCGAAATTTATTGTTTATGAAAACGGTGCAAATATTAGCGGGGCAGATCCTTCCACCGTTGCAATGTCTATTATCCTGTTTGGTACACCACAGGTTTCAGGGTCTGAAAAAAATCAAATCCTGTCTTCTATCGGTGCCAATATCGGTACAATGTTCGTTTCAGATTATGTTTCAAGTCTGATTCAGGAGGTTTTGCCTTTTATCGTCAGTACAAATATCAACTACGTTGATTCCCGTTCAGGCAATGTGGCACAAAATACATCACTCGATGTAACTGCCGAATTTGGCGACGCAACTGTCAGGGTTGGTGGTCAGATATTCGACAATATAAACAACACGAATATTATCATTGAATATCCTTTAAACCGGTTACTCAATTTAAAGAACATTTCAAACAATCTCATCCTTCAAGTCGAACGAATTGTTGATCCATACAATTCGGGGTCAACTGCTTTAAATAATGCATCAAGGACAGGAGCGCTAATCTATTACCGAATTAAATTTTAAAGATAATCAGCGTTAAATCTAAAATACTTTCCTATCTGAGTAATTTCAATGGCGAGGTAAAATTTAATACTCTCGTTGGGAATTCCGGAATTAAGAAAAACCTTAAACCTGAGGCACGAAAAGCTCTTGCAGAACTTATCAAAGAAGGCTTAATAAGAAAAAACGGGAAATATTATAGTATCCAACCTCCAATGGATAATCTCCCGAAAAACAATATCACAAAAATGTCTCGAAAAAAAGTTCTGACAGAGAACTCGACAAAAGGCTTAAATGTAATTAAACATGTCTCAGGGAAGTTCGTAAATAAAGGCTACTACGGCATTGTAATTCCTGATTCGAAAGAAATCAGGAGGGATATAATAATTTATCCTGATGATATAAACGGCGCTGAGAATGGCGATAAGATATTCTGCGAGATTTTAAATCCGGGCGATATAGATTATCAGTTCAGCGACTTGAAAGGAAGAATAATAAATGTTTTCGGGAAAGCTGGAATTCCCGATGTTGAGGTACAATCAGTTATGGCAAAATACGGCTTAACCAAAGTTTTCCCGAATGCGGTTTTGAATGAAGTAAAAAATATCGTTGAGCAATTTGACCTTGAAGGCAGAGTTGATCTGAGAGAAAAATTAATTTTTACGATTGACCCGTTTGATGCGAAAGATTTCGATGATGCAATATCTCTTGAGAGCGATAAGAACGGGAATTACGTTGTCGGGGTTCATATCGCTGATGTGTCATTTTTTGTTCGCAAGAATTCAGCGCTTGACAATGAAGCATTCAGGCGTGGTACGAGTGTTTACCTCGTTGATCAGGTTGTGCCTATGCTACCTGAGATAATCTCAAATGATTTGTGCTCTCTAAAACCCGGTGTTGACCGGTTAACTTTTTCAGTATTCATAACTCTTAACGAAAAATGTGAAATAATTGATTTTAAATTTTCAAAGAGCGTTATAAACAGCAAGTACAGGTTTACGTACGAGGAAGTTCAGCAAATACTCGATTCAGGTAAAGGTGTGCATGAAGAAACTTTGAGGCAAATGTACAATATTTCCAAGGCTCTCACCGATGACAGAATTAATTCCGAAAGTCTTGATTTTGATTCAAAGGAAATCAAATTCGAACTCGATAGCAAAGGCAAGGTAAAGGAAATAAAGATTAAACCCCGATTAGACTCAATGCGTATGATTGAGGAGTTCATGTTACTTGCAAATAAATGCGCAACTCTTTATGTGAGTAATCGGCAAAGAGAAACCAACATGCGGCTTCCTTTTATTTACAGGGTGCACGATGACCCTGATCCCGATAAAATATCCGAGCTAAATAAGTTTATTGTTCAGTTTGGGTATAATTTGAATATAAGTGCCTCTAAACCTGGTAAGAAAAAGCTCAGAAAACTTTTACAATTGATTAAAGGAAAGCCTGAAGAATATATAATCAATGACCTCGCTATCAGAAGTATGGCTAAAGCTGTCTATCACGAAAAAAATACAGGACACTACGGACTGGGGTTTGATGATTATACTCACTTTACATCTCCAATCAGAAGATATCCCGATCTTGTAGTTCATCGGTTACTTGCTTATTACCTCTCGGAAAAACCAACTCAGATGCACAGAGATATTGTATATAATTTAAAAACTGTAAAAGAAATTTGTATTCATTCATCAAGCAGGGAGCAAAATGCTATAGCAGCCGAAAGGGAGATAATAAAGATCAAGCAAATTGAATATATGAAAAACAAAATCGGAGGCGAATACGAAGCTGTAATTTCCGGAATTATTGATCGCGGGTTATTTGTGGAAATAATAGATATACTCGTTGAAGGATTAATACGATTTAAAGATATTGAAGGTGATTACTTTATATACGATGAAAAAAATCACTATGCGTACGGACGCAAAACTAAAAAGATATACAGGGCAGGTGACGTTGTGAACGTAAAGTTGATTTCAGTAAATATTGAAACACGGAAATTAGAATTTATGTTGGTTTAACCCGCCATTAATTTTTCAATTTCATCGGGTTCTTTAACAATACCTGCGGTAAGGTTCACACATCCTGATTTAGTTATCAAAATATCATCCTCTATTCTGACACCTATACCTCTGAATTGTTTAGGAACGGTTTGATCATTTTTCATAAAATATAAACCTGGTTCAATAGTAATTACTTCACCTGCTATTAATTTATCGTAGTCAACATCAGAATATTTCACATGCGGCACAGCATCGTGCACATCTAACCCAAGCCCATGACCAAGCGAGTGCATTGTATATCGTTTAATCGAATTATTTTTTTTAATTACTCCTGCACGAAATAATTTATTCGCAATCAGACTTTCTGAAAAGGCGCTTAATTCTCTAAAATTAATTCCGGCTCGTGCTCTACTTATACATTCCTTGTTTGCGGTAAGTACGACATCGTAAATAAATCTTTGCGCTTTATTGAATCTACCACTAACCGGGAAAGTTCGCGTAACATCAGCATTGTACATATTAAATTCTGCACCGGAATCAATTACCATTAAATCACCGGCGGAAATTTTATCACCGTTAGTATCATAATGCAGATAGCAGGCATTATTTCCGGAGGCAACGATAGTACTATAAGCAATATCTGTCGCACCGTATGATCTATAAATTTTTTCCAGTTCAGCCTGAACCTGATATTCCATCATACCGGGTTTTATTATTTTCAGCAATCCTGAAAATCCTTTGGAGGTTATATCTATTGCTCTTTTAATCTGGTTAACTTCAAATTCATGTTTCACTTTCCTCATAGTCCCGATAATGAAATTGACATCACAAAATATATGACTAACGGAATGCAACCTAAGTTTATCAACAAATCCAAGCATGACTTCTCGCATTTCCGATCTTAGGTTAATAAGTTGGTCAATGTTAGTATAAAGATATCGGTATGTACGCAAATTAGTCGAGATAAATTTATCTAACAAATATATCGGCATTCCTGCTTCAACTCCGACATCCTTATTTACTTGCTCGAAGCTTGTTCGTTTACCTTCCCAACGCTCAGCGAAATCATCGCTCCCTTGAGTGAAAAGGATTTCAGACACCTTTTTCTTTCGATTCATGTAAGGAAAATCAACTGAAATATCTTCAGGAAGTATCACAAGAGCTGAATTTGGTTGGTTGAATCCCGTAAGGTAAAAAAAGTTTTTATTTTGCTTGAACCGGTGTGTTTCATCAAATGAACGTCTCTCAGGTGATGCGGAAAATATTATCGCGGCAGCATTTTTACCGATAGTTTTTCTGAATTTCATCCGTCTGGATTTATGAAATTCCTTGTTGATTCTATTTTGCATTAGTCATCAAATGTTTGTTTGTCTGCAGACCTGTCATCTATTTGAATCGGATAGTTTTTTGTAAAACAGGCGGTGCAATAATCAGTTTTTGTATCTGGATATGGAACGGCCTTGAGAAGATTTTCAACTGTTAGGTAGTCAAGCACATCAACGCCAAGATCTCTTCTGATTCCATCCACTTCGCCGTTATTTTTATTTGCTATCAATTCGTTTTCAGATGGAAAATCCATTCCATAATAACAAGGTGAAATTATTGGCGGAGATGTTATCTTCAAATGTATTTCCTTTGGATTTGCCTTTTTCACTAAATCAACCAAAAGTTTAGATGTCGTACCTCGTACAATGGAATCATCTACCATAACCACTTTCCTGTTTTCAAGAACTCCTCTGACAGTATTGAACTTTGTGCGAACTTTCAATTGCCGCTGATCCTGACCCGGCTGTATGAATGTCCTTCCGATGTAGTGGCTCCGGATTAATCCGATTTCGTGTTTAATATTTTTATTTGTTTTGACTGATTCATTGAAATACCCAAGTGTTGCGGTATTCGAAGAATCCGGAACATTTATTACAACAGTCTTTTTATCGTAAGCATCTCCGGTACTTTCCTTCTCCGGTGGTGGACTTTGATTGGAGAGATATTTTCCGAGGTTTCTTCTGACCTTATCCACTTTTTCACCGAAAATTGTACTGTCGGGTCTGGAAAAATAAATATATTCAAAAATACAGTGCTTATATTTTTCTACACTATCAAGATTCATAGACTTTGTTTCAGTACTGCCATCAGAGTTTTTTTTGAACATGATAACCTCACCCGGGTTTACATCTCGCAGATACTCTGCATTAATAATATCAAGTGCGGTTGTTTCCGATGCCACTATATACTGTCCGTCAAGCGTGCCTATGCAAAACGGTCTAACTCCATGTGGATCGCGAATTGCGAACAGTCTATCATCTGTCATAATACAAATTGAATAAGCGCCACGAACCTGACTGAACGCGTCAAGTATTCTATCCTCAACTTTATCGGCATTGCTTTTCGCAATAAGGTGTAAAATTATTTCACTATCAGTCGTTGTTTGAAAAAGTGTACCCTGGTTAACAAGCATTTCCCTTAAAGTTCTCGCATTTGTAAGGTTCCCGTTATGAGAGAGTGCGAGGTTACCGAATTTATAATTTACTTTGAAGGGCTGAATGTTGCTTTTATTTTCCGACGAACCGGTAGTTGAATATCTGTTATGACCGATTGCGATATCGCCTTTAAGAACCTCACTGAATATTGAATGTTTTTTAAAAACTTCAAGGACAAGGCCGTGCCCTTTATGAACGTTAAATCTGAATTTAGATTTATCAGGTAAATATTCTGAAGTAATAATTCCGGCAGCTTCCTGGCCGCGGTGCTGCAATGCATGCAAACCGTAATAAGTAAGTATAGCTGCATCCGGATGATTAAATACTCCGAACACTCCGCAATTTGACCTCGCGGATTTTGGAAGTTCTGTTCTTTGAGCAGGAATTAATTTTCGGATTTCCAAATTATATCACCCTAATGTGGTTTGTAAAAATCCACGCTCTATCACCAAGCCAGACTTCAACCCTGTAATTCCCTGGTCCATCAGTTTCCCAGACGGCTTTTTCGCTTTGAATTGAATGAACATCAATACCGTTTTTTATTAATTTTATCAATGCAACTTTTGGCAAGAGCACCTCAAACAATACTTTTGCTTCCACAGACTTTCTAAGTTCAATTACATCTCCCATAGTATAAATATTACCACCATACCTTGCATAAAATCTGAACCCTTTCGTTTCACCATGATAGTAATTTGCGATGTAACACCTGCCTTCGGCAAGGGCTTCAATAATTTGTCGTTTATCGTATTCAATAGTTTCATTCACTCCGGGATTAAGTTTAGATTTAAGGAGCACATTAGTCCGGATGGATTTAAATAGTACCTTGTATGGGAAGATTTCAGTTTCGTAAAGTCCCATAACATTAATTTTGTGTGCATGCGCATCAACTCCGCCGATACCGGTAACTTTCCTTTTCAGGTTTACTTCATCCCATTTCTTAATCGTTTCAATAGGCGGAGCGACAATTGATTTCAGCGGATGCAAAAACCTTTGAAGTTTATTTGTGCTGTTCAAACCTTCAATCCATTCGCTCATGTGGTTCCAGATTTCAATACCATTAAATTCTTCGCACTCCCATGCGATCCATGGATACGGTGGATGTTCGGGGAATTGGTCTCTTTTCTCGTGTGGGTGAGCAATGAATCCGATACCACCTGCATTCTTAACATCATTTACATAATGTATAGCAGATTTTGAATTACCATATTCTCCGTTTTGAAGTTTTTCATACTTCCCAACGATTTTATCTAACCCTAAAACAAGGTAATGATTCTTATTATCCAGGTCGTTAATTTCACACCCTACAATCAACATAGAATTACCATACCATTTTTCCAAGCCTTCCTTACGAGCTTTCATCGTATTGTGATCTGTAAGAATAAAGTAATCGAGACCAGTTGCAGATGCAGCAGTTGCAATTTCCTCTACGCTACCAGAACCGTCTGAGAAAGTAGAGTGCATGTGAATAGCACCAGTATATTCGTATAGCAATTTATTTAGTTTGTTTGATGCCCGAAAAAAATATTAACTAACCAAAGTAATGTTAAAATGACAAGCAATATAGTCCCGAATATTTTCCAATTTGTTATTACAATCTTTTGTCCGCTTAAAGCAAGCGCAACAACGGATGCGAAAGAAAACCCTGCAAGCGGGTAAAACACGACCGATGAAGGATTATAGTACAAGGCTCCGGACACGTCAAGATTAATCAGTGCTATTAGTGACCTCGACAATCCACAGAACGCACAAGGAATTCCGGTTAAGTTAAGCATCACACAAGCGCTATCCGGATGAGTAAATAAACCGGTATCGTTTAAAAAATATTTAATTAATTCAACAGACGGGTAAAGAAAATTCATAAAATTAATTAGCAAAAACGCAGCGGAAATTAAAAGAATATTTCTCGATTCACTCTTATTTGCCGGACAAACCTTAAACATTATCTTTGTGTAAATTTTTCTTACCGACAATCAACGAATATGAAATCAAACTGCCGAACATACCAAACACGGGATAGATAATAAGATTAAGTACGAAGGTTACTATCGAGAGAGTTGGAGAAAATCCATATTTGTCAAACTCCATCGAAAGTTTCTTTATAATTTCCTCAGCTTCGGGAGTAACGGGTATTCCCATTTCAGTCAGCATCTTGGTCGTTTCAACCATCGGGTTCAGATCAGAAAACATTGCGGTTAGAATAGTGAATCCCGATACGATAACTCCGGACAGCAGGCCGGATAGTAGCCCGATGAAAACCGCATCCTTGTTCGTTATATTGACGTTAAATTTTACACATTCCTTATTATAATATACCACTCCGACATAACCGCCTATCATAATCCCGGCGCAACAAAGCAAATTAATAAAGTTCAGTAACGGTACAATTGAAATTGCAGACATGATAAACGCCCCTATAAATACTGGCAGCAATTTATTTGGATGTTGCACTGTCGGGATTTTGAGGTTTAAAAAAGAATTTCACTTCAAGAACAAAATTTATCAAACCGGGGATGATGTAAAAAGTCAGGACAAAACCGAGCAGACCACCTGAAATACTTCTTGTTAAAAACGAGTTGTTGTAAAGACCGGTAAGATCTGATACAGCATCGAAAAACATAATTCCGGCTACTGTAAACAATAACCAGAGTGGAGGCATTGTAGTATTATTCAGACGTTTCACAAAGGGATATATTATTGAGCCGGCAAAGAACGAGAGATATATCACCGTACACCTCGAACAAACTGCAAGCGAGTTACCTACTAATGCAAAAGAGCGCGCTTCTTCCTGGTGGCAAGTATTGGAAAATGCAGAATACATGAATAAAGATATGGTGGTATATATACCGCCCATCTTCAGGAAAACCGGTGCAAGGATTACTGCGGAATTCCAGATAAAAGCAATAATCAGAATTACGCAATAAACTTTAAGTGCCGTTTTTTTTTGTTCAGGATAATTGGAATTGCTCACAAGTTGTTAAGTTAATAATTCATATTTTTTTTTAAAGTATAAATCTAAATAAAGCTTTACAGGCAAAATCCTTTCAACCGGATTAAACTTAAAGTTTCTTGATTGATTTTTAATGAACGCTTTTGCATATTCGCAAAAATTAAAGGTGAAGTAAATTTTCAAGGCATTCATTCCAGAGATCAAATCTAATATATTTTAAAATTCAAATTTTTCGACCATGAAAATCAACATAACCTCACGCCATTTCAAAGCTACGAAAAAACTTCAGGATTACATTAAGTCAAAAATCGAAGACCTTTCCAAATACACGGACGATATTATGTACGCTGATGTAGTTCTGTCAATTGATAATGATTCAAAAGGTACAGATGATAAAAACGCAGAAATTGTACTGAAACTGAAAGACAAACTTTTTACATCTAAGGAGAAATCAAATCTGTTCGAAACCGCAGTTGATAAAACCATTTATAAACTTGACTCCCAAATTTATAAATACAAGGATAAATTGACTTCAAAAAAGAACATAAAAAGTAAATCTTCTTATAAAACAATATAAGTGAAAGATCAACTTCGGAATATTAAGGAGATTAGAAAAGAGTTCATTACCGTTGATTTTTTTTACAAGGAATGCATGAACCGGTTCAAAATCAAAAAAATCTCCGGTAAAGATATTCCGTCAAAGAAAGTAATCACCGACCAGGACATACACCGACCCGGTCTTGCACTTTCAGGTTATTTCGATTTATTTACTTACAAAAAAATTCAGATATTCGGTAACACCGAAATTGAATACCTGAGGAAAATTACGCGAGAAGATAGAATTAAAAATCTCAATAAATTTTTCTCATACGATGTACCTTGTATAATAATTACCGATAACAACGATGCCCCACCCGACTTGAAAGAGCTTGCGGATAAATTCAATGTACCACTATTTAAAACTTCATATCCGACAACAAAGTTTTCATATTTCATCAGCGATTTTCTCGATGACCAATTTTCATCGCAGATTGTATTGCACGGTTCGTTTGTTGATGTTTACGGTATAGGGTTACTTTTCTCGGGAAAATCCGGAATCGGTAAAAGTGAAATTGCACTTGACCTCATTGAACGCGGACACAGATTGGTCGCTGATGATGTTGTTGTCTTGTCCAAAAAAGCTGAAACTGTATTAATGGGTTCGGGAACGTCTCTTGTTGAACACTTCATGGAAATCCGCGGATTAGGCATTATTGACGTAAAATCAATTTTCGGTATCCGTTCAATTAGATATCAAAAGCGTGTGGAAGTAATTGTCGAACTTGAACTGTGGGATCAAAACAGAACATACGAACGTACGGGATTAGACCACAAGAATATCAAAATTCTTGACGTTGATATTGAATTTATAAAACTCCCGATATTCCCGGGAAAAAACATTACAGTAATAGTAGAGGTGATTGCTTTGAATTATCTCTGCAAACACTACGGCTACAATGCGGCTCAAGTTTTCAAGAAAAAGCTTAGTCGGAAAATTCACGAGAATAAATTGAAGGAAAAAGATCCGCGAAATATTGAACAAATTAACAGAACAATTGAATATTTCGAACATGATTTTGAATAAACTTGCAAAATTGAAAATATCATTATACAAAATCTCAATTGTATTTCTGATTTCTCTAATCCTTGTCTCTTGCGGCAGAAAGAAACGAACTATTGAGCTAATTGAACGCGAGACAGCTGAAACCGAACTTATACCCATTGATACAAACGGCGCGGTCAAAGGTGACTGGGTAATTCAACAGGAAATGTCAGATGCTGAAAAACTTAATCCCATAGTTTCAAATGATGCCACGGCATCTGAAATTGCAAATTACATTTACGATACGCTCCTTGAGGATGACCGGGTTACCTACGAGTTAATTCCGGGAGTTGCAAGTGAACTCCCGGTTGTAAGTGACGATTTGCTTACTTACACATTCAACCTCAGAAAGGATGTTAAATTTTCTGACGGTAAACCACTGACCGGAAAAGATGTTATATTTACGGTGAAAGTAATTAAAAACCCGTTTACCGATGCGCAAGCGTTAAGGAATTATTTTTCAGATGTAGCTGACGTTTCGCTTGTAAATGGCGATCCATACATTGTTCAGTTTAAAATGTCAAAACCGTATTTCAGAGCACTATACAGCCTCGGTGGATTTGAGATTCTCCCTAAACACATTCTTGACCCGGAAAATTTAACCGATAAGTTCGACTTTGCAAAATTAAATCTCGCCGAAGAAACTTTTGCCAATGCTCAGGAAGATTTCGGCGATCTGCGCAAACACGCGGATTTCATGAACTCGCAGGAAGTGGCACGTGATCCGAAGTATGTAATTGGTTCAGGACCCTATAAACTCGAGGAGTGGATTACAGGGCAAAGAGTAGTGCTATCAAGAAATGAAAATTACTGGAACAAAAAATCCGAACCTGCTTATCCGGATAAACTTGTTTTTAAAACGATACAGGATCAAACCTCTGCAATCACGGCAGCCAAGAACGGCGAGATTGATATAATGAACGTCGTGAGAAATATTGATTTCGTTGAGAACCTGAAAAATCCGGAGCAATTCAATCTTGAAAAAGCAATTGTTGCCAGACCTGTATATCTTTATATAGCTTGGAACGCCAAGCGTCCGTTTTTCGCCGACCGTAAAGTCAGGATGGCACTGAGCCACTGCGTTGACCGCGAAACTATCATCAACAGAATTTTATATGGGCTTGCCGTTCCCATTCAGTCACACATTTATTATAAAAGCGAACTTCTGAATACGGATCTTGAATACATTCCCTACGATCTCGATAAAGCTAAGCAACTCCTGAATGAAGCCGGGTGGTCAGATACGGACGGTGATGGCGTTATTGATAAAATAATTGACGGTAAGAAAGTTGATTTCAGTTTTACATTCATGAACAATCAAAATCCCGAAAGGGGTTCTGTGCTTTTGGTGTTGGTAAATACTCTCAAGTACGTCGGGATAAAAGCTAACATTCAGGATTTCGAGTGGTCGGTTTTCCTTGATAAACAAGACCGTCACGAGTATGATGCTTGTATAGGCGGTTGGGTTTTATCGGCTTCCCCGCCGGACCCGTTTCAGATATTTCATTCATCACAATCCAGAGACGGAGGCAGTAATTACATCAGCTATGACAACCCGGAAAGTGACCGATTAATAGAGGAATACAGAATTACCGCAGATGAAAACAAACGCAGGGAACTTCTTATGCGATGGCAACGGGTTATCTATGACGATCAACCTTACACTTTCTTATGGTCGCCGGCAGGGAAATACGTTTATCAAAAAAGGTTCAGAAATGCACGTTGGTACGCTTACCCTTATCCCAATAAATCAAATGAATGGTGGGTACCAACGGCTGATCAAAAATATAAAAACTGAAAATGTTTCAATACGTCATTAAACGTGTACTGCTGTTTATTCCAACGCTCATTATTATTACGGTGATAACGTTTTTAGTTTGCCGGCTTGCACCCGGTGATCCGACTGAAATGAGGGTCGGGCAAACTTCCGAAGGAATTGCTGCCGAAACATTGATTAATCAACAGGCGAAAGATTATTACAAGAAAAAGTTCGGATTGGACAAACCAATTTACCAGCAATACCTTATCTGGATGAAGAATATGATTTTTGAAGGTGATTTCGGGAATTCATTCAAGGACGACAGGCCGGTAATTGATAAAATCATGGAGAGACTCCCTATTACAATTACTATTCAACTTGCCTCAATATTTCTAATTTACATTATAGCAATTCCAATCGGAATTTACAGTGCGGTCAAGCAGTATTCCTTCTGGGATAAGACATCCACAGTTATCCTGTTTGTACTTTATTCCCTACCTTCGTTCTGGGTGGCGACACTTGCAATTATTTTTCTATGCAACGTTGAATATTTAAAAATCTTCCCTGCTTCAGGGATTGAGTCAATTACTCATGAAAGCATGACGTTCATAGGTAAATTATGGGATCGGATATGGCACCTGATGTTACCGGTTATCGTTCTTAGTCTCGGCAGTTTCGCATTCCTTTCTAAACAAATGAGAAGCGCAATGCTTGAAACTATAAGACAGGATTACATCAGAACCGCAAAAGCCAAAGGTCTTGAGAACAAAACTGTTATTTACAAACATGCGTTGAGGAATTCACTTATCCCGATTATTACATTGCTCGCTTCAATATTTCCGGCAATGGTCGGTGGTAGCTTTATCATCGAACAGATTTTTTCAATTCCCGGAATCGGGCAACTTGGTATTCAGGGTATCTTCGACAGAGATTATCCGCTCATTATGGCGCTGTTGGTTTTATCAAGTGTACTGACAATTGTGGGAGTCTTGGTTGCAGATCTGCTCTACGCTGTAGTCGATCCGAGAATTGCTTACACAAAAAAACAATGATATTACAATGAGTACAGTCACGAAAGAACCCGAACAAAAGAATTCCGAATCAACTCCTGAAAATAAAGTGCAGGAGTTAGAGAGCTATTCATCGCTCGTAAAAAAGCAATTTAAGAAAAATATACTTGCTGTAATTTCAGTTTACATTGTAATATTTTTGATTTTGGTCGCAATCTTTGCGGACTTTCTGGCTTATGAAAAACCTTTGTATGTGAAGTATCAGGGTGAATCTCATTTTCCGGTAATTAAAGATTACATGGTTTCGATGGGGTTAACCAAATGGAGCCCTCCGGAATTGACATATATAAACTGGAAAACGTTAGATGATGAGAATAAACTTGATGCGGTTGTATGGGCGCCGGTTCCTTACGGACCATCAGAAGTTGATTTGCTTACTGGACTATCTAAACCTGCAGGTGATCATTACCTTGGTACCGACCAGGTTGGAAGAGATTTATTATCAGGCCTCATACACGGATCGAGAATATCTCTTTCTGTAGGATTTGTTGCAGCCGGAATTTCTGTCCTGATTGGTATTACACTCGGATCACTTGCAGGATTCTTCGGCGGTAAAGTTGATATCATCATATCGAGATTAATAGAGATTATGATGAACTTCCCGGTGTTCTTCCTTATAATTGTCATAGTTGCAATTTATGGTTCAAGTATTTGGTATGTAATGCTTGCGATCGGGCTTACGACATGGACTGTTGAAGCCCGGCTCATTCGAGGTGAAATCCTGAAAGTGCGGAATATGGAATATATTACCGCTGCTACTTCGCTCGGTATACCAAACTGGAAAATTGTATTCCGACATGTACTGCCTAACTCTGTTGCACCGGTTCTCGTTTCGGGGGCATTTGCAATAGCAGGTGCAATAATTTACGAAGCTGCACTCAGTTTTTTCGGGCTCGGGGTCAGCGCAACAACGGTAACCTGGGGATCGTTGTTGAATGCAAGCAGAGCTGCCTCTAATGCCTGGTGGTTAGCGATATTCCCGGGGTTGGCAATTTTTATTTCTGTCGTCTCTTATAACCTTATCGGTGAAGGCTTGCGCGACGCGCTCGATCCGAGGTTAAGAGATTAATTGGTCTAAAAAATCTAAACTAAATTTAGGAGGACAATTTAAAATGGTCTGGACTCTTGAGCTTGCATCTTATTTGGATGATGCTCCTTGGCCTGCAAACAAAGCGGAGCTAATTGACTATGCTACCAGAACCGGTGCGCCCGCTGAAGTAATTGAAAACTTAGAAGAACTTGAGGATAGCGATGAACCTTACGAAAGCATTGAGGAAATCTGGCTTGACTATCCAACGGATGAAGACTTTTTTTATGATGAAGAAGACAAGGACTTCTAATCAAAATTCCGTACCATTCTCCCCCCGCTGCTCTTCCTTTAGATTAGCGGGGATTTATTTATTATAATGAAATTTTTCTTTAAATATTTCTTTACTTTCATATTCATTTTCTATAATTACGTTTCAGGCTTCTCTCAACCTGAGTTATTAACTACTGACGCTTCACTAACTATCAGCAATGTAGTTTATTCGTTCAATGATGGTAACGAATTCGGGGAAGAACAGATTAGCACGATCACTAAGCTGAAATCGGGTGATATTTTCTCTGAGAATGAATTTAACCTGGATATGATGAGAATAAGGCGATTTTATTTCGATCACGGTTATTTCGATTGTATCGTGGATACCAGTACAATATTAAACGATCAAGGGAATGAGATTACGGTTAATTATTACATTCATCAGAATACTCCGTACAAAATAAACTCCATTGAATTTACCGGGCTTGATAAGATCCCCGAAAATTTATCAGCGCAAATTTTCAATCACTCCGACCGTTTAATTTCTTTGCAGTCTGTTTACGTAAAACAAAATTTAGAGGCAGAAATTCTGAGGATAGTAAAGATACTGAACAATAACGGATATGTATTTGCCATACGTGAATCAGTAAACATTGAAAAGAATCTGTCAGAAGATCCGGTTTTAAAAAACACACTTAATATCAAAGTTGCTTTCCAAACTGGTGAACAATATTATTTCGGATTTACGACAATTAGGATTGAGAATAATAAATACGGGATATCTGAAGAAGATTTCAGGCGCGAGCTCCAGTTTCATGAAGGAGAATTATATAACAAGAAAAAAATTTTAGACTCTGAATCTCGGATAGCATCTATATCTTTAATAAGCACAAATTCACTTACAATTGATAAAATTGATAGCGCTAGAAACATTATAGACTATGTATTGAATTTGACTTTAAGGAATAAATATCAAATCGTTCCCGAGATTGTCGGATATTCAATTCAAAGCAAGTTTTACGGTGGCATTGGATTGTCATATTTAGACAATTATTTCTTCAATACAAACCGTACATTCAATTCCCGGATACGTGCTTTGTTTAATTCATTTGAAGATATCCGTGTTGAATTTATTTCTCAGGTCTCTCAACCATACCTTTTTAACAATGAACGTCTTACAGGAAATCTCGGACTGAGTTTCGATTACTGGAAAGAACCGGAATTTCAGGTTCAGCAATACAAAACAAAACTCGGCGTTGCTTACGACCTTCCGGAATATACTTTCATTAATAAAGTTTTCATGAACTGGACTTTAGAATATAATGACCTGCAGTTCAATTTTTCAGGTGGTAATACTGCTTCCGAATTATCATTCAATTATTTTAATTCCAGAATTGGCTCTGATTTTTTGCACGATAACACTAATAACCTTTCATTTCCCTCGACTGGATATTTCCAATCATTTAGCATTGAAGAGACGGGACTGATCGGGTCTTTGTTAAGAAACATTTTCCAACTTAATACCTTCAAATTCCTAAAACTGACTACACTGAACAAATTTTATGTTAATATATTTGAAAAAAATAATTCTCCTTCAGTGCTTGGGATGAAGTTGCTCGTAGGGAACATATTTCCATACGGTGATAATGTATTTATTATAAATGGAATTTCAGTTCCTGCCGAAAATGTCCCCACGGATGACAAGTTCACCGGAGGCGGAGCAAACTCTAACCGTGGTTGGAGGTCACGAACTTTGGGAATTTTATCCAATCCCGAGCTCGGCGGAAATTTTTCGTTTGAAGGAAGTATTGAGCACAGAACTCGACCGTTCCTGGATTCTGATAATTTCATTTTAAAGGATTTTGGATTCGTAACTTTTTTTGATTTCGGAAATGTTTGGAGCGATGCGAATAAATTCAGGTTAAACGAAATTGCTCTCTCTGTTGGTGGCGGATTAAGATATTATACAGTGGTTGGCGCTGTGAGGCTCGACTTAGGATTTAAGTTATACGATCCTCGCCCAGGTCACGTTGGTGTTACAAACTGGATTTGGCAAGACGGCGCAAATTTCAAAGATAAATATTCAATTCATATTGCGCTCGGAAATTCTTTCTGATTATGTGGGATCATATAATAGGACAAAATAGGCAGAAGCATATTTTAAAGGAGATTTTCCGGAACGGAAAAATTGCGCACGCCTATTTGTTTTATGGAATAGAAGGTATTGGGAAAGATGCTGCCGCAATTGAATTTGGTAAATTATTGAACTGTGAAAACCCCGTGAAACAGAACCCTTGTGATCAATGCAAAAGCTGCCTTCAGTTCAAAAGTTTTAATTCACCATACCTTTCGATAATTACAGCTTTGCCTTCGCTTAAAGATGAATCCTCCGATTTCGATCAGCCAACTGTGAAGACAAAAAAAACTGATCCATTAACTGATGCGTTGACAGCGGAATTGGCAGAGAAATCCAGAAATCCATATCACAGAATAAGTATCCCGAAGGCGAACAATATACTCATTGACAGCATTAGAAAGATGAAAAATGATGCTTACCTTACTGGCGCGACCGGAAAGAGAAAAGTGTTTGTAATCTCCGAAGCGGATAAAATGAACCCACAGGCATCAAACGCGTTTCTTAAAGTGCTTGAAGAACCACCGAAGAACTCAATTTTCATTTTAACCACATCTCGGCCAGACTCAATCCTGCCGACGATTTCAGGGAGGTGTCAGAAAATTCGATTCGATAACCTCTCAACTGCGGAAATTGATTCATATATAACCCGACTAAATCCCGTACTTTCGAAATCAGACAGGGAAATAATTTCTCGCCTTTCTGAGGGAAGTATTTTAAGGTGCAACGAAATACTGAATAACGATATTCCGAAATTAAAGAACTCTGTTGTTAGCTGTTTGTTGCATCTTCTGAAAGGTGAATATAACAGTTTAGGAAATGAGGTCAATGTGCTAATCGCCTCAAAGGATAAAGCTACCATCCGTTCTTTTTTAATGTTATTAAATATCTGGTTCAGAGATGTTGCGCTTGTCAAATCGGGTTTAACAAGAGGTTTTATGTTTCAGGATATTGAAAAAAGAATAATCAATTTCTCAACAAACTTTGAATTGAACACTTACAGGATTATCAGAATAATTGAAGATGCATCTGCTGAACTCGATAATAACGTAAACCCTGAATTGTTATTGTTCAAACTTTTTTATTCAATAAAAATTGAACTAAAGCGAAAATCAAAAATGTAAAGCATCGGCTAACAAATACTCCTGTTTAAATTCAGGTTGGGTTCAAAACGTATAATTTATTTTCAAAATCTGATAAACACATTTTCAATTTCCCATCGCTCTCTGATATTTAAAATCTCGTGATAAAAAAAGAATGGTTCTGATAATTCAAACGGGAAATAGCTACCTTTATTGAACCTGCCGTTACCGTCAACATCAATAAAGCTGAAAAGCCGGTACTTCCCTTCCGGGACAAGATCAAACCTGAAACGTCCGCTATATTCCGGGTTTTCGGTGATTGTAAATAATCCCTCTGTCGTTGGCATCAATCTTATAACGACTCTATGTTGAAACTCAGTTTTGTTCGTAACGCTTCCTTCAACTACTCCAGCATTATCCCTTTCGATAACGGAGAAGTTAATTGTATCAGCAGTTTCCTTAGTAATAAATGTTAATTTACCTTTCTGACCCGGTTCGAACTTTTGCACCGGGAAAATCTGAATGACTGAATCAGAAACCGGATTGAATACTAATTTGCTTTCGACTGTTTCACCATTTAAAAACAACTTCAAATCCGAACGCAATTGATCAAAAGGTAATTTCTTATTTTTTATATATGAATTGAAAATTATTCCGACCGGTAAATTCTCAGCGCTATTTTTGATGTTAATGTACAATCCTGTAGTCCCAACGGGGAACAATGTTTTAAGATATGAAACAGAATTCAATTCATCTTCAACTTCGAAGAAATTAAAGTCAACTCCTGCAATTGATGAATCTTCATTTACAAAAGTTTTCTTAAAAGAAACTGAAACTTTATCGAGGTTTTCATTAAAAATGAAATTGTTGTTTTCATCAATTACTGAAATCACTCTGTAATCTCCACCGGGGATATTTGATAAATTATAATTTCCATCACTACCCGGGATTGCGATAAAGTCCGGTTTAAGTCCGTCGGGATTAAAATTTTCTGATTTGTATTCAGTCAGATAAGCAAAGATTTTTATTTTGTTAAGAGTTGGAGCATAAATCGTACCTGATACTGAGGATTTATCAAGTTTTTCACCTGTTGAAAATGCAAACTGAAATGGCATATCCATGTGATTACCCGCAATCCGATCTTTAACGCCGGTGCCGACAACAATTGTGTAGGTTCTATCCGGCAATAAATTCCCCGGGTATGTAAATGTAACTTCATTCCCGTCCCATTCAAATTCGGGCTTTGTATCTGTATCAGGTGTGATTAAAATGGATTCCTGAACGCTTCTTTTATCAACGTCTTCATCAAAACGGATTATAATTTTATTGCCATGGAACGAAGTCGTATTTGGTAAGGGCGATACTTCAAGTACTACGGGACCTTTAGTATCCTCCGGTCCACCGGGTGGTGGCAACTGATTAGCACAACCCGACACGATAATCAAAAATGTTATTAAAAATCTTTTCACAAAATATCTTGCTTTGATTCCTTATTGCCTTTAACAAGTCCAAACTTTAACTCAACCGTGGTACCGGAACCGAGTTTGCTGTCAAATGTTATTGAAGCTTTCATATCATCCAAGGCCTTTTTAGTAATAGTTAACCCTAATCCCATTCCGGTAGTCTTTGTAGAGAAGTTAGGTTCGAATAAATTATTTAAAATTTCTTCGCTCATACCACATCCATTATCTTTAATTATAACGGTTGCCAAATTATTGCTCCCGAATGAGCGCACTTTAATTACACCGTTGCTCCCTCCAAACGATTGAAAGGAATTCTTAATTAAATTCTGAAATACCCTGTTTAACTCTTGCTTATCGGCTATGATGTAAAGCGGCAAACTGCTAAAATCAATTTCAAACTTTACATTTTCATCCGCCGAGTAAAGCGAAATTACCTCACTCAAAACTTCATTCACGTTGAGCACTTCGTAATTTTTCGACGGTAGTTTTGCAAAGTTGGAAAATTCAGTTGCGATTTTACTGAGCTTGTCAATTTCGTTTGATATAAGCTTTTCGGTTTTCTTCAGGACAGATTCAAAGTTTGAAATCCCGTTTTTATTGTAAACGTCAACAAGGTGTTGAATAGAAAGCTTAATCGGAGTGAGTGGATTTTTTATTTCATGAGCTACCCTTCGTGCGATATCTCTCCATGCTGCTTCCCTTTCAGCTTTTTTCAGTTCGGTTCTGGAACGATCCAACTCCTGTGTCATTTTATTAAATGACTTTATAAGATCACCAATCTCGTCATTTTTTTCAAGACTTATGACGCTCGGATTCCCACCACGTGAAAGTTTTTCCGTTGCACGCTTCAGTTCTAAAATCGGCAACGACATCCTTGTACTGAAATAACTAACCAGAATAAGCAGACCGATTATTGTCAAAATATAAATACCAAGAATAAAAGTTAGCGTCTTAGTCAGCTCTTCATTGATTTCATTTTGTTTATACACAAGTTGAGATGAAACAATTCCTGCCATCTTTCCGCTTGCATCGTAATACGGTTCGTAACCGACGAGATATGAGAGCGTTCCGATATCCTGTGTTTTAATGAACAACTCCCTTCGCTGGTGGACAATATTGTAATAAGCTTCTTCATCCAACCGGGAATCAAGTAAATCTGATTTATACAACTCCTCATTCGTTGTAGCAACAAGTTTCGACTTTATATATAGGTTAAAATTTTTATCCGCGTTTCCGAAAATCCCGGATAGTTTTGTAAAGAACAGTTCGTCATTGTTCTGAAATTCAGGTTCTGTTTGTTCCGTCAGTTTAACTGTCTGATTGATAAAGTTCAAATCAGAGACCATCTGATTTTTGAGTGATTCTTCATTTTTTTCCAGTATAAAAGTTCTGGTATATATGGCAAGAACTATAATCGGGATAACGGAAACGGCGAGATATGAAAAAAATAACTTTTCCCTGAAATTAAATTTAATCGTCCGAAGTTTTGGAAGATTGCTTATTACAAGTATAGAAATGGAGAATACGTACAGCGATACTGAGAATAAAATAAATTTGAGAAAATAAAACATTGCGAGCTGAACGTCATCGCGCTTCAAACTAACGGTGTATATGGTTTCCACTTTCTGACCGTTGTCATCAACTGATTCATTCAATACGTAAAATATCCGGTATTTTTCGTCATCGAAATTTTCAATTCGCCATCCGGTTTTATCATTGCTGTACCTTACCTGCTCCCTGAATCTGTCAAGCGAAACCGATGCAATTTTCGCAAGATCCGGATCATTCGAACTGACAACCTGACCATTAACATACTCAGTAATAACCGGTCGGGATATTAACTTATCGAGCAAATTATCCCTCGTTTGGGTTTTAAATATATCGAACTTTGTAGGTTCAAGGAAATTCTTGGTTTCGTACTGAACTGTGAGCAACAAATAACCAATCTTACTTTCAAAGATAGTGTTCCGAAGTTTTAACTTTTCCATCGGGGCAATTCCTACGAAATAATTCTCATCATCATTTTTAAGGATAGCAATATTTCCGAAAATAAACGGAGCATTTTCGCCACTGGTATTAATTTCGTCCTCCCAATAATCTGACTTTGCAGTAGTATCAGATTCCGACGGATTGAATAATACTTCCTTCAAACCAATTTGATAACCTTTAGACAGAAGATTTTGTTTTAGAAAATTAATCACACTATCTTTGTTAAGCAGATTTTCCTCAAAATTGAAATCACTGAAAGACTGAAAATTCGTATCAAGTACCATCACCGACACGAGGTAATTTTCCGAACTTAGTTTACTTTCTGCCCAGAGGTAAAATGCAAGCCGGTCTTGCTTTTCAAGATCAATGAAAAAACTCTCCGCATCCGGTGTATTAACGAGGTTTGACAGCTCATCAACTAATATAAAGTTTATCCTCTCGTCTTCATTTTCTGAAATTTTCTGACCTATTAACCGAACGTAACTCGTCTCCTGCGATATAATTTTCTGCAGTAGAATCGTTGGCGTAACAATAATGCAAATTAAAAACAGAAATGAAAAATTCTTCAACGATAAAAACTTCAAATTATTTGCAACCGGATCTAACCGCAAATATATGAACGCGAAAATAAAGACAAGTGTGATAATTAATAGCCTCTGCATGTAATCAATTCCAGTTTTCGAAAACAGAGGTTCTAAGAACTGATTAAAGCTAAGGTAGGTAATGAAAAAAATAAAAATCAGATTTCTTTTGAAACCCCGCTTCCTGAAAACTTTTCTGCATAGATTTATATTGAATATTATTAGCGCTGATATCAGTACAAGCAAGGTAAATGTAATAATCAGAACGACCGACTGAATAACAAACAACTGGGAGCTTGGTATTATTCTGAGTTTCTCGAGATAATTAATATTTGAATCGAAAATTATACTTTGAATTACCGTACCATACAGGTCAATCAGAAACAATGCGGCAATAGTAATGATCAGGCTCACTATCACCAATTTTATCGCATTCATTTTTAAAAGAACTTTTAAACAGATGCGGGATTTCTTTATCAAGGTAAGGGAAAGGTAAAAGGCAAAGAACAATACAAACAATGTTGTAATCAGAAGTTCACCTAACGATCTGACCACACCCCAACCGAATGTAGAGGCAAAATAAACAGGTGAAAACAACTCCGAATTAATTGTGTCAGTCGGAAACCCTATCTGTAACCAAGTGAACCGCAACAGCAAAAGAAAAACTGCCAATAAAGAAATTTTAAAAAATGAATTTGGAAATATATTGAGGAGCTTAGTTACAATGTAAACTAATATTATGCTAAAAATTGCGTAAAGAATTGAGATGATCCTTGTTTCAAGCAAGCTGATATCCTGCAGGTACTGAAACTTGTTAATGTTCTCAAGTAGCAAAACGCAGAGTAAGCTTCCATTCAATCCGAAGATGTCAATACTGGTTTTGTTGGTTAACTTGTTGGAATCGATAAATACCTTATGAGTAATTGAGTTTGCAGGATAAATTTCACACGAGGTTGAGGTAATTTTATTGATTTCTTCTGTAAAACCTTTATCGCGGAAAAACTTTGATTTTATTCTCGAGTTAATGTCTGCGAGTTCAGCAGCGACGACAACACCGATAATCTGATTTGTACCCTGATCTTTAATAGGAAGATAAGCTAACAGAAATGTATTAAATCCCATTTCTTTTAAAACTGAAATGGTATCACCGTTCAAGGATTGTTGAAGCAAATAATATTCGTACGGTATATCCCGCCCTCTGAATCCGAGAGACTCCAGGCGCCTGTTCATTACTTCAATCGATCTGGAAGACGGAATTTCTTTACTGAGCAAATAGTTTAAAAGCTCATTTGATTCATCTCTAACGATTAGATCAATTACCGTTTTATCGTTTGCATACGAATAGCCGAAGTTGATGAGATCATTGATTTTCAGGTCGAAGTAATTAACGACCTTCAATCTGTTTTCATCTGTTTTTTCAAGAGAAATTGAATTCCAGTTCTCATCTGCGTTCGCGACCACGAAATTTCCAACAATTTTCACTACAATAATCCACAACAAAATAAAGAAAGCGATTAAAACGAAAATCTTTAACCGCTTTCTGAAAATTGTCTGAAAATTGTTTTTGTCTATCAGCGCCATTTCATATATCAGGTTTAACTCAATATAAATTAATCTGATCTATGAGCCACTTCTCATTTTTATAGCGGAGTGAAACAGAAAATGTGAGTTCAATGTTGCCCGCTCCTTTATTGTATCTGTAAGATCCGATAGCGAATGCATATTTAACATTTCTATGAGATCTGTAGTAACGCACACGGTTCACGGGAAAGTAATTCAAAAAATCCAGAATTAATAATCCAGCCTGATTGGAACTGTAATACCCTTTTTCAACTGAAATCAGATTCAAATATACTTCGGAATCAAAATACAAGTTAATGAAATTAATATTGCTGTTTGAAAATCCTTTTGCTATATCTTCAAATGCCCGTTTGCACAGAAAATATTTTATACGCGTCTGCTCATTCCGGTATTTTTTATCTGGCCACCAGCTATCCTGCGCATAAGTTTCTTTTGGTAAGAAAAAATAAAAAAGCAGGATTAAGAAAATCGTAAAATAAAGAGAAAATTTCATAATTGACTGGAAATAAGTTAAACAAAAAGTATTCATATTTCAATTTAGATTATTCAAGTTTTAGTGATGCTTAAACCTGATATCCACATTTCAAAAATCTGAAGTTTGTATTCCATTGTAAAATTTTATTAAAAATTGTATGTTGACTGCCTTACCGGAGTAGCTCAGCTGGTTAGAGCGTCGGAATCATAATCCGTAGGTCGGGGGTTCAAGTCCCTCCTCCGGTACACATTAAGTTCTTCTCCAAACTTCACATATCAATCCCCTGATATAGATGGTTGCATTTTTTCCGGCCAACTTTCAAAGTTTCCAAATTTATTCATCACTTTGAAATGCTTGGTTATTTCTTTCCACAAACTCTGTTGATTCAATTAGGAATCTGCTAATACATAAATTCTAATGTAAGTACTGAATTGTTTATATAACGTTTTCTAATTAAATTTATTTCCGTATGCAAAAATCTTTACTACATCCTCTTCCGGATTTTATTTCATTCCGATTTCGTTCAAAATCAAAAACAAATTCACTCACGAAACAACATTTACTAAAAGGAGGCTACAATGGGATGGTTCATTAAGTTTATTGATTCATCCATCGGCAAAAAGATTGTAATGGCTCTCACAGGGTTATTCCTATCAATATTTTTAATTGCACACTTAGCGGGAAATTTACTTTTACTTGCGGGCGACGGTGGGGTTAAATTTGAGGAGTATGCAAACTTCATGGCAGAATCAGGAAATATTCCGGTCAGGATAGTGGAAATAGCGTTGTTCATTTTGCTTATCTATCACATAATAAACGGAATTCGAATTACATCCATAAATCGCAAAGCAAGAAACATTAAATATAAAAAAGTAGACGCATCTGCAAACAGCACTTTCTTTTCGCGGTTTATGATTCAAAGCGGTGGAATCATTTTCATTTTTCTCGTAATTCATCTGCGGTCATTTTTCTTTCCTTACAGGTTTTCGCACCCTGAGATAACAATGTATGAAGCAGTAAAAACTGCTTTTGAGAATCCTTTGTATTCGGGATTTTACGTTTTTGCAATGGTGTTGCTCGCGTTTCATCTTAATCACGGTGTCCAAAGTGCTTTTCAAACGCTCGGATTATACGATAAGAAGATTACCCCGATAATAAAAAAAACAGGAACCGCGTTTGCAATTATAATTTGTTTAGCTTTTGCAATTATACCGTTATATTTTTTAATGGGGATGGGAGAATAATAACATGGAACTTAATGCAAAAATACCACAAGGAGATTTAAAAGATAAGTGGTCATACTATAAAGGTAATGTTAAGCTTGTTAACCCTGCCAATAAACGGAAATACAACTTGATTGTAGTTGGTACCGGACTTGCGGGGGCATCTGCTGCCGCATCATTGGCAGAACTCGGTTACAATGTAAAATCATTTTGTTTTCAGGACAGCCCTCGCCGCGCTCACTCTATCGCCGCGCAGGGTGGAATCAACGCAGCCAAGAATTATCAGAATGACGGCGACAGCGTGTGGAGATTATTTTACGACACAATAAAGGGTGGAGATTACCGCGCCAGAGAAGCCAATGTTCACCGTCTCGCGGAATTATCTGTCAACATAATTGACCAGTGTGTTGCTCAGGGGGTTCCCTTTGCGAGAGAATACGGCGGTTTGCTTGATAACAGGTCGTTTGGAGGAGCTCAGGTTTCCCGCACATTTTATGCACGTGGTCAGACTGGTCAACAGCTTTTACTCGGAGCTTATTCTGCATTAATGCGGCAGGTAGGGTTAGGTAAAGTAAAACTATTCCCTCGATACGAAATGCTCGACCTCGTTGTAGTTGACGGCAGGGCAAGAGGTATTATAACACGAAACCTAATTACCGGTGCAGTTGAGAGACATGCCGCTGATGCAGTCATACTGGCAACCGGAGGTTACGGTAATTTATTCTATCTGTCAACCAATGCAAAGGGTTCAAACGTTACCGCAAGTTGGCGTTCATACAAACGGGGAGCTCTGTTTGCTAATCCTTGTTTCACGCAAATTCACCCTACATGCATCCCCGTTAAAGGTGACTATCAATCAAAATTAACACTGATGAGTGAGAGCCTCCGTAATGATGGCAGGGTTTGGGTTCCAAAGAGAAAAGGTGATACAAGAAAGCCAATGGATATCCCGGAAAACGAACGGGATTACTATCTCGAACGAAAATATCCGTCTTTCGGCAACCTCGTTCCCAGGGATGTAGCATCAAGAAATGCAAAAGAAGTTGTAGACGAAGGGCGCGGTGTTGGTGAATCAGGATTCGCAGTGTACCTTGATTTTGCTGACGCGATTAAACGACTCGGAGTAGATGAAATCAAAATGAGATACGGTAACCTCTTCGATATGTATTATCAGATTACAGACGAAGATCCGTATAAAGTGCCGATGCGAATTTATCCTGCCGTACACTATACAATGGGTGGTTTGTGGGTAGATTATGAACTCATGACAACTATTCCCGGTCTTTACGCACTGGGGGAATGTAATTTTTCCGATCACGGAGCAAATAGACTCGGGGCAAGCGCCCTCATGCAAGGACTTGCAGACGGTTACTTTGTTATACCTTATACAATCGGAAACTACCTCGCAGATCACAGACCGGATGGCTTAGATATTAACGCTCAGGAGTTTGAAACAGTTGAAAAGGAAGTAAACGACAGAGTCGGGAAATTGCTCTCTGTGAACGGTTCCAGAACTGTTGACGATTTTCACCGAAATCTTGGTCAAATAATGTGGGAATACGTCGGAATGTCAAGAAACGAGGGCGGGCTTAAAAAAGCTATAAAACTTATCAGTGAATTAAGGGATGAATTCTGGAAAGATGTAAAGGTTCTCGGGAGGAATGAAGAACTTAATCAATCGCTTGAGAAAGCGGGCAGAGTCGCGGATTTCCTGGAACTCGGTGAACTTGTTGCGAGGGGCGCATTAAACAGAAATGAATCCTGTGGCGGTCATTTCAGAGCTGAATATCAAACGCAGGAAAACGAAGCGTTGCGTGATGATGAAAACTATTGTTATGTTGCCGCATGGCAATTTAAAGGCGATGACCAGCTGCCTGAACTTCATAAAGAAAATTTGAAATTTGAATTTGTAACACCATCACAAAGGAGCTATAAATAATGTCGAATGGAAAAAAAATGAATCTTAGCCTTAAAATCTGGCGACAAGCAGATAAAAATTCTGCAGGTGAATTCAAGGATTATACTGTGAACAATGTATCACCCGATATGTCCTTCCTAGAAATGCTAGATGTACTGAACGAGGAACTGATAATAAAAGGAGAGGAACCGGTTGCATTCGACCACGATTGCCGGGAGGGAATTTGCGGAAGTTGCAGCCTGTACATCAACGGAAGACCTCATGGTCCTAAACGTGGCGTTACTGCATGCCAGCTCCACATGCGCAGTTTTCATGACGGACAATCAATTGTCATTGAACCGTGGCGCGCTAATGCTTTCCCGGTAGTTAAAGATCTCATAGTGGATCGTAGCGCATTCGACAGAATAATTACTGCAGGTGGATTTGTTTCGGTTAATTCCGGTGGTGCTGCAGATGCAAATTCAATTCTGATTTCAAAAGATGATGTGGAATACGCACTCGACGCATCGCAGTGCATTGGTTGTGGCGCTTGCGTTGCCGTTTGTAAAAATTCATCCGCATCGTTATTCGTCGGCGCTAAAATAGCTCACCTCTCGCGCCTCCCACAAGGCTCACCGGAACGTCACAAGCGGGCAATAAATATGATTAAGCAAATGGATAAGGAGGGATTTGGTTCTTGCACGAATACAGAAGCCTGCGCCGCTGAATGTCCAAAAGAAATTTCAATGGACGTTATCGTTACCATGCGGAAAGAGTACATGAAAGCCATTAAAGAAATGGAGTAATTCCTTCATTTTCCGCGAAACTTTTTTAACCCTCATCGCGAATATTATAATTGTTTCAGAAAAGTATTTTCATTAGTTTTGGAAACTTAAAACACGATAATAGTTTCCTGTGAGTGGCGATAAATATAGAATAAAGATTTTGAATTACTCCCGTCAGAAATTCTTCAGGCAAGGTTTTTACAAGACTTCAATGGATGAAATCTCGTCTGAGTTGCGAATCAGCAAAAAAACAATTTACAAATTTTTTGATACCAAGGAAGACCTGGTAAGTCAAATTATCAATGACTCTTTAGAGAACGATGAAATTATATTAGATGAAATTATAAATTCGGGAGATAATGTCATTATTAAGTTTATCCGAATAATGAGCTATCTCCAAATGAGATTTTCCGAGCTATCAGAATACTGGCTTCGGGATCTCCAGATTCATATACCAAAAAAATGGGAAGCACTAGATGAATTCCGCGTCATTAAGGTAAATTCTGTAATGAAAAAATTAATTGAACAGGGCAAACGCGAGAAGTCAATTAAAAATCTTGATAGTTCGCTCATTATTGAGATTACAATTTCTTCCATGAGAATGATTCTAAGAAATGATTTCCTTACCAAAAACAAGTTAACCGTTGTTGATGCATATCTTCAGATTTTCGATTTGTTATTAAACGGTATCTTAACAGAGAAAGGAAAACGGATGTACAACAGTGAAAAGAGAAAAATTAAATCAAATTTTGAAAAGAACCTGCTGCTTGAAAGGGAATTTTATGTATAAATTAATCCGGATTATTTTTACAATTTGTATTTTCCTCAATCCAGAGGTAATACTACCCCAAACAATTAAAGTTTTAACTCTCACAGAGGCAATAAATCTCGCTACTGAAAACAACAACGAATTGGTAACGGCGAGACTCGAACAAGTCAAAGCAGAAGAGAAAGTCTCAGAAGTTTATCGCGACAATCTAGCCCCGAATTTTGTTCTGAGTTCACGCTACTCAAGAAATTTTAAAAAGCCTACATTTAATATTTTTGGTGAAACATTCGAAATCGGTGCAGATAATGAATTGGTAAACACTCTTGAAATCCAGTACTCAATTCCTGTGCTTGGTGTCCCTGTATTCCAGGGGATAAGGGTAGCAGAATATTATCAACAACTGAGCGAGACTAACGTTAAGAATATAAAAAATTCCGTAATAGCGCAGGTAAAAAAGTCGTTTTATGCTACACTTCTCGCAAAGGAAATTGTTGAGGTTAATAAACAATCGCTTGAAAATTCAAAGAACAATTTATCGGTTGTTGAATCAAGATACAAAAACGGCATTGCAACAGAATTTGATTACCTAAGGGCAAAAGTACAGGTAGAAAATATTAAACCTGCGGTAGAAAAATCAATCAGCGATCTCAACGTAAGTAAACTCAGACTTAAAGACCTGATTGGTTTAAGGGAGGAGGATGAAATTGAAATTACAGGGAACTTAGAATACGACAGTTCCGAGATCTTCAGGAGCACAGAGGAAATTTTGAACTCAATAATTTCTAACAACTCCGGATTAATCGCACTTGACCTTAATAGAAAAATCAATCTGGAACTCGTCAGGGTTAATGAAGCAAACTATCTCCCGAAACTCGCAATATTCGGGCAATACCAGTTATCCGCATCTGAAAACGATAATAATAGTATTACAAACTGGAAATTTAACAATGCTGTTATCGGAGGGTTAGCGCTTTCCTGGGATCTCAATATTTTCAGAACACAAAAAGTCGTTTCACAATCATTAATTGATGTAAGAATTAATGAAGAGCAAATTGAAAATCTCAGGAATAAACTCAGGCTATCAGGTGAATCAATAATTCTCCGGTTAGAGAATGCACGAAGCAGAATTATAGCACAGGAGGAGAATGTAAAACTTGCGCAACGCGGATTAGACCTGGCTAACATTAGTTTTCGTGAAGGTATATTAAATCAGCTTGATGTCCTCAACGCAGAACTTCAACTAAGCCAATCTAAACTGGCTTACCTTCAGGCGGTTTATGATTATCAAATTGCCAAAACTGAACTCGAGGAATTACTTGAAAATTAAAAGTCTAACTTAAGTGTAAAATGAAAAAGCCATTACTTGTATTAATTTTAATCCTCTCGACACTTATCGGATGTGGCGATAAAGAAGAATTTGTTGCTGATGTGAAGTTACCTCTGGTAAAAGTAAAAACCATAACTACAGAAAATTTTACTGAAAGCTATAACATTTCCGGGGTTGTAAAACCTATCGAAGAGGCAACCATATCTGCAGTTGAAGGTGGGCTTATCACTCACCTCGCAGTTGATAAGGGTAGCCGTGTTGGAAGAGGACAGGTTCTTATCAGACTTCGCAAAGATACTGAATATGCCACATATCAACAAGCACTCGCACAGTTCGAACTTGCAAAATCAAATTATGAAAGAGTTGAGCGCCTTTTTAACGATGGAGTAACAACCGAACAAAATTTCACAAATGCAAAACTCAATCTGGAAATTGCAGAAAAGACAGTTGAAGTTACCAGACAACGACTTCAAAATGCGGTTGTAAGGTCTCCCATCAACGGTATTGTAGATCAGAAATATATGAACCGGGGTGAAACTTCCGGACCGGGTTCACCAATACTGAAAATTGTCAATGTTTCAAAAGTTAAAATTACAACCGGCATCCCAGAACGTTACTTACCGGAAATTTCAATTGGTACTCCTGTAAATATCACCTTTGATGTACTTCCAGGTGAAGAATACAACGGAAAGATAAATTACATCTCACCGACAATAAGCACAGTAAACCGGACATTTGAAATTGAAGTGATACTTGATAATCAAAACGGGAAGCTCAAACCGGAAATGAGTGCTAATCTAAGCGTTCAAAGATTTTCAGTTGATAACGCCGTTGTGTTACCTCAGAGTCTTATTATTGACCTTGGTACAGAGAAGTATGTCTTCGTTTATGTAAACGGAATAGCAAAACGCCGAACTGTTACACTCGGTGGTTATAACGGTAATAACGTTCTGGTTACTAGTGGCCTTAATCCGGGAGATACAATGATCGTGGAAGGTTTTCAATCGCTTGCGGATGATGATAAAGTAAAGATACTTGAATAACCCATAAAGTTTACAAAATGTCTATCTCAAAAATTGCAGTTAATAACAAAGCAACCGTTTATGTCTTATTGTTGCTAATAGTTGTTGGAGGTATATTTTCTTACGTTTCTCTACCTAAGGAAGCCTCACCGTCAATAACCATTCCTTATGTTTTTGTATCTACTGCATACTTCGGCGTTTCCCCTGAAGATATGGAAAATCTCGTTACGCAAAAGATTGAGAACGAAATCAAATCTTTAAGCGATATTAAAAATATTACATCAATCTCTCAGGAAAGTTTTTCATTTGTTACGATTGAATTCAATACAAATGTGAACATTGAAGATGCTTTGCAAAAGGTAAGGGATAAAGTTTCTGTGGCAAAAACAAAAATGCCGGCAGATATTGAGGAACCGAATATTACGGAAATCAACCTCTCGGAACAACCAATTCTTTATATAAGCCTCTCTGGTAATTTCGGTTTGTATAAGCTGAAGGAGATTGGAGAAGAACTCGAGGATAAAATTGAAACAATCCCCGGAGTGTTATCGGTGGATCTGACGGGAGGTTTGGAGCGTGAGGTAAAAATTAATGCTGATGCAAATAAATTGAGATACTATAATATCAGCTTTGGGGATATAATCAATACAGTCAACTTCAACAATAAAAATATTCCAGGAGGTGGAATTGAAATCGGATCTTCGAGTTACACTGTACGTGTACCCGGCGAAGTTTCACAGCCTGAAGATTTCGCTAATCTTACTATTAAAGCGCAAAACGATAAACCGATTTTCGTCAGAGATGTTGCTGATGTAGAATATTCATTTAAAGACAGGACAACGTTTGCAAGAAGGAATGGAGTTGAAGCAGTTACACTTGTAATAAAAAAGAGCAGTGGTGAAAACATCATTGAAGTAATCAACAGGGTGAAGAATTTGATTGACAGCGAATCAAAATCTTTACCGTCCGGACTCTCAATCGGATATACCGGCGACCAATCAAAGATGATAGAAGTTACGGTTCACGAATTAGAAAATGGAATTACTACAGGTGTTATACTTGTAACGCTCATACTTTTTATGGCGATGGGAATAAGGACAGCATTCCTTGTAGCGCTTTCAATTCCACTTTCATTTTTTATTGCCTTCATTATCCTCAGTATGCTCGGAATTACAATGAACATGATTGTATTGTTTTCTTTAATATTGGTGCTTGGTATTATCGTTGATGATGCAATTGTCGTAACTGAAAATATATACCGGCTTCAGGATAAGGAAAATTTCAATCCGCACGATGCTGCAATTGAAGGGCCACGTGAAGTTCAAATACCGGTACTCATCGCTACACTGACAATCATATCATCATTTTTCCCGTTACTCTTTTTCCCCGGGATAGTCGGTGAGTTTATGAAGTATCTGCCAATAACATTGATAGTATGCCTTTTTTCATCGTTATTTGTTGCGCTTGTGTTTAGCCCTGTTTTCGCATCCACTATGATTAATGTAAAAGAGATTAAAAAATCAGAGTCAGGCGAAATTCCAAAATGGAAGATATTTACCTGGCTTCATCACAAATTTGATAATTGGTTCGACGGGTTCAGTTATAAATATGAGCGGTTCATCCACGTCACTATGAGGCATAGAAAAACCACATTAATTGGAGTTTTCGCTTTGTTCATATTGGTTATAATTCTCTTCGGTACATTTAATAAAGGGGTTGAATTCTTCCCGACGGTTGAACCTAATACTGCCTATATTTATATAACAACTCCCGTAGGCAGCAGCATTGAATTGACAAACAAGATTACACAAACTATCGAACAACAGCTACCCCAATTCAAAGATGTCGAATATTTCGTCTCTAATGTTGGGCAGGAAATCCGTATGGGGTCGTCCGGAGGTAAAGAATCAAATAAAAGTACTATAACAATTTCATTCTTCGATAAGGAAGACCGGAATACAAATTCTCTTGAAACAGTTGAAAAGATTCGTGAAGCGGTTACAGGTATCACAACTGCCGAAGTCATAGTTGATAAACAGAATGCAGGACCGCCAACCGGACCACCGGTAAATATAGAAATTTCCGGACCGGACTTTAAACAACTCGGTGAAATTGCAGACGACATTAAACGAAAGATCGCAGATGTTCGTGGGATCTCCGACTTAGAAGATAATTTCGAAATGGCTAAACCTGAACTGAGATTTAAAGTTGATCGTCAAAAAGCCTCGCTTTACGGGCTTAACATTACAAGTATTGCCTCGACTATCAGAACCGCCGTTAATGGCACTGAAGCAACCAAATTCAGAATTGCCGATGATGAATACGATGTAACCGTCCGATTGGACAGCGCTCAAAGGAATAATATTGAAAACATCAAAGATCTGTTCGTAACCGATAAAGATGGATTCAAGGTGCCGATCTCATCAGTTGCCGATGTTGAGTTCGCTGGTGGTCTTGGCGCAATCAGAAGGGTTGACCTGAAACGTGTAGTTACTGTTTCCGCAAATTCACAGGGGAGACTTGGAAATGACGTGTTGATGGATGTGCAAAATATTCTTAAGAATTACGAATTACCCGACGGTTATCAACTGAAATACACTGGCGAACAGGAAGATCAACAGGAAACATCAGCATTTTTATTTCAGGCGTTCTTCATATCTGTATTCCTTGTATTCTTTTTCCTGGTATTAGAGTTTAACAAAATCGGAACTTCCCTGTTAATCATGTTAACTATTATACTTTCAATGATTGGCGTTCTGATCGGACTCATGGTTGTACAAATACCCTTTGGAATTGTTATGACGGGTATTGGTATTATTGCACTCGCCGGTATCGTTGTCAGAAATGCTATTGTCCTTCTTGACTTTCAGAAAATTCTTGAACGACAGGGATTATCATTAATAGAATCAACTGTGATTTCCGGTAGAATCAGGCTAAGGCCGGTAATACTAACTGCACTTACAACTATTCTCGGAGTTGTTCCGCTCACGACAGGTGTTGATTTCGACTGGCGTTCTCTCTCATGGGTTATCGGCGGCCAAAATACTGCATTTTGGCGACCGATGGGTGTTGCAATAATTTTCGGATTGGCAATTGCCACATTCTTAACTCTTATTGTCATCCCGGTTTTATATGTTTCATACAGAAATGTGTTTGATAAATTTTCTTCAAAAAAGAAAAAAGCAGTTGACAAAGGAACAGACAATTCAGGAGAAATACCAATTACATCTAAGCCCTAATTTCATTCAGAAAATCCCGATACAAATATATCGGGATTTTTAATGATCATAATTCAATCGGAATTAATTCATTACGACGCAGATAATCTCATAGTACTGCATAAGGAATATTAAATTGATTAACTTTTATACAAAAGTTATCTTTGTACTTCATTTTAAATTTCCGAAAAAAAATTAGCACGAGTTTATACCAATTAAGGGTATATTCATTTTCGATTAACTACAAATGGTAATGAACAGGTAATGTCTGATTTCCCAACCGCAAGACTAATTAATATTTTTATATATTTAACATTCCGGGAAGTTTTAATCTCTGTACGGAGATAAATGAAATCGCAATATTAAAAATCCTGATAATAAATCTTGTCAGGATTTTTATTGAGGGGAAAAATTTATTAACTAAAATTAAATAATATATGAAAAAATATTTAATGGGTTTAACCCTGGTTTTGCTTGCGCCGGTAGTATCTTTTGCAAGTGAAGCTGATTTAATAATACCCGAATTATCTCAGGAGCAAAATCAATTATTGCTTTATGGTATTTTAGTTTGTATCGCGGGTATGCTATTTGGCTTGTATCAGTTTTCGTCCGTAAAAAAATTACCTGCGCACAAATCTATGCTGGATGTAGCACAAATAATTTTTGAAACGTGCAAAACATATTTAATACAGCAGGGGAAATTTTTGTTTATTCTGTTTTTGTTCATCGCTGCGTGTATTGCGTTTTATTTCGGTGGTCTGCAATCACTTTCGTTTGGCGGTGTAGCCCTCATTTTAATGTGGACGATAATCGGAATTCTCGGATCTTACGGCGTTGCATGGTTCGGTATCAGGATGAATACGTATGCAAACAGCAGAATGGCGTTTGCATCATTGGAGAGAAAACCTTTAAAACTACTGAACATCCCGCTAACTGCGGGTATGAGCATTGGCGTACTTCTGATTTGTGTTGAGCTTATTATGATGTTGATTATTTTCCTCTATGTACCTAGAGAATATGCCGGAGCAAGTTTTATCGGTTTTGCTATTGGTGAGTCATTAGGTGCATCAGCGTTAAGGATTGCCGGCGGTATTTTCACTAAGATTGCTGATATCGGATCCGATTTAATGAAGGTTGTTTTTAAAATTAAAGAGGACGATCCACGAAATCCCGGCGTTATTGCTGACTGTACCGGAGATAATGCGGGTGATTCTGTCGGACCTACAGCTGACGGCTTTGAAACGTACGGCGTTACAGGTGTTGCACTCATTAGTTTCATCGTGCTTGCTATTGTCCCCGATGCCGATACTTTGAAAGCGGAATTGTTAGTATGGATTTTCGTAATGAGAATATTAATGATAGTTACTTCCATCGGATCGTATTATATCAATGGATTAATTTCAAAGGTGAAATATTCAAACAAGGATTCAATGGACTTTGAAGCACCACTGACTTCGCTCGTTTGGATTACTTCCATTATTTCAATGATAGCAACTTTTATTGCATCGTATTCAATAATAGGCCACCTGTCTGATAATATGTGGATTACACTTTCAGTTATTATAAGTTTTGGTACTCTCGGAGCTGCGCTTATACCCGAGTTCACTAAAATATTTACTTCCCCGAAGTCTAAGCACGTAAATGAAATTGTAACCGCATCAAAAGAAGGTGGCGCGTCACTTACAATTCTATCCGGATTAGTTGCGGGAAATTTCTCCGCATTCTGGAAAGGGATGGTATTTTTCGGCCTGATGTTCGGAGCTTACATCGCCTCAGGTTCAATTCCTGAATCTATGATGGATTACAGACCAATATTTGCTTTTGGTCTCGTCGCATTCGGGATGCTTGGCATGGGACCAGTTACTATCGCGGTTGATTCCTATGGACCTGTTACCGATAATGCACAATCGATTTATGAGTTATCTTTAATTGAAGAGAATAAAGATAAAAACAGCGCGGAAATTGAAAAAGAGTTCGGATTTAAACCGGATTGGGAAAAAGCAAAATTATATCTTGAAGAAAATGATGGAGCGGGTAACACATTTAAAGCAACCGCAAAGCCCGTCCTGATTGGTACTGCAGTCGTAGGTGCAACAACTATGATATTTTCATTAATCCTTGTCCTGAAAAATGTACTTGGTGTAGAACCGGAGACAATATTAAATTTACTTAATCCGTATTCACTGCTTGGATTCCTTTGTGGAGGTGCTGTGATATATTGGTTTACCGGTGCATCAATTCAGGCTGTAACTACCGGAGCGTACAGTGCGGTTGAGTATATCAAGAAAAATATTAATCTCGATGAAAATGCATCATTGAGCGCCTCAACAGAGAAATCGAAGAAGGTAGTTGAGATTTGCACAAAGTATGCACAGAAGGGGATGTTTAATATTTTCATTGCGGTATTTTGTTTCGCATTAGCGTTTGCTTTCATGTCAGCTCCTGCAGGTGGAGACAATGCACCTGCTTCATTCTTCGTTAGCTATCTTATCTCAATTGCAGTATTTGGATTATTTCAATCTATCTTTATGGCAAACGCAGGCGGCGCATGGGACAACGCTAAAAAGGTCGTTGAAGTTGATCTGAGGGAAAAAGGAACACCGCTTCACGATGCAACTGTTATCGGTGATACAGTCGGCGATCCGTTTAAAGATACTTCTTCGGTCTCTTTAAATCCAATTATTAAATTTACAACCTTGTTTGGTCTGTTAGCAATGGAGATTGCAATTACCGATGCCTTCAGGGATTCTGCTCCGGTTATCGGAATTATCTTCCTTGTAATAGCTTTTATTTTCGTTTGGAAATCATTCTTTTCAATGAGAATTAAAAGCTCATAGATTTAATATCTCTTAGCTAACGAAAGCATACAGATTACAACCGCCGGTTTAAAAAAATCGGCGGTTTTTTTATTTAATATATAGCTATCCTGTTATTTCAGGGAATCATAAAAGTGTCCCAAATTACTCGATTGAAATAAAAATGTAATTAAATTATCTTACGGTTTATTTTATTTAAATATTTAAAACAATGTCAGAGCTAAGCTTAAAGGCAATAAAAAGGGAAAGTTTTAAGGGTTCCGATCTTACGAAATTAAGGACAAATGAAATGGTACCCGGAGTATTTTACGGGAGCGGTCAGGAAAGTATTGCCATCGCTGTAAAAAATCTGGATTTGAGAGATTTTGTTTATTCATCCGAATCTCATCTTATAAATCTCACAATTGACGGCAACGATAAAAATTTCACCTGTATTTTAAAAGATGTACAGTTTGATCCGGTAAAATATAAACCAATCCATTTTGATTTACTTGCAATAAAAGCAGATGAGAAAATCAAAGTTGACATACCGGTTCATGTTACCGGAACACCGATAGGAGTTAAAGAAGGCGGAGTTTTGCAATTAGCAATTCACAAACTTGAAGTAGAATGTCTGCCTAAATATATCCCCGCAAACATCGAGGTTAATGTAGAAGATTTGAAGATCGGAGAATCCATCAGAGTTTCCGACCTTAAGACTGAAAATTTTGAGATCCTTCACGATCCTGCTGATAGCATCGTTTCAGTAACAGCTCAAGCAACTGAAGAAATCGCCGAACCTGAAGCTACCGATGAAGGACAAGAACCGGAAGTTATGAGCAAAGGTAAGAAAGAAGAGGAATCTTAATAATTTCTGATGAAACTAATTGTAGGTCTTGGTAATCCCGGAGAGAAATATCTCAAGTCAAGGCACAATATAGGTTTCATGATAATTGATGAGTTTGCCCGTTCATTGAAAACAAAATTTAAATCAGATAACGACCTTTATTCCGGTACGTCCACTAAGGTTGGTAACCAGGATGTTTTTTTAATGAAACCCTTGACTTACATGAATGGCAGCGGAGAAGCTGTTTCTGAATTTCTCTACGAATTCAACATGGATCCGACCGACATCCTGGTAATTACGGATGATTTCAATTTACCACTTGGAACTATTCGCCTCAGAGAGCGGGGGTCTGATGGCGGGCATAATGGCTTAGCTAACATTCAATATTTCCTGCAAACCGAAGAATATCCCAGAATGAGGATAGGAATCGGAACTACCGAGATTGATAAAGAGAAATATGTTGATTTTGTATTAGGTGATTTTTCTACTGAAGAAATTGAAACTATTAATCGTTTAATGCCGGTCTTTGTCAATTGTATTAATGATTTTCTTACAAAACCAACTCTTGATGTTATGACTACTTTCAATCGTCTTCATGTCTGATCTGACTTTACTATTGTCAAAAAAGAATACTTTAACTACCTCACTGACTTCTTTCTATACAATTTTTTAAATTCTTACAACCTGTAAGTTTTCCTTAACGCAGATATATCTATCAAGAGTAATACAATACTTGTATAGTGAGATGTTTAAATTATTCCATCTATCATCGTACTCTTTCATTTTATTCTTTAAACTTCCGACTGAATCTTTTATTATTAATCAGGTTAATTTTAATCTCATAACACGAATAAAAATTTCTTAACAATACATTTTAAATTCTCTTCAACATCATTCATTGAAATTCTCCTATTATATTAAATCAACAGTCAATATATAAAACCCTTTAAGGTTTCAAATCATTTTTCATACAATATAATTGAATTTAAATCAGAAATAATTTAAATAACATTTAATAAATTTCTTACGATTGAAGTTAACTGAAAAATTTTTAACTGAAGAATTTCATATTGTGAACTCATCAATAATCATTCAGAAGTTCATTGAATATGAAAATTTAATTTTGAAATGGAATTCAAAAGTTAACCTGATCAGCAGGCGGGCTACAGGCATTGAAGACCTCATTTTAAATTCAATTTTCTTTATATCAGAATTCAAATTTCAAAATGGCAGCACAATCTGTGATATCGGTACAGGTGGCGGTTTTCCCGGAATTCCTTTGAGCATTTTGTTTTCTCAATGCCAATTTACATTGGTTGATTCAATCAGGAAAAAAGTAACCGCATTGTCCGATATCGTTAACAGCTTGAATCTTAAAAATGTGGTTACCGTAAACACCAGAGCGGAAACGCTCCGGCGATTTGATGAGAATTTCGAGAGTTTTGATTTTGTAATTTCAAAGGCTGTATCGGAATTGAAATATTTATATAAATGGTCACGAGATTTAGTAAAACCAAACGGAAAAATTCTTTGTATTAAAGGTGGCGATGTAACCGGTGAACTCCGGGAATTAAAGAAGAGGTATAGTGGGGTGAGAGTTAAAGTAATCGATTTTAGTTTTAATCAGGTGTACAAAATCGATGATAAAAAGCTATTAATTATTGAACCATCATGAAATTTATTTTCATCATTCTCGCAATCTTCATTTTAACCGAGGTAACGGATGCACAATTATCTGACCTCCAAGGAACTGTTTCAGAAATCCGGACAGGCGAAGCATTGGGATATGTTACCGTAAAGGTTGATAGCAGCAATACCGGAACCACGTCTGATGAGAATGGTCATTACAAACTTCTCTTACCTGATGGGTTACATCGGGTTATATTTTCCATGGTTGGCTATTATAGCGATACTGCAATTGTAAATATTAACGGGTTATCACAACAGAGAAATATCTATCTAAAGCAATCTGAAATCCTAACTGAGGTAATCGAAGTCGAAGGTGAAGATCCGGCTTATGAAATTATCAGGCGGGCATTAGTTTATAAAAATAATTTCAAACGAAATCTTAATGAGTATAAACTAAGCGCATATTCTAAATTTATACTCAGATCCAATCAAGGTTCGGTAATCATTCCGGACTCAATTAAAACCTCCGGCTCTGACCTTGGGATTCTTGGAATACTTGAATCTGAGACATTACTCTATTTTAAAAAACCTGATTTAACTAAACAAGTAGTTACCTCAAAGCGTGAAACCGCAAACATAATCAGGGGATTTGCACTCCCATATATTGTAAATTTTTACGATGACAATATTGACATTGGTTCTGTATCTATCCCCGGTCCGCTTTCTGAAGATACTTTCGATAATTACGATTTCAGACTTAGTGGGATGACCTCTTTTGACTCAGTCCCGGTTTTTAAAATTGACGTTTACAATAAATCTGAAAGAGTACCACAGTTCTATGGTCAGATTTTTATTTTGGATAATATCTACTCGTTAATAAAAGTTGACCTGCGGACAAATCAAGCAACCGATATCAGATTTATCAACAACCTGAGATTTCTACAAAGTTTCAATCACTACACCGATGAAAGTGATAACGATTTCTGGCTTCCGACAGATGTCAGAATTTTTGCAAACGGGTCAGTAGGTGGTATTATCGGGCTCCTTAAACTTGAAGCTGATGTTTTCACGATAGTCTCAGACTATGAGATAAACAAACCCGCTCCCATCGGAACTTTTGACGATATTATCATCAAAGTCAATGAAGACGCCACAAAGGATAGCAGTTATTGGGCTGAAAGAAGTTTAATAAAAACCTCCAAAATGGAAAATTTTGTGTTTCAAAAGATGGAGGAGAAAACCGAACAAAGAAAACATAAGTTATCAATCGGACCCGGTTCTATTAATTACGGCAAATATTTCTCTTCTTTTCCGGTCTCCTATTACAGTTTTAATCGGGTTGAAGGTAATGCTCTGTCTTTTAATGCGAGATACAATTCCGATCTTTCGCGCGAAATCATTAACGGAAAAATAAAATACGGACTGGACGATAAAAAAATTAAATATAAATTGTTTGCAACTGCGAACCTTTTACCCGACAGGAGTCTTAAACTTTCTACGGGGCTGTTTAGAGATTTAAAAACGACTGCTGAAAACCCCAGCGATTTAACCCTGCTATCAAACACTGCTGAAGCTATCGGTTATAAAATGGATGATTACGACTATTACTATTCATCAGGATATTTCGGAAGTATTGATTATGAGCTTTCGCCAGCATTTGGTTTGAATCTCTCTTTTAATCAACAGAAGCAATGGAGTGCGAAAACAAATACCGACTTCAGTATTTTAAAATCTGAGCAAAAATCTAAATTGAATCCTAAGATAAATGAAGCTTTCCTTAGAACAATATCATTCACCGCTTACCTTAATTTCAACAGGAGCTATAAAATTGACTGGGGCGACGGGGAATTCAGTAATCTAAAGGTTTCCAATGAAATTCCTCGTTTGGAATTACAATATTCAATCACACCAAAATCTCTCGGCAGCAACTATGAATTCAGCAAGTTTTCCGCTATTCTCAGCGGACGAAACAAGTTGAATTTCTTGTTTGATTTTAGATACACCTTAGGGGGTGAATATTTCACCGGTGGTGTACCCTACCAAATGCTCGGTCATTTAAGTGATTACAACGGTAAAGGGGTTCCGGATTTTGGTGTTAAGTCCATAATGTTTCAGGAATACCTCGGTGATAGAGTTTATTATTTTAAGTTTGAGAATAACTTTGGGAAATTGTTGTGGGGGAATATCCCAATTCTCGGAGACTTTAATCTGATAGGCTTTTTCAATGCATCAAAAGTTGAAATATCCGATCGGAACAGATATGGTGCAGTTTATAAGGGTTTCAGAACCACTGATGGAATTTTCACTGAAGCGGGATTCGGAATTGGTCGAATACTGGATATTTTCAGATTAGATTTCATCTGGCGGTTGAACAACTTTATCAAGGACAGAAATTTTAAATTGACTTTGAGTATTGATAATTTCTAAGCGTCCATCAAGTAATCACAGTAACTAAATCGTTAAACACAACTGAATCAAAACGACTACTTTTCACTTTACAAGTACCATTGCTTTAACGAAACTATAATCTGCTGTTGATAACCGATAAAAGTAAACTCCGCTAGATAGGTCATCCGCTTCAAATGGTACAATATAACTTCCGGCTCGAAGATACAGATTTATCAGTTCTGCAACTTGCCTTCCAGCAGGGTCAAATACAGAAAGTGTAACAAACGTATTGACCGGAACGTCAAAAGTAATATTCGTTACTGGGTTAAACGGATTTGGGAAATTCTGATAAAGTTGAAATCCATCTGGAATTTCCGAATTTATCGGCTCAATTGAAGATTGATTAAGAGCCATTTGAATAGCTGTCCATGCATTCAATGTACCCCAACCTACAAATCTATCAGGGTTCGCAGTATTATTTCCGCTTGCTCTTATAATTTGCATCAGTTGAGTTGGATTTAAATTCGGATTTGCGGAAAGAATCAAAGCAGCAACACCTGAAACCATAGGACATGCAAATGAAGTCCCGCTACCAATCGAAGTAAATCCTGTGTTACCGGAACCGGATTGTGCTGTTACATTCGAACTCCCCATCGCCATAATATCTGGTTTTATCCTACCATCAACAGTTGGACCAACCGATGAATAACCTGCCCGCTCACCCAAAGTGTTAAGAGCACCTACAGTTAAAACCTTAAACCCATCAGCAGGCGCCAGCAGAGTGTTTCTGAATTCATTATATCCGTTGTTCCCCGCCGAATTTACAACTAATATTCCGTTTTGTGCAGCAATGTTTGCGCCTTTGGTTATAAGGCAACTATCACCTGACATCCAGGTCCAGTCATAAGACCATGGTGAACCGGGATCCATATCGAGGTAACCGAGTGAACTTGAGATTATATCAGCGCCGAGACTATCAGCCCATTCTGCGGCTGCAATCCAGTTATCCTCTTCAATGGGTGTTTCACTTTCTGTATTCTCGGTTTTTGCAAGTATGACTTTTGACCTGAACGCGGGCGAAATAAGCTCGCCGGGTGTATATCCAACAATGAGCGATAAGACTCGTGTACCGTGTGACCCGTTTCCCATGTGACCGGGAACATTTGCTACAATTGTATCACCGTTTACGAAATCATAAGTCCTGACTCCCCTGCTCATGACAGAATCAAACGTGGGATGTTCAAGATTATCAAAACCCGAATCGAAACAAGCAATGAGAACATCTTGACCAAAATATCCACTATCGTGACAAACGGGGACATTGATCATCTGATTTTGAAGATAAGAAGCGCCATAATTGAATTGTGTGGAATAATTAAAATCCGGGTTACCGCCTGCTTCTGACTTATCCTGAAATTGAATCTTCCCTGTATCGTAAGATTTGAATGTCCTAACTAAATCAATTTTTCTTACATATTCCTTTCGAGCAATTTCATAGATTTCAGATTTGGAAAGTTTAAGAGAAACGCTGTTGAACCATTTCGATTTATTCTTTATTTCGAAACCATTTTTTTGTAAATCGTCAATGTATTCGTAATTAACTGGAACATCGGTTTCATTTACCAAATTTTCATTTTCACTCTTTATTATCCGCCGGTGAATTGCGCGATCGGTTAAATACAGTTGAGGGTTATTGATATAAAAGTCAACATTGTCACCTTTATCTGTAAACTGAACCCAAACTAAAACATTTTCCTGAAAATCAATTCTATCAATTTTTTCCAGCAATTTATCTGATAGTTTTTCTTTTGCTGAATTTTGAATATATCCTGAAGTAAATGCATAAAAACATGTCAACGAAATAATTCCGATTACTATTTTTAACTTTATTTTGTTTTTCATTTTGAAAAAAGAATTTGTAACTTAAACAGATATGTACAACCTATAAATCAATTTCATCCTTTACAATGAAAATTTTATCCTTAGTTTTTCTTATAACCGCTTTACTTCAGATTGTGAAGATATCAAATGCACAGGAGCTGAATATTCCAGGCAGCATATACAATGGAGTTGATAGTACAATAAGTTCCCGAAAGCCATTTAACCGGGAGAAATGGTTTTATGAACAGCGGATGTTCCCGAACAATTACCTGCCGAAAGACGCATACAGCAAAGCACTCAGCCAGCGAGATGAAATGCGTAAACAAAATGGATACTATTACAATGATTACACCCCATCGTGGATAAACTTAGGTCCTACATCAGGTTACTATTTCAATTATGGTTATATATCTTCCCGTATAGTTACTTTAGCGATTCATCCATACAATCACAATATAATTTACATCGGCACAGCAAACGGCGGCGTCTGGAAAACTACGGATGGTGGAATATCTTGGAATCCGAAATCTGATAATGAAACATCCCTGTCATCAGGGGCTATTGCAATTGATCCCATGAATCCTGAAATAATATACTACGGAACGGGTGAAGCTACGTACAGTTTGGCGTCTTATTACGGCAGAGGTTTATTGAAATCAACCAATGGTGGAACCACATGGACAAATTATTCATCAGATCTGCCATCGTTAAGTTATACATCAAGAATAGTAATCAGACCCGGGAATTCAAATCACCTGCTGGCGGCAATGGGTAACTCAGGTTTATATCGAAGTACAAATGCCGGACAGAACTGGCATCTGGTTTTTAGCAACAGAACTGATGATGTTGTATTTTCTCCGACTGGTGATACTGCCTATGCAAGCGGCAATTTAGGAATAGTTATTTCAACAGACGGTGGAGCTACTTTTCCATTCAATGCAGGTGGCTATACATCGGCAACAAGAAACCATATTGCAATCTGCAATTCTTCTCCAAATATCCTTTATGCGGCCGGGTATTATGCTTCTAATCCGAATGAAACTAAAATTCGTGTATTTAAATCTACCAATCACGGAGAATTTTTCTATCCTGTTGCGGTAGGTACAAACTTTGAAGGTAAACAAGCATGGTATGACTTTTACATACACGTTAGCCCTCACGATCCGGACCTTGCGTTTGTTGGATCAATTGATATTTGGCGAACAACCAACGGCGGTGATAATTTTTATAATATTACGAATGGCTATAACGGGGGGAACGTTCACGTTGACCAGCACAATATGGCTTTTCATCCGGTTGACCCAAATATAGTTTTCTGTACGAACGATGGCGGTATTAACAAATCAACTAACAAAGGTGACACATGGACAAATCTAAATCAGGGATTAACCCTCACACAGTTCTACCGGATTGCATCAAATCCCTCTAACTACTTACACATTTTGGGTGGGACACAGGATAACGGAACTCAACGAACTTACGGCTCGATAGACTGGGTAGCTGCATTCGGCGGTGACGGAGGCGAAGTTGTTTATCACTCAGTCAGTAATCAATTTATGCTTGGTGAAACTCAGAATAACGGTGTCAAACGCTCGATGGATTTCGGTGGGTACTGGGTCTCTGCGACTGAGGGATTAACCGGTTCAGCTGCCTGGATAGGGCCGTTGATATCGCACCCTGATTCAAACGGAATTTTCTATACCGCCAGACAACAGGTATTCAAAACGACGAACTGGGGAGCAAACTGGTTCCCGATTTCAAGCGGAACTACTGGAACAATTCGTGAACTTGCAATTTCAAAATCTGATCCGGAGGTCATGTACGCTTCCATCAGTAGTTACTTGTACAAATCTACAAACATGGGTTATAACTTCACGAGCGTTACAAATGGACTTCCTTCACGAACACTTACAAGCATTCAAGTACACCCGGATTCATCGAATGTTGCGGTTGTCTCTTTCTCGGGTTTCGGAACAAACAAGATATTTAAAACCACAAACCAGGGGAACTCCTGGTTTAGCATCGCCGGCAACCTTCCGGATTCTCCGGTAAACGATGTTTTGATTTTTTATCCAGGGTTTTTCACTAGTACCTATATCGCTGCAACCGACGTTGGAGTATTTGTTACTGACGATTGGGGAACTAAGTGGCGAGAACTTACCTATGGTTTACCAAATACAGTCTGCATGAGTTTGGATTATCACGATTTCACGGGGAGACTCAGAGTTGGTACCTTTGGCAGAGGTGTTTGGGAATTTAATATTCTAAACACAATCTCTCAGATAGCTACAGGGTCAGCTGATAATTTTGAACTATTGCAAAATTACCCGAATCCATTCAATCCGTCAACTGTAATTACTTTCAAATTGCCTTCAAAGCAAAAAGTGAAGCTTACAGTTTACAATACTCTCGGTGAAGTGATAACTGAACCCGTTAATTCTATGTTGAGCGCAGGTACCTATAATGTAAATCTAAATATGAGCGGGTTCTCAAGCGGTTTATATTTTTATAAAATTGAGACGGATAATTTTTCGGATACAAAGAAAATGATATTTATAAAATAGTCTCTGCAGAATTTGAAGTTGTTTATGCTAACTGTCTTTTTTAAAAAGAAGTTATTGATATTTACCTGACAATATTTTTCAATTAATTACTTGACTTATTAATGCAATCAAATTTTAAATAAATTATTTACATCTTTAACAGGTTAAATCATTAACAAATATCAGTAAAATGCGATTCAAAGTTATTGCCTTAATGCTTTCATTATCAACAATAAATGCTTTTGCACAATGGACTTCTAATATCGCGATAAATACACCGGTCGTAACAGCAATAAAAAATCAATTTGAGCCAATTGCGATTTCTGATGGAAGAAGCGGAGTGATAATAGTTTGGGAAGACCAGAGAAATTCCGGGTCACAAACCCAGAGAGATATATTTGTTCAACGATTTGATTCACTCGGATTTGCTCAATGGGGCGATAGTAATGGTCTCCCCATTGCAGTATTACCGGTTTCCGAAAGGTATTATGACATTTGTTCTGATGAGAAAGGTGGCGCATTCATCGTTTGGGAAGAGTATTCTTCAAACTTTGTTCAATCAAGAATAAGGGCTCAACGGGTAAATATCAACGGGGATAAAATGTGGGGAGACAGTGGAATCTACATTACCAATGAAGGTAATAAACAATTAAGACCAAAAATTACCGGGGACAATAACGGTGGTTTTTTTATTGCGTACGAATCAAGTGAACTTGTATCTTCCGAAGTAGAGTTGAAAGCAAACCGAATTGATTCCCTCGGGAATAAACATTGGGGAAACGGTGTATTCTTCTGTACGGCAGAAACTAATCAATCTGATTTAGTCGTTACGACAAGCGCTGATGATATGTTAATTGTAACATGGCGTGACTTCCGAAATATTTATACCGAATCGGATATTTACATTCAAAAGTTGAGCCCAAGTGGTACTCCGCTTTGGCAAACTGATGGCATTCAGGTTTGCAACGAAAGGTTTTCACAAGAATATCAGGAAGTATTCCCGGACAACAGCGGAGGCGCATTCATATCGTGGTGCGATATGAGAGATTCAATTCAGTTTGATATTTTTGCCCAACGGATAAACAGCGAAGGTACATTTGTAGCTGCAACAAACGGAGTTGTTGTTTGCTCATCACCAACAAGCCAATACAGACCTCGCTTCACATCTGATATGAAAGGTGGTGTAATTGTAACATGGAACGATTTCAGGAACGGACCATCAGCGCCTTTCAATATTGACATTTATGCCCAAAGGTTAGACTCACTTTGTAACAATTTATGGCAAGCTAACGGAATTCAGGTAACCGGCGCTCCGCTTTCACAGAACAATCAACGGATAATAAGCGATGGTGAGTATGGAGCTGTAATCACCTGGGACGACAGGCGGACCGGTACAACTTCATATGATATATACGCGCAACGAATTGATTCACTTGGAGAAAAACTTTGGGATGTAAACGACGTTGCAATAAGTACCGCCTCCGGAAATCAATATTCACCGTTTATTGCACCTGTATCCGGAGGATATGCAATTGCATTTGAAGATACAAGAAACGGATACAGCGATTATAATATTTACATACAGAAAATCTTACAGAGCGGAAGCGTTATATTGAATGTTGAAAACACCGGTACATTGGTGGAAGAATACAGGCTTTCACAGAATTATCCGAATCCTTTTAACCCAATTACCGTAATTAAATTTGAAATTCCGGAACCGGGGATTATCTCAATTAAAGTTTTCGATTTAACAGGTCGGGAAATTTCGGAACCGGTTTACGGTTTTTTCAATCGAGGGGAATATTCATTTATTTTTGATGGAACAAATCTCACATCCGGCGTATATTTATATCAGTTACAATCCGGAACTCATTTGATCTCAAAGAAAATGATCTTAATCAAATAATCAACCAAATTTAACTCTATCAACGAACTCAAAATATTAAAATGAAAAAATTAATTAACTTCCAAATTCTGTCTCTCATCGTTGTTTTCACATTTGGTTTCAGGGGAAATGATGATGATCCAAAGAACAACATTTCTGCCGAGCTTATGAAAGGTTACGTTCAATTTCTCGCAGATGACTCAATGGAGGGAAGGTTACCCGGTACGAACGGAGACAAACTTACTCAGGAATTTATCTCCGGATATTTCGAAGATTTCGGACTTATCCCGATGGGAGATAACGGTACTTATGTGCAAGAATTTAAAATGTCATATCGTCAATCCAAAGGTGATGATAGCCCAAAGATTGAAGTAACAACCGGAAATGTTCTGGGAATGCTTGAAGGAACAGACCCCGAATTAAAAGACGAGGTTATCGTAATCGGTGCTCACCATGACCACGTCGGACATGGTGAATACGGCGCTTTAGACAGGTCGAAAATCGGTGAAATACATAACGGCGCCGACGACAATGCTTCCGGTACATCAGGCGTAATTGAACTCGCGAGGGTTTTTAGTGGGGCAAATGAAAAAACTAAACGAAGCATTTTGTTCATGACCTTCGGAGGTGAAGAGGCGGGATTACTCGGTTCAAGCTATTTCGTCAAGAGTGACAAATTTCGTGAACTAAATATTGTCGCAATGTTGAATATGGATATGATAGGAATGTTGCGCGATGAGAAATTAACTATTAACGGTACCGGTACTTCGCCAATTTGGGAAGACCTGTTGAATGAAATAAATAAGAATTACAACCTCACGCTTTCATTTTCGAAACCGGGAATAGGTCCATCAGATCATTCTTCTTTTTATCTGTCAGATGTTCCGGTATTGCATATTTTCACAGGGCTACACAGCTATTATCACAGGCCAAGCGATACTCCGGAAAAATTAAATTACGATGGAATGGTACAGGTTACATCATTCGTATACGATATCGCTAAACACATAGCAAATGCAAACGAAAAACCTGAGTTTACAAAAACTGAAGACAAAGAACAAAAAATGGGTAACATCAAAGTTACTGTTGGTATTATTCCCGATTACGCTGAAAACGAAAGTGGACTCCAGATTTCCGGAGTTAAAAAAGGAAGTCCGGCAGAGTTAGGTGGTTTAAAAGGAGGGGATATAATCACTAAGTTTGCAGGTAAAACAGTTAAAGACATTTACGATTTTACAAATATCTTAATTGACCTTAATCCCGAAGACAAAGTTGAATGTGAAGTTATAAGAAATGGTGAGAAAGAAGTCCTCACAATTATTGTTAAAGGACGATGAGTTTATAAAAAAATCCCCCCGTTCTCAGGGGGGATTTTAGTATAATAACTTTAAAACCGGTACACATCTTTTTATTCATCGCCCGAAAATCTTTTCTCTTCGACATCTTCCCTAACATTACCAAACATTTCAAGTACCATTTTATTATCGGATTCAGTATTATTCGAAATGTATTCCGGAGATTTTCTTAAAGCATGAACTTTTTCCTTTACATCAAGGGTTACTTCCTCTTTAGGTATTTTCTTTTGGAATTCATCCCTGAATTTCCTGATTGTCCATTTCACAGGCCAGGCTGCAGCATCTCCTAAAGCGCAAATAGTATTGCCCTCAATATTTTCTGCGACTGAAATAAGCTGGTCAAGGTCGCTCTGACGCCCTTTACCCTCATCAATGCGTTTGAGAACCCTGTACATCCAACCCGTCCCTTCGCGACATGGTGTACACTGACCACATGATTCATGAAAATAGAAATGTGAAATCCTTATAAGTACTTTTATCAAATCTGTATCCTCATCCATTACCATTACACCTGCTGTCCCGATTGCAGACCCGATTTCTTTAAGGCTTTCATTATCCATCTTGATATTCATACACTCTTCGCGGGTTAACGGTGGCATCGAGGAACCTCCGGGAATTACCATTTTAATCTGCTTACCACCTTTAACACCACCGGCATAATCATTAATCAACTCCATCAAAGGAATACCCGTTGGGAGCTCGTAAACCCCGGGTTTATTCACGTGTCCGCTAACACCGAATAACAATGTCCCCGGATGTCTCGGATCACCGATTGAAGCGAACCACTCTCCCCCATTTTTTATAATTTCCGGTACACAAGCCAAAGTTTCGATATTGTTAATTGTAGTTGGTTGACCCCAAACGCCTACCGCAGCTGGGAAAGGCGGTTTAACTCTTGGATATCCGCGCTTTCCTTCAAGGGAGTTCATCAATGCTGATTCTTCTCCGCAGATGTAAGCTCCGGCGCCTTTGTGTACATACATATCAGTGGAGAAATCTGAACCGAAAATATTTTTACCGATAAATCCCGCTTCATAAGCTTCTGCAACTGCTTTCTCCATTATGTTAATCCATTTCCAGTATTCACCTCTGATATAAACATAAGATGCAACGCAACCCATTGCGTAAGATGCGATAAGTGCACCTTCAATGAACTGGAATGGATTTCTTTCGAAAATTTCCCGATCTTTAAAACTCCCCGGTTCACTTTCATCACCATTACAACAAAGATATTTCGGTTTTTCATTTCCTTTTGGCATGAAGCTCCACTTAAGGCCGGTCGGAAAACAAGCGCCACCCCTTCCTTTCAGATTAGATTTCTTTACTTCGTCAATTACCTGTTCGGGCGACATTGAAGTAACTACTTTCTTTAATGTCTCAAACCCGCCGTTTGACTTGTAAACTTCGAGCTTATGAAGGTCAGGTATATCTTTTAAAATTACTTTCACCATTTTAAAAAACTTTAAATGTGTTTTGATTTCAGTTCATCCAACAGTGTATCAATCTTATCAAGCGAAAGGTTTTCGTGATACTCTCTGTTATTGACCTGCATCATTGGTGCAGTACCACAACTCCCCAAGCACTCAACTTCTTCAATAGTGAATATTCCATCTGTGGTCGTTTCCTTATTTTTTATTTTCAATTTATCTGATATATAATGAAAGATATCGTAAGCACCGTTGAGCATACAGGATACATTAGTACATATCTGGAGATGTACTTTTCCGACAGGTTTTTCGTTATACATAGTGTAAAACGTAACAACACCGTAAACATGGTCAGGTGGTACATCAAGGAGACCAGCAACATACCGCATTGCGTCTTTCGATATCCAGCCGTATTTGTCCTGGATCATCCAAAGCACCGGCAAAGTAGCCGCCATTTTATGCGGATACTTCTTTAAATGGTTATTGACAATTTTCAATTCTTCTTCGTTGAAGAAATTGTCTTTCATTTCTTGATATGGAATAGACATAATAAATTATTTATCAGCTTCACCCATCACAGGATCAACACTACCGATAATGACGACCGTATCTGAAATGAAACATCCTTTCATCATTTCCGGTAACCCCTGAAGATTTGAGAAGCTGGGACTTCTGATTTTCATACGGAACGGATAACCCGATCCATCACTGATTATATAAAAACCAAGCTCACCTTTCGATGATTCGATAGCACCGTACGATTCCCCTTTCGGCGGATTTATACCGAAATTAATTATCATGAAATCATTAATGAGCTCTTCCATCTTAGTGTAAACTTTTTGCTTTGCAGGCAAAACCTTCTTTGAATTCAACGCATTGTGCGGACCGGCAGGAATTTGTTCAATACATTGCTCTACGATTCTTGCCGATTGAATCATCTCTTCTACTCTTACATAATATCTTGCCAGAGCATCTGAATCATCATACACGGGAATATCAAAATTTAACCTGTCGTATATAAGATACGGATCATCCTTCCTGAGGTCCTGTTCAATCCCGGCAGCCCTTACCAGCGGACCGGTCAATCCGATATCTATAACCGCTTTGGGTTCAAGATATCCGATCCCTTCTGTTCTGATAATGAAAATTTTATTCCTTTCGACTAAGTCGCGGCATTCTTTAAGGTTCCCATAAAATTCTTTAATGAATTTTTTGATGCCATCAATTATTTCTTCGCTTATATCCTGTGCCGTACCGCCAATCCTTGTATATGTGTTGGTAAATCTGGCGCCACAGATTAAATCCCAAAGATCAAGAATTTTCTCACGCTCGCGGATAGCCCACAGGAACGGTGTTACAGCCCCGACATCCATGAGCAAAGCTCCGATTGCAAGCAAATGCGATTGTATTCTCGCAAGTTCAGCAATTATGGTCCGGATGTACTTTGCACGATCCGGAATTTCCAGTTTTATGAGCTTTTCAACCGCTAATGTGTAGGCAACGTTATTTGCCATCGGTTGCAAATAATCCAGACGATCTGTGTGTGGAATAAACTCGTGAAAGGTTGATGCCTCGGCAAGTTTTTCATAACCTCTGTGAAGATACCCTAACTCCGGAACGCATTTCATTACTGTCTCGCCGTCAAGACTTAGCAATAACCTCAGTACACCGTGTGTTGCGGGATGCTGCGGTCCCATGTTAAGTATCATCTCGTTGTCAAGAGAATCGCTAAACTGAACACTCAGATCATTGCTTTCAAGAGCTCTTAATATTTTTGATTTTATAATCTCCGGTTGCCGGTCAATTATTGTATTAGACATAATATAACTTCATTATTTATTAGGTAACGGAAGTGAACCGGGAATTCCCATAAGTGGGAAATCCTTTCTTAACGGATGATACTCAAAATCCTCCGGCATGTACATTCTTCTTAAATCGGGGTGATCTGTAAACTCAACGCCGACCATATCATACGCTTCTCGCTCATACCAGTTAGCTGATCCCCAGATGGGAACAAGGCTCGGGGAATTCGGTTCATTTGCATCAACTTTAACTTTTATAAATAGTCTGTCCTTGTATCTTACTGAACGCAAATTGTATATTACCTCAAAACGATCTTTCTTAGTAAACCTGTCAACGCCAATTGCATCAACAAGCTGATCAAATGACAGTTCATTGTCATTCTTTAAAATTTTACAAACTTCAAGAAGATTTTCTTTGGGAATTATTACGCCAGGGGTGCCGTTTACATCAATGAGTTCTATTTTAAATGAACTGAGTTTTGATTTTAATACTAAGATTCTTTCTTCGGTCATTTATAAATTTTTATCAAATTACTCAACGTCAGTTACATTTGAAATAACAAAATCAGTAAGTACTGAAATACAATTGCTGAGATACTGAAATCATATTGGATTAATTATTTTTGCTTTGAGGAAGGTGAATTTGAAATTGGAACTTTTAAATCTTATAACGGTAAAACCTGCATTGCATACTTTAAATCAAATTTCGAAAGTGAATAATGTTGCTGAAAAAAGATATATGCATCTCTCCAGCAAATTACAACATAAATATTTTCTCTGTGGAATTATTATATAATTTGAGTAAATTTAAAATTCATTATTTAACCTAAACCAAAAACTAAAATGAAAAAATTAAACACATTTTTGTTAGTACTTTTCCTCTGTGTAACAGGTTCAGTTTATTCTCAAACTCAAGAGGATATTTATAGAGAATCCAATCCTGAGGAGAATGTAGTTGATAACTCAACCAAGGCTCAGGAGTGGGCACAAATTGTTGAAGCCCGAAAATCAGGCAATGAAAACTATTATTTCGAACTACTGAACAATTACAGACAAAAATATGAAGGAGATTTTAAATCAGTTCGTAACCCATTTAACGGTCCTCAGGTTGTTCCGGTATCGAAATCACAAAATGCTCCTTTCAATCAGGACTGGATTGCTAATGGTGATAATATAGTATCGTACGGCGGAGTACCAAATCCTGGTATCTTCGAGCGAAACCTCAGACTTAGAATAGATTCACTCGGGACACAGTATGTTGCCTATATCTCTACGAACAGAGATTCACTTGTAATTTACAGGTCAACGAATGGGGTGTAAATTTTGAATTTTTTAATCTTATAGTTCCCGGTGGTTCTAACAAATGGCATTCATTCGATATGTTCATAACCGACTCTACCGGTGGACACATATTAGGAATTGTTGCTTCAAGAACGCCGAATACTTCATCTTACGCCGGTGAGCTTTACTGGCTCTCTTTTAAGTCCAGTGGTAGCTTCTTAGGTGCTACTTTAATAACCCCTACAGAATCCGGTAGAGGTAACATTGAACCAAGTGTAATTTCTGATGGAAGGGATTGGTCAGTTAGTTTAACTTATTGGTACGTAGCCTTCAGAAATGTTGATGCTTCAACAGGTGTGGGTGATAGTGCTGTAACAAGTTATTCATCGAACTGGGGTCACGGTTGGAATCCCCCCCGAAAGATCAGATCCTTTGATGATTACGACCTAAGCATTAATTACAACTATGAATCAGATTCAATTTATGTCTTACTCACAAATTCCCTTACTCCTTCCAATCCAAATCTTCGGTTAATGAGGATTTACTTGGGAAACTTAGGTACCGGAACAAGTTGGACTCAATTTAATCCGGCAAATTCACCTGATCCTGAAACTTTACCACAACTTGCAGTTAACAGAGAAGTCAATGAAATGGCTATAACTTACACAAGGGAAGAGAGCGGTCTTAAGAGAATATATTATAACTATTACACTCCAGGTGGGACATACTGGAGTAACTCAGCGCCGGTTTTTGTCCAACCTGAAGCACAAAACGTTTCAACTTTGGATTGTAACATAGGACAATGGGCATATAGACTTTGTTTTAGGGTAATCGGTGGCAACGATACAATTGTTTACATGAATTCCGGTAATATATCAACAGGATTCGTTGGAAGAACTCAAGTCAGCAATCATATGCCAACCGGTACTGTTGCTCCAGTAGTAGCCGGTTATACTGTTCCTTCAAACGGTGGAGCTGTTGTTTATGCTGGGTTCGGGGCAACTCCGATTTATTACGATAACTCAAGTATCGCAACCAACATAACAAGTAACGGTGAAATTGCACCGGCGAGTTTTAAACTCTCACAAAACTATCCGAATCCTTTTAACCCAACTACTAACATTAAATTTGACATCATCAACAAAGGAAATGTCAAGTTGGTTGTTTTCGATGCGACCGGAAGAGAAGTTACCACTTTAGTTAATGATAATCTTGATCCGGGATCTTATGAGGTGAACTTCGATGCATCGAAACTTTCTTCAGGGGTTTATTTCTACAAACTTACCTCAGGAGAGTTTAGCGATTTGAAGAAAATGGTGTTGGTAAAATAAACTTGTATCAGGTATTGCCTAATTTAAAGAGCCACCTCAATCTGAGGTGGCTCTTTTGTTTTTCGATTATAATGTTGATGTGATTTTGAATTTGTCTGAGTGAATATATTCTATACTTGCGGACGTTTTTTTTGCTTTGTCGGAATATAAACTTTTGTCAACTTTCAATATTATTATTCCCAATATAATTTAAGAAATCTTTTATCATGCCAGCACCTTTAGAGAAGTTGAATTTTTACGAACAATATGTTCATCACGATAGTTTATCTGTGTTAGGGTAAAACGTATTAAAAATACCAACAGAGGCAAAACATAAATAAAAAACCCCGGCTGAAACCGGGGTTAACGAAAGGTCATTTACTAAACTTTCAATTTCTACTTAACCAGAAGCATTTTCTTTGTTTCAACATAAGCATCGGCTTCAAGTCTGTAGAAGTATGTTCCACTCGCTAGAGTACTGCCATCAAACTCAGCCTCGTAATAACCGGCATTCAATACACCATCCTGAAGAACTTTAACAACCTGTCCAAGCGAATTGAAGATAGTCAGCTTAACGTTTGATGTTTTTGCAATATCAAACTTAATCCTGGTAGTTGGATTGAAAGGATTAGGATAGTTCTGCCCCAGAGCATATCGTTCAGGAATTTCAGATCCAATCGTATTAATTGAGGTTGGATCGCCTATATACACATCGTCAACGAAAACAAAGAAACCATCAACTGCGCAATCCATATAATATCTGAATGCTATATAAACCGGAGTACCGAATGCTAGCCCTGAAAGGTCAACAGTGTATTCCTGAAATTGCCCGTAAACTGATCCTGCTGGCCAAAATACAGATTGCAGGTACACAAAGTTTGATGGTATTGAGTCAATGAAACTTCCCCAAATCTGGATACTATCGGAATAACTAGCACTTCCACCCGAAGCCCAGAATTTTAAAATATAGTTGTTATTAACTCCTGTAATCTGAGGGGTAATCAGCCAGCAATCTGCGACTCCATCCCCACCTTGACCTGAAGTGTCAATACTCGCCCACCAGCTAACTCCAACTGACTTCGTTCCGTTATGCGATTGTGTGAGAGCATTTGCCAATCCTGGGCAATATTCTCCGGAATCCCTTACAGTCCAGTTTACATCAGGATTTGCGCTGATTGGAAAAACTGCATTATTTACTTTGTGCCATCCAGGAGGTAGGATTGAGTCTGTGGTTTCAAAACCCTCTTCAATCGTCGTAATCTGAGCTTTTGAGTTTGTAAACACAAAAACCAGAATAATAAAAAAAAGTAAAGTGAGTTTGTTCATTTTTTATTTGTTTAATTTATAAGGAATATTTCGGTTGTTTTTTGCCTATAAACTAAATACATCACATTGACTTTTTTTTAAATGAAATACAATTTACTTCGCAAAACTTTCTGATGTAAGATATAAAATATTTATGGTTAAATTAAATGCTAAAAATTAAATACCCAGAGTTACTTATTATGGGTTAAAACGATGCGAATTGTTTAATTTAGTTTGAAGAGAATTTGATAAATTTTTCTTTTTCCACTTTATTCTGAATTTTGATTAACGCATTTAAAAGGTTGTCAGGTCGGGGAGGACAACCAGCAACATAAGCGTCAACCGGGAGAAATTGGTCAATTCCCTGCACAACCGAGTAACTTCTATACATCCCGCCACTCGATGTACAAGCGCCCATCGCGATCACCCATTTCGGGTCGGGCATCTGGTCGTAAATCTTTCGCACCACGTGAGACATTTTATACGTAACAGTACCAGCAACAATCATAACATCAGCCTGCCTCGGCGAAAATCTCATTACTTCCATACCAAATCGTGATATATCGAATCTCGGTCCTGCTACGGCCATCATTTCAATTGCACAACACGAAATACCCATAGGCATTGGCCAAAGTGCATTTTTTCTTGACCAGTTTACTAACTCTTCAATCTTGGTAGTAAAGAAGCTTTCAGATGAAAGTTTTTCCTCTAATCCCATTTTAATACTCCTTTTTTGTATTCATAAATTAACCCTACAGCAAGTACTACGATAAAAATTAATCCGATTACAAACGAATAAATCATCTCCGGTTTAGGAAAGTTCAGAAAAGAGACCGCCCAGGGATAAAGAAATACAACTTCAATATCAAACACAATGAAACTAACAGCTACCATATAGTATTTTATGGAAAACCTGTCGTGGGCAGTGCCAATCGGTTCCATACCGCTTTCATAAGTAGATAACTTTTCTTTATTGGGACGATTAGGCCCAAGTAAACTTGATAGATTTATGTTTAGAAACGCAAATGCAGCTGAGATAAAAATTATAATAAAGATTGGAATATAACCTTCAAGCATCTTTAAATTTTGTTTACCAAAAATAAAGTTACCGGATGTAAATTGAAATTCATTTAAACGTAAATATTATTATTTCTAAAATCAATTAAAGCAAGAAGAACACATTAAAAACGATAACAGAAATATAGTTCAATAAAAAAAGGCAGGTCACACTACCCTGCCTTTATTCTTCACTGATAATGATATTTATATATATTAATGGGTACTACATTTTATTTCTTATCATTATCATCCACAACTTCGAAGTCTGCATTTTCAACGTTCTCATCACTACCGGATTTTTTTTCATCTTGTTGTCCTGCATTTTGTCCTGCCTGTCCGCCGGGTTGCTGCGTTGCCTGAGAATACATTTTAGTTGAAGCTTCGTTCCATGCAGCATTAAAACCATCAATTGCAGATTTCAATTCATTCAAATCAGATGAGCCTTTCACACTTTTCAATCTATCAATTGAAGCCTGGACTTTACCCTTTGTATCGGCATCCATTTTTTCGCCAAGCTCACCAAGTTGCTTTTCACCCTGAAATGCGAGTGAATCTGCCTGATTTTGCATATCAATTAATTCCCGTTTTTTCTTATCCTCGGCTTCGTGAGTTTTGGCATCTTTCTTCATCTTTTCAATTTCTTCATCACTCAAACCGGATGAATGGGTTATCCTTATATCCTGCGTTTTTCCGCTCCCCATATCTTTCGCAGATACGTTAAGAATACCGTTTGCATCAATATCGAAAGTTACTTCAATTTGCGGAATACCCCTCGGTGCCGGTGGAATTCCATCAAGGTGAAATCTTCCGAGTGTTCTGTTATCAACTGCCATTTGCCTCTCACCCTGTAAAACGTGAATTTCAACAGACGGCTGGTTGTCCGAAGCAGTAGAAAATATCTGAGATTTTTTTGTCGGAATAGTTGTATTTGAATCTATCAACTTCGTCATTACGCCACCGAGAGTTTCTATACCAAGTGATAACGGGGTAACATCAAGCAGAAGGACATCCGATACATCACCCGCAAGCACACCACCCTGGATTGCCGCTCCGATTGCCACAACTTCATCCGGGTTAACACCTTTGTTCGGTTCTTTTCCGAATATTTTCTTAACTGTTTCTTGTACAAGCGGAATCCTCGTTGAACCGCCAACAAGAATAACTTCGTCAATGTCATCTTTAGTAAATCCCGAATCCTTCAGTGCTTTTTCACAAGGTTCAACAGTTCTGTTTACAAGATGGTCAACAAGTTGTTCAAATTTCGCTCTCGTTATTGTTTCCAAAAGAAATTTAGGACCTTCAGCCGTTGCGGTAATGTACGGCAAATTAACCTCAGTCTGAGTTTTACTCGAAAGTTCTTTCTTCGCCTGCTCGCCTGCGTCTTTCAGCCTTTGTAGCGCCATTGGATCTTTCCTAAGGTCAATACCTTCCTTCTTCTGAAACTCATCAGCCAGATAGTCAATAAGCACCTGATCGAAATCATCGCCACCGAGGTGACCGTCGCCGTTACTTGATTTAACTTCAAATACACCATCACCAAGTTCAAGGATTGAGATATCGAATGTACCGCCGCCAAGATCGAACACAGCAACTTTTTCGTTAGCTTTCTTTTTGTCCAAACCATACGAGAGCGCTGCTGCCGTTGGTTCGTTGATTATTCTCTTCACTTCAAGCCCTGCAATTTTTCCAGCATCTTTAGTTGCCTGTCTTTGTGCATCATTGAAATATGCAGGTACAGTAATCACCGCCTCCTTAACCGGTTCCCCAAGATAATCTTCAGCAGTTTTCTTCATCTTCTGAAGTATCATCGAAGAAATTTCCTGAGGTGAATAAATCCTCTGCTGGCCGGTCGCAGGGTCTGTTATCTCAACTCTCGCAACATCGTTTTCGCCCTTAATTACTTTGTAAGGAACTTTGGTCATTTCGTCTGATACTTCATCAAACTTTCTACCCATGAAACGTTTAATCGAAAAGATTGTGTTTTGAGGATTGGTTACTGCCTGCCTCTTAGCCGGTTCGCCTACCAACCTGTCACCCGATTTAGTAAATGCAACAATTGACGGAGTCGTCCTGTGACCTTCAGCATTTTGAATTACAACTGGATCGTTCCCTTCCATTACTGCTACAACCGAGTTTGTAGTACCCAGGTCAATTCCTATTATTTTACCCATTAATTGTTTCTCCTTTTTGATTTCCCATTACGGGATGTTTTATAAAATTTTGAATATATTCTTATATAATAGAAGCATCAGGACAAAAGCCCTGATGCCCCTTTTTCTGATTAACTTACTTTACAGCGATTTCTTTTACAACCGGTTTTGCCTCTTCTATTTTCGGAAGCGTCAGGTTTAATACTCCGTCACTGTATTGTGCATCTATGCTGTCAATCTTAATATCTTTACTGAGATTGAAACTTCTGCTGTATTCGCCATAATACCTCTCGTTTACCACAAGGTTCTTTTCTTCTTTATTGTAAGTCTGGTTCTTCGTACCTTTTACCGTTAAAACGTTGTTCTCAACATTAATCTTAATATCCTCTTTCTTAATTCCGGGCAATTCAAGGTTGAGATAAAAATTATCACGATCCTCAGTAATTTCAACTTTTGGTGTGAAACCTGAATTGAGCTCCGGTGTCGGAAAATCCTTGAAGAAAGTGTTTATCGTATCTAACAAGTCGCTGTTTCTGAATTTTACTAAGTTCATTTTTTTATTCCTCCTTTTAGGGTTTTAATTTTAACTTTACTTACTATATAGCAACTTCCGTGCCAGACCAACTTTTGTGAATTATTGTTCAATAATATTGAATTATCGTTCATATTTAGCATATAAAAGAGATTTTAAATGAAATATGTTTCACACTATTATGAAATTTTGAGTTGAAAAGGTGAACAGGCTTCAACACCGGTTATACTAAATTTACCAAATTCGAATTAACTTTCTCTGAGGTTAAGTGACTTTAACGCTTTTGACAATTGACAATACTTTTCTCAGGTCTAACAAACCGGATAACTGAATAGTGAAGAAAAAAAGCAGTACCAGCAGGATTGATGAAATAAATATCAACATTTCATTTTCCACAAAAAACGATATCAGGGTGAATAAAAGGAAACAGCAAACTGCAACAAAAAAGATTGTAAGATTGATGAACCATTGGTATTCAATTCTATAGATTTTTTGAGAGATGAAATAAAGAAAGATGAACATTACGAAATATGAAAACAAAGTGCTGAATGCTGCACCAGTTATATCATATAAGGGTATTAAAATTATATTAGAAATTAAATAAACTCCCAAACCAATCAATGCATTAATGAAAAGGTGGTAAGTCTTGTTTGAAAAGAACGGCGCAACATTCATATTTGCAATTAATCCAGCGAAGAAATATGACAGCAGCACTATAGGAACAATCTTCAAGCCGTACCAAAAGTCTTTATCAAGAAAACTTATTCCGAACATTTCCAATTTTACTAACGGGGGCAATAGTAATGAGAAAATCAAGACTAAACTGATCCCTGCGAAAACAAAATATGTGAAAATTTCCGATATAATTTTTTTATTCTCAGGATCATCTGCAATATTTAAAAAATACGGAGTCCACGAGAAACGGAAGGCAACAACAAGTAATCTCATAACAGATGCGAGTTTGATACTCGCTGAATATATCCCTACCAATCCTTCATCGAAATAATGTTTAAGAAAAAATCTATCGGCTTGCTCTGTGAAAATTATTATAAGTCCTATATAAATGAATTTATTGCCATACAAAATCATCCGTCCGGTCAACTTAAGATCAATTTTGAACGTGAGGAATTGTTTTGTAATGTATAAGCTGTAAATGTAAGTTACCGCAACCGAAATTATATAGCTGTAGAGAATCGCTTCAATCCCAAACCGGAAATAAAATATGAACAAAAGGTTGAATGCAAGATTCAAGATAAACGTTACAATTGTGAGTTGGAAATATTTCTTCGCGTTTAATTCAGCCCTAAGGAGGATCAATGGGATTCTGTACATCGAATCTGTAAAAAGCAGCACAGATAAAATCCTTACGATATATATTCCGTAACTATCGTTTGCAAAGCCAATGAACTCAGCTATATCGCCTGCTAAAATAAATACAACAATTGAGAATATAAACGAGGTTACCGTAATCGTAATGAGTGTAGAAGAATAAATTTTACATTTACCCTCATGACTATTTTCATCAATAAAAAATTTAAGAAACGAGGTTTCCGAGCCATACATATAGAGTACTATCAAAAGGAACCAAACCGAACTCAACAGGGCGTAATATCCAAGTTCATTCACTGAAAAGTAGGCTGTGTAAACCGGTAAAAGTATAATAGAAAGAGAACGGTTGAGAAATGCACCGAGCCCGTAGAACATAGTTTGCGAAAATAGTTTCTTGATGTGGCTGCTCATTCTCAGATTATCTTGTTGTCATAATAAAGCAGATCGAGCTTGTCGTTAACCGAACGGTAAGAATGATATTTCTCCGCCCATGCACGACCTTCGTTTATCTTTGCTCTCCGGAGTTGTTCGTTATCAATCAGTTGAAGAAGCCTTTCTTTCAGGTTATTTATGTTACAGGCTATAAACGGATTTTCTTTTAAGAAATCAAGATAACCTGATGAAAATTCTACAAACGTCGGAATCCCCATTGAAAGATTTTCAATTGAATTTTTCCCATATCCGCTACCACCGGCAATCCCGCCAACCTGATCAATTGCAAGGTCGCACGTGCTCTTAATTTTTAATACTTCCTCTCTGTCCATATTTTCAACAAGGACAAACTCAATTTGCCTCACTGCTTCAACCTCCCTGATTACTTCAATAATTTTATCAGTTCCTTTGAAAAGTCTGTTAGTCGGAGAATGAATAATTTTTATCTTTGAATTATTTCGAATTGGAATTTTATATTGATGTACATCGAAAGGAAAGAAGAGATAATTTATTCCGGGATACAATTGTGTATGATCGAACTCAACGGTAAGGTTCAGGTCAGAAATTTCATCCAGATCTTTAAATATTCCCCTGGTTCTCAAATCGCTACCGAAGTAACAACATACGATTTTTTTCCCCAGTGATTTAATTTTCCTTGCGAAACGCAAATCCCTGAAGAGGTCCATTCCACCATCGAAATGGTATATGTCGTAATCAAATAAATCATAATGATTAATCGCGGAAAATATTTTAGGGGTATTTTTTAAATCGCGCAACTTGAAGTAAAGTGCTTCAATCGGGTTTTTTGATTTATAGTATTTTAAACCCGAAACTTTTGCATCAATTTTACTGTCGCGCCACTTCTTTGCATATTTTCCGGTGTGACTATTAAGGTTCAGGCATATATCTTCAGGGAATTTCAAAGTATTCGGGTACATTGTGACTAAGCGGGCTTTGTAGTGATTTGCGTTCTGCATATTTACAAAATCCATCGGCATCCCTGCGAAGTTCTGCGGTGCAATATGAAGAACTTTAATCAGCCTGTTCAACTTCTGTTGCTTATTAGCCTAAGTATGTTCCCGGAAAATATCTGCTCTTTATCTGTTGCGGGTATATCCAATGACTCAATTAACGGAATATACATTGACGGTAATCCGAGGTTGTAATCGCTACCGAAAATTACTTTATCTGCCCCGACAATTTTTACTGCGTTATTGACAAAGTAAAATTCCCTGACTGACTCGGTTCCGAGATAAACGTTATTATAACGATTGCGTGCTATTTCAATCGCACATTCCATTATCAGACCCGGTTGATCTCCACCCATATGTGCGAGTATTAACGGAATTCCCGGGAACATTACAGAAACTTCAAGGCAGAATTTATAACTTGCAATCTCCTGCCACCTGCCGCAATGTACAACAACAGGAATCCTTCTTGATTCAGCTAGAGCAAGATATTTTACAAATGAAGGATCTGTAATTCTTCTCTTTTGTAGAGATGGATGGATTTTAAACAGTGAAATCCGGTTGATGTTATTTTCAAGAAATTTGTCAAGCTCCGGATCCATCGGATTTATCCATGCCATATAATAAAATTTGAAATCCCGGTTGTCAATTGTTTGAGCAAATAACTCGTGATTTGATGTTGAATCGGTTGGCATACATACAGCTGCATCCACTCCGGATGACTTCATTACATATATTGCCTGCTCAACAGTTGAAGTGTAGTTAAAAAATACTTCACTCCATTTTCCGATATGAATGTGCGAATCAATTATCATAAAATTTTTCTCCTGTTTTAAATTCATTCAATAGGGATATTTCCTTACGGTTAATATCATTAAGCTCGAAAATCAAAATTTCTCCGTCAGCAAGCGCAAGCCTGATAAAATTATCATTAACTTCGGTTACTTCAGCAAAATCCGATTTCTTTGTATTTACTTTAACTAACCCGGCACGATTAATAAAATACCGTTTACCCTTGAAATCAAAGAATGACTGAGGATAAGGCGTATATAGCGCCCTCATTTTATCGTACGATTTTTTAACTCCGGCGCTCCACTTGATTAACCTTTCATCTTCACTAAGTAATTTACCGGCAATGAATGAACTCCCGGATTGAGGATGATAATTGCACTCCCCTGTCTCCAACTCACATATAGCTTCGCAGAATATCTCACCGGAAATTAATGCACATTTTTCGTACAACGTATTAACGTCATCGGTTAATTCAATTCTTAACTTTTTTTCGATAAGTAAATCACCCGAATCAACACCATCGTCAATCCTGTGAACAGAAATAATCAAACTTTCATCACCATTCATGATTGTCCTGCTAATGGGCGCCCGCCCCCGATATTCTGGAAGTTTACCACAGTGTAAATTTAAAATACCAAACTCCGGTAAGGAATAAACATCCTTTTTAATTATCTCCATAAAACCGCAACAAACCCCAAGATTGCATTCAGATATTTCACTTTTGAGCTCATTAAGTTTTTTGACTTTGAAAATTCTAATCCCGTTTAAGTCACAATATTCTATAAGCGGGAAGAAAAATTTTGAGTCAAGTTTTTCCCTGTCGCGATTTTCGTGAATAACAGTAAATTCTGGAATTCTCCCATTCTTTATTAACCCCTTGAGACAATGGAGGCTCATCACTCCATGAGCAAGATAAAAAAACTTTATTTTTGGAGTTGCGTTTTGTACCATTTGTATGACCTCATAATCCCCTCATTTAAATCAACTTTTGGTTTATATCCGAGCATACTTGTTGCCTTATCAATTGATGGTATTCGCAATTCAACGTCAACATAGTTCTTCGGGATATATTTTATTTTTGCTTTAGTACCCGTCAGTGAAACTATCTTTTCAGCAAGTGATGAAATTGTAATAGTACCCTTCGGATTTCCAATATTAAATATTTGTCCGACAGCTTTCCTCTTTGTAAGACATAACATAATACCATTAACCATATCGTCAATATAGCACCAGGAGCGTATTTGATCGCCATCACCATGAATTTCAATATCTTTATTGAGCACGGCATTTTTAATAAACTGATGAATCGCACCTTCGCCAACCTGTCCCGGTCCGTAAATATTGAAAGGTCGAATTATTACAATCGGATAACCAAATGTTTTGAAATAGCTGTGCAGTATATGTTCGCCGGCTACTTTACTGATTGAATACGTCCATCTCGCTTCACCTACAGGTGCAAAATTGGTCGCATCTAATTCAGTTGATTTGTAAGCATAAGCGCCCAATACTTCGGATGTGGAAAAATCCAATACTCGCTCAAGTCTTTTAGAACATGGCTCAAGCGCCTTCATAAGGTTGAATGTACCGGTTATATTCACGTCCAGAGTTTCTACCGGATTTTTTATAACGGTATCAATACCTGCAACTGCCGCAAGATGAATTACTACCTGAGGTTTAAATTGATTCACCTGCTTATTAAGGAAATCCACATCAAGTATATCACCTCGTATAATTTTCAAATTACCGGATTTGATATTTTTCGTTGAAATTGAATCTCTGGAAAAGTTATCGTAAATCAGAATTTCATTATTCATGACGAGCTTTGAGACCAGAGTACTCCCAATAAATCCCGCACCACCGGTCATCAGTATTTTTTTCCCTTTTAGCATTAAGTTAAATTATATTCAAAAACTTTCCTCAGATAACCAAACCCGAGAAATCTCCTTTTAAAAGAAAACAAACCTTCAAGCAAATTCCCTTTAATATCGGAAGTCCCGATGTCATAATATTTGAAACCATTTCCCTTTGCCCATTCAATAGTTTTATATAACGTAAAGTCAGATGCTCCGTCAATATTTTCGTTTGTATCAATTGCGAGATAAAAATTAAGAATTACATCCGGAGTAATTTCAAACAGGTAACAAACGCTGACAGGTAAACCTTCACAGGTTGAATAAAATATTCTTATACGGTCATTCACCGATTCCTTCAGATACCGGATTTCATCAAGCGTATGAGTTGGTTTAACGTTTTTTGCGCCCCGGTCTTTAAGAAGTATCTCGAACAAATCATTGAAAAGCGTACTTTCATCTTTAGATGAATATTCAAAAAACTCAAACTTCTTCGCCCCCCTGTTTATTGCCCGCTTTTTCTCAGCGATATTTCTGAATTCAAATTCGGATAGATTGATAATGTTCGTGATTGATACTTTCAAAATTCTGAATCCTTTGTAGAGCAAAGCGTATTCGTTCTCCTCGCATGGCATTGCGTCGTACAGGAACGGATAGCTCCTGAGCGTAATTTTATCGAAACTGTTTTCCCTCATGTAATTTAAAAATTCCGGAATAGCCTTAATGTAATCTACAACGTAACTCCGCCTCTTCCACCAGAAACTTCCGAAACTCACGCCGTTGCACGAAATAAATCTTTTCAAACCATTTTCATTTAGTTCGCAGCCGGTCATTAACGCAAGCAGTTTGTTGTTCCGTGTATCCCTGAATTTCAAATGATGCCAGCAAATTCCCTTTCCGAATTTATCGTTATAGCTCAGAAATTTCGGGTCGAAGAAAAGGTTGTATTGATTCCGGAGAAATTCAGCCCAGTCCAAATCTTCGTTCAGTTCCTTTACTCGCTCTACTACTATCATTTAGTTATTCGAATATAATTCATAGCCTCTGGTTTTATAAATCAACCGGTAGTTACCCGGGATGAACAATTCTGAAGCTGGATAATCTGCGCGGTTAATATTGTCTTTCTCGACTATCACAAAGGTTTCGTCTTTATATTCAGATAGATCCGACCTTATTGAGTCTGTCCCGTTTTTTGTATCCAACATTGTAATATTGTAACCGCTCTTCGTCCAATCAACATCCGCCCCTTCGAAATAAAAACTTAATTGCGGGTTATATCTGTAATCTGATGCAATGTAACAAATCCTGCTTGCGGGATAAGAATCAATAATTAACTTCAGTTCGGAAATATTGTAAGTATTCTCCCAACTCGGGATATCAATCAGATATTTTATATTTGATATTAGGAAAGTCAGTACTACAAATAAAATTAACACCGGCTTTAACCTGTTTATCTTTGATACCAGAAATGCCACAGCTGTCAACAAAATAACCGATACACCGAGAACTAACAGTATAATAAGAAAATCGCTATGCAACACAACTTCTTTTGCCTGATGTCTGACTGTATCCGTGAAATACCAAATAAGATTAAATAACAACAACAACGCTGCGATAAATTTCTTCCGGAAGGAATCAAACTCATAAGATAAAATAAAATCTGCAAGCAACATTACACCGGGGGTTAAAATAAGCAGAATGTAAACTTCGAGCTTCGTCTTGAATATTGTAATTATTACAAAGCCGGTTAAAAACCAAACCCAAAGGAAAACTTTTTGCCACGATAGTTTCCTGATTTTTTTAAAATCAGTAACCAACGAGTAAAAAATCAAAACTGAAAAAGGAATTATATTCAGCAAATAGTTTATATAATAAAGCAATCCGGAGCTTTTATTGTTATGCTCTAAACCTGAGAATGCTCTTTCAATAATATGAAATCCGAAAAAGTAAGACAGGAATTCATAACCATGCGTAACAATCATGTATATATGCCAGGGCGCCGCTATGATTATACCGATCAGAGAGAACAACAAAATATCTTTTACCGTAACTTTGAATCTATCTTTTAAGAAATAATACGAAATCATGAAAACAATCGGAATCAGGATTCCAACAATAATTTTCACCATCAGGCATAAACCAAAAACAACCCCTGTTGAATACAAATATTTTACCGATCCGCTCCGGTTATAATTCAACATTAAATAAACTGAAAGTAAAATAAAGAACGTGTAGGGTATATCAAACTGAAACCGCTTTGAAAAGACATTGAAGATGATCGTAGAGCTGAAAATCAACGTCGCAAGCAGACCAACTTTCCTGTCAAATAATTCCGAAGAAGTCTTATAAATCAGAAAAAGTGATGCGATTGAAAACGCGAAGATAATTAACTTCAAAGTTGGGGAGTTCAACCCGGTAATGAGAGAAATGAAATAGCCAATCCAAATTAGCAACGGAGGATGAGACCCGGAATAGAAACCACCGGTGGAATGAGAACTTTGGTCAAAGAAATCACCGTTAATATAAATCGATAGTACTCTCAACGCGTACATCCCCTCATCCCAGGGTTGTATGTCTGTCGAAAATACCGGTGGAATTTTTAAAACACAGATTATGAGGAGAGCAGAATAAAAAAGGTAATTCAGGATTTTCTTATTATCGAAAGCCTGATTGAATTTTTCTAAATGAACGTTCATTCATCTGATTCAAATTAAAAGCTAATTCCAAGGGAAAAAGTATTGCTATTCCCGAAATCGAGTGAATAAGGCACATAAGCGTAATCCACATTAAAGTTTTTATATTTCAACCCGATTCCTGTAGTGAGTCCCCTGTTCTCGTACGCAGTCTGATAGCCTACTCTGACGAACACAATTTCCTTATACCCTAATTCCCCTCCCGAATTAATATGGAAACTTCCCCCGTCAATAATTTTGTATCCCTCCAAGCCGAATCTGAAAGCAAAGTCACCTCTTGTCTGTGTATAACCCGCGCCAAGCCTTATGGCAGTTGGTAATTTTGTTTCAACGTGTCTCAAACCGTTAACTGATCCAAAGTTACTTAATACTGCAGACAGACTCAAATCATCCATTATATAATTTGCTCCAATATCGAAGGCAACACCTGAAGCATCATCCACATAAAGTTTCTCGTAAATAAATTTTCCGGTTGCTCCGACAGTTAAGAATTCAGAAAGTTTATATGCCGCGGAAACTCCCATAGATAAATACTCTGCGTTGAACTCACCTTCCCTTTCACCCGGTATTTGTCTGATTTCAATATCTGAAATACCCGTTTTAAGGAAACCGATACCGAAAGCAAATTTATCTGATATCTTCATTTTTCCGGCAATAAAATCATGATTCAAATCTTCCATTTGGTTACTGTGCATCAGTACAACATTCGTATTCGCTCCATTAATTAACCGTGCAGGGTTATAGATAACAGCGGTTGCGTCATCGGTTAATGAAGAGTATGCATCACCCATGGAGATTGACGGAGCGCCTACACCTAATTTAAGAAATGCAAATCCTGTATTGCCCGCCCCGTCATTTTGTGAATAAATTACAATAGGCAACATTGAAAATATAAGGATAAAAACTTTTTTCATATCTTATTTAAATTTAAAAACCAGGCTAACATTTTGTAGCGCGGATTTTGAATAAGGTTCAAGTTGAAATGAATAATCAAGCCCAAGATTTATGTCTTCGGAGAACTTTCTTGTAAACCCGAAGCCCGCAGCAGGTTTGATATTTCCGAAAAAATCATCAACCCCGAAATTTATCCTTTCAATCCCGGCACGAAGAATAATTGATTCAGTTAACTTATATTCACCTCCCAATTTCACTGAAAATTCATCGTAAAGTTCAACACCACTATCGGAGTTGAAATTCTCAGGTTGCCGGATTTTTATATATTCTGCTTCAAGTGTAACCGAGCCCTTATTATCCGGGAGTTTATATGAACTTCCGATATTGATAAGTGTCGGGAATTTGTCAACGGTAATATTCCCGGATGATCCGTAAATCTCGCTCGAACTCCACTCATTTTTCGCACCTAAATCTCTTACAGCTAATCCGATTGTAAGGTTATGACGAAGTTTGTAAATTGCCCCTACATCGAATCCAAGTGCGAGCTTACTCGTTACATCCTCGAATAATTTCGAATAGTAGAGCTTGAAACCAACACCGATTGCCAATTGCTCATCAAGTAAAAATCCTGTACCGAGATAAAACTGATTATCGAAGGTTGAGAACATTCCAATCTGTCTGGTATCGTTATTCCTGCCGTCAATATCCGATACACCGGAGTTAATCCAGGATAGGGTAATCCCTGCTCCGCCTTTTTCCTGATTTGGTAACTTAAATTTTCTTGAGAACCCGACAAAGTTCAGACTTCTGTCGAAACTCATAAAGGAATATCCAACATTTACTATCCCCTGTTCCTGGAAAGTTGAAATCGCTGGATTGTAATAACCGAAATTGTCAGTGAAAATGTTCGATACCATCGCGTTACCCATTGAGAGCCCCCTTGCTCCGAAGCCCATTCGTGCAAAAGCTCCGGCGAAACTCCCTACCTGTGCAAAGACAGAACCGGCAATAAGTGAAATTAAAAACGTTAATAATAACTTTTTCAAATCAATTCAAATTTTAATGTTATTGAATAACGAGAATTTTACCCCAATATTCATCATCACCATCAATTTTAATCCTGTAAAAATAAACGCCATTTGCCACCTGCAATCCGTTATCATTCTTTCCGTCCCATTGAGTGAACAGCTCGTCTGTTCCGAATCTCGTCGCATTTTGTATTATCGTCCTCACCTGATTCATACCAAAATCGAAAAGTTTAATCGTTACTTTCGCGGAAGGTTTGTTTGTTTTATAAAAAATTCTGGTTACTTCATCATCCGGCGCGAAGGGATTGGGCGCAGCATAAGTTTTAATATCAGAAGAGAGTTCAATCGGATCAATTGCCCTTATAATTTTCCAACTGTCTGTCCATGATGTCCCAAGCTCCCTTGTTCTGCACATCCCGTCAATTGTTCCGATATATAAAGTATCCTGGATATAATTTCCCGAGAAGAACCGTTCCGTGCGGAGTACATCATTAGTTTTGTTATCAATTATTGAACCTGGTTTAACCCAAAGGAATTGTCCGAAAGTTGATTTCCAGACACCCTGGTCGGTAAGTGCGTATATAATTGTATCTCGTGCGAAAACGTTGTTCGGTTTAATATTGCCTAATGTTGACTTCCAAGTAATTCCGTTGTCAGTGGTGAAAGAAAAAGCATCGTACTCAAGTTGCCCCTCAGCTTTTCTTGAAGCCGCCCATATTACCGGTTGCCCGAAAAGCGATTGAACGTAAATATTCGTAACGAAATTCCCTGAAATGCCGTTACCTGAACCGGTGGGGTCAGTATTACCAAAGTTGTATTTACGCCAACTCTCTCCCCAGTCCGTTGATTTATTAATACCATTGGCAGTGCCAACGTATAAAACGGAATCGTTTTGAGCTTCAATAGTAAATGCTCTGTGGTTGAGGTTTATTCGCGGATCGAGGATAAAATCGTATGTACCGCCCGGAATAATACTGTCAATATTATCAGGAGGTAGAACAACCCGATGCCACGAATTTCCGTAATCAGTTGATTTCCTCAGACCGCCCGCAAAAGAAGTTATCCAGATGGTAAAGTTGTTTAAATCGTTTTTGGTTCTTGTAATCGCGATATCAAATGATAAATTTTGTTGTGGTACAACAACCGGTAGCGCGCTCAGTATGTTACTCCCGTATTGCACTGTAGTATCGTACATTCCGTCCATTGGTTGCGGAAACGAACTCCAATTGGTTCCACCATCGGTTGAAACTTTGATACCCGTTCCGGTCGGGACAAAATCACCGGATACTTCAGTGGTCGTGGATGTTGCAACTGCAACTACGTTAAACGTTACCCCGATTCCGGAAATCCCGTCTTCACCGAATGGTTCAAGTCCGAAATAATGCTGGTAATTCCTGAATCCGTCAATAGTCCTCATCACACCGGTTCCTGTTGAAAACCAAACTGTATCGCCGGTAAATGACTTTAATATTCTTGTCAGGAAATTACTAGACGGATACTTTACAGTTTTCGGAACAACTTCAACCTGCGGGGCATCCCGTAATACCGTTGTTCCCATATTTATGTTTTGAAAATTCCGGTCAAGCAACCTGAATGTTTCAAGATCAAAAATATCCTGTGAATGCAGTGTTGACGAAAATAAAATAAAAATGAACAAAAAGTATTTTCTCATTAAAATTGCCATCTTAAGGTTGTACAAATTTTATGCTATCTGAAACCGGTTGACTTAATGCGTTTGAATTATCGTTTACTTTAAATGTATAAACAAAATATCCGTTCAGACCCGTTGAAGTTACATAGTTAGAAAATTTAAAAATACCGTTTCCCTCATACACCATTGGTAAATTATTGAATACAACTCCATCCGGTCGTTTGGCATCAAAGGTTGCCGAACGTATATCGCAAATTCCATCGGAATCGTTTGCATTAAGCGAAATAGTCAACAGCACTGAATCCTGAACAGGTCTCACTACACTATCCGGAAGCGAGGTAAGTTCGATGAACGGCGGCGAGTTGTTCGGATTTCGTACTTCAAACTCTTTTAGAAATACATTGCTCATCAAGCCGAGATTGTCCTCAACCTGAAACTGAATCTTATAAACTCCAACAACAAGGCAACTGATGTTACCAATTGAAGCATTTGCTGAATACGAATTTCCACCGGAGTTTTGGAGTAATACTTCTGCAATCATAGTATTACCCGGATTAAAAATTCGCGCATAAGCATTGGATATTTGATTCTGCGAATTTACTTCTATGGCAACCGGAAATGAAATTTCCGGGTTGGATGAACTTGCATTAACTACGGTTGGTGATTGAGTAATGTTAACTATTACCGGAGCGGTGTAATTGGGATCAATTACACCGGAATCTTCTTTTTCACATGAAGAAAAAAATAATATCGTTGTTGTAAAAAGAAGTAACTTTAAAATAAGGTTTTTATTCAAAATGTAATCTGAGAGTTTTTGGGATAATACGCAAAACAAAAAAAGTATAGTAAGGCTATATGGAGTGATTTAAGATTTCTTGATTCCTGCAAATTATAATATCAAATCAGTACTGTCAAGGGTTTATTTTATTACGATTTCGCTGACTTTTTAGTTTATTCCCTGTTTGGCGGAATAATGCTATATTGCCATAATATGTTTTATCCCTATGAAATGAAAAAATCTACGATAATGATGATACTAAAATTTTAAAATTTAACTAAACAACCTTAATTTTTAACTATGGCTACGAGGAAACTTTGCGCTTTTTATCTGAGTGCATTTAATCGGTTCAGTACAAATGATGAGTTTATTTTCACAAAGACAGCTGACAAGTATATTGGAATCACCAGAAAATTTTTAACAACCAAGATAGAATCCCTCATCAGTTATTATCAGGCTGCAGGTCTGGGAAAAGGCGATAAAATTGCAATCATCTCTGAGAACAGAATAGAATGGATAGTAACGGATATTGCAGCTGCGTTTTTAGGTTTGGTAACGGTTCCGATTTACAACACGCTTAGCAAAGAGCAAATAAAATACATCCTGGGAAATTCCGGCTCAGTTATGTGTTTCGTTTCTGGAAGCCTTATGCTTGATCGAGTACTTCAGTCCAGGGATGAGTTACCCGATTTGAAATCCGTAATATCATACAACGATTTTCATGACATCGAACGTCCTGAAGGTATCTGCTACTTTTCTGAAATTGTATCTCACGCCCGGGATCATATTCCGGATATAAACAAACTGAAAATCCTGTGCGATAAAATCGAAGAGGAAGATTTATTAACCATTATTTACACTTCAGGTACAACCGGGATACCGAAAGGTGTAATGCTTTCTAACAAAAACATCTGTTCAAACCTCGTTTCATGTCAGAATGTGCTTGAGATTTCAGAGCGGGATTCATTTCTCTCATTCCTTCCATACTCGCATATTTACGAGCGGGTCGCTGGTTATTATCTTGCATTATTTTCCGGAGCTAAAATCTATTATGCACAAAACATTGATACAATTGCAACACAAATGCCTGAGACAAAGCCCACTATAATTATTACTGTTCCGAGGTTGCTGGATAAAATGTATTATAAAGTAATGAAATCAGGGCTTGAAGAAACCAGCGGAATAAAAAAACGTATTTTCAAGTGGGCTATAAGAACAGCCAAACCAGGGAAATCAAATAATCCAACGCTTAATTGGAAAATCGCAAACTTTATGGTTTACAAAAAAATTAAAGATAAAACCGGTGGGAGAATCAGGTGTTTCGTAAGTGGTGGTGGTGCACTTAATAAACAAATCGGCGAATTCTTTGATGGGATTGGTCTGCAAGTTCTTGAAGGTTATGGTATGACGGAAACTTCTCCCGTGATTTCAGTTAATCGTCCCGGACGGAATAAATACGGTACAGTCGGTATTCCCCTCGATGGTGTAATGGTTGATATTGCCCACGATGGTGAGATACTCGTTAAAGGTGAACTCGTAATGCAGGGCTATTATAATTTACCTGAAGAAACTTCCGAAACAATAAAAAACGGATGGCTTCATACCGGCGACATCGGTGAGTTTGATAAAGACGGGTTTTTAAAAATCACAGATAGAAAAAAATCACTATTCAAAACTTCGGGTGGAAAGTATATCGCACCGTTGCAAATTGAAGAAACACTCGCACAGTTGCCATGGATAGAGCAGATAATCGCTATCGGTAACGAGCGGATGTTCGTCTCTGCTCTCATCGTTCCCGCCAAAGATGAATTAATAGCAATTGCAAAGAAAAATTCATTTGATGCAAATAGTTTTGAAACCCTGATAGAAAATTCTGAATTTTTGAAACTGCTTCAAAGACAAATTAATTCTGCTCAGAAAAATTTGGGTAGCCATGAAAAAGTTAAACGCTTCGGATTTATTAAAGAACCGTTTACAATTGAATCAGGAGAACTTACACCAACTTTAAAGGTGAAACGAAAAGTGGTGGAAGAGAAATACAAAGAATTAATAAACAGTCTGTACGAGAAAATCTGATACTCTGTTAATTCATTACAAAATTCACAATATCATCTTTTGAGTGTGTATCGTTAATTTCCAAAACCTTCCTATGATCACGATTGAGCGCAAGCCAGTTTGAGATTACTTTTATCTCATCAAGTTCCTGAACAGTAAATTTATGTTTGATAAACTTATTTAACGAAAAGAAAAGATACTCCGATGTTTCAATAATTTTCTCAAAATGGTTATTCTGATCAAACTGATTATCCTTTTCGAGAATGTACGTTTCAACAAGTTTACCGTTGTGAATAAAGAAAATTTCTCGCTTTTGGTTATTGTCGCATTTAATTATAATCTTTTTATCATTTATCGCCGAAGTTATAACTTTTTGATAGCTCATCACCCTTGATATATCATTTATCCTATCCCGTACAAAGGCAGCCCGCTCATAATCAAACTGATCTGAGAAATTTGTCATTTGCTTCAGATAGATTTTCTGTACAGACTCCTTTTCAGTTGTAGTGAGAAAATTGTGCACTTTCATTACCTCTTCCCTGTAAGAACTTAAAGACTGACTGAAATTACACGGCGCATCGCATTTGCGCATTTCAAAATACATACAGGTTGAGTTAAGATTTGAAGGTTTAAGAATTTTATATTCACACTTTCGCAGTTTAAATTTTTCGTGGATATCTTTAAGCAACCGGTTTACAGTCAATCCGCTTGAGAATGGTCCATAATAATAAGCACCGTCATTTTCTATTTCATAAACCTTTTGAATTTTCGGGAAATCATTTTGCACATCAATCTTAATAAACGGGTGGAACCTAAACCGTTTAATTGCGGAGTTGAAACGTGGTTTTAATTTTTTAATTAGATATGATTCACGTATCAATGCCGAGAGTTCGGAATTGGTAATTTCATATTCAAGTTCCTGAATATTTGCAAGCAGATTTCTCACCTTATACGGCATCTCAGAATTATGCCTGAAATAAGATGAAATTCTTTCCCTTAAACATTTAGCTTTACCGATATAGAGAACCTCGCCCGACCTGCTTTTCATAAAGTAAACACCAGGCTCTTTCGGAATATCCCTTAGGTTTAACCCTATTCTTTTTAAAGCAGGTGGTTTGTGGTTATCAGTATAAATCTTGCTGTTTTGATATTTAAGCAATTCGTCAATGTATTCCAAATCATAATTTTCCGTTATGTTTGAAATCAAATGCATTAGTATTTTGGCAGTGGCTAACGCATCGTCTAATGCACGGTGAGAATTTCTTCTTTTTATGTTGTAGTATTCGCACAACCTCGAAAGAGATTTGCTCTTTAACCTTCGATGTATCCTCCTTGCAAGTTTACAGGTGCACAATGTTTTCAACCGGAATTTATTTCCGTAACCTGCATTAATAAAGGCTGTCTGGAGGAATTTGTAATCGAACATTACATTGTGTCCGGTAAAAATTATTTCCGGACTAAATTCACCATAAATGAAATTATAAACCTCATGCGCAATATCTGCAAACGTTGGTTTATCGTAAACATCTTCATTAGATATTCCTGTTAATTCAGTAATCCCGTATGGTATGTGTTGTTGCGGGTTGACAAGTGTGGTGTACTTTGAGGTCAATTCGCCGTTCACAACTTTTATTAACGCAATTTCTGTTATTCTGCTATCGGATGGAGATAATCCCGTTGTTTCAACATCGCAAACAATGAAAGTTGCGTCAAGTATTGGCGTTCTGTCAGACATTGTACAATTATACCAATCAGAAATGATTATTGAAATAATATTTTTGTGTGTTTGAACCCCAAACTTAGCGTGGTTATGAGATCAGGATTCAATTGTTTGAAAGTAATTTGAATTGTAATTGAAACCGATTATTAATAAAATGATTTCTTTTGTCAAAATCATTAAACATATATGAAAAGGAAAAACTATTTTTTTAATAGTGCAATTGTCATTTTCGTTTGTTTATTAACCGCATTTATAGCGTGTTCATCCAGGAAAAAAATTGAGCTTGCATCGTTGGGGGACGAAAAGATTTGGTTATATGAATTTGAGGATCAATTCCTTAGAACTGTAAACAATCTCGATTCTGCAAAAAAGACATCTATCGAACAACGCGAACAATTCTTGGATTTGTTGATTAAATTCCGGTTAAAGGTTAAAGATGCGCGTGACAGGGGGTTGCTCGAATCAGACGATATTCAGAAAGATCTCAACGAATACAAGAAAAACTTTCTTTCAACTTACCTTGTTGACAAAGAAATCATAATACCCGCAATTAAAGAAGTATACGACAGGCGAAAAGAAGAAATCAGAGCTTCACACATATTAATTAATCTTCCTCAAAATCCGAGCTCTGAAGATTCAATAGCCGCATACAATAAAGCTGAACAAATAATTGAGAGACTTAAAAACGGTGAAGATTTCCGCAAGGTTGCATCCGAAACTTCTGAAGATCCAACCGCTGCACAGAACGGTGGTGACCTGTATTATTTTACTGGTGGTATGACAGTGCCGGAATTTGAAGATGCGGTTTATTCAATGAAAGTTGGAGAGTTTTCCAAAAAGCCGGTCAGGACTCAGTTCGGGCTTCATATTATTTACGTTACAGATCGGCAACCGAGGAAAGAATCAGTATCTGCGTCTCACATATTAATTCAAATTCAACGGGATTCGCTTGGTAACATAATTGACTCAATCGGCGCATACAACAAGGCTAACGATATTTTAAACCGTGTGAGGAACGGTGAAGACTTTGCTACCCTCGCAAAAGAGTTTTCTATGGATCCCGGTTCATCCCAGAGAGGTGGTGATCTCGGATATTTCGAGAGGCGACGAATGGTGCCGGAATTCGACAGTGCCGCTTTCTCAATGAAAAAAGGCGAAATTTCCGATCTTATTAGAACTCAGTTCGGTTGGCATATTATTAAAGTAAACGACATTAAAGAAGTTGCCCCCTTTGAGGTTAGCAAAGACAAGCTAAAATCTGAGTTCAGGCGAAGTCCGCAGTTCAAAAAATTGTATAATGAATATTTAGAAAAGGTCAGGAAAAGGTTTAAATTTGAAATCATTCCCGCCGGTATAGATTTTTTACTCAGCAAATCGGATACAAGTCAAACTGTAGCAGTAAACGGTTTCGCAACGAAATTTACCGGAGCAGATAACGATTTTATTGTTGCCGAATACAACGAAGGTGAAATCAAAGTCAGCAATGTCCTCCATTTTCTTGAAACCAATCGCGAGTTCGCGAACTTAAAACCGACACGAGACGTGCTTGAGGATATCATTAAAGGTTCGTCTGAAATTATCCTTCTCGATAAAATGGCAAAACGTGAAAACGTTGAAAAGGATGATGAGTACAAGGAAATGTTAACCGAATACGAGAACGGGCTTCTTTCATTCAAAGTTGATCAGGAGGAACTTTGGAGTAAAATTCAGGTTAGCGAAGAAGACATAAAAAATTACTACGAATCCAATAAAGAAAAGTATTCGATTATGGACGGAGAAGAGAAGAAGTATAAAACAATAGATGAGGTACGTTCCGAAATCTCAAATCAGCTACAACAGGATAAATTCAAAGAGTTGGAGAATGCTTATATTACAAAGCTTAAAGAGAAATATCCTGTTGTAATAAAACGTGAAGTATTGGAAAAAGCATTCACTGAATCCAGATAAAAAATTTATGTTTGGTAGTAAAGTACTTATAACAGTAATTTTTCTGCTACTTTCAAGTGCAATATACCCTCAGCAGGAAGGCGACAGGATAATTGCAATAGTTGGTAATGAGATAATTCTTGAATCGGATTTTCAATATCAGGTTCAACTATATGCACGACAGAATAAATTAACACAAATCCCACCTGCACTGGCACAGCAAATCTTCCAACAAATGTTAACCGATAAGATAATCTATGCGAAAGCTGTGCAGGAAGGGATAGAAGTTACCGATGATGAAATCAGCCGCGAACTGCAATACAGGATAGAGTCTTTATCAAATCAGGTTGGCGGCATAACAGCTTTAGAAGAAATCTACGGTATGTCAATCGGAAAGTTAAGGATTATTCTTCGTGACGAGCTGGCAAAGAATCTTAAAGCAGATAAATTAAAGAGGAAGAAATTTAGCGGAGGGATTAAAGTTTCCGACCGTGAAGTAAGGGAGTTTTTTAATACTTACAGTGACAGCCTTCCACCGGCAAGCGAAGAATACGAACTTTCACATATAGCGGTTACGAGATCAATCTCTCAGGCTGAAAAGGATGAGGCCCGGCAGAAAGCGCTGCGACTAATCGACAGTCTTAACAACGGAGCAGATTTCTCAGCCCTCGCGAAAAAATATTCGGATGACGAAGGTTCCGCTGTGAACGGCGGAAATCTCGGACCGGGTAAACGTGGAATGTTCGTTAAAAACTTTGAAGACGCACTCTTTTCATTATCCATCGGTGAAATCTCCCAACCTGTCGAAACGGAGTTTGGATACCACATAATTTTGCTTGACGAAATTGACGGCGAAATCCGAACAGCACGGCACATACTTATAAAATACCCGCGATTGGAATCATCCGATATGGAAACATTATTAATGCTCTCTGATGTGAAATCGCAGATTGAACGCGGTGATATAACCTTCGAGGAAGCTGCAGCTAAATATTCTCAAGATGAATCCACAAAATCAAACGGCGGCTATATTGGTTTCGTACCTGTAGAAAGGCTCAGTGAGGATGTGACTAAAGCGCTTGAAAAAATTTCAGACGGTCAGATTACGGAACCAATAAGAATAGGTGATGACTTCTCTTACGGTTACGAAATTTTAAAACGAATTTCCTACGTCCCATCACACAAACTTAATCTAGAACAGGACTATGACAGGATTAAAAAGTTAGCATCATTTTTCAAAGAAGGAAAGGAAATGGAGAAATGGGTTAATGAAATGAGGGAGACTATCTACGTTGACGTAAAATTTTAATCCATACTTTTTGTTCTAATGGATTTCACCTTAAATTATGCTCTCAGTCCTTTTGTAATTCTCATCTTGATTGCAATATCAGTTTTATTATCCTGGATTACTTACAGGAATAAACTTCCTGGTCCGGGAGTTTACTTCAGATATGTACTTCCCGCTCTCAGAACTGCCGGAATTTTCCTGATACTTTTCCTTTTCGCTTCTCCCGTTATTTCATCTATAAAAAGGTTTACGGGCAACCCGCGAAATATCGTGTTAATTGATAATTCCGAAAGCCTCGCAATTGAAAACAGATTTAATGAGAGTTTAAACATTCTTCAAAGGGTAAATAATTCTCCCACCGGCAACAACATAAACGAGTATTATTTCTTTTCAGATAATCTTAAGCAACAAATTGACAAAATCCCGTCAGACAGTTCGGAGTTTTTCAACGGTGATATATTTTCAACTGACATAGGCGGGAGCATCACCAATATTCTTGAATTGTCTGACCCGTCTTCTATTGCGTCTGTACTCGTAATTTCGGATGGAATAAACACCAAAGATGGAATCCCCTCGTATTTGCTTTCAAGTTTCGGTGTACCGGTTGGGTTTATTATACCTGCAGATTCAGTAAACCAAAAAGATCTATCAATCCTTTCAGTTTCGTTCAACAAAACTGCATTTATTGACAGTCGCACTCCTGTAAAAGTCAACATTCTGTCAAACGGATTTTCGGGAACTGTCAAAGCAAGTTTGTTTGAATCCGGACATAAAATTTTCGAAAATACCCTAACTACCTCTTTAGATAAGCACAATTACGAAATAACATTCCACGTTTCTTCAGGCACTCCCGGGTTCAAGTCATATACAATTGAACTTGAAAAACTTTCGGAAGAAGTAACTTATATCAATAATTCTGAATCATTCTTCATAAAATATATAGACAATAAATTCCGCGTCCTTGTTGTTTCCGGTTCACCTTCGCCTGATTTCGCTTTTCTAAAACGGGAAATAAAACGGATTTCAAATTTTGAAACCACATTTCTTACACAAAAATCACGTGGAACATACTACGAAGATATTCCCGATTTGAACTTATTCAGCACTGTCATATTTATCGGGTATCCGAATAAATATACTGATGAGATATTTTTGAACGACATTTATGAGTCCATCGAAAGAAATCAGCAGTCGGTTTTTTTCTTCGCTTCTTCCGATATTGACCTGAATAAAATTCCTCTTCTCGATGGGATATTACCTTTTATTGCAATTGGTTCAACGATGACAGAATTTGAGACTTCACTTAGGAACGTGTATAGCGGTAATCTGTTTAAAGACTCCCAGTTTCTCAGGGAAATAGATCAATTACCACAAATATTTTCAACAACAGTTTCATATTCTCCGAAACCGGGTAGTAATACTATACTCATTAACAACAAAGACCAGATGCCAGCCTTTATCGTCAATACTAGTAGTTCTCCGCCCGCCGCGGCTTTTTTATCGCATGGTTTCTTTAAGTGGCGACTTTCCCCCGGCGACAGCAAAATTGGCGAATCTACACTTTCATCTTTATTAAGTAATACAATACTCGCAATTACCGATAAAGAAAACCAAAAGAAAATAAGAGTTGAAACTGAGTTTACAGAATATTCCCCTAACCAAATAATCAATATATCCGCGTTTATCAACCCGGATGTAATTCAATATTCACCGAAGGTGAACTATAAAGTTTACGGTGCTGATACAACTATATCCGGCGGAATGATTATGACCGGTCACGGTGTTTATACTAATTCAATATCTCTTAATAAGAAAGATGATTATTTTATAACTGCCGAGTTGTCTGATGAATCCGGCTTGAATGAAAGCGATACTACGATGATTAAAATCGGTAGGTCTATCAACGAATTCAGATTTACAAATCCGGATTCAATTACACTGCATAACATTGCCACTGCAACAGGTGGATATGAAATTTCGACTGATGAGGAGTTAGAAGAATTTTTAAGCCGGGACATTGAATCCTTGAAAGTATCGCTAAGTAACGTACAACTTAACTTTAATCCATGGTTGCTAGGTTTTGTAATTTTAATTTTCAGCCTTGAATGGTTTTTAAGAAAAAGAAATAACCTTCCTTAAAAAGTTATCTTATCACTATGAAAAATTGGTTAGCAATAATAATTTTTTTTACAACAGTGTCAGTTACTTTTGCTCAGGGAGGATGGTACAAAATAAATTCCCCGACAGATGTTCGACTGAACCGATTATATTTCCTGAATGAAAACACCGGGTGGGTTGCAGGTGATTCCGGAAAGATTTATAAGACAACCGACGGAACGGCAACTTGGATTGACCAATCGACAAGCACAATGAATAATATTTACGATATAAGATTTTTAAATGAAAATACGGGATGGGCATTAGCGTGGATAATTGATCTTGGTAGCTATAATAATTACGGAACTGAAATTATTTCGACTACAAATGGTGGTGAAGACTGGAATCTTCAGGAATTTTCCCAACCTGATCTGTTTCTTGAAACGATTTATTTTAAAAATGAAAATGAGTATTATCTTGGCGGATATCCGGGACAATTCTTAAAATCAACGGATGCGGGTTTAAACTGGAATCCGGTCGTAGTGGATTCATCTGTGTTCGCTTTCTTTCCTGTTCTGAGCGTTGATTATTACTCCTCTACTTTGGCGATCGCAAGCGGTGGTTATATTGATATTGCAGGCGTAATGTGGAAATCAACGAACAATGGTCTCAGCTGGTTTGCACAAGCTGTCGGACCTGAACCGGTTCAGGATTTCATAATTTTTGATTCATTGAACATTCTGGGTGTTGGTGGCGACTTCGAATACGGAACGGGAGTTGTAAGATCTTCTGACGGCGGAGTTACATGGGAACACGAAAACCTTAATATTCTCGGGACTGCCTCATCCGTTTCGTTCAGAAATAGAAATAACGGTTGGATGTGCCTCGGCTTTGCCGGTGCGCTTTTGTTTACCAGAGACGGTGGGAGTACATGGGAGACTTATTACACTTCCGATAGCGCTGAAATTTATCAGTTGCAGTTCATAAATGATTCAACCGGTTATGGAGTTGGAGTTGATGGTGTCATTATTTCGTTCAGTCGTAACCCATCCGGTATTGAAACTAATCAGAACATATTTGATACGGATTTCCGGCTTTATCAAAACTATCCAAATCCATTTAATCCGACAACCGCGATTAAATATTACCTCCCGGAAAAGTCGGCTATAAAATTGACATTGTACGATCTCAATGGGAAAGAAATCTTAACACTGGACGAAGGCGTTAAATCACAAGGGAGCTATATTGTAACTTTAAATGCACGAAACTTAAGCTCAGGAGTGTACATATACAAACTTTTGGCTGAACACAGTTCCGGTATTTTCTCTGAAAGTAAAAAGTTAATTCACATCAAATAGATTCATTTTTATTCACACACAAAAAAAAAGACCTCAAAATCAGGAGAGGTCTTTTTTATTTTCAAATTTTATCCGAACCGGAATTTCAGCTGAATACGGATATCATTTTACCAGAATCATTTTTTTCGTTATAGAAATTTCACCGGAGGAAAGATTATAAAAATAAATCCCGCTTGGTAAATCATTACCGTTAAAAACAACTGAATATTTACCCGGCTTCATTGATTGATCCACAAGAGTTGAAACCTTACGCCCCACCGCATCAAAAACGACAAGTGAAATATTATCATTGGAATTCGGTACTTCAAAGACAATCTTCGTATTGGGATTGAAAGGGTTAGGAAAATTCTGACTCAGGGAATATCCGTCAGGAAGTTCACCGGACAATTTTTCAACACTAACATCATCAAGGTTTATCGGCACTGTCCAGATTTGATAAATCCCGCTCCTGTTATCCATCCAAAGCGGCCAGAGTATATTGCCGGAAGTTGTCAAATCAATATTATCTCCCTGATATCCCTGCCCTAATCCACCAATTGCAACGGGTTTAAAGTTCGCATCGCTTATCTGGAAATCGTTCCATGTATCTCCGCCATCCATTGAACGTGAGAGAAAAACACCGGTGGAATCACTTGTCGTATTCCGGTCATCGTAGTAAATCACATTTATTCCACCGTCATCATCAACGTGAATTGCCGGGAAATACTGAATCTTCCCGTTATTCAACGGATCCTGATTTACCCTTATTCCGCTTGACCATGTTGCGCCGCCATCGGAAGATTTGTAAAAGATTACATCCGGGTCAGACCCCGCCGGCGATAGATTTTTCTGTGTTGTGACTATGTAAATCCAGCCGTGCCTTACACCATTGGAAAAGTCCACTGTAATTTTAGGAAGTCCGTTTACCCTTATATTGCTCTTTTCGGAAAGGATACCCTGAATACCGTTTATATCGAATGCGTTTTCCGTTACAATCCAGTTTTGTCCGCCATTGGTTGATTTCGCAAAACCAACGAAATCTTCGGTAAACGGTGAATTCGGAATTACTCCCGCCCATGTGATGTAAACTTCGCCGTTTGGTCCAATGGTAACTTCCGCACCTTGGCTCCTTTGAATAGGATTATTAACCTGAAACTGCGATACCCACGTTGCGCCACCGTCGTCGCTATAAGACATATTCACCGGGAACGGATTACCCAACTTTACCCAGGAAGCGTAAGTCCGCCCATAGAATGCGCTGGATGGTACAATGTCTGAGACCAATGATCCTCTGTCCTGATCGTCAAGGGATAAAGTACGTTGTCCCGACCATGTAACTCCATTATCGGTTGAATAATGGGAAAACAAACCGGGTGAAAACCCAAGCCGCGTTATGATAAATCTGCCGTTTTTATCAATTGTAATTGCCGGATCACCCCGATGAAAATTTACCGGAGATCCTTTACATGAATCACTCCCAAACCAGCTCTGGCCTGCGTTTGTCGTTATGTAAATCCCTTCGCTAATAAACCCGTTTGAGAGATTTATTGTATTCGCAGAAGAAAACATAATGTTGCTGTTAAACGGATGCGTTACAATAAAAGTCTCTGTCTGCGTAATATTGCTTGGATAAATCCGATAATTCGGACTAATTCCGGCAAACGAAATTCCTGACACACAAATGATAATCGCCTGAACAAGCAGCGTAATAGAAATTCTTCTGATCAATGTTAATGTTTTTTAGTTAAAATTTGACGTACTATTTCAGGGAATATGAAATTCCGATTTCAACACTCAATAAATTTTTATTGATTAGTGTTTAAAGCATAACACTTTCAGACACCAATAAATTTCATTCTCTACCTGAAAGTATATCCGATATTGAGTCCGGCAAAATAATTTCTCGGTTCACCAGCTTCATAAAATTCCTTTCTCGCCGAGTTAATATTCACAAACCCTACGTAGGATTTATCGAATACATTATACAATCCGCCGTTAAACATCAGATTAAAGTTTCCCTTCACAATGTCTAAACCAACGATAGTGTTGACCAAAAAATACCCGTCAGTCTTTGCTGTATTCTGGTCATCAACCCACAATCCCGATACGCCGTTAACACCGCCTTTCAGGAATATAGTAATACCTTCAGAAACCGGGTAATCATAGGAAAGCGACGCGGCAAAATTGTGTTCCGGAACGCTTGGCGCAAAGTTGCCTGCAAAATCCCTGTCAATAAATACCAGATTGCTGTTTGAATCGTATTCAATCGTACGGGCTATGTATTCATCGTAAACAAAGTGTGAGTATGTATAAGCGCTTTTGAACCTTAAACCGTTATAAATTTCCGTACCAAGCCCGAGTTCGAAACCCAAACGGTTAGTCTTCGCTGCATTTCTAAAGTAAACCTCTCCGAGCACTTCAAACGGAACTATCTCATCATCAATAACACTTTTAAAGAATGTAGCTTCAAAAAGCAAGTTGTTGAAGAATTTTGTACCTCTGTAAACGAGATTACCTTTTATACCTAATTCGAAATTCTTAGAGCTTTGACTTTTGAGGTCAGGGTTCAACAAACCGACCGGATCAGAACTCAGCGGATAATTATCCATTTCGTTACCTGCCGGGGCATCGAAACTAAATCCATAAGAAGTATATGCAGCGATATACGGCGTGAATTTGTAGTTCAATGCAAATTTCGGAGTGAATGCATCGAAAACTCTTTGCCTGCTTTGAACTTCAAGCAACATATTTTTCTGGTCGAACAAAACCCTGTCGTATCTACCCGTAGCGAGAAAGTCAAGTTTTCCCGGAATCAAATTGAAATAATTCTGATAATAAAAGCCGGTGTTCCCAATTGTTTCATCGGTTAAATACAATAAATTATCGCTCCTTTTTCCGTTCAGGTTCTGATAATTCTCAATCGGTCCGGACTGATAAAAGTAATCTCCGCCAATTGAAAATTCATTATCCTGACCGAACAGAACGGATTTATTTATCCATCTTCCGGTTGCACCTAAACCGTAACGGTTCATAATCCTGTAGGTGGCTGCTGTTCGCTCAAAATATTTAATGGTTCCGTAGGCGGTAAATTCAATTTCGTTTTTTTCGTCTTCATCAAGGTATTTATTGAATCTCAGAGCTACACGACCTTTTCTTGAAATTCGCTTTGCATCTCTTGATACATCGCGTGGATTCGGCTGCAACGGATTCTGATCGAATTGTTCCTTAGTCAGCGAACCCGGAAGACGAATAAGTCCGTCGGCGAAATAACCAAGTAACGTGAGCCGTGAATTATCGCCGGGATTTGATTCTAGCACCATATTTAGTACATGCCAGAAATCTTCGCTGTGTTCCCTGTAGCCTTTGAAGTGGTGGTACTTATACGTCCCGAGGAACGCATATTTATCGCTACGGATACCCGCTTTAAGACCGTTTTCACGCAGGTCAAATGACCCGAAATAATTGAAAGTACTCAGGAAAGTTCTCGGGAAGGTGATGTCGTTTATGAAATTGATTACACCACCGGGCGCGTTAGTGTACAGCGACGAAGAGTTTCCTTTTACAACCTCAATGGAACCGATTGAGTAAAAGTCAATTGCTTCAATCCTCGTTTGACCGTCCGGTTCAGATTCCGGAATACCATCGAGCAGAATCCTGACCCCTCTGATGCCTGTATTTGAACGACTACCGAAACCGCGAATTGAAATTCTCGTATCGTGATTTCCGTATCTTGACTGAAGAAATAACCCCGGAACGGACCCCAATACATCCTGTACGGCTGACCGCCTGTCAAATTTGTATTGTGACTGATCAATTCTGACTACCGAATAAGGAATGTCAATAATACGTTTGTAAGTCCTTGTACCAGTAATCACGACTTCATCGGTTTCGTAAATAACCGAATCTCCGGGAGGGACGGATTCATCGTCAGTTTGAGAAAAAAGTGCGGGGGAAAATAAAAATGAAGAAATCAGGAAAGCCAATAAAGTTCTTTTCATTGATGTGAATTTTAGATAATAAAAAATGAGTACAATAAAATATTTGATTTGTAGTATAACATCAAGTCTTACTTAATTTGAAGGATTGTAAAACTTTTTGAACTTTAAATCCGTAAATTTGATTTTAGTTTTATTCACGGGCAAAAACAAAACAAGGTACATTTTTCTAATTTTATGAATTCACTCCTTGCGCTTAAACCTTACCTGTCAAAATACCGGAATCGGTTATTCTTAGGTTACATCATAATAGTTTTACACATTACCGCAATGGCGTACCAGCCTTTGGTAATCGGTGATGCGATAGACGCAATCTCAAACGGCGCGGAGACTTCTGTGATTTTAAACTATGCTTTAATTGCGGTCGGTCTGGTGTTAGTAGGTGGGACTTTCCTTTTCCTAACGCGACAGAATATTATCGTCGTTTCAAGAGAAATTGAAAACGACCTCAGATACGATTTCTTTTCGCACCTGCAACGATTACCGAAAAGTTTCTATAATTCCAGAACAACTGGAGACCTGATGAATCATGCAATCAGCGACATTAATAACATCCGGAATTTTCTCGGTCCGGGGATAATGTATTCCATGCAAACTTTCACCCGGCTCATTATCACATTATATATCCTGTTTAATATAAACGTAAAAGTAACCATAATTGCACTAGCGCCGTTGCCGGTCATTTCGCTTGCGGTTTATTTAATCGGCCGCCTTACTTATAACCGGTCGCTTAAAGTGCAGGAATCTTTATCCGACCTTACTACAAAAGCCCAGGAGACCTTCTCGGGAATCAGGGTAATTAAATCGTTCATGCGCGAGCAATATGAAAACCTTGAGTTCGATAAAAAATCGCGCGACTTCTTCCATAAAAGTTTAAAACTTGCAAAGGTTCAGGCGTTCTCATTTCCGATGATGTTTCTTTTAACCGGGTTGTCTATTATCCTCGTACTTTATTTTGGTGGTGTTCAGGTAATGGAAGGCAACATGACAATCGGGAACATTGGCGAATACATAATATATCTCGGGCAACTCACATGGCCAATGATTGCATTCGGTTGGATTATTAACCTCATTCAAAGAGCTGCACCTTCAATGAAAAGGTTTAAAGATATTACTGATATTGAACCGGAAATTGCCGACGGGAAACATACCAATCACAACATTAAAGAACGCGATATCGAAGGTGAGATTTTATTTAAGAATGTTTCGTTCAAGTACCCAGGGTCTGAAAACTTCGTACTGAAGAATGTTAATCTGAAAATTCATAAAGGAACGGTGCTTGGTATAATCGGTGCAACCGGAAGCGGAAAAACCACGCTGGTTAACCTTTTACCGCGGGTATTCGATCCGACAAGCGGACAAATTACCCTCGACGGATATCCGCTGAATATTATTCCGATTAATGTGCTTAGAAATTCAATTGGCATTGTTCCGCAGGAATCATTTCTGTTCTCAACTTCAATCGGTAAAAATATTGCATATTCATCGGACGTAATTGACGATTTGCTTATGATTGAAAGTTCAAAGCAAGCGGGACTTTACAAAGATGTTGCAGAATTTCCGAGACAATTTGATACAATTCTTGGCGAAAGGGGTATTACGCTATCGGGTGGACAAAAACAACGTACTTCAATTGCCAGGGCAATATACAAACAACCGAAAATCCTGATTCTCGATGATTCACTTTCCGCTGTGGATACCAACACTGAAGAGGAAATCCTCTCCGCATTAAAATCTATAATGAAGGACAGGACAAGTATTATAATTTCACACCGTATTTCTACAATCAAAAATGCAAACAATATTATAGTACTTAGAAAAGGTATGATTGCCGAAGAAGGAACGCACAATGAGCTTCTCGCAATGAAAGGTATCTATTTCGATATATATCAAAAGCAACTTTTAGAGGAACAAATTAGCAAACTGTAATTATGACCAGAACAGAAGACGAAGCTTTAAATAAACCAATTGACAAACGACTGATGCGGCGGTTGTTAACTTACTTCAAGCCATATGCAAAATATATTCTGCTAGCAACTTTTCTTACGATTACCATTTCGGCGCTCGCAGCATTCAGACCGAGCCTCACTCCAATTGCGATTGATGAAAAAATTGCCAACGGTGATATACCGGGTCTGCAGTTAATTATTGTAATTCTACTCGGTACTCTTGTAGTGCAGGGGTTAGTGCAATACGCAATGACATATCTAACAAGCTGGATAGGACAGTATATCATTTTTGATTTAAGGAAAAATATATTCGATCACATTAATTCCCTCAATTTAAAATTCTTCGACAATTCTCCGATTGGCAGACTTGTAACGCGGGTAACTTCGGACGTTGAAGTGCTATTCGAGGTTTTCTCTTCCGGTATTGTAACAGCATTCGGTGACATTTTTACAATCGTATGGATTATGACTTTTATGTTTATGCTTGATGTTGAACTGACGCTTGTGACACTTTCCGTTTTGCCGATTCTGATTTATGCAACGATAATATTCCGGAGGAAAGTCCGCGAGTCTTACCGTAGAATAAGAATTTTGGTTTCAAAACTTAATGCATACATACAGGAACACATCGTCGGAATATCAATTGTTCAGTATTTTAACAAGGAAAATCGGACCATCAAAGAGTTCGAGGAAATTAACAGGTCACATACGGAGCAAAATAAGAAGAGCATATTTTACTACGCAATTTTCTTTCCCACTGTTGAACTTATCGGCGCAATATCAACCGGGCTGATAATCTGGTACGGTGGTGGTCAGGCAATTCAGGAAGTGATTTCAGTCGGCGTACTCATAGCGTTCATTCAGTATTCTGAGATGTTCTTCAGACCGATCCGCGACCTTTCTGAGAAATATAATATTCTCCAACAGGCGATGGCTTCAAGTGAAAGAATCTTTGAAGTACTTGATACTAAGTCACCGATAAAAGATCCCGAACATCCGATAACACTCCATAACGTAAAAGGTAAGATCGAGTTCAACGATGTCTGGTTTTCTTATAACGACAATGAAGACGTATTAAAAAATATCAACTTCAAAATTAATCCGGGTGAGAAGGTAGCGTTTGTCGGGGCGACCGGCGCAGGTAAATCAACCGTAATAAACCTGCTTGAAAGATTTTATGACGTAAATAAGGGTGAAATACTTCTCGATGGTATAGATATCCGGAACCTGACTCGTGAGAATTTACGCGACCATACAGCAATCGTGCTTCAGGATGTATTCCTCTTTTCCGGTACAATCAGATCTAACATTACCCTCGGAAATGAAAAAATTACCGACAACCAAATCTGGGAGGCAATCAGGAATTCCGGGCTAGAGGAATTTATAAATTCACTCCCCGATAAACTTAACCACAAGGTAAATGAGCGCGGATCTTCGCTTTCGGTGGGTCAGCGCCAATTAATTTCTTTTGCCCGCGCACTCGTATATAACCCTAAAATTCTTATACTTGATGAAGCAACTTCAAGCGTTGATACACACACGGAAATTTTAATTCAACATGCAATCGAAGAACTCATCAAAGGAAGAACATCCATTATTATTGCACATCGTTTATCCACAATTCAGAAGTGCGATAAAATAATCGTGATGCACAAGGGTGAAGTTAAGGAAATTGGGACACATCAGGAATTACTTTCAAACAACGGGCTTTACTACAAGCTGTATGAACTGCAATATAAAGAGCAGCCACTGAACGAATGAATTCCGCTGCATACCGAACATTTGTTTTAACAAAATATCTATGAACTTTGAAAGTCCTTATTGCATCGTCTAATTCACATAAAATAAGGGAGATTAAATCACTCCTGAAAAAATTTAACGCGGAAGTTTTTTCGCTTTCAGATTTCCCATCAATATCCGAAATACCCGAAACAGGTTCAACACTCGAAGAGAACGCTTTGTTAAAAGCAAAAGCGTACCATCTTTCTACGGGTATGACTGTTATTGCCGATGATACCGGATTATTTGTTGATGCGCTGAACGGTAATCCAGGAGTTTACTCGGCAAGGTTTGCCGGCAAAAACGCAACGTATGAAATCAACTGTGATAAATTAATCGCTGAACTTAAACTCCGAAATCTGGATTTTTCGAATGCATATTTTAAAACTGTAATCTGTTACCTTGAGAACGAGAACAATTACAAATTCTTCGAAGGAATGATTGAGGGTAAAGTCATCACACAGAAACTTGGCTATGGAGGATTCGGTTACGATCCGGTATTTGTGCCTAAAGGTTTTGTCAAAACCTTTGCAGAATTAACTGAAAACGAAAAAAATGAAATTTCTCACAGAGGGCAGGCAATCAAAAAGTTTATGAGCTACCTTGAATCTCTTTGACTATTCCCGGTTTCGCGGGTGGAAGTTTAATCGGTAACTCGAAAAGCTTAAATTCAATCACATTGCCGTTTTCAGTGAATACCCTATTTAATTAAATCATCACCTGAAATACTTTTGTTTATACGGCTGTCAGATATTTCACAAGATAATTTCCGGATAAATTTTATAAATCCGCTGACCGGTGCAATGCCTCTCCGGATTTTCCAACGTTCAATTTCATTGATAATTCATCCGGCTAATTTCAGGTTTAGAAATGGACAATTTGCACTTGATTAACTTCAGTTGACCGCACAATCATTAGTAATTATTTTAAAAACTTATAAAAATTATATTGGATGCAAACTTTACTTAATTTTAAAAAAAATTGTTCAAAAAAATGAATTCACTTGAAATAAAAAAATCACAGTTAACCAATGCCGGAAAGGGGTTATTCACGAAGAAGGATATTAAGAAAGGGATGAAGGTTGCCGAATATAAAGGTGAGAAAATAACCTGGAAGGAAGCAAAAAAACGAGCACAGTATAATAAAGACGGTTATGTATTTTTTATTTCAAATAAACTTTGCATTGACGCATACAGGGCTGTCAGGAATTACGGACGATACGCCAATGATGCCAAGGGACTTTCCCGGATAAAGGGATTAAAGAACAACTCAGTTTACAACATTGAAAAGGATAAGGTCTTTATAGTTGCAACGAAAAACATACCTGCCGGATCGGAAATATTTGTTGATTATGGTGCAGAATATTGGGAGGCTGTTTATTACAACTTGAAAATTGAATTTGAAAACAAACGAAAGAAAAAATGAGGTCCAATGACAGGATAATCACAATAGCATTTTAATCAGCCGAAGTAATGAAATAATTCTCAAAATCTATTATTAATTTTATCATGAAATCATTTCACAAGCACAATCCGGCGGATAATTTGTTCTGAGGAATTCCGCACTCTGAGGAAATAATTACCCGATGAGAGTTCATTGCCGTCAAAATAGTATTTGTAATTTCCGGGGGTCAGATACTGTTTGCCAATCTGTGCTACTTCCCTGCCGTTTACATCATAAATTGAAATGTAATATTCATCCACAACTGAAACGTTCAGGCTGAAATTCACACGGTAATTGAATGGATTCGGATAAACCGAAGTAAGTTTAAAATCTGAAATAAATGAAGTTCCGCTATTTGAAATGCTCACTGAACTTACCATCACGTATTTGGAAATTACCGGTAAATGGTCAGATGCGTAATGTAGCGCGTCTGCAATTGAATCGGGTACAGCAGTAACAGGTCTCTCATTAATGGAATCATTGTAATGATTTCCGTCATTTCCAATCGGAACCGACGAACCCTGAACATACGTCATCCCGCCCTCGTTAACGACAGCCGGCGAGAACAAGAAAAAATCGAACCTGTCGTCACATCCGCCTGTGGCACCTCCTCCAAATGAACGGGTTCTCGTTGACTGCGAATGATGAAACCGGTACTCGTAATTGCTCCAGGTTCCGGATAAATTTAAATGGTCTTTAAAATTCCCGATGTCGCTGCCGTTATTCAATAAAAGCGTCTGATATGCAGGTTCGAAGTCTCCGTAAAAATTGAAATCACCGCAAACAATGTAATTAAAATTAACCGGATATTGATTAGTGTACGCCCTCAATTGCAACGCTTCGTTATTTCGGTCGTTCATGTTTGCGGAAGAATTCCCGGCTTTCAGATGTAAACCGAAAACATCGAATACCTGTCCTGACTTTAAATGCAGTAATCTGTATTTCATGATATCACGCGGATAAGTTGGAATCGCGACGACATTCAATAAATCGAACAATGCAGGTTTATAAAACATTGCAACATTCAGATTGCTCGTGTTATAAAATTGTGCTGAAGTATATAATCCTGGAGTGTAATAATTCAAAACATTCGTGAGAAAATTATCCACATTCGCCTGTGAACCGATCTCCTGAACTACCAGCACATCGGGTTGAATATAAAGAATCGTTTTCCGGAAGTTCGTATCCCTGCTTTGCGGGATTTCATCGTAGAATAATAGATTATAGGTTACAACCGAAATCGTATCGTTTGCAAACGATGCGGTTGCAACCAACATCACGAATAGAATGAGAAATGTGAGTGGTTTTTTTATTGTAATATCTCCCCAGATATAGGTGCAAAGTTAAACCAAAAGTAGCTTTCATACAATCCAGTTCCATTTTCCATGATTTTTGAGATCATAGAAATTGAAGTCGGCTCAAATACTAAACGTCAATTCAGTTCAGAAAGGTATCCATGATGTAGTAATTCGTCCGGGCTTGTCAGATTGAACAAGAGTTATCAAAGTTATTGGTGTCTTTTGAGATATTTCAGGAAAAGTACATACCGATTTTTTTTAAGTTGATAGCTTTGATAATCCTTGTATGTAACCAATTTTTCATTTAATTTTCATTCATCAATTCAGAAAATTCAATCGAAAGCAAAGAGCTCAATTATCACCTGGGGGAGGAACAATGCAACTATTTCAATCCAACGGGAGGAGCGGTTTCAACCATATTTTATTTACCACTTTTTTCCCGCTGAATTAAAAATCTTAATTAAGTAAAATCTGTTAACCCGATAATCAATTTTTAAAACTGTTCAAAACTAATATTACCAAAAAACAAAAATGAAAATCCTAAAATCTTTTTTACTTGCATTTACAATTTCTTTAGTATTTTCCGGCATTGGATTTGCAGACGGATTCAATTCAATTTATTCAACTGATGGCTCTTCCGTTTGGGCTGTAGGTAATGACGGTCTCATTTTTTATTCCAATACCGGTGGCGCTACCTGGGGAATGCGTTCACAGGGGACAGAAGATTTAAATTCCGTTTTCATACTAAACCAGTCAATCTGGATAGTAGGCGACAATGGTAGTTATTTCTTCAGTTTAAATTCCGGCATGGACTGGAACAATGCTAATCTCGGCTCGCAAGATCTGAACGAAATTTACTTTATAGATGAGAATAATGGTTGGATTGTCGGCGAAAGTGGAAGAATTCTTCAATCAACCGACGGCGGAGCAAACTGGGTACCGTATAATTCAAATTTGAATAACGATCTGAACTCGATTAAAATGACAAGCACTACCAGCGGTGTAATATGTGGTTCAGACGGGAAAGTATTAATTTACAACGGTACGGATTGGAACGAAATTACAACTCCAACTACCGTTGACCTTTTATCAGTTGATAAAAAATCCAATACAATCATCTGTACTGCAGAAGATGGATTCATTATTAAGTCAACCGACAATGGTGCAAGCTGGACGACGATTGATTACAGGTCGCTTTCAAAATCAGAAGTGTATTCGGTACAAATGTTTGATGAAAATACCTTCTATTCCTGCGGTGGTGGTGGATTCATCAGAAAATCAGACGATGGCGGAGCCTCATTTACATTTCAGGCTAACCCCATGATGGCAAATCTCGTTGATATACATTTCTCCGATGCAAATAACGGCTGGGCTGTAAGCTCACTTAATAATGCAATTCTGAGAACAACTGACGGTGGCGTAAACTGGAAGTTCCCAACAGGTACTACCATTAGTTATACGTGGTCTCAAAAGCAGTCGGCATCGGGAAATATAGGTAACGGATTCTGTTATCATCCGTTCAATAAAAACGGGCTGTTCATTGCAATGGGGAAAAAAGTATTCCGAAGTTTCGATAAAGGAAATACCTGGCAACAAGTTTCTACTATTTCATACGGAAGCAGAGCACATACATTCTTCGTATCGCCTGCAGATTCAAATTACTGGATTGCTTCAATGGATGAAAGTAGTGGTCGGGTGGTGAGAAGTACAAATTATGGACAGACATGGACTGTTACCTGGGGTCCAGGAGCTCTGACGAACTACGGTATGCCCATGATGTTAGATTGGAACGATCCGGACAGGGTTTACCTTAATCCTGATAACAGCAAACTTTTGAAATCAACAGATTTTGGTTTGACATGGGAATCGATCGGAACTAAAGTTTTCAGAAGTCCGGACAACATTACTATTCCGTACAATAATCCAGATATAATATTCAGTGGTGACGGAGTTACAGGAAATCCGCCGGGAGAGCTATTCAAAACTACAAACGGAGGTTTGAACTGGACTCTTGAAAATTCTGTTTCAGGGTCTGAAATTCCCTTCACTGTCGTGTCCAATATTGATACAACACTTTCATTCCACACCTGCTGGAGTTCGGGTGGTATCTGGAGAACTAATGATTTATGGGAAAATAAAACACAGGTTGCAACAACAACCGGCGCCTGGGCGGCAGATATTGCTAAAGACGACCCGACAGCATTCGCTTACGGTGTTTATGGCTCAAGCGTTTATATAAGTACTGATAGAGGTGAAACTTTCAAGCAGACGTCCGTTGGCAGTTCACCTGAAGCCGGTATGTACTTCTTTGATAAAGCTAATTTACTTAGCCAAAAAGGCGGCGGTGTTTATAAACTGAATATTACTTATTCGGTTATTACTAATTCATCAGTAATATCCACAAGCGTCCCGGAAGATTTTTCTGTTTCACAGAATTATCCGAACCCGTTCAATCCGGTTACGAAATTTAAAGTCTCACTTCCCGCCAATTCGAACTTGAAAGTTATCGTATTCGATGTTCTTGGCAGACAACTTGAAGTTTTAGTTGATAAACTTATGCCGGCAGGTACCCATGAAATTACGTTTGACGGCGGTTCATATCAATCAGGTGTCTATTTTTGCAAATTCATCACAGATGGCTTTTCTGAAACACGTAAAATGATGTTATTAAAATGAACACGAAGTTCATCAAAAATTTTGTTAGTGCAAAAACTATCGTTAACTCTATAATTGCTGTACTATGTTTCGGAACATTCTCCTATGCACAAAGTATCGGTGATATAGTTTTCGTATCGAGAAATATGACGACCGGCGGTAGTCAACACTATCAACAAATGACCTTGCTTCCCGGAGTCGGACCTTATGCACGATTCGCAGTTGTAGGTGGCAAACTAATTGTGCGCCAATCCAACGGAAATCTTTTAACGCTTGTTGACAGCACTATTAATTTTAACGGGACGCGGTTAATTGATGTCTCCGATCCTACCGTAAGCTGGGATGGGACAAAAATAGTTTTCGCAGGAATTGAGCACAGGGATAGTTGCTGGAGGATATATGAAATTAATTCCGATGGTACTAACTTCAGACAAATTACATTTACGGACAGAACTATATCCCTGTCGCAATTCGGCGCCGCTGCAGTAAAATTTACAAAGTATCACGATATTGATCCGTGTTATCTACCGGACGGCAGAATTTGCTTTGCAAGCACGAGGTCGCCTTCGCTTTCATTTTACGGAACACCGACGACCAATTTATACGTGATTAATTCAGACGGGACCTATCTGCACAGGATTACGACTGAGAGGAATGGCGCGGAACAACCTTCAATAGATCCCCAAACCGGGAAAATAATTTTTTCCAGATGGTGGTTAAATATTGATCTTCCCTCAAATCAAACATGGAACGGAATTACAAGAGATCCCAATCTTGCGCTCTCTCAGGATAAAGGTGATATGTGGACAGCGGCAACGATTAATCCAGATGGTACCCGTATGGGGTTATACGCAGGTTATCCTTTCAGCCGAATCGGAATGCACAACTACAAACCGGTGGCTTCAAAAGAACGATTGTTCGGTGTATTTTTCCCGGCTACCTCAATGAGCACAACCTCCGGAAGTCCGGGAATCAGGTGGTTCAACAAAGGCGCAAGTGATCAAACTTACATTGCTGGCGTGAATATGGATAATATGCAGAGCTATAACGGCTTTCCTGAAGAATGGGGTATAATGAATCCGCCCTTCGCAACTGATCCATATATACTGCCGGATGATCGAGTTCTGTTCTCTGCAGCTAATCAGGTTGAATTTCAGGATTATGGTATCTACGTTATTGAACAGGATGGCAGCAATATGCAATCCGTCTTCAACATTCCAGGGATGATGGATCTAAATGCTTCGTTACTTCAGGCGAGGCCGGTTCCACCCATTATCCCGGACGTTTTCACCGAGATAATTGACGAGCTGCCACCAACTATTGAGCCTTCAAGTTACTTTAAGAACGGGGCTGTAAGATTTGATTGCGAAAATATCTTTTTCAATGGTCCGGTTGATTTCCCGATACCGGATGCGCCACAAATTACAAGAAATGCGCGTATTAAACTGTTTTTAAATTTCCAACGCACTGACCCCGATGGCAAAGATACTGCAATACTTTATCTTAATGAACCAGTGCAGTACAGCGGTGGTTTCTGGATACCTGAAATTCCGGGTGATGTCCCGGCGTTCGACCAAGTAGTAGATGAAGATGGAAATATTATAGGTTCCCCAAACGGACACTATACTCAACTCATGGGATTAAATTACGGTAGATCCGGTACAGGTACTCAGTGTGTCGGATGCCACGTCGGACACTCTTTGATAAAGGTTCCAAATAATAGTTACAGTGCACAGTTTTTCAATATCTCTACTTCCGCAACCGTGGAACAAAGTTCATTTAAAGTAATCAATGATTCCACCCAATTCCCCGGCTCAAAGGTTAAAGACAGAAAAGCAAGAAATGAAGATCCGACAGTAAACTGGATTGCCAACGGCTCAAACAACGAATGGGTTAAACTGAAATGGGATATTCCGATTGATGTTGAAAAATTTGTTCTGTACAATATTATACCCAACGCATCAGCCGGGACTAACATTCAGGTTACCGACTGCGATGTATTCATGTTTTACAATGGACAACAAGTCGGACACATTCCGTCAATCGGACCATTAAGCACTGAAGGGACTGAGATTGAACTCGACTCGTTAGTAAAAGTTGATGAAGTTAAGGTCGTAGTTAATAACTTCACCGGACAAATCATGGGTCAGAGTGTAGCAGGCTTGGCAGAAGTTGAGACAATCGCAAAAATATCTTTTTACGAAATAGTTAGTGTAAAAAATATTTCCGAAATTGCGGAAGGTTATTCGCTATCGCAGAATTACCCGAACCCGTTTAATCCAAAAACCAATTTTGAATTCTCAATCCCGAAGAGCGGTCACGTAAATCTTAGCGTGTACGATTTGCTCGGCCGCGAAGTATCCGTTGTTGTTAATCAATCCATGATTCCGGGTACATATAAAATAGAATTTGATGGAAGCAGGTTCGCAAGCGGGATTTACTTCTACCGCTTAACCGTTTCAGATCAAGGTTCAGCACCAATTTTCAACTCAACCAAGAGGATGGTATTGATCAAGTAAATTTAAATAAGAAAGTGAATTAAAAAGGAGTGTTTCTCAAAACACTCCTTTTTTCGTAACAGAAAACAAATCATATCCACCCTTATCTCTCCGGCAGTTAATTTTTCTAAACACTTATAAGAGCTTTTCTCAAGAAAGATTATTTTCATTTAAGAAAAGCTGAACACTGCCGCTTCGGATTTCCGGATGTCTGATTTCACCTCCGGTATTACCTGCAACCCAACCCATATATAATACAACGAACGAAAACAAAATCACTATAAGCGCAATAATATTAGCGAATGTTTTTTGTTTTTTTGAAGCCCAAAATCCAATTAAGGAAATTGCTCCGAGGATATAAGAAAATATTGCAAATCTCTTTGCTGCGTCTTCATGTTCCTCTACAAATGTATGCTCAATTTCGGGAATTTTTTCAACTTCGTCTTCGGCATTTTCACCGCTTATTTTTGCAGGTAAAGTTAAGATCGCTCCTGCAATGAATAGCGCAAGGGCAGTTTGTTTCACAACTTCAGATTTAAAGATAAATCCTGAAATTAAAATTGCCAAACCGATTACAGGAATTAGCAATGAGAAATGATTAACGAGCAGGTGTACATGTGTCGGGTTCATTTTAATTGAAAATTTAATTAATATTGAATGTGAATTTTGGTGGAGGAGTTTTTGTTAATGTCAAACCGTTATAACTAATAGAATCTGTTATCTGCCACAACCCGGTTTTATCGAGATTAATTCTTCCGAGATATTTTGCCCCACCGGTGCTCACCGGGTTTAAGTTGTTCACCGAACCTGCCCCCGAAGAGTGTTTAGGTTCAATGAACATCTCCGCGTTATTAACTTCTTCATAAGACATCATATCGTCAGTTGAGTGAAGCATAAGCTCAAAATCGTGTTGACCTTTACCTGGCGAAAGCGGCGACAATAATGTCAGAACGTACGTTTTTTCCGTCACAAAATTATCCCATACCTTTATCTGCGACCTCTCATTAAAACCAATCTGAAAAACAACCGAATCAATGAAAAAAGAATTATTGTAATTGTAATCCACTGCGAAGAATGCAGTTGTATCGTACATCAGAAATACTACATAGCCATGAAATAAACCTGTTTCATTGTTGTATAAAAATTTATCTCTAACCGGCATCGCATGGCTCGGACCACCTATCCCATGGTACATGATCGGGTTGAATATTACGTATCCGTTTTTTTGTTCTACCCCGTTATTGAATACCTTGAACCCGATTTCGTTATAACCATATTTGAGTTCATTTGCTGTAGCGCTCCATACCTCAAATTTCAATGCACCGTTTTCAACATTAAAGATTAAGTTGAATGGTGATCCCGGCTCCTCAGGTTCTGTTGGCGTATCGGAAGAACAACTTACGAATATGCAAGAGAGCAATGTGAAAAATACTTTCAATGTAATGTTGTATCTCAAGTTCTTCTTTTACTGACAAAGTTAGTACTTTCCATGAACAACAAAAATGACTTAACGCAATCAATGTTGTAAAAAAATTAATCCTCAAAAAAATGCACTCATGAATATATTATCATTAAATTATTATTTGTGTACTTCTGCAACATAAGTCATTGCAAATGTATTGACGGACTAATTATATTATACAAATTAAACAATTCACAATGACAGGAATTATAAGTATTGTCTTATCTTTCGCCCTCGCCGGAATTCATCTCGCAATCAGTTCGCAACCCCGAACAAGGGGCAGAGTGATAGAAATAATTTTAGTCTATGCATTGGTTTTCCAGGTCGGTGTTATCGGCTTTATATTTGGATTTATACCACACGTATTCTTTGCTGATACTACAGCGCAGAGCATCGGATGGGCAACGGGCAGTCCCTTTCAGTTTGAAGTAGGTATCCACGATGGTGCCTGGGGAGTGCTTGGCTTTTTATCAATCTGGTTTAAGAAGGGATTTCGCATTGCAACCGGTATCGGGTGGGCACTGTTCATGCTCGGCGCTGCCGCAGGGCATGTATATCATTCAGTAGCTTTTGATAACTTTGCAGAGTACAATTTTCTTATGATCTTCGTTGACGGGTTTGTTGCATTTGAATTACCGATTTTACTGTGGCTAAATCATAAATGGAATAATTATACGGAGAGCGTCAACTGAGTTGTCACTCTTTATGAAAGAGAAAATTTATCCGGACAGATTTTTTATCTGTAGTGAAATTATCTTTTACAGAATTCTTTTAATCACATCTAAACATTTACAGTTAACATATAAAAGAAATTAGTCGCAACCGCAAAATAATTTCAGTGCACACTACTTTCCAAGCTTCATTTTTAAACTGTAAAACAAATCCCCTATTCATTTTTTCACGACGTGATATAAAATTCTTCTGAGCATTTTTAAATTTGTTTTAAACCTTTCACCCTACTCGTATTGTCATAGGATTTGAAATGACATTTCAAACATCATGAAAAAGTATCAATACAATGTGAAGCCAAAATTTTCGTTGAAATGCAAACTTAGAAGAATTTGGTTTTATTGTTTCGGCAGATAGAAATTTTTCTTTAACTAATCTTTAGTATAGCCTGATTGTACTGATACCAACATTGATTTTTAAAATACCTGAGCATTGCTTACAAACTGATAATTAGCAAACAAATTTTTTAAAAACAAAAATCAATTAAAATGAAAAGAACAATTTTAGTTTCGTTTATTATTGCGTGTTTCAGTTTGCCGGTATCTTCACAAACAGGTTACTTCATGAAAGATTCTGCAAACTTTAAGCAAACTCTTTTAAACAAACCGTTTCTAAATACTCTGAAAATGTACGGTGTTGCCGTTGATACAGCCAGAAGGGTAGCGTATATTAACAGCCTGCAGACTGACAATATCAGTGTTATCAATCTTGATCTACGAAAGGAAATTGGCGGTGTAACCAACCCTTTCGGATATACTCTCGTCAATCTTGAGGTTAATCCTGCAAATGGATTTCTGCTCGTATTAGATTCAAAAGATGAAATTACAACAAAGGCATATCTTGTAAACCCGTTGACAAATACAACAACCGGTTATTACAATTATAGTTCGGCGGGTGTAGGAGGTATAGATTTTAATGTATCATCAAATTTGATTTATTCTGTGGACGGTACTAAAATAAAAATTTTTGATGGTAATAACCTCAATCTGATTGATTCGATTCCTACCGGCATTCCCCTTGGTGGAGTGAAATATATTCCAACATCGAACAAGTTAATAGTTTGTTCGCGAAATCTGATGTCGGGAAGTGTAGTTATAAAGGTAATTAACGTTGCCACGAAAACTGTTGAAAGTACGCACAGCATTTCATCATCCGAACCCTTGGGTTACCTTGAAATTGACATCCCAAGAAACAGTTTATATTTGATGGGAAAAACCAGAATTGTTAAAGCTAATCTTACCACAAAAGAAATTATTGATACTTATAATTCGACACTTGAAATGAAGAAGATTCTCCTGAACCACAACAACGAAGATCTGATTATTCTCTCCAATGTATATTATGACAGTAATGGTGAACACGGCGATTGGGGGAGATTGTACAAGTATTCCTTCGGCTTTCATACTCTCGATTCGGCAAAGATTGGTTTAACCCCGAACAATATGGCGATTGATCTCAAGGGTAACAAACTTGTTATTCCGAATATGGCATCAGGGTACGTTGATATTATGAACCTGAGTGCGTTCCCAATGCGTGATCCGGTTGATGTTGCCGTGTCGCTTGATTTCATTGCCCTTTCACCGGACAAAAGTCACATTTACTTCGTGCAAAGGCTAGGAGGAAGTAATTTAATCAAATACAACAGAGAAACTAAAACGGCTACCGAATTTACTGCGGGTTCGTGGCCAAGTGTAGTACTTGTTGACTCCGCAATCAACCGTATGTACGTTCTTAACCACTTTGAAAGCAGTATTTCCGTCTTTAATGCTACAACCTGTGATTTATTAGGCACGCTTACTTTCGCAATTGATGAAGCCAGAACTGACGCAATTAGTGTAATGACATACGATAAACTTTCGCATAAAATTTATGCAGCATTTCCGGAATACGGAAAAATTATCGTCGGTGATGGTCTGGCGCTAACTTCAGATGCAGTTATCTCAATTCCCGGGTATGTATATTCGGGGGGTAAAGCTATCGGTGTTTTACAAATTGCGGTTTCACCAGTTGATAACCGTCTGATTGTAGCTCAGAACGATTCTACTAACCGTGTTCACATCTACAACACAATTACGAACGCACACTTAGCCACGTTCACTGTAAACCCCTGGCCAAATTCCGGCACAAACCTGCAACACGATATGTTAAAATACGACGAAGTATTGAATAAATTCTGGTTAGGAAACGTACAAATAAACCCGACTGCTCCATATACCCGGACAACCATTCCGTACGATGACCTATCATTAATTGGGTATAAAAATGATCTTTCAGTTTTATATTGCCTGAAATACAATTTAAATACCGTAAAAGTTTTGAAACTAATGAATAATCCGCCGGCTTATACGTATATTGATGAAACATTTCTTTTCGAAACCAAAACAACTGCGCTACCGGTATCATACTACGATATGACAACGAATGAGCTTTTTCTGACTGAATTCAATTACGGATATTTCAGAAATTATGACCTCGATAGTGTGTCAACGGTGGGGATTAGTTCGCCGGTTTATACAGTACCGCCACAGATTAAGTATTTCCCCTCTATGACTTCAGGTAAGTTTAACGTCGAACTCGATAAAGTAAATAATGGTCTCTCCGTACAGGTTTACAATACGCTTGGTCAACTTGTAATGCAGCAAAATGTGGGAAAACTTGAAAAATTTACTGTTGATTTAAATAATTTGTCTAACGGAATTTATTTTATAAAACTTATAGACGGCAATGAATCTTTGAATTCATTCAAAATACTCAAGGGATTTTTCCATTAACATAAATTTTCTCCGGACTTTTACTTCATATGATTTATGTCATTTCAATCGTTTGTTAGTATTTTCATTTTCACCCGTCGAAAGGTAATATAAAAACCTTTCGACAGGTATATATGTTAAAAGAAAATTATTTCAACAGAGATAACTCGATAGAAAAAATCAAACTCTGGCAAACAGAATTTTCAGGTTTTTCCAAAAAGTTTAAAAAATTTTCTGTCATAGATTCAGCGCTGATCGTAATTGATATGCAAAACTTTTTTCTCGATGAAAAATCACACGCGTTTGTCCCCTCTTCAGAGATTATCGTCAACCATATTAATCGGCTCATTTCGTTTTACGATAAAAAGAATTTACCTGTAATTTTCACTTACTTCGCAGTTGCACCCGGTGATGATGATCCTATACTGCGCCGGTGGGGTAATAGTGTCAGCGAGAATTCGTACAACAGCATAATTCCCGAATCAGTCCTTCGAAATTCAAATCATAAAGTCATCCGGAAAAATACATACGATTCATTTTACCGAACCAATCTTGAAGAAGCGCTCAATGCTTTGAACGTAAAACAATTGGTAATTACCGGTGTGCTGACAAATCTATGCTGTGAAACAACTGCTCGTTCCGCATTTGTCCGCAATTTCGATGTATTCATTGGGATTGACTGTACTGCTGCATTCAATGAGGAAATGCACGTTGCCAGTTTGAGAAATCTGATGTATGGGTTTGCGTCACCTGTAACTATAAACGAAATCACCACATGATATATGACTGTATAATAATCGGCGCAGGTCCGGCAGGGTTAATTGCATCAGTTCAACTGAAGCGGGATAACTTTAATGTCATGTTGATTGAAAAAAACGCAATTGGCGGATTGTTAAAGAACTCTAACCTGGTTGAAAACTATCTGGGTTTTCCGAACGGAATTACCGGGACTGAACTTGTCAAAGTTTTTAAAAACCAACTCCGGTCATCCGGCTTGAATCCGATACATGCTGAAGTAAAAAAAATTTCCAGCACCGGAAATATTTACTCCGTTGTTACTGAAGTTAAATCTTATAAATCGTATGCAGTATTGATTGCTTCCGGAACTATGCCTAAAATGTTATCGGTAAAAGGAGAAGCGGAACTTATCGGTAAAAAAGTGTTCTACGAAATTGCATCTTTGCCGGAAACTTTAAACTGTACATCGGTTTTAGTTATCGGCGGAGGTGATGTAGCATTTGACTATGCACTGAATTTAAAATCAAGAGGTTACAATCCATTCATTGTAATGAGGCATCAACCGAAGTGCCTCGGAGTTTTGCAGAAGCGGGCAGCAGCAGAGAGTATTCCATACTTGATAAATCAAAATATAATTGAAATCACAGAATCAGGGGATGCTGTCTTTACTATCTGCGAAGGTATTACATTTAAATCTGAATTAATTTTGGTTGCTGTCGGAAGAGACCCGGTTCTCCCTGAAATAAATGAAGCATCAAGTAAAGGTATTTTCTATGCCGGTGATGTAATAAATGCCGATTACCGGCAGGTACATATTGCAACCGGAGATGGTTTAAAAGCTGCAATGAAGATTTCAAAATTTTTAAATCAAAAAATGAAAATCGTAAAAGAAATAGGAAACGAAAAACTCGCAAAAGTTTTCATCGGTAACATTCGAGGCAGAAATGTCGAATTTGCTGAATCAATCCAACCTCCACTGCCAAGGAACGAGAAATGGGTAATTACTATATCCTGCTTGTTCGGCTGTCCGGTCAAGTGCCTGATGTGTGACGCTGGTCAGGAATATTGCGGGAAGCTTGATTTGGACGATATGCTTGAACAAATTGACCATGCAGTAATGAGGTTTTATCCCGACAGAAATATTCAGGTTAAGAAGTTTAAAATCCAATTTGCCCGGATGGGTGAACCTGCTTTCAATCCCGCGGTACTTGACGTGCTGGAAGAATTGCCCAAACGTTACGTTGCACCCGGATTGATACCCTCAGTTTCAACTATCGGTCCGAAAGTGTCATCTGATTTTTTTGAAAAATTATTGGACATAAAAAATCGTTTGTATGCGAACGGAAAATTTCAAATGCAATTCTCGATTCACACTTCAGATGTTCAAAAGCGTGACACATTAATGCCGATTAAGAAAATGAGCTTTCCCGAAATTGCTGAGTTCGGGGAGAGATTCTTTAATCCCGGCGACAGAAAAATTACCCTCAATTTCATTGTCATGAAAGGTTACCCGATTGAACCCGCAATCCTGCGAAGCATATTTCAACCTGAAGTTTTTATAATAAAGCTCACACCGTTGAATCCAACAATTAACGCTCGGAATAATTCTCTTGAAACCGAACTTGATCCGGATAATAAATCCACAGTCTCGTCGCTCGTTGATAAATTCAGATTTTTCGGGTTCGATACGCTCGTCAGCATCGGCGATACCGGTGAAAATGAGATAGGTAGCAATTGCGGACAATATGTGTCAGTATTGAAAAGTACTCAATATCAAAATTGAATAAAAATATGAACAACTTACAATTCGAAATAATACTTTATGTTTCTGACCAAAGTCGGAGCGCAAAATTTTACTCTGCTATTTTAAGAAAAGGACCATCCCTTGATGTCCCCGGGATGACGGAATTCATGCTAACCGATAAGGTGCGATTAGGTTTAATGCCTAATTCGGGAATTGTTAAGATTCTAAAAGATAAAACACCGCATCCTGCAAAGGGAAATGGAATTCCCAGATGTGAACTTTACGTAATCTCAGACAACCCGCACGATGATTTGATGAATGCGGTCAATAATGGCGCAATTGTTGTAAGTGAAGTTGGCTACCGCGATTGGGGTGACTACGTTGGGTACGTTGCCGACCCGGATGGTCACATTATTGCATTTGCAAAATCCGCAACCTGAAAATACAATCAGGTTTATTTTAAAATATTTTCATTGATCAAAAACATTCCTAACCTGTCCCCCAACCGATATTTCATCAAATGGAATTAAAAATTTAGATTATTTGTTTTTCTGATATCCGATACTTTTTTGAAGAGTATTTTTTTAATTGCCGTAGCAATTAAGGAATGCCAGTCAATTGAAATCGGCGTTCCTTGTTGTTATTACCTAAATGTACTATTTTGGCTCATTCAACCGAAATGATCAGGCATCTGTGGATGTACAAATTCCCTGAATTTTGCACCTGTGAACTTGATATATTTGTGAAATTAAAAATTCAATGTGAGTTTTTATAATTTCCCAAGTAAATCCTGAGACAACAAAGAAACCGGTTGAATTTAGTACATCGTTAATTTTGAAGTTTTAAAGGTTTCGTATTTTTATGTACCGGTTAGTAAAAACACTCAACAGGCAAGCATTAGTAAATGCAACTGTATCAATTTTTGTTGTTATTGCCATTGTAATTGCGGGTTCGCGGAATCTTCAGAACTTCGATGCCGCGCTCGTAGCTTACCTATTCGGAACAGTCTTCGCGGTTTTTGGAATTGCTTATCGCTATTCAGTCTGGTTACAACGTCCGCCAACCCGGTTATATTGGTATAGAAGTTGGCAATTCCTGTTTAGTAAAAATTTCATCCCTTACGCACTCCGGTCTTTAAAATTATTTTTGCGAAATATTTTACTTCAACGTTTTATTTATCCCAGAGGGAAGCTCAGGTGGTTTGGTCACCTCATGCTTGCTGTTGGTTGTGTTTTAGCATTTGCAATTACGATTCCTCTCACTTTCGGATGGATTCATTTCACACTCGATCCGAATTCAATCTCAACCTATAACGCTCACTTTTTTGGTTTTGTCGTTACAAGTTTTGAGCTCGGTACACCGATTGCAGTAATAACCTTTCACGCATTGGTCTGGTGCTCTGTCATTGTTACAATAGGTGCTGTCATCATGCTGAGAAGAAGACTTACAGATGGTGGCCTGATTGCAACCCAAACTTTTGAAGGTGATTGGTTACCGTTGTTTTTGCTAATAGCAATTTCAGTTACAGGAATCGGAATTACTTACGACTATACTTTCCTGCAAGGTAGAACGCACCAATTCATGTCTGTAACACATGCAATAACTGTAATACTGTTCCTTATTTGGTTACCTTTTGGAAAATTCTTTCACATTTTTCAACGATTGGCACAACTTGGCGCAAATATTTACAAAGTCGAAGGCATGAAACGGGGAATGGCTGTATGTCCTCATACAAAAGAGGAATTTGCGTCAATTACTCACATTGAAGATTTAAAAAACGTATCGAAAAAGCTCGGTTTCGATTTTTCCTTAAAAAACGGTGGAAGTCATCTTGACCTATCACCTGAGGGAAAGAGGTCTGCTCTTGCCAAAGCGCATTACAAGGCAAGAAAAGAATCGGGCAAATTTTTCGGTTAATTTAATTAATTTTTTAATGGCAAAATTACCTGTATCTGTAGATAAAATAATTGAACAATTCGGACCGCACAAATCGTACACACCAAAAGAGGGATTTGAGGGTAATTTTGAACCGGATAAAATTGTTAAAACGCACTGCTGCTTTTGCGGAATGCAATGTGGCATTCAGCTAAAAGTTAAGGATAATAAAGTTACAGGTTTTGAACCGTGGATGGAATTTCCATTTAACGAAGGTCGCCTCTGCCCGAAGGGTGTACAGAGATATTTACAGAATAATCACCCCGACCGACTATTGAATCCCTTGAAGCGTGTTGAGGGAGTTGGATTTCTTCCCATTGAATGGGACGATGCAATGGAAAAAACTGTAAGCGAAATCAAGAGAATACAGAACGAATACGGTAATAATGCATTCGGTATGTTGTCAGGTGTTTCACTTACCAATGAGAAGAGTTACATGATTGGAAAGTTTGCCCGAGTTGCATTAAAAACTGCCAATCTCGATTACAACGGCAGGCTTTGCATGGTAAGCGCAGGCGCAGGTAACAAGAAAGCATTTGGTATAGACAGAATTTCAAACAGTTGGAGCGACCTTGAACACGCTGAAGTAATTTTAATCGCAGGATCAAATGTGAGCGAAACATTCCCTACACTTACTCATTACATTTGGCAGGCGCGGGATAACGGTGCGCGGCTTATAATTGTAGACCCGAGGATAACACCGATTGCCCGCACGGCTGATCTTCACTTGCCCGTATTACCCGGTACTGATTCAGCGCTCTTCGGAGCTATCCTGAAAATCCTTGTTGACAATAATTGGCTGGATAAAGAATTCATACAAAATCACACCAGCGGCTTTAACGAAGCTGTAAATGCCGTAAAGGATTACACTCTGGACTGGGCTGAAAAGGTTACAGGCGTAAAAGCGGAGAAAATTCAGAAAGCTGCCGAATGGTGGGGAAAAGCAAAAACCAGTTTCCTGCTCCATGCGAGGGGAATTGAGCATCACACAAAAGGAGTTGATAATGTCCTGAGTTGCATTAATATCGTGCTGGCTACCGGCAGGATTGGAAAACCATATTGCGGATATGGAACAATAACGGGGCAAGGTAACGGGCAGGGGGGAAGGGAGCACGGACATAAATGTGACCAATTACCCGGGAACCGTGACATTACAAATCCGGAACACAGGAAATTCATTTCAGAAATTTGGGGAATAGATGAAAAGGATTTACCCGGAAAAGGACTGACAGCTTATGAACTTATAGAAGCAATTCACCGCGGTGAGGTTAAAGGTCTCATCTCAATATGCTTTAATCCGTTAATTTCGCTACCGAATAACAGCTTCGTTCGAGAAGCATTAGAGAAACTTGAGTTCTACGTTTCAATTGATTTCTTCCTGAACGAAACAGCCAGACATGCGGATATAATACTTGCGGGTTCACTTCACGAAGAGGAAGAAGGGACTGTAACAACTGCCGAAGGCAGAGTCGTTAAGATAAACGAAGCTGTTACTCCGCCGGGGAATGCCAGAAGAGATAAAGATATAATAATGGAACTCGCACGACGACTTGGTGCAGGGGATAAATTTAATTATGAAAATAGTGAAGCAATTTTTAATGAATTGAGGATAGCATCGAAAGGTGGTACGGCGGATTACTTTGGAATTACTTACCAGCGAATTGAAGAAAACATGGGTGTCTTCTGGCCATGTCCTTCGCTTGATCATCCCGGGACACCACGTTTGTGGGAAGATAAAAAATTTGCTACCAATGACGGGAAAGCACACTTTAATCCTGTACCGTTCAGAGAACCATCTGAAGTAACTGACAATGAATATCCAGTTGTGCTCACTACCGGAAGAGTTGTATCACAATATCTAAGCGGATCACAAACGAGGAGAATAGGTAAATTAGTTGATCAATATCCGCAACCATTACTCGAGATTCACCCTGAACTTGCATCTAAGTACGGAATTAAAGACGGTGATCTGATCACAGTGGCAACCCGTCGTGGAGAGGCAAACTTTCCTGCACAACTTGTTGAAACTATCAGAAAGGATACGGTTTTTATTCCTTACCATTGGGGTGGAAAACAATCTGCAAATCAACTTACTATCGGGACTTTGGATCCTGTTTCCAAAATCCCTGAATTTAAAGTCTGCGCTTGCCGGCTCGTTCATACGGGTATTAAGGCATCAGACAAATTGAAAGAAACAGCTTATCAAAGTTATTAATTTTGAATAAAGAATATGGCAGTTAGTGAATACAATCAGGAGATGGAATTTTTCGTTGACATGCAGCGGTGCATTGGATGTCACGCATGTGAAATGGCTTGCGCCGAATGTGAAACAAACGGGCAGGAAAGTATGATTCACGTTCATTACATTGACAGGGCAGTTTCAGTTCAGACAACGGTTCAGGTCTGCATGCATTGCGACGAACCCGCATGTGCAACAGTTTGTCCGGCAGATGCTATAACCAAGGATAACTTCGGTGTCGTTCATTCTGCAAATACTTCACGTTGTATCGGTTGTTCAAATTGTGTGCTGGCGTGTCCGTTCGGTGTACCGATTAAATTTGAAGAGAGTGAACTAATGATGAAGTGCAATATGTGTTACGACCGGACAAGTGCCGGTAAAAAACCAATGTGTGCAACCGTTTGTCCTAGTCAGGCGCTATATTACGGTACCCGTGAAGAAATAAGAAAGCGAAGACCCGAGAGCGTACCGGTAAACACATTTAAGTTCGGTGAACTTGAAGTAAAGACTAAGGTAAAAATCATGATGCCAAAAGGCGCTACAAAAATAATCGTGGATTAAAACGAATGAAAGAAAAAAATCAGGAAATATTTTCAGAAACGTGGAAGGATGACTTCCCTATTCAACAGCAGGAGGCAGTTCATGTTTCAAGGCGGGAATTTGCAAAATTTCTCGGCCTGCTTTCAGGTACACTCGCATTGGGGAACGCCGGAATAATCATTAAGTCAATCCTATTTCCCTCACAAAAACTGAAAGGTGAACATTTCGTTTGTAATCAAAACGAGGTTCCGGCTGGCGGCATGAAACAATTTGAACTTCAATTGGATAAAACAATTCCTTATATTCTAATTCATCTCAAAGATGGTCAATGGCGGGCTTTTGAACAAAAATGTACGCACTTATCCTGTGCCGTTAGATACGTCCCTGAAATGGATAAAATACAATGCCCTTGTCACAATGGATATTTCGATGCCCGTTCAGGTGTAGTTTTGCAAGGACCACCGCCCAGACCACTGCCGAGACTCGATGTAATTCTTAAAGATGGAAAAGTGTTTGTCGCTGAAATGAAAAATAAAACTTAAGCATATTAATCGTGAGCGATTTCAGAGAATCTCAGAATAAAGCACATCCGAATAAAACGAACACGTTAATGACGGGTATTATCCTGTTACTGATATTTATCATAAGTATTCAGATTTGGTTTTTGTATAGTGCATTGAACAATGCTTTGGAGAGAAACCTTGATATTGCAATCGCTACATTTCTTGGTTCATTTGTACTGGCATTAGTATCCTTCTGGTTAATAAGGTATCTGCCTGATCCGCGGGAAGGTAAAATTAAACGAAAGTAAATGATCCTCGACAAATTTGAAAGAGTTCACAATTATCTGAGAATATCTTTAACCGACAGCTGCAATTTCCGGTGTAGCTACTGTATGCCGGATGAACAAATTGTAAGCATGAGTTCAGCACAGCTAATGAGCCCGGATGAAATTGAAAAAATTTCACAGATTTTCATTAACCTCGGTGTGAACAAAATCAGGCTTACTGGTGGCGAGCCGCTTGTCAGAAAAGATTTCGCTGAAATTTCAACCCGCCTCTCAAAATTAAATACCGATCTGACTATTACAACAAACGGATTTCTTGTGGATAAATATCTGAACATTTTCAAAAGCTCAGGCATACATTCGGTTAATGTCAGTCTCGATTCACTTCGCCCTGAAGTTTTCAAAAAGCTAACTAAGCGCGACCACTTTCATAACGTCTGGAATAATATCGCCCTGTTACTTGAAAATGATTTCAGAGTAAAAATTAATGTTGTCGCATTGAACGGTATTATCGAGGATGAAATAATTGACTTTATTGCAGAGACAAAATCCAGACCGTTGCACATCAGGTTCATCGAGTTCATGCCGTTCACCGGCAATAAATGGGAATCGGGGAAAGTGGTAACCGCAGATCAGATGTTGAAAATGGTTACTCCGATTTTTGATGTAATTAAGCTGGAAGATGAACCAAACGCCACAGCGAAAAAATATAAAGTACCCGGTTTTGAAGGAACTTTTGCATTTATAACAACCATGAGTAATTTATTTTGCGGGGATTGCAACCGGCTTAGGTTAACTGCTGACGGGAAGTTAAAAAACTGTCTGTTCGGTAAGGATGAAATTGATCTCTTAGGTGCGTTTCGAAATGGTGAAGATATTATTCCACTTATACATAAATCAGCATCTATGAAACATCGCGAAGCAGGTGGACAGTTTCCGAAAAGTTTCCACGATACAGAAGCAGATAAAATAATTAACCGTAGTATGATAGGTATCGGTGGTTAAATCTAAATTGATGATCTCCGTTAATCACGCCAAAAAATTAATTTCAGAGAGAACATCACAATCGCAACCGGTGGATATTCCGATACAAAACGCTACCGGATTTATTACTGCCCGTGATGTAACATCTCCGATCGACGTTCCCCCTTTTGATAATTCCGCCATGGATGGTTATGCAATTAAACTGAACAAGGATAATTACGTTTATCGAATTACACATATTGTACAGGCAGGTGAAACCAGGCATCTTAAGATAGGTGACGGAGAAGCTGCGAGAGTTTTTACCGGCGCGCCAATCCCAGACGGGGCAGATACAGTCGTGCAGCAGGAACTCTCTGAACGCAATGATGATTTCGTGAAACTGAACTTGAGCGAAATAGATAAAGGTGAACACATCAGGTTACGGGGCGCACAATCAAAGTCCGGAACAACTATACTTCAAAAAGGTACATTAATTTCCCCGGGTACTGTGGGCTTGTTGGCTTCAGTAGGAATACAGGCTGTATCAGTTTATTCCTCACCTGTGGTTTCTGTCGTTATAACCGGCAATGAACTTACCCCACCAGGGTCAGAGTTAGATCACGGATTAATTTATGAATCAAACTCCCCCGCCCTCGTTTCATATCTGAAATATCTGGGAGTTCATAACATAAATGTATTTCATGCACCGGATGAAAAGGAATGGCTTAAGAAAAAAATTTCTGAATGCCTGGATAACTCCGATATTTTATTACTAACCGGTGGTGTTTCCGTTGGGGATTACGATTTCGTTCATGAAATACTAAATGAAATCGGTATTGAAAGGCTTTTTCACAAAGTAAAACAACGCCCCGGAAAACCTCTTTATGTCGGAAAGTTAAATTCTAAATGGGTATTCGGACTACCCGGAAATCCTGCCTCAGTTATCAGTTGTTTTAATCAATACGTGAAACCCTGCATTAAAGCAAATATGGGGTTCACCCGTGTTTGGGAACCGGATGCACGTTTACCTCTCGAAAACAGATATACAAAAAAACCTGGACTCACATTTTTCCTCAAAGCAAGCACAGTAAACGATAAGATTGTCGTTCCGGATGGGCAACAATCATTTAATATGTTACCATTCGGGGCAGCCAACGGGCTTGCTGAAATTCCGGAAGAGATTGAAATGGTAGAACCAGGGTCGATTGTAAATTTTTATAAATGGTAAAAGTTGATTGAATACGCTTTCTATATCCTCTTATTTCTGATGCCGGTGGCTGCATTCTTTTATGCCTCTGTTGGTCATGGCGGAGCAAGCAGTTACCTGATGCTGCTCACACTTTTTAATTTCGCCCCTGAACAGATACGACCAACTGCTTTGATGTTAAATATTGTGGTTTCATTCATTGCATTCGCATCCTACCGGCGGACATGTGAATTCAAAAAAGATATTTTTATTCCTCTTGTTATATTTTCAATTCCTGCTGCATACATTGGCGGGACAATCCTCGTAGATGCATATCTATACAAAAAAATTTTAGGAGTACTATTAATTTTCCCTGCGCTGAGATTTCTTAATGTATTTCCCGTGGCTGAAGAAACAGTTTTAAATAGGAAGTGGTGGATGATTTCAATTATCGGACTTAGCATTGGTTTCGTTTCGGGTTTAATCGGTATCGGGGGCGGTATTATTCTGTCTCCGATATTACTTATGGCAGGTTGGGCAAACGTAAAGGAAACAGCCGCATTGAGCGCATTATTCATCTTCCTGAATTCAATCTCAGGATTTATCGGTTCCAATGCAATTGATGTAACTATTGACCCTCAACTTTGGATGTTGATGCCATTAACAATAGGTGGCGGCGCTTTAGGTGCATATTTCGGCGCTAATAAATTTAACCCGAAAGTATTGAAACAATTGTTGGCTGCCGTTCTTATTATTGCTTCAGTAAAATTTCTCATAGGTTGATTAAAACATCTGATATAGAAACGTTCATTTTAGCAGGAGGTAAGAGTAGCCGGATGGGTGACGATAAAGGTATGCTCAGAGTAAACGGAAAACATTTAATAGAGTTTACGATTGAACCTCTCAAAAAATCCGGTTTAAACCCTAAAATAATTGCAAACAATGAAAGCTATAAAATCTTCGGATTGGAAGTCTTCCCGGATGAAGTGAAAGGTAAAGGTCCGATCGGTGGATTGCTTACCTCAATGGTGAATTGTAAGAGAGATCACTTATTACTGATTAGTTGCGATATGCCATTTATTTCAGAAGATTCAGTTGCTTACCTTTTAGCTGAATCAGAAGATGGGAAAATTTGCGTTTCTTCAGATGGAGAAAAAATAAACCCTCTCTTTGCAATCTATCCGGTTACAATTCTCGGTTTTGTAAACTCACGAATCAATGAAAACAAATTAAAAATGACAGAACTGATTTTATCGTCGGATCACAGAGTGATTAATATGTCGGCAATGTTAAAAAATAATCCGTATTTATTTTTGAATATTAATACAAGATCAGATTTTGAAAATTTGAGACATTCCCTGAATAAATAAAAAATATTGGCAGAGAATCAGGAAAGTCGGGATTGTTTTCAGTGTTTAACCAGAGCCAACACTTTGTTCAGCTCTCTCAATTTTGAAGAGGTAGCACTGTTAAAAAGAGAGCGCCTTTGTTTGGATTTTAAACCGGGTGAAGATTTATACCATGAGGGCGCTGAGACTACCGGTATTTTTATTATCAGAAACGGAAATGCAAAGATTACAAAAGAGAGTTCAGACGGCAGGGAACAGATTTTACGCTTTACAAACGAAGGCGATGTATTAGGTTACAGAGCAATTTTAAGCGGTGAAAAATATACTTCATCTGCAACCGCTATGAACAACGTCTCAGCCTGTCTTATACCGAAGGAAGTCTTACATTCATTTATTAAAAAGAACCAGTACATTGGAATGGGCTTCATGCGGTTGCTTGCCGAGGAAGTCAAAAACACAAATAAACAAATTATCAGAATATCTCAAAAACCCGTAAGGGAAAGACTTGCTGAAGCAATTTTATTGTTAAAGGAAACTTACGGATACGAAAATGATTTTGCCACGATAAACGTAACCCTGAGCCGGGAAGAAATTGCCTGTATAGCAGGAACCGTTCGTGAAACTGCCACCAGAATGTTGTATGAATTTAAATCAATGGATATAATTCAGTTATCCGGGAAGAAAATAGCAATAAAAGATATCAACAAACTTATTATCCTCGCCAATCTCATCGAGTAAAAAACTTCTCAGTCAAAATCCTCAAATCAGCATCAAAAATTAATTTTTAGACCTTTTCCGAAATGTGACTAAAGTCATAAACCATGATGAGTATAATCATTGAAGAAAGCTACTTTTAGACGGATTTTTGTTACCAGTTAGTTCTCACAAAATTACAAATCCACATTTCCAAATTATGATAAATAAAACTTTGCACGGCATCCGCAAAATCTTTGCTATAGGTTCAATTGTAGTATGTTTTGCAGTTTTAGTTTATGCACAGGGAGATAGCAAAGAAGGAGAAACAATATTTTCATCAAAGTGTACAGCATGTCACACAATCGGTGGAGGAAAGCTAATCGGACCTGATCTCTCAGGTGTTACCGAAAAGCGGGAGGAAGCATGGTTGAAGAGGCAAATTAAAGAGCCGGATAAATTACTTGCCGAAGGAGATCCGATTGCGAATGGATTATTAAAAGAATTCGGCGTACCGATGGCACCTCTTGGCCTTAACGATGCAGAAGTTGAAAACGTAATCGCATTTCTCAAGGGTTCCGGCGAAGGTGGTGAAACTCAGGTACAAACTTCTTCTTACTTTTTGCCGACTTTGTTAATCAGTTTTCTTATAATTATATTATTTACAATCATCGGTCTGAAATCAGGCCGTAAGAATTCATCCGTAACGATATAACCAATCATCAATTATGAAAAGTAAATGGTTTAAAATCACCGACAATTCCAGATCCTGGGAAGAATTTTACAGAAAGAGGTGGAATTACGACTATTCTGTCAGATCAACACACGGTGTAAACTGCTCAATGGCTTGTAGCTGGGAAGTCTTCGTAAAAGACGGTCTGATTTGTTGGGAACTGCAAAAAACGGATTACCCACAGATTGATCCTGACATTCCAAATGTTGAACCCCGAGGTTGCCAGCGCGGCGCAACATCGTCATGGTACCCGTATAGTCCGCTTCGACCAAAATTTCCGTACATCAGAAAAGTACTGTGGGAATATTATCTTGAGGAAAGGAATAGCGGAAAGGATCCAGTTGAAGCTTACGGGTCAATTGTAGAAGATCCGGAAAAGAGCGTTGCATATAAATCTGCACGCGGTAAAGGTGGATGGAGCAGGATTACATGGGATAAAGCTACTGAGCTGGTTGCAGCATCACAAATTTACACGATAAAAAAATACGGACCGGATCACATCGCAAACTTCTCACCGATTCCTGCTATGAGCTTACTAAGTTTCATTTCAGGTCATAGGTACAACAATCTTCTCGGTGGAATATATTGCAGTTACTACGAATGGTACCACGATTTACCACACGTATCCCCTTCAATGTTCGGTGAGCAAACTGAAAATTGTGAAAGCTCCGATTGGTATTTAAGTACATATTGGGTCGTTGCCGGAACTAATATAAATATGACGAGAACTGCAGATGCCCATTTCCTTTCAGAGGCAAAATACAGAGGTTCGAAAATCGTTGTAGTCTCCCCGAATTATTCTGATGTGACCAAACACACTGATCTTTGGGTACCGTTGATACCTGGTAGCGACGGCGCATATTTTATGGCATGCATTCACGTCATTTTAAAGGAATTCTATGCAGAAAAAGAAACTCCGTACTTCAACGATTACATAAAAAAATACACTGACTTCCCCTTCCTTGTACTGCTTGAAAATGATGGTAATAAATATCAAATGGGCAGATTCCTTCGCGCTGCGGATTTATCTGAATATGCCAATGAAGAAAATCCTGACTGGAAGCTAATTATGACCGATGGTAAAAGGAAACTTCATCTGCCTACCGGTTCAGTCGGATTCAGATGGGAGAAAGAGCCGACAGGTAACTGGAACCTTCAATTGAAAAATGCAGTCACTAAAGAAGAATTTGATCCGCTGGTAACATTAATTGACAATCACGACGAAAAAGCGATGGTATCATTCAGCGACTTTACCGATACGTACAGCCATACAGTCGGTAAGACTAACGGCAAAGGCGAGAAAGCAGTTGAAATCTTAAGAGAAGTACCAGCTCAAAAAATAAAATCAAAAGACGGATCCGAGTTACTTGTTACAACTGTGTTTGATTTACTTATGGCACAAGCCGGTGTTTCAAGGGGACTCGGCGGAGATTACCCGAAAGATTACGACGATCCGAAACCATATACTCCAGCCTGGCAGGAAAAACTAACGGGTGTTAGTCGTAAACTTGCAATACAGGTCGGTCGTGAGTTTGCGGAAAACGCAGTTAAAACTAAAGGGAAATCTACCATTATTTCAGGCCCCGGTGTCCAGCACTTTTACCACGGGGGATCAATTTATCAACGAAACCAAGCCGTTATGCTCGCTCTGTGCGGCTGTAACGGTGTAAACGGTGGTAACTTTAACCACTACGTAGGGACTCAACACACCCGTCTTAATGCGCCTTTCGTCAATCTCGGCAGCGCTCTCGACTGGGTAAAACCCCCAAGATTAATGAATACTACCTCATTGTGGTATTTCCATACCGGACAATGGAGGTATGATGGCATGCCGTTAGATACCCAGTGGGCTACAGGAGCAAAAAAGCTTCCTGGATACAATCATGCTGCTGACATGAACGCGCTCGCCGTAAGACTGGGTTGGCTGCCATTTTTCCCGCAAGTTGACAAGAAAAATCCACTTAATATTTACAAAGAGGCTGTTGCAGCTGGCTGTAAGACCGATGATGAAGTTAAAGAATGGGTGTTAAATCAATTCAAAGAAAACAAGCTCAACTTCGCTATCCACGATGTTGACGCACATGAAAACAGGCTTAAAGTCTTAACTGTTTACAGGGGTAATCTCATCGGAACAAGTATGAGAGGACACGAGCTAACGCTTAAACATTTCCTGGGTACGCACAATAACGTTCTTTGGGATGAGGAACCTGCCAAAGGTTTGGTAAAGGAAATCAATTGGATTGAACCTTCTCCATTGGGTAAACTTGACCTGCTCGTCAATCTCAACTTCAGAATGGATTCAAACGCTAATTACTCCGACATAGTACTTCCGGCAGCTTTTTGGTACGAAAAGTATGATATCACATTCGGAGATATGCATACATTCATTCACCCACTTACTCCTGCAACTGATCCACCATGGGAAAGCAAACCGGATTGGGAAGCGTTTGTAATAATCGCGGCAAAATTCTCAGAACTTGCCAAAAAACATTTACCTGAACCCGTAAAAGACGTCGTCTTCAAAGCTTTATGGATGGATTCTCCGGATATGTTAGCGCAAAAGAACGGAGAAATCAAGGACTGGAGAAATGGAGATATTGAACCAATTCCGGGTAAAACCTTCCCTGACATTGCAATAGTTGAAAGGGATTACACTAAAATTTACGATAAAATGGTCTCTTTGGGACCTCTCGTTTGTAAGCCTCACGGTTACGGGTCTAAAGGTCAATATACTGACCTTACCCCAATCGTAGAAGAAGAATTAAAGTTCAATAAAAAATTCAATATCAGAAATGATCGTGTTTATTTCGAACGTTCTGAGCAGGTTTGTGAACTCATTTGTCAGATAGCTCCGGAATTGAACGGAAGATTAGCGTGGATGTTCTTCAAAGAGATGGAGAAGAAAGTAGGTCTTCCTCTCGCTGATTTAGTCGAACCGGTAAAACAAAAGCGGGTTGCTTACAGAGATTTAATTATTCAGCCGCGAAGGATTCACACGACACCGCAATGGAGTTCAATACTTTTCGATCCGAAAACCGGTAAACAACGTACCTTCGCGCCATTTACCATGAACGTCGAAAGACTGAAACCATGGCATACATTATCGGGAAGACAGGAAATTTATTACGATCATCAGGGAATTAGAGAACTTGGTGAAGCATTGCCAACTAATAAGCCTCCGCTTGATCCGGTTGCTATCGGTGATGTTAATCTTGACAAAGCTGTCGGTAAATCAAAAGTATTCAGGTTCATTACACCTCACGGGAAATGGCAGATACACAGTACATTCAGAGATCACTGGCCAATGTTACAACTTTCCAGAGGGGGTCCGACGGTTTGGTTAAATCCTGAAGATGCAGATGAAATTGAAGTTACTGATAACGACTGGGTGGAAATGTATTGTGAAAACGGCATCGAAGTTGTGAGAGCTGTTGTCAGTCCACAGGTGCCACGAAACATGGCGATAACATACCATCAGGTCGAGCGACACGTTAACGTTCCATTTTCACCGTTAGCGAAAAAATTCAAACGATCTGATCTGAGAGGTGGAAACAATAACGCCACAACACGGATAATGATGAATCCACACACCATGATCGGTGGCTACGCACAATTTACTTATTATAATAATTTCTGGGGCACAAGCCCGTCAGAGCGGGATCATGGAATATTAATCAGGAAAATGCCTTTACAATCAGGAGAGAAAAAGGTCATTTACCAGGAAAAAGATTTGGATCAACTCATAAATATATAAAAAAATGAAAGTCAAAGCACAAATGAGCATGGTGTTCAACCTTGAGAAATGTATCGGTTGTAACACTTGTACAGTAACATGTAAAAATGTCTGGACTAACCGCGAAGGAGCGGAATACATGTGGTGGAACAATGTTGAAACAAAGCCCGGCATCGGATATCCCAAGCAATGGGAGAATCAGGATGTCTGGAAAGGAGGTTGGGTAAAGAAAGATGGTAGCATACAGTTAAGATATGGTTCCAGAGTATATATGTTGCTGAATATATTTTACAACCCGCATGTTCCGGAAATGAAAGATTACTACGGGGATGATGTTTATACTTTTGGCTTTGACAATCTTCATACAACGCAGGAGATGACACAACAACCCATGGCAGCACCGAAATCCATGGTATCTGGAAAGGAAGAGATCGATATTAACTGGAATGTTAACTGGGAAGATAACGCAGGTGGTTCACATATTACAGGACAATTGGATACGAATTTCGAAGGAATGACAAAAGAAGAAAAAGATGCTTACCTGAAATTTAAGCAGGTCTTTTATTTTTACCTGCCACGAATTTGCAATCACTGCATTAACGCTGCTTGCGTAGGTGCCTGTCCGTCAGGCGCTGCCTACAAACGGGAGGAAGATGGAATTGTACTGATTGACCAGAACAGATGCAGGGCATGGAGATATTGCGTTTCTGCGTGTCCGTATAAAAAAACTTATTACAACTGGCGATCGGGGAAAATGGAGAAATGTATCCTTTGCTATCCCAGAGTTGAATCAGGATTGCCACCGGTTTGTTTCCATTCGTGCGTTGGAAAAATCAGATCCTTCGGTGTAATATTTTACGATATGGATAAAGTTGAGGAAACTCTGAAAGTTGAAGACGATGAACTTATCAAAAAGCACAGGGAATTAATACTCGATCCGTTCGATGAAAAAGTAATTGAAGCTGCAAAAGAATCCGGTTACAGCGATGACTGGATAGATGCTGCACAAAGATCGCCGGTTTACAAGCTATTTAAGAAATGGGAACTCGCACTTCCACTTCATCCCGAGTTCAGGACTTTACCTTCATTGTTCTACATTCCCCCGCAAAGTCCCGTTACAACCAGCGCAGGGAAATCTTCACCGGATGAAAGTGACGTTTTCGATATGACCGAATCTTCAGACGGTGGTCCGTTAATTCATCCTGATGAGTTGAGCAAGTTCAGAGTACCGCTAAAATATTTAGCTAATATGTTTTCAGTGGGCAATACTTATGAAATAGAAAAATCACTCAGACGCCAACTTGCTGTAAGGCATTACAACAGAAGTTTGAGAGTAGATCAGGAACCTAATCTGGAGATACTCGAAAAAGAAGGTTTAACAAAAGAAGACGCTGATGGTATTACACGAGCCGTGTCTCTGGCAATTTATGAAGAGAGGTTTGTAATTCCAAACACTAGGCGTGAAGATGCGGAAATTAGTCCATATACCGAAAGAGGATTTGCCGGGTTTGATCAAATGACCCCCTGGTCTCCTATGAAGAGGAGGAAAAGCTTATATACATCACATCACACACCTGAAAAATCTTTTGAATAAAATGAAAGACACAAAAGCAATAGCAAATACATATAAAATTATCGCAGACCTATGGTGTAATCCGATTGATATAAACATGGAAGACGTTCTGCGTGAATCTGCCTTGGTAATCAACACACTGAGAGAAAACCATTTCGACACTGCAGAGGAACTTTCAAAATTCATTCAACATCCTGCAGTTACACAAGAAACATACATTGACCTGTTTGAACTAAACCCGCAGTGTGCGCTTTACCTTGGGAGCCATACTTACGAGGAATCCAGCTCATGTGCAGACGCAGCGAAATCGGACAGGAATACATACATGATTGAGCTAGTTAATTTATATAAACACTTCGGACTCGCGATCGACAAGAATGAATTGCCGGATTATTTACCGATCATGGTTGAGTTTCTGGCGCTTACAATTCATTCAAATATTGACCCTGTTAGGATAAAGTTCATCAATGAATACATGCTCCCCTTTTTGCAACCTCTCCGGGAAAAATTAGAGGAGATGAAATCACATTATAAGCATTTATGCGATGCTCTTATAAAGAACTTACATGACGATTTAAAATTAACGGAAAATTTACAACCGGCGTAATACCGGATTAACAGAAAACCTAAACCTGAAAAAATGTTTGAGAATTTCTTTTTCGTTGCATTACCCTACATTGCAATTCTGCTGCTTGTTGGCGGAACAATTGTGCGCGCTTTTAAAAATCATTGGGTTTGGAGCGCAAGAGGTGATTATTTATGGACTACACGGACTACCGGGTTTTTCGGTCGTCAAACTATCGGTCCGGCAGCTTTGTGCATTCATTGGGGATTAATTACATTATTTATTACTCACCTGATTGGCTTCATCGGTGGCGGATACAATTTATCTTCATGGGTTGAGGTTTTCAGATGGGTAGGTATGATTGGCGGGTTAATGCTTCTTTACGGTTTGTTGTGGGCACTGTACAGGAGAATATTTAATCTGCAGGTAAAAGCTATGAGTCAGGCAGACGATTACATCACTCTTTCTTTTTTGATAATAATTGTTTCATTCGCATTGTGGCAATCGTTGGTCGAACAATTGTTTGGAATTTCATACGCAGCCGGTCCCTGGGTCGGAAGCATATTCACATTTCAACCCGATGCTTCTTTGATATCAGGCGCCCCGTTGGTTAATCAGTTGCACATAATATTTGCTTTACTATTTTTTTGTTATTTTCCATTCAGTAAATTGGTGCATGCTGCAAGCTACCCGTTCTCTTATTTTACAAGACCTCGCATTTCGATGCGAACATACTGGGGTCTTAAAAAATAACGGGCTTTTTAAAAATTAAATTTGTACTCATGACAGATGCACCAAAAAATTCCGGAAACGGTACCGATGAATCCGTTGAAGAAAAAATTCACCCCTACATTCAACAATTAATGAACGAACATCAGGCAGCGATGCAAAAAATTGTTCAGTTTGAAGTCGTCATTAACGAAATTCGGGAAAAGGGGGTTGACCAGGATAAAGCAAATATTGTTAATGATTTTTTTCAGTTCTTCAATAATAACCTTCTGGTACACAATGAACGGGAGGAAAAATTTCTGTTTCCTGTATTAAATCAGAAAATTCTTCAAAATGAGGGTGAGGAATTATACAGGGAAAAACCAACTGCAGTTGAACTTCTTCAAAGTGACCACGTTGGGGCAATTCAACTTGGAGCTGTTATCTTTAACCTGTTCGGACTTGCTTTCAGATTGCCTGATCCGAATTCAAGGCTCCTTACAATAGACCTTGCGACAGAACAAGCGCTTGAATTGGTTGACTTGCTTAAACTTCATATCGAACGAGAAGATAACATTGTATTTCCATTGGCACAAAAATATATTGACGAGGCTGACCTGAATAAAATGGGATAAAAATTGTAGCATTAAGCACATTTTCAAAAGCAGGGATCTTTCTCTGCTTTTTTTATGGGTGAAGCTTAGCTTCTTTGTCATTATTATTATCAGACAAATGTTTTATTTTTAAATATTCAAACCTTTTCTAATTCAAGAAATGATTACCGTAAAAGTATTTGGAAGGCTCACTGATTATACAATTAAGAATGAATTCAATTTAACTGGTGTCAAGGATACTGATCAACTTTTGAAAACTTTATTTAATAAGTATCCGATGCTGGAAGGGTTAAAGTTTAAAGTATCTGTTGATCGCAAAATCATAAACGAAAATACTGCACTCCATAACGGAAGTGAAGTTGCAATTCTACCGCCATTTTCAGGAGGATAAATGAATAGATTTGAACGTCAGATAAAGTTGTCGGGTTTTGGAAAAGCAAGTCAGCAGAAATTAAAAGAAGCTAAAGTTTTAGTAGTTGGAGCAGGTGGATTAGGTTGCCCGGCATTAATTTACCTTGCTTCGTGCGGAGTCGGCGAAATTGGAATTGCAGATGGCGATGTTGTTTCAGTTTCCAATCTGAACAGACAAATTCTGTTCGGAGAAAGCGACATCGGTAAATTAAAGCCCGAAGCCGCTAAAGAACACCTTCTCTCTAAGTACAGTAACCTGAAAATTACATCTATAAATGAATATATTACGCAGAAAAATGCAATAGAAATAATTTCCGGATATGATATTGTACTGGATGGTTCAGATAATTTTCCTGTCAGATATCTTGTAAACGATACTTGTGTGTTATTAAACAGACCTCTCGTCTTCGGAGCGATTTATCAATACGAGGGACAACTTGCGGTTTTTAATGTCCCGGACGAAAGTAAAGTTAAAACTAATTACCGCGATTTGTTTCCTGAACCGCCTGAACAGTTTGAAGTACCGGATTGTAATCAAACAGGAGTAATCGGGGTGCTTCCGGGGGTTATTGGAACTTTACAAGCTGCTGAAGTTATCAAACTCATAACCGGTATCGGTCGCCCTCATATTAATCGTGTGCTCATTTACGATTTGAGGAATAGTCAATTTTACGAAACGACCTTACGACCAGATATGAAAACGAATTCCAAAATTCCCAAAACGGTAGAACAGCTTAAGGAAACCGATTACAGCCTCGCTTGCAATTCAATTCACAGCATCACCTGGAGCGAAGTTGAGAAATATCTTGGCAATTTTTCGGGCAAAGCTATACTTGTTGACGTGAGGGAGCATTTCGAAGTCCCCAGGTTTACACATTACACTAACGTTCGCATACCACTATCAGAACTTGAAACCGATCAGGAATACTTTCAAAACTATGAAGTAATAATTCTGTTTTGTCAGGCGGGAATACGGAGTCTCAAAGCAGCCAACATAATTTCAACCAGATTTAAAGACAAGGAGGTTTATTCGGTTTACGGTGGACTCGATAATCCGGAATCTCCCGTTAAAACTTTGGAATATGCAGGGAAAATTTAAAAACATTTTCATACAAGGACCTATTACACATGGCTTCATTGCGGAATCAATTGAGAATCACTGCCATAAAAAAAATATCGGTGGACATTCAATTTTCCTTGGTCAGGTACGAGCCGATGAAAAGGATGAGGGAAATGTAACAGCAATTGAATACACTGCCTATGAACAAATGGCTCTCGAAAAGGCACATGAAATAAGGGAAGATATTTTTCAAAAATATCCGTTAATCTGCGCTCATATTTATCATAGTTTGGGGGTAGTTAAGTCGGGACAAATATCATTATTTGTATTTACTTCTTCCGAACATCGCAAAGCTGCATTTGATGCATGTGAAGAACTCGTTGAGCGTATAAAAGCCGAATTACCTGTTTGGGGGAAAGAACTTATCGAAGGTGAAAAATTTGCTTGGAAAGAAAACATATCCAATTTTAATGATAAATATAACAAATAAAAGCAATACTCTCAGAACAGCTATTGCCACAGCAATCGTCAAAGTCAGTTTACCGGAAACAATCAAAGCAATTATTGACAGGCAGGTGCCTAAAGGTGATGTTTTTGAAATGTCAAAAGCGGCAGGTTTGCTTGCAGTTAAAAAGACAAGCAATATGATACCTGATTGTCATCCTATACCAATAGAATATGCTTCAATTACTTTTAATATAAGCGAACTCGAAATCCACATTAACGTTGAAGTACACACTATATATAAAACCGGAGTTGAAGTCGAGGCCATCCATGCTGCTACTGTCGTAGCGGTTACAATTTATGATATGTTGAAACCTATTGACAAGAACATAACAATTGAAAAGGTCAAACTCCTCGAAAAAACCGGTGGCATGAGTCAGTTCCGCAAAAAAGAGCCTAAAGGTATCACAGCCGCAGTAATTGTTTGTTCAGATTCTGTCTCGGTAGGGAACAAAGAAGATAAAGCTGGAAAACAAATAATTGAAAGGCTTAAAACACACGGCGTTAATATAAAATCCTACGAGATTATCCCGGATGACAAGAATATTATCACTGATAAGGTTAATTATTACAGTTCGGAAAGCATCCAATTGCTTATATTCACCGGTGGAACAGGACTTTCACCACGGGATGTAACCCCGGAAGTTTTAGAACCATTACTTGACTTTCGAATCCCCGGGATTGAGGAGGCAATGCGGTCATATGGTCAACAGCGTACACCATACGCTATGCTATCAAGAAGCCTTGCGGGTATCGTTGGAAAGACACTTGTGCTTGCATTACCCGGATCCACACGAGGAGCCTCGGAATCAGTCGATGCGATTTTTCCCTCTGTGTTGCACATCTACCGTGTAATGAAAGGAGTTCGACACGATTAAATATCCCCCGAATTACAAATACTATCATTTTTTATTGATATGATAAATAGTGCATTACAAAACCCGGCTTCTATTGCCGTAATAGGAGCTTCTGAGAATACCGGCAAACCGGGCGGGAAAGTGCTTTTGAACTTAATCAAAGGAAATTTCAAAGGTAATATTTTTGCTGTGAACCCGAAACCGGTAAATATCAGGGGTGCTATTCATGTACCGGATATAAGCGGTCTTCCTCACACAGATTTAGCAATTATATCAATTCCGGCGAAAAGTTGCATTGAAGCAGTTGAAAAACTTTCTGAACGCGGTACGAAAGCATTCATTATTTTTTCGGCAGGCTTTTCTGAAGCCGGTAACGAGGGAAGGGAACTCGAGATAAAGCTTAGGGAAATAATCGATAGTTATAATTCATGCCTGATAGGTCCAAATTGTATTGGTATGGTAAACCAAAATTTCAAAGGTGTATTTACAACTCCCCTGCATGAATACGATCCTATGGGTTGTGAACTGATATCGAGTTCAGGCGCAACTGCTGTATTCATAATAGAAGCAGCGCAATCCACCGGTTTGAAATTTTCAAATATCTACTCAATTGGCAATGCAGTGCAAACCGGCGCTGAAGACATTCTCGAATTTATGGATGAAACTTACGAACATGGAAAAAGTCCACGAGTGAAACTCCTCTATCTCGAGCAAATAAAGCATCCGGTAAAATTTATAAAACATACATCTTCATTAATACGAAAAGGTTGTTACATTGCAGCAATCAAATCAGGTTATTCTGAATCAGGCAGCCGGGCAGCATCCTCTCATACCGGTGCGATGGCAACTTCTGATTCACTAATTCGTGCTTTATTTAAGAAAGCAGGGATAGTTTACTGTAGTAGTCGCGAAGAGCTTATAAGCGTTGCATGCATTTGGCAAAACAAAGAACTAAAGGGAAATAATATAGCAATAATTACTCATGCCGGCGGTTCCGCTGTCATGCTGACAGACACACTCACTTCGCTAGGTATGAATGTTCCGCAAATTCCGACTGATAGTGGTCGGGAATTATTACCCCTATTACATCCGGGATCTTCAGTTAACAACCCGATTGATTTTCTCGCAACAGGAACAGCAGAGCAACTTGGAATTATCATTGACTTCTGCGAGAAGCTGAAATTGATAGATGGTATGGTTGTTGTTTTTGGTAGTGCGGGTTTGTTCAACGTCCAAAGCGCTTATGATAAACTGGATGAGAAAATGAAAACTTGCGAAAAACCAATATACACTGTACTTCCTTCATTAGTAAATGCAAGAGAAGAGATAGATAATTTCATTAGTAAAGGACATATAAATTTTTCAGATGAAGTTGTTCTCGGTAAAGCGCTCGCACATAGTTACCTTAAGCCTAAACCTACTTATGGTTTAACCGAAATTGCCGATATGGATATTACAACAATCAGGGAAGTGATTTCAGAAGCGGATACAGGATACTTGTCAACTTCACAAGTGCGGCAAATCCTGCAGTCTGCAGGGCTGGATGTAGTTAATCAGCGTGAATGTTTTTCTTTAAATGATTTGACTGAAACGGCAAAATCTATGTCTTTCCCGCTCGCTCTGAAAGTCATAGGCCCTATACATAAAACCGACGTCGGTGGTGTATCATTGAATATTAATTCAGATGAAATCTTGCAAAGCGAGTTTGAACGAATGATGAAAATAAAGGGAGTAAAAGGTGTGCTTGTTCAGGAAACAATTTACGGTAAAGAACTTTATTGTGGAGCAATGAAAGAAAATAAATACGGACATCTCATATTGTGCGGACTAGGCGGAATTTTTGTAGAAGTCATTAATGATATAGCTTACGGACTTGCACCACTCAACAAGGATGAAACATCAACGATGATAAAATCACTAAAGGGCTACCCTATTATAAAAGGTTTCAGGAACAGGAATGGTGTCAATGAAGACAAATTTATTGATGCGGTTGTCAGGATCTCTTCCCTCGTTTATGTTGCACCGGAAATTACTGAACTGGATGTGAACCCGTTCATCGGAAACCCAGATAGGGTTGTATCGGTTGACGCAAGAATAAAACTCGCGAAATAATCATTCCCAAGTTTCCTGAAATTTACCCGAACCGTGCTACTTTATCCACTCCTCCATATCAGATTTCTCTTTATCACCAAGCTCACGATCGTTATCCAAAAATCTGAAATATATATTATCCATTTCATCATCTGACATTAACGATTCTGCCATTTGAAATACTTCATCATCTTCAACCGCAATATGGTCTTTCAATGCTTCCGAGTATTCATTAAAGAGTTTATATGCACTATCCACATTGTTATTATCAATTTCTGATTCTATGTTTCGCATCATTTCCCTGAAGTCTTCATGATTTTCAAACATCTCTTTAATTACACCATCTTCAAGCAATTCATTTCTTTTCGACATTTCCGGGAATAAAATCTCTTCCTCCTTCTGATGGTGATACTTATCTGTATAGTTCCGAAAAAATTCAATAAATTTTTTCATTCCGGAAATGTCAGAATCACCGCTTATTACTGAATTAAACAGCGCATCAGCTTTCTCTATTGCAGTTAAAATAAATTTGTGTTCTTTGTCGAGAAGTTCAATAGCTTGGTTCATTTTTCAAATTTAGATTTTAAGAAGATTATTTAAACTTGTTGAAACGAAATGTTCAATCATTTGTTTTCGGTAACGACGAGGGTAATAATCATTATCAATTACCCTCGGTTTTTTCACAGCATTTTGAATTAAAAAATCAAGATTATCATTAACACTACCGGTAATCAGAATAGGCATCGGATCAACCCCGCCGAGCGCAATTCTTATAATCCCATTTGAATCAATAGTTACAACTGAAGTGAGTGAAGTAAAATCAAGAGATCTTCTCGGTCTCAATTTCCTGAACTCTGACCTGAAGTTTTTATCAGTTGGAAGGATAATATTTTTTATAATTGATTCTTTTTCTTTTCTGAACGGGTTAATACCATCACCGGTGTATAAATCAATCAACGGAATAATTTTTTCACCTGCACTTTGCACAATAGTTATTTCCGCATTGTATCCTATCATAGCAACTGCTGTATCGCTAATAAATTTCGAGAAACACCTCCTGTTTCCACCTGTAACTATACAGATATCGCCATTACATTTGAGGCAATACCCGACTGCTTCGCGCCACCATTCGCTTTGGTTATAAAAGTTACACCGATTTTCACAAAGTATATTTCCACCGACTGTTGCTGTTTCTCTGATAACAGGGGTTGCGACGGAAATTGCAGCTTCTCTTAATGCGGGGAATAATTCCGCTATTCTGTTATCCCTCGAAATATCCCCGAGCGTTATACCAGTTCCGATTTCCAGATAGTTTTCTCTAACGGTAAATTGTTTTAACTCTTCAATACCGTTAATATCTATCATAACATCAGCTACAGCATTTCCCTGCTTACTGTTAACAATTACATCTGTACCGCCGGCAATGAAAATAAAATCTTTTTCGGAATTGGTCAGATCAAGCGCTTCGGAAATTGTTGCCGGTTGATAAACCTTATTCTTCATGCATATACACTTTCTTCTTTTGCGGCATTCTGAATTTTCTCAAGTACATCTTCCGCTTTGATTGGCAGTTTTGTTATTCGTGCGCCGGTTGCATTATAGATAGCATTCGCAACAGCAGGGATTACCGGATGTAATGCACCTTCACCACATTCTTTCGCTCCAAACGGTCCTTCAGGATCGGATGATTCAATAATATTTGTATCGAACTCGGGAGTATCAAGTGAGGTCGGAATTTTATAATCGATGAAATTATTATTCAGCATCAACCCATTGTAATATTTCATTTCTTCGCTAATTGCCTGACCAATCCCCATGTGCCACGACCCCTCAAGTTGACCCTCGACTGCAAGCGGATTTATTGCTTTCCCGCAATCGTGTGCCCCCCATACATTAATTATTCTCACCTGCCCTGTATTTTTATCAACTTCAACTTCCGCAATACACGCACCGAAACTGTATGACGGACTCAGCCCTGCGCCTGCTCCTTTGAAGTTACCGCCAAGTTTTGGCGAGATGTAATTACCGCTGACAGTAATTGCACCGCGGTGTGCTGTTACAATATCCACTGCTTCGAGCCACTCGAGATTTACCTTTCTGTCATTACTGTAAACTTTTCCTTCTGAAATATTTAATTCAGAAATATTGCATCCGGTCTTTTTAGATACAGCGGTAAGAATTTCCAAACGTAAATTTTCCGCCGCTGATTTAGCTGCATTACCGCACATGAAAGTTACCCGACTTGAGTAACTCCCCAAATCAACCGGAGTCAGCAATGTATCAGCAGCCAATACGTAAATCTTTTGCATATCAATACCAAGAGTTTCAGCAACTACCATTGAAAGCATCGTATCACTTCCCTGTCCAATATCACTCGCACCGGATGAGACAAGAACACGACCGTCAAAATCTAATTTTAGGTGGACTACAGTTTGGGGATATTCGTTCCAGATTATCGGCAATGCGCTACCGCTGATAAAGAACCCGCATCCGACACCAACGCCTCTGCCAGACGGTAAGTGACCGAACTTTTCCCTCCATCCGGATTTCTCCATAACAGTTTCAATTGCTTCTCTACTGCCATTAGATGTTATCCTGAACTCGCCTACGGTTAGAATATTTTCGTTGTAAAAATTTTTCAACCTTAACTCACACGGGTCAATATTAAGTTTGTATGCGAGGTCATCAATCAGAGATTCAATAGCAAATCTCGAATTCACTGCACCATGCCCGCGCATAGCGCCGCTTTGTGGTTTATTCGTATAAACTCGGTAAGTCTTAAAACCTATATTTCTGATATCGTAAGGAGCCTGAAGTAAAACACCATTGTAGTATGATGTAACAACTCCAAAACTTCCGTAAGCTCCGCCATCAATCGCTATATCAGCGTCAAGAACTTCAAACTTCCCTTCTTTGGACGCTCCTAGTGCCATTGTCATTTCTGATGGGTGCCGGCCATGGTTTGTAATAAAAACTTCCTCCCTCGACATCGTGGTTTTAACTGTCCTCCCGGTTTTCCTTGCAATATAAGATATAATAATCTCGTGAGGAAATGGATCACTTTTCCCACCAAATCCACCTCCGACGTAAGGTTTTATCACCCTTACCCTGCTTAACGGAACTTTAAGTACTTTCGATAAAGCCCGATGAACGTAGTGTGGAACCTGCGTTGCAGTAATTAATGTAAGCCCGTTTTCGTCCCAGAACGCTGCAACGGAATGTGGTTCAGTAAATGCGTGATTGACCCCTTCAAATTCAAAATTCATTTGTGAAACTATATCAGCATTTTTTAATCCTTCCTTCTGATCGCCGAAACGGAGTTCTGCTTTCTTGTGAACGTTATTATTAAACTTACAATGCTCATGAATTTTTTCCGCATCACCAATATCATTCAGGGAACTTTCAATTGTGAAGAATGGCTTAATCGGAGTGTATTGGACATCAATCAACTTACATGCAGCTTCGGCAATCTCGTTGCTTTCTGCCGCTACCGCTGCAACTATTTCCCCGACATAGCGCGTCTTCTCAATTGCCATTGCAGTTTCATCCTGTGAAACAGTTAATACTCCGAATTTTTCCGGTATCTCGGAACCAGTTGCAATATAAACGACACCTTCAATATCTAATGCTTTAGAAACATCAATACCATCAATTTTAGCGTGAGGATGAATGCTCCTGAGAAATTTACAGTAAAGTGGGTTCTTAAACCTAATATCATCTGCATATTCGGCATTACCGCGTACTTTCTTTTCAGCTTCTATGAATGGTACAGAGGAACCTATAATTTTTCCGTTTAATTCCTCAACTGGTATGGACTCAACTCCGTTACTACTTAACTCAACATATTCACAAACCGCATCTATAATTTTTTTGTAACCTGTACACCTGCAAAGGTTACCTGAAAGCGCCTCTTTAATATCCTCCCTGCCGGCATTGGGATTCTTCTTGACGTAATTAAGAGCAGTAATTATCATTCCCGGGGTACAAAATCCACATTGCAGCGCTCCTCGTTTAACAAATAAATCCTGCAGCAGATGAAGGTTTCCATTAGCTTCAATTCCTTCTATAGTTGTAATTTCTTTTCCTACAGCTCTAATAACCGGGGTGATACAACTAAGGACAGGTTTATTGTCAACCATTACCGTGCAAGCGCCACAACTCCCCTGATTACAGCCGACTTTCGTACCAGTAAGCCCTGTCTTTTCCCTGATTATATTTGCAAGCATTTCAGAGTTATCCGCCAGAACATCGTAACTTTTCCCGTTAATTTTAAGAGATATGTGTCTCATTAAATTAAATTGAATGAATTTTGAAGTCCGTTTTTAAAATAATAAATAATTGTCTAAGGTCAAATGATTTGTAAAGTGTCATAAACCTGCGCCTATACTTTTCCCACCATCAATATATATTGTCTGACCTGTAATGAAATTTGTCCCCGGTGATAGAAGGAATGACACAGCATTTGCAACATCCTCAGGCTTCCCCATGGAACGAGTTGGTTGTGATTGAATTAACTTTGTCAACACTTCTTTATCAAGTTGTCTGGTTAATGGTGTATCAATTAGTCCAGGTGCAACAGCATTGACAAGAACATTGTATTTACCAAGTTCAAGTGCCAATACGCGTGTAAGCCCTATAACACCGGCTTTCGATGCGGAATAGTTACTCTGACCTATATTTCCAAGCCAAGCTCTTGAGGCTATATTGACAATCCTCCCGTAGTTCTGTGATTTCATGACTATTGAGGCTTCACGGCATAGCATCCATGTACCTCTGAGATTAATACTTAAAACTGTATCAAACTCAATAAGTGACATTTTCCATATCAAATTATCGCGAATAATACCTGCATTGTTCACAAGTCCGTAGAGGTCGGAATATTTATCATTAAATTTTTCGAAGAAATTCCTTATGTCAGTTTCGATACCAATATCTATATTGTAATAATCCAGTTTTCCATAGAATTCTTTTTGCAAGGCACTGCCCCCCTCCTGATCTTTATCAAATGCGATAACATGGTAAGATTCATTTATAAGTCGTTCGGCAATTGCCCTGCCAATTCCTTTCGCTGCTCCGGTAACAATTACATTACGGTTCATATATTTCTCATGCAGATTTTGGTTTTACTTCAGGATAATCCCCGCTAGATGCAGAACTTATTCTTCCGGTCTGATTTCTTAACCGGATTATTTTAGCCATAATACTCAACGCTATTTCTGTCGGTGTTTCCGCACCAATATCTAATCCCATAGGCATATCAATCTTGTTTATTAAATCTTCAGAGTGTCCCGTTTCACGGAGCATTTTTTTTGTGATTTCAACCTTCCGTTTGCTGCCTATCATACCCAGATAAGCATGGCTTTTTCTTATGCAAGCAAAAAGTAAATCTCGATCGGTCTGATGGCTATATGTCATGATTACAATAAATGTGTTTTGATTGAAAGGCAGGAAATTTATACACTCGCTGAATGGAACATTCATTTTATTAATCTTTTCATTTGAAATTTCATCCAGATATTCTTTTCTATCGTCAATTACAACTGTATCGAAATTTAACATCACGGAAAATTCAGCCAGAGCCTTTCCGGTGTGGCCGGCGCCGAAAATGTATATTCTGTTTTTTTGTAAAATCGGTTCAATGTAAATTTGCACACTCCCACCGCAACACATTTGATGTTGATGAAGTAAATCGTGCCGGAACAGTTTTGGCTCATTGAGTTCAAGCACCTTTAGAGCATCTTTTATCACTTGTCGTTCGAGGTTACCTCCGCCGATAGTACCTTTAATTGAGCCATCTGATTTCACTATCATTTTTGCACCTTGCCGTCGCGGTACTGAACCCTGAACTGAAACAACAACACACAAAGCAGCGGGAAGTTCATTTTCACCGATATTATCCAGTATTTCCGTTAACGAGTTCATACCCGATCAATTGAACTTTTATATTTTTCCCAATCCAATGGCGTATTTAAATTTATAATCAAGTTTTCGTTATCTGATTTAAAGTAAACTCTGTTGAACCCTCTCAATTCATCCCTAAGGTTCCAATCCAAACCTCGCTTTGATGCCAGATGCTTTAAAATACTTTCTCCAATTAAAACAGGATGACCGTTAATGCCATTTACGAATGGAACAATATAATCATTAGCATTTCTTAGTAGTTTTGACATTTCAACAATCGCATTCCCTGACGGAGCTGGGTTATCGATATTTTGGAAAAAGCAACCTTCCTGCGAAAGAGAATTTTCCGCAGCCAATTTTATGGAATACGTCCTTCCTTTTTCCGGAAAAGAATTTACAATTACATCAACGTTAAATTTCCCGGTTGTAAAAGAAAACTCTGAATCTTTAAACAAACTCTCATTGGCAATAACTTTAATGTTACTTATACAGGCAGACCGGTAATTTGCGATACAGGTTTCAATTAATGAGATTCCTTTAACTTGGAGCAATGGTTTAGGTTTACCCATCCGGGATGAATTACCGGCACAAAATATTATGGCTGCGTGCTTTATATCGGTTAATTTATTACCAATTAAATATAAGAATTTAACATGAAATTATTCTGAAAAAAAAATTTAAACTATGATAGTTGTCATAGTTTTTATATCGTGATACGGTTAGTATTGACATCATTGATGAATTTTACTGTTCTAAACCGAAATAAATTTCAATGCAAAACCTCGAAAATATAATAAATTTATGTGAGGAGAAGGCGTTTGACCTTCACTTCAGTCATGCAAAGAAATGGAAAGCTGAAGATGCTTCCAGAGTAATAGTCGGATATCTGCCGATATATTTTCCGCGCGAGATTGTACATGCTGCAAACGGAATGGCAGTGGGAATAATGGGCGCCGGCGACAGGAAACAGATTATAAAGGGTGATGCCTATTATCAGTCTTACATCTGTCACTTACCGAGAGGTGTAATTGAAATGGCGCTTGACGATAATCTTGATGATTTCGATGGGTTTATTTTCCCTGCAATTTGTGATTGCATCAGAAACCTTTCCGGAATGTTCAGGATCAGTAAAAAAGGTAAATTCAGCAGATACTTCGATTACCCCCAAAACTTTAAACGCGATATCGGTGGTAATTTCTACCTCGAGGAACTGTTGAAAATTTTGGACGATATTAAAGCAATTAACAACGTTAAGCCTTCAAAAGAAGATTTGAACAGATCAATCAAACTTTACAATAAAAATCGAAGGCTCATCGAAAGGCTCTACGATGTAAGACAGGAATACCCATGGAGGTTATCAGCTGTTGAGACTTACTACATCCTCCGCGCCGGGCTTTCTATTACCGTTGAAGAACACAATAAGATTCTTGAAGATGTGCTTGAACACATTGAGAACAATGAGCGCGGAGAACAGATGGATAACATCAGAGTTGTTGTCAGTGGATCGTTTTGCGAACAACCACCGATTGGATTAATCAAATCTATTGAACTTGCAGGATGCTATATTATTGACGATGATTTTATGCTTGGTTCAAGGTGGATAATCGGCGACGTTGATGAGGATACCGAGCATCCGGTTGATGCGCTTGTTCGGGCTTATATTGAGAGAAGTACTTTTTCGTCTGCTGTTTATGACGTCGGTAACCCAAAAGGGAAACGACTTGTTGACCTTGTAAAACGAAGAGATGCCGACGGTGTAATATTTTCTGCTGCAAGTTTCTGCGACCCTGCATTGTTGGACAGACCGGAATTACAAAAATCGTGCGACAATGCCGGGATTCCTCACATTAATTTCCAATACCATGAAAATACCGGACAATTTAAAGTTATTAAAGAACAAGCCGGTACTTTCTCAGATAGTATTAAACTTTGGGCATAATAAAAAAAATATCATGAGCAACACAACCGAAGCAGTAAAAGAACGAAGCATGATTCTCCAAAAGGAGATGCTGGCTAAACAGTTCAAGGAACTGTCAATGGCAAAGGAATTAGGGAAAAAAGTAGTTTACACATTTGTACCGGGTAACCTTACTGAACTAATACTATCATTTGACATGTTACCCGTCTATCCCGAGATAAACGCTTTGCAATCCGGAATGAGAAAAAAATCCCATGCGTACATCAGGGAAGCGGAAAAAATCGGATTCTCGGAAGATGTTTGCACCTATGTAAAATGTGATATCGGAATGATGTTGAACGGAAACATCGGACCAACCGGCGAAAAATTACCTGACCCCGACTTGTTATTGCTGAGTTATACCGGTTGTTATACTTTTATGAAATGGTTCGAAAATCTTGAGAGATTATATCCAGGCGTACCTGTTGCAATGCTACATACACCATATCAGGAGGATGGGAGAATTGCTGACGAGCAAGTCGAGTACATGGTGAAACAACTCAAAGAGGAGGTAATTCCCAAAATGGAGCAAGTATCCGGAAAAAAATTCGATATGGACAGGCTTGCAAAGATGATGGAAAATTCAGCGAAATCCGAAGACCTGCTCGTTAAAGTTCTTCAAAGTGCGAAACGGATTCCTACACCAATTGATGCCTACTTTGCCGGTGTTTATTATATCGGACCGATTTTTACAGCATTCAGGGGAACCGAAGAAGCAGTGGAATATTACAATGAATTGTGGAATGAGGTTCAGGACAGGATAGAAGCAGGTTTAGGACCGATAACACCCGAGGGAGAGCTCGCTGAAGAAAGATTCAGGCTTGTAATTGAAGGTCCGCCAAACTGGACAAACTTCCGCGAATTCTGGAAAATATTTTATGATATGGGTGCGGTTATTGTAACATCAACTTACACAAAGGTCGGTGGCACTTATGACCTCGGTTTCAGGCACGATTCCTCCAATCCGCTCGAAAGTCTTTCGAAATATTGTATGGGATGCTATACAAATCTTAGCCTCCCGCAAAGAGTTGACCTGATTGAACAATATGTAAAAGAATATAGTGCCGACGGTTTCCTCATTAATTCCATCAAAAGTTGTAATTCATTTTCTGCAGGTCAGTTAATGATTATGAGAGAAATAGAGAGACGAACCGGCGTACCCGTAGGATTCATCGAGTCTGATCTTGTTGACCCGCGTTACTTCTCATACGCAAATATTAAGAATAGACTTGAATCATATTTCCAAATGCTTGATCAAAGGAAAATAATTCTCTCTAAACAAAATTAATCTGAAATTCTCAAAGGTAAATTACTAAATAAGCTTTATGAACAAATATTATCTCGGAGTTGACCTCGGCTCGACAACATCAAAAGCAGTAATCATTAATGATAACGATGAAATAATCGGTCGCGGAATAACCAATACCCGCGCAAATTATTCAGTAGCTGCCGATATTACAAAAGATGAAGCCATTTACAATGCCCGATTCTCTGTACTTAAAAAAAATCTTGAAAAGCAGATGGAGGTAAAACCTGAATTCAAACAATATATTACAGACCTCGAAAGCGTTTTCCAATATGAACAATTCAAAATCAGGCTCGATAAACTTGGCGATGAACTTGTAAAAACCTGCAGAAATTATTCTCCGGACAAAGAGAAGCAGGAAGAAATGATTGCTCATCTGATTGACATCCGACGCGCATTTAAACCAAAGATCAAGCATGAATACCTCTACAATAACCTTGGTGCGAAGAATCAATTTTTCAGAGATATTGTATCAGAGAAATATAATGAAGAAGTCAACAAACTTGATTTATCCCTATTTGAGCCAATGATGACTATTTGGGATAAAAGTATAAGTCCTGCTGAAAACGAAAAAGTAAAATTTGATTTCCGGGAACTCGTTTATAAGGCAATGGATGAACTGAAAAAGAAATATCAGGAACTACCCGACACTGCTTCCGAAAATACGAGCGTAAACTTTGATGTTGAAATGAATCTACTCAAGGGTAAGTTTGAAAATGCCGAAGATACACTACGCCAGCACATTGACGAAATTTCCGCATTGGAGTTCAATATAGCTAACATGACCGGAACGGGTTATGGCAGAGCTTTACTGCCCTTCCCTCAGGAGTGCATCAGATCCGAAATCTTGTGCCACGCCTTCGGTGCACACGCAATTTTCCCCGATACCAGAACCGTGCTGGATATTGGCGGTCAGGATACGAAAGCTATTCAGGTTGACCAGTACGGGCTTGTTACAAGTTTCCAGATGAACGACAGGTGTGCAGCAGGATGCGGAAGATATCTCGGCTATATTGCTGATGAGATGAGCATTTCACTCAACGAATTGGGACCGATGGCAATGAAGGCTGAACGGGAAGTCAATATCTGCTCAACGTGTACGGTATTTGCCGGGGCTGAATTACGTGAGCTGACAAATCTCGGAGAGAAGCGCGAAGATATCCTTGGCGGTTTACACAAGGCGATTATCATGCGGGCTATGTCCTTGATAGCAAGATCAGGTGGTGCTTTCAATGAATTTACATTCACCGGCGGTGTAGCAAGAAATCCGGCAATTGTTAAATATCTCACTGAACTTGTAAGAGAAAATTACGGTAACGATATAAAAATCAATATTGATACTGATAGTATTTTCATGGGAGCGCTGGGAGGAGCGTTATTTGCAAAAACAAATGTAAGCGCTGATCTTCCAACTAAGAAGAAAAAGCAGGAAGTACACGCTTAAAGCATGAGCCTTGGTAACGTTCTCATACTTGGAGCCGGGTTAATCGGTAAAACACTTGCAAAAGATCTGTCTGACGATTTCAGTGTAACAAGTGCAGATATTAATCAGGTGGAACTCGATAAGTTAAAATCACAGGCGGAAGTTGAAGTGCTTAGGACAGATCTGAGCGATAGTAAAATATTAACGGAACTTTGCACCGATTTTGACTTGGTAGTTGGAGCAGTTCCGGGTTTTATGGGTTTTAAAGTATTGGAAACGGTTATTCAGGCGGGAAAGAATATAGTTGATATATCATTTTTCCCGGAAGATCCATTCAGACTCGATGAGCTTGCAAAATCGAAAAATGTTACTGCAATTGTAGATTGCGGTGTTGCTCCGGGCTTGTGTAATTTAATCGCGGGATTTCATTACAGACAAATGAAGATTGAGAGCTACGAATGTCTTGTTGGCGGGTTACCAGTTAAACGCGAACTTCCATTTGAATATAAATCGCTATTCTCCCCGGTTGATGTAATTGAAGAATATGTTCGCGATGTAAGAATTATTGATAATGGTGAATATGTTACAAAAGACGCGTTGTCTGATTGTCAGTTAGTTGAATTCCCTGAAACCGGACTACTTGAATCTTTTAACACTGACGGGCTTAGAACGCTATTAAAGACAATGAACGGCGTTCCGAATATGAGAGAGAAAACTTTACGCTACCCCGGACATGCGAAACTTATGAAAGCATTCAGGGAAACTGGATTGTTCAGAAAAGATGAAATTTCGATTGATGGGTGTAAAATTACTCCTCTAAGTGTGACCTCATCCCTTTTATTCCCGATGTGGAAGCTGAATGAAGGTGATGATGATTTTACAATAATGCGAATTACCATAAGTGGAAATGAAAAAGGACAAATTGTTAACTACGAATATACATTGTTCGATAAAAGTATTCCGGAATTGAAACTTTCATCAATGGCACGAACCACGGGATATACTTGCACCGCAACAGTACGTGCATTGGCAACCAGTAAGATTAATCAAAAAGGAATCTCACCTCCGGAATATCTGGGGTTCAACAAGGAAACATTTGATTTCATAATCGGAGAGTTACAAGCCAGAGGGATTAAGTTTGATTTAAAAAAGTTAATAAATTAAATTTTAGCAATATAAAATTTTATAAAAATGGACAATAAAGTATTTACAGCAGGTATTGACATTGGGAGTAATTTCATCAAATTAATACTCATGGATTACACAGTTGATAATCCGATTGTAATTGACAAAATGACGGAGAAAATCCGGAAAAGAGATCCATCTCAGGTAGCTGATGAGATGCTTCAAGTCATATACAGACGTCACGGAATCCAGTATGAGGATATCGGTTACCTGGCATCAACCGGTGAGGGAGACCTGATTAAGCGAAAGAAAGGTCACTTTTACGGGATGACTACTCATGCACGCGGCGGAAAGTTTATGTACAATGATGCAGTAACAGTTGTTGATATGGGTGCTCTTTACGTAAGAGCAATTAAAATTTCAGAAGATGCAAGGGTACTCGATTACAAAATGACCGGTCAGTGTGCGTCAGGGTCGGGACAGTTTGTTGAAAATATTTCCCGATATCTCGGACTTTCGCTTGAAGAGGTCGGAAGCATTTCGTTACAAGCTGATGAGCCGGAGGTTTCTTCAGGTATTTGCGCGGTATTAGCAGAAACTGATGTGATTAATATGGTTTCAAGGGGAATTTCAACTCCAAATATTATCAAGGGTATTCACTTATCAATCGCCTCACGTATTATTAAATTGTTAAGTTCATTGAAAGCTGAATCTCCGATAATGTTAACCGGTGGAATGGCTTTGAATGAGGGGATGATGCAAGCTCTTGAGGAACAACTTGCTGAAACCGGGAAAAAGTTTGAGTTGAAAACTCATCCCGATGCAATATATGCAGGCGCAATGGGTGCAGCATTGTGGGGTGGATACAGGTATTACAAATTAAAGGAAAAAGAACTGGAAGCTGTTTAAATTTTAAATTTAAAGTTGGACGCACAATATTTAAAATCTGATATTCCGCTTGGTAGTTATCTTCCGAATATTTCGGTAATGCTTCGCCAGAATTACGACCGTATGCCGGAACATACGGTATATAGAGAAAAAATCGGTGATTCATTCCGTTCCATTAGCTGGTCTGAATTATACCGGAATATTAAACTGATTACCGCAAACCTTGCCGGGCGCGGATTTCAAAAGGGTGATAAATTGTTGATATATTCCCCTAACCGTCTTGAAATGTTAGAATTGCAATTAGCGGTCATGTCAATGGGTGGAATATCAGTCCCCGTTTTTGCATTCTTTAAACAAGAGGCAGCTGAAGTTCTCATCCGTCACTCCGATGCAAAATTCGCAGCGGTCGGTGGTGCTTTACAATTGAACAGATTATCCGAAGATCTCCCACTGGAAAATATTTTTGTATTTGACGATATCAACGATAGCAGATTTAAGAATCTCCACAATTTTAAAGTCCTCCTTGAAGGTGAAAGTGAAGAAAACTTTCTTGATGATAACCTCCAACCCGATGATATTTGCCTCAATATGTACACATCCGGAACAATGGGAACACCAAAATGTGTACAGTTGACGCATGGAAACATTTTATCTCAACAGGCAGCGTTGAAAAAATTGTGGGATCTTGATGAACGGGATCGGTTCCTTTCTTATCTTCCGTGGCATCATAGTTTCGGAGGTATATTCGAAAAATTCTCCGCACTCTCAAATGGTGCAACTATGACATTGGAACCGTCATACGGGAAATCAGCTGAAAGCATATTATCGCTTTGGGGCAATGTCAAACCAACAGTATTTTTCAGTGTACCGAAAGTTTACAGTTCACTATTCGAATTAATCAAAAATGATCCAGATGCGGAACGTATATTCTTTCATCCGGAATTAAAATTTATATTTACCGCTGCGGCTGCTCTGCCACAGCGTTTATCGGATGAATTCGAGAAACGCGGAATTCCGGTACTTGAAGGGTGGGGACTGACTGAAACTTCTCCATGCTGTTCATTAACCAATCCGGAACTCAAACGTGAGCCGGGACTTGTTGGTATGCCCATCCCGGGTGTTGAAATCAGAATTGCGGATGATGATGAGATTCAGGTGAAAGGACCAAACGTAATGGTGTCTTATTATAAGAATGATCAGGCAAACAAAGATATTTTTACCGAAGATGGTTGGTACAAGACGGGCGACGTAGGGGAAATTACACCTAACGGTTTAAAGCTCATTACACGAAAAGACAGAATATTTAAGTTATCCAATGGTGAAAAAGTCATTCCGACAGAACTTGAAAAGGCAATCGAACTTAAGTGTCATTATGTACAATATGCAGTTGTAACCGGAAATGGTGAAGATCATCCTGTAGCATTAATTTTCCCAAATAAAAAGCTGCTTGAAAACCCGGATTATGAACTTACGCCTGAAGAGGGATGTTTTTGTCCCCGCAATTTAAATGAACTTGGCAGGTGTCTGCGCGGTTGTCTGGCTAACGTTAATGATAGCATCGGGCAAAAATTTGCAAAAGCAAAATCAGCAGCTATAATACTCGATGAACTCTCACTTGACAATAACACTTTGACACCGTCAATGAAAGTCGCACCGAACAATGTGCTTGAAAAATACAAGTCTCATCTGCAAAATCTTTACGGTAACAATGTTCCTGTTGAAGAAGAAGTTTATGTAGTAAAACTTGATACAAAAAAGCAACTAAACTGATGTATAAAATTCAGTCAACTGAAAAAATGAAAAGGATAATGGGAGAATATTTTCTCTCATTGGAATCCGGCGAGAAAAAAGTTGCATGGTGTACGAGTGTTGGCCCGGCGGAACTGTTGCGATCTTTCGGATTTGAAGTCTATTTTCCGGAAAATCACGGTGCATTGCTAGGTGCTACACGTACAGCCATGGATTATATCCCGGAAGCTATCAAATGCGGATATTCGGGACATGTCTGTTCATATACTACTTCGGATATCGGGTCTTATCTCAAAGGCGATACACCGTTGAAAACTCATTACGGCTTGCAGGGACATCCCAAACCTGATATTATTGCTTATAATACAAATCAGTGCAGGGAGGTTGAAGATTGGTTTACTTTTTTTGCAAACGAATTCAAATGCCCCATAGTTGGAATTCATCCGCCCCGACATTTGGACGAAATAACACAGGATGAGATTGATCTGGTTGTAAAACAATTCAAGAAAATAATTCCGGTTTGTGAAGAAGTCAGCGGGAATAAATTTAATGAAGACAAGTTTAAAGAAGTTGTTAAACGAAGTAAAGACGCTACCCTGCTTTGGCAAAAAGTGTTAAGAACGTCATCAGCTGATACACCACCAATCAGTTTCTTTGACGGAACAATTCACATGGGACCAATTGTTGTACTTCGGGGAACGGAAACTGCAATTGATTATTACTCAACTTTGTTAAACGAGCTCGAAGAAAATATTGCGAACGGTCAAGGTTTCATTAAGAATCCCAGAACTCGGATTTTTTGGGAAGGAATGCCTATCTGGGGAAAGATAAGAATGATGAGCGACCTATTCACTTCAAACGGCGCTGCCGTTGTTGCTTCAACTTATTGCAGTAGCTGGATATTCGATAAGTTCGATGAAAACGATCCCTGGGAATCAACAGCAAGAGCTTATACTGAAATATTCATTAACCGGAGCGAAAAAGCTAAAATGAAAATGCTTTCGGATTGGTTCAAAGAATATAATATAGACGGGATTGTTTATCACGATACGAAAACCTGTTTCAATAACTCTAACGCAAAGTTTGGAATGCCACAACGATTGAAAGAATCTTCCGGAATTCCCGCATTAGTAATTGAAGGTGACCTCTGTGATCTGAGATTTTTTAGCGAAGGACAAAGCATTACAAAAATTGAAACATTTTTAGAGCAAATTGAAGAAAGTAAAGTTTACAATTGATGGATAACGGAAAAATAAAAGTTGGTATAATTGGTTTGGGACCTGTGGGGATGATACTCGCAACTAAACTGAAAGAGGCAGGTTGCGAAGTTGCATTGTGTGTCCGAAACGAAGTCAAAAGAAATAAAATTAAATCAGAAGGTATTATTCTTGAAAATGTAATCGAGTCAGTTACGCATTTTGACAAGGTATATCCGACAATTGAAGAAATGGCAGACCTGAATCTTGATTACCTCGTACTTGCGTTAAAGACCTATCACGTTAAGGATGTTCTAAAATCAGTACAGGAACTGGATTCGGACAAGCTCTCCATTATTTTAGCACAAAACGGGATTGATGTAGAGGAGAATGTTACCAAAGTTTTCAGTGAATCAAAATTGATACGGATGGTTGTAAACTACGCGGGTAATATGGTTACACCTAACACTGTTAAGGTGACATTTTTTATCCCACCGAATTACATCGGATCAATTCACGATACCCGACCGGATGAATCAAAATTGATAGCTGACCTTCTTAGCAAGGTAAACCTAGAAACCGTACATGTAGATTCGTTTGAATTAATCAAACGCGTTTGGGAGAAAACGATATTAAATTCATCACTCAGCGCTTTGTGCGGAGTTGGAAGGATGACAATGGCTGAAGCAATGAACGACCCGGATACAGTCGAACTGATTGAAAGAATTATTAGTGAAGCCGTAGAAGTCGCAGAGACCGAAAAAATCAGGTATCCCGACGATTTCATCAGGCAATGTATGCGATATCTGAAAAAAGGTGGAGACCATTTCCCTTCCCTTGCACTGGATTTAATCAATGGTCGTGAAACAGAGATTGATTACTTCAACGGTAAAATTGTTGAATACGGACGAAAGCATTATATCAGAACATCACTCAATTTATCGTTTGCAAATATGGTAAGGGCAATGACTAATAAGAATATAATCTCGCGTGTACCGGGTGCTGCCGGCGATGTTATAAGGCGTATTCTGGATAAAGGAATAGTCAATAAGATATCTTCGCCGTCAGCTTACAAGAATGTGGAATGTTTTCTCGGGATTGACCTTGGTTCTTCATTCTCCAAGTTTACAGTAATAGACTCAAATGGGATACCGCTGTTCAGATACTTCCTGCCGACATTATCAAATGACAAACAATCGTTTAAAAATGTAATGCAGACAATTGCAACTAATTTCAAAATAAAATACAGTTGCGCAACCGGATACGGCAGGAAGCACTTTACCGATACGGACATGGTAAAAACTGAAATCAATTGTGGCGCTACCGGTGTTTCTTTTAACCATCCCGGCGAAAAAAATATTATTGATATGGGTGGTGAAGACATTAAAATTATCAGGTGCGATAAAGATAATAACGTAGTTAACTTTTATATGAACGATAAATGCGCCGCTGGAACAGGCTCTTTTCTCGTTGAAATCGCTGACAGGGCGAATATAAATATATTGGAAATGAATCAACTTGCTTCACTTTCAACTCACGATAAAGAACTAAACAGTTTCTGTACAGTTTTCGCTAAGACAGAAATAATGAACTGGATGTTCGATGGAATGTCACTTGAAGATATTTCACGGGGTATCTATATCTCAATTGCGAACAAAATAGCGAAAATGAGGCTTGATCCGGGCATACCTACATACATGATCGGTGGAGTCATTACTCACCATCCGTATTTAAAAAATATTCTAAACGATAAATTCAACAAAGATATTAAGATTATTGATAGTCCTCAGTATGTTGTATCTTTCGGTGCAGCAATTATCGCCATGAATACTTACAAGCGAGAATTAAAGCGATCAGAAAAATCTTCTGAGGAAGTTGATAAAATCCTCTCTGCTCAGGATTAAAAGCCTGACTCTTTTTTTAAAGCATTACAACTTTATAAAAATATTTTTCAAAATTGAAAAAGATATTCCAATATCAGATGACGGGTTTGAACACAGATTTCAAATTAGTTGAATCTGAAATCCCTGCTATCAGTGAACATGAAGTGCTCGTCAAAATTGCGGGTTGCGGTGTGTGTCATACCGACATTAGTTTCTGGCACCATGGTGTCAGGACAAAAAAAGAAATGCCTATTACTCTCGGTCATGAAATAAGCGGAACTGTCGTAGAGGGGAATAGTAAACTGCTTGACAAAGATGTGATAATTCCGGCAGTGCTTCCATGTGGCGAATGTGAATTATGCCAAAAAGGTCGGAGTAATATTTGCCAAAATCAATTAATGCCCGGGAATGACTTCCATGGTGGATTTGCCTCTCACATTGTTGTGCCGCATAAGTACCTTTGTCCTGTACCCGAAATCGCGCTTACGAAATATTCGCTTGAACAACTCTCCGTCATCGCCGATGCGATTTCAACACCGTATCAGGTAATAAAGAAATCCGAACTTGATCCAGGTGATTTTGCAATTGTAATCGGAGTCGGAGGTGTCGGAATCTATGGCGCTTTAATAGCAAAAATACTCGGCGCAAAAGTGCTTGCGATCGACGTGGATGATACGAAACTTGAGCTTGCTAAAAGCAATGGTATCGATGCAACACTTAACACTACCGGCATGGATATAAAGGAGGTCAAATCCAAAGTAAAAGAGATCTCAAAGGATCTTGGTGTTTCAAAAACCAGCTGGAAGATTTTTGAAATATCAGGTACAACATCCGGTCAGGAACTTGCTTTTAACCTCATTACATTTGCCTCTACTCTGAGCATAGTTGGGTTCACCATGAATAAACTTGAAGTACGGTTAAGTAACCTAATGGCTTTTGATGCTAAGTTGATTGGTACTTGGGGATGCAAACCAGAACTTTACCTTGAGGTTATTGACCTTATATCAACCGGCAAACTCGAGATTAGCCAATTTGTAGAAACATTCCCAATGTCAAAAATCAATGAGGTTTTCAGAGATACTCTTGATCATAAGTTTACTAAACGCTCCGTGCTAGTGCCGGATTTTGATGAATAAAATAAATCTAAATTAATGGAATTAAAAAATCACAACCTGACAAATACGAAATACACTGAAATTATTTTTGAAAAACGACCTTGTCTCGACCATGATGGATCTAAAATTGAAGGTTTATTTAATGCATGGATCTGGTTAAATAATCCCCCTCAGTTCAATTCTTATACTACGGCGGCGGTGAAAGAAATTATTCTTGCTTTTGGCGAAGCCTCAAACGATAGAAGTGTGGTTGCGGTGATTTTTACAGGGGTTGGCGATAAAGCTTTTTGTACCGGTGGTAACACAAAAGAGTACGCAGAATATTACGCAGGGAATCCTCAGGAATATTCGCAATATATGCGTCTGTTCAATGATATGGTAAGCGCCATACTTAAATGTGAGAAACCCGTAATCTGTAGAGTAAACGGGATGCGGATTGGCGGTGGTCAGGAAATCGGTATGGCATGCGACTTCAGTATATCGAGCGATATGGCGAGGTTCGGACAAGCCGGACCAAAGCACGGAAGCGCTCCTATCGGAGGTGCTACAGATTTCTTGCCGCTCTTCATAGGAATCGAACGAGCTATGAGTTCATTAACATTGTGTGAACCGTTTTCTGCACATCAGGCATATTATTACGGAATCATAAACGAAATTGTCCCCGTTCTTAAGGTTAACGGCAAATATATTCCTAACCCGCTCGTCGTAACTGATAAAGTTACTGATAGCTTTGGAAAAGTAGTCTTTGGCTCATCAAAAACAGGAGATGATTTAAAATCGGGGAAAGAATTATTGGCATCAGCAGAAGTGGATCTAAGCTTACTTGACCGTTCAGTAAATATGCTTGCAGCTAAATTGCTCCACACATTTCCTAATTGTACCACAAAAACTATTTCAGAGGTGAGAAAGTTTAAACTCGAACACTGGGATAAAAATAAAGAGAGCAGTAGAGAATGGCTCGCGTTAAACATGATGACGGAAGCTAAAGCAGGTTTCAGGGCGTTCAATTTTGGGACAAAAGATAACCGCGAAGTAGATTTTATCAAACTCCGACAATTGCTTGCAGAAGGTGCTGAATGGAACGATCAACTGCACGAAATTATTTCACCTCAGTTTAAAAAAGAAAATTAGTCAAATGAAAAAAGTAAAATTAAATTATAGCCATAAGAATTCAATCGCAACATTAACCCTTGACGACGGCAAAGGAAATATTCTTGATAATGTAATGATGAACGAAATACTGGAATGTTTCGCTGAATTCAGAGAAAAGAAAAACTTAAAGATGATCATCATTGAAGGCGCTGGCAAACACTTCTCATTTGGTGCAAGTGTTGAAGAACACACTAAAGCATTGGCCAGCTCCATGTTGAAAACTTTTCATAGTATTTTCAGAACTATCAGTGAAATTAAAATCCCGACACTTGCAAAAGTTTCCGGACAGTGCCTGGGGGGAGGTATGGAACTGGCATTAATGTGTAATTTGATTTTCGCTGATAAGACCGCAAAATTCGCCCAACCTGAGATCACACTTGGTGTATTCCCCCCGCCAGCTTCATTGTTGCTTGAGTTGAAAATTGGGTACGCTAAAGCAGAAGAAATTTTATTAACCGGCAGAACATATAACGCTGAAGAAGCCCTTGGACTCGGCTTTATTAACAAGGTGTTTGACGATAAGGAGGAATTGAACAAAGGAACGTTAAAATGGCTGACCGAATATATTCTCCCAAAGAGTGCTTCCTCTCTAAGAATTGCAGTCTCTGCTATGCGCTTTAAATTCAATCATATCCTCAGCAATTTCCTGCCTTATCTGGAAGAAATATATCTTGAAAAGCTTATGGAAACAAAAGACGCCAATGAAGGGATAAACGCATTTATTGAAAAAAGAAAGCCAGTCTGGAAAAATATGTGAACTTAATTTATTGCCTCATTAAATTTCTCTTAACTTATCTTTGGTATGAAAACCGTCCTGATAACTGGTGCTGCAGGAAACCTCGGCGGGTTACTCTCAGAGTATTTGAAAGATTGTGAAGTGCAGCTAAATTTAATGGTTCATAAGAAACCTTTAAAATCCGGAATTGAAAAGCTGCCAAATGTTAAAATCTTTAAAGCTGACCTTCACGACCCTGATTCATTGGATTTGCCGCTTCAAAATGTGGACGTTGTAGTTCACTTCGCCGGTGTACTTTTCAAACATAATCCTGAAAAATTCCTTCCGGTTACGAATGTGATTTATTTTAAGAACCTTCTTACCAAATGCATTGAACACCAGGTAAAGCGTGTAATACTTATTAGTTTTCCACATGTTGAGGGTGAGACTACACCTGATAATCCGGCAACGGGTCGTCTGGATGCATCTCCTACGTCAATCCATGCAAAAACGAGGCTTGAAGAAGAGAAATTACTGATCAAATTGTGTAATGGTACTGTTACTGAACCGGTATCGCTGAGAGTTGGTATGGTGTATGGCAGAGGAATCCTTATGATTGACGGGGCAAGATGGTTCGCAAAATATTTTATGCTTGGAGTATGGGAAAAGCCAACATGGATTCACCTGATTTCGACTATTGATTATCTTGAGGCAAACAAGCAGGCGATTTTCAAAGACAATATTAAGGGTATTTACCATATAGGCGATGAAGGGGTTCAGACCTTGCAACAATTTCTGGACGATGCAACCCATCACTGGGGATACAAAAAACCATGGCGAATGCCCGTTGGCTTAATAATGGCTGCTGCCGGAATGTTCGAATTCTTTTCGAAGGTGTTTAATATAAGAAGCCCGCTTACGCGCGATTTCATCCGGATTGGTTTACCTTCTTATTATGGCGATACTTCAAGAATGCGTAAAGAGTTGCTGCCTGTATTAAAATATAAAACTTATAAAGAGGGGATTCATACACTTTAAGGTTGTTAAAAATTACTAATTGACCTGCAATAAACTATGTCAATTTCACGTTTATAACGTACTTCAATGAAACTTTTCAACCGGGAAAAACACTGGGAACACATTTACAACACTAGAAAAGCGGAAGAGACAAGCTGGTACCAACCCACGCCTTCAACCTCACTTGAGTTTATCAGTAAATTCAGGTTAACTCCGGAGGCGAAAATTATTGATGTCGGCGGCGGTGACAGTCTCTTGATAGATAATTTAATTGACCTTGGTTTTAAAGACCTGACAGTACTGGATATCTCAATATCGGCCATAAACCGTGCACGGGCTAGATTAGGGAAGCGTGGAGATTTTGTAAAGTGGGTTAATTCAGATATTACAAAATATTTTCCTGAATCACCTTTTGATTTATGGCACGATAGAGCAACATTCCATTTTTTAACGGATGAGAAAGATATTAACAGTTACATACAAGTTGCAAAACGTGGGATAAAGTCTGCAGGTATAATGCTCATTGCAACATTTTCAAAAACTGCACCGGACAATTGCAGTGGATTGCCCGTAAAAAAATATTCCCGGGCATCGCTTTCAGCTGTAATGTCAGCGCATTTTAAGAAGTTGAAATGCGTTTCAGTAAACCACATTACGCCTTTTAATACCGTTCAGAACTTTACATTTTGTTCCTTTAAAAAAACTGGTTAACAGTTTTAAAATAAAAATTAAAATGCGATTATTCTTTAAAATTCCCCTTATTAACAATATACAAAAAAACAGCTGTATTTTGCTTGCTCTATTTGTATTAAGCACTTTGAACCTTTATGCGCAGGTTAACTATAAACCATCATCTGGATATTCAGGTATTATTACAGATAGTAAGGATTATCTAGAAAGATTTCGGCCGTCTGAATCAACTTCAAATATTAGTTTCTTGCTACTCGGCGCTACATCTCTTTTAGGACCAACTCTGGTTTTCGAGAATGGTAATACTTATTTGGGTTTTTCAAAAGGAGTATCAGCTTCAAAAGCTGGATACGGAAGGTTTACACTTGACTACACGCATGTTTTTAAAAATGAAAACCAAAATCAATTCAGGCTTTCGTATGATTATGATTTCCCGGTTTTCGGTAGCGACTTCATCGTTCTCATAGCATCAGCTGGTGTAGGTTACTTCAACGATACTAAAAATAATGGTTGGCTCGCTCAGGGGTCAACTGGTGGACTCATACTAATAGATGAAAATATTGTGTACTATCCTTTTATCCGTTATAGACACACTTTCATCCCAAAAAATAATAAATCTGATATTGACGATATATCTTTAAGTTCAGCCGTAATATTTTATTTCTGAGATATTGAAATGGAAACTTTTCGCTTAAAATTAAATCGCAACTTTTGAGTTTTAAGAAATTCTTTGAAGTAAGGGTGAATGCGGATATAGTAATGCGTATATTGAATGTAAACTTAAATCCTGTATATAATGTACCCCCGAGAGGATTCGAACCTCTAAATCCTGATCCGTAGTCAGGTGGTTTATCCATTAGCCTACGGGGGCAGACTTAAAAATAATTTAACTTATCAGCTTAATCAATTTATTAAGATTATCTAAACCTTTTTGTTTAAGTGGACATCAAGTTTCAATATTTTAAGACACAGCGGATAGCACGGGTTTTCACTAATGTAGTAAAACCAAGCAATGTCAAGAAAATCATATTTGCATTTCATGGATACGGACAACTTGCTAACAATTTTATTTCTTCACTAACATTTCTCGATAATGGGAATACTCTAATTATTGCCCCTGAAGGTCTATCCAGGTTTTATAATTCAGATAAAATTGGTGCCTCATGGATGACAAGCGAGGACAGAAATAATGAAATTCTGGATTACATAAATTACCTTTCCGGGGTTTACGATGAGATAACTTCCATCCCTGAAATGTCTGAGCCTGAAATCGTTATTCTTGGGTTTTCACAAGGCGGACATACAGCAGCACGGTTTTGCGCCCATTCCGGGAAAAGGGTTAATAAACTATTACTATGTTCATCAACTTTTCCGGATGATATACAACAGAGACATCTATCATCCTCCTTTTCAAATACTGAGATTTATTTTATCTCCGGAACGAACGATAAAATCTCACCTCAAAGCGAAATTTATGCATCAGCACAAGTATTAAAAGATCTAAATTTAAATTTCAAAATTATAAATTTTGAAGGTGGTCACCAAATCAGCTCAGAAAAAGTTTTAGATATAATCGGCTAAACGGCGTTCACATTCAAAAAAAAACAGCCCGGTAAACGGGCTGAAAATTCTTCTACAATTTATAAATATTATATTACCCTAAGTAGGTTTTCAACGGTCGGCTTCGTGATGCTTGTCTTAATCGTCTGATTGCCTTCTCCTTAATTTGCCTTACTCTCTCACGGGTTAATTTATATTTATCCCCGATCTCCTCTAAAGTAAGCGGATTCTCCTGAGCAAGACCGTAATACAATTTTACAACTTCTTTCTCCCTTTGTGAAAGCGTATCGAGCGCTCTTTCGATTTCAATCCTCAATGAATCTTTCATCAGACTGGCATCCGGCATTTTTTCTGCTTTGTCCGGCATTATATCCAACAACTTCGTATCTTCACCGTGAGCACTGGGAGCGTCCATAGATATGTGCCCACCTGAATTCTTGAGAGTTTCCTGAACCTCGTAAACTGACATATCAAGCTCGGTAGCGATTTCCAGAACATTTGGTGTACGCTCATTATTTTGTTCTAACTCACTGATGGTTTTTGCAATTTTACTTTTTTGTTGGACAATATTTAGCGGCAATCTGACAACCCTCGATTGCTCTGCAAGAGCCTGAAGTATGGACTGCCTGATCCACCAAACGGCATAGGAGATAAATTTAAAACCGCGCGTTTCATCAAATTTATTCGCCGCTTTTATTAAACCGAGATTTCCTTCATTTATAAGGTCGTTCAATGATAACCCCTGATTCTGATACTGTTTTGCAACACTAACAACGAATCTTAGATTTGACTGAACCAATTTATCAAGTGCTGCTTTTTCACCTTTTCTTATCCGTTTCGCACATTCAATCTCTTCCGCTACCGAAAGCGGTGTAGTCTTACTTATTTCCTTAAGATAAATATCAGTTGACTGATTTTCTCTACTTGTATATTGTTTCCCAAGTTTCATAATGGATTTATTTGATTTTGTTTCCTTTTAAACGGGATTGAAATTTAATCCACAACATTAACAGAGTTCGCTCAAAATAATTTTTGAAGACTTCAATTTCAACAACAACTTTTAATCGGATTAATTCCTTTTTTGTAATTAGCCAGGTAACAAAATAAGGAACTTAAAGAATTTGAAAAAAGTTCACTACTCGTCAATTACTGCGTAAATTCCCCTCCGGGGTAACGGTCAGATTCGGATTGATCTGCGTTTAAAAAACTCTAAATAATATTAACGAAAGTGTATTTGGTTATAATAACGAAAGCGAAGATTTAAACTTTCTTCGCTGTAAACTTCATGAGAACTCCTGAAACATTACACGCAAGCGAACTCACATGTTTCAAAAATTTTCGGAATTCTTTCCCTAACTGGCTTCTCCGAAAAAGTCTATGTTATCATCTTTATGCAAAGTAACAAATGCTTTTTTCTTGTCCGCTCTATATCCTTCATATCTTCCGCGCCTCGTCAACATTTCTTTTTTCTTCCCTTTTAAGATTAAAGTTCTTACATTGGTTACCCTAACCTTAAATTTTTTTTCAACTGCGTCTTTAATTTCAATTTTATTGGCATTTTTTGTTACTTCAAATACATAAACATTTCTCGCATCCTGAAGATTGGTGTTCTTTTCGGTTATCAGAGGTCTTTTCAATATTAGTTTCATTTTATGCTAATAAACTTTTGCAAAGATTTTCAACTGCTGATTTCTGGAGTAAAATCATTTTGTTGTTTAATAAATCATAAGTTGCGACCTTATCGGAAATTTTCACGTCGCACTTCGGTAAATTCCTACCGGATTTATACAGACTCGAATTATTCTCCGGCAAAAGGAGCAGAGTTTTTGTCGTTTCAAGTTTGAGCGCTTTCAGAATTGAATGGAGATCTTTTGTCTTTGGATTTTCAAATTTAAAATCTTCAACAACTTTAATTTGATTCTCTTTAGCTTTAATTGACAGCGCACTTTTTCTGGCAAGTCTTGCAGCTTTCTTTGGTAAAGATAACCTGTAATATCTCGGCTTAGGGCCAAAAATAGTACCACCACCTGCCATCAAAGGTGACCGGCTGGTTCCTTGTCTTGCTCTACCGGTTCCCTTTTGTCTGAACGGTTTCTTACCGCCACCCTTTACTTCAGACCGCTCTTTAGCTTTGCTGGTACCCTGCCTCTGATTCGTCAGAAATACTCTCACCGCCTGGTAAATAAGGTGATTGTTCGGCTCAATATTAAAAATCTCATCCGGTAAATTTACCGTTTCAGATGATTCTGTGCCGTCAATTTTATAAACTTTGAGTTCCATTGTTAATCCTTTAAAATTTCTACCAAACTATTTATTGCACCTGGGACAGCTCCTTTAATCAGAAGTAGATTTGAATCATCAAATACCTTTATCACTTTTAAATTTCTTACAGTAGTTTTATTACCACCCATTCTACCTGCCATTTTCAGACCTTTGAAAACTCTCGATGGATAAGAGCTTTGTCCTATTGAACCAGGCGCCCTCGAACGATCACTTTGGCCGTGCGTCTGTACTCCACCACCGAACCCATGCCTCTTCATTACACCTTGAAAACCTTTACCCTTCGATATTCCGGAAACCTTTACCTTATCACCGGATTTGAATAAATTTACTTTAATCGAATCACCCGGTTTTTCTTCACTAACGGGATAGTCTCTGATTTCGTGCAAATACCTTTGCGGTGCAATATTCAACTTTGAGAATACTACACGCTGTGGTTTATTTACATTCTTTTCATGTTTAGTACCAAAACCCAATTGAACCGCATTATATCCGTCCTTTTCGAGGGTTTTGATTTGTGTTATATGGCAAGGACCCGCTTCAATTACCGTACAGGGAACAGCTTCCCCGTTATCGGTAAAAAATGTGGTCATTCCTAACTTTTTACCTAAAATTCCAACCATGATTATAATTGTTTACTGAACTTAAACCTTTAATTCGATTTCAACACCACCGGGTGGATCAAGTTTGGTTAATGCATCTACCGTTTTAGACGATGAATTTAAAATGTCAATTAACCTCTTGTGTGACCTGGTTTCAAATTGCTCTCTCGATTTCTTGTCAACATGCGGCGACCTTAAAACAGTATAGACGTTCTTTTTGGTTGGGAGTGGAATTGGTCCGCTCACAATTGCACCGGTTTGCTTAATCGTCTTTATAATTCGCTCAGTCCATTTATCGAGCAGGTTGTGATCGTAAGATTTAAGCTTTATTCTAATTTTTTGGGATGTCACTTAGTTGCGATTTACGTTTTGTTTTACTTTACGATTTTAGTTACAAGTCCCGCACCAACAGTTCTGCCACCTTCCCTGATAGCAAATTTCAAACCAACTTCCATAGCAATCGGAGCAATGAGCTTTATCTTTAATCCTTCAACGTTGTCACCAGGCATTACCATCTGTACACCTTCAGGTAAAGTTACTTCACCCGTAACATCAGTCGTTCTGAAATAAAACTGAGGTCTGTAGTTTGTTGAAAAAGGTGTATGTCTTCCACCTTCTTCTTTTGACAAGATATAAACCTGACCTTCAAATTCAGTGTGCGGCGTTATTGAACCGGGCTTTGCAAGTACCATTCCCCTTTCAATCTCTTTTTTATCCACACCTCTCAGAAGCAATCCGCAGTTGTATCCGGCAACAGCTTCAGTAAGTTCTTTGTTGAACATCTCAGCGCCGGTAACTACAGTTTTCTTGTTTTGGCCGAGTCCGATAAGTTCTACTTCGTCACTTACTTTTACTTTACCTCTCTCAATTCTACCGGTTGCAACCGTACCTCTACCTGTAATTGAGAATACGTCCTCAACTGACATGAGGAATGGTTTATCAACTTCCCTTTGCGGTTCGTCTATGTATGAATCAACGGCATCCATTAATTCGAAAATACATTTTGCCCTTTCATCATCCGCTCCGGCTGTGTCTTCCAAAGCAGCTTCCATAGCCTTGAGCGCTGAACCGTGTATTACCGGAATTTCATCACCCGGGAATTCATATTTTGAAAGCAACTCCCTGACTTCGATTTCAACAAGCTCAATTAGTTCGGGATCTGCAATGTCAACCTTGTTAAGGAATACAACAATTTTAGGAACGCCAACCTGTCTTGCAAGAAGGATGTGTTCACGGGTTTGCGGCATTGGTCCGTCAGTTGCTGCAACAACAAGAATTGCACCATCCATTTGAGCAGCACCGGTAATCATATTTTTAACATAGTCAGCGTGTCCGGGACAGTCAACGTGAGCGTAGTGCCTTTTGTCTGTTTCATATTCAACGTGCGAAGTTGCAATAGTAATACCCCTTGCTTTCTCTTCAGGAGCTTTATCAATGTCATCGAACTTTTTGACATTTTTAACTAATCCTTTTTTCGCGAGGGTAATGTTGATTGCAGCGGTAAGAGTGGTTTTACCGTGGTCAACGTGGCCGATTGTTCCGATGTTTACGTGCGGTTTTGAAACATCATATTTCTCTTTTGCCATTAAAGATTTCTCCTTATTTCTTTTTTTATTTTTTAATTTGTGGGTCAGGGAGGGATCGAACCTCCCACCTCGTGCTTATAAGGCACGCGCTCTAACCGACTGAGCTACTGACCCAGTTAATTCGGAAAACCCTCTCCTCTTCCCGTATGTGACGTACACCTGCGGGGTTTGAGAGCGTTTTTATAAAGCGTTTCCCGTGCCTGATTGACAAAGGTTATTTACGCCGTATGCGTCTGACCCGTGTTAAAGAACTTTATTCTATGCTACTGCGGCTTTACTGCCTTTTTGTTTCTCTATTATTTGCTCCGATACAGTTTTCGGCGCTTCCTCATAGCTGGAAAATTGCATTGTGTATATCGCCCTGCCCTGTGTCATTGACCGTAATATGGTTGCGTATCCGAACATTTCGGAAAGTGGAACCATTGCCTTCACTACCTGTGCATCGCTCCTTTGACTCATCCCTTCGATTCTTCCCCTACGCGAACTGAGATCGCCCATTACGTCACCCATGTACTCGTCCGGAGTTACAACTTCAACTTCCATTATTGGTTCTAATATAACCGGATCCGCCTTCTTTGCGGCCTCTTTGAATGCTATCGATCCGGCAACTTTAAATGCCATTTCAGATGAATCAACATTGTGATATGAACCGTCATACAATTTTACTTTTACGTCCTCAACCGGATAACCCGCGAGAACGCCGTTTTTCATTGCATCCTGAATTCCGTTTGAAACGGGCTGTATATACTCTTTCGGAATGACACCGCCGACAATTGCATTCTCAAATACATATCCTTTTCCTTTTTCGTTGGGTTCAATTTCAATCCAGACGTGACCGAACTGACCGCGACCACCGGATTGCCTGACAAATTTACCCTCTTGCTGAACGGATTTTCTTATAGTTTCCTTATATGCAACCTGTGGTTTACCGACATTTGCCTCTACTTTAAATTCCCGCTTTAACCTGTCCACAAGAATTTCAAGGTGAAGTTCACCCATTCCTGCAATTAACGTTTGACCTGTTTCGTGATCAGTGCTCACTTTAAACGTTGGGTCTTCATCCGATAATTTACTTAGTGATTCACCAAGTTTATCCAAATCAGCTTTAGTCTTTGGTTCAATTGCAATCTGAATGACCGGCTCTGGAAATTGAATTTTCTCGAGTACGATGGGATCTGATTCATCGCACAAAGTATCACCGGTTCTTGTATTCTTAAGTCCGACCGCTGCGGCAATATCACCACAATAAACTTCTTCAATATCGTCCCTGTGGTTGGCATGCATCTGAAGGATTCTGCCGATTCTCTCTTTTTTCTCAGAGATAGAATTGTACACATAGCTACCCGCTTTACAGGTACCGGAGTAAACTCTGAAGAAAGTAAGTTTTCCGACAAACGGGTCAGTCATTATTTTGAATGCAAGCGCTGTAAACTTTTCGTCATCAGATATTTTTCTCAGTACCTTGTCATCCGAATGCGCATGATGACCTTCAATCGAACCAATATCCAACGGTGATGGAAGCAAATCAACAACCTTATCGAGAAGAGACTGAATTCCTTTGTTCTTGAAAGACGATCCGCACAAAACGGGAATGATTTTAACTTCAATCGTCGCCTTGCGCAAAACGTTCATTATTTCGTCAACTTTTATTTCTTCGCCTTCAAGAAATTTCTCAAGCAAAGTATCGTCAACATCTGCAACAGCTTCAAGCAGGTTTTGCCTGTATTCATTTGCCTGGTCAATTAACGCTTCCGGAATTTCAACATCCTCAAAACTTGCACCTAACGTATCATCATTATATAAACGTGCTTTCATAGTTACCAGGTCAATAATTCCGTTAAACATATCGCCTTGACCTATTGGCAATTGAATAGGGACTGCGTTTGCCTTTAATCTGTCTTTCATCATCTGAACAGCATTAAAGAAATTCGCTCCGACCCTGTCCATTTTATTTACGAATGCTATTCTCGGAACTTTATACTTATCCGCTTGTCGCCAAACGGTTTCAGATTGTGGTTCAACACCGCCCACGGAACAGAAAAGCGCAACTGCGCCATCCAACACCCTAAGCGACCTCTCTACTTCAGCGGTAAAATCAACGTGTCCCGGTGTATCAATAATGTTAATCCTGTGGTTTTTCCATGAACATGTAGTTGCTGCGGAAGTAATCGTAATTCCCCTTTCCTTTTCTTGCTCCATCCAATCCATAGTAGCGCCACCGTCGTGAACTTCACCCATTCTGTGAACTCTTCCGGTATAATATAAAATCCGTTCGGTTGTAGTTGTCTTCCCGGCGTCAATATGAGCCATAATCCCAATGTTTCTTGTCTTTTCTAATGAGACCTTTCTAGTCATTTTGAAATATTATCGTTTGTAATTAAAAAAAATCTGGTAAAGGTTACCATTTAAAATGGGCAAATGCTTTATTCGCCTCAGCCATCTTATGTACGTCTTCACGTTTTTTAACCGAAGCACCTTCACCAACCGAGGCAGCCATAAGCTCATTTGCAAGTCTTAATGACATAGACTTCTCGTTCCTTGCCCTTGAATAAGTTAATAACCATTTAATAGCTAATGCTATCCGCCTGTCAGGTCTTACTTCAGACGGGATCTGATAGTTTGAACCGCCGACCCGCCTGCTTCTCACCTCAATACCTGGTTGAACATTGTTAATCGCTTTCCTGAATACCTCCAACGGCTCACCTTTGGTCTTCTCCTCAATAATTGAAAACGCATCGTAAAGTATTGACTGAGCTTTTATTTTTTTCCCGTCACGCATTATACTGTTAATAAACCTTCCCACGAGTACATCGTTGTATCTCGGGTCTGGCATTCTTTCCCTCTTTTCAGCTCTTTTTCTTCTCATTTTTTAAACTTATTAATTAGTCGCTTCTTTTGGTTTTTTAACACCATACTTTGATCGCGCTTTTTTTCGTTTATCAACACCGGCTGTGTCGAGCGCTCCGCGAACAATATGGTACCTCACCCCCGGAAGGTCTTTAACTCTTCCTCCCCTTATTAATACAATTGAATGCTCCTGAAGATTGTGACCTTCACCGGGGATGTAAGCTGAAACTTCGATCTGATTTGATAACCTTACCCTTGCAACTTTCCTTAAAGCTGAGTTTGGCTTTTTGGGCGTTGTTGTGTAAACGCGCGTGCATACACCCCTTTTCTGAGGGCAGGCATCCATCACAGGAGATTTACTTTTGTACTCCTTGTCTTTTCTGCCTTTTCTTATTAATTGGTTGATAGTTGGCAATTCTGTTCTGTAATTGTTATTAAAATTTTTACGAAACAACAAAAATACTCATTTAATCCAATTTAGTCAATAAATTAAATCAGCCACTCGATTAATTTTATAGCAGTTCCCGGTAGTTTTTAAACGCAGTGTTTTTGAGTTGCTTAATGGACTTTATAAATTCAGGTTCACCATCAAACTAATAAAGCTTAAATCCTCTTTCTTGGATTTTGTAATGTTGTTCTCTAACCTGTAATTGTAAAAAATTCCAAACGTCAGGTTTTTGATTGTTTCAATCTCTGCGATAAGTGAAATATTGTCAGTGTTAATCCTTATTCCGTCAAGAAATTTTGCTTCACTAGGATCAGTACCTTCGATGTATGGTGTATTAACATCTCCACCGACATTTTTTATCAATGTTCCGTTTTCATCATATACATTTTCGCCTTTTCTCGTATGACTATAACGGGCTTTCAATCTTATTTTATCTGTAAAATTGTATGATGCATCAAAGATTATCTGATCAGCGTTAGGACCTATATTGTTTCCGATAATCTCTTCCCAAGACGTGAATGCAGCTTTTACAGACCGATGAGAATATACGTAAGGTCTGATGAAAGTATATTCCGAAAATAAAGTCAAATTCGAAATTCCAAACAGTTCATAAGTGTAAGCACCAAATTGAATTGCTGTCTTATTGGTTGCTTTGTTGAATTCAAATGGATTGGAAATTATATTTTCATCGAGAAAAAAAGTCCCCTGAAACTGTAACCCCTTTATAAAATGAGTCTGAAAGTCAAAGTATATCGCGCCGTTATCCCTGTCCTGCAGTGAGTGTTCAACGAATTTGTAAAATATTAACGGATTCAGATATGCCAGCTCAAGCGGTCTGGCGTAAATTATGACTTCACCTATCCCTATATCAAACAACTCCGGAATGGATATTTTTAATCTGTTCGTCGCTACGTACTTTGTATATCTGTCCTCTATAGACGGGAAAAATGCGCCTACTGTAGAGGCTGTCATTGAAGAAAAGTTTACAATACCGTATTGAAAATTAAATTTGATAAAATCCATATCCGCATGCTGACCTGAGAGGACTAAACTTTTTGAATACCCTAAACCGACTTTGGTCTTCTCCCGACCGAGTTGTAAGGATATTTTCATGTCATCAAGTGGTTTGGCTTCATATTTCAGATAACCTGTAGCAAAGTCGTAACTCCTGACACTTTCCTCCGGCAAGTTCTCCCTGAATTTAAAATTGTACCTTAACCTCCCGTCAATTTGTGAAGCTAAATCACCGTCACCCGTTAGACCTCCTTTAGTTACACTAAACTGATATCCTAGTTTTTCAAACAATGTCCCGTCGGCATATATACCGAAATCAAATAACCTTGCATTTTTCTTACTGTCTGGCTTCAGCATTGCCGAGTAACTGAAATTAGTTATGAAGTTAAAGAAAAAACTATTTCCGTTATCTCTGAAAGTATACAAGTATTTTTCTTTATCAGATAGCAGCTCAGACGTTTCACCTTTAAAACCATATTTACTTTTAATCAGTTGAAACGAATTTTCATCGTTCATCACTTTATAATCATACTGAACCTGATATCTGTATAACAGTTTACGATCAACTTCGCTGAGTTCATCCTTTTTACTTTCAATCTCTCCCAAAAAATCTGATATATCGTCCTTCGATAAATTCGGATTATCGTCTCTTATACTTCCAATCAAACCCTTTACGCTCATATTTTTCAGAAAATTGTAAACCGGTTCATCAATGGGAACATTTTCAATCTGTGCGTTTAAAGCTTTTCCACAGATAAATAAAATTAAAACCAGATATGAAAATTTCTTAAATGTCATGATTAAATTTAATTGTTCCGTTTGAAATTTCTTTTAGTGCTTTTCTGAATGCAGGTTCAATAGTTTTCGGATATTCAATAAGAAGTTTTACGCTAACATCTGAATTATTTTTGATGACCTTGCAATTATTTAACTCAATCTGGCGTAAAACCTGATTCAAATACCTATACTCAAAATCGAGGGAGACCTGTTTCGTTTCTACAACAACAGAGATCTCTGCATTTTTCAAGCAAAGGTCGGCAGCTTCAAAATACGCCCGCCTCAATCCACCGACTCCAAGTTTCGTCCCGCCAAAATATCTGGTAACAACAACAGCAGAATTCAGGAGTTCATATTTCCCAATAGCCTCAGCAATGGGTTTTCCCGAACTCAACGACGGTTCGCCATCGTCAGAATATCTTGCTTTCTCAATGTTTCTTTCGATAATTTTATATGCAAACGGATGATGTCTCGCATCAAAATAATGTTTCTTAATTTCTCCGAGTTTCACAGTGAACTCCTTTTCACTTGCGGCATGGAACGCAGTCGCAATGAACTTTGACTTTTGAACTTTAATCTCCGTCACATTTTCCGTTGCGAGCGTTTTGTACTCACTTATCATCCCATGCTTCCTCGCCGATTAATGGCACAAATCTGAAATCATCGAATGTCTTATACAAATACTTCGGTTCACCCTCATCGGTCATTTTCTTTATCACCTCATACATTACTTGTCCCTTCTCATCACCTACAGGTATAACCAGCTTCCCGTTATCCGAAAGCTGTTCCAATAGCGATTTTGGGATCTTCGGGCTACCCGCTGTTACAATAATTTTATTATATGGTGCATATTCTCTCCACCCGCGTGAGCCGTCAGCGCATTTCAATTTCACTTTGTACCCGAGATTATTTAAACGTTCTTTTGCTGTTTGGTGTAAATCCTCTAACCGTTCGACGGAATAAACATCAGCACCCATTTCACACAGTATGGCTGCCTGATAACCGGAACCAGTTCCGATTTCCAGTACCTTATCGTTATCTTTAACATCAAGAAGTTGCGTCATGTATGCAACGGTAAACGGCTGCGAGATTGTCTGATTAGAATTTATCGGTAGGGCGTTGTTATCGTAAGCGAACCTGAGGAAATCCTTTCCTACGAATAACTCTCTTCTGACTTTGAGAAATGCTTTTAACAGCTTTGTGTTACTAATCCCGAGTGATTTTAATTCCTCAACTAACTTTGCCCTTTCCTCTGAACGTAAATCATGCATTTCAATTTTTATCTTTTTGGCGATCAACGTTTTCACCGCCGAAGTTTGAGAAAATGGTTTTCGCTTCATTAATCTTAGCCATTTCATTTTTCAACCTCGATTTAAGGTCATCAGTATCTTTGCATTGATAAAGTTTACCATCTATAGCTAGCGATATACTTCGAGTTTCCTCAGAAATTATAACTACGACCGCGTCAGAAATTTCAGTTACCCCAACACCAGCCCGATGTCTCGTACCGAGCCTGCGGTTTATCATTTCCTGATTTTCCGAGAGTGGTAACAGGCACCGTGCCGCCTCAATCTTATCGTTGTTGATTAATACTGCGCCGTCGTGAAGCGGTGATTTCGGATTGAAAATTGAAATGAGCAATTCCTTATTTATTTTTGACTGAAGCAGCTCACCGGTTTCAGCAATATTCTGTAACCCTGTTGTCCTTATGATTACAAACAATGCTCCCCAACCTTTCGCCTGCAATTCAACAGCCGCCTCAACTATCTCAGTTACATTTTCGTTTACATCCCATTTGGTAAATAATCTCGAGAATCTGGATTTCCCGATTATCAACAGCAATCTGCGAATTTCGGGTTGAAATAAAATTATAAATGCAATAACCCAGATATCGGTCAGTCTTCCCAGCAACCATCCTAACGCCTCCAGGTTCAATAATTGCGCAATAATTGAAAACCCGATGATGAGAAGGAGTGCAATAAATATCTGTGATGCAATCGTCCCTCGCATTATGGTATATAGCTTGTAAAAGATATACGAAACTATAAGTATATCTATCAGGTCAGCTAAACTGAACGTGAGGAAACTGATCTTGAATAAATCCATAGGCGCCTCAAGGTAAATATTTTAGTCAACGAATTAAATGTAATTGTGCCAACATCAGACTATTGACAACTTCATTTAATTTAAATCACTTCATTGGTATATTGTTTTAATGTCAACTGAATTTGAAAATTTACCGGATGGGAATTCCGTTCGTGCATATATTCCAAAATCCCGCGAATATTACGCAAGGCTTGATGAGTTCGAAGGACCGTTGGATATTCTGTTGCACTTCATTAAAGAAGACGAAATAGATATTTTCAATATCCCTATTTCAAAAATCACGAAGGATTATCTAGGTTACATCGAATACACACAAAGTCTCGATATAGAGCTTGCCGGTGAATTTTTACTAATGGCAGCTGAACTGATGAAAATAAAAGCGCGGATGCTTTTACCTCAGATAACTCTTGAAGGTGATGAAATTGAAGAAGATCCGAGATTAACTCTCGTAAAGAAACTGCTCGAATATAAACGTTTCAAAGAAGCAACGGCGAACCTGTCCGAACTTGAGCAAAGCGCGAAGACCAATTACGTACGCGGTAACAATTCAAACGATTATCGTGAATTTGAATCTAACGACGAAATTGACCCGTCCCTGAAAAACCTGACAATACTTAACCTTATCAAAGCATACCACACGGTAGTAAAGGGAATTAAAAGAGAAATTGTCCACTCAATTGAAACTCTTGATATAACTGCTGAGACCAAGAGACTTGAATTAATTGAATACTTTGGCTCCGGTAAAGAAGTCGAGTTCAACACTTTTGTATCGGGTATAAACAGAAGACTCGAATTTGTCTGTACGTTTCTCGCTGTCCTTCAGCTTGCGCTTGAGGGCTTCCTCGAAATTATAGTTGACAATCAGGACCGTTCATTGTTTATAATCAGGAAACGATTAGAGGCGAACGGAGAAATATGAACGACGAATTTAAAAATATTATTGAATCCCTGATTTTTGCTTCGGACGAAGAATTATCGGTCAAACAAATTTCGGACATTCTCGGCAGTTTCAATAAACCAATATCAGCGACTGAAATTGAAAATATAATTGATAAGCTGAATTTCGGATATAAAGCGAACGGCAATGCATTCAGGATAATCAAAGTTGCCGGCGGATACCAATTTGCAACAAGAAAAGAATATGCATTTTTCGTCGGAAAACTTTTCACCGAAAGACAAAAGAAAAAACTTTCAACATCATCCCTTGAAACGCTTGCAATCATCGCTTACAAGCAACCTATTACCCGATCGGAAATAGAATTCATCCGCGGTGTCAACGTTGATTATATTGTAAACTCGTTGCTCGAACGGGATCTTATCAATATCATCGGGAGAGCAGATTCACCGGGCAAACCTATTCTTTACGGAACTACAAAAAACTTCCTTAAAGTACTGGGCATAAACTCTGTCGAAGAGCTGCCAAAACTCAGGGAAATAAATGACATTCTGAAAAATGAAAAAATTGAAGGTTTAACCGAGGAAGACATTGACCTCTTCAACTCAATTAACTCACCTGATCCAACCTCGAAAAATGAAAATGATACAGAGAACCTTCCTATAAATTTTGATCAGAGAAACGATAATGACAGGAAAGATGAGCGGAACGATGAGGTTGAATAAATTTATCTCAAATAACGGAAGTATAGCACGGCGCACTGCTGAAGAATATATCAGGCAAGGCAGAGTTACCATTAACAATATGACTGTAACCGATCCCGCTTTCAATATTATTGAAAATAAGGATAAAGTCAGGGTTGACGGCGAGCTTGTAAAAACTTCCCGGAAAAAAGTTTACATTGTATTGAACAAACCAAGAAAAGTAATCTCCGGTGTATCAGACGATAAACATCGTACAACGGTAACTGACCTGATAAAGTCCAAGGAAAAAATTTTCCCGGTCGGGAGGTTGGATTACGATACTTCCGGATTGATACTTTTGACAAACGACGGTGAATTTGCAAACAGGCTAATGCACCCAAGATATAAAGTAGAGAAAACCTACCGGGTGAAATTATCCAAGCCTATTGAAGAAAAACATAAGTTGTTAATACAAAAAGGTGTCAGGTTAGGCAGGAAGGTAACAGCGCCTGCTTATATTTCGTTTATCAACCCGAAAGATAAAAGGTACATCAATATAACAATCCACGAGGGCATGAACCGGCAGGTAAGAAAGGTTTTCGAGTCTTTCGGATACTTTGTTGATAAACTTGAGAGAATTAAATACGGCTACCTTACACTCAGGGGACTTGCATCCGGGCAATGGCGACACCTTGAACCTAAAGAAATTCAAAGTTTAACGAAGATTTGTAAACCGGAGGAAAAATAATTCTAATTCCCAACCGGTATTTATGAAATAAACTACAAAAATTATTAAGCGAAATATTTAAATCATTAATGTCATCTGAACAAAACGAACTTATAAAGCGACGGCTCGAGGAATTAAATGAAATTAGGGAAATGGGTATCAACCCGTATCCACACAATTACGAGGTTACCGCTAAAGCTTCAACTGTCATCAATTCTTACAAAGATCCGGTTGATGACGACGAGGCATTGAAACGAAAGGACAACATCGTGTCCGTCGCAGGCAGGATTATGTCAATCAGAAAAATGGGTAAAGCTTCATTTTGCCATATAATTGACGATACAGGGAAGATACAATTCTATATAAAAAAAGATGAAGTCGGTGAGAAACAGTATTCTCTTTTCAAACTTTTGGATATTGGCGATATAGTCGGCGTAAAGGGTTATGCATTTCGAACCAAGACCGGTGAGATTTCTATTCACGCGATTGAAATTAAAATTCTTACAAAATCCATTAAACCTCTTCCGGTTGTTAAAGAGGAAATTACCGAAAGTGGGGAGAAAGTAATTCACGATGCATTCGCCGACGTTGAACTTCGTTATCGTCAGCGCTATATTGACCTCATAGTAAATGAAAATGTGAGGTCAACTTTCATAAAGCGTACAAAAATTATCCAGGCAATTAAAAGGACCCTTGAAGAAGAAAACTTCCTCGAAGTTGAAACTCCTACATTGCAGACGATTTACGGCGGTGCAAATGCAAAACCATTTTCCACTCATCACAATGCGCTCGATATTCAACTTTACCTGAGAATTTCAAATGAACTGTTTCTCAAACGGCTTATTGTCGGCGGGTTTGAGCGTGTGTTTGAATTCGTGAAAGATTTCAGAAATGAAGGTATTGACCGGACTCACAACCCGGAGTTTACGCAAGTTGAATGGTATCAGGCTTACGGTGATTATTTCAACAGTATGGACTTGTTTGAAAAAATTGTTGAGCGCGCTGCCATCTCTGCCAACGGTACTACGAAAATTGTTTATCAGGGTGTGGAAATTGATTTAAAACGACCGTGGAAACGGCTTAAAATGGTAGATGTAATTAAAGATAAAACCGGTATAGATGTTCAAAATACCGCGCTATCTGAACTCATTGATTACATAAAGTCGAACCAGATCAACTTCGATCCGGCAATTGCTTCAAACAAAGGTCTCATTACGGCTACACTGTTCGATGAGTGCTGTGAAAGCGAGTTGATACAACCGACGTTCGTCATTGATCACCCGATTGACACGACACCGTTATGTAAACCACTTCGCGAATATTCACCTGCGCAATTACAGGAAATGGAGAATGATCCTGAGCAGATTATTTTCGTCGAACGGTTTGAACCATACATTAACGGTTGGGAGCTCGGTAATTCGTACACCGAGTTAAACGACCCCGTCTTACAACGCCGATTGCTCGAACAGCAGGTTGAACGCGGAAGGGGTGGCGAAGAGGAAACGCATCCGCTCGACGAGGATTTCATTAACGCAATTGAAATTGGAATGCCACCTACCACCGGCGCAGGACTTGGTGTTGACCGACTCGTTATGTTACTGACTGATTCACATTCAATTCGGGATGTTATCCTCTTCCCTCTAATGAAACCAATTATTAAACCATAAATAAATACAATGAAATTTTATAACAACATTACGGAATTATTTGGCAACACACCGCTGGTAAAACTTAACAAACTCACTACCGGTATAAAAGCAACAGTACTTGCGAAACTCGAATCGTTCAATCCCGGAGGGAGCGTTAAAGACAGAATCGGATACTCAATGATCAAAGCTGCCGAAGAAGACGGTACACTTAAACCTGGCGGAACTATCGTTGAATCAACGAGCGGTAATACCGGTATCGGGTTGGCTCTTGCAGCATCTCAAAAAGGGTATAAATGTATTTTCGTTATGACCGAGAAAGTTTCAAATGAAAAAAGAAATCTTCTCAAAGCTCTCGGCGCTGATATTGTGATACAACCGATGACAGCAAAATACGGCGACCCCGAACACTATGTGATAAAAGCAATTGACATTGCATCAAAAACTCCAAACGCAATTTACATCAACCAATACGGTAATCCAAGCAATCCCAAGATGCATTACGACACGACCGGTCCGGAAATCTGGCGGGATACTGACGGAAAGGTCACTCACTTCGTCGCAGGTATCGGAACCGGTGGTACAATTTCAGGAACGGGTAGATTTCTGAAAGACCAGAACCCGAACATTAAAGTTATTGGTGCGGATCCGTTGGGTTCAATTTTTAAAACTCTTAAAGATTCCGGCGTTACTCCGGAACCTATTCCCTACCTTATTGAAGGAATTGGACAGGATATATTGCCCGATAACGTTGACTTCTCGGTGATTGATGAAATAATCAATGTTCCTGACGATGTGTCTGTTTCTTATACGAGATTACTTACCAGGGAGGAAGGTATCTTTTGCGGCGGATCTACCGGTACTATAGTTTATACCGCATTGCAGGTTGCAAAAAAACTTTCCGAAAATGACGTAGTTGTCTTTATTGTTTGCGATACGGGTGAAAGGTACCTGTCGAAATATCACTCTGAGAAATGGCTCCGGGAAAAACGACTCCTCAAAACATCACAAATAGACATCAATACTATCATCACAACCAAACATTCGGCGAATCTACCTCCGGTTATCTCCGTTGCAAGCGGTGACCCGGTTTACCTCGCTTTGGAAAAAATTGATGCAAATAATATCTCTACTATCCCCGTGATAGACGACGGTGTTTGTACAGGCTCTGTCAGGGAATCTGACATTATCAAAAAAATCATGGATGACCGTACGATAGCCGATAAACCTGTCAGCTCATTTATGTCAAACAGCTTACCGGCTGTTGATAAACATTGCGGACTTTCCGAAGCACTTAATTTACTGAAATCGGATAATGCCATACTTGTTACTGAATTCGGTAAAGTGATAGGTATAGTAACCCGCTATGATGTATTGGATTTTGTATAAACCTTAAAAAACTTTATGAAATTTTCAACCAAACAAATCCATGCCGGGCAACATCCCGAAGGCGTTACCGGCGCCGTAATTACGCCGATTTTCCAAACTTCAACCTATTCAAATTCAAAGCTTGGAGAGACTAAAGGGTTCGATTACGGCAGGACTATTAACCCAACACGTACAGCACTGGAACAAAATCTCGCTGCGCTTGAAAACGGTAAATTTGGATTTTGCTTTTCTTCGGGAATGGCGGCTGTCCAAACAGTTGCAATGACGTTGAAGAGTGGTGACCATGTAATTTGCACCAGCAACGTTTACGGAGGGACATACCGGCTATTTGAACAGATAATGGTTAACCTCGGAATTGAATTTTCTTATGTTGATACCTCAGATACAAACGAAACACTTAACGCCATCAAGAACAATACCCGTTTGATTTACATTGAAACACCGACTAACCCGATGTTGCAGCTCACTGACCTGAAAGCAACTGTCGGAATTGCGAAATCAAAAGGGATTATGACATGCGTTGATAACACGTTCATGAGCCCGTATTTCCAGAATCCACTTGATCTCGGAGTTGATATTGTACTGCACAGTTCCACCAAATATATTAATGGTCACAGCGATGTGATTGGCGGTTGTATTATCACTTCAGATGAAAGAATTGCAGACCGGTTAAAGTTTCTCCAGAATTCTTCCGGAGCCATCCCCTCACCGTTTGACTGCTGGCTCATACTTCGCGCTACCAAAACGCTTGCCCAACGAATGCGATGCCATAACGAAAATGCGCTTGCAATTTGTAAAGTACTGAAAGAGAGCGGAAAAATCCGGAAGGTCATTTATCCCGGAGATGAATCTCATCCCCAACACGAGCTCGCAAAGAAACAAATGAGCGGATTCGGAGGGATTATTTCAGTTGACCTCGACTCTTACGATAAAGCGGTTAATTTCTGCAACGCTCTGAACATCTTCCAAATTGCAGAATCTCTCGGCGGTGTGGAATCGCTCGTTTGCCATCCTGTTTCAATGACGCATGGCAGTGTACCCAAAGATCTCAGAGAAAAAATCGGGCTTACCGACGGGCTCGTAAGGCTATCTGTCGGAATAGAAGATGAAGACGATCTGACAGAGGATGTATTGAGAGCCCTGAGCAATTTGTAATGAAAAACTTATTTGTTAGCTTAATATTTCTTTGCACAACCTGGTTAAATTTTGCTTCAGGCGATTCTCTCCAGGTGAATGACGATATTGATGTAAACCTCTTTCGGGCTATAAACAGCATTGAGAGCCCGGTACTTGAATCGGTGATAAAAATTTCCGACCGATCCATCATACCGGGCGCAATCATTACCCCACCGCTTTTTTACTTTGCTGCAAGAAGTGGCAATAATTATTACGATGAGAATTCCGCCGTATTGCTCGGCGTATCGAACATTTTCACCGGTATTACAGTCCTCGCAACTAAACACATTTTCAAGCGCGATCGCCCGTTTCAAAAGATTAAAAATGTAAATATGCGGGGGAAAGATCCGTTTTTGGATAAATATTCTTTTCCATCAGGACATACAGCGTTTGCATTTTCTACTGCCGGGATTTTATCGCTTAGGTATAGTAACGAGCCGATTCTTATTGCAGGTTTATATTCGTACGCTTTTCTGATTGGTTTCGGCAGGGTGTATTTAGGAGTCCATTACCCTTCAGATGTACTGGGGGGAATGGTTCTCGGGTCCGCAAATGCGCTCCTTACTTTTGGGATAAGAAAAGGCGTTATAGATGCCAAGAACAAAATTTTTAATGAAGAAAATCGCCCCGATATAAACGAACAGATAAATGTTCCCGGTTTTGCTTTGCTCGGCGCGTTTGCAGGTGCAGAAATTTTAAATGCGGTTTTTCAAAATTCCGAAAGCAGATTATTGAAAAAAACAAGTTTTGATTTTACCGGTGAATCCATTGCACTAAGGATAAAATTTTAGACCCCCCTTTTATTGCCCCAGATCATGATATGAAGGCGGTCAGTGTAATTCCATCCGTGCCTGATTGCAGTTTCCGCCGTTTCCATACGCTTCAGCTCCAGTTCATTACCGGTTATCCCTTCAGGCATCAGATATACATCGCTGTTTCTGAAACCGGACAATATCTGAAACTGCTTAATTTCTCCTACGTCGCTTACCCCGGTATAAACAAACTTCCACTGTACATCCACCAGACCGAGGCGATGAAGCGAATTAATCTGTTTAAGCGCATCGGGGTTTATCCTTTGGCGTTCATGGCTCTCGCGGTGAGAAGTATCAATCGGGACAGATGAAGCGAGTTTCGGGCTGACGCTTATAAGGTCAAACGATTCGAGATATTTGCCGGGATAAGTTCCGTTAGTTTCGAGCGTAATATGAATGCCGGGATTAACTTTCCGGAGTTCATTGCAAAGGTCAATGAGCTTTTCACCGTACATCCCCGGCTCGCCGCCTGTTATCACTACATTGGGTGGAGGATTCACACTGTACGCTTTCACAATTTCACTAATTGGAATTATACCGAGGTTATCTTTATTGTCCGGGAACCAGCTCGTATATGGCGTATCGCATAAATTACCGCTGCTGAATTTACACCTGAGGTTGCAATGATTTGTGCGTATAAAAAAAGACAGGGATCCGGCTCGTTTACCTTCTCCCTGAATTGATAGAAACATTTCCGAAATTTTCAGTCCGGCCGACATTTATTTTATCCTTGCATTGAGCGGACCGGCTAACCCGCTATACTGCTGAAGTTCAATGTCAATCGCGCCAACCACAACTTTTGTTTTTACTTTAACCGGGATTTTCCGGTCATCGTCGGTAAGCCAGACAATCAGGTTTCCTTCGCTTTTAAACAATCCGCCTTCAAGCACAAGCGGTTCGAGAATGATTGTTTTGAACTCCCCCGCATCAACTTCAACTGTTTCACGACCGAGAAATTTCACATCGAGCGGATATGTCTTATCCTTAGAAAAATTTTGCAATTTGATTATATCGCCCTCCTTCATTCCCGAATAATCAAATGTCCTCGAATAATAAAATGCGCTCAGTACGTCCTGAACATATTCAGGTACCTGAAATTCTCCTTCAAATTTTTTCGGTTCCGTTTCTCCCGTGTACGCCCTGACGAGTTTATTTTCCTGATCGAAAATCGCTTCAAAATCCCTCTTGTAATTCCCCTCCCGGATGTGCTGTTCAAACTTCCAGGGGAATAACCCTTCTTTATCCATAAGGGTCAGATAACTATCCCTGACTTTGTAAACCCAATCGAAGCTTTCTGATGAATTAACGTTAACACTTATTTGATATGCCTGTCTGCCGTTGATAGTAACAGTATTAGGAGCAATTTCCATAATTGCAGTTCCTGCGGTCACAAAGCCGTAGGATATTTCAAAAATAAGCCGTTCACCCGGTCCAAAAGCATTTTGTTCAACTATCCTGAACTTCGGTTTGGTTGTATCCTGTGATTGTGCGGATGCAACAGTTGAAAGGAGTAATAAATTGAAAAGAATTTTGATTGCCGGTATTTTCATGATTATTTAATTAGTTCAAATTAATTATGTCAATTCAATTTTAAAAGTAATTTCAGGCTTTTGATTATCTCATCCGGTGAGATCAACCCCATTTTCGAACTGCCATTGCCCGGTGTTAGTATAACCGCGCTATCGCTTAAAGGTTTCCACCTTTCCGGTTTCATAGGTACGATATCGGGATAAAACCCGATCACCTTCTTATTTAACGATCCTGCAATGTGAATCGGTCCGGTTGAATTTGAAACAAATACCTCAGATGAATTAATTAACGCCGCAAGCTCTCTTATGTTTAATTTTCCGCTTGTGTCATTTAATTCTATACCGGTGTTTTGTCTGACCGCGTTAACAATTTGTTGACAGGTACTCTTTTCCTCGATCGTTCCTGTGAGAATAACTTTTAATTTATCGTCGGTCGTTAAATACTGAGATAAAAATGAGATTACATTCGAAATCGGCAGATCAAACGCTGATCCCCTCGAACCCGGATGTAATACTATAAACGGGTTATTCCCTATTGACAGCTTCAATAATACTTCTTCAATATTAACATCGGATAAGTCAAAATCAAAGTGCCTTCTGTATTCAACTTCAGGTTTTATAGCCCTTAGAAGATTTAAATTATATTCTGATTCATGGTAAGTACATTCCCGCCTGTGTTGTTTCACTTTACGGTTGAATAAAAATGAATACCAACGGTACGCCGTGCCGACTCGTACGCCAACCCTTGAAACAAAAGCACGGTATGCTTCATCAAATTCTGGTTTTGCCGCAATGAACAAATCGTACCCACCTTCAGCAAACAGCTGCTTGAGTTGTCCGGAACTATTCTTTACTATCAGGCGATCAATGAATGGCAGTCTCGAAAATAAAGCAGCGGGTATTCCTGTAGTCAGATGGTGAATTTCCGAATCGGGGAATGCTTTTCTTGCCGCAAAAAGTAAAGGAAGGGTTAATATATTATCGCCAAGGTTATCTGACCGGGCAATTATGATTTTGGAGATCCCTTGAATTTCACCTTCCATCGTCATTGAATGTAACCATCGGATTTGATGATGTTTTCAATGCGCTCTGCGTCCTTGAGTTGAGAGTGTATCCGTTCGAGGTGCACAATCATATATTCCAGCCTCTCGTTTTCTGTGTCAATAGTAAGCAGGCGCTGGCGCTCTGATAAATTCAATCCACACTTTTGGGCCATGTGAAAACTTACCGAATGTGTGCCATCCTTCCACTTTACATCGTATTTGTTAACCGTATTGATTTGACCGCGATATACCTTCAGGATTATCCCGTTATATAACTCAACCGCTTTATTGAACACCAATTCATCGTAGTTTATATTTACCGTATCCAGATATTCTATTTCTGAATACATCAACCCCATCTCATTGTAATCCCGGTTTATAATCCTGAATCGTCGCACACCTTTTACAACAATATACATTTCACCGTTTGAATTTTCATTAACTACTTCAAATACATTTGCCGTACTTCCGATTAAATTTAAATCGCCATTTGATTTCAAATTCACTCCAAAAACCGAGCGATTTTTTCTGCAATCGTTAATCATTCTTTTATACCGCTCCTCGAATATGAACAATGGTATAAGCGACTGCGGGAACAAGACCACTTTCAATGGGAAAATCGGAATATTATCAGTTCTGTCGTTCATACAAAAAAAATCCGGGAGAGAACTAACCCGGATGAAATTTTAAATATGAAATTCAAATTAATTGTAAGTTACAACTACTGAAGAAATGCCCTTTTCCGTATCTCTGCCGAGCATCAGGCTGACTTCTTTTTCACCTTTCTTCCAGCCTATTAATCCACCCTGATCGGTAATTAACATTTCGCCCCCTTCGCTAAGTTCATATCCGGCGTCTTTCAACTTTGATTTATAATAATCAACAATCGCCGGAATTGATTCAGTTGACTCAAAAGTTACGACTGTACCTTCGGAGGAATTCAGCGAACCGAGGACTTTACCTCCGGGAGGTTGTGGCACGTCTTCCGGATAATCCGGCGGCAATCCCGGCGTCATCCCGAGATCGTTGGATGAATCAACTTTCTTTTTATCTTCTACCGGCTTCTTATTAACCTCCCCTTCGGTCTGTTGACCATTTTCTTTTACTTTATCACCCGTATTCTCAACTGTCGGTTTATCTTTATCGTTTTTTTCACCGCAGGAATTTACTGAAACTAAAAGAAACAAAAGTGGGATTATTATTATAACTCTCATATTGTTAATTTTTAATTGTAACATCTGATAGCTTCGAAGTTACCCGCTATCCAACTTTTGGCTTCATCATTAAAACACATTGCAATTCTGCCCTTCACCCTGTTTTCAGTCATCTCCTCAATAACGAGCGCCAAATTCCAGTCAACCCTTACAACAGAAATATCTTCTTTACCGTCGAAATAATGAAAATCAGCCACAAAGCCATCGAGGCTTTTCGAAAAATCTTCTTTTATGAGTTCACCGGTTTGAATTTCAGCGCCTTTACGCATCAGTTGAAATGCATCGTCGTTTTCAACGTAACCGCAGTTCTGACCGGGCTTCTTATTACCGAAGTTAAATACATTATCACCGCTGCCCCGCCATTGTTCAAAATTAATGTATTCAAAACTTACCTCTTTCCCGTTTAAAACCCCTTTCAGATTGTGGTTTGGTATATCGGATATTTTAACGCTCTCAGACCAAACGAACCCTTCAGGTCGCTTTTCATCTATGGGTTTATCAGTCTGTTCAACACATGAGGAAATCAGCGGTAGAATGAGAATTACAATGGCAACAAATAATTTCGTCATTTTATTTCAAAGCAAATTTTTTAAATCTATCGTTAATTCTCCCCCAGTGAAGGTTATCGATAAAGTTGTCAATATATGTACCGCGTGCCGGACCGTCTTTATGGTAATAAGCGTGCTCGAAGACATCGCACGGTATTATTGGAATTCCGCCCCATATTGCTCCGTAGTGGTGTTCGTCCACAAGCACATTGATTAACCTGCCACTGTAAAGCAAATCGTACGCAAGCACTCCCCAGCCGGAAAGTTTAGCAGAAACCGCAGCCGCTTTGAAATCTGCACGCCAGTTTTCCATGCTCCCGAATTCTTTAACTATTGCATCGGATATTTCCGGTCCCTTTGACGGATCGCCATCACCACCAATGACGTCCCAATAAATTTCATGTAAAAGCGCTCCGGCGTGATTCCAGGTAAACCGGCGCTTCAGTTCTCCAACTTCACTGTAATTTCCGTTCGCTTTCGACCGGTCGGCGGATTGTAAGCCGGATTCAATCTTGTTGAGAGCGGTTACATATCCTTTCTGGTGCACATTGTAATGCCAGTTTGCCGTATCCTTATCTATTACATTGCTTAACAAAATCTCCGCTTCCGCGTCCGAATAAGGGCGCTTAGCAAATTTCCATTCATAAACCGAACCGGATTTTTCAGTAGTCTCGGACTTCAGATTTGATATTATCCCCGGGGCGAAAGAAAGCGCCGTTACACCCATTGCGCCCCTCTTTATGAATTCCCTCCGGGAGCTTTTATTTCTTTTGCTCATTTCGCTTAAAGTAAAAAATTTAATTTAAAAATTGAAGTATCTTTGTTAAATAAAAACACACAATATAAATAATGAAATAATATTGTGTGCCGGATAATTTAATAAAATTTTAAATTCCGAACGAGCTGCCGCAACCACAGGTCTTTTTGGCGTTCGGGTTATTAAAGATGAAACCCTTTCCGGTTAATCCATCCGAATAATCAATTTCAGTACCCTGAAGGTAAAGGAAACTTTTCATGTCAATTAATATTTTAATATTACCTATCTCAATGATTTCATCCGTCGGTCGCTCCTCGCAATCGAAACCTAATGTATATGTTAAGCCGGAACAACCACCACCTCTGACGCCTACCCGCAAACCGTAACTTCCTACCAGATTGCTTTCAGCCATTATCTTTTCAATTTCCTTCACTGCCTTCGGGGTAACGTGAACATCTTCGCTTACCCCCGGGATAAATTCATTATTTTGTGAATCTGTCATTAGTCATTAGTTAGTTTGGTTTACTTTCAGAATTCCTCAACTCCCACTTCGGGCTTTCAGATCTGATGTTTTGTACTGTGGAAACTAATTTTTCAATGAGATAATTGACTTCAGCTTGTGTTGTAAATCTTCCGAAACCCAATCTGATGGTGCTCATTGCCTGTTCTTTCGTTAATCCTATACCTTTCAGGACGTGCGATATTTCCATGTCGCCGGATGAACAGGCGCTTCCGGTTGAAAAACAAATTTCATTCATCCCTGATATAAGGAGTTGCGAATCTACACAATCAAATCCTACGCTTAAGTTCCCCGGCAGGCGGTTGACGGGGTCACCATTGATGAAACTGTCCTCAATGTTTTTTATTGCATTTATAACCGAATCCCTGTAACTCTTTAGCCTTTCTGCTTCAGTTTCCAATTCATTTTGACAAAGCTCGCACGCTTTTCCGAAACCTACAATACCGGGTACGTTTAAAGTTCCACTCCTCAAATCCGATTCGTGTCCGCCACCGTGAATCTGTTTCGTTAGCTCCAATCCGGGTCGGTCTTTATTTAAATACAACCCGCCGGTTCCTTTAGGACCGTACAACTTGTGCGCGCTGAACGACATAAGATCTATCCCGGATTGCTTAACGTTGAGTTTAACCTTCCCCATTGCCTGAGTTGCGTCTGAATGAAATAATACATTTCGGCTCTTGCAAATATCCGCAATCTCCCTGATATTCTCTATCGTTCCGATCTCGTTGTTTGCTGCCATGATTGAAACAAGAATAGTGACGGGAGTTATTGACCTTGCCAGTTCGTCAATATCAATTCGTCCGAATCTGTCAACGTTCAGAAGTGTTATCTTAAAGCCCCGGTTGCTCAGGTAATTTACCGTATCGAGAACCGCGCTGTGCTCAATGCGCGAAGTTATAATGTGGTTACCTTTATTGAAGTTTGATTCTGCAACACCTTTAATGGCGAGATTAACTGATTCTGTTGCGCCGGCAGTAAAAATTATTTCTTCGGGAGATGCCCCTATTAACGATGCAACGCGCGCTCTCCCCTCACGGACAGCATATTCTGCCTCCCATCCGAACCTGTGTGTCATGCTTGATGAATTACCAAACTTTATTCTGAAATATGGCAGCATCTCTTCCAAGACCCGCTCATCAACAGGCGTTGTCGCGTTATAATCGAAATACAATGGGAAATTCAACATCACACATTATACTAAATCCGAAACTTTCTTTTTATTGAAAAAGTTTTGCAACTCGTTCTGTATCTTATGCATCGGATCTTTAATTGAACAATTATCGAATATGATGCAGTTGTCCTTCGTTTTCCCCTGCTGACATTCGGTTAAACTTATTCCTCCGTCTATCGCTGATATTACCTGCTGAATTGTAATTTGATCAGGATCTTTGTCCAATTTGTAACCACCGTTCATCCCAAGGCTTGAGCTTAATAAGCCGCACTTCTTCAGCTTTTGCAATACTTTCGATAGCAGTTCGTACGGAACGTTATATTTGTCGGAAATCTGCTTTGAGGTGAATACTTCATTAGGTTTTTCAGCAAATAACTTCAGCGCAATCAGGGCATATTCAACTTTTTTTGATATTTTAATCATCTGAACTGAAATTGGACTAATATAGTCGTATTTATAAGCAAAAAAAAGTTATATCAATGGTAAATTTAAAATACGCTGAAAATCCCTTGCGACCTCCGCCTGAAAAAAAAGCGCAATAAAAAACGGGCGCCGGTGTTTCCACCGATGCCCGCCGATAGGGGAATTACTAACTAACAATTGTTACTTGATAAGAGCCATTTTCTTCGTGATTACATTGTTCTTAGTTATCAATCTGTAGAAATATATTCCGCTTGCAAGTTTTGATGCATTGAAATCATAAGTGTAATATCCCGGAACCAGTGTTTCGTTTACAAGAGTTGCTACTTCTCTACCCGCCATGTCAATAATGTTAAGTTTCACCAACCCTTCTACAGGAATCTGGAAGTCTATCTTCGTTGTCGGGTTGAACGGGTTCGGGTAGTTCTGCGATAAATCGAACACTGTCGGTATTCCTATTTCAACTACATTTTTCAAGTTATGGTCTGCGGTTACATTTCCATCGAAATCAACCTGAACGAGGCGATACTCATACTTGCCCGTTACGAGCTTCTTGTCGGTAAATGTGTAAGTCCTCTCTTCGTGAACCGTACCGCTGCCTTTCACGCTGCCAACGGTTTTCCACTGCGCTTCAGGGTTATTGACCCTTCGCTGGATATCAAACCTCTCATTGTTTTCCTCCCAACCGGTTGTCCATGTGAGGGTAACATCATTCTTGTAAACACTTGCATCGAAAGCAAGCAGGTCAACCGGGAGCATATGCTCGTTAGGACCGAACGCTAAAGCGAGGTTTGACCCGAAAATCGGACCATGGTTTATAATTTCCCCGCTTGAATTTCTGAACCTGTATTGTAACATCTGTGAAGCGTCGGCACCTGTACCTTCCAGACCAATCAAATGTTGACGCAAAGTATTCGCGTTATATCGGGATTTAAATTCAGAACCGGAGTAATCATCGCTGTATCTGAAGATTACCCTCGAATTCATTGTCGGGGTATTGGAATGCTGAATCACAATCTGAAACGATACATAATTGTCAGACGACGTTCCGCCACGAACATAAGCGCTGTCGTAGGAAATAACCAGATAGTCGTTCTTAATCTCATACCACAAGCGTCCGGACGTTGGTGCATTGACATGACCAAAATCAATATCTAACCAGAGCGGGAAAAGGGCAGTATCCACGTTAGTAGCGCTCGGTAATCCGTTGGTAGGTGGATCATGATCATAATTAGGAAATTCTAGAGGAAATTGAGTAAACCCGATAATTCCGTTCGTTCCTATATAGAAATTAGTATAATCGTTGCCAAAGAACTTTATTGAGTTCCCGGGGGGTAGCTGACCTGTAATATCAAACCTGCCATCATCTACAGATCCTGCAAAAGCAACACAGTAAGTCTGGTTAGCTATAAGTGTTACACTATCACCTGAGGGAGATGTCCATTCGTACGTTGGGTGAGAAGGTGCGCCGGTAGCGAGCGAGTTCGCAAAGTAATACAGGTTATCGCCGGTTTGACCGTTACTGCCGTAGCTCGCCTGAACCCCGATCCCATCAAGAGGGATATTGGTTGTGGCATCAAGCAAATCGTCAGTGATAACCATATTAGTTGAAGCGGTGTCGTCTGCCGGGACAATGAATTTAACCGTTACATAAATATGTGCTGCGGTATCAATTGCTGCAGGATATGTATTTGTATCAATAAGCCTGAAATACGTAGTGTCAGATATTACTATACTGCTAATGTTCAAAGTACCGATACCGGAGTTAGAAATGTCGAATACCTGCGATGCAGTATCACCGGTTAATAAAGTTCCGAAATCTTTCGAACCCGGAGATACACTTAACATAGGTTCTGTAGGTTGCGTGATGACAACAGAGTAATCTTCTGCTTCACCCCAACCACCGGTTACGCAGGGCGTGGGATATGAGTACCATGTCATGCAAACCCTCATCCGGGTTGTATCGAGAATTGCGGAGCCGGGTACGGTGATATCCATTGTGTATGTTCCGCCAGTTATAGGTATCGGGTAGCTGTATTGCTCTGTAGTGTCAAGGGTGTAATCGCCGTTCCAGTCGAACCAGGCGCGGAAATATTCTAAGCCTCCCTCTACTACGGTGAATGACAGTGTGTAAGTATTACCTCTTAAGATATTGGCGAAATGCGTAGCGGATGAATCCATATAACCACCTGAACATTCTGATGTAACGTTCAGGTCGCTGAAGGTTACATTGGAAATGTAGTCCCAAGTGCAGTCTGGCTGAGGGATGCAGTACTGCGAGTAAGAATCTTTCACATTTAGTGAAAGCAGAAAGAGAGCAGAGAATAAAATTGATAGTAAGAGTTTCATTTTTCCCCCTTTTAAATGTTTGTTTAATGTAGGGAGCAATTTAAATAAAAAAAAATAAAAAAGCAAACGAGATTATTAATTTATTGTAAAATTTTCTGAGCAGGGGAAAAACAGAACTTTTCCTCTAAAAAATCACCTCAGGAAAACCGCGCTAAAACCCGCAAATAGCGCAAAGAAGAAAACTACTACATACGACCTGCTTGCATATAAAAATCCATTGCTACCTCCGCCTGAAAAAAAAGCGCAATAAAAAACGGGCGCCGGTGTTTCCACCGATGCCCGCTGTTAACTGAGGGTTACTACCTATCGTTATTTAATCAATACCATTCGCTTCGTCTGTATGTTATCATTTGAAACCAACCTGTAGAAGTAAACCCCGCTTGCGAGTGTTGACGCGTTGAAATCATAAGTGTAATACCCGGGCATCAATGTCTCGTTTACAAGCGTTGCTACCTCCCTGCCCGACAGGTCGAAGATTACAAGCTTCGTCATTCCTTCTACAGGGATCTGGAAGTCTATCTTCGTTGACGGGTTGAACGGGTTCGGGTAGTTCTGCGACAGCGCAAATTCCGTCGGGATTCCCACTTCAACTACGCTTCCCAGGTTATGGTCTGCGGTTATATTTCCGTCGAAATCAACCTGAACGAGGCGATACTCATACTTGCCCGTTACGAGCCTCTTGTCGTGATACGAGTAGTTCCTCTGCTCGTGAACCGTTCCGCTTCCTTTTACCGAACCGACCGTCTGCCACGATGCCTCGGTTTCGGCAGGTCTGCGCTGTACGTCAAATTTCATGTTGTTCTCTTCCCATGCCGTTGACCAGTTCAGCATTACATTGTTGCGGTCAACAGTGGCGTTGAACTCAATCAGGTCAACAGGCAATGTACCGTCAGCGGCAGCAATTCCAAACTGGCTGAATCCGCTAATTCCGTTTGCCCTCAACCTCACCGGTACGCCTGACTCGTATTCGGTTATTGTCGTGAGACATACCCACGGACCGCTTTGGTCAACACGTTTTACAATATACAACGAATCGTACGTTACAACACCGAGTTGCCCGCGGATATCAAGGACTATATCGTAAGTTGCCTCCGAAACGTAGTCATCACCGGAGAAGGAAATCTCCCAGTATCTGTTTGAAATTACGTCAGGAGTATAAATAGCGCCGTTAAACGTGGTCGCCGATACGTTCGGCTCAAACGTATTGTTCAGCGGGAAATCCGTGAAATGGGAAATCACAAGGGTACCCGTTGAAGCGTCCGGACTTATACCGGGTTCATGATGTTTGCTTATCTCATTTTTGTCAACTTCGGATAACTGAATCTTATTATCCGCAAATTTAAGCTCACCGATAATCGTACCTTCCGGTCTTACGATTTCACTGATTTTACCGTCAAGCTGCGGTGTGGTACCGCCTCCGAGACCGGGCCTGAGGGCAGTGAAAATAACCTGTGCGGAATCGGTTGACAAATCTCCGTAAGCACCGGTTGCCGCAACCGGAATAATTGAAACGTTGGCAGAGTTTGTTACATCTATATTGTCAATCCACATATTATTTCCGTAAGCGGTAATTGCATTAAACCCGATTACAATCTTCTGCCCCGCGTAAGCGGAGAGGTCCAATACCTCGTGTCGCCAATCGGTGGCTGCCCCCGGTGTGTAGGGTGATGTATTATCATTGGGGAGAGTTGCAAGCGAAGGCACGCTCGAATAGGATTTATCAAGAAGCGGCGCATCGTAAGTCATACCGCCATCCGTCGAAACCCTGACCTCTAAACCATCATCCTGACCCGTATATGACCTGTATGTAACGTAAAAAGAAAGTATCGGGTTACTTGTACCCGTAAGGTCAATTATCGGAGTCCTGAGGTATTGGTAACCTGATGAAACACCATAGAAATTAGCTTTTGCCATTTGATCGGCAGCCGTTCCCGCCGGATTGACGCCTGTTGCATAGATCCAGATGTTTGCTGTACCCGAGCTGGTATAAAAAGCCGGTGTCGTAAATTCCTCAAAATATGGTACTGACAACGGATTTACAAGGACTACAATAACCGAGGACGTATCGTTTAATGCATTCCCGTCTCCTGCGAGGGAGGGATAAACTTTAACAGTACCGACTCCGTCGCTTGGTGAGGATAATTGGTTTGCGCCGGTGAAGGTAACAAGTATTGAATCGCCCGGAGCTAACGGACCGGCTACAGATACCGGACCGACTGCCGGATTACTGTCAAGTTTGAAATAAACATCAATGCCTGATGCAGCACCGGTACCGAAATTTTTCAGATAAGCTGAAACATCCGATCCCGAACGGTCAACTATCTGCCCGCTTCCCGGAGCAATAATTGAAGATATTCCAACGTCTAACGACGGTGGCGCTACGCCATCCTCGTACGCCCCTATCGTTGGTGTAGTCGCATGCCTCGATACACCAAGGTAATCAACCGTATAACCTGGTAAATTCACACCTGCTAAGAGTAGCGGCGAAGACGTTGATGGTCGCAAATCAACATCACTGTAAAAATCGGGGTCACTGGCTAACGAGTTAACATCCTGACCGGTTGCGGTTTGCCAACTCGCCAATGTACTTTGATCGCTACCACCGATGTAACCCAATACTGCCCTCGTTCCACTTGCATAGTAATCGTTGTAGTTAATTGAAGTGTAAGCGGTGTTCGGAGCCAGACTGTATATCGAGTACATATAACCTGAAGAAATGTTACCGGGATCTGCTGTAACAGAGAATACATTGTTCACTAAATACAATGAACTTGTACCCGAAGCAACGTATATGCAACCGTGCCTGTCAGTAGAACTTGTAGTAGTCCTGTTATCTGAAATATGTATGGAGTTGTAATAAACCTCGTACAACGACCCCGAATTTATCATTATACCCCATGAATTGTTTGATGGAGACGACGATCCATGCCCCTTTAAACCATAGATTACGTTATTTACTACTTTGATATTTCCATAACTACCCCCGATATCGAAGACTAATCCCTTACCTGCCCTGAAGTTTGTGGCGCTATGTTCAATATTGTAAATTTTATTCCTCGAAACTTCTGAATTATTAAATCCGTCGCTGAACTCCATACCATTAACTTGTGCTGTGCTGGCATTGACTATATTGGAAATTTCATTAAGTGTAATCAATGCATCTTCAGAGTAGCCGGCGAAAAGCCCCGTAAATCCTGCACCGGTGATTGTATTGTTGGTAACTTCCAAGGAGTCATTCGGATTTGTAGATGTACCGACTGCATAGATCCCGTAATAAACATTGGAAATTACATTGCTGTCAATTGTGAGGTTATCGTTATCCTCTCCTTCGCCTGTAGTTGATACGGTTGGACCGCCCGCGAATATACCGAATACGGAAGTTACCGTAGTTGAACCACCCGTGATATTGCAGTTTCTGATTGTAACGTCCTCAGAGCCTGCGCCTGCACCATTGCTAATGATCTGAAATACCGTACTGTTCGCTGAAGTACTGTTGTTGACAAATGTGAGGTATCTTCCGCCGCTTGAACCGCGACCGTCAAACATTACGTCATCCGCACCGTTAATTCTTATCAATCCGCCGGATACTGTACCGGAGATTGTCCTGTTAACATCTGCGCTTGATTTTATCGTAATCGTGTACATCGCTTCCTCCATAGTTTCATTCAGCGCTACATCCCCCGATTCTGTCAAATCGGAAGTTATAAGTACGGTAAGGTTACCGGTAACCACGTTATCATTAATCGCTTTGAATAGCCCCTGGCTATCATCACCGGTTAGTGAAGTGTAAGTTTCCCCTGAGCCGACATTAACAGTAGAACTCATTCCGGTTACTATTACATAGCTGAACGGAGAAGACGGAGGTACTGAAGCTGCAGGAGGATTAGCAGAATAGCCACCTGACCCCGTTAATGGCTCTGTAGTTACGTTAGGTGTGCCTGCCATATCCTGCGCGGCTACGTAATAATATACCGTATCGCCGGTTGCAACTACACCGCTGATCGTGAAATCGTAGTTGCTTCCGCCGGTATGCGTACCTGTTGCGGGCGTAAACGGTCCGGCGCTGTTATTTATGCTCCAATACAATACCGGAAGACCTATACCCGAAGTCGGAACGCCCGATGCGTCTGTTATTGAGGCGGTCAATGTGCGTGGACCCAGGAGTGTCGTATTGTTGAGCGGCGTTACCGTAATTAACGGTGGAAATAAATCCCCGGCAGGTGTACCGACAAATTCCTCCGCCCCAATATCAGGAGTTGTGGCGGACCGTGAGGTTCCGTAGTAATCGTCGCCGATTGAAATAGGGGTACTGACCGGAGCGCCACCGCTCTCGAGCAGGGTCGCCGTCGCCGTATTAATATGCAAATCGTTAGGTGCTGAGATAAATGGCGGTAGTTCAGTTACCGACTGCATTTCCCTCGGAGATACGTGCGTCTTGTAATCGGCTAATGTCTGGAGCATATTTGTCCCGTCAGTAAAGATTAAATTGCCCGGACCGGGTGTCCCCGAATAAAAACAGTTATTGTTCCCGTCTGAGAAGTTATTCAAATCTGTCGCTGAGCTCCTTCTGAACGCTGTAACTGATCCCGTGCCTGCCGGGATTGACATATTAACCACTACGTTATTGTGCATATCAAGCGCCGCGGTGGTCGCTGTTCCATTGTACATGTGATATATCCCGGTAGTACCGAAGTTTGCTCCGACAGACGTTGCATCTAAATATATCGTGTTGTAATAAATACCAATGGTACTGTTCGTGGTTGTAGAAGTGCTGTTTATCCCGCGTATCGCGTCGGTGCTTTCACTATTCGGAGCTTGCAATGAGTGAATGTAGTTATTGTAAACATACGTCGTGCCGCTTGCAATAGTAACGCCTGTCACTACCGCTGCAGTTGTATTGTTCACGTTGTTCGTGAGATCGGAAATTGAATTCTTGTAAATCCTAACGTCTGAGCCAAGTTGAGTACGGATACCAAAGACTTCTCCACTGACGCCCCTCAAATCATATATTGAATTTGAGTATATATTCTTAGTTGCCGAAGAAACTGTATATGTGTATATACCATAATTACGGGAAGAAGTACTTGTATTGGACCCATCAATAAATAAGTGACTAAACGTGTTTCCATAAATTGATTCACTTTTCGGTGAACCTAAATTGTAATATCCGTACATATAACAAGCAGAGGCCCCTGAAGTTGCAGATAACGAATTTGAGTCAACGGTATTATAAGTTAACTCTACCGTATCTCCTGAAGCGCGTATGCAATACATATTTCCATGAGTTCCGGTTTTTTCGTTTCTTATTACATAATTTTGATTCATCGTTATTTTGGATCCGGGGGTTGTACCTCCACCGGCATCAATTCCTGTAAAAGCTCCCGTCCCTGAAAGGGAGTTGTCAGCAACTATGTTATTTGAAATGTTAATGTACTTTGTAGTTGTGCTGGAGTGCTGAATAGCAGTAAAGGCACCCGTTGTGGCGAGGGTCCTTACGCAATCACTGACATTGTTGTTTGAAATGGACACAGTATTATCGGTACCATTCGTACCTGGGGACACATAAATACCATACATACTTGAGCCCGTCGCATCGCTCAAAACTTCCACAATGTTTGAATCAATTGTAATATCGGAATTGTAACTTGTAGAGTTGAAAATTCCGTAACCTGTTGCAGTAAACGGGGATACAGTATTATTTACCGAATTCCCCACTATTCTCTGACCGTCGTGGTAAATTACATAAATCCCGTAACAAGTTGCGGATGCGTTGCCCCCGAAATTCGCAATCGTATTACCTGCGCCGTTCATCCCGACTGTAAAATTCTGGTCGTAATAATCGTAAGGCGCAGTCGCATCATTATGTCCCCTTATCAGGATTCCGACGAAAACAGATTCAACGCTGTTGTTAATAATTGTCACATTTTCGTGTCTTCCACCGGTCGAGGTAAGAGTAATGCCGGTTGCCGATGATGTGGTAGAATTCGAATCGTTATTTGAGGAATATATCCCGACTACATACGAGCTTGTCCCCTTTGTCATATCAATGTTACAATTTTGAATAGTAACATATTTACAACCATCGTCAGTGTTTGCTTTCCTCAGGTAGTATCCGTATTCAATTCCCTGCAAAGACGTAGCGACGTCAATTCCGTCAAATCGGACGTAATCTGAACCGTCCAAAATGATGACTGCATCACCCTGTGCGCCGAGCGTTGAGGTCGAAAGCGACCCGCCGTCAGTTCTGGTAATCAATGGGTTAGAGCCGGCGCCATTTTTAATAAAGATTATTGGATCAACTGCCGTTCCTGTTGCTTTAATATTAATTGGCGCAGTCGTTAATTCGGTATGCCCTGCTGCCACCTGAAACGTTACTCCGCCACTGCCGACACCGGCAGCGTTAAGGGCGGTAACCGCGTCAAGTATTGTAGCGTAATCCCCCGGGATGGACTTCGTCCCGGATAACTGAGCATTAGATTTAATGCTAAACAGAATCAAAAATAAAAATGCGAATGAGAAAACCTTTCTCATGATGCCTCCTTTTGACAAGTTTTAAATTTTGGTTGAAATAAAAGGTGTGATATAGGCGCTATGCGCAGAAAACTATTGTGACTGCAAAGTAAATTGCAGGTTAAATTTGTATCAGTTTCCATTAACACCCCCGGTATTTTTTGAGGTTTGTTATTCTAATTCAATTTAATATTATTATCAAGTGAAATTTTATGCTATAAAATAATTTTCGAAACGGGATTGAACAATCCTCTTAAAAAATTCTCTACACCAACGTTACACCATCTCCCGCGGAACTGTGCTGTCTTTCGCAGAACCGCGACATCTGCGCGCAAAGAAAGAAACTGCGATTTACTTCCTGCTACTTGCTACCTGCTTGCATATAAAAATCCCTTGAGACCTCCGCGCGGAAAAAAAAGCGCAATAAAAAACGGGCGCCGGTGTTTTTTCCACCGATGCCCGCTGTTATTAACAGAGGATTAATACCTATCGTTATTTAATCAATACCATTCGCTTCGTCTGTATGTTATCATTTGAAACCAACCTGTAAACGTAAACCCCGCTTGCGAGTGTTGACGCGTTGAAATCATATGTGTAATACCCGGGCATCAATGTCTCGTTTACAAGCGTTGCTACTTCCCTGCCCGACAGGTCGAAGATTACAAGCTTCGTCATCCCTTCTACAGGAATCTGGAAGTCTATCTTCGTTGTCGGGTTGAACGGGTTCGGGTAGTTCTGCGACAAATCGAATTTCTCCGGTACGCCGATTTCAACGTAACTGCCAAGTTCAAAGTCGGCGGACGAATTACCGTTGAGGTCGTACTGCACAAGTTTATACTCGTACCTGCCGGTAGTCAGATTTTTATCGGTAAACGAATACGAAGTAACAGTGTTTGTCGTTCCCGCGCCTTTGACCACACCGACCTTTGTCCATTCGGCATCCCCGACAGCGTGAACCCTTCGCAATACTTCAAACCTGTCGTTGTTCTCCTCCCAGGTAGTCTGCCAGCTGAGCGTTACATTGTTCCTGTCGGTCACCGCCGTGAAGTTGGTTATATCCACATCGAGCGGACCTTCAAACTGGAGTGTTGTACCTGTACCAACGTTGGGATTTCTGGTATCTACAGTTCCGTTCCATACCCCATCTTCATCGGAATTAAATTTTACAAAATCGCCGGGTGCCTCAGGTAGGGCGAATACTTCCCTTTCCTCGAGCCTCCTCACACCTGAATCGAGGTCGTTTGGTATTATCAGGCCCCAATAGTAATCATTAGTATCAACGTTATTGCGCCAACCTGCAAGATAATCGGTTACTGCGGTTAGGTTTAAGCCATCGCTTTCAATAACTCCACTCGATAGCGGTCGGTTGCTACCATCTACTTTTGAATAAGCAAGAACAATATTACCGGGCGCGCCGGCGGCGCCGTAATATGCCGAATTACCCCAGAAAAATGAACATTGTTCCGAATTACCGGAGGTCGTACCGTAATCCAGAACTGTAACCGGTGTAGTCAAAGTATGTCTGCTGTCAATTGAGCTGCCGCCCGCACCGTCATTGAGCAATATGCGCATATATACGTCTTCATTTTGATCAAACGTTGTATCACTATTCTGTTCAAGTATAAACCATCCGGAATAAGACCCGCTCGCATCTGTTGTAAACTGAAAATAGTTCGAACTCATATCCACACTGGTTTTTCTTTCAAATTTTTGGGTTGAGTGGTTCGGTATTATATTCCCCCCTGCACCATCGTTGTCCTGGTCGCGCTCATTTACCCCTTTCACATAGTACCGGTAAGTGGTGCTCGCATCAAGGTGGCTTAAGGTCGCAAAGAACGGGGTCATCATACGGTTTGTACCCGTCGTCATGAATTGCGGCAAGATGCTTGCTGAAAATGTGCCCAGCGGATTATCGGCTATCTCGTTAGTGTAATATATCTCATCCACAAAGAAATGCGCCTCATTACCCGTACTGCTTGCACCATATATCATAAACGAATTAATATTGGTATCATTCGGTAATTCTGCCTTATCAAGTATTATAGGATTGTCGTATTGATGATTAACAAATAACATTGTTTTGTTGGGCTCAATTATCCGCCTGCCATAGAAATTAAAAGTATCATTTGCAGTCGAATTATTGCAATAAATATGGATAACATCATCGTTCCCCTGATAAATCGGACCCGGTATCGTGCCAGACCAGATGTTGCTATCGCGATTTACTATCTGGACTGTATCGTCAGAAAACGTTATTTTCAACCCCAAAAAAGTTTGAGAACCTTGAAAACCGTTATTATCCGAGAATCTAGTTCCGTTGCCGGTAATGATGTAGAATTCACCGCTATTGGCAGAATCGCCTGCGAGGGTTTGAGAACCAAAGCCAATTCTAAATCGCATAGAGAAGGATTTACCTCCGGTAAATTCATAAATGCTGAACTTATTGACAGATGTACCGATAGGCGCCTGAATTCTCAATTCAGAACCACCGTTTCCGGAATACAAATAACCCGGGTTCATTAAATCAAACCTGCCAGCACCGCTTCCTACCCTCACCCTCGCCGTACCGGAAGGTGGTGTTGGCAGAAAAGTTGTAGATATACCTGATTTCAATGAATCTACTGCGGTGCCGAAGTCATAATACCACGGTTGGCTGAACGCATCAACCGAACAGAGAATAAACAGAATGCTAAAAAGAGTAATTGTTTTTTTCATGGCTTTAATGTTAAAGTGTTAGTTAAATTTTCCCGTTTCGATTAGTTTCGTGATTGTAAGTATTTTCTAAGAACTGTTCAAGTCATAGAAATGAATACGAGAAAAAAACTTTGAGTAAAAAAACTTCACCGTCTCTGCGTGAAAACTTCTGCCGCCTTTGTGATATAAAAAGCGCAATACTATTAATCAGCCTGGTCTTTCGGCGATAACGCGGATTTGAAAGCCATTGCCGGTTTTGAATAAATACCAAAATCCGAAATACGAAGACGGACCGTGCCGGAAACTGTATGGCACCTGCAGAACTTCATTCTTACGGCGTATCACTGCCTCGTAATCAGCAATGTAAATCCCTGCGATGAAATCCCGGAATGTACTGCCCTTCTGGTCAGGTTTATTGAATGTGTAAGTTGAGTAGTGTGTAATTGCGTAATCGGTGAAATATTCGTTCAGCCTGCCGGAGGTGACGTAATCGCGGTATTCAAAACTGTTGATAAACCCGTCGCCATTGACAACCTTTCTTTCAGAGAAAAATCCCGTTAATCCGCTGAAATCCGTTTGGAATATTCTGTCACTTTCGTGTGTGGATTGCTTTAACAACTGTGAATAATGGTAAACTGAATCGAATTTATCGCTATCAATTCGGAGCACATAAAACCCGACAACGGCGACGATTGTCAATCCGGCAACTACCGGCTTGTAAAACCTGCCGGTCTGTATGAAAGCCAAAACAAGTATTAGCAATGCGATGTAATCGGGCATTGTAATATACCACTCCCGCAACCCGTAGTTATTGAACACTATGTGCAAACAACAAAACGCAACAGAACCGAGACAGGCAAATAGCAAAGTTACGGAAAACTCCCGCTGATATACATTCCGCCTGTAAACAAACACCACCGCCGATAATACGACAATCAGAAACCTGCTCGTAATATTGAGGAGATTGTGCAGGTTGTAAAACAACTTATGGAAGTTTTTCATGATAACGGTATCGGGAAAAGCATTAGAAATAGCGGCTGAGATCTGAAAGATATAACCGTAGGAGAGATAATTGTACACGAAATACAAAATCGCAGTCGAACCGGTAACTAATGTTACAATAGCCATCTCCCGCCACCTTACCTCCGGCCGGATTGTTACGACCTCTGCCAGGATCAAGGCAGGGATGACTGAGTAAAGCAAGTCAGTCCGCGCAAGGAACAGCAAAGCCAACAAACCCGCGCGCAGGAACGGCTTGCTTTTGGAAACGCGGGCTTCGTTTGCACGCGCTAAGAAGTAAACCGAGATGATTAAAATCGCAGGATGAGACTCAACCCCGAAATCCCTTATCAGCACTGGTATTACAAGCGCAAGCGCAAGGATTAAAAACGACCTCCGTAGTGTCCCGCGCGGAACAATAAGCGAAAGCAATTTGAAATTAACGCTGAGAATTCCGGCACAAAACGCAAGATGTACAAAGAATACCACCCGCATGACAACTTCGGGACTGAGCTGAACGAATAATTTCATAACGGTAAATGTAAGCGCGAGTAAGCCAAACCAGAGGGGATGATAACCGTTCGTTTCGTTTATTCCGTCGAATGTTGAACCCATCCCCGTTGCGAGATTAACGGCTGTCTTCATGTAAAAAAAAGAGTCGTCATGAAAAAAATTCATAACCACGCCTGCAGGTAGGATGAAGGATAACGTTATTGCGCCTGCAATTAACGCAAATATCAAAACCGGTGCGGATTTCAACTAATTCAGCTTTTCGTTAATATGCAACAAAGATAAAATTCCTGAATCGTTTCTTCAAACCATCTCCACCTTAATTTTCGGCATTTGCGGGAAACTTCTACAGCCCGAACGCAACAGCGCTGCTGAACCATCAGCAATAAACGGATTCACCGGCAATAAACCAAATTGAATTTCCTTTCTCACCGCATAGGGGTAAATTGTAAACGCACTTTACATTTTTTTATCAGGGAATAATAATATTGAGATTCTTACTTCGCAACGCACCGGAGTCAATTCTGACGGGTATTGTTTTCGTTTCGTTATCTGCAAGTATGATGTCTGCTTACACGACATCTCAGCTCGTCATAAAAATAATATTCACGCTACTGACTGCGGCAACGGTTTTTGTAGTCCGCAGGGAAATACCGGCATTAATTGTAACCGACCGTTCAATCCGGAAATTATTAGCATTTTCCGGTGCAATTAATATTGCGTTCGCTCTAACACTGTTATACACCTCAAACTTCCCGTTCGGCCTGATGAAACTTCTGAACTTCACCGTAATGTCGGTACTGGTGGCGCTTTTTTATATTTACATGAAAACCTCTACAGCAGGCTCGTTTAAAATTGCATTATACACTATAGCGATTATAATGCTGATTTTCATCGTAACTTCGGCAATAATTTCTCCGTTCATCTACACGACCAAATACTCGTTCAGCATTGACCGGTGGAGCCACATTATCAGCGGCAGGGTCATTGCCGGAGTTATAGTTATGTTCGCGATGATTGTAGTTTCCGGGAAAGATTATATCAACGATCGTTTCGCAATTGTATTCTTCGTGTGCGCAATGTTCGGGCTGGTATTCACCGGGTCGAGGCTTTCGGTAATCACCACTGCAATTACTTTGTTGTTACTGATTGCATACGCTTTTAAAAAACAAAAAGCAACTTCGATAAAAATCAAAATTGCTTCATTATTCTTCCTGATGGCAGGATTCTTTATACTGCTGTCAAAGTCAAACGATCCCTCAGTCGGGCGTTATGGCTACCTGCTTGAGATTAACAAGGACAGTGTAAAGGAAATGATAGACGGTGCAATGAAGTCCCGCATCTCGGGTTATCAGACCGGTCTGAAAATCGTAACGCAATATCCCTTGCTGGGCAAAGGCATCGGCGGATTTAAGGACGACCCTAATTATTATCTGACAACTTACCTGCAATATCCGCACAATATTTTTCTTGAAGTCGCGTCGGAATTCGGGTTACCCGCGCTGGCGCTGTTTTTGGCTTTTGTCATTGGGCTGTTAATCCGGTCTTACAAAAAATCGCCCTGCCTGTGCATCTTCCTGATTTTTTCGCTGACGTTTGCAATGTTCTCGAAAGATATCCCGACACAAACTTTCTTCTGGATGGGAGTTGCGTTGTACTTCTTAGACTCTGCAATACCGGTTAATAGTGAACGCTCCGGAACAACCGCATAAAAAACTTAAAATGCGCCGGCGACAAGCCTGTGTTCAAACCACTTACTCGATACAGTTCCTCCCGCTTTATTGAATTGTGATATTTTCAATTCGTGGATTTATAAATTAACATTCATTATAGAATAGAAGTACGATGCGCCGGTAATTACCTGTAACAGCAGCCAAATCCGCAGGACTGATGGTTTCAGTTCACCGCTGAATACGAGAAGGTAAGCGCAGACAATTAACGGTAAAAGGTGTCTTTCAGAAGGAAGTTGGTTTAAAGTAAATCCGAAAGCTAAAATGATGAAGATAATATATAACAGCCGGCTTTTATCTTCACTAATCATCTTATAAAATATATAAAAGGAGCTAATTCCAAGGAATACTAAAAAAGCTTTCGCAATAAATCCAACTAAACTGCTATAGCTGTTAATTATAGAAAGAACGTGAAATGTATAGCCCGAAATTCCTCCGGGTGTGGGTGCGCTAACCCACAAAGGGAAGTAAAAGAAAACCAGAAGAAAACTTAATACAAAAAATAAGGTTAATATCTTCAAGTTAGTGTCTCTGATTTTATAAATAAGAAAGGGGAATAAGCAGCTTCCCAAGACTGCTAAAACACCGGTAAGGTTTTTCAGACTGAATGCAGCGCCCCATGCAGCGTACGAAGGATGCGTAAGTCCACCCCAAATCAAAAAAAGTATCCCCGGGAGTACAAACGGGAGAATAAAAAGGAGAAGTTCCTGCCATATAAATCTTAGCTCCGACTGCTTATATCTTCGATAAAAAAGAATAGGAAAATAAAAAACGAGTACAATCAAATAAAACTGTTGGCATAATACAGCAAGAGATAGGGACAATCCACTTATAAAGAATCCGGTTTTATCTTTTCTAAAGGAAAAGTAAATAAATATTAAAAAAAAGAATAATCCGTAGATCGACATGAAGTAAGCAAATGATGGTTTTAGGAAATAGGGATAAAAGAAAAATACAGGAATAAAAAAATTAATTAATGCTTTGCTTTCCAATAGAAGTGTCAATATTAATACGGTAAGAAACGAAACGGCCATATTCAGTAATCTGGCGGAATAGAGAGAGGGCTTAATGCTAAATATTTTCAAAATTATGGTGTCTATGATATATGGTAAGGGGGTGTTGGCAACTTTATAATTCGGGGTGCTGACAGTAGTTAAAATACCGTCATGAAAAAATGAGTTTAATGTGGGCAAGTGTGATTCTTTCTCATCTAAATGTATGTTGGCGGTTTGTAAGGAGATAAACCCAAATAGAAAGTAAATTAGTATTACTGCAATTATTGTGTAGCGTTTAGTTGCGTTAGTAAATGGGTAACTCATCGTTCAATTGTCATTCGACAATGTAATTGTCAATTGTTATTTTTAGGATTCTATATACTTGATGCCCGCCTTCGCTTCAGCTTCGACGGATAAATCGGTAGGCAAGTGAGTAAATGGGTTAATTAATAATGATTCTCTTTATGATGTTTTTTAGGTTTTGGAGTATTAGTTCTTGCGTCCAGGGAATTAGTTTGTCGTTCCATCTTTGAGGGTGGATGGTGAATTGTTGGCAGTAGCTTTTTTTCCCGTGCTTTGCAAGAGGTGGGTTGTGAATGGACGTGGTGTATAACCGGAAGATAACTTGCCTGCACGGCTAAGTTAAAACTGATAGATTAGCCCGAGAGACATGCCGGGTAAAATATCCGTATTCCCCTGATAGATATCCCACCCGATAATAGCAGCTATATCAAATGATGCCTTAAACTTATCCGCTACTTTGTAATTGTTCTGCATTCCAAGATTCGCGCAAAAGTTCGGTTTGTCGTAGAAATGATTGTAGAAGAACCCCGGTCCGGCGTGTATGTTTAAATCCCAATCCCTGTTTTTTCTTTCCGGGTTTAATGTATTATTTACATTTAAGATTGCCTCGCCGTAAACATAGTTGTAGTGATGTTTCTCATCGTCTGCTATCGTGTAAAAATAAAATCCCTTTAACCCAACCTGAAAACCAAGATTGTCAAAATACCACTTCCCTGCTGTAACATTAACTAATGGCGAATAATTGGAGCTGACAAAATCCTCATCCTTAATGCCGGACATTTGGGTACCGAAGCTAAGTGAAATGAAGTACGTTGGTTTGAGCCGGTCAGATGATGTTAGCAATTGAGCAAAGGTCTTGCTTATTGATAAAAAAAATAGCAGTAAACCTATTATGAGGTATTTCGATTTCAAGATTCTTTAGTTATTAAAGTACGAAGAATTGCGAAGTAATTAGTAGAAAGTAAGGAGTAAGTAGGAAGCTTAGCTACTGCAAAACTTTTCAGGTTGATTTATCATTGAGTTAAGCATTTTAGCCACTTCATCGTACTTGGTTATGAAATATTCATGCTTTTCTTCAGAAATGTATTTGTGATCTTTAGAAAAATCCAACCAAACTGTTGTTTCAGAAGTCTCACCATCAGATTCAATCAACTTATTAACGAACGATTTCGGGTATCGTCTTCTACTCTAAGCTTCAGAAATATTAGTTGGCACGGATCGCGAGGATCGTCTAATTTGGTCAACTAGTGAATATTTTTCTTCTTTTGGAAAAGTTTTAGTTATTTCGAAGATCTCAACAGCTAGTTTGTACGACAATCGGTAAACAATTAAATCTCTAAATCCTCTATAATTTTTATTCACCATTCTTTTTTTACTTTTTACTGATTACTAATTACTGTTTTCTGTTTTTTCCATGTATTTCTGCGCTCCTCTGCGAGATCTGCGTGATAAAATTTCTCGCTGAGCTTCGCAGAATTTCGCAGATTTATAAATTGTTTACGATTCTTATAATTTCTTTATTAATGTCATCTGTGTTGAAGTTGACTAATAGTCCTAACTTTAAGTCGGTGAGCTTGAGATATGTAAGTAGTTGTTTGTGATGAACCGGTGCAAGTGCTTCTACAGATTTTATTTCTACAATAACTAAATCATCAACCAGTAAATCTAATCTAAAGCCTAATTCCATTATTTGGTCTTCGTATTTTACAGGTAAACCTACTTGGGTTTTTACTTTTCTGCCAAGTTTTATGAGTTCATAAGCGAGTGCTTTTTCATAAACTGATTCGAGTAAACCGGGACCGAGATTTTTGTAAACTTTAAAGATCGCACCACGAATATCATAGGATATTTTATTTTCTGTTTTCTCCATGTATTTCTGCGCTCCTCTGCGAGATCTGCGTGATAAAATTTCTCGCTGAGCTTCGCAGAATTTCGCAGATTTATAAATTGTTCACGATTCTTATAATTTCTTTATTAATGTCATCTGTGTTGAAGTTGACTAATAGTCCTAACTTTAAGTCGGTGAGCTTGAGATATGTAAGTAGTTGTTTGTGATGAACCGGTGCAAGTGCTTCTACAGATTTTATTTCTACAATAACTAAATCATCAACCAGTAAATCTAATCTAAAGCCTAGTTCCATTATTTGGTCTTCGTATTTTACAGGTAAACCTACTTGGGTTTTAACTTTTCTGCCAAGTTTTATGAGTTCATAAGCGAGTGCTTTTTCATAAACTGATTCGAGTAAACCGGGACCGAGATTTTTGTAAACTTTAAAGATCGCACCACGAATATCATAGGATATTTTATTTTCTGTTTTCTCCATGTATTTCTGCGCTCCTCTGCGAGATCTGCGTGATAAAATTTCTCGCTGAGCTTCGCGGAATATAGATTAATACAGTTTTGGGATTTGATTTATCCTTTTTATCACTGTCTCAAAATCTAATCCGACAATCTCCAGATACCAGCGCAATGATTCATAACGCGGATGATTTTCCTCGATAACTAATCGCAAAGCTTCATCCCGATTAAACATCCCTTCCCTTATTTGATTGCTCCGGAATGTATCATACTCGCTAAACCCTGCGACTGTACAATAAACATAATTGTAAAATCCTGCCGTCCCGTCTCCAATTCTCCACGTGGCATTTGTATCAATAGCTGTTTCCCATTTGTATTCATCAATAATAAGATTTTCAATTTCCCGTTCATCCCACTGATAGTAATCAAACATGTGGTAATAATCGCGCTTCTTTGCTAAGTAACGCGAAGCAAAAGAACCCAGCGTATCAAATATTGACTGGTTAAGATACGACGGACTCTTTAAAATATTTTTTCCGACATACCCGAAGAGCCTCATCTGATCGAAAACCGAAATCGAATAAATTCTCTTTTTATTAAACCTCAGTGGCAACCCGCAAAATCCAACTTTGAAATCAGTATTCTCCAACGGATTAATTCCCCAAATGTTAAGCTTAATGTCATTTTGCTTTTTGACCTTTTCTGTGTAATAAAAGAAAAACTTATCGCCCGCCATAAACAATGGAATCATTCCAAGCTCGGGGTTCTTCAGCCATGCAGAAATATTCTTCCTGATGTTCTCGCGTTTCCAGTGAATGTCAGCTGAGATGATAATATTTTCAACGCCCATTTTTCCTGTAACCCGCGCGATATTCCGGCGCCCAAGGTCATTTACCATCCCCCAATCATAAGTAAAAGCAATCGGATTAAGTTTCAAAATATTTTTAGCAATATGTAAAACATAAGTGCTGTCGCGTCCACCGCTGTATGGAATGAGGCAATCCGGCTGACCGTCTTTTCGGCGGTATGGATTGACCAATTCCTGCAATTCTTCAATTGGTTTCGGCTGATTCTTTTTAACGTAGTTATTACATATATTACACACACCCTTTTCATCAAATTCAATAAATGGAAATGTTTCGGGTAAAACGCACTTTGTGCATCGCTTCAGTTTTGAAATTTTCTCTATATTGTATTCGAGCAGTTTCCTATCCGAATCCGCAGAAACAGCCGTTGTGAACTTACCGGGATCAACAACTGCATGCAACTGCTTGCCCGGAGGCACATAATTTGTTACCTGAATTTCATACTCTCCGCTCCGGTTATCTGCAAATGAAATATTTTTTTCATCGGTCAGTCCAAACTCATTCACTTTGAAATCTGTATAGCTTATAAGAAAACCCCTGCCGGCTGGAACCTGCCTTAAACTAAAATCCGTTGAAAAGAAATTCCGGTTTTTCTTAAGTAAATTATTTAAGATGTTTCTTTCGGAACCGAAAACAAACAAGTCGCGATGATTAGTCATCACGTAAAGGGAGCCGTTATTTGTGAATACAGCAAATTCGTCACGGTCATTAAACATGAACCCCGTTGATACCGTCCCGAATACAAGTGAATTTGCTTTATTAAACGCTTGAACCACTGCTGAACCTTCGTTCAGAAATTTCCTTATTAGAGCAAACAGAACTTCGGTATCAATTTCATATTCCCGCGTCAGGTTAATGTCGTTCTCCCAAAGTTCGTCATCGTTAACAATAATCCCATTGTGTACACCGACAATTCCGCTTTTGATTACTGGCTGATTGTTTACAGGTTCAAGTTGCGTTCCGTTTGTAACGAGCCTCGCGTGTCCGAGGGCTGAAAATACACCTTTGACCAGTTCATCTGCGGATTTTTCCTCATTTATAATTTTATCTTTCAGACGGGCGTAGTCCTCCGTGCCTAAAAGTTCATCAATTGAAACAGGTCCCTTTAGAACCTCAATTCTCGTTTCAGATTCGAACCTGTATGCAAGACCTGATGAGTCCTTTCCCCTTACCTGCGAGAACTTCGCAAGGTCCTCAAGGATTTTTACAAGGTTGCGTTTATTATACTTACCCTCTTTCGCTATTATGCCGAATATGCCGCACACTTAATTCTAATCTTTTGAATTTAATTGTATTATAGCTGTCTGAAAGCACAATTTAATTATCATTGTTGTTTATAACTTTACATTAACTATTAAATCAATGTTAGCAGTTTCAGCCAACATTCACTCTCAAATTAACTTTTAAACGGCGCTAAAAGTTTTGAATTCTGAAACCGTTTGTGATTTTGAAATTCAACAATCTCGAATCATTTAAAGTCTTCAAAACAATCTGGATTTTCCTTTACCACTTTCACGCTATCCGGATAATTCTCAAAGAGCCAAATCATAAACTTCGAGAGGTCAATGTGGTCTTTCAGAAAATTTTCCCTCTTCATTTGAAATTCACTATCGAGATTCTGATTGTTCAACAACTCGTTTAAATAACCAATAATTTCCCGATCATTGCCCGGAAAAAATCCTTTCAATAAACCGTACTTATCCGATAATATTTTATATTGTTCGAAATCAGCGTACCAATCGTCAATTTCAACTGCCGGTGTTCCCAAAACTGCAGCTTCAGCGCACATTGTTGTACTGTCAGATATAAACAACCTTGAATAGTATATATAATGAGACATATTCATCTTGTCAATCGGGTAAACATATTTTTGCAAAGCCTCCGGCAGATCGCGTTGAGAATTTATTATAACTTTTCCGTGTTCGCTGAGCAGGTTTACAATAGAAACCAGCAAGTCATCAACAAGCCCCCTTTTACCCACATCGTGAGTTGACGTCGCGGAGACACACCGTATCAGGAAATATTTTTTTGCAAGCGATTGAAGTTCGGGGCTCAATTTTGCAACATCGGGAGTAAAACTGTTCGGATGCAAGTGTGCTAGAGATTTTAGTCCGGGATAACCAATTTTCTTGTATTTGAAAAATCCCATATACGAAACTGACGGGCACAATACATAATTTGCTGTTGCAATCAATACAACAGATTCGGGAACAGCTTTTAAATCATCATCTGTAAAGAAAATAACCGGTGTACGTTTCAACCTTGCCGTCAGAGTTACCAGATCATCGGTAATTATTAAATCGTATTTTTTACCGCGGGTATATTTGAGCAACCTGTAAAGTGTGCGAAAAGAATTCACCGCAGCATTCAGATAAGTATGGAGATTAGGAATCCTTCGACCCTCGGGAAATAAATTGTGATAATCCCAACCTTCAGATTTCACAAGGTCCTCGACAATATCCTTCGAAATGATTGCTACATCAACCCTATGCCCTCGATTAAGCAACTCATTTATTGTAATTCTAAACGCGTGAAATTTCGCAGGGTGAATGAAATAAAATAAGAAGCGCATTTAGGATTTGCCTTTTAAAAATTCCTCAACGAGATTAAACATCTTTAATGCAACATCTTCGCCGAAAATTGGGGGATGGTGTTCTGGAATCTGAAAATTTCTAATTTCTTCAATTGAGCCTTCATTAAAATTATCAAGTAACAAATTCCAGCCTGCTTCAACCGTCTCAACCCATTCGGTTTCGCTTCTGATAGTGATACAAGGTTTCTTTAAAATATAAGATTCTTTTTGAATACCACCTGAATCTGTTATTACTTTCAGTGCGTTTTTTTGAAGGGCAACAAAATCAAAATAACTTAACGGTTCAATAAAAATAATGTTCCTGAATTGTTCGGATCTATCTAAACTTTTCATCGTCCTGGGATGAATAGGAAATATAATTTTTTCATTAAGAAGGTCAATATGTTTAAGTATATATACTAATTTTCCTTTGTCATCAACATTGTAAGGCCGATGTAAAGTTAATAAATAATATTCGTCAGACTTAATATTGAATTTTGAAAGAATGTCAGTGTTGCAGTGCAATTCCGCAAATTTTAATGAATCATTCATAATATCACCGGTATTGAATGCTTTCGCAAGTAAACCTTCATTGTTTAGATTTCGCATCGCATTTTCCGTTGGAGCGAAAAGAAAATCTGAAACGTGATCTGCAACAGTTCGATTTAATTCTTCAGGCATAGACTTGTTAAAACTCCTTAATCCAGCTTCAATGTGTATTAATGGTATATGGAGTTTTGAAGATACTAATGCACCGGCGAGAGTTGAATTTGTATCACCAAAAATAATAACGAGATCCGGAATGTCGTTTATAATAATTCGTTCCAGTTCAATCATCATTCTGCCAGTTTGATTTCCATGGTTTCCGCTGTTGATATTCAGGTTATAGTCAGGAACAGGAATTTCTAAGTCAATAAAAAAAAACTCTGACATCTCTTTATCGAAATGCTGACCGGTATGAATAATTATTTCATCAAATGAGCCTCTTATAAGTTTTGAAAGCGGCGCAAGCTTAATAAATTGAGGTCTGGCTCCGACTATAGATACAATTTTCACTGTGGATATTAAATATATTATATAAAATCAACTTTTAACTTATAGTTTTGAAAGCATCACTTTTTCACGATATTTTAAACTTTGAAAATTAAAATGTACATTAACTGTTTATCTTCTTTTTCCTGACTTCTAGTTGTATAAAGTGAGCCGGTAAATGATGAACAAATAATTTTATTAATGGTTTTGTAACCCAGTATAATTTTTCAATCAAGTTACTGTAAGACGGATAATCGTGAAAACTTTTATTCTCAGAATTCCAATAAATAGAAAATTCCTCCGGAGTCATATCAAGTTTTTTTATCGTGAATAGTTTATCATTCTCCATTTGTTTCAAGTCGTAAGGACTTTCTTTTATCAATTTTAATGCCTTTTCTCTTGTCAAATCACCACTGAGAATTTGAGCTGAAAAGGTTATAATTCTCTTATCCATTCCAAACTTTTGCGGCATCCAGTAAGCAATTGCAAATTTGGTGAATGCATTTTCATGGTGATGTCCACCGTAATATTTCCAGTTATATTTTTCAATCAATAATTTCTGCGCTTCCGACTTTTTGTAATCTAAATAGAAAAACGGGTAAATCATTTTTATCCCTTTGACATATCCAAGATATGCATTCTCAAAAATTGAAATGTTAGGGAATGTTTTCAGTTTTTTTGTACCGAATTTTTTCTGAATATATTTTATTTGTTTCGAATCCCCATAAGTCCATTCATTTGGTTGGCTTCCTTCCGACCTGAAATCATGACCAATTAATATATATTTTATATTTTCACGGTTCGCAATTCTATATAGAACCGATTTAATTGCCTGATCAGTCGGGAAATCAATCCACGGTAAACCAGCTTTGATATATGATTTCTGAATATCTTTTATTTCTTCGTAATCTATTACATAAGTTTCAAGATCAATCTTCAGCGCGTTAGTAACATTTTTTATATTTTGTACACTTACATCTGAACTCCAACCATTATCTAATGTAACAGCTAAAGGTCTCAAGCCTTGCTTTATGGCTAAGTGCATTAAATATGAACTGTCAGTCCCACCACTAACTCCGATTATACAATCATATTTTTTATTTTTACCGGCAAGTTTAATCTCACTTAAATATTTATCCCAGTCATCCTTTCCTTTTTGACCACGAGGATATTGTTCAACGTATTTATCGAACATTTTTGCGTAATTTGAAACGCCGTTTTCATCAAACTCAATTCCAGGGATTGTTGAATCCCATAAACCCCTTTGACATATTTTATATTCACTCATCTATCTTTGATTTTTTTATAACTTTTTTGTAAACGGTTCTATAAAATCAATATCTTTGTGATATTATAGAATTTCAATGTTTAGTTAATAAAATACCTATATAGATCGATATTGTAACTTTTTAAAACTTTTGTATGTGAAATGTAAGACTGAAAGGCAAAATTATGTAAACTTATCCTTTAAACTCTAACAGTGACCAATTCATTTACCATATTTATTAATTCACTTGCATATTTTTCGTACGAATATTTTAAAGCAATTTTATCGCAATTACTTTTGTAATTTTGGATTTCTTCTACTGTTAACGACTTAATTTTTTTTGCCATTGAGGCAGGTTCAAAATTTTCGGCGACAATTCCAATGTTTTCTTTCATTACAATTTTTTCCATTTCAGTAGATGGTCCTATTGCGATAGCTAATCTACTTTGTATAAAATCAAAAAATTTATTTGGTAAAGCGAATTTTAAGTTTTCATTCGTCGGAGGTAAAATATATAAGCCTATATCGAAATTATTTAATGTTGATATAATTTCATCAAATGGTACGTGATCTTTGAATATAATGTTATTAATATGCCTACACATTTTTTTTAATTTTTTGAAATAAAAATAATTCAGTCGTGAAGATTGTAAAAAAAATGTAAGCTCATAATTATCCCCGAGCTCTTTTAAAACGTTGATCATTTTTTCTATTTTTCTTGTAGGTGTAACAATACCGTGATGAACTAATTTAATTTTCTGGGGATTTACAAGTGTTGGTTTTATGTTATGGAATTTTGGCAAGTTTGTAACAACAATAGACTTAATTCCCCACTTTTCAAGATACCTTTTTGATATATTTTCGGAAACTGATATTGTAACTGATGGAATTTTAGAATACGTTTTCATAATGTATTCTCTAAATTTTTTATTTATTCTTCCAAGTGGTGTTCCGCTTTCTTCTTCCGGAAAATATTCATGAGCATCAAGTATTATTTTGGCATTATGGTCAATTTTCAATGCTAAAGGTATTGCAAGCTCATTATGAGCGATGATACAATCAAATCTGCAACCTTTAAGCTGATTAACTATTTCAATCCTTTCATCAGTCCAGAAATATTTTTCATAATTTTTCGTGAATAAGTATCTAAGGTCCAATGCTTCTTTTAAGATCGATCTTTTATTTAGTTTGTAAAACTTCTGCTCTTCATTGGACGCTTTTAATCCGATGCTGGTTACTTCAAATTTCTCCTTTAAAATTTTTATTTGTTTTAATGGACGAGGATCACTGTTTAATTCTGTATATGCAATGATCAATACTTTATACATTCATTATCAGGATTTGATTTTTTAATTCAGCGGTCGTTATTTTGTAAAATATTAAGTTTATTATAAAGATTTTAATCAGTACATAGACGGAATTGCGTTGACTGTAGAAATAACCTCCTTATAATCGAGACCGACTGCGTCGAGATACCACCTGATATTCTGATATCTGGGCATGTTTTCATCGTTAACAATTTTCAGGGCTTCATCTCTCGAAATTTGTCCTTCCCGAATCTGGTTACTTCTGAATGTGTCGTGTTCCGTAAAACCCGCAATTTTATAATACAGATAATTATAGAAAGCGGCAGTTCCGTCTCCGATTCGCCATGTAGTATTTGTATCGGGGGCCAGTTCCCAGTCGTATTCTTTAAGAGTTTCGTCAATGACCTTCTCATCCCATCGCCAGAAATCATAAATGTGGAAGTAATCCTTTTTCTCAGTAAAACTTCTGTAATATTCGCCTGAAATAGTATCCCAGAGCGACCGGTTGAAGTAACCCGGACTTTTCAGCATTGCTTTCAGCCGCAGGTACTGATAGACGAGTTGTTTTGAAACGCCGTGCATATAAACCCGCTTCTCTTCAAAATCAGGTTTAACACCGAGGAAACCTGCTTTAAAGTGAGTAACTTCAAGTGGATTCACACCCCAGAGATTCAGATTTATATTGGTCTGACGTTTAATGGTTTCAACATGTCTGAAGAAATGTTTATCGCCCGCTGTGAAGATACTTATCATTCCGAGGTGCGGTGATTTCAGCCAAGCCCTCAGATTCAGTGCGATATTCCTGCGTTTCTTCGAGATGTCATCAGCGACTATAATATTTTCAACGCCGAGAATCGAACACATTCTGCTGATGTTCCGCCTGCCCAGGTCTGTTACCATTCCCCAATCGTATGTATAAGTTATTGGCTTCATTTTGAGTTCGTTCACAATCAGGTGCAAACCATAACAGCTATCACGTCCGCCTGAAAAGGGTACGATGCAATCTGCACCGGTATTCCTGCGGTATGGTTCAACAAGTTTAAACAGCTCCTCTTTCGGTCGAGGGGTATTTCTGAGCTTGTAATTATGGCAGTAATTGCAAACACCTTCTGAATCGAAACTGATAAATGGCATGGTTTCCGGTAACAGGCATTTTGTGCACCGCTTGAGCGAATGCTCCCGATGTATAAGCATCTTTTCTTCTTCTGCAAAATTCTTGAACGACGGTATTAAGTTCTCCGTTCTTAGACGATTGTCATTTATTTTTATATCCTTTGAAACCGGAATATCTAAAATCAAGCCTTCGTCCATTACCTGAACAACACCTTCGCAACCTATTTCTTCAAGCGGATACCTCTCTGATGAAAAATATAAATCGCCTGATATTTTACCCGCGTACAGGCTACCGTTATTTGAAAAAAGCAAAAGTTTCCCATCCTTGGGAATTGTCAGAGCACAGGAAATAGTTCCTTTGCAAACTGATAAAATTTTTGCGGGCAAATCCGCTATCTTTCCGCCGCCTTTTATCTGGCTTATTGCAACGCCTATCATGGTTTCCGAATCAATCTGAAATTCGGGAGTTAAATTCACCGCATCCCAAACCTCCTGTTCATTTACTATTATACCGTTGTGTATCAAACATATCCCATCGCGAACAACGGGCTGATTATCAAATAGCCCATTCGTTATTAAACGGCTGTGACCCATTACAAATTTCGTGAACTTATTGTTCACATCCTTTAATAACTTGTTGATATCAAAGTCTGCCCTTCTGACTACGTAGCCATCACAATTGAAATAAAAAAGTCCGCTTGAGTCGCGTCCTCTCTGTCTTGCATGATTTGCGAGAAATTTTAAATGGCTTTTATTTATCTCCCCTTTGGCTATTATTCCGAATATACCGCACATTTTTTTCCAGTTTATTTTTTTTAATAAATGACTTTTTTAAATATTTTCTCTCTATTTCTTTTTAGAGATATCAGAGAACCTTGTCTGCCATTAATTGAAGTTTACCTTCTCCAAAAAACGTTTTTCAATTTTTTCCCAACAGAAGTTTTCCTTAAGATTCAGGGTGCAGTTCTCCCACATTTTTTTTGATACAATAGAAGTTACCGCTTCGCTGATTTGAGTTGATGAAACTTCACTTACGCAATTACCAATGCAATTACCTTCAACGATGGGTTTTAGACCTGGATAGTCGTTTGTAATGACCGACATACCTGCCTGTATGTACTGAAAAATTTTATTAGGAGCACAGTAATAATTATTTAGATTTGTATTGTCATAAAAAGCAAAACCGATGTGATAAGCTGAAAGAAAATCGTAGATTTTTTCATCATTGATTGGTTCTCTAAACTTAACATTATTAATTTTTTTGTCAATTATAATATGTTTTAACTTTTTCTTATAACTTTCATCGCCGAACCCTATAAACTCCAGAGCGACATTTTCAATACTTTTAAATGCGATTATAATTTCTTCAATACTGCGTCCTTCAGATAATCCACCAAAGTAAACAGCTTTTAATCCGTTAGGTTTTATTGTGGTGCTATCACTATTTAAATATGGATAATTTTCAATTACAATTTGATTAGACTTTCCGTTTATTACTCTATACTTTTCTTTAAAATAATTCATTCTGTTCTGTTCTGCGTGGATTATCAGATTGCAAAATTGAATCGAAAACCTTTGAATGATATTCCAAACAATCTTTTTTATCCCGCTGTGTGTCTCAACAGAAAGTTCGTTTGAATCAAATACCAGTTTTGAACCTTTTAATAATTTCATTATCACGCCTGATAATAAAATTGATAACTCCCTGCAGATAATCACATTGTATTTGTCCTTTACTTTGAATCCCAATGAAATGTTAAACCAAATAAGTGATAGAAAATTCAGCATCGGAGACTTTCCCGTTTTAATTCTGAATTTTAATATTTCATACGGGTAATCATATTCCGGATTTCCGCTAAATAAACCGTTAGCCACAGTAACTTTGTACCCATTCTCAATAAGTGCATTGATTTGTCTTTTTGCTCTGGAGAGGTAATTAAAATTGCCGTGACAAATGTAGAGCACCGATTTAGCCGGCAAATTGCCTCCGTTGCCTGTTTACGTCAATCAGAATATTCATGTATAAATAAATCAATAAAAACCCCATATAGAAAAAATCGTTTAACCGGGCTGTTAAATTAATAAAAACAAATAGCGGCAATACAATTAAAAATAAATTATATCCGGACATTTTTTTTATCTCAACTGATTTCTTATGGAACTGATATACAACCAAAAACCACAGAAACAAACCCACTAAACCTCCCTGAAAGAACAAATCCCAGATACCGCTGTGATACCTTCTGATATTGCCGTAAAAGAATTCCACCATATAACTTGAGGCACCGGTGCCGGTTAATATGTTATGCTCACCGAGATACATTGTGAAAAAATCGAAAGGATCGGTTGTCCTGCCCGAAGCATCGGCGAGCATTCTCACCTGAAAGAAATCGGAATTAATAATCTCATCATAAAACTGAACTGCAAGGAGCGCTACTAAAATCATCGAGAAAAAATACGTCGGGATTGCTGAACGCGATTTTATACCGACAAATGCTAAAAAAAAAATCATTATGATCAACTGCGAAATTATAATGTACCTTGAGAAAGTGAGAAAACCTGCAATCAGAATCATCACAATTGGAATTACTTTTTTGAATTCTGAGAATTTCCTGAAATTGAAAAGTAGCGGGAACAGGACGAATATGAAAAAGAGCCCGGATTGATTTTGCATAAGCGAGTCGAAGATTGAACCGTTTCGCCAGAATCCCGAAAAATCAACTTTACTTAACATGCTGTAACGGCCGGGCGGTACGAAAAGTGCCGGATTTATAAAATACTGAAGCAGGGATCCGGCAAGTGTAATTGCGACCATGACGTACATAACCTTGTAAATCCTTTTCAAGTCACTCTCATTGTACTGCAAATTATCAATTAAAAAAATTACGAAAATGGAACTTGCATAAAGTGAAATGTCGGTTTTTACTATTTTATGAAAATTACCGGTAACAAACGCATTGACTAGAATAAACAAGTAGTATAAAATTAAAAAGATGAAGGTTTTGCTGAAATTTTTATTTTTGAGGTTAATCATGAGATAAACGGATAATCCGGAAAGAATGAATAACCAGAGCATATCAGAATTAACAGCACCGATTGCAAATTGAAATTCGGGTGTGATAGGACCGAGCAACGGGAAGAGGAAGAGATAACCGTAAATTATTATTTTTTTAAAAGAGGAGTTATATTTCAATGCAGTGGTAAATTGTGAATGATTAGAATAAAGTTAAATTTTCCGGAAGTATCTGCAGGCTCGGGTAGTATAATTAAGGAAGTGGCTTTCCTTCCGGGATTCAAAAAATTCATCAACTGCCTTCTTACATCCTTCATATAAACCGTAATCATCAAAAATTACAAATCCCCCGGGAACAACTTTATCGTATAAGTTCTCAATACATACTTTTGTTGAATCGTACCAATCACCGTCAAGTCTCAGTATCGCGATAGATTTTATATTTTGCTTATCTGCGGGTACAGTGTTCTGGAACCATCCCTTGTGATAAAATACTTTGTCAGGCGGATATCCAATTACATTTTCTATTAAGTTTGAACACTCGGATAAATTTCCTGGTCCTCCGAAATCATCGTAAATGCCTTTAAGAGGTTTAAGCTCTCCTTTTGTCAATGCATCTTTCCCAAGTTTGTTCTTAACTTCGTTGATGGCGACCTGTCCGTCAACTTTCTCATCAGGTGCGCAAATTTCCTCAAACGCATCGAAAAGGTGCAAATTCCGTCTGCTCTCATTCCACTTCAGATTAGCCAACGCCATTAATCCGACAGCGCCGCCTTTCCATACTCCACACTCGACGAAATCGCCGGGAATTCCTGTTTTCTCTATGAATACAACCTGCTCATAAAGGGTTATTAAAGACATATACGGGAGCATTGTTTGCCGTCTGACAACATTTATTGCATCGCGGGCGTAATCTTCAAATTCAAAGCCCACCTTTTCACCGAGTTCTGAAAAAGCGGAACTCTTTGATTTTCGGCTAATATTGTAACCCAATTTGCCGAATATATTGGAGATAAGTGCCTTCATTTAAAATTTTTAATTAGATTAATAATTCGTGAAATTTCGTCGTCGGTTAATTCGAAGTAAAATGGTAACCTCAATAAAGTTTCTGAATATCTGTCTGCATTTGGGAGCTCAGCCCCGGAATACTGAAGTTTAAAAAATTCCGACTGGTGCAAGCTCAGGTAATGGAATACTGCGTAAACTCCATTTTTTTTCAAATATGCTATCAAGCTGTCCCTTTGTTCAGGTTTACTACAAATCATGTAAAACATATGCCCGTTATTTGTGGCATATTCAGGAATTACCGGAAGTTGTACATTATTTTCAAGTGCCCAATCTGTCAAGCCTTCGAAATAAATATTAAAAATTTCCTTTCTGCGATGTTGGATTCTTTCCAGATTTTCTAACTGAGCCCAAAGATATGCGGCAATTATTTCGGAAGGCAGAAACGAAGAACCGATATCAACCCAGCCGTATTTGTTAACTTCGCCTCTGAAAAATTCTGCACGGTTAGTTCCTTTTTCCCAGATTATTTCTGAACGATTGATAAAATCTTTCTTATTAATTGCAAGCAAACCACCCTCACCTGAATTAACATTCTTTGTTTCGTGAAAGGAAAATGTCGCAAGATCACCAATACTTCCAAGTGGTTTCCCCTTGTAAAAAGAATCAACAGCATGAGCAGCATCCTCAATTACCAATAAATTGTGTCTATGAGCAATCTTCATTATTTTATCCATATCACAGGCTACACCGGCGTAATGGACCGGTACAATTGCTTTCGTTTTCGGTGTAACCAAACTTTCGATTTTATCTTCATCAATTCCGGGATGATCTGCCCTGCTATCGGCAAAAACTATCTTCGCGCCACGCGTTAAAAATGCAACAGCGGTTGAAACAAAAGTAAATGAGGGGATAATTACTTCATCTCCGTGTTTCATACCCGATAGCATTGCGCTCATTTCAAGCGCATCAGTGCAGGATGTGGTAAGCAGAGCCTTTTTGAAACCGTAGTTTCCTTCGAAATATTTCTGACATTTTTGTGTGAATATCCCATTACCAGAAATTTTCCCCGAATAAACTGCCTGATACATGTAATGCATTTCTTTACCAGTCAGATAGGGCTTATTAAATGGGATGTTATATTCTTTCATTGAAATCTGGTCCTAAATCTTTTTAAAATGTAGTCGCTTTTATCCGTGTCTCTTTTCATTTCAATAATCTTAATCAACCCTTTACCACATATAACGTTCCTCTGATTGGCGATGCGGTGTAATTTTATTACAAAAGTTCAATAGAATTCCAAATGTTGAACCTTGCTCAAATGTTTCATAGAAACAATTCAGCCACCATATTGCCAATCCGATGTAATGCGTAGTTATTTTTTCCAAATATGATAAAAGAATTCTACTGTTTCCACTTTGTAGCCACATCTTTCATATAGTCTGCACGCTGGATAATTGTCTCCTTGGGTGACAACTTGTATAGACTTATACCCTTTGTCTGAAAACCACTTTTCAGCACTTTCCATAAGTATTCTTCCATATCCATTTCCACGAAAGAGATAGTCAACTGCGATTATTCCAATATCTGCTCTATTATTTTTTTCTCCTAATGTAACAAAGCCTTTTAAATCGGTTTTTTCTAATAATACGAGAACTTCTTTTGCAATTTTGTGATTTAATGAATTAATCATCCATAATGAATACATTTCTTCATATTTCTCTTTACCTATTTTTTTGTCAACATTAAATCTGGAATATATACCACTTTGAATTGCCAGTTCAATCAACTTGTCCTTAAAAGGTGTGCTTACACTTGAATTAACTGAATGTATTGAATTGTGAAAAATCGAGGCGCTATTTATGTCTTTAACATAGGTGGTCTTTTTGTCTACTAATATCAAATCAAATTTCTTGCTCCCAAAAGCAAATGATGGCAACTCTTTTGATGCAGAATAATAAGTCAGTTTGACATCATTTTCTTCAATTATGTTTTCAATAACTCTAATGTCTGGTTCATTCTGGATTATCCCGTTTATTCTACCTACATTAAAATTGAAGAAATTTGAATCCCAGTCTAATTTTTGTAATGTTTGTTTTATTTTTGTCTCTTTATATAATTGTGACTAACGTTAAAATATCATTATGTTATTCTGTCAGTTAAATTTTTCTATATACTTGTAATCTTTGCTTTTTCATTCCGACGTTAGCATCGGAAGTTAATCGGAATGCCCGATGGATGTATCGAATTCGTTCAACAACATGATAATTATTTTCAAAAAAATTACTTTACCCTGAGACCGGTTTCAATTTCAAAATTTTGAAATATATCGTTATTATTTGAAATTTATAATAGTTGAAAAAAACTTCGATTGAGAATCTTTGCTCATTAACTCAAGAGCTAAACTTCTGCAATTATCTTTCATTATTTTTAGATGGTTTTCACTTAAATCCAGGATATAACTAAGCCCAATTGCCAAATCTTTGCTATCCCCGCATTTCGCACGATATCCGGTCTTTCCTGTAATAACCAAATCAAGCGCAACACCCGTACTAAACGCAACAACAGGAGTGCCACACATCATTGCTTGATTAATCATCATTGGACCTGCATCTAGTATTGAAGGTGAGACTAATAAGTCAGCAGCGATTAAGGCGTCCGGTAAATCATTGTGTTTCAAGTAACCTGCAAATGTTTTTTGAAACGGTAAATTGGAGTAATCGGCGTTGCTTGCAATGCCCGCTATACACAAATGAATTCCGTTAATCTGCTCTTCTGTCATCTGTGAACTCAGATGTTTTAATGCTTCAGTTAATTCCTTTAAGCCCTTTCTTTTCCCATGGGAAACAGCACCAAAGAAGATAATCTTTTTCTCCGTTGGAAGATTAAATTTTTTCCGGGCAACTTTTTTATCAGATGGTTGAAAACTTTTGTTGTCAATTATAAGCGGGTTGAAGTGAACTTTATGCGATTTAAATAAATAACTTTGGCTAATTATTTGCATAGTTTTTGTAGTCGCTGCAATCAACTCAATATCCGTTTTATCAATGTACTTCTTCTTAAACTGAATATTTTTATAGCTCAGGTCATACAAATCCATCGAATTCAATGCGGGGCATAAACCACAGCCGGTTTCATATCTCTTGCAGTCCCACATCCAGTGGCATCCTCCTGTCATTGGTGCAAAATCCATTGGATAGAGAAGAATTTTTGCTCCTGTAATTGAATATAGCTCGTAAAGATTCTTGAATGATAAAAAAGCCGGCATAAATAAAACGAGAATAACATCAGGATTAAAACCTATTTTCTTAAGAAATCTTGAAGATGAAAAATAAGTTTTCGTTTCATCAAATTCATGTGCAGAGTATTCAAAGTCAGCTATTCGCTTATTAAATAAACCGGGAATAATTTTATTTAACTGAGATTTTACCCTCTCTGCAAAGCTTTCAAATAAATTTTGAATCGGGATAATATCCTTATCATTATAATTATCCCGAGGTTTTACGATAAGTTTAGTATTAAAACCGGATTTCCGGAATAGGTTCAGCAAATCTTTAGCAACTATTCCCGCGCTGATATAAGGATGCGATGCCGATAAAATCAGAATATTTCCATTTGAATTCAGGCGTTCCAGATACCGACAGCTTTGTGATTAATAATTCTGTAATACTGCACCGGATAAATCCACGCGGTTAACATAGCAACTATACAGTTTGCAAGAACAACGCCTTCAATACCTATCATTTCACCTAAGAATATACACAAGGGGATATTTATTATCGCAATTGAAAATGCAACGAGCAATTGCAATTTTATCTTCCCAACGCCGTTAAGAAACTGACCAAATATACTTACAAACGTCAACAGTATAACCCAGACTGAAATTAAAATTGAAAGTGAATAAGAAATGTTCATTTCTGCTCCAATCCATAAATTGTAAACTGTTTTCGAAATAGCAACCATTAAAACGGCTGAGAACGCTAAAGCTCCCCAAATCAGAATTAATTTATTTATTATCCTCTTTATCCAGTCGTACTCTTTTTTTATCCAGGCTTCTGTAAAAGAACTCCAAAATGGAGTAACAATAATCGTATAACCCATCATAATCAAGCTGAAATATCTGAAAGCAACATAATACGGTGTTACTTCCTCAGGTCCAAACAAGTGACTAATGATTATACTATTTGTTTGATAAAGCATAATTGCAGAAATTCTAATTATAAAAAACTTAATACCGAGATTTAAAATCCCGCGAGCTTTGCTAAAATCAATAGCATTTAACGATGGTTTAAAATCCGAATATCTGCCACGGAACAACCAAAGGCTTGAAAGCAACAATACAAATAATGGAGAAAGACTCATTACAAAGGAGAGATTCAGCAGAGAACCATCCGTTGAAAGAGTAAGGAAATAAACTAATGACAAAGATACTATCTTACCTGCAAGGTCAATACCGGTAGAAATTCCGTTCCTCTGATCTGCATTTAGAATTGATTTAATTAATTCAGCAACAAATCCGAACGATGTAAATACAAACACAATGAATACAATCAGATTTAATTCACCGGGAGAAATTTCGTTAATTTGAACATTTAATACAGTGTTCCAATTTATAAACTCATTAACAATAATAAACACAATCAGCAGCGAAATAATTATCAAAGTCAATATTGCATAAGCTGTACTTACGTAAATTTTTGCTGCTTTAATTTCACCTTTGGCAAGAGATTCGGCAAATTTATTCCTTAATCCGTTTCCTAATCCAATATCAAAAAAACCTAACCATCCCAGAAGAGAACTAATCGTAATCCAAATCCCGTACCTCGTAGGCGAAAGATAATGAATGGTTAATGGGACGAGTGCCAGCCCTATCAATATGCTGCACGTATTCGTAAAAAAAATAGTATAAATATTCTTTTTTGCTTTGATTGACCTTTCGTGGCCATTCCGCAAGCTTACGAGATTTTTTATTGCCTGAAGTGTAATCAAATGATGTTAGTTAACTGATAACGTTATCTCAGAAGTTTGTACCAAATCCCAGAGTTGAATCGGTAGCCTGTTTTCCGCGATTGAATCTGCAACAATCTTGATTTCTTCCAAATGTCCCTTTTCAATTTTAGGTGTAGAATACGGTTTACACGGAATACCGGAATATTCAATATGCCTGTAATCGTTCATAACCATACTTTTCCCGTCAAAGTGAACTTCCATGTATTCTTTCGATAGATCCTTGCTACCGTTTGAGAAATAATGTATGTTGCAAACCGATCCGTCTTCATATCTTAAAAGAATTGATTTATTATCTGCTGATGTATAATTCTCGGTTACCGGATTGATGCTTTCGTAACCAATCGTTAGAACCTTCGACTCTGTCAGGAAATTCATCAGGTCCACTATATGGCACGCTTCGCCTATAATTCGTCCACCATCCTCGTGAATCCAACTATCTTTAGGAACGTAACCGGCATTCATACGATAGGTAATAAATAACGGATCAATTCTTTTCATTGTCTCTTCTTTAATTCTCAGCGCATATTCCGAATAACGCCTGTTGTATCCGACAGTTATAAAAGGTAACCTCGATTCTTTGTTAAAAAATATTCTCTTTAAAACCTCCAATTGATCTGTGGTCGTGCACAAAGGTTTTTCGATAAAGATATTTTTATTTGCAAGCAATGCTTTATGAGCATATTCGAAATGCAAACCGTGACGGTTGCAAATTAAAATCAGATCAACGTACGGATCATTCAGAATTTTTTCATAATCCGAAGTGTAAATCTTTATGCCAAAAGTTTCGGAAACGCTTTTTGCCCGTTGTCCTGATCTGCTCGCAACGGCGTAAAGGTTATATTTGTCTTTTAATTTCTTTATGTTCGGAATGTGCATATTTTGTGCAAAGCTGCCTGTTCCCACCATCGCAACATTTATCAGAGATGACTTTACGTTCGAACTTATGTTAATCTTTTTGTTTTCATATTTGCTGTCCTTATTGTACTCCAAAATTACCAGCAATTCTTTCTTCTCGCCTGAACTTAAACTTTCGTAAGCGCTTTCAACCTCAGTAATCTTAAACAGTTTATAGTTTACCGGTTTGAGATTTAATTTGCCTGTAGCAACAAGCCGGCAGTATTCTTCCATATTTCTGTTTTCAGTCCATCTGACATATGGATACGGATAGTCAATATTTTTTTCCTCGTAAGATTTATCGTATCGTCCCGGTCCGTAGGAGGATGAAATCATGAAATCAATTTCTTTTGTATAAATATCTTCTCTCTTCAAATCCATACCAGATACTCCAACGAGAACCAATTTCCCTTTTTTCCTTATCATATTAAACGCCAGTGAGAGGGGCTCGCTGCTGTCTGTAGCAGCAGTAAAAAGAACTGCATCGCAACCGTGTCCACCGGTTAAATTGTTGACAACCCTGACAGCATCCTGTGTGGTAGAATTTAGAGTGTAATCTGCGCCGGAGCTTTTTGCGATTTCCAGGCGATTGTCATCAATATCAATTGCGATTACTTTTACCCCCGATAATTTTAACAATTGTACCGTAAGGATACCAATCAGTCCGGTTCCGAAAACCACACCGTATTCACCAAGTGATAAATTAGATCTTCTCACACCGTGCAGTGCAATTCCGCCGATTGCAACAGTGGAGACCTCCGCCATGTCGGAGTCAATTGGAATTTTTATAACTAAATTTTCGGGGACAACCACAAATTCTGCATGGTATGCAAATCCCCCGCCTGCGGCAGCAACTTTTTCACCTACTGCAAATTTCGTTACACCTTTACCGATTGCAATAACTTCACCGGAAACTGAATAACCGGTTGGCATCCCACCGTCAGTTACAGATTTTATTTCATTATAGATTTTCTGTAATCCGTTGGTTTTAATTTTATTCAGGTATTTTGTAACCTTCTCCGGCTGCCGGATTGCGGTTTTTAAAATGCTTGTCTTACTACCTTTTATGCTTGATATTTCTGTACCGGGACTGACTGCTGAATAATATACCCTGATTAATACTGTGCCGTCTTCTACTGCAGGCAACGGTACTTCCTCGGGTAAAACTTTACCTTTTCGAATTATTGCCTGAATCATGAATGGGTTTCTTCAGTTAAATTATATAACAATAAATTGATTGCATAAAACATCCACGCCTGTCCCCACCTTAAATAGGGAATTCGGATATTCATTAAAAATCCCGGAAACTTATTTCTGGAAGCTGCGAAACTTCCGTCTTTATTTTGCATATTTGACAGGACCCATTCTGCTATTGTAACAGCAAGATTGAGACTGTTTTCGTTCTCATGTAATCTATGCATTTCAGTATTCAATATTATTGCTTCAGCGCAGGCGTGTATATCCAGCGGAAATGTTGAATACGGGTACATCTTAGGGATTTTTCCAATTTGCGAATCCTGAAAGAAATTGGACAGATAGTAATTGTAATACTTTTCAGCCGATGATATTATACGGTCATCTGCCGCAACTTTTCCAATGCTTGTTAACATCCTGATCTCAAAGCCTACGTGGTAGTGATCATTTTTATTAGGTTGAGTATCGTTCTGATCGTCACCCCAGTAATTTAAGGAACCGTCATTCAACTGTTGCGATATAGCGAAATTCGCTGCCTTCAAGCCGGTACTTACAAACTCTCTGTTATTTAAAATCGTTCCGACTCTCACCAGAAATTCCGCACCGAAAAGATTAGCATTGTGAACCTGAAAATTATCCAACGGAGTATAGCTGAAACAAATTGTATTTTCGTCTATTCTGGTTTGATTTAAACCGTTAAGTATGAATTCACAAATACCCTCTGCTACTTTTAAATATTTTTCTTCACCTGATAATTCAAACAACTTTACGAAGAAATCTCCCACAACACTCGATACCACAACTGAAGGGGTTCCTTCGGGAATAAAAATCCTTGATTGCCAATCAAACGGGTAACCCCATGAAATACCGGGGTATTTCAAGTCTTTGTTCTTCATCAACCATTCCGCAAGTTCATGTATTCGCGATTTGTCGCTTTTTTCTTTTGTCCGTTTATATCTGTATAAATAACCCAATCCTAATAATCCTACACCTTTTGCATTTACAGTTTTCTTGACACCAAAGATTTTACGAGTTAATGCCGGGGCAAAAAGATTAGCCGCATTAAAGAGCCGGGAGACAGAACGGCTTACAATGAAATTGTGAGAATAAACTATCTTTCTGAAACGAGGTGCTTGGCTATATAGGTCAAATGGATCGAAACCGCTAATACCGTTTTCTTGAAGCCAGCGGTGGAGGTTGTTCTCTGAATTGATTGTCAGTTTTGTTATTTTGTCTGACAATTAACTTTAGTGGATATCCGGGTTTTCATACTTACGAATAAATTGAAATTGGATTATTCAAAATTTCTGTTTCAATTAAAAAATAATCCGCTGTAAAACTTTCCACCTGTTAAAATTTCAACTTTAAGCGTTCGCCTTCTGTTCAGGTTTGGAATAATAATAATAATAATTGTAATAGTAACCATAGGAACCCTTAACATTGAAGTCGTTGAGCACGCAACCGAGGAAATTACGGGGGTTTATATTATTGACGGTGTTTGCAGATTTCATGACAACATCAATCGGAGTTTTCTGGGCTTTGGCAACTAATATTCCGCCGTCTGTAACAGCGAACAGAATCTCCGAATCGGTAACTGAAATCAACGGAGGCGAATCAATCACAATCATATCGAATTTATTTTCAAGCAACTCGAGAAACTTTTTCATCTGCACCGATCCGAGCAATTCAGATGGATTAGGCGGTATTGTACCTGCCGTTATAAATTTAAGGTTCTCGTTTTGTGAATCGCGGATAATATCTTCTAACTCTACATTTGAGAACAGATAATCGCTTAACCCAGGGAACCGGTCTGCGGCGAACACATTGTGAAGCCGCGGCTTTCTTAGGTCGCAATCAAGTAAAAGTACTTTCTTGTTATCAATTGCGAAACTGCTTGCGAGGTTGCTTGAGACGAAAGTTTTTCCTTCACCCGGAATTGAGCTCGTAACAAGGATGGACTTCAACGGTTTCTCTTCGAGCTTAGAGAACTGTACCCTCGTCCTGAGAGCTTTAAATGATTCCGCAGCGGTTGATGTTGATTTGTTCAAAACTACCAGTTCATCCGGACTTCCACCTTTGAATTCTTTTAGGGTATCAATTGACGGGATCCACGCGAGAATGGTTACACCTTTTTTCTCGATTTCTTCCGGATTTTTAATTGACCGGTCAAGATAATTCCTGCCGAACGCATATCCGAAACCCAACCCTAATCCTATCAGGACACCTGCTAATAATACAATTGTTTTTTTTGGTTTAGATGGCTGAGACGGTACACGCGCCGGGTCAGTAATCAGCACGTTACCTATTCTCGCATTCTGGTTTATTAATGCTTCCTGATATTTCTCTTCAAGTAGCAGGTAAAGCTTTTCGGACGATAACCGCTGCCTTTCAATCTTTGCCAGCTCAAGCGCCTGAGATGGAAGCAGGCTGAACTCTCTTTCGTATTTACCGAGCATCCCTGAAATAATGTTCAGTCTCGACTTGCTTTCACTTCTCTGAACTCCGGCAAGAAGTAGTTCCTGAATTAATTCCCTTCTCTCTTCCGGTGTCTGAACGTAAAGCGCTTCTTCCAGTTTCATAACTTTCTCGTTCAAAGAGTTCCTAAGCGGTTGCAACCGTTGTTCGTAATCACCAATGATTTTATCCCGTACTGCCTGAGTTTGTGTGTTACTAAGCTCAATACTCTTTTGCAGTTCCAGTTCCGAAATTTTAGCCTGAAGGTCTGTTACATATTTTCCGCTCAGCTCTCCTTCTAAAAACGTTACCAGCTGAGGATCAATTTTCTTTATTTCTGCGGAAAGTTCGTTGTATTTCGTCTGATTGCCGGTAATTTCAACTTGTGCATAGCCCTTGGCTTTATCGAGTTCGGAAATGCTGTTAACAAGTTGTTCGGATTGGACATCAAGATTTATCAACCCCGACCGCTTTTGGAAATCTTCAAGGGATGCTTCAGCATTGTTGAGGTCCCTCATCTTCCTGTCCTTCTCCTTAACCAAAAACGATATAGTATTCGTAAGGTCTTTCCGACTGAGCTCAAGGCTGTACTCTGAGTATGCTCTCGCATAGAGATTTGAAATTATGGTTGCTTCAATCGGTGACGGTGATTCAGCAACGAGCGTTACAACGTCCAGCCCTCGCTTTTGATCTATCGCAACAATATCTGAAAGAAGTTTTGCCATACTTTCCACTGTCCGAAAACCCTGGGAGATATTTTCGGGATCGGAATATAAATAATAGAGCGCGGATTTATCTTCGATCGTCTGTAAAGTATCGAGTATAAACTTTGCCGCTTTTTGCCTGATTGGATAAGTTTGCATCAGATCAATCTCATTTGCAATGAATCTGTCCGCCTGTTGCCCGCCAAAATCAGTAAAAATTGAACTCGATAAAATACTTTCCTGAGGTTTGTTAATTTTTATTGATGTGGTCGTGCTGTAGTAATTCGTTGCTGTTAAGATGTATACAATTGTTACACACATTGCGGCAGCGAATATCAACGCTATTGCTACCCAGTGCATCCGCAGGATAACGAGGTAATCTCTTAGAGTATCCCTTCCCGAGTCTTCAGTTCCGTTGTTTAGCTGGTACTGGTTAATGAAATTTCCGGTTGGGTTGTTTTCCAAATTATTTATTGTTTTGAATAGTTGCTATGAGGTTTGCAAGGGCAATTAACGGAGTTAATATGACAAGAACGTCTTTTGTGTAATCCCAAAAAGTTTTGTCCGGTTTTATTTGCATAACTACAATATCTCCCGGTTGCATCTGCGGATTTATATTTGAATAGCTGCCGCTTTTTTCTTTATCGAAAAGATCCTCATAATTAAATATTTTAACATTTGAGACATTTAACTCCCCTTCCTTATTTTCCGGTCTGATTAACTTAATATTTCTGTACAGTTCCTCATCTACAGGATTTCCGGCAAGCGAAAGGAAATCAATTAAAGTTGTTCCTTTCGGCACGAGATACTTTCCGGGATTTTTTATCCCGCCCATTATTATTACCTCGATATTTACCTTGTCCGGATCGGCGTAATTGTAATAATTTACACCGGTTTTCTTTACATCAATTTCTCCGATCCTGACCCCGTCTTCAGGTTGCGCCTTTAAAATACCGGCTGAGAGAAAAAAGCAAGAAATTATCAGGTAAACTATTTTCAGTGATATATTCCGTTTATATGTATTTCTCACGTTGTAATATGGTAAGTTCAGAAATATTGGACATAAAATAAAGGTTAAACTTAATGTCGTTTTATTGAAAGTTCGCAACTTAAAATAACTGGATTTATTTTATCCGGAAAATTTACTTTCACTCACGGCTCCGCCAATTGACTCCCATTTCCGGTGCCATTGGCATTAATCAATACTTCGGACTTTTTATAAATTCAGTTCGCTTTCCGGGAAAATATGATTAATAACTTTTCCCGGGTTTTATCATTCCCACAGCAACAGTAATTCAGATTTACTTTTATTTTTACTGAACTCTCCGAACTCAATACTATTGAAAATTACATATCGGATTTTTCTCTTTATGAGATTCTCCGCTTTTGTAATCAACTTGTTCAGGTACTGCCGGTCAATATTTTCACAAACTATTACGAGATCAATTAACGCGCTGTTTATCCCCCTTGCAAAATCACCGGTTACATAGACTTTATCGAGGTTCCCAAGTTTCGACAACACTCTTTCAATTATCTGATCAAGACCGGTATATTTCATCAGAATTGAATTTATATCGTTAAACAGGGGATGTTTAGTATTAGCTTTGTAATATTTTTTGTTCTTGAATTTCCTTGAATGAAGGAGTCCGGCCTCTTCAAAGCGATTGAGCTCTACCCGTATCGCATTGGTGGATTCCGAAAATTCGCTTTCGAGGTTCCTCAGGTACCCTGTTGTGTCGGAATTGAGGAAAAATTTCATTAAAAGCTTAATCCTGGTTTTGGATGTAATGATTGTATCAAGCATAATAAAGCTATATACATTAAGGATATCCTGGAGATTTACAGCGGATATTTGCCTCCTGAATGTGTAACAAAATTACTCATTTTTAATACATAAATGCAACTTAATTTTTTATGAATTCTTAAAAAAAATTCATTAAACGGAGCAGGGTCAATTGCAAAAATTGCAGAAATTTCTCTAATTGAAAAATATATACTCATTCGTACAGGCTTTGAGATCGTGTTTTCTGAAAAAAAATAACCCCCACAGATTGTATCTGTGAGGGTTTTGTTAGTGAGGCCGGATGGTTTCGAACCATCGACCCTCTGCTTAAAAGGCAGATGCTCTACCACTGAGCTACGGCCCCTACCAAACTATTTTTTTAAATCATGACGGTAATTTATTTCTCCTTACCACTAAACTTTATTCTGTTCTTAGCCCGTTCATAAGATAACCTCGCCCGGTCTTTATCAATTCCCTTATCGTCGGATTTCATTCTTTCTATTGCGCGTTCAAGCGATTTCTTTGCCCGTTCGATATCTATCTCATCAGTAACTTCAATTGATTCGGCAATTATGCTCGCCTTATTGTTGCTCACCTCAAGAATCCCGCTACTGATCGAATACAATTTCTCGTTCCCGTTTTCATCAACGATTTTCACTTTTCCAATCGTAAGTGAAGATACAAACGGAGCGTGATTATATAAGACCTGAAATCCACCGTTCGTTCCAGGTGCGGATACCGATTTCACCTTGCCTTGATATACAAAACTTACAGGACTCACTATTTCAAGGTCTATCAATTTGTCCACTTTACTGCATTGATTTTGCTTTTTCGAAAGCCTGATCTATTGTACCAACCAGGTTAAACGCCATTTCGGGCAATTCGTCGCACTCACCGCTCAGGATTGCTTTAAATCCTGCAATAGTATTGGTAAGTTTAACGTATGCGCCGGGAATATTTGTAAACTGCTCGGCAACAAAGAACGGTTGCGACAGGAACCTCTGTATCCTTCTCGCCCGGTGAACGATGAGTTTATCGTCGTCCGACAGTTCGTCAATGCCAAGTATATTAATAATATCCTGCAGGTCTTTATAAGTTTGCAGAACTCTTTTAACTTCCTGCGCAGTTTCGTAATGATCGTCACCAACGACTAATGGATCAAGTATCCTTGAAGTTGAAGTCAACGGGTCAACCGCGGGATAAATACCAAGTTCCGATATTTTTCTCGAAAGCTCCGTTGTAGCATCAAGGTGTGAGAAGGTTGTTGCCGGAGCCGGGTCAGTGTAGTCATCAGCCGGAACGTAAATCGCCTGAATTGAAGTTATTGAACCCTTGTTAGTTGAAGTAATCCTCTCCTGCAAGGCACCCATCTCAGATGCGAGATTTGGCTGATAACCCACAGCGGATGGCATCCTTCCCAGCAGTGCAGAAACTTCCGAACCCGCCTGAGTAAACCTGAAAATATTGTCAATGAACAACAACACGTCCTTCCCCTCTTCATCTCTGAAATATTCAGCAATTGTCAGTGCGGTGAGTGCAACCCTCTGTCTTGCTCCCGGTGGTTCGTTCATCTGCCCGAATACAAGCGACGTATTGTTTATTACACCGGATTCTGTCATTTCTAAGTAAAGGTCGTTCCCTTCTCTGGTCCTTTCACCTACACCGGCAAATACTGAATAACCGCCGTGATGCTTTGCGATATTGTGAATTAACTCCTGAATGAGAACCGTTTTCCCTACACCGGCGCCACCGAACAAACCGGTTTTTCCGCCTTTGGTATAAGGTTCAAGCAGGTCAACCACTTTTATACCGGTTTCAAACATTTCCTTCTCTGTCGAGAGGTTTTCAAATTTCGGAGCAGGCCTGTGAATTGGATATTTCAGCTCAGTGTTCAGCGGTCCTTTTGCATCAATTGTTTCTCCGATTACGTTAATCAGCCTGCCAAGCACCTGTGGACCGACTGAAACCTGAATCGGCATTCCGGTGTCAATACCTTCCATTCCCCTCACAAGCGCATCGGTGGAATCCATCGCGACCGCCCTTACCCTGTGCTCGCCAAGATGCTGCTGAACCTCACAAACCAGCGTATCTTCTACACCTTCAATTGTAGTTCTCTTTATGTGAACTGCGTTGTTGATTGCCGGAAGCTCGCCTCCGGTGAAATCCAGGTCAACAACAGGTCCTATTACCTGAATGATCTTACCTTTGTTTAATCCGTTGGTGGACATTTAATATAATAATTATGAAATGTTTTTAATAGAAACACAAAAATAATAAATATGTACATCAGTTCAAATGGGAAAATGGGGATAATTTATTCAATCCTCCATAAGTAACTAACAGTAATAGTTATGTCCATCATAAAAGCGAAAATATTCCTCAACTTAAATTTATTGAACCGTTAAGGTTTCTGAATTGTAAAATTTCTGTTGTTGTATGTGAAAGCCCGGTCAGTTGCATCAATAATCCCGTCACCATTAAGGTCACCCGGATGACGACTGACGGAATTCCGCAAATTCCAGAGGATTGACCTGTCAATTGTGTTAATGACTCCGTCTTTATTTACATCACCCGATGGTATCGCCCACAAGCCTGAAACGTTAATTAGCGCACTACCATACGCCGATGTATCTGATGCGGTAAAATCGAACGAATAACTTCTTCCGTTTGTGAAATTGTCCGCTACCCTGCTCCACGTCTGCAATGTATTACGGTGGTCTATCACAATGAAATAGTTCGTATCAGGTGCGTTAAAAAAGATAAATTCCGTTGTGTGTGTAATAGAATCTAACACACCAATTGCAGTATCAACAAAATTATAAGGAGGTAATCCATTCGCAAGGTACGCCGTAACCGTATCGCGCAGATTGAGTTTCCCTGTTACAGTATTGTACAACGCTTCGGGAATCATAGTAACGTTTAGAAGGATTGCAGGTGTCTCAATGTACCCAATTGCAAACTCACTGAATCCCTGAAGCGATGAAGCGACCAGCGTGTCACCGTTTCGTTGGGTATTTATGGCTCTCCATTTCCCGGTTTGGTCGCTACGTTTTACTATGTATAGTTCGTCTTTGTTGTAATAAACGTTAAGACCGGTTATAGGTATTTTTAAATCATATGTTGAAGTTGAGGAATAATCGTCACCACTGTAAGTAATATGCCAGTATATTCCGGAAATATCCTGCGGAGTAAATATTGAACCGTTCGGTGAAGTTGCCGTAAAGTTAGAATCGAATTGGGTATTTAACGGTGTGGTATCAGATTTGAAAATAACAAGTTCACCTCCTGTGGGTCCGTCGTAAATCATTTCGGGATATACTTCACTTCGTCTTTTCCCGGAGATGTTACTTTTCTTAAGCGGTTCATTCGGTTGATATTTTAAATCAGACAATTCGAACCCTTCGGATGAAATAAATCTCCTTTGAACGGAGTTCACAGAATTTCGCATCGCTTCGAGGGAAATAAATTCAACCTGCACTTTTTCAGTTGTAAAAGTCCCATAGGTACCGGGTCCGGAAACGTTAAACGATGCAAACCCGGGCGCATCGAACACTGACATATTGTCAATGTAACAGTTATTGCCGAAATCTGACGTTCCCACAAATGCAATAATCACCTCGTCGAAACCTGAATACTCTGACAGGTCAACCGTCTCATGCCTCCACTCACGAGCTGTCCCGTTAGGTACCCAGGAGGAAGATTTCTTGGGTAATGTTGCAAGCGATGGCGAGGATAAATAGCTTTTGTTATAATAATCATGCATACCGAAATCAAATGTTAAACCACCATTGGTCGAAACGGCAATTTGCAACCTGTCATTTTCAGCAGTAAGATACGAACGATATGAAACCCAAAATGAGATTACAGGATTTGAGAGCTGTGAGAAATCAAATATCACACTGCGCATAAACCCGATGTTACCGGCGCTTGTGTTGTAGAAATTCGCCCTCAGCATCGTATCATTTGCAGACCCATTCGGATTTACACCTGTGCTAAGGCTCCAGATTGCGGCACCGGAGTTCACGTAACCGGATGAGTTTTGAAATGTGTTCAAAAAGGGAAATTCTGATACCGGCGTTTGAAGGTAAATCCTTGCGGTTAGTGTATCGTTATATTCGTTTGAATCGGAAGCGAAAGTTGAAAATATTTTTATATCATAGATTTTATCAGTCGGAGAGCTGATTGCAAATCCGCCCGAAAATGTTACTATTGCCGAATCACCGGGTAAGATATCGCCGGCTGTGATAACCGGTCCGACGGGACTTCCGCCGTCCAGAGTGTAATAAACGTTTACGTTGTTAATCGTATCCGATCCGAAATTTTTCACGTACGCAGTAACATTTGTACCGGTTTTATTGAGTTGCATACCGTTGAAAATATTCGATGATGATACCCCTGCGTCATTGGGCGGTGTAAGCTGGACTGAAACACTGTCGAGCCAGATACCGTTTCCGTCAGTGTTGGTATGCCTGAATGCAATAAATATTTCCTGCCCTTCGTAATTACCGAGAGGAACTTCAAACTTAGTCCAGTTTCGGTGTGAAATAACAGAAGTATTGATGTCCGTCAGTACTTCAACAAACGAGCCGATACTGCTATCGGTTACTGACACACGCACCTGAAGGTTATCCGGCGGATACGGTGTCGGAAATTGTCTCAGCAACCAAAACGATAACCTGTAATTCCCGCTTAAATTAATCTTTGGTGAAATAAGCCAGTCTTCACCGTTGGACATTTGGTATTCCATGAACGCACTCGCAATGCCCGACTTTGCCCTTAAAGTTGACCTCTGCCAAACCGCTGAGCCCAGCACGTTTTCAATTCTCCAACCGGTGGGGGGGAAAGTTTCGGATTCGAAGCTCTCTTCAAGTATCTGCGCATTAAGTAATCCTGAAAGGGCAATTAAAATAAGAAAAGTGAGAGAGGCTATTTTCATATATGATTACGAATGTTATCCAGGCTCAAATTTGGACAATTTTACAGTTAAATGAAATTCCACTAAAAATACAAACCCGCTTTATATTTGCGCAATTTTAAAGGGACGAGACAGTGCAACCGTTCTTTCCGGATGGTCAATTTAATCCGGAAGTTGCGCGCGTTTCAGTTCAACAGGGACTGCGTTATTCTTCCTGACCCTGATATTAATCATCTCCACAAATACCGAGAATGCCATCGCGAAATATATGTACCCTTTCGGTATATGCTGATCCAATCCTTCGATTATCAGAGTGAATCCTATCAGCAACAGGAAACTCAAAGCGAGAATTTTTACCGTTGGGTGTTTATGTACAAAGTCGCTGACGGATTTTGCCGTAAACATCATAAAGACGACTGCAATCACAACTGCAGTAATCATTACCCAAAGTATATTGGTCATACCAACAGCGGTAATCACGGAATCAAGCGAAAACACAATATCGAGCAGAATAATTTGAATGATGACCGAAGCGAACGAAGTCGTTGCACTATTATTTTTTTTCTTCTCTTCGTGACCCTCAAGTTTATCGTGAATTTCAAACGTACTTTTAGCCAGCAGGAATAACCCGCCGGCAATCAGAATAATATCCCGACCGGATATTTCATTTTCAAAAACTTCGAACAGTGGTTCGGTAAGCTTCATTATCATCGTAATAGAAAACAGCAGTAATACGCGGGTAATCATAGCCAGAGCAAGTCCGATAATTCGTGCACGTTGCTGAACATTTTCCGGCAGTTTCCCGGCAAGAATTGAGATGAATATTATATTGTCTATTCCGAGTACAATCTCAAGTACAGTAAGTGTCAAAAGAGCAACAACAATTTCCATTGGGTAAATTTAATTTTTTGCTCAAAATAATAAATCAAATCAGCTATTTCAAATCGTAAAGAAACTGTTTGACTTTTTCCGCAATAACAAAATTTATCAGAACTACTCCCGATTTCTTAAATTGAATCAGAGATCAGTAATTGGTATCTTAACACACAACCTAATAACTTTCCTGATATGAGTAAAACCGCCTTCGTATTCCCGGGACAGGGATCTCAAACTGTTGGAATGGGAAAAGACCTTTTTGAAAATTCTGAAATTGCGCGAAAGATTTACGGATTAGCCGATGAATATACAGGTATGCATTTGAGCAGATTTACCTTCGATGGACCGGCTGAAATTCTGAAACAAACTCACATCACACAACCTGCACTTTTTGTACATTCATACATATTGTTTACCTTACTTGGCGATACCATTAAAGCAGATTATACCGCAGGACACTCACTCGGAGAATACACGGCTTTCACGTATGCAGGTTCATTTAATTTTGAAAACGGACTGAAACTTGTCCATAAGCGGGGTGAATTAATGCGCGATATCGGTCAAAAACAAAAAGGTACAATGGCTGCGCTGATCGGACTTACGCAACAACAGGTAACTGAAATTTGTGAATCTGCAAGCGGTAAACTGATAGTTCAACCGGCGAATTTCAATTGTCCCGGTCAGATTGTAATTTCGGGTGATGTAGAGGCGGTTCACAGCGCTATTGAAATTGCTAAGTCGGAACCGTACAATTGCAGGTTAGCCAAAGTGCTGGAAGTCAGCGGAGCGTTCCATTCGGAGCTAATGAGACCCGCAGCAGATGAACTTCGGGTTGAACTCGATAAATCACCGATTGCAAATTCCAATATCCCGGTTTTCTCAAATGTTGAAGCAGAGCCGGTTACTGATAATGAAATAATCGAGCAGTTGCTTTTCAGACAACTTTATTCCCCGGTGAGGTGGGAGTCGCTTATAAGAAATATGATTAATGATGGAGTTACCGAATTTTATGAAATAGGTGCCGGGAAAGTTCTCACCGGACTCATAAAAAAAATTAACACTGAAGTTAAACTTTACAATATTTCAAACTTTGATGAACTCAACAAATTTTTAAACCGCTAATATGAACTTTGAAAATAAAATAATACTTGTAACAGGTGGTTCAAGGGGTATTGGCAGGGCAATAGCTGAATCGTTCAATCAACATGGAGCAACTGTAATTGTTACTTATAAAAATTCCATCAACGAGGCAGAATTCGATACGGCAAATATTCGACATCACAAATGCGACGTTTCCCAGATTGGGGAAGTCACAAAATTAATAGACGGAATAATTGGTGAATTCGGGAAGATTGATGTCGTTGTTAATAATGCAGGTATTACGCGCGACGGACTTTTAATGCGAATGAGCGAGGAGGATTGGGATGCCGTGATTGATACAAATCTTAAGGGCGTTTTCAATGTTACAAAAGCAGTTTCAAGGCAAATGATGAGCAAGAGATATGGAAGAATTATCAATATCACTTCAGTTGTTGGGTTAATTGGAAATGCAGGGCAGTCGAATTATGTTGCATCCAAAGCTGGTGTAATAGGTTTTACAAAATCAGTTGCAAAGGAGCTTGCATCGCGTAATATCACCGTGAATGCTGTTGCACCGGGGTTCATTGAAACTGAAATGACCGGTTCACTGAGCGATGAGATTAAACAAAATTATCTGAATTCAATCCCGTTAAAACGGTTCGCTAAACCTGAGGAAGTTGCAAATCTCGTTATGTTCCTTGCGTCCGACAGCGCAGGATATATAACAGGACAGGTGATTTCGGTTGACGGCGGACTTGCAATGTAAACTAAGTATCAAACTATGAAAATTTTCTCAGCCGTAATAATTGCCGTAATCCTGACCGGATGCTCGAGTGAACAGGTTTCATTCGACGGAAAGGTATATACTCATCAAACGGACTCAAATTCGCAGGTTGTCGGATTCGATGACGGTAAAATTTATTTCACCTGGGATGACGACCTCGGGAAAGAGTCGTTTACCACCGGTTACAGGATTGAACAAATGGACGATTCTACATTTAAAATTATTCTCGATAATCCGAATCCGTATATGCAAGGTGTGGAATGGGTAATTATATCCAAAGACGGCGAATCGTTTTATTCTAAAGATTCGGGTAAAAAATACAGCCTGAAAAAGCAGGATGGGCAATAAAAAGGTTATCTGGCTAACCGGAGCATCTACCGGTATCGGCCTCGCAATCGCCAAAACTACAATATCGAAAGGTTACTTTGTTTATGCAACCTCAAGACGGGCAGATGTAATCGAAGGTGAACTGATGGTTTGTAACGGAAAATATTCCGCATTGAACTGTGACGTAACTGAACCCGAATCGGTAAATGAAACGTACAGAACAATAATTTCAAATTCCGGAAAAGTTGACGTGCTCATTAATAACGCAGGTGTTACGGCGTTTAAGTCTTTTACCGATACTGATTTGAATGACTATAATAGAATTATGGATACGAACTCGAGAGGAACTTTCCTTTGTTCAAAAGCCGTAATTGACGGAATGAAACAGAGAAAATCCGGAATGATAATCAATATACTCTCAATTGCGGCAATTTCAAGTTTGACGGAAAGCTCGGTTTACTCAGCTTCAAAATCCGCAATTTTGACGTATAGCAACGTTCTTCGGGAAGAAGTGAGGAAAGACAGGATTAAAATTTGTAATATCCTTCCAGGCGCTACTAATACTGAAATGTGGGCTGAAGAGGTAAGGGAGAAATTTCATGATAAAATGATGAACTCTGAAAGTATTTCTGATGTAGTAAATTATGTTTTAGATGCACCGGATGATATTGCAATTGAAGAGATAATTGTAAAACCGGTCGAAGGAAATATTTAGTTCTTTGATAGAAATAGTTATGTAAACATTTGTTTACCGAATAAACTCAAGTTTGATAAATCGGGGGAATCTGAGTGAAAAAAGTTTAGCACGCTATTTGCATTCAGATATAAATAAATAATTAAAGCAATCGCCATGTCCGAAGTCAGATGTCCAAAATGTAAATCATTTGTGTACGTGCAACTTGAGTACTGCGATAAATGCGGCGCCAAGATTTTTGATTTCGAGCTCGATACCGAAGCTGATCAAAAATTTGATATGCACTACGACAACTACATGAACACAACTCACGAGCTACCTGCGATTTTCAAGTTTTTTCAGGTAGTCGGGATCCTGATGCTGTTAGGTGGTGTAGGATTCATTGTTTATGTGGTGTATTACAAAAACCTGATGATCAGTGCCCCCGTTGAGATATCAATTGTGATAGCTTCAGGTCTTGTATTATTAACACTGATTCACATTTACAAGCACGTCAGCAGGAAAAACATCAGGGATATACTTCCGAGAGAAACCCCTGCAGATTATTACCCATAAATGAATTTTCCTCAGGAGTCCCGATAGTAATTCTCAGGCAATCCGGAAGACCGAAAGGTTTCAACGGACGGATAATTACTCCGTTTCGCAACAGGTATTCAGTTAATTTGTTAACTTCGCCTTCCGAGTTCATTCGTATCATTACAAAATTAGCGTACGAGGGAATGTAGTTTAACTTCAGTTCACCGTATATGCTGGTAACATATTCGTAACCTTCGCTATTCATACGAACGGAACGATTTACAAAATCTTCATCATCTAACGAAGCAATTGCACCTTCCTGTGCCAATATACCCGGCTCAAACGGGAGCTTGACTTTCATTATAGTTTCAGCAATTTCCGGCGATGATATCGAATACCCTATTCTAATTCCGGCAATACCGTAAATCTTAGAGAATGTCCGCAATATGACAACGTTATCAAATTCAGACAGAAATTTAACGGCAGATTCGTAATTACCTCTTCCCCGCGCATACTCGTAATACGCCTCATCAATTATAATCATGACCTCCCTTGGAACTGATTGCAGAAATTCCTCAAGTTCATCCCCGTTCACAATTGTACCGGTGGGATTATTCGGGTTACATATATAAATTATTTTCGTTTTATCGTTAACCGCGTTGGAAATAGCTTTCAGATTAAATCTAAATTCACCGGGATACATCGGGATCTCGATGAACTTTTGTTCGCGTCCCCTTGCCAGTACCTGAAAGCCGATAAAAGTTTTCTCTGAACTGATTACCTCATCACCCGGCACAAGAAAAGCTCTGAGCAAAACAGCTAAAATCCCTTCGCTGCCATTTCCTATGGCGATATTTTCAGGCGATAAACTGTCAATTAACGATATTTTTTCCCTCAAACGAATTGCCGAAATATCGGGATATCTGTGCAATTGAGCCAGGGTATTTTTCATTGCTTCGACTGCTTTAGGTGAGGGACCGAGGGAGTTCTCGTTTGATGCAAGTTTGTAAATCCTTTCAAGCGAAAACTTTCGTTTAATTTCATCAATGCTCATCCCCGGAACGTACGGTTTCAGGTTTTCAATGTAGTCGGAAACTTTTATCATTTTTTTCTTCCAATTTATTGAACTGTTTCGGTGAATTAAATGGAGAAAATATTTTTATTTACATTAAAACTTTTAGCGTTATTTAATGAATTAATTTTTTTATATTGGGCGGACAATAAGCAAAGGAGGTAAAAATGGAAAAATTTCAGGAAATCGGCAACATTTTAGATTCAATGAAACCCGACCTTGAAAAATTCTACGAAAAAGGGCAAAATGCTGCCGGTACACGGATTAGAAAGGAACTAAACAATATCAGAAAAATCTGCGCTGATCTTCGAAAAGAAATTCAGGATATAAAAACCAGCAGAAAATCTTAATTCCTTTCGGTTTTTTCAATAAAAAAGTGGGTTACTGAAATGTCTGTATAAATTTTGTAATCCACTTTTTTGTTATTAATCGGTATCTTATTTTTTTATACTTAATGACCCCAAATTCCAACATCAGAAATTTTTGTATTATCGCCCACATAGACCACGGTAAATCCACATTAGCAGACAGGTTACTTGAATATACCAAGACCGTTGAATCAAGGGTTATGACAAAGCAAATCCTTGACAGCATGGATCTTGAGCAGGAAAGAGGTATTACGATTAAACTGCACGCAATTCAAATGAATTACAGGGCAAAAGACGGTAATGAATACATACTGAACCTAATTGACACTCCGGGTCACGTTGATTTCTCGTACGAGGTTTCGCGTTCTTTAGCAGCGTGCGAAGGTGCATTGCTCGTTGTTGATTCAACACAGGGAATTGAGGCACAAACAATCAGCAATCTGTATCTGGCGATCGAAAATGGTTTGGAAATAATACCCGTTTTAAACAAAATTGACCTTCCGAGTGCTATGATAGATGAAGTTACCTCACAGGTGCTCGAACTCATAGGTGGCGAAAAGGATCAGATTATCCCTGCAAGCGCGAAGACTGGAGTCGGTACCGAGGAAATTCTCGAAGCAATAGTAAAAAAAATCCCACCGGCACCGGTTAACACTGATAAACCGCTCCGCGCTATGATTTTCGATTCATCGTTCGATAACTATCGTGGTGTGGTGGTTCAGATCAGAGTTGTTGAAGGCGAATTAAATGAAGGCGATAAAATAGAATTCTTTTCGAACAATAAAAGGTTCATTGCTGAAGAGGTCGGTGTATTGAAAATGCAAAGATTGAGAACGAAATCCCTAAGATCCGGAAATGTCGGCTATCTTATTGCGGGCATTAAAGATGTAAACGATTCACGTGTTGGTGATACCATCTTCAACGCAAATAACCGGATTACTGAACCGCTCCCAGGCTACAAAGAGGTAAAACCGATGGTGTTTAGCGGAATTTACCCTGCTCAGAGCGAAGACTTTGAAAATCTCAGGGAATCCCTCTCAAAGCTCAAGTTAAACGATGCCGCACTTTCATTTACTCCGGAAAGTTCGGTTGCGCTCGGGTTTGGATTCAGATGCGGATTCCTGGGTATGCTCCACATGGAGATTGTACAGGAACGCCTTGAACGCGAATATGACCTTAATATTGTTACTACCGTTCCAAACGTTGAATATAAAGTTTACCTTTCCGACGGCGGCTTAGTTATAGTTGATAACCCGTCCGATATGCCCGAACCCGCGAGAATTCTCCGGATTGAAGAACCGTATATTAAAGCGCAGATAATCACACCGACGGAATATATCGGTAATATTATGAAGCTGGCGCAGGAACGACGGGGAAACTACATTACAACACAATATATTGACACTAAACGGGTTGACCTGCAGTTTGAATTTCCATTAAGTGAAATTATCTTCGATTTCTATGATAAACTTAAATCAACTTCGCGGGGGTATGCTTCATTTGACTACGATTTTGTCGATTACCGTGAATCAAAACTGGTTAAGCTCGACATATTGTTAAACGGCGATCCGGTTGATGCGCTCTCATCAATAGTTCACAAGGACAACGCTCACGATTGGGGAAAGAAACTGTGTTCAAAGCTAAGGCAACTTATTCCCCGACAAATGTTCGAAGTGGCAATTCAGGCGGCGATAGGGTCTAAGATAATTTCGCGCGAAACCATCAGTGCAATCAGAAAAAACGTTACCGCTAAATGTTATGGCGGTGATATTACACGAAAACGAAAGTTGCTTGAAAAGCAAAAGGAGGGGAAAAAGCGGATGAAACAAGTTGGCGCGGTGGAAATTCCTCAGGAGGCTTTCCTCGCAGTTTTATCAATTGAAAAGTAAATAAGAAAATTTGTCTAAAGAAAAAAAAGATTCAACGGGTACAAACACACTCGATAATTTGAAGAAAAAAATAAATCCCGAAAAGTCGGGTTCCGGTAAGGACAAAAAGAAATCAAAAATCAGGGAATACGCTGACGCTTTAATCTATGCAGCAATTGTTGCGTTTTTAATCAAAGTTTTCCTCTTTGAAGCGTACCGGATCCCAACCGGTTCGATGGAAAACACTTTGCTGGTTGGCGATTTCCTGCTGGTTACAAAGTTCACCTATGGCGCTACCACACCGAGGAATATCCCGTTTACCAATATTAGAATTCCATATTTTAAGTTACCAGGATTTAAAGACCCTGAACGGGGCGACGTAATAGTTTTTGATTTTCCGGGTAATCGAGATGAACTGGAATCGGAAGAAGTTATTAATTACATCAAGAGATGCGTAGGTCTTCCCGGGGATACGATTTACATTACCCAAAAAACTCTTCACGTAAATGGTAAAATTTTCCCAAATCCGCCGTACGCGAATATAATCGGCAACCCGTTACCCGAAAATATGCCGAATCCGAGAATCTTCCCGAAAAATTCCAAATGGAACGAAGATAACTACGGACCAATCCGGGTACCAAAAGCAGGTGATAAGATTATAATTACACCTGAAAACTTTACCTCATGGGAATACTTCGTTATGAAAGAAGGGAACAAAATTGAACTAACTTCAGATAACCGGGTTACGGTAAATGGCGAACCGCTGCCGAATAACGAATACACTGTTCAAAGAGATTACCTTTTCATGATGGGAGATAACCGGGGGAATTCGCTTGATAGCCGTTTCTGGGGGTTCATGCCGGTTGAGAATGTTGTAGGTGAAGCCCTCGCAATTTACTGGTCGTGGGATCCAGCTATTCCGTTTTACGATATTTTCCGGCTCATCGGCTCGGTCAGATGGGACCGTGTAGGGAAACTTATCAATTAACCAGCTTTTCAACATAAAAAAAAACTCCGGCAACTTGACCGGAGTTTTTTCTTTACGCTCGAATGTGTCATGTGATTTTCAATCTCATCGGGCGGTCAATCAACATTCCGGCAATGACATTCAACTAATTTTTACTTAACCAATAGCATCCTCTTCGTCAGTACGGTGTTTTTAGTAACCAACCTATAGAAATATGCCCCGGTCGAAAGGCTCGATGCATCGAAGCTGTATGTGTAATATCCCGGCGCTAAGTTCTCATTCACAATTGTTGATACTTCCCTGCCCGCTATATCAAAAACGTTTAGTTTAACCATCCCTTCAACCGGAACCTGAAAGTCAATTTGTGTAACCGGGTTAAACGGGTTAGGGTAATTCTGCAACAGCGCAAATACTTCCGGTGCACCAATCTCTACATTTATCACCGGCATGTTATCATCGCTCACGTTTCCATCGGTATCGTAACAAATCAATCTATAATCATAAACTCCGACTGCAAGTCCCTTATCGGTAAAAGTGTAATTTCTCGGCGTTGTAACGTTACCTGCACCGGGTATGTTACCTATTGCCGACCAATCTTTTGAACCAGTGAGTTTCCGCTGAATTTCAAATCTGTCGTTGCCGGCTTCCCATTCGGTTTTCCAGTTCAGTTTAACATTATTTTTCTCCGGAACAGCAGTAAATTCAACTATTGAAACCGGCAGCGTTCCGTCTTCCGAACCGATTGTAAACTGGCTGAACCCCTGAAGACCGCTCGCAATCAAACGTACAGGCAATCCAAGTTCATACTCGGTTATCGTGGACACGCAAACCCAATCAGCATTCTGGTCGGCGCGTTTCAGGATGTATAATCTGTCCGGATCTACAATTCCAAGCTGTGTCGAGATATCAATAATAACATCATAAGTCGCAGTTGAAACGTAATCATTCCCGGTGAATGCAATTTCCCAATACCGGTTTGCGACTACATCCGGAGTAAATATAGCTCCGGAAAAAGTTGTAGAGGTAAGGTTAGTTGCAAAAGTGTTATTAATCGGATTTTCATCAACCCGTGATAGCACAAGCACTCCTTCGGATGCGTCGGGGCTAATTCCGAAATTACCATCCCGCTTACCGTGATTTTTATTTATCGGGGTTCCGCGACGTTGTTCTTTGTAATATGTAAGCGGGGTCACATTTATCATCGGGAAAGTAATAGTTTCCAATAAAGCATCAGGTTGAGATATGGTATTACCACCTAATCCCGGTCTGAGCGCGGTAAAGTTAATCTTTGCGCCGTCAGATTCGAGGTTACCATAAGTCCCTGCAGCGTTTACGGATATAAATGACAAATGGTCAGCATCGGTAATTTTAACATTATCAATCCATGCATTGTTGCCGACTCCGGAAATCGCACTAAATGAAACAACAATCTTTTCTCCAGCATACGGCGTCAGATTTACAATCTCGTGCCTCCAATGATTTGCTGCCCCGGGTATAAATTCCGGATCCTGCGACGGTACTGTTCCGAGCGAGGGAATGGACGTCCAACCTTTGTCAAATATCGCAGGATTATAACTAATTCCCCCGTTGGTGGAAATTAACACCTGAACCATATCATTACCGGGAGATGTACTTTTAGTAGTGTAGGCAACATAAAACGAAAGCACCGGGTTTGTCATACCGGTTAAATCTATTAAGGGTGACCTGAGCAGTTGCGTACCGTTGTTCCCGAAGAATGCGGATTTAAGCGATGTGTCAGATGGTGCGCCTGACGGGTCAGTTGCAATATGAGTGCTCCAAAGGGATGCAGTACCGCTCGTTGTCCAAAGTGCCGGTGTTCTCCAGGATTCGAAAAATGGAAATGACGTTACCGGATCTGTTAATACTACAGAAACAGTCGTACCGTTATTTAAACTGTCATCGTCATTCAGGATTTGTGAATAGACAGTGAGGTTACCGATTGCATCTTCGTTTGAAGAAAGTTGGTTAGCACCGTTAAATATTACCGAAACTGAATCGCCCGGAGATAAGGCTTGAACGACTGTTACCGGTCCGACAGGCGGTAGCGAATCGAATTGCATATAAACATCTATATTGTTTACCGATTCATCACCGAGATTCTTCAGGTACACGGTTACATCTGAACCATTCCTGTCCAGAATCTGACCGTTCACCGGAGATGAAAATGAAGTAACAGCAACATCTCTGAACGGGTGTAACGGAATAACCGGAGGCTCGATAAGTGTTCCCGAAGCCATGTACTCATACCAGGGGTCTGTTGGAATATACGACATAATAATCGTACTCACTCCCGGAGGTGAAGTTTTCCATTCAAGGTCGAGATTCCCTGACGGGTTTGTAATTCCCGTTACGTAAAATCTGCCGAGTTTGTGCAGATTATGAGTTGTATCAATCTTTGCAACACGTGAGTTAAACTGATTTTGCGTGGAAAATGCCAGACCTGACACATTTACAACGATAACGTTCTGAGATAAGGTATCGGTAGCAATATTGTAGTCGTAAGCATGAGTCCGCGTTCCGTTGGAATTTATGAAATATGTGGATTCTTCAACGTAACCGAAAGTTTCAGCAGTGAAGTTAGAGTCATTGAAAAAGAACACAATATCAGCGTCTCCAAAATAAAGTGGTTGCGCCGGGTCGGTCGCTCGAAAAAATATATCAAAGAAAACTGTATCGCCGCTTACCGAATTGTTTCCGATTGATGCTTCGTACGGGACTTGCGACATTGAATTACCTGCTGATAAAAGCACGGTAATTATATATGCTAAAATTAATTTTATCGGTTTCATTTTATTTTGGTTTAGGGATTTATCAAATTGAAACACATTCAAAAGGATTTCCCCATATAGCTGTTTATCTCAACCGCTGCACAATTATAATCATTTTAAGCACTCAGGAAAAACCAGAAAAAATATCGCCATTTTCGTATTTCCATGTTATTCGTCTCACACGGCTTTATATGGTTATAACCTCTTGAAGCGTTTCATTAAATTAAAGAACAAACTTCCAGGCACCCGGTAATCATTACGGTTTTACAATAAATCTGTTCCTGTTATTCCAGATAATGCCCCGTCCTCTACACCTATTATTCCATCACCTGATACATCAATACGCTCAGTGCACAGTTAATTGCTATGGTATGTATTTTTAAGACCTGAAATGTAAGGTGAATTTCAATCCGGGTGGTTAATAGCTGATTGTCCATAATGGAAATGTAAACGTTACTGTACAGGTTTGAACTGTTCAAATGCCTGTTTGCAATCGTCGCAATAATGAATTGCTCTGCAAAGCGTAGGACCAAACGGAGTTTGAAGGCGGGTGTTTGTGCTGTTACAAATCGGGCACTCGACATTGGTAATTAGTTCAGGTTGAAACTTTCCGTTATTCAGTCTCGGGAGGGCGAACCGGGATTCTTTCAAAATCTTCCGCCCACTTTCAGTAATCATATCGGACGTCCACCTTTTTTCAAAGGTAACATCCACAATTACATTTTCAACTCCTAATTCTTCAACTTTGCGCCGTATTTCATCCCGCAAATAGTTGATTGCCGGACACCCTGCGAAGGTCGGTGTCATCTTTATTTTCACTTCTGAATCACTGACATCGACAGAGACAATTACGCCGAGATCAATCACTGACAACCGGGGGATTTCCGGGTCCATCACCTCGCAGAGCTTTTTCAATATTTGTTCCTTTGTAACGTTCAATTTACCATTCCGCGTCGGGATCAATTTTAAATACTTCCGACATTTCATCGAGCAACGGTTTAAGATAATCGGTATGTATTCCTTTTCTACCGCCAAACGCCGGTTGAATATTGTTCAGGTCAGGCAGTATGAGCCCCGCAGATTCGATTAGTGGAACGACTTTTTCAATCCAACTCTGTCGAAGCAATTCCTCACCCGAATAAATCCCCGAATCACTGAGCAAGTTCTCACCGCTTAAAGTTTCAAACATTCCGAGCGCAAGCGGCAAACATTCGTCCAGCGCAGACTGCATAAGCCGGTAGCTCTCTTCATCCGCCTGGCTGAGTTGCTTTATCCAGGTATCAGCGTGAAGAACGTGATATATCATTTCACCTTTGAACTTTCTAACCGCCGATGCAAGCGGTTCGTAACTGGATCCGGAAAGCATCCCGTACCGGATAAACATTGCATGGTCAAAAAGAAAATGCCTCATGAGCGAAAAATTATACTCGCCAATAGGATATTCTACAAAATGACAACACCTGAACAAATTTTCGTCACGTGCGAATGCGTTTGTATCGGGTTCAGGTTCACCGAGTTCGTGAAGCATTTCAAAAAAATTCTGTGCATGCCCGATTTTATCCTGAGCCATGGACGAGAATGCAATATCTTCTTCAAGAATCGGTCCCAAACCGGTCCACTCGGAATTACGGTGTCCGAGGATCAACTCGTCATCGGCTAACAGGTACAATAATTCTTTCAGCGCTTTGGTTTGTTCCTTGTTGAATTGCATATTACTTTTTACTTTTTTTAAATCTGTTTATTCTGTCCATAACCTTGTATCCACCGGCTTCCCTGTAAATTTTCTCGTCATTTCGTTCAAACATAATTTCATCTCCCGGTGCAGTAAATACATCCGCAGTTTTTACAACCCAAAGGCTGACAATTTTCGTCCTACGGCCAAATTGTTCTTTAGCGAGTATATAAGCCATTTCCGGGTTTGGAGCGTGCAACGAGCCAACGTGCGAATGGTGTTGACCTTTTTTCACCTGTACAAATACTTCGAAAGTTTGCCAGTGATCGAGCGGTTTAAGGTCAATAACGGGTTCCTTATTTTTTTCGATTTCAAGGCGGGTTATCCGCGGGTCAAGTGATCTGATTTTCATAATTAAATATAAGGCAGATATTGATACTGCCCGTAAACCTGATTTAAGAGTTTAGCTGAGTGGAACAACGTATTGTTCGGAATTGCGAAGTAAAGCCCGCCTTACCCATGCGCCCTTTTCTTCAGCTTTCTTTCTGACTGCAAGACGCTCTTTATTGCACGGTCCGTCTCCGTTTATAACACGTTTAAATTCTTCCCAGTCGGGTTCAGTGTATTCCCATTTACACGTTTGTTCATTTTTTCTCAATGCGGGATCAGGGATTGTCAGACCAAGGTCGCGGATTTTCGGTACGTACATATCGAGAAATTTCTGCCGCATTTCGTCGTTCGATGCCATCTTCAACTTCCATTTCATCATTGTTTCGGTATGAACGGAGATTTTATCAGAAGGACCAAAGAAGTGCATAATCGGTTTCCACCATCTGTTCAGCGCACCCTGAACCATCTCTCTCTGCGTCCTGGTACCGGTTGCAAGGAAAACTACATTGTCGTGACCATATTTCAGGTGAAACGATTCTTCCTGGCAGATTCGTTCGAGCGCTCTGCAATATGGTCCGTAAGAGCCCTTCGAATTTGCCACCTGATTAATAATTGCGCCTGCATCAATCAGCCATGCAATGATTGCGGTATCAGCCCACGTTTCTGCTGGATAGTTAAACACGTTAGAATATTTGGATTTCCCGTTAATCAAATCGTTTATCATCATCTCCCGCGGTTTACCGAGAGTTTCAGCCGCACTATAAAGTAATTGTGCATGTCCGACTTCATCCTGCACTTTCGCCATCAGTGCGAGTTTCCGCCTGAACCCCGGCGCCCTCGTGATCCACGTTCCCTCCGGAAGTGCGCCGATTATCTCCGAATGAGCGTGCTGTTCTATCATCCTGATAAGTTGCTTCCTGTATTCGACCGGCATCCAGTCGGTTGGTTCAACCTTATCTCCTGCCGATATTCTCGTCTCAAATTCTTTAAGCTTTACGCTATCTTCAATTTCGCCCGAACCGTTTTCCTCGAAAATGTATCCGCCACCGTACATATTATTTTTTAATTTTTGATTTATATAGTTAACCCGTTAAATGGTAAAATAATTTCTATAAGTTAGTTGTTTGGATATAAAATTTACATGATAAATTTACCGGAAATTCTAACCACTTAAAATCGTAAGTGAAATTTATTATTGATTGCATATTCACAAACTACTGCAACTAAATTAAGCTGTTTGAATTATTTTTCGGAAGGTTTGAGATGGGACATAAAATCGTAACAGAATCCAGAATAAAACATGCGGGTTTTTTTTTATTATGGAATTAAATATATTTATGAAAACAAAAACAAAAATGAAAAGAATATTCAGCAACCTGATACTCATCGGGCGACCTGCATCAGGGAAATCCGAAATAATTGATTTCATACACAAGACTTCGAATTTTAACCGGGATCAACAATTGCATCTCGGAAAGAGAATCCATATACTCGACGATTTTCCCATGCTTTGGGCTTGGTTCGAAGAAGATTATTTTATTGAACACGTCTTCGGGAAAGAGAGGTTACATTCGACAAGTGAAGGCTATTTCAAGGAAAAGTACATGTGGAATTTGCTGCTGAGACGAGTTTCTCTCGAACATACAAAAATAGTGAAAGATAGTGCAGACGAATTCGCTGACCAATCAATTATTATCGAGTTTGCGCGTGGCACCGAACACGGGGGTTACAAAGAAGCATTCGAACACCTGTCCGATGAAATTTTATCTGACGCAGTCGTGCTCTATGTTAAAGTACCATACGAGGAATCACTCCGGAAAAACCGTAAACGAAGGAATCCGGATAAACCACATAGCATTCTGGAACACAGCTTAGATGATAAAGTGCTTGAAACTCTCTACAAGGAATGCGATTGGGAAGAATTTTCATCCGGTGATAAGGAATATTTATATGTGAGGCAGCACAAAATTCCGTATGTGGTTTTCGATAATATGCCATCGAAGACAGATTCAGCAGATGACCTTGCACCTGAATTAAACAGGTTACTAAACGACCTTTGGGCTATATACAACAGATAAAAAGAAGGGTGGTATTTCTCCACCCTTTTAATTTTTACTCCTCTGATTTATTCTTCTCGTAATTATCAATTATCTTTACCTCGATTTCTTTAGGTACTTCTTCATAGTGCGAGAACTTCCGTTTGTAAGTACCCCTTCCCTGAGTAAGCGAGCGGAGTTTGGAAGAATAACCTTCCATTTCAGAGAGCGGCATTTGCGCTTTGATAAGCTGCAAATGTCCTTCAGATTCCATCCCCATAATTCTTCCGCGCCGTGAGGATACATCGCCCGAAACTGCACCCATGAACTCTTCAGGGAAAACGACTTCAACATTGTAAATCGGTTCAAGCAAGACAGGACTTGCATCTTTGAAACCTTTTTTAAATGCCTGCGATCCGGCAATTTTAAACGAAATTTCATCTGAGTCAACGTTGTGGAAAGTCCCGTCAAATAATGTAACCTTTACGTCAACTACTTTAGAACCAACCAGAATTCCCTTTTCCATAATCTCTACAATACCTTTTTCAACTGCGGGGATAAAACGACCGGGTACTACACCGCCAACTATCGCATTGACAAATTCAAATCCGTTCCCCCTTTCGAGTGGCTCAATTTTAATATGAACGTGACCGTATTGTCCCCTTCCACCGGATTGCTTTTTGTGTTTATACTCTGAATCATTTACAGTTGACCTGATTGTTTCCCGATATGGGATTCTGGGCTCAGTAACGTCAACCTCAAGCCCGTATTTATTGTGCATTCTCTGAACAATCGTTTGAAGGTGAATTTCACCTTGACCGCTGATGATTGTTTGGTTCGTCTGGGTATCGAAATTTGAACTAAAAGATGGGTCTTCCTCGTGGAAGGAATGTAGCGCAACTGAGAGCTTATCTTCATCGCCCTTATTTTTTGCAGAAATCGCCATGCTGATATTCGGATCGGGAAATAAAATACCTTTGACAACTACCGGAAGATTCTTTGATGAAAGTGTGTTGTTGGTATGTGTATGTTTTAACTTCACGACAGAAGCAATGTCGCCGCAAATAACTTCCGGGATTTCCTTCCTGTCTTTCCCCTGCATCGTGTATAGCTGAGACAACCTCTCGTTCATACCGTTGTTCCCGTTCACGAGATCCAATCCCTGCCTGACCGAACCTGAGTACACCCTGAAAAACGAAAGCTCACCAATGTTCTTTTCCGATACTGTTTTAAAAATAAACATCACCGGTTCACCTTTCGGATCGTGCTTGATTTCAATCAAATCTTCTGTACCCGGCTTAAATCCGGATTCGGTGTCTGAATCAAGCAGGCTTTCACAATATTCCGCAATGAATTCAAGCAATCCCCTGATACCGACATTTGAGGAAGCGCTCGTACAAAACAATGGAAATATTTCCCGCTTCGACAAACCAATCTTAAGTCCGCGATCGAGATCTTCATCACTTAACGTTCCCTGATCAAAATATTTTGTCATTAATTCTTCGTCCTCTTCAGCAATGGTTTCAATAAACGCCTGATGATATTCATCTGCTTTTGCTTTCAGGTTATCCGGAATGTCTTCAATTGTATAATTCCCTTTTCCGTCTTTCGAGTATTTCAGGAGTTTCATCTTCATCACGTCAATCACTTCGCTGAACCCTCCGCCGGAGTTAACCGGAAACTGGATTACAGTTACTCGGTTACCGAAACCCTCTTTCAACTGGCTTACAACATTTTCGAAGTCAATGTTTTCGTGGTCAGTTTTATTAACGACAAAAATAATATCATTTTTATAGTAATCCGTGTATCTGAACGAAATTTCAGTTCCAACTTCCCTGCCCTTCGATGCATCAACGACTACCAGCGATGTGTCGGTAACCCTGAGCGATGAAACAACTTCGCCTATGAAGTCCATAAAACCGGGCGTATCGAGAATATTCAGTTTTAGCTTCTCGCCTTTATTGTTTTGGATAATTGTATTGAGAAGTGAGGAATTGATTGACATTTGTTTTTCTATCTCGTCTTTATGATAGTCGCTTACCGTATTCCCTTCTTCAATTGATCCCATTCTGTTAATTGCACCGGTTGAAAACAGAATTGCTTCCGCAAGCAAAGTTTTCCCGGTACCGCTATGCCCTATGAGAGAAATGTTCCTGATTTGTGATGTAGTGTACTCTGGCATTTACATTACTCCTGAATTTTAATTAGTAGAAAACGTCAAGATAATATTCAATTTTCACACTAAAAAGTTAAATATCGGATTCCATTTACTTATCAGATCGAATTTTGCGGATTCTGTATCAAAATTTTCGCCTTCGGGAGATTTTGACTTCAATACCGAAATAAAACTCGTTAAATTTCAGAATGAATGAAAATTATTTTCCAATCACAACATACGGGATGCCTATTCTGAGGCAGGTAACGTACAAAGTAACTGAAATTGATTCAAAGTTGATTGAGAATGTACAGCGGATGTTTCTGACAATGCTCAATGCTGACGGTATCGGGCTTGCTGCTCCGCAGGTAAATCTGGATCATTCGTTTGCAGTGATTGACATAAGCATGATCGAAGAATTCCAAGAGATAAAACCATTCACCATGATAAACCCGGTTATAATTTCGAAGGAAGGAAGCATAATTCTTGAAGAGGGTTGTTTGAGCATCCCCGGCATCAGAGCGGAAATCGAGAGGCCGGAAAAGATTTTTGTGAAATATACTGACCTTAGCGAAAGAGATGTTGAACTCGAAGCGGACAACTTACTTGCGAGGGTTATACAGCATGAAATTGATCACCTGAACGGAAAATTATTTACAGATTACCTTACGATAGATCAAAAAAGACAACTTAAAGATTCGCTCGATGAGATTAAAAACGGCAAGGTAACTACACACTATCCATTACTCATCCATTCCAGATGAATATAGTATATATGGGAACGCCGGAGTTCGCAATCCCAACTCTGGAAGCAATTTACCATTCGCACCACAAAATCTCAGCAGTAGTTACTGTACCTGACAGGCAACGGGGCAGGGGACAAAAGTTATGCACGTCACCGGTGAAAGACTTTGCAATTGCCCGCGGAATTACGGTACTTCAGCCCGAACGCCTAAAATCAAACGAATTCACCAACCGGATTACAGAGATTTCACCGGATTTAATCGTAGTGGTCGCTTTCAGGATTTTGCCCGAACGAATCATCAGCATACCGAGGTATGGCGCAATAAATCTTCACGCATCGCTTCTGCCTAAATACCGTGGTGCAGCGCCAATTAATCGCGCAATTATGAACGGCGAAACAGAAACCGGTGTTACTACATTTTTTCTCGACAAAAATGTTGATACAGGGAATATCATTTTACAGGAGAAAATTCAAATTTGTGATGACGATAATGCGACTACGCTGCACGACAAATTAAAATTGCTCGGTGCTGAAGTTGTATTAAGAACGCTCGAATTAATTGAAAGCGGCAACTACACACTACAGAAACAGCGTGACGTAAGCGCAACAATGGCGCCGAAAATTTTCAAAGAAGATTGCAGGATTGACTGGAGTCAAAATGCCATATCCATTCACAACAAAATCAGAGGGCTTTCACTATACCCCGCTGCTTGGACAACCTTCAACGGGAAAACCATTAAGATTTTTTCTTCAAAGATAACCGCGCTTCCCTCTCCCTCTGAATCGGGAAAGATTGTGATTAATGATAAAAAACTTTTTGTGCACACAATTGATTTGTTAATCGAGGTGACTGAGCTACAGCTTGAAGGGAAATCCAAAGTTACCGCTCACGACTTTATAAACGGCTTGCGCGAAAAATCAAATTTATTCTTCCGCTAAATTGTCTGAAGTGATTTTACTTTTTCTCAACAAAAATCGGGAATTCCAAAAGAACTGTTACGCACCTTCGCATAAAGTTCAGGGTTAAATTACTTTACAACGGCAAATACTAAATCGGTAATAGGCACAAGTTGAGTGGAGAGAAAGTTACTAACAGTAAGCGGTGATAAATTACTTTTTACCGCTCCCATACCTTTTTTCCGAATTTTTTTCAGAACGGATTTTTCGTAAAATTTCAAGTTTACGCTTCAGTTCAGATTCAAATCCGTTTACGGTCGGAATATAAAACTCTTTATCTTTCAATTCAGGTGGTAGAAAAGACTGACCGGAAAAATGATTTTCAAAATCATGGTCGTACTGATAATCTCTTCCGTAGTAAAGGTCTTTCATCAGTTTCGTAGGCGCATTTCTCAGGTGCAGAGGGACATCGGGAACCGGATTATTTTTAACTTCATCCAAAGCATTTTTAATTGCCATATAGGAAGCGTTACTTTTCGGGGCAAGGGCTAGATAAACAGCAGCCTGCGAAAGTACAATTGACGCTTCGGGCATTCCGATAAAGTTCACCGCATGAAAAGCATTGCACGCAACGTTTAAAGCCTGTGGGTCAGCGTTACCTATATCTTCACTTGCGAGCACAATCATCCTTCGGGCGATGAATTTCGGGTCTTCGCCGCCGTCAATCATTCTCGCCATCCAGTAAACTGCAGCGTCCGGGTCGCTCCCGCGCATACTTTTTATAAAGGCTGAAATAACGTTGTAATGCTCTTCACGGTTCTTATCGTACTTTATATAATTGACCTGAAACGATTGTTTGAGCAATTCATTTGACAATTCAGCTTTATTCTCCTTTGCGCCAAGTTTCACTGCAAGTTCAAACCCGTTCAGCATTTTCCGTGCGTCTGAACCCGATATTTCAAACAGGAAATTTTTGTCCTCAATTTCAATCTCAAACTGCGATAAAAATAAATCTTCACTGATGGCGTTATTCAATATTTTTTCAAGGTTGCCCTTGCTCAAGGGTTCAAGCACGAACACACGACTCCGGGAAAGCAACGGCGAAATTATTTCAAATGACGGATTTTCTGTTGTAGCTCCAATTAAAATTATCCAACCCTTCTCAGTTGCGTTGAGAAGCGAATCCTGCTGCGCTTTATTAAACCGGTGTATTTCATCAATGAACAGGATAGTTTTAACTAAGGATGTTTCCAGACGGTGCTTTGCTTCAGCAATAGCATCCCTAACATCTTTGACGCCGGAGCTAATTGCGGAAAGTTGAATCATAGTGGAGTTTGTTTCTGCAGCTATTAATCCAGCAAGAGTGGTTTTTCCGGTACCCGGGGGACCCCATAAGATCATATTGTATATTTCACCGGATTTAATGAGCGCGCTTAAAGGTTTGCCCTCGCCGAGCAAATGTTCCTGACCTGCGAATTTTTCGATGGATTTTGGGCGCATTCTTTCAGCAAGCGGAATTAACAAGCTGTCAGGATTTTCTTCGAAAAGTGATTTCACCGAAATTAACTTATAAAATATATTTGCTTTATCCTACTCTATTTTATTTTCCATAGAATAAACTTTGTACATTACATATTTTTGGTAAAATTCACTATGGCAGACAAAACCGTTAACCCAACAAAAAAAAGGCTTGAAGAGATTGAAAAGGAACTGGCAGACCTCCAATCGTTGAAAAAAGAATTGGTAGCGCACTGGAACCTCGAGAAGGATTTAATTAAAACTATCAGGGCTTCAAAAGAAGAAATAGAAGACCTGAAGGCTGAAGCTGAGCAACTTGAACGTCATGGAGATTTGACAAAAGTAGCAGAGATTAGATACGGAAAAATCCCCGGTCTTGAAAAGCAAATCAGCGACAAGACGGAGGAGCTTTCAAAAGTCCAAAGCGATAAGAAAATGCTGAAAGAAGAGGTTGATTCAGAGGATATCGCGGAGATAGTTTCACGCTGGACAGGAATTCCCGTTTCGAAAATGCTTGAAGGCGAACGTCAGAAACTATTGAATATGGAAAAGAACCTTGAGCAGAGAGTAGTTGGACAGGATGATGCTGTAACAGCAGTTTCGAATGCAATAAGGAGATCCCGTGCGGGCTTGCAGGACGAAAGCAGACCAATCGGATCATTCATTTTCCTCGGGACAACCGGGGTTGGTAAAACTGAACTGGCAAGAGCGCTTGCTGAGTTTCTTTTCGACGATGAAAAAGCTATTGTCAGAATTGACATGAGCGAGTATATGGAGAAATTTGCTGTATCGAGGTTAATCGGCGCGCCACCCGGATATGTTGGTTATGAAGAGGGAGGGCAATTAACTGAAGCCGTCAGAAGAAAACCTTACTGCGTTGTGTTGCTCGATGAAATAGAAAAAGCACATCCCGATGTATTCAATATCCTTCTGCAAGTACTTGACGAAGGTAGGTTAACCGATTCGAAAGGCAAAACCGTAAACTTCAAGAACACGATTATTATTATGACATCAAATATCGGTTCTCATCTGATTCAGGAAAAAATGGACATTTTAACTGACGTTAACCGAGATGAGGTAATGGGCGAACTGAAGGTTAAACTTTTCGATCTGCTGAAATCATCTATTCGCCCGGAATTCCTTAACCGAATTGACGAAATAATTTTATTTAAACCGCTCACTCAAAAAGAAATCAGGTTGATTGTTGACCTTCAGCTGACAAACCTCTTCCGACGATTGGAGCATAACCAAATTACAATGACTGTTGACAATGAAGTAAAGGATTGGCTGGGGAAATTGGGATTTGATGTGGCTTTCGGTGCCAGACCTCTGAAGAGGATCGTTCAGAAACATCTGATAAACAAACTATCGGAGAAAATACTAGCTGCGGAAATTCTACCCGGTGATAAGATAAATGCCGTTCTCAATGTTAATGGGGAAATTGATTTCGTTAAAGTCGGCACCAAATCCCCGTCATAATAATGATTAATTACACCAAAAGTTTTTTCAATCTCAGAATACTAAAACTGAGCGAAATACTCCTTCACGAAGCTACCGAAAGCAACCGACTCAGAAATATTTATTCCAGAATTGCAAGGTCAAGATTTCTGATGAATCCCGTTATCGTTGGTAAATATGGTGAAGAATATGTACTCATTGACGGTGCAAACAGAGCCGGCTCATTAAAAGAAATCGGTTGCAAGTTGATCTTAGCACAGATTATAAATTATAAGAGCCCCGATGTAAAATTGCTAACATGGGATCACCTGATTTACAATTTTGATTTGCACATGTTGGATAGGTTTGCAATCAGACATAACCTCAAATATGAATTAATCGAGGGTGTGATATCAAAACCAATTGTTGAAAATAAAGATGACAATATATTTGCAACCGAAATCGAATCGGGAAAGACATTATCGATTGAATTACCGTACGAGTTCTTTGATAAAATCAAAGCAATTACCAATCTGACCAAATTATATTTTCACAAATTCAATTTCGACAGGTCTGAGTCCGAAATAAGCATTTCAGAGTTGAGAAAATATTCCCGAAGGAACGGCGTACTCATTAAGTTTCCGGCATTCAGTAAACAACAAATTATGAGGATTGCTCGCAGCAGTCATCATCTGCCGGCGGGTATTTCGCGGCACATTGTAGTCAACAGGGTTCTGCATGTGAAGTATGATATTGAAAAATTAAAAAGCGCATCGGGGATTGAGACGAAACAAAAGGAGCTTGAAGATTTATTGTTGAAGAAAATTGACTCGAACAAAGTCAGACAGTACACCGAATCAGTAATAGTTTTCGACGAGTAGTGAAACTTGAAAATTTCATAGCGAGACGTTACCTCTTCTCTAAAAGGAAGATTAACTTTATAACAATTATTACGGGTATTTCCGTGATTGGTGTTACGATTGGCGTAGCAGCAATGATAATTGTTCTATCGGTCTTCAATGGGTTCAATCAAAAAGTTACATCAATTTTGGTTAATTTTGATCCACACCTAAGAATTGAATCCGCTAATGGAGAGTTGTTAACCGACTATCATTCAATTCAACAGAAGCTCGATAAAGCAGGTTACAGCAGGTCATCGCCGTTTACTTTAACCAAAGGGATGGTCAGTAGCGAACAACTCAACAAGGTTCTGTACGTAAAAGGTGTGGATGCGCAAACTGTTGATAAAGTTTCGGGTATTAAGGATGTAGTTGTACTTGGTGAATTCGATTTAAAAAACACAGGTGAGGTCGGTGGGATTGTCATCGGGAGACCGATTGCAGGCGAGTTACGGGCATTAACCGGTGATACTATTACCTTGCTAAGTCCAGTCGGTCTTGAACATTCGCTGACACAATTCGTAAAACCTGTTACCAAAAGATTCGTTGTGCGGGGAATTTTCGATTCCGATAACAAGGAATATGATTCGAAATACGCTTATATATCGCTTGAAAACGCTGCCGAATTGTTCGAACTTGGCGATGGTGTGCAAGGAGTCGAAATTCGACTTAACGATATAAACGAGTCAGACGATGCAAAGGAAAAGCTTAAAGAAATTTTCGGTAACAACTTCAAGATCATGACATGGTACGATTTGCACAAAGATTTCTATTCAATCCTTAAAATTGAAAGATTGGTCGCATTTATAATTTTAAGTATAATAATTCTTGTTGCATCCTTTAATATTCTCGCGTCGTTAACTATGACGGTAATCGAGAAGAAGCGGGATATCGGTGTTCTCAAATCAATGGGTGCAACTGACAAAACCATTACGAAAATTTTTCTAACCGAAGGCGTAGCTGTCGGATTAATCGGAATGATTGCCGGCAGTATCATAGGGCTTGCAGTTACTCTTGCACAAAAATATTTTGAATTTTACAGAATTGATTCATCGGTTTATAAATTCGACGCGTTACCGGTTGAGTTGAGGTACACGGATTTTATCTTTGTACCTCTTGCAGCTTTTGTACTATGTTTCCTTGCTTCACTTTACCCTTCAAGGAAAGCAGCAAAGCAAAATCCGGTTGAGTCTATAAGATGGGAATAATGTCAGAAAAAGAAATCTTAATACAGGCTACCGGAATAAAAAAATCTTACAACACAAGTAAGACAAATAAACTTGAGGTATTGAGGGGTATTGACCTGAAAGTATATAAAGGTGAAATTGTTGCAATTGTCGGGAAATCCGGAACAGGTAAAAGTACTCTACTGCATATATTAGGAACATTGGACAAGCCGGACGAAGGCAAATTACTTTTCAGGGATAAGGATATATTCGAAGGAACTGAACGGGAAATTGCATCGTTCAGAAATACAAAAATCGGTTTCATATTTCAGTTTCACCATCTGCTGCCGGAATTTACCTCGCTCGAAAATGTTATGATTGCTATGATGATAAACGGAAAATCCGACAGGGATAAAGCGCTTGAATTAATGAAAGAAGTGGGCGTTGAATCACGTGCAAATCATAAACCATCACAAATTTCAGGTGGGGAGGCGCAACGTGTTGCTATAGCCAGAGCTTTGGTTAATTCACCCGAACTCGTTCTTGCTGATGAACCAACGGGTAATCTCGATACAGCGAACGCAAATGCGGTAATCGAATTGATTTTCCAACTACGGAATAAATTCAACATGGCGTTCGTAATTGTTACGCACAATGAAGAGTTCGCATCTAAGTGCGATCGCGTGATTAAAATGTCAGACGGATACATTACATCATATTAGTATGCGTGAAAATCTGCAGTGTAATAATCCGGTGAAGGTTAAATTTGAAATTATCTTTTCGCAATAAATGTCAGAAATTAAAATCAGGGTAACGGATTTAAATTTTTTTTATGAATTTGGAAAAGTTCAGGCGCTGAAATCAATTAACCTTGATATACCGAACAACTCAATAACCTCTCTTATCGGACCATCGGGATGCGGGAAGTCAACTTTTTTGAGAACACTCAACAGGATGAACGATTTGATTGAGGGGGTAAAAATTGATGGGAAAATTTTAATTGATGACACCGATATATACGACAAGCATACCGACGTTGTGTCTCTAAGGCGACGGGTAGGGATGGTGTTTCAAAAATCAAATCCATTTCCGAAATCAATTTTTGATAACGTTGCATACGGACCGTCAATAAACGGGATAAAGCGTAAATCACAGCTCGAAGAGATTGTAACCGAAGCGCTCAAACGTGCTGCTATCTGGGACGAAGTAAAAGACAGGCTGAATGATTCCGCTCTAAGTTTATCCGGAGGTCAGCAACAGAGAGTGTGCATCGCGCGGTCGCTCGCAGTAAACCCTGAAGTACTACTCCTTGACGAACCGGCAAGCGCGCTTGATCCGATTTCTACCACAAAGATTGAGGAATTAATCTTTGAATTAAAAAATAAATTTTGTATAGTTATAGTAACGCACAATATGCAACAGGCAGCCAGAGTAAGCGATAAATGCGCATTCTTCCTTAATGGCGAGATAGTTGAATACGACAGTACAAGAAAAATTTTCACCGACCCGAAAGATATCCGGACTCAGAATTATATTACCGGAAGGTTCGGTTAATTTAAATAAAAAACAAATACACCATGTATCATTATCTGGAAGAAGAATTAGACCAGCTCAGAACAAGAATCATTAAAATGGGTAGTCTGGTCGAGGAGCAAATTGAATTTGCCTTCAGGGCGCTGTTTGAAGGTAATTTGGAACTCGCCAAGTTAGTTGTTGAACGAGATGATAAAGTGGACAAATTCGATATTAAAATTGACAAACACTGTCAGCGTATATTTGCGCTTACACAACCGGTGGCAATTGATCTCAGGTTAATAATGTCAGCTTTAAAAATTAACAACGACCTCGAAAGGATGGGCGATATTGCGGTAAATATTGCCGAACGAGTTCCACCTCTTATGAATTACCGAGACTTGCTCGTAAAAATGAAATTGGATGAAATGACCGCTATCGTACAAAAAATCGTTAAAGGAAGTATCGATTCGTTTATCAACAATGATCCGGAAAACGCTCTCGAAATAATTAAAATGGATTCAGTTGTTGACAATATGGATATTGAAATTTTCCAAATGCTGGTGGATGAAATGAAGCAAAACAACGACTACATTGAACCATGCTCGCACGCTATTACACTACTTAGGAATATCGAACGATTGGCAGACCACGCAGTAAATATTGCCGAAGATGTCTTCTTCCTTACCGACGCAAAGATTGTTAAACATAAGAAAGAATTTCACCGGACTCAGGACGAGGGCAACTTTTAATTTTTCAAATTAATCTTGAAAGTTACTTCCATTAGAATGCTTCCGGTGAGAATAACATTCCTCTATTCTATAATACTACTCCTTGCTTCAGTCTCTGTAACTTTTGCACAGGCAGATGATTCACTAAATAGCAACCAGCCATTTGCTTCTAATGTAGTAAAGAATGTTTCGTATCTCAACGATACAACAAGTTCGTTCAACTACATGCGTTATATATGGAGCGACAAGCGAACTATTTCAGAAGTAATGAACCAGAGGAAAGGATATTTTGTAAGCCAATTTTACAGCAACGGCGGTCGGGATGCAATTATGAACAACGATTTACCACCTCAGTCTATCGGCGTATTCCGCGACGGGATTCAATTAAACGATCCGGTAATAGGAGGAATTGACCCCGAAGTGTTTTCAATTAATGAAGTAAATGCAATTGAAGAAATTTCTGCTTCGAGATCTTTACTTTACGGAATAAATTCATTCGGAAGATCCTTCAATGTAATTACGAAAGATTATTTCACTCCCCTCCCTTTTTCACAGCTCAGATTTTCACAAGACAGGGGGAACTCTCTTTTCGCTGATGTATTCTATTCTCAAGCGCTTTCGAAAAATTTCGGATTTCAAATCGGTGTCACAAATCAAAATTTTGATGGCAGATTTATCAATTCGGCGTTTTCAACATGGAAGTCCCGAACGAGGATTTCCTTTTATCCGAATAACAATCTTAATATCAAGGGGAACTTCTATTACAACTATCTGAAACGTGGCTTAAATGGCGGTGTTGAACCCGGATCCGATAATATTGATTCAATGCTCTCGGGTGATGCTGAAGTGCGAAACGATTTTAATTCAGAGGAAAGCGAGCTCATTTCATTCGATTCGAAAATAGTTGCGAGATTATTTAAAAATCCACAATCTTTGACGAAAGTGAATTTATATTCACAAAATATTCTCCGTGGATATTCATTTAAAACATCGGCATCGCAAACAAACACTTTCCATAACTTTTACCACTCAGTCATCGGTGGGTTGAACATCTTACAGAATATTTTCCTGGAACATAATGAACGCTTCAGTTCTGATATTATAGTTGGATGTGAGCTTAAACTAAGTAAAACTGATTTCGGAACTACCGAAAGTTCTCTCAATATTTATTCTATTAAAACCGGATATGAGCTAAAGTATAATCCGGTTACACTTGCGGGGATTTACAGATTTGACCGTGCAAACGATTTTAATTTTTCAAGTTTCTCAATTGAGGGCAAAGCATCACTATTTAACAGTTCAGAATTCGGGATGAACATCAGCACGGGAATCAGAAAAAACGGATTTAGCCGAATTTCATCAACTCGGGATGGATTAATAATATCATCGCCGGGATTTTATACGTTTGAAGGTGGGATTGATTTAAGATACAGACAGCTCTCATTTGAGTTTTATACGAACAAGAACCACGATAACTTGAAATTGTGGGACGAAAACAGTTTCAGCGCTTTATTCTCTTATTCACCCAAATGGATGACATTTGAATTCATTTACCAACACAGTAAAGCTGAAATATATCCGGAAAATTACGTTAAAGGGTGCTTGTTTTATAAAGGGATTTTGTTTAACGGGAATCTGAAACTTCAAACCGGATTTAATTACTACTACTATAACATTGAGAAAATTTTTGAATACGATTACGAAACCGGTAATTTTCTAGCGACAGACAAAGAATTTCCGCGGAAGAATCAATTCAATGTAGATTTCTTCGTAGGTGCAAGAATTGGAAGCGCAAACGTAAACCTGACGATTGCCAACATATTTAATTCGCTCTTGTACAATGCTTACATTTATCCGTTGGACAACCGGGGCGGGTTTTTAAATTCAATTTCCAGATTTACTATCGTGTGGGATTTCCTGAATTAACTCATCGCACGCCTCAAATACCTTCTCCACTGTTATATTCTTTATGCACTTCCACTTATCGTTACCCTGCCAGATACAGGATGCGGGTGAAGGAGAATTATAAAAACACGGGCTACAATCGAGATCTTCACGAACAATACGGTGATTCGTCTTCCACGGGTATAGTTCCCTGCTATTAGTATAAGCGAATATTGCAACGGTAGGTATTTCAAAAGCTGCTGCGGAATGCATAAACGCCGTATCGTTCGATACGAACAAATCACAAAAAGTCTGGCGAAGGAGAGAATCCATATAATTTTCAGTTGAAACTAAAATTGCATTTTCTCCAAGCGAACTTTTAATCTCACGGTTAAGTTCAAATTCGTTACCGAAGATGAAAATAAACCCGTTGTGAACATTGATAAGTTTATTACAAAGCTCGATAAACTTTTCCTTATCCCATCGCTTGTGAATATGATTTTTTAAAGTTGATGATCCCGGATGAATTCCTACAATTAATTTATCTGAAACTTTCAGAGAGTTTAACCAATCCCGGGTTTTCGCTAATGCGGTTTTATCAAGTGAAATTTCAAGTTTACCTACTTCATTGTCATTTACCTCAACAAGCTCCCGTATTGCCCCAATATTCTGAAGGACATTATGCTTGTTACGTATTTCAGGGATGAGGTTGGTATTCAAAAATTCAAATCTGTGAAAACCTGATTTAATGTATGAGAACGCAATTCGTTTTTTTGCGCCTGTAAGAAATCCAAGAATATTATACTCTGCCCTGTTTGTGGGATAAATATTTACTGAAACATCAAAATTATTTTTTCTGAGTTTCAGAATCTCCTTAAAAGAAGACAATTTGGACTGATTCAGGAAATCAATAAAGTGAATGTAATTTATATAAGGTGAGTTACCGAACATTTCTGCTACTGACCTGAACATCACCAATAAATGTATTTCGCTATCGGGATATTTTTCCCGGAGAATTTTCAGTGAAGGTGTAAACATCAGGGCATCGCCATTACCGGGCAGGGCATTAATCAGGATTTTCATTACTGTTGAATTAATCCGGGCGAATATTCTTTTATCTTGCTCAGTCGTTGATTTGCTTTGACTGTATCGCCTTCTTCCATATACATTGAATAGAGATAATAATGCCCGAGTGTAAGGAAATCGTTAAGTTCAGTTGAAGTTGAGAATCTAAGTTTTGCCGCCTCTTTATCACCCTGTCTCAATTTCACTTCACCAAGGAAAAGGTGTGGCAACCCGAAATCAGTAGGACCTAACCTTATGGCTTCCTCAAACTCTCTTATAGCTTCACTATATTTCGATTGATCTTTCATCAGGTTCAATCCTCCGGTAAAGTGATTGATAAAAGATTTATCATAATTTGGATTTTCAGGTAAGCTCCTGTAACTTTGTATTTGCTTATCGCTTTTCCTTTTATAAACGAAATCTGTAAACTTCATCGCAGGAATTGAAATCACGTCAGGATAATAATCTTTAAGAAAATCGTGAATGGTAAACAATGCCCTCTCTGCGTAAGCGCTTGGTTTAATCCCTGTTGAAAAATATATGTAATCCGGCTTACGGGACAGAACGTAACCCGCGTTGTAATTTCTTTCTTTCCAGCCTATATAACCCTTGGAAATCTCCGGTATCTGTTCAGGTTTATGAGCAATTACCTCATCTGTAAGTCCAAGCATATCAATTACAGAAACGTTATATCCGGCATAAAATGAAACTGCCCCTATTGTAGTTGCTGCAATAGTAAGCTTTCTACCTTCCTGTTGCGATTTCTGGTTAAACCATGTACCTGCTAACTTCATTTTTTCTACCAAACCATTTTCAAGATTGGTAACACGCTCTATATTATCCTTCTCATTCTGATAATTATAAAATGTAATTAAAATGCTAATTGCAACTATGGCGAAAATTGCGCCGGTAGGCGAAGATTTAAATATATCGCTTCGGAATTTCTTATATAACTCTGCCAGAATTTTCCCGAACCCGATAAAAATCAAGGGAGCAACCGGAATAAAAAATCTGTAAAGTTGGAGAACGTCGCCACCGATGTAAACGATATAAATAGTAAACATCGTATAAACCAACAGCAACAACGATATATGGAATCTGTAGTATTTTATTTTCATTAAAAAAAATGGTAGAACGAAAATGACACCGAACAATAGGTACGATTTGAAAAAATTCCAGACGTATTCAATTCCCGTTTGAAAGTATACCATCGAAAATCCTGTTTTGGCGTAGTATGTATTCGGGAACGGGTAACCGTAATATGAGATACGAAACAGAAAATAAAGCGCAAGCGGCACGACAAAGATCCCAAACATTAAAATATTTTCTTTAGAAAATATTTTGCTTACAACTGCTTTCGTCCCTTCACTTTTATACGTAATATAATTGTATCCTATGAAATGCATTAATATCAAACCAAAAAGATACAAACCTTCCGGCCGCGTCAATGATGCCAATAACAAAAAGATGCTTATTTTTATATCCAGTTTTCCGCTTTTTGCTGTTTTGAAATAATAATACACAGTAGCGAGAAACAATGCGGTAAACATTGTGGATTCCATTCCGCTTACAGCCCAATAATTAAATGCACCAAGAAATGTTAAAAATAAAACCGGAAGCAAATTCAAGACAAGCTTATCACGTTCATTGATTTTGCTATTTAATCGCTTTGACTTTTCGGCACTTTCAACCGGAATTAACGATGAAATTAAATATGTTATAATGAGAATGACCACTCCGAACAATACGCTCAAATATTGCGCAGTGTTAATAATATTAAGTTTTAAAAATGAAAAGATGCTCAGTAATAACAACCAAAGAAAATTTGTATAACCTTCAACTCTCTCGCCTTCATTGAAAACAAGTCCGTGACCGCTAACAAAATTCTCTACGTATCTGAACGTAATGAACGCATCATCTTGAACGAACCGGGTATTGAAGCACAAATAAATAAAAATGACACAAAGCAACCCGATTATAATATAAGCAGGATTTAAAGCAGGATTAGATTTTTCAACAACGGGTACCGATACCTTTTTTTTGTGTTTTGACATGCTTTGTATTTTATTTAATTTTCATCTGATTCAAGTCGGGATTTTAAATCTTCAATCTTAGCAGTAATATTCGGCTCCCCGGGTTCTACGAGTAACATCCGGTTTAAAACATCAATTGCTTTTCCATATTGCGATGATGTCTCATACAAATCCACAAGTATTCTATACGGGCTATAAAATCCTTTAGAGTTCAATGGATTTCGATTTATCTCCGCCAGTGCATCACTTTCAATTTCGGGCAAATATAAATTGAACATTCCGGTTTCACCGATTTTATAATAAGTCATGGCCATATCGTACTTGACCCTGTAATCAACCGGTATCATTGATTCGGATATATTTGAACTCATCTCACGTAACGTTTCATTCGCTTTTTCGAAAGTTTCAGGATTCATTGCGTAATGCTTTGAGAGTTTGATGTATAAAGTCCGGTATGTCTCAATCATTCTCACTTGATCTTCTGTGAAAAATATATTCCTATCGTTTAACCCTCTGAAAGAAAATCCTCGTGCTGAATGAGTATAAAATTTATCTGTAAGATTAAAAAGACACTCATTCATGACCAGTTCATTTATCGCAATATTTGACTTTGAACCTACTTTGAACGGTACAACACGGTATGCCATGCCTTCGAGCAATAAGTAATCTTCGAGACCTATAAAGTTATTTGAAGTTAATGTAATGCAAAAGTAAACCGGCCTTTCCCAGTTATTCGCTTTTAAAATATCGAGAACTATCAAATCGGATGAGTTTACAGCAGTTATCATTTGTCCGTTATACTGCTGGCTGATTGTGGCCGGCATTTCAAAATTTATTTCACCGGGTTTCATTGACAAAGTATCCGGATAGGCTGACATCGGAACGCTAATCTTAATCGGCTTTGATTCAGGCCATTGGAGCGGACGAAGTTCTGTAAGCTGCGCATCTGAATAAGTCATCGGAACCGGTAACGAACCAAATGGTTTTTCGTTTTTCAATTGAAGATTATACCATGGCATTTGCGCAAGTGATAGATTAACTACCCTGACATCCTGACGAATCCCGTAAGCAGTTTGTAATGCCCAGAGTGTGAATGTATCGTTATCACCATTCGTGAAAAGGATAGCATCTTTTTCTAAACTCTGGAGTATGTTGTACGCATAATCAAAAGGGACATAATTGTCAGACCTGTCGAGATAATGATAATTGGCACGCACCATGTTCAAAGGTGAAAATAAAAGACAAATTAAAAGTATAGTTACAGTTAACGGAATCGGTGATGTACGGTTTTTGAAATATTGAGATATCTGTTCGATGATACCCGCAACACCAAAGCCGATCCACAGCGAAAATACAAGGAAAGCACCTACGTAAAAGTAATCCCTCTCCCTCGGTTGCGGATCCTGTTGATTCTGGTACAGGGCGGTAATTATTCCCATCAGCAAAAACATAATCAGAAAAACAATCGCCAGTCGCCAGTCTCTTCTGAAGTGATAAAAACACCCGAGCATACCAAGAAGGAACGGGATTGCCCATAGTTTTGAAATATCCACACCGGCTCCCTGGTCGTATCCTGCTCTACCTATGAAGTTCCAGAACAGATACCTGTTGAACATTTCGTTTATTTGATATTTCCACAAAAACTCTGAATCTGAAGAGTAATTCTCCCAAGTCCGCCAATGCATAGCTTCAGTGGAATATCTACGAGGGAGAAACAGCGGCTGATTACCATATTGCTCACGACTTAAATACGAAACAAGAGAGTTGAAATCTTCCGGCGAGTTTTCATTGATGCTGAGATTATCAACCTGCGCCCTCAGTATCACCATGGTATATGTTGAATATCCGGTAATAATCAGGAAAATTGAGATCAGTGCAAGGTTGGCTATTTTACGATTCGAATTTGAAGTATAATAAATTCCTGCTATTAATAATGAAAGTATAACAATTCCAATCCAAAGGTTGAGGTTTAAAATCTGTGGTAACCCGATTACTAAAACCGGATAGACAATAAGGAACATAGCGGTTGAAAGTATTACTGCCAGTACTAAACCTTTCAGCGAATATTCGTATCTCCTGAAATAGAACATCAAACCGGCTATGAAAATAATCTGAACTACGAGCAAATGAATACCGATTGAAATACCTGCAATATAAGCGACGAGCATGAGATATCTATCGCTGCCTGATTCATCCGCTGATTCCCACCAACGCATCAGGAAATACACTGCAAGAGCAATTAAAAAAGTCCCAAGACCATAGACTTCTGATTCGAGCGCATTGAACCAGAACGTACTGCTGAATGCAAGTGAAAGAGCGCCAATAAAAGAGGAACCACATACGATCAGCAAATCAGAAATTGAATTTACGTTTTCCTTCCAGTTTGTAATTATTTTCGTACTTATGAGATAAACTAAGGCAACCGTTCCCGCACTTGAAAAAGCTGACAGATAATTCATTCTCAAGCCGTAATCAGTTGATAACGGAAGCAAAGTAAAAATCTTACCTATCAATATAAAGAACGGAGCCCCTGGTGGATGCGGGTTTCCAAGCGATACTGCCGATGCGACAAATTCACCACAATCCCAAAGTGAGAATGTAGGTTGAACGGTAATTACATAAACAGAAACCGAAATTAAAAATGCAAAAATTGAAAAAATCTTATTCGTTGTCCGGAATTGCATATATATATTTAATTAAAAAAAGCTATTACAAACTGTAATAGCTTTTTAAATATTACACAAATTTCAACATTAATCTTTCTTTGGTTTATCCCTGTAAACAAGGATAGAGTCAATCAGTCCGTAATCTTTAGCTTCTTCAGGTGTCATAAAGTTATCGCGTTCAGCATCGGTTTGAATTTTTTCAATTGTTTTCCCGGAATGTTCTGATATTATCTGATAAAGCGTACTTCTGGTTTTCTCCATTTCCCTCGCCTGAATTAAGATATCCGTTGTTTGCCCCTGTATTCCACCAGACCAAGGTTGGTGCATTAAAATTTTTGAATGAGGAAGTGCGATACGTTTACCTTTCGCACCACCGGTGAGCAATAATTGTCCCATTGAAGCAGCCAACCCGACACAGGTTGTAGATACATCCGGACGAACGTATTGCATGGTATCATAAATTCCCAAGCCGGCAGTTACACTGCCGCCCGGTGAGTTAATGTACAGCATAATGTCTTTATCCGGATCTTCGGATTCAAGAAACAGTAACTGCGCAACTATCAAAGAAGCAATTTCATCGTAAATCGGATTACCAAGGAACACTATTCGCTCCTTCAATAATCTTGAGTATATATCGTAGCTTCTTTCACCTCTCGAGGTTTGTTCAACCACTATCGGGATGAGCTGATTATTTAACCGATCAAGCCCATTGTTTATTAACTGTGAATTTTTTCCAATTATGTCTGTATAATGCATGAGTAATTAAATTTGAGTTTCTGTTTTCTGTGTTTCAATTTTTTTTGTTTCTTCGGTTACGTTTGCATTTGAAACAACAAAATCTATGACTTTCTCTGTTAACAGGTTTTCAGTCAAGGATGGATTTTTCATGTATGTTTCGAGCAATTTGTCAGGCGGGATATTAAACCGTTCAAAATTTAATTTCACCATCTCAGCGAAGTCATCTTCGGTAAGTTTTAAATCCTCCAGTTCAATAATCTTCTCCCGTATCATATACCACGATGCCTGCTCGTGTGCAATTGGTCGCGATGAATTTTTCATCTGCTCTTTTTCTTCAGGTGTAAGTTTCCGCTTCAGACGTTCTTCATAATTTTTGTACATCCCATCAATAATATTTTCAATGTAAAATTCGGGAATTGGTATGGGATTGCTATCAATCAGTTTCTTTATGGTTGCAGCTGAGAGTTGCTTTTTTGATTCGTTTTCATAATAATTTTCAAGCGATTTCCGGATTGTCTCCCTGAACTCCTGCTCAGTTTTTACATCGTCCTTTCCGCTAAGCTTTTTAAAAAGTTCTTCATTCAATTCGGGTGGTATCACTTTCTCAACCCTCTTAATTGTCACTTTTGTCTTCACCGGCACACCTTCAGAATTTTTCATATCAATAATCCTTTCTTCGCCCTCTCTAATTCCCCGTAACGCGGATTTTATTTCGGGGAGAAGATCAGGGTTATTCAAATAAACGTGTACATCTTTTTCCGACTGGCCGATTATCAGTTCGCCATTTTCATCAAGGTTGTTAACATCCATCGTGAGCCGGTACTCATCATCTAATGCTTCACCGTCAAGCTCGAATGATGAATTTTGATATAAATGAAGCTTTACTTCTGAATCAACGAACTCTTCGTCAACTTCGTAATTTATTTTAGTCAACTCGATCCCTTTGTAATTTTTCAGCTCAACATCGGGTCTGACCTCGAAATTAATTTTGAATTTGAGATTATCTTTGGGTTGATATTCAATAAAATCAAGTGAGCCGGCAGTAACTATATCAATTTTATTTTTTAAAACGTAATCCCTGAACACTTTGTTGGCAATATCTTCGACTGCAAGATGTTCAATACTATCGCCAAAATTTTTTCTGATGAGATTAAGCGGGACTTTGCCTTTTCGAAAGCCAGGTAAAGTTAGCTTCTTCCTTTGTTCAGCAATTGCCTCGTCAAAATATGGTTGTAATTCTTCATAGCTCAATGTAGCTTCAAATTCCCTCTTACAATTATCAAGTTCTTTAAGAGATTCTTCCACTTGTATCGTTAAATTAATAAAGCTAATAAACTACTGATTGAACGGTGAATTTACAATGTAATTAACCGGTCGGATTTATCAAAAACTGTAATTTCATTTACTCTTGATGACAAATCTTACATATTTGTTAACAGATTTCAGCAGATTGCTTTTTATTAAAAAGTCAAATATTCCCCGAGCCGGTCTTGGACTTTATACTTCAAAAAAAATTCTAAAGGGGGAAATAATTGCCGAATACCAAGGGAAAATATATTCGTGGGATAAATGCCTCGAAAGGGCATATGATGAAGATAAGGAAGGATATGTTTTTTATATTGACAAAGAGCATTGCATTGATGCGTACGATTATCCGGAAAGTCTCGCAAGATATGCAAATGACGCCGAAGGATATTACAGGGTAAAAGGAATTAAAAACAACAGTGAGTATATTACAAAAAATGGTAGCGTGTTTATTGTTGCAACCTGCGATATTAATTCGTATTCGGAAATTTTTACTCCTTACGGGGAACAATACTGGGAAGATTTCGAGCCTGATGATGATATGGATTAATACCTATCTTTCACTTAGTATCAACTGATGAAATCCAAGAATGAGGAAACTTCCGTTTGTCCGGTTTGCAATTCATTGGTAGAGCTTGTGTTTGTTCACGGTCATTACCAGTGTCCGTGTTGCAGGCAGATTATCTATTCTTGCTGTGAAGGAATTGAATCAGCGAGAAAAAATGAGGATGAAATTAATGTTGAATCTGAAAAAATTTCAAACAAAAGCATTCAACTGAAATTAAATTTTGGCAAGTCGGAAGAATTTTAAACTGCACTTAATAAAATTCAGCAATTGATTAAATTACCATAAGCCCTCGTGGTGTAATGGATAGCACAATAGATTTCGGCTCTATTAGTCAGGGTTCGAGTCCTTGCGAGGGTACTAAAAGTCCGGGCAGTAGTCCGGATTTTTGTTTTTATCCGATACTAAAACTTTATTGATTAAATTCAAATCGCTTATTTTAAGTATCAATTACAGTATCCGGCGGATTTAAAAATACTTCGTACGGAAATTGCGGTTATTTAATAAACTTTGTAAAATGAATTAAAGTAGATTCACGGCATCAACATCAATGGTAAGTTGTAATTTTGACGGGAAGTTTTTCTCCGCATACGAACGGATACCGCGTAGTACGGAGTTGATAGCACTTCCTCCGGGGTCCTTTTTCTTACTGCATTTCATCAGCAAATGGTACCGGTGTTTATCTTTCAACTTTGAGAATAGAGGTTGATTTGGAGGAAGTACATCAGCAATTTTATTTTTATCCAGCTTGGCAATCAGGTTAAAAATTTCTTTTGTTTTAGATTCGGTTAAATTGCGATCGTCGGATTTCAACTCAATAAGCACCAATCTGCTGAACGGTGGGTAATGAAGTTCTTCCCTGTTTGTGAGTTCTCGTTGAAAGAATGAATTGTAATCGTGTTCCTTTACATTTTTGAAAACATGATAATCACCGTGATTGGTTTGAATCACAACTTCACCCCTTTTCAGACTTCTACCGCTTCGCCCTGCAACCTGAGTTAAGATTTGAAATGTTCTCTCGGTTGCCCTGAAATCCGGATTAAGCAAACCTATATCTGCATTTACCACACCAACCAACGTAACGTTCGGGAAATCGAGACCCTTTGAAATCATTTGTGTTCCAACGAGTATATCAATTTTCCCGTCATAAAAATCCTGAAGTATTCTTTTAAAATTCCGTTTCGAACTGACTGCATCAGAGTCCATCCTTTCTACAACTGCTTTAGGGAAAAGTAATGCAATTTCCTCTTCAACGCGTTCCGTACCTGCACCTTTGGGTATAAGCCTTTCTGAACCGCACTGTGAACACAAACCGGTATAGTTTCTATGAAATCCGCAAAAATGACACTTCAAACTTTGAAATGATTTGTGATATGTGAGGGAGACACTGCACCTTGGACACATTTCAACATTCCGGCAATTTATACATTCAGTGTACGAATGAAATCCGCGACGGTTCTGGAGTAGAATTATGCTTTCCTTCCTGTCAAGCCTTGTGTCAATTTCCAGAATTAATTCTTTGGAAAGAAATTTTAACCTAACTTTATCAATGAAATCAAAGAAATCAAATTTTACTTTATTCGACTGACTGTTTACATACTCTTCAAAGGATTCCTTATCCTTTCGTGCAAGGTCAATTATTTTTATTTCCGGTTGTTTAATATCTTCAGGTCGTTTCGTAAGTTGAAGCAACTTATATTTCCCTGATAAAGCGTTGTAATAAGATTCAATTGACGGTGTAGCAGAACCAAGAACCACAGGGCAGTTAAAAATTTTTGCTTTTACAATTGCTGCATCACGCGCATTATATCGCGGAGAATTTTCCTGTTTGTAAGATGCGTCGTGTTCTTCGTCAACAATAATTATCCCGAGATTTTCAAACGGTGCAAAAAGAGCCGATCGGGCGCCAATGATGATTTTAACATTTCCGTTTCGAATTGAATCAAATGTATCAAGCTTTTCCCCGTCCGACAACCTGCTATGTATGACACCAACTCTGTTGTTGAACCTATTCCCAAACCGGTTTATGAGTTGAGGGGTGAGTGATATTTCCGGAACTAAAACAATCGCAGTTTTACCGACAGACAATACCTTCTCTATTATGTTAAGGTAAACTTCAGTCTTTCCACTACCGGTTACACCGTGTAATAGAAAAGCTCCGAACTCCTGCGATTCAATTGCTTTAACAACTTCATTAAATGCCTCTTCCTGTTCAGTGTTCATTTTGATGTTCGATTGATTCTCCCTGAACCCGACTTGGTTTATGCGATAATACCGATCTTCTTTTACATTGATTAAATTTTTTAACACAAGCGAATCAAGTGATGGAGAAGTTATCCCCGTTAAATCTATCAGATCTTTCTTTGATATCTTGTCAACATCGCACATCAACCTGAGCACATTTTGCTGCTTTTGTGATCGTACCTTTCGTTCACGGATGACTGTGTCAATATCTTCTATTGCAAAATTCCGTGAATAAAATTTTATTAACTTTGCCCTCGTCGGCTTTTTGTAAAGCAAATGCTTTTGAACGATTCCTGCTCCGATTAAATTGTTAAGCAATGAATCAACGGAATCCGTTCTAAGCTTTTTGAGAATTTGTTGTTTAGAAAGGTAAGGATCACCTGAGCGTTCAAACTCCTCAATTATCTCCACGTAAATTTCGTTTTCATGTTTGAATTTATCGAAACGACTTATGTAATCATCGCTCAGCCGATAATAGTTTTCGCTCCTGATATTGGTATTACGTGGAATTGAGAGGAACAGACATTCCCCTAAAGTTGAAAGGTAATATTCAGACATCCATTCTCCGAATGAAAACATTTTTTCAGTTACCACCGGTTCTTCATCAAGCACCGACTGGATTGGTTTTATTTTTTCGATAACGGATATCTTAGATACTGAAACTATAATTGCTGTTGTAACCTTCCGCCCGAAATTTACAACCACACGCTTTCCGGAGGATACGTCACCGATAAGATATTCTGGGATTGAGTAAGTGAATAGTTTATTTATTGGTAGATTGAGCGCTACTTTCGCGTACATTGCTTAAACCTCCGGTTGATGAAAATATTCGTCTTGCGATAAAGTAATTTATCAGGACAAGATTTGAACCTGCAAAAATAAAAATGACAGCTATAACCGGATTTACAGAAAATCCACCATAGTTTAATTCAACCGAACGACGAAACCAGAGGTATTGTTCGTTTACAAACATATATTCAACAAGCACAAATCCGATGTAAAAGATCAGACTCAAAAAAAAATATTTCCCGATATTATATTTCTTTAAAATTATGTTCGATAATACCAGCAATACAAGCGACGATACGGGAATCGCAATAGTGTAATAACTTTTTATTGATTCGAATTTAGCCAGGATATAAACTGACTCATTGTGACTGCGCAACAATGAAACCATTGCATAGGTCATGTAAACAAATACAGCTCCGCAAATGAGAAAATATACCTGATAAAGAAAAATATATTTATACTTTTTAATCATGAGACAGAGAATAAAATAACCATAGCTATACCCAAAAAAATCATGAGTAGTGCGATGAGAAATATCAAAATCCGCGATGCAAGTTTTCTTCTAACCTCAGGAGACAACCCCTTTTCCAGAGGCAAAATAAATTTCTTGTAATAATCAGGGTTGTTTTTCTTGTATTCATCTGCAATCTGTTTGAAATACATTGGGCTAAGCGCTTTGTACTCCTTGAGTTTTTTAATATCGGGTAAACCACTAAAATCAATCATACCGAATTAAATTATTTTAATGTTGAATTACTTTCCGGACTTCTTCCGAATATCTCAGTAACAAAAGATACCAGGAATACAATTATTACACCAAACATTGTAAACCATGTTAGATTAAGTTCAGGTATTAAACCAAACTTCGGCAACAGGAATAACAAGACAAGAATTACAATTGAAACTGAATAAGAAACTGCTGCATCCACAGCTCTTGCATCTTTGTTAAACATCCCGAGCAAAAATACTCCGAGCAATCCACCGTAAATCATGGATTGAATTTTTAAGGCGTAATCAACTGCAGGATTTGTTTCGCTTTGAAACAGCATACCTGTTGAAATAATCACTATCGCCCAGAATAAGGTCGCTAATTTCGAGTACTTCAATTTAGTTTCTTCAGAATTCCCCGAGAATTTATCTCCAAATAAATCAAGGATGGTTGCTGAGGACAACGCATTAAAGGTTGAAGACAAAGTTGACATAGATGCGGCGAGAAGTCCGGATACTACTATTCCCACTACTCCGACAGGTAACTGTTCAATTATGAACTTTGGAAATATTTCATCTGGTTTTGTGAGAGCATGATTCTGGACGAACATTTCCTTGAACGGCAACCCTTCGTAGAATGCATAAAGCATAACCCCTATGATAAGAAAAATTGCAAATTGCAGGAATACAATAAGTCCGCTGAAAATTATTGCCATTTGAGATGATCGTTTATCTTTACAAGTTAGAAGACGTTGCACAATCATCTGATCCGTACCGTGCGAAGCCATTGAAAGGAATGCGCCACCGATAATTCCGCCTATGATTCCGATACCACCGGTGAAAAATTCTGTCAGCGATAATTTTTCCTGTATAGCAAAGTTTATAACCTGAAACTTATCATCGGGTTCAGCAAATCTCACCACATCAGCCCAACCGTTCGGCAACATATCAATTATGATATAAATTGCAAAAAGCGCCCCCAGAAAGTAAATTAACATCTGCACCACATCCGTCCAGATGACTGCTTTAATTCCACCGATGTATGAATAAATAACAGTGATAATTCCAACGATCAGAATACACTCGAAGTAGCCGAGTCCGGTAATTAACTTTATCGGAATTGCTGTCGTAAATAACCTTACACCATCGGCGAAAATGCGCAAAAAAATAAAGGTTGATGAAGTATATTTTCTCATCGGATCGCCAAAACGATTTCCGATGAACTGATACGCGGTTTCAATTTGTCCCTTATAATACCTGGGGATAAACACAAACGCAATTACAATTCTCCCAATTATAAATCCAATAGCGAGTTGGAGGAAATTCATATTGGAGATGTATGCAACTCCAGGGATACTGATAAAAGTTAGCGTACTTGTTTCAGTAGCTACAATTGAAAAGCAGGCAGCCCACCACGGTATTGACTTATTCCCGAGGAAGTAATCTTTTACTCCGGATTGCTTTCCTGCCATATATATTCCGAAAATCGCTACACCAAGCAGGTATAAAACGATAATTATCGCATCAACATTTGAAATATTCATGTAGATTTATTGAATTCCGAGATCACGTTTCATGTCTTCGGGCAATTGTTCACCCAGTTTAATAAGTTTAAGAGCATACTCGCGGGATCGCTCTTTATCGCCAAGCCGAAAATACATAGCCGACATATATCTCATTGCCTGCGAATCAAACGGATTCATCTCCAGCGTTTTCAAAAGTAACTTTTCAGCTTCAGGATAATTTTCACGCTTTAAGTTTATAAGTGCGAGATTCAGGTATGCTTTACTGTTCGATGGATTAATCTCAATCTCCCGGTTAATAAAACTTTCCGCTTTCGCAAAATCACCGCGTTCAATATAAATATATCCGAGATTATTATTGATGAACTTTTCGTTAGATGAGATGTTATATGCCTGAAGGAAATACTGCTCGGCGGTTGTAAGGTCTCCCACAGAGACGTAATAGTTACCCATACCCGAATTTGCAAGATGTGAATCGGGACTTGAAGTTACCGCCTCTGTCCAGAAGCTTAACCTGTCCGAGAATACGTGAATATATTTCAAAGTATAAATGCAGAAAATGACTACAATAGCTGAGAGCACATACTCGACTTTTAAACTTCCAATAGATTTTCCGGAGATATATTTCATTTGTGACATGATAAGTACAAGACCCGGAAACGCAGCATATAAACGATGATCCTGATTGAACCCGTCAGGATTAACTGCCAGTCCAGGTAAAAGGAACAACAGATACCAGCATAAACCGAATATGAAAATCTTATTGTTACGCATTTGATTTTTATAAATGAAATAAATCGTTATACTCCAGAATATAATACCCGGAATTAACGATGTATCTTTAATCATGGGTAGCACAGTTATATCGAAAGGGTAAATCAATTTTCCGGGAAGTAGAACAAGCAACGGAAGATTAGAAATTATTGACGAAATGATATTTTCAGGAGCGGTTGCATCGCTCTGCGCAACTACACCACTTCTTACAAAATAGTATAAAACGATAATCGAAACCATCGGTACTAGGATTGTAACAATTGCCTTACTTTTTCTTCGTGCATCTTTCTTAAATAGAAAATACCAAAGTATAACTGCTGGAATTAGTGATATTACAAGTTCTTTTGTGAATACAAGTACGGAAAAAAGTATCAACGATAAAACTAAATCCGTCATCTTTTCTTCCTGAAAATATCTAATCGTGAAAAAAATACCTGAGAGTAAAAGCAATCCTGTCATCGAATCGTTCATTCCGGGAATCCACGCAACAGCCATGCTGAACATGGGATGAACTGCAAGCAGCAAAGCGGAAAATAATGATAGTTTGTCGGGTAAATTAAACTGCTTCATTACCAAGAATAAAAATATGCACGCTAAATAATGAATCAGGATTTGTACAATATGAAATAAGACGAGCGAATCAGTTCCGCCGATTGATGCAATTAAAACCAACAGGAAATTAAATGCAGGCCTGTAGTAAATATCTGCAAAGTTTCCAGAAGAAAACAGCGTATTTCTGAAGGATTCTCCAATCGCTGATGTATTGGTAATATTTTCTAAAAGAAGGTTTTGATCATCGAGGTGAGTGTATCCGAAATGGATTGATTGGAAATATACTACAGCAATTGCAACGAGTATAATCAGGAAAAAGTATTTTCGGGAAACTCCAAGCGTTTTTAATTTTCCCTTTTTGATTTTCATGCAATCAATCGAAAGATGATTTCCCTGTTATGAAATATCCTTTTTCGTTTTTCCCTACCTTTACAAGCGTATTGTACGGATCGTGTTCAAAAAATAAATCCCAGCTTTCAACTGCAGCTAATTCGAGAGTTTTTCGTTTCTCCTCGAGCGTCGTTAATGGAAACAAGTCATAACCCATGATGAACGGGAGCGGTATATGACCGGCAGTCGGGATGAGGTCTGCGAGGTATAGTAGTGTCCTGTTTCCATCAGCAACCTTGACGAGTTGCATATCTTTCGTGTGTCCGTTACATGGAATCAGTGAAATCACATCATCAAATTTTGTCTCGCCTTTTATAAGGTTAAGTACCTTAGAGTCCATCAACGGTTGATAATTTTCCTTAAAGAAACTTGCTTTATCCCGTTCACTTGGATTCATTGCCCATTCATAATGTCCTTTTTGCACATGATAGACAGCATTGGGAAATGAAAGTGTCAAACGGTCTGATTCATCGAAGCACGTATTACCGCCAGCGTGGTCAAAATGTAGATGTGTCAGAATAACGTCCGTAACATCCTCAGGTCTGATATTTAAAAGCGCAAGCGAGTTTTCAAGAGTGTATTTTGAGAAATCAACATCATATATCTTGTTTAACTTTTCGGAAAGTTTATATCCCAATCCGGTATCAATTAGAATAATGCGGCTTTTACTTTTTAGCAACAATGCGCGTGTACACATTTCAATTCTGTTCTGGTCGTCTGCAGGATTGGTTTTTGTCCACAAATTTTTAGGAACAACACCGAACATTGCCCCGCCGTCAAGTTTGAATAAACCGGTCTGTACCGGATAAATTTCATAATCACCTATCTTCATGTGTAATTTTTTCCGTATAACTTAACAATTATGAATAATAATTTACATGTAATATAAATCAAACCGCTATGAAATACCTTTTATTTTCAATATTATTTTTATCGGCAACAGTCGGGGACATATTTGCTCAAAATGCATCGGATTATTTCCCGACACAGTTAGATTACAACTGGTTTTTTGAGATTAAAATGCTTGATTCACTTAACAATCCGGTTTCGGGCAGCTCAAGGTTCAGGCGCGATACATATACCGGTGAAGAAACTTTCATAGGGAGGCTTGCAAAGGTTGTACACGAACACGACTACCTCAGCAACCCGATAGAGCCGGGAGTGGTAACGGATACTGCACGATTTAGTTTAGAGGGGAGCAATGCGTATGAATACATCAGTTTTACCGGTTCATTAGATACATTACCGTTCATCGGTAAACTCGGAATTACCAACTTCCTTAAATCACTGAACAACTGGTATTCAGTTTACCGATTTAGCTCGAATGTTAACGTGGAATACACGCTCTTCTCAAAAGATACAACAATAACAATTGACACACTTACACTTCCGATAAGATTTTCGTATAAAGCTAAAAGACTAAATGATGAACAGGTAAACACTGTTGTCGGAGTTTACAATGCGAAGAAATTTTTGCTTTACAACACGATTTCATATTTGCTAATTATAAACCCGTTACCGCCAATAGAAATACCGATAGTTAAGCAATATGACACAACCTGGTTTGCAGAGAACATTTGGTTAATCAAGCGCTCAGTACCAAGCACAATTGTGGATCTTAGTAAACTTGGTATTCCGGTATCATTTTTCATCCCGGGATATTTGCTCGAGGTAACCAACTCGAGTCAGGTAAAGACAATTTCAAATGAAATTCCAGATGGGTTATGGTTACGGCAAAATTATCCGAACCCGTTCAATCCGGTTACTGTTATTAATTTTTCCGTACCGGAATCAGGCAATGTGAAACTTACACTTTACGACATGAATGGTAGGGAAATAGCGAAGTTAATAAACGGTGATTTCCGGATTGGTGAGTATAGTTATACTCTTGACGCGTCAGGATTAACCAGCGGAGTTTACGTTTATAAACTTGAAACGAACGGATTTGCGCTCTCAAAGTATATGGTACTTTTAAAATAAAATTTGTCTGTAGTATAAAATAGAAAATCTCTTTCATCTTGCGGTGAAAGAGATTTTTCCGTTATACGATTAATTTACTTTACAGACCAAATCTTACACCAGTAAAGAATCCGTAATTAAGCGTGCTGATAGATTTTGCAATATCGGAGCTACCGAGATTATTTAAACCACCATATTGAAGTTTCGTCCCTAGAATTACGCTGGTAAACGGTGCGACAAGATAATCGGCGGTTAAAGTTCCGTTTAAACCCAGATCAAAGTTTTTATAACCAAGCCCGACTTTTTCATCCGTAGAAATTAAAAACCCAAGGTACGGACCACCGTTAAAGGTAACGCCTAACTTTTCGGTTATCATCCCACCGAAGTTGAAATTTAGCGGTATGTTGAGATACTGGTTACTTATATCAACAGTAGTATCAGTTGAACCGGCTAAAACCGGTGCATTTACTTTGAAATTTTTTCCGGCGAAATCAAGCCCGGATGAAAATTTAACTACATCAAATAAATCCAGATAAAAAATTGCCGCGCCGTTAAATCCTGCTTTTGAATCTGAAGACACATTGCTAACGCCGGGTTGTGATTTAATATCGGCATTGGTTATACCAACTCCCAACTGTAGGTCAATATAGAAATCAATTACTTTGCCTGCCTTCTGATCATGTTCGCGTTTAGCTAATGATAAATTTCTGTCAAGGTAATCCTGCTTATAATTTTTATTGCCCGTACCGTCACCTGCCATTAACGAACCACAAGTTAAAAAAAATATTATTACGAAATGTAATATTTTTGTTCTGTCCATTTTGATTATTTAATTTATGTTTAAAATTTCTTCAAGTTCGGTTAATCTGATACTTGCCTGTTCCCATTTTACAAGCAACAAGTCAATTTCATTCGCAACCGAATCAAGTTCAATAGAATATTGCTTCATTAATTCCGGTTCTTTATAAATATCAGGTTCTGAAAGTAGCATTTCAAGTTCATTTTTTCTATGTTCAAAAGCTTCAAGTTTTTTCTCCAGTTCACCTATCTCTTTTTTAACAGGAAGGATTTTTCTTTTTGTCTCACGTTTCTCGTTGTATCCGTAAGTTACATTTTTCTTCAGTTTAACAGTTTGTGATTGCTCCTGCCGGATTGCTGAAATTGAAACGGACTCAATGTAGTCCGAACAATTCCCTATGAACACGCGTATATTTTTATTTTTCACTTCGATCACTTTATCTACTATTCCATCAAGGAATTCCCTGTCATGTGAAACTATAATTATCGTACCTTCGTAATCCTGTAATGCTCTCATCAATACATCCTTTGACTTCATATCAAGGTGATTGGTAGGTTCATCGAGAATTAAGAAGTTTGAAGGTTCAATGAGCATCTTAGCTAAGGCGAGCCTTGACTTTTCTCCACCTGATAAAACTCTGACCGGTTTAAAAACATCATCACCACTGAACAAAAATCCGCCGAGAATACTTCGGAGATTCCTTCTTACTTCTCCTGTTGAGGCTTCATCCATAATCTCAAGCACCGATTTGGATTGATCAAGTTCATCCGCCTGATTCTGTGAATAATATTTTGTAACTACTAAATGGCCTGCCCTTAATTCACCTGTATTGAAAGGTTCAATGCCGGCGATGATTCTCGCAAGTGTAGATTTTCCTGCCCCGTTATCACCGACAAATGCTATCTTCTCTCCCCTATTGATATTTATATTGATATCTTCCAAGACATAATTAATACCATCGTAAGACTTAGACATACCTGACATCCCAAATGTAACTTTGCCTGAGTGGGTTGCAGGTGGAAATGAAAAATTTATTCCCGCTTCCTCATCCTCAAGTTGAACTAATTCCAATCGCTCCAATAATTTTATCCTGCTCTGAACCGCCTTAGCTTTACTGCTTTTATATCTGAACCTTTCAATGAATCTGTTTTGCTGTTTGAGATATTTCTGTTGGTTTCTGTGCTGATTGATTGCGAGCTCCATTCTTTTTCGCTTCTCATTTATATAGAAGCTGAAATTTCCAGAATACCCGACAGCTTTACCCATTGAAAGCTCGAGAGTACGTGTTGCAATATTATCAATAAAGTTTCTATCGTGCGAGATAACAATAACAGAACCTTCGTAATCCTTAACGTAATTTTCAAACCAAATGAGCGAATTAATATCGAGGTGATTAGTTGGTTCATCGAGCATCAGAACCGACGGATTTTTCAACAGGAGTTTTGCAATCGCAATTCTCATCTGCCAACCACCACTGAATTCGTCAGTTAATCGTCCAAAATCCTCTTCCTTAAAGCCAAGTCCCTTTAATATCCGTTCAATCTTTGCCTCAATTCTGTATCCGTCAATCAAACCAAATTTTTCCGTAAGCTCTCCCAACCTGTTCAGCAGTTCAATGTATTCCTCTGAATCGTGATCATGATTTTGAGAAAGTTCAACGTTAATTTCGTCAATTTCACTTTTAATCCTGTTAATATCTTCCGCAGCAGAATGAACCTCATCGAAAATTGTCCTCCCTTTAAATACTATTTCTTCCTGTGGCAGATAACCGATCGTCGAATGTTTTGAAAGCATTACCTCACCACTGTCCGGTTTTTGAATTCCTGTAATGACCTTCAAAAGAGATGATTTACCCGTGCCGTTTGAACCAACGATGGAAAGGCGTTCTTTGCCGGATACCTTAAATGATAAATCTTTGAATAAAATTTTCTCACCGTAACGAAGCGACAAGTTATTAATAGATAGCATTTACAAATATACTTATTGAATACCTGATAGTAAGTTCAATTTATTGAATGCAAAAAAAAAGCGGGAACCATTATATTCCCGCTCTCAACCGGAAGAGTGCCGATTCTCTCCGCGGTTATTTTATTAGCAGCATTCGCCTAACCTGTGTAAAGCTACCGGCATCCAACCTGTAATAATATACCCCGGACGCGAAGTTCACTGCGTTCCAGACAAATTCGTATGAACCTTCCGATAAATTTCCGTTTTGAAGTGATGCTACTTCTTTACCGAGTTGATCGAAAATTTTCAAAGTTACATGTCCTGCAAACTGCTCAGGTAGTGTAAATGAAATTGTAGTAGCCGGATTAAACGGATTCGGAAAATTTTGCCCCAGAACAGGCTGATTTAATTCAGCAAGAGTTTCCTCTTCTGTTTCCGGTTCAGACATGGTTATGATTTGATCCGTTTGTTCAAACGGCAATTCAATGTAACTTTGGTACAAATACAATTTGTGATTTCCACCGTCCATTGATGGTAATACGTGTGGACAATTACCTAAAAATTTTCTGTCGTCAGCGTGTCTGTCAAGATTTGTTATTCTTACCAGAATTTTACTTCCACTTTTGAAAATGTGTGCATGAGAATTTCCCTCAACTTCAACAGTCTTCATTGTATTCGGTGTGTAATCTCTGTCGGTATAATTGATCCTGTTTACAAGATATTCTTCACCGGTTGAAGTCTTTTCAATTATGTGAAAATTAAACTGTGGGAGACTGGATTTTGAACTATAAGTTATCTTGACTTTTGGAGTACCGATCATCTTTTGGTCAATTGTTAACGGAGTTGTGGTTAAAAAATCACGTGAACTTACAAGAAACTTTTTGCTAAAGTCTTCACCAACAAAATCATCATAAATTGCATCCCGTAGAGAATAATGGGGATTAATTTTATTTATTAAAACAACTTTTGCATCCCTGTTTCTGACTGTTCTTGAGGCCAGCCTCGATTTGGAGTAAAAATAAAGTTTAGTTGGGGTAACACCTTCCGGGGGCCAGACATCAGACGATCCATGTTCAAAACTCCACATGTTTCCATTTCTCGGTAAGGTTGTGTAGGCATAATTATACATCGGATAAGTTGTATATGTCCACTTCCACAAGTACTGATTGAAGAAATTGTTAAAGTAAGCCATGTGCCATTGATTCTCTGTATAGGAAGTATCGCCACCATGACCCATAACTGCTCCGAAGTAAAACGTTCGCGGAAAGGTTAGAAACGGAATTGAATTAATTCCCTGTTTGGTGTTAAAGAAATAATCCTGCCAGGAATTTTCAACCAACACAGGCGTTTGATTGTATTGAACAAGATTTTCAAAATCCCTGTCAATCGGCATCCAGTAGGCAAGGCTATCCCACTTATCATTTTTTTGTCCGGTTTCATAAATCCAATCCGACATTGCCTCTGTAAGCGGATTGTATCTTACCATATTATTGGGATACTCAAGCGACCATAACAATGTCATTTTAACACTGCCATTTTCAATCCAGCTACTTGCAAATTGAGGGGAAGTAAGTGCAGAAATTATTCCGCTGACTTTCATACCCATCGAAGCTGCCATATACGGTAAAGTTCCACCTTGAGAACCACCCATAATAAGAATCTTGTTTGTATCAGATCCGGTCAAATCTTTTTCACTTTTGAAATGATTGACAAGTTCTATTAAATCCTGTGCTTCTGTTCTGCTTATTAAATTTGACTGACCGCCGGAATTTCCTTGTCCCCTGACGCTGAATGTATAAACAACATAAAAGTACTGAGCCTGCGCAGACGCGAAATGCGCAAGCGTCTCCTTTCGATCGCCGTAGCCATGCACCATTATTACAATTGGGTAACCATCCGGAAGGAATATATTAGGTTCATCGAGATAAAATCTTGAACAATCTATTAATGCACCATCGCTCATCGCCACAGTGAAATCCTGCTGAATAACGTTCGCCGTCGGATTATCAGCCTGCGGAATTGGGCTTGGGAGCATTCGGTATTTGAAATTATCGAAATACCGTTGTTGCATTATTGGTTTTCTCTTATCCTGTGAGAAGGTATCCGAAGCGCTTAGAATAAGCAATAAAGTAACAAGAGCGCATAAAATACCTGTCGGAGAAAGTCTCCAAAATTTTAAGTCCATATAAATTTTTTGTTTAGCTTTTGATTAAAAATCTTAATAGTGTTCGGTCGAATCCCAGACAACCTTATCTTTAGTTTGTCTGAAGACCTTGAACGCTCTTAATGTTGCGAATAGGTTTACCACATTGTCAATCAACATTCTCGGTATGCTGAAAATCGCATACCTCAGTCCATACCAGTTATATGTGAATGCGAACCTTTGAAATACCCTAATGCACATGAAGAACAGAGTTCCAATCACTAAATAATTCAGAGGCGAATTTCTGGGAATAATCCTTGGTAATAACGGATTACCTAACGCTGCTGAAACAAAGTACACTATGAAATAAATCAATACTATGTAGGCGAGAAATGTACCCACCATAGCAAGTGGCGCTTTCCTGTCCCTCAACAGAAAATATTTTGTTTTAAGCGAACCTTTCCATCCGTAGATTTTAGCACCCTGGAAAACGATTCCGGCAATCCAGCGTGATTTTTGCTTTACGGAACCCCAAAAAGTATTCGGGAAATATTCACCCGTTGCAATCCTTGAGTTTCCATGCCTTGAATCTGTTTTAAGATTCACAAAAGATGTTTTATAACCTAACTTGTAAAACCTTAGCCCAAGCTCATAATCCTCAGTTAAGTTAGAATCATTGAAAATCTGGAATTTTTTCTTGTTGCGAAGGTTGATCTCACTTCTGCGCGGAATCATTACAACCGGCCGTTCCCTGCCTGTAGTTTTATCGGTTCCCTTCTCTAATACAAAATCATCGTCTAATTTCGGATGTTCAGGTCTCGGCTGTTCAGTAGTCTGCGTTTGAAGTTCATCAATCTGTCCGGACGAAGGCGAAACCCTGTGCATGACTTCATCTTTGGACAGGTCTTCTTTTAATAAATTCTGCTCTTTAAGTTGTGAATAAAATGAATCAAATAATTTTTTATAAAGTTCGTCTGAATGTTTGGCTTCATCTGTATTAGTCTTCCCTGATTCCTTAACCTTGTCGTCAACACCTTTAAGTTTCTCGGAAATTGAATCGCCAATAATCGAGTCCGTAGAATCTACTCCGGTTTGTTTTAAATGCTGGAGGTTCTCACTGAGATTTTTCAATGTGGAATCAATTTCATTTAACTTTTCATCCAATTCCCTTCCGGATGCGGGCAAGTTCTGCGAATCGTGCTGATCTTTGGATGAATCGGAATCCTTATATAAATTCTGAACCCGCTTCTCAATTTCAGAAATCATCCCCTCAATATCTGAGTCCTCAAGTTCTCCCGAATGTTCTGTAAGAGTATCATCAGAAATATTCGTTATATCTATATCCGGTATAATTTTCTTCATCGCAATCTCGTTGCACAACATCGAAAAAAGTTTGTAAAACAGACCGGTATTTTCAAGGAACTCCCGATAATCATCGAGCATCTGATCTTCAGGTAATACATCTCCGTATTTTAAATCAAGGAAACTTTGGTAACTCATTCTGTCGCTGACTTCATCCTTGAAGTTTACATTGAACATTTCCGCAAACTCCCTTAACACGGTAGATCTTACTAACAACCCGAAGTCAATTCCTCTGTAAGACACGAATTCGCCTGATTGGGACTTTAATATATTATAAACAGGTTCCCACTCCAACTCCCTTGTCAGCTTATCAAGTACTACCTTATCCTGCCTGAGGACATTGCTGACTTTTGTGATGTTGTCCCTTACTACTTCTGTATCTGTAAGATTTATGTTAATCATTTTCGTATAAACTTATCTTAGTTGTTCTCTTAATTTTGATGCAGAACTCAAAGCATCTTCGTAACTGTAATAATCACCCATGATAATTTTGTGCCAAACTTTTCCGTCAATCTCAGTATCGGTGATTTTTAATGTTACATTACCGTTTAAAATTGTTTTTATCTTGTTTTGCCTCTCCTGCGCCAAACTTAGGGACTCCCAGGCTGATTCCTGAATTCTGTATTTCTGATTGGACAACTCTTCAAATACGACATTATATTCTCGGTTAGATAATGTATTCACTATATACGGTTCAACCGGGACTTCAGGAGCTTTGTTATAACCCCTCTCAAGATTAGTTCTGATTGCAGGATATTTTTTCATGAAATACTCTTTATTTCTCATTATACCGGAACCTGCGGGAGTTACATTCTCGATTTCATCACTCCCGTTCGCACCATTATCTTCATCATTACCGGTTATTGAAAATACGTCATTACTTGCGTACAGACCAAATGCAAGTCCGAGAATTATTATTAATGTCCCAAGTATTGAATATTTCCGAAGCTCTGACTTAGGTTTTTGGTCATCAATTCGCTTTTGTTCATCATCCCAGCCGGGTATTGGAATATCTTCGTACTCAGGGTACAGATCGTTCGGTTTTTCAACATCCGGTGCGAAATGCTCTTGATCAGATTCTACATAAGATGTTCTGTCTTGCCTTTCAACAACACCCGTTCGCCTTTTCTCCATCTCAATTGATTGCGCTTCAAGGTAATGAAACGCTTTCCTGCTAAATGCCATGCCTGTTCCCGAAAACGGGATGTATGATCCAATGGACTGTCGCACGATCATATCTTTAGTGTGAAGTTCAGCGAACGAATCACAGTAAGTTCTGTGAATCATTTTACCGAGCCGGCTTTTAATTGGAATAACCGGAATTTGAACTGCATAATTGCCCTTATACATTATAAGGTAGTTGAACAATTTCAGCGACAACGGATGGATAAAGTCTTCGGAATCGTGAATAAGTATGATATCAAATTCACCGAAGTGTTTCTCATATTCCTTAACACAGGTGAATGCGTTATTGAGGTTATCCGCTTTCGTAGTCGGACCGTCGTTGGGGTTCAGACAAAGTATGACCCTGTGATCTTTTCTTGCGATTTCCCGCACAACTTTTACCGTAGGAAGATCGTTGGGATAAACTGCGAGAAAGAACCTGTAGTTTGAGTATCGCATTTTTTTCAAAGCGATTGTAAGAGTGCGCCCGATAACCTTATCTTCTTTCCATGCGCCAATCATTATTGCTATTGGCTTTTCGGCTTTCGAATTCATCTCAGAAAAACTCGGAAGGTTCTTTTTGTATTTTCTCCTGTTGAACCAGTAGAGAATATCAATAAACAAATCGTCGAGTCCGCTGATGATGATCAGAATTGCAGTAATCCAGAGCAGTATGTGAAAAAATTCGTAGATCATAATTTTTTTCCTTTAGAGAAATGAATACAGATTGATTAAGAAACCGGCCTTGATTTGAAATGTCTCAGCCCTGTTATCGTCAAAATAAATTTTATTTGTTGCTTCAACAAAGATACTGGGAAATTCTTTTAAGTTTGGCTTGAAAGATAATCCACCGCCAACCTCAGCGTAATTATTATAGTCCAGTTTCTGTGAATCTTTAAATATTGATTGCTTAAGGTAAACTTCAAAGTTTGAATAACCACCGGTCAGAAATCTTGCAACTTCCCTTAAAGTAACCTGTCCGAAAACGTTCTCATACTTGAGGTCATATAATCCCGCAGCGTATGCATCAATGTAAAGCGAAGTATTAGTAGAAGCGCCTGGTTTGAGGTAATCAACGTATTTGCCAAACCTGTTGGAAAATGTCAGTATTGGTCTGAGGTTGAACTTAGTCTCCTTTTTATCGAAGAGATTTACATATCCAGCCCTGAGCTCAAATGACAATTGCGGTGCAAAACTATACCTGTAAAATATTCCCGTTTCAATGTACCTGTCATTGAGAGGCGCTTCGGGGGTTGATTTACTGTCAACGTAAAGATCAGCATAAACACCGGCTGACTGTCTCGGTGCAAAATTGTAACTGTATCTTCCAAGGAAGTTTGATATAAAGTTTTCCTGATAAGAATCGTAGATATTGTAAAAATAAATGTCAATTGCACTCTTACCAACTGAGCTAAACCTTGAAGTTGTGACCGATAGATTATTGAATGCAGTTCTTGCGTCAATTCGCTGCTTGTCATCGAAAGAATTTTGTGCAACAAAACTAAAATACTCTCTGGCTTTTGAAATGTTCTCCGTTTCCGCATACAGATAAGCGAGTTGCATTTTCGTATTCATATCACCAGGATTTAAAGAGAGGTAATCTTCAAAAAGTGTAATTGCGCTTTGTTTGTTACCGGCTTGAAGCTCAGCGTAAGCAAGACTTAACTTGTCAGTGGTTGTAACCGGTGTATAAGTCGTTGTCTGCACTGGCGGATTTAATATGTTTCTAATTGATGTAATTTCATCCCTGGCTGCGTTTGTCTCGGTTGTTAACGGTGAACTGGTTTCAATTATTTCAAAATACTTAATCGCATTGTTGTAATCTTTAAGCATCTTGTAAATGTACCCTAATTGCATTGCGACCTTCATGTCATTAGGGTTTTTGCTATAATAACTTTCGAACTTGGCAATAGCTTCACTGTACATTTTTTTATCGAGGAAGCTGTACGCTTGATCAAGTTCATTTAATTCCTTGGATTTTTGAAGCAAGAATAATTCGTCTTTTGCGTGTATCACCTGCTCATTATCAGTTGAATTTAATGATACCATTTCAAACTCCCTCATTGCCTCAAACGTCCTGCCTTGACTTTTATAAAGATAAGCCAACTGCATTCTTACTGTCATGTCGGACGGGTCAGAGATTAAATGTTGCTCAAATATCCTAATTGCATCTGAATATTTACCTTCGTTAATGTAATCATAACCTAATTGAAGGTCTCCGTTTTGCGAAAACACAAAACCTGGAATCATAAAGAATAATACTGCTATTATTGTAAAACCTGTTTTCATTTGAAATTTTGAGTTTTTCATCGGCTTTTTTTGTTTTTCCGGTTTCCCGGTTTTTGGTTCATACATGTTGTATGCTAATTCTGTGCCAAAAATCCGATTACTTATGTTATAATTAAACTTGTGAAATGTAGTTATTAATGAATTGTGATATGGATAGAAACGATATGGAAATGGTAGTATAGCCTTTTGACTATAAGTTTATTTAATGTCTTAATTAAAAGAACTGATCTCTCCGATTTCGTATATCAACCTTGGGGTTGACCTTAAAATCACATCCGGATTAAGAAATTTTATGTTTTTATTTTTCACTGCTGTTGTTGTCTCGAGGGAATTCTGCAAATTATTCAGCATTTCCGGCACAATGGAACTATTTGAATCAACCGGTAAAAAGATTATTTCCGGATTCTTTTTGAGAACGTCTTCATAACTAACAACAGGGAAATCGTTAACCTCCCCGCTGAAGATATTCAAAAACCCTGCCAGTTCAAGTGCGCTACTCAGAAATGTTTTGCCGCTTACCGTGGTCAACGGATTTTCAGATAAAATTACAAACGCCCTCACTTTTTTGTTACCGTTTGAACTACTGTAAAAATTTATTCTATCTGAAAGATCACTGCAGAGTTTACGTGCATTTTCTGTTCGTCCGCAAATTTCACCTAATGTTTCCAGATGTGAGATGATCTCATTGATTGAAGTGGGATTAGCAACGAACACATTCAAACCCAGTTGTGTAAACTTATTAAGCATCGGGCTTGCCGATGTAGAACTTTGTATAAAAATGAGGTCAGGATTCAGGGCAGTTATCAGTTCGTAATCCGGATTCAAATCACCGACCTTTTGGATATTTTTCGTTTCAGGAGGGAAATTGCAATACGTTGTTATTCCGATTAATTTATCCTGAGCGCCAATTGCAAATATATTCTCCGTTATACTTGGCATCATTGATATTATTCGATTCGGTAAAGTATCGAAACTCACTTCCCTTCCGAGGTCATCAATAAAAACGAATTTTTTTTCTCTGAGTTGAGGTGCATTTTCGCTCCTGCAACCTGTTAAAAAGATTAAAGCAAAATAAAGAAAAAGACAATATTTCATCAGGTTTTAAGTTTCTTTTTCTTGGCTGCCGGAAAGAGTACATTATTGAGAATCAATCTGTAACCCGGAGAATTTTTAAAATTCTTCAATTCCGTTGGCGGATCTCCGATAGCATGAGTATAGTCCTCCGGATCGTGTCCACCCAAAAAAGTGAACGTTCCCCTGCCGTAATTTCCATGAATGTATCGTACAAATTCAGTCCCCTCATTCATCGCGAGTATCGTTACACCAGGTTTCAGAAATGACTTCCGGAATCCGGTCGTCTGTCCCATGAAACCTTTAATCAACGCGGTATGACATTGATTCAGCATGGTCGGTACAGGATCGGTTTTTGCTGAAAAATCAACCAGCGTGAAATAATCCTGTGATTCCCCCAATGTAAAAATTTCATTTGTAACGTCTATGTCGGAATATTCATACACGTATGGATTCAGATTAATTTTAAAATTCCTGAACGCAATGCATTCATCGTAATCAAGCTTACCGTTTGCTTCAGGGTCGAATGGATCGCCGTCGAACATTGCATCGCAAATATCCGTATTTTGAGTTGCAAGAGCTATGTCGTACGTATCGGTTGCGGAACACATCGTGAAAAGGAAACCACCGTTATAGATGTATTTGTTCAGCTCTTTTACTACGGCAAGTTTCATCTGTGAAACTTTTTTAAATCCGAGTTTGGCTGCAGTTTCTTCGTAAAGTTTAACCTGTTTTATGTACCAAGGAGCTGTTCCGAAAGTGGCAAAAAATTTTCCATACTGACCTGTAAAATCCTCATGATGGAGATGCAACCAATCGTATTTCTTTAATTCACCGGCTAAAACTTCTTCGTTCCAAAGTGTATCATAAGGGATTTCTGCATATTCAAGCACAAGCTGAACTGCATCATCCCATGGAGGGGTATCAGGCGGAACATAAACAGCAATCCTCGCGACCTTTTCCAATCTTATTACTTCCATATTTTTATCTTCTCTCTGTACTTCTGCGTAAACTTGTGCTGCAACAGTTCCATTTATCTTTTCAAAATAAACACCTTTTTCGTTGCAGGCCGCTTCAAGCTCGGGTGAATAATCGAACATGAATGCTCCGCCTCTGTAGTTCAATAGCCAATCTAACTCTCTCCCAGAAAGCAAATGTCTGTATGCTACACCATAAGCCCGCAAATGATCGGTCTGCTCAAGCTCCATGGGAATTAAAAGTTTCGCCTGTGAGTAAACTTGTAAACCCGAGTTTAAGAACGTTACCAGAAAAAAGAAAAATAAAGTGAAACCTTTGTAATGTTGCATTTTGAAAATTTAAAATAACAAGAATATTCCTCTATGGAAATTAATAACCCAATACGAAATTTCTAACACTTGATTGGACTAAAAGTTCATTCGTTAACCTGCAAAGATTTTTCGATTTCTAATTTAAAATCAATTCAGGATTTTTGGTAATGATCAGAACATTGGCAATTGAAACTTCATGTGATGAAACCAGTATTGCCCTGTTGGAAGGGAAGAGACCTCTTGCAAACATTATTTCGTCCCAAATTTCACATAATAAGTTCGGCGGAGTAGTTCCTGAAACAGCCTCAAGAGAACATGTTAGGAATATAATGAATGTAACAAAGTTTGCATTCGAAAAATCCGGGCTTAAACCGGATGATGTTGATGTCGTCGCTGCAACCTACACACCAGGACTGATAGGTGCACTACTCGTAGGTATGAACTTTGGGAAGTCATTGGCAGCCACACTCGAGAAACCATTCGTACCGGTGAACCATATTCATGCTCACGTCTATTCAGTTTTCCTCGAAGAACGAGAACCCGAATTCCCCTTCCTCTCTTTGATTGTGTCTGGTGGACATACATTACTCGTTTTAGTAAATGATTACTTCAACCATCGGATAATCGGGTCAACAATTGACGATGCTGCAGGTGAAGCGTTTGATAAGGCATCTAAAATGCTTGGGTTAGGGTATCCGGGCGGACCTGCTATTGATAGAATCGCGGAGATGGGTGATGAAAATTTTCACAAATTTCCCATTCCGGAATTTAAGAATAAAGAGGAATATAACTTTTCATTTTCCGGATTGAAAACCGCTCTCCTGTACTACCTTAAAAATACCGGTTATGAAACAATGTCAAGTCAGGATAGAGGGGAAATAACACCGCATATTGCAGCATCGTTTAGAACCGCAGCCGTGAAACAATTGTTAAACAATACTGTACGTGCATCAATAGATTTTGGAATTAACAATATTGCTGTTTGCGGTGGTGTTTCTGCAAACACACTACTTAAGAAAGAGTTTTTTAAATTGCGGAAAAGTGGATACAATGTATTTGTACCATCTACAGAATACTCAACCGATAATGCTGCAATGATAGGTATTACAGCTTATTTCTCATTTTTAAAAAACAATAGGAATGCGTTTGCTGATTCGTTGATGGTAAAAGCAGAACCAAGATTGAATAAAGTCTTATTTTAAACGGTATAATTTTTGCATGATAATCTGATTATGAAATTTTTAGCTGCATTATTAATATACTTATTTATTTCAAATTTCGCTTCAGCACAATCTCAAAACTGGTCTAAATTATACGGTCCGTTTAAGGGGCAGGTCAATGATTTCGAAGTCGTATCAGGCAACAGTAACATAGTGTTGGCAACAGGTAGTGAAGGTATTTTTAGAACAACTAATTCAGGATTAAACTGGCAAAATGTAAGCGGAGTAGGATCGAATGTAATTTCAATTTCAACGAATGATCCGAACATAATTTTAACCAACAATTCAAAAAGTTTCGATGGCGGCTTAAGTTGGGCAGGCGCACAGATTGTGGATTTAATTGAGTTAAAGTTCGCTCCAGGGAGTAATACAATTGCCTATGGCATCAAAATAGACGGGATAGTGATACGAACTACTGACTTGGGTACATCATGGCATGTGATTGATAATTCATTGAGCGTTTACGGCACTTTCAAAAGTCTGATGACATCTTTAACTGAACCCAGTGTTGTTTATACACTTTCCGATTCAGGCTATCTGAGTAAAAGCACAGATTTTGGAAATACATGGCAGAGGATCAGGTTCACTGAAAGATTACTCACAGGAGTGTGCGGAGTTGTGTCTTTCAAAAATAACCAACGTATAATCATTGCAGCTGATGATTCAGTTTATGTCAGCAATAGCGGTACTTCCGGTTTCGCAGCATATTATAATCAGGCAACTTCTTTTCCGAAGAAAATTATTATTGACGAACAATTCACAAATACACTTTACATCTTGAGTTGGTACATGAACTCACCAAAATCCGTTCATCGCTCAACGAACGGAGGCATAACATGGGAAAGTATTTTCGGTAACGCTGTAACGGGGAGCAATATTCGTTCAACTATTGACGGGAAGCTCTATTTCTCCGGTTATTATTCAGGGATTTACTTGTCCACTGATCAGGGACAAAATTTTACTTCAATCGGATATAAAAACATTGAACCTGAAGGGATTAAAAACACAGGTAATGAAACTTTCTATGCATGGGATCAAAGCGGGTATTTCAGGACAAATAACGGGGGTGCAAACTGGACATTAATTCATGGGACAGGCGGCTTCTACCCTAATTCGCTCTCTATTAGCAATCAAAATCACAATAAAATTTACGTATCCAATTTTTCAAGTTTGTCCATAAGCACCGATGCAGGTAGAAACTGGATAGATAAAAATGTATCAGCGCTTGGAACACTTAACGAGATTTATGTAATGAATCAAAATGATGAGATAATTTTTGCAAAAGGGTTTAATCAGGTATCCAGTTCATTTATTCTCGGCAGATCAACCAATAACGGTGATACATGGGGTTTAATCAATAAACCTTCATCATCATATTTTTGGAACCTGAAGCTCAACGATGGCGCTCCGGCTGATATTTATTTTATCCCTTCAAACTCAGTAAACACAAACCTTTTCAGGTCAACTGATTTAGGGTCAACATGGACGGACATTGCGCCGATACTTGAACCTGCACAATATCTTCATGACGTTTCTTCCGATCCAACGGGGAAGTTATATTGTGGTGCAGCAAGTTTTTATACATCAAATGATTTCGGGAATAACTGGGATATCATTTATCAGTACATCTATCCCAGACTTCAGATATATTTGCTTTACATTGATTTTCAAAACACGAACAAGATATATTCGATTGACCCGAACACGAAAAGATTATATGGTTCGAGCAACGGGGGAATTCACTGGTACTGGGCGGATAGCGGACTTCCGGAAGTTTATAATATTAACATTGCATCCATTACGCCAAATAGCAAAGTATTGTTGTCCACTGAAAAAGGAGTTTTTTACGGAACTCCGATTCTTACGGTTGATATCAAACCAATATCGGAAATTATCCCGGAAGAATTTTCACTTGAACAAAATTTTCCTAACCCTTTTAATCCTGAAACAAAACTGAGGTTCAATATCCCGATGAATTCAGCTATTGTAAACCTCAGTATTTATGACGCCACGGGAAGGATAGTTGCAACGTTAATTAATTCACCGATGAAAGCCGGAGAATATGAAATCTTGTGGGATGCAACCGGATTACCTGGGGGAATATATTATTCTGTCCTCCGGAATGACACTCAAGTCCGAACAATAAAAATGGTACTTTTAAAATAATTTAATAGACAATTTCAGCTATGCAGTTACCGGATATAATCTGGATCGCAGGTATAATTTTTTTAATTGTGTACTTAAGTCATGATAGAAAAAGGACGGAGCCTAACAGAAAGCGTGGAAACCAAAGTGTACACTAAATTATACATAGTGTATATAATACCGGATTATGAAATGACGAAATTTCATTTCAGAATGTTGTATTAAAAAATTAACAAGCATTTAATTTATCATTTGCAAAAAGGTAAATTTTTTTTATTTTGCATAAACTTTAAAGAGGGCAATCAATGAAAATTTTCAATTCTTTATTAATCTTGACTCTTCTTGTTTTAGGATTGTCAGTTAAAAATTTGCACTCCCAGACTGAGCTCGACAACATGGGTTGTTGTGGCGATGAGGAACAAATGTTATACTGGGATGAATGGAACTACTGGCAAGGCAAGAAGGATTCACTCCTTAAGATCTTAAGCGCTCTTGATGCTGACATATCAAAACTGAAAGCAGAACTTAATGCAAAAGATAGAGAACTTGACGATGCGGAAGCTCAGTTGTACGCAGCAGTCGGTTCGGATAAAAATGGTGTTGATGCATTCAGGAAGAATTTTGCTGAAGCAGAAAAGTTAATTAACGCTTGCAAAGATTCAAAGTCAGCAGCTGAGATTCGCACAAAGTACTTCAATCAAATTGAGGCATCAAAGATCAGATGTCTCCCTGAATTCTGGGACAGGTACCTTGCAATGAAAACAAAACTTGAGCAATGTGAAGGAAAAGTTGAGCAAGTTACTGGTCAATATACAGTAGTCAAAGGTGACTGCTTGTATAAAATCGCTCAAAGTAAATATGGTAACGGCAGGTGTTGGCCGGTCATTTGGGAAGCAAATAAAAATGGTGTTATTTCAGCGCCACCAAGGACCCCAAAAACCATTAAAAACCCGAACCTGATTTATCCTGGACAGGTACTTAGAATACCTGATGCTAAGAATTGCAAAGATCTTAAAACGGTTACTCCAAGGAAACGAACCTGGAGACCAAGAACCAAGTAATTTTAAAAATTAAAAACTCTCAAAAATGAAAAAACAATTAATTTTAATACTTGCAGTTGTGTTGGTCGGGATGAGTTCCCTTAAGTCCGAAGCACAACTTATTTCAGCTCCAGATTTTACAATTGGATTAACCTTACACGGTAACCTCGCAACAAACGAGTTTACCGGTCAAATGTCTGGTGCCGCTCGCGGTGAAAATTACGGTGCATTGTGGGGACGAGGAATCGGACTTCACGCTAAATTCGGTTTGGATAAATGGAAAAATAACCGATTAACCGTAGGCGTTAATTACGACCAATTCACTAATTCCTCTGAAACAGGAAAGTCGTTCTTTACTACAATTCCTTCTAATGTACCATACACTTCATACACGATGATCGGTGGTTCAATCGGATATGAATACGTATTTGGCGCAAGGTGTAAGAACAGACCATACATCGGACTCGGTGTGAACGGAACAATGATTCAGACAGATGCAGGTAACAATCCGAAAGGGTATGAGAATGCATTCAGAATAGGGTTTGAACTTGTTTCAGGAGTTGAATTCACTTTCGGCGACAAAAGCGATATGGCTTTTAACCTCGCAGGTAAATACAAACTCATAAATCCGATTTTAAACGATAACGACAATACTCCCGGTAATTTAAACCTTAATGACGGCGACGGTCAAGGTGGATCAAATTACATCAGATTTATCGGCTGGGTTGGATTAGAACTGGGAATGAACTTCAACTTCGGTTCGAAACCATTAACGTTAAAAAGGTAGTTTTTAAATCCAAAATGAAATAACAAAAAAGGCGATCTGAAAAGGTCGCCTTTTTTTATTATCTGATTAGAATTTTTTATGCACTTCTGATTCGTTTTACAATTATTGAGTAGAACACCAAAAAGAAGTATTTAAAATCTGTCCAAAAGGGACGCTTATCGTATTTATCAAAGTAATCAAACTCGCTCTTCTGAATCTCATCAATTGTTTTAGGCATATCTACAATCATGGGTGGGATTAAACCGGGTTTGTATTTAATCCTTCTCTTCCTTGCGTCTTCAGAGTATAAACTAAAATAATGCTTGCTTAGTGGTCTTACTCCGACTAACTTCATGTCACCCTTAATAAGATTGTAGAGCATTGGAAGTTCATCAAGCCAAAGTCTCCTTAGCAACATACCCCATTGAGTTACTCTGAAATCATTTTTAAATTTACCTCCGATCTCAAGCTTATTCCGTTCGTAAACGAATTGCTGAAGATATTCGGAAAATGCGTACATCGTCCTCAACTTATAAACTTTAATTATTTTACCATCTTTCCCGATACGTCGTAAATTTATAAACGGACCGTATGTGGGCTCTTTATCGTACGTTGGTAAAGATTTCTTTTGAAATATATAATAAAGGTAATTGTCAATTACGCGTTCCGCAATAAATGTAAACCCACAAGAATACAAACGCCCATATAATTCAGCCCTTGAGATTACCCGGTTTCTTCCTTTTGTAATCATAAAATAAACTGACCTCGTTGGTTTCCATTTTGGGAACACGCGATTTAATACAAAATCCAAAAAGTAATGCGTGTAAGAAACCAGTTTATTTCGGTTTTTTAGTATTCTTCTACGCCGCTGTGAGTATGTTTCAACCCTTCCGGCGATATATCCATTATCTAATAATTTAGTATTAGATGCTTCGAAAAATTTATTTATATAACGAACGTTATTTACCTTTTCAAGATTAATTATCTCACAAATCCGCCTGTCGTGAAATTCAACGTTGAGATAATCACCGGTATTGAAAATTACACAATCATTGGAATAAAAAGAAAAAAATGGTGATAGGAATGAGGCGACTTCTTCACCTGCATGTTTAATAAAAATGTTACGGAGGGTGTAGGGTTTGTTTACATTTACATCATATTCATTTACGGATTCCAATTCATTTGACTTTAGTTCGATATTTCCCCGGTGAATATACAAATATAAAAAAAATTTTGGAAAACTACATTATATAATTGTAATCAACATAATTTATTGCGTAATTGAATTTATTTAAACTTCCGGCAATAATATTTGATTTAACTTTGAAAGAGTAAGAGGCTGTTTTAATGTGTAAATTAGTATTTCCTTTAAAATGAATCCGATTGTAGAAATGAAAGGTGTAATTCTCTGAATTGAGGGGCTTTGTCCGTTGAGGTCTGTTTTACCTGAACGCAATTATAAATTTAGTAATCAATCCGGAAATTCATGAAACTGTAAACCAGATTAGTTTTTGTATTATTGTAAAGCTTATCATTTATACCGTAGAAAAATTTTAAATCAATGAAGTATTGTCTAATGGGTTGCCACGTCAGATTGAATGTAAACAAATAGCGGTTAATCCTGTTACCGTCGAGAAAATTTACCGGGAACAAAATATCGCCGTCGCCTCTGTTGATATCTCCACCGTAGTTTCGAACTAATGAATCATTCTCTATGACTATTCCTTTTGCAGACCTTTGATATTGAAATAAAAGTATCGAACTCAATCTGGATGAAAAATTGTAATTCAGTTTTAAAGCAATTTCATCCGAATTCGGTGAGAGCATGTGACCAAGTGGTAGTCCCCAGTTCGTATATTGGGATTTATTTGTTCTGTGGGTATAGACAAATTGGTTCAATCTGGTGTATTCTAAAGCCACCGTAAAGTCAGGAACTGAGAAAGCATCAGTCCAGATTGTTCCAATTTGGAACCCGAACCTGTTATCATTTCCCGGTCTCCCGTCATCTCTTACGTTATTAAACAAACGTGAAAAGTTTAAATCATCAATTAGTAACGAACCCTGAATTGCCCACTTTTTTTTAGGAATAAATTCTGCATCAAATCCAAGCAATGCGTTGTTCAGATCAGATTGAGTTCCGCCTGCGTTATAATCTGCAGCCCTTATCAAACTCATTGGTACTAAATAAGTAATGTTGAACGGTCTGTCAACTGTTATAAGCGATTCGAATATACCAAACCTGAATTGATTTGATAATTTAATCGTTAATCTGTGTGAAACTAAATTTTTCATTTCGATATCTCTTCTCCCCAGAGAATCACCTTTGAGACTTGAATACTTGAAGCTGTAATCTATCGCCTTATAGTTCACATTAAATCCAATAAAGTTAAATGAGACTGTATTATCGGATAAGAATAACTTATCAATATATCCGAAACCATTTTTTACAGACTCTTTACCAATAATCGCAGAAAAAATTTCATTTTTAGTCGCAACTCTGAGATGCCCCTCATAGGTTTCAAAGAAACCATCGCCCATATACTTTCCATTCGCAACCAATTTGGGATCGTTTGAAGTTCCAAGATATTTATCGTTTCGTGTCCCTGAAACGACTACTCCGTTATCGGCCCTCAGATACATTCCGATTGAATTTAAAATTGTTCCGCGCAATCTGAATCCGATCTTACCGAAACCCAAAGATTTCTTTTCAATCGTATCACCGCCCGATACCCCGTAATGAAGAGAACCTATTCCGTCAAAAAAAATACTTGCGTTCGAGTCTGCAAATGAGTATAAATATTTTTGCTTTTTATCGTTGAATAGATTTAAATCACCATTGTTAAAGATTCCATGTGTATTATCAAGTAAACCTGTTAACTCATATTGAAATTCAACTTTCAAATCATTTAAAATTTGCTTATCAACAATTGTTAAATTTTCTGATTTAGAGTCAATTTGTTTAATGTAAGAAGCAATTTTGCTGCGTGAGATTGGAATGTCGGACGAATTGAAGGAAATCAATTCTTTCAACTGCATTCGTTTGAGATATTCATATACAGGATTCTCGACCGGTACTAACTCAATCTGTGAATAAATAGTGGAAGTAATAAAAAATATTTTTACTAAGAAAATTATGTATCTCACCCTAAAAAATTTAAATTACCATTCTAATAACGTCAAACGCTTCAGCGTACTTATGATTTATCTGAGCGCCACGGGTGAGGGCGAGACCTCTTATAAAATCTTCCGTAAAATAGTGACGTTTAATATACATTTGTGATTGATACTTATTAAGCAGACTAATTTTTTTTATCATATTCTCCTCATCGAGTTTCACGAAAAATTGTGATCGGAACTCAAGGTGATTCCAGGGGAGTTCATAACTAATAATACTTGACGTTGTCTTAAAAGCCCTCACCATTTCATTTGCAATTACAGCGTGATCCTGATGGTAGTCATTTAATGAAGGTCCGATAACAAGACTTGGATGAAATTCATTTTTTAAATTGTTTAATATTTCTAAAATTTCCTGTCTGTTATCAGGAAGCTGCCTTACTTTGAAATTATAAACCCGGTACTGATCTTTCTTAAGATTGAGCGACTTCATTACTGCCTCAAATTCTTTTACTAAAGTATCTGGTGGTAAATTATCCGGCAAAGATTCTTCAGCGGTAGAGAAAACTACCCATAGAAGCGTTTTATTTTCCGATATTAACTTTGTAATGTACCCGCCGCAACCAAGCTCGGCATCGTCAGTGTGAGGTGAAAGAATTAAGACTCGATCGAAGTTCATAATGATTTTAATTTGTTCTGTATTTTTATAAATTCATCTAATTTTTTTGCAGGGTTTCCTGCCCACGTTTCATTTGGCGGGATTGATTTCGTAACTACGGCTCCCATGCCGACAATTACTCCTTCCGATAAATCAATACCGTTCATTAAACTTACTGATGGAGCAACCCAAGAATTTTTTCCGATTTTCGTACTTCCACCTACCATAGCATTTGCAATTACCATTGAGTTTTCGCCGATTCTTACATTGTGTGCAATGTGTACGAGGTTGTCAATTTTAACTCCGTCTTCTATTACAGTATCATCCAATGTCCCTCGGTCTATGCAAGTATTTGCGCCTATCTCAACATTATCACCAATCACAACGCCGCCGAAGTGTGGAAATTTTTCAAGTTTACCTGCATCGTTTCGCGCATAACCGAATCCATCCGCACCAATAACAACACCGGGATTAATTTTCACATTTTTCCCGATCCTTACATTTTCGAAAATGAAACAGTTCCCATAAATTACAGCGTTATCACCAATAATTGATTTCCCGATAACCGTATTAGGACCAATGAAAACATCCTTACCTAATATTGCACCAGCATCTATTATTGCAGATTCATGAACTCCTTTAAATCTACCGGAACGATTGAACAATTTTTCCGCGATTCGAATGAAAACGCTTTTCGGATCTATACATCTTACAATAAGTTTCGTTTGAAGAATTTCAGCCGTGGGTTCAACTTCAACTCCGCATACTACAACTGCTGCCTTTGTCTGATTGAGGTGCTTTGACGGATCAGGATTCTTTAATTTAATCCAGGTAATTGAATCCTCACGTGAATTACTTATTGAGGCAATGGAATTAAATTTAATAGTTTTATCCCCAAGAAATTCTACATCATTTAGACCAAGATTTTCAATGTCACTTAGTGTGAACACACTACATTAATAATTAAAATTGAAATACTTTTGATAAATTGCTTCCGGGATAATTCCGATATTCGTTCCGATTCTCATTGGCACTCTTAAACTTAAAATAAAATTGTAATACGAAGAATAATGCTTAAAAGATTTCACAGGTGCATCCATGATCTGCTCGAATTCAGCATTAGATAAACCGAGTTTTTTTAAGTTATATTCAATCATTTCTATACCACCTGAAAATGGATCCTGATGTATTTTCTTCAATGCAACTTCCCTGTTTAACTGCCCTTCGCGTATTAAAGCTGAATAATGTAGCTTCCGCTTATCGATGTTAAATTTTCTTGTCAGAATATAAGATTGATAAAATGAAGTATAAGTAGATTCAAAATGTTTCCCCCCGTAGTCATTCCAATCAAGTTCCTTTTGGAGCAATTCGGTTACTTCATCCTGATGATAAGGAACGTAATACAACAATCGAAAAAATTTAATATTCTCTATGAAAGTGTATTTCAGAAACTGAGTCATGGTCATGATTGGAAACGATTTTATTCCCTGTAATTTTCCAAACTTTGAATGAATTGATTTCAGATATTTCCCATCCTGATAAGTCCATGAAAGCGGAGTTGAACCCTCAGTCCTGAACGAATGCCCTACAATTATCCATTTAATTTTTTCCTGTGAAGCTACCTTGAATAAAGTTGAAGTAATTGCCCAGTCAGTCGGCACTTCCCCGTCAGGAACTGAAGCTTTGAGAAATGCTAATTGCAAATCTTTGAATTCTTCCCAATCGGCAACGTGGGTATAGAGGTCAACCCCAAGTTTGTTTGTTGAATGTTTAATATTCTTTACCGCTGTATCGGAATTCCAACCATTATCGAAGTGAACTGCTAAAGGATTCAACCCAGCCCGAACCGTTTGCAAAAGCGTGTAAGTACTATCCCTGCCACCACTAACTCCTACGATACAATCATACTTCTTATTCCTTGCGGATTTTTTTATAACTTCAACCTTTTGTTTTAGGACTTCACCGGTTAAAGAATTCATAGGATATTTTTTATCCATCCTGTCGTGTATTTTACAAAACGTACACTCACCATTTCCATCAAAATGAATGCCGGGAACTGAATCGTCCATAATACATCTGCTGCAAATCTGACCAGCCTTGTAATGGTAATCCCTAATTTTCAAATATAGTATTTATTATAATTTCTAACTTGTAAGTTAGTAAAATTAAAAATTCAAATCAGTTAAAATTTATTATCATCCGTAAATTTTAAACATTGGAATTATAGTAATAGACTAATGGTATTATAAATTCAAAGGGATAATTGAAATTTATATTGATAATCCGGATTTCGAATCATCTCATCTCTACTGTCAGGATAATTTTCAATGAACCAAACCATGAACTTTGTCATATCAATTTTTTTAGATAACATTTCATCACGTTTTAAATTCAATTTAGTTTTATAATCCGGATCGGATAAAATTTCTCGTACAGTTTGCAATACTTTATCGGAATTTCTAAAGTTGTGCAATAATCCCAATTTCGATTGCTCAATTAATGTACCTGCGTTGTTCGTACAAATAAAAATTGCAGGTGTTCCGAGCATTACGCATTCCGAGGCTGTTGTTGCACCTTCGCCAACGTACAGTGAAGCGTAATTTAAGAGGTGGTGCAGGTCAAACGGACTAATTGATTTCCTGAATTCTTCAAACTCTGTTGGAAGTTCAGCTTCTGACGAAATCAATACTTTCCCCGAACCTTTTAATTCTTCCACCAATTTTTTCTTGAATTCAAAACTTAATCCCTTCTGTCCGAAATCATGACTCGCTTCCCATGAAACAAAACGCAATACAAAATATTTTTCGTCCTTCGTCAAACCATATTTCTTTAATACATCCGGATTCGGCTTATAATATTCAGGAGCGAGATAACACAACTCCAGGAAACTATCAAAAAAAATTTGTTTCCGGGAATATTTCTTCCAAAATGAACCAGGGTTCAGAATAACATCGGTAAACGGTGTGTACATCATTATCTCAAAAGTTGCCACTTCCGTATCATCAAAAACTATGTGTGGTTTACCAAGTAACTTCGATATATGAGCTGCAAACATTGAAGCAACACTAACAAACAAATCCGGTTTGAACTTCATTGCATTACCAAGTATAACCTTGTCCGCTTTAAAGATATAAAATACTTTTCCAAGAAGGTTTTTGCTCCCTGTCCCTCTGGAAACATATTCGTAACCATAGTAATCCAGTAGTGGAAACAATACATCTTTATCCCTTGCAGTAAACATAAACTCATGCCCCTTAGATTTCATAATCTGAACGAAATTTCTGAAGTAATGAATATGAGCAGGGTGACCAAGGTCCATAAATATTTTCAAATTACCTGCTCTCCTTTTCTATATATATAGTTGGTGATTCTGGATAAACAAATTTCATCAACTTTTGAGATAAATTTTTAAATCGTGTTAGAAACCAATAGTACGAAGGATAATCATAGAACGTTTTATTTGTTGTACTCCAGATTGACTCAAAATCACTCTTACTGATTTCCAGTTTTTTTAAAACGAAATCCTTATCCCGCTCCATATCTTCAACATCGTACGGCGGTTTACTAATTAATTCAATTGCTGAATTCCTTGTGATTTCACCGCTAAGCACTTGAGCAGATAAAGTTATTTTTCTCTTGTCAAATCCGAATTTTTTGGGCATCCAATATGCTATCGCAAATTTAGTGAAACTGTTTTCGTGGTGGTGACCACCGTAATATTCCCAGCCATATTCGTTAATTAAAATTTTCTGTGCTGTTTTCTTTTGATAATCAATGTAGTAAAACGGACGATATGATTTAATTTGCCTGTAAATTGTATCCATAAAAAGATTACTCAAAGTTTGATAGGGGTAAGACTTAAGTCTTCCCTTTTCGAACTTGTTAACGATGTGCATCATCTGTCTCGAATCTGTGTAAGTCCATTCCGAAGGTTGCTTACCCTCTGACCTGAAATCGCTCCCGTTTAAAACAAATTTTATGCGCTCTCTTGCAGCTGTTTTATAAAGCACAGCAGCGATTGCATTATCGGTTGGACCGTCAATCCATGGCAATCCGGATTTCATGTAAGCTCTCAGAACTCTTACAACCTCCTCATAATCTATCACATAAGTTTCAAGATCAATGTCTAATGCTTGTGTAACCTTTTTTATATTTCTTACTGCTATATCGCTATTCCAGCCATTATCAAGGTTAACTGCAAGTGGATTTAAACCAAACTCTTTTTTAGCAATGTGCAGAAGGAATGAACTGTCAGTACCGCCACTAACACCAATTATGCAATCATAGCGCTTTCCTTTTGCTGACGTTTTAATTCCATTCAATATTCTTTCCCATTGTCGTTTACCTCTTTCACCTCTTGGAAAAGTTTCACACAATCTATCGAACATCTTCGCATAATTGGAGACACCATTTTCATCAAATGTAATTCCGGGAATTGTAGAATCCCAAATACCACGTGTACAAATTTTCAATTCAGAATTAACCATTGGTTATGATATATTATCGTTAAATATTCCCATCACTTCATTTTTTGGCGGATAATTAATTAAAACCGCACGTCTCGGACCGTGGTAAACAAACATGCTACCGGCAGCAAGTGCATGCGCCATTCCATCCTTATAAGCCATCTTCATATCAATTAGTGTTCCTGCTCCGCCACATGCTACAACAGGAATGTTTACTCGCTGGGAGACGCTACTTATTAACCCGATATCGTAACCTGACATTTTCCCGTCATGGTCAATGGAATTGATAACTAATTCACCCGCACCGCTATCTTCAAGTTGCTTTACAAGGTCAAGATAATTTGTCTTAATTTTTTTCGAACCGCCCTCTGTAAATACTTCGTATTTTCCAAACAAATTCTTTTTCACATCAACTGAACAGACGATACTTTGGCTTCCGAACACTTTTGCAGCTTCAGTAACCAAGGTTTGATTCAGAATTGCAAATGTATTCAATATTACTTTTTCAGCGCCCGCTTTGAATATATTTTCTATTTCAATTAATCTGCTAATCCCACCACCTACTCCAAACGGCATAAATGCTTCATCTCCGATTGCTCTCACCAATTCTACTGAAATACATCTTTTCTCCTTAGACGCAGTAATGTCCAGGAAAACTAATTCATCTGCTTTCAGGTCGTTGAATATTTTGACGGCGTTTATCGGATCACCGATGTATCGCGGATTGTCAAATTTGACAGTTTTTACGAGCCCCTTTCCTTTCAGCAAAAGAACCGGTATTATTCTTGGGAGGAACATTTAGGAATATTTAGAAAGTTATTTATAATTTTTAATCCTGCATCATGGCTCTTTTCAGGATGGAACTGCGTACCGTAAATATTCCCCTTCGAGAAAGATGAAACAAACTCATTCCCGTAATTTGTGGTACATAAAATATCATTATCATCCTCGCAATTAATAAAATAGGAGTGCACAAAGTAAAACATATTCCGGTTATCAATTCCCTCCATTAGCTTGTCATTTTTTTTGATGGATAAAGTATTCCAACCCATGTGAGGAATTTTTAATCCGATCGGACTAAACTGAAATTTTTTTGTAATCGCATTTATCCAGCCGAATCCTTCAGCGTTGCCCTCTTCACTGTGTTTGGTTATTAATTGCATACCCATACAAATACCGAGAATTGGAATTTTCAGCTCGAGCACCAAATGATTGAGCACTTCAAAAAACCCCCGATCTCTGAGATGCTTCATTCCTACGGCAAAGTTCCCAACCCCCGGAAGAATAATTCTGTCAGCATCCTTCAGTGCGTCCGGTGTTGAAGTTATTACCGCTTTTTTATTTAACCGCTCAATTGCCTTCTCTACCGACCGTAGATTTCCCATTCCATAATCAATTATACAATTCATAAAGTTATCCTTTGCACATTCTTGATTTCAGCAATAAATACTTTCGCTGGTTCAAAAACTTTCTGAAAGATTTATCAAAATAATATTGTTTAAACGTAACCATAGAGAATAAATAACCGAACACAAAAAAAATCGTATGAATAAAGGAAAATTTCCTTTCTTTCCCGAAATTATACGACCTTAACAATGCAAGTAAAAGTGTATATCCGGTTTTTCGCTCATCCATTCCCAGAAGAAACGAATTCTTAAAAGATGAATTTGTAAGTGAAGATGTCGGCCTGTGGTGTACAACCTTGAGATCAAGAATAACATTTTCCCAACCCTGGAATTCTGCTAAAACACCGTCTATTCCATCCCAGTTTTTTCGCTGTGGAATACCACCAATACTTACAAGGCAATCCTTTCTATAGGATTTAATTGGTCCGCGTACCTGATTATCAATTTCAAATTCAGGGATAAGATCATTTCCTTTCGATATGTAACATCTGCCACCTGCTATACCAGCTTTTTGATTACCTTCAAAAGTCTCGGCAATAACCTCAAAATAATCTTCAGGCAATGTAAGATCACCGTCAATTTTGCTTACAAAATCTGCGTTCACCAAATCAATCATATCAATACCCGATTGAATTATCGCCGCAACATTCTCACCACCTTTCCGCGTCGACGTCTTTTGTTCTCTGTTAATAGGTCTTATCCAATTGTATTTTGCTGCGTATTCTCTAATAATTTCTTCAGTATTATCTTCAGAGTTGTCATTTATAATAATCCACTCAATTGGTTTCAAAGTTTGGGTTACAACACTATCGAGCGTGTTCCTTATAAAATCTTCTTCATTTTTCACGGTGGTTACAATAAAATGCCTGTTCATTTTTCTGTTGAGAGTTGACTATTCAAATTTTCCTTTTGAAATAATTCCGGTAAGTTGCAGCTGTGGTTATCAAAGCATATAAAGGAGTAAATATTTTATAACCGTGTTTGAAATACATATAAGCATGTTTACAGATTGAATTCGAGGAATGTTTGTTAAATATACTTTTCGTTAAATCGTAAAGAGTTTCATTATTAAATCCCCTTCCTATAGAGGTTAGTGAAGAATGATTGTAAACAATCGCATTAAATGAGATGTAAACCGGAAATCCCGCTTTCCTAGCCCTTAATATGAAATCATCGTCACTGCCGTACTGGATTAACTTTTCGTCATACAATCCGATTTTTCTGAAAACTACTTCTGGAATTAATGTGCCACGCCCGGATAAAATGCAAGATTGTTTTACTCCCTTAATACCTTGGTTCAATCGTTCGCCGAATTTAAAATAATTATCAATTTTAAAATTCCATTTATTGAAATTCTTAACCCCACCAGAATCAATGACCCCTTCATGTTCAAGTGAAACTGAAAGTGAACCGATTATCGAACTTTCCTCTAACTGTAACTTATCGCTCAGAAGAGTTGAAAGATAATTTTCCTGAATCAGGTTATCATCGTTCAAAATCAAGATGTAATCAACTTCATCCGCTAAGGCAGCTTTAAACCCTTCGTTCATACATTTTGTCCACCACCAATTTCCTGATCCATTTATTATCTCTACATGCTCAAATTCGTTGATAAGCATTGACCCGGTATCATCAGTTGAGCCGTCATCCACCACATAAACTTTTGTTTGTATTGAGTCAGATAATTTTTGTTTCGAAACTGATATTAGCAAATTCTTTAATAATTCCCGTCTGTTGTGAGTTGCGATAACAATTCCTATTAAAGTCATTCCAGTGATACTATTTCGCGACAGTTGATAAAGCGTCGTTACTGTCAGAAATTTCCGTTACATCTTCTGTCTCATCTTCAGTTTCATAAGGTTTAAGCGTATAAACAGCTGAAAGGAACAAGAAACACATAAAGAAAGGTCTGATGAATAGCGACTGTGAAAATCCGATAATAAAAATTACTAATAAAGCTGCATATTTAAAAAATGACCGTCTTTCGAATTGGTAAACGATGCCCGAAAAAGATCTGAAATACATATAAAAATAAATTGCGGTTAAGATAAATCCGTACATGGCAAGCAAACCTGTTAAACCATTATTACGATGTTGTTGAGCTGAAAAAATTGAATACTCTCTCCCGCCGTAACGCATCTCTCCCCTTCCCCATCCGACCAGTGGACTGTTCATGAAATCCCTTATATCAATGATTGCGCTTCCAATCCGTGAGGTAGTTGCATCCGCGTAAACGGATTGTCCGTACATAATGTTCTCCTGAATCTTTTCACCGAGAAACGCAAATTCTGAGTAAATCAAAAAAATCAGATATGGAATTATAAAAATTAACACAAATTTTAATCTTGAATATTCAGAAACTGAAAAATAGAAAAACAAAATCGCCATAAGTGCAATTATACCCGCGGTGGATACTGTAGTTATAACTGCGGTTATTAGGATTAAATTTTTCAGTTGAAACAAATTTGTACCTTTAAGGATGTTTAGAAGTAACGCAATAATAATAAAACATGCAAATGCGCCGGGTTCCCAGAAAGGTCCTGAATTACGGAAATACTCATCACCGTGCAAAGCCCCGTAACCGTTGTAATAATAAATCAGAATATTCGGGAAGTAACGGTAATAATCCGTAACGTCTGCTTCCAACCTTTCATCGAAAAGAATTGCAATATGATTTACAATAAACTCGGTTGCTCCGGGAGAAAAAAAATACAAACCGAAAAAGAAAAATGAGATTAAACTAAAAGTAACAATGATATCAGAATAAGCATCTATAAAATCTCTACCGAGAATTTTTACCACAAAGTACGCAAACAAAAGCCTGACGTACGTTCCCGCAAATGTCCTCAGAGAGAAAGTGTGCAGGAATATTGCCTGTAGAATTTCAATTAGCATAAAAGCGCCGATTACCACTACTACTACACTATCAATCTTTCTGTTTAGAAGGAAGAATAAAATTCCGGACAACACCATTCCGACTAAAATCAACTTTACAGATGTATAAAAAAACGGGAATCCTGTAACAACAATTATAAAAGTGAGAATAAAATATGAGGAGATTTTTTGGAAGTAATAGTTATAATCTTTAAAAGAAATCATGGAATCTTCTTAATATATTTCGCCGGATTTCCCGCCCATAGTTCAAACTCGGGAATATTACCAGTTACAACAGAACCTGCCCCAATGACAGCTCCTCGTCCGATTACAGTCCCCTTCAAAATAGTTGAATGTGCGCCAATAAATACTTCGTCACCAATGGAAACCGGTTTAGTGAAATTTGCTGCGATGTTTGTTGCGGGGTCTCTTCGCATTTTGTTATCTATCGAATGAAAATCAGTGTCGTAAATCACACAATTGCCACCAATCATAACGTTGTTACCGATTTCAATTTTCTTGTAACAAACAATCGTTGAAGCGCTGATACCAACATTATCACGGATTATAAGGGAAGCATTATGACCAGTAACAATTCCGGTTCGGTGAAATCTACCGATTATGTTGAAATCTTCCGAACTGTGGACTCTGAAATTGTCTCCGATGATTACGTTTGAATCTGGCTTTAGCCTGACTATCGGGAATCCGTCACACTTTAAGTTTCGTCCGAATTTCGCCCCGAAAGCTTTAAGTATAACTTTAAAAAATAGTGTTCCGATTATAGAAAAAAATCTTATCCTCGAACCATAATAAATTCTGAATAATAACCTTAGCAATTGTATTGTTTAATTATTTCTAAATACGCCTCAATAGTAATCTTTGAAATGTTATCTTTGTTGTGCCTTACTTTAGCCTTTTTTTTGCTTGCAGTGCTGATTGAATTCCACAATTCTCTGTTGTTGAAAAGTAATTCGATCTTCTGCGCATAAGTGTTGATGTTACCATTTAAAAGAAATCCCGTCCTGCCATCATCAATCAGAGATGGAATCCCTCCTACGTTACTCGCGAGCACCGGTAATCCTGCTAACTGGCTCTCACAAACTGAGTTGGGGCTGTTATCCAGTAATGACGGATGAATATAACAAAAAGATTCCGACATTACCCTGACCATCTCCTGCGTTTCAATAAATCCCATAAAAGAAATATTCTCAGGATTTATTTTTTTAAATTTACTTTTAATCTGATTCAAAATCTGTTCAACATTACATTTACCGGTAATCACAAGTTGAAAGCTTTTCCCTGTTTCTGAAAGCCGATTAAAAACTGATAACGCTGTGTTTAAACCTTTCAAAAAATTTGAACCGCCTGTAAATAATATTTTCCTGCTATCTGCATCTGGTGCTATATTGCCAAAATCGTCCCGCAGCATTTCCCAGTTATGGAAAATTAATGGTGATGAAGTGTTGGATTTTACAAACTGCGTGTCCCACTTAGTCCTGCAAAAAAAATTTTTGAAATAAGGGAGATATTTCTTTTCGTAATAACTACGTAATCTGAAATGAGCCTTCTGCTTTAGAGTACCCTTAAAATATTTTATACTTTCTGATGCAGAACCTTGCATAGAAATAATTACCGGTAAATTTAAGTTTACACAAGCAGAATGATACAAATTTTCAATTCCATGAACGTGAACTAAATCGTAATTACCCTGCACTGATTCTACATAATTCCTAAGTCTGGAAATTGTAATTTTATAAAATGTAGCAAGGTCAAAATACCCACGCGGGACTTTCAAGTATGTAACCGCGTATCCGGATTTAGTTAAACTCTCCGTAATTCCCTTCGCTAACGGAGATAAGGTTACAACATCAATTTGCAGCCCTGAATTTTGTGCAAGAAAATCAGCCCATTCAGTAATCCAATATGATGGATGTTGGTCATTTCCGGGATATGGATATGGACTTAACCACAATACTTTCATTGCTACAATTTAACATTCCTGAAGAATTCATTTCAGCCAAATTCCCTTTCCTTTACCGTTAATTATTAAATAATATTGGTATGGAATCCAGAGTGTTGCTAAAACCTGTAATGTTAAGGTAGCTGCAATTACTCCCGTTACACCTAACGATGTGTACTTTGCAAGAATTATGGACAATGGGATATTTACTACTCCCGCAACTATGCTGTAAATTAATTGCAATCTGATTTTCCCCGTACCGTTTAAAAAATAAATGAATATTGCGTTGAACATATAAACAACTGAGTATAATGCCATCATAAATCTCAACCAAAAATCTATTTTTAAATCTCGCCCAAGCCAAAAATAAATTATCTCATCTGAGAAAATCAGCATGACTATTACACATAGCGAAAACATACCGAAAAGTATCAGAGATTTGTTAATTACTTTCCTGATCCAATAAAAGTTTTTATTTGCGTAAGCAGCCGTAATTGCTGACCAAAGCGGTGATGTAAGCAGACCAAACACCATTACAACCGAATTAAAATATCTGTAGGCAATGTTGTACGGAGTTACCTCAGAGGGATTAAATAATCTCGTAATAATTAAATTATCAGTCGTAAACAAGATTATGTAACTTATTTGAATCACAAAAAAAGCTGCACCTAATGACCAAAGATCTTTTAGTAATCGTTTGTTATACATACCAATTCTCGGTCTTATAGGTTTATAGCGATTCCAGAACAATATCACTGTAAACAGGAGAAGTACAAAACTATTGGGAATCACCACAGCAAGGACAAGCAACATCAGGCTACCGTCAACTTTTCCCTGAAGGATAAATAAAATACCAAGTGTAATAAGATTAGAGAGGACTCTTATCGCTCCGCTCATTGCCGTTTTCTGGTCTGCCAGCATTATGAATGTTATATTTCCTAACATCATATTTACTGCAAAAAACGAAAACAAAACTAAAGTAACACTTGCGAGCGATTGCGAACTTAATGCACGGGTATTTAATATTTCATCCCATGAGAGAAAATTATTTACAATAAAAAATGTAAATAACAACACGATCATTATTGTTCCAAGTGCAACATATGAAGTTGTAACATAGCCGGTAGCGACTTCAATCTCACCTTTAGCAAGGTTGACGGCAAGGCGGTTCCGCAGACTATTGCCAAATCCTCCATCGAACAGCGTAAACCATGTTATGATGGAGAAAAGAGTAATCCAGATTCCGTAAACTTCGTCACCGACAAAATTTAGTGAAACAGGAATGATAGCTATATTAAGCAAAAAACCAATGCCTTTGATAATCAGCGAACCAATGGCATTTCTCTTTAAGATGGTTGAGAGATTGGAAGATATGAACCTATCTTTCTCCATTAAATCAGGTTCGCCTCTTCTTGAGTTAACGTGCTGAGATTAAAATACAAAAATGACCAGAGAAACAGGAACTGATAATTGAAATACGAATACATGTAGAAATTATAAATTATAAATACCGATATCCATAACGTCCTGTTGATGATAATTTGTCGGGATTCTTTCAGATATTCTTTTCTATACAACATAAAAATTAAACCTGCAGTTAAAATGACTAACCCAATTAATCCGGATTCTCCGAGAATTACTGCATAGCCGTTTCTGTATTGTATGTAAAAATCCGGGAATGCTTTGTCAATCATATAACCCGAATCAATGGAATTGATGTTAGTCTTTAAATAAGGGAAAAGCGACCCGGTTTGAGTACCCGTTAACAAATTACCGTTTTCATTGACGTAATCAACCGTCCGGTATAAAATGCTCATCTTGTTTGTATTTCCGCCGTCATTCCCTTCGTCAGCGACTTCCACCACATGAAGATTTCCGGCAAAATGCCCGAGAGTATATGTGATAACATTTCCGAAATTTTGAAATTCGTCTCTCCTGTCATCGGGTAAAATAATCTGATACAATTTCAAAATTAATATTGAACTTATTATCGCGATAAAAATAATTACAAAACCTCTAAGAACAGCATTTTTCTCAAATCCTAACACTATCTTTACACCTATTACAAAAAAAAGAATTATAATAGCGCCTCCACTATGACAAGTAATTATTGAAAAAGTTAACAGACATATCAATAACCAGTATAGATAACTTTTTTTGCAACTTTTCCTGAGAAACAGAACAAACAAGATCAATAATAAAAATATTGCCAACGCCCCTGTACCGTAGCTTCCAAACGTCCCCATTGCAATATCAACAATCCAGATTTTATGGTTATTGATCAACAAAAACATTAAAATTAAATTAACCGGAAATTGGATTACTGCAACGAAAAGGAGCAGATTAAAAAATTTCTTAACAACACCATTTGTTAAACTCAGGTTGCGCATTACAGCGATTGTCAAAAATGCTGTTAAATAATTGAGTACTCCGAGCACAAGGATACCAGGATTCAAAGAAGTCCAGAACAGAGATAGTAATACCAGCAATATAAGTAGAGCAACAATAACTACAAAAGAAAATTTCTCCCTCAAATGAATTGATGCAAATAATACCACTAAAAAATTGAAACCGAGGTTGAGTTTAGAAGGTAGGGATGGTAAGAAAAACAAAATTAAAGGTTGAATGAACAAAAAATATGCGGAAGCTAACAGGAATATATAAGTATAAACTTCACCTTTTTTAATTTGGTTTTTCACCTGAGGAATAATAATAATAGTAGTTATAATAGTAACCGTAATTCCTCTTGTAACTGAAATTGTTTAGCACCGTGCCGAGCAGGTTCGGTTCAGAGAAAGAATTGAACCTGTCATAGACTTTACTGAATGCATCCATTGGCGTTTTAAGTGATTGCACCACAAGTAATGTGCCATCTGTAATCTTAAACAAAATTTCGGAATCAGTTACGGATATTGATGGTGGTGAGTCCAGTACTATAATGTCATATTGTGTTTTTAGATTTTCCAAAGTTTTTTTCATTTGTAGCGATCCGAGCAATTCTGAAGGATTTGGTGGGATTGTACCACTTGGTATGAAGTGCATGTTATCAAATTTCGTAGGTCGTATTACCTCGCTCAAATCATTATTTCCGAATAATAAATCCGTTAAACCGGGATATCTGTTCACACCCATTACAGAATGAACTCTGGGTTTTCTAAGGTCACAATCGATTAACAGTACATTTTTCCCGTCAAGCGCAAAACTTCCCGCAAGATTAACAGCAACGGTAGTCTTACCCTCACCCGGAATAGTACTTGTTATCAAAATAGTTTTCAATGGTTCTTCCTCAATTTTAGCATATTGCACGCGCGTTCGCAATACCTTAAACGCCTCCGAGATTGATGATTTTGCATCACTGGCAACTATGAATTCATCAGGGCTTGATAAATCGGATTTTTCTTTAATATCAATTGACGGTATCCACGCAAGAATGCTGTAGCCGTTGTTTTCCAGGTCATCGGGAGTTTTGATAGACTTGTCTAAATAGTTCCTTGTTATGACAAAACCAATACCAAGTATCAATCCAAATACAGCACCACTTACTAAAAGAAATACTCTGTTCGGTTTTGACGGGAGTAAGGACTCGAACGCCGGGTCGATAATAGTAACGTTTCCGATTCTTGCGTTCTGATTAATCAATGCTTCCTGATATTTTTCCTCCAGCAGAATATAAATTTTCTCGTTCGTGAGTTTATCTCTTTCCAATCTCGCATATTCTATAATCTGTGAGGGGAGTTTATTAAATCGTGTTTCGTATTCGTTAACGTAATTCCCTAACACCCGGTTTTTAATGCGATCAGAATTAACCATTACTCCGGTCTTAACCAATTCCCAGACCATTTCACGGCGCTCTTCCGGGGTCATAACGTACATTCCTGCATCCAACGATTTTACATTCTTATCCAACGATTCCTGCAAGCTGGAAATTTTTCTATCATATTCTTCCTTTGCTTTTTGCCTTACCCTGTCGTTACTGATAATACTTAGTTGTAGTTCACGTTCAATTTCAAGTTGCGCAATTTGCTTCTGGAGCTCGGGTAAATATCCTTTTGAGATTTCGCTCTCGAGATACACTTTCAACTTAGGGTCAATTTCATCAATTTTTTGAGATAGTTCGGAATATTTCTTCTCATTTGCAGCAAGTTCAATGCTCGTCATAGTTTTTTCCTTGTCAATTGCGCTCAAACTTCTTACAAGTTCATCGGCCTGAACATCAAGCTGAACAACGCCTTCCCTCTGTTGAAAATCTTCAAGAGCTGCCTCAGATAATTTAAGGTCTCTGAACTTTTTCTCCTTCTCAGTATTTAGATAGTTTATGATATTCGTAAGATCGAGCCGACTGAACTCAAGACTATAATCGCTGTATGTTTTCGCGTATGCATTACAAATAATTGCTGCTTCGTATGGTGAAGGGCTCTCAACGCTCAGGTCAACTACATCAAGCCCCTTTTTCTGAACAACCTGAACTACCTGTTTTAACATCTTTGCAATTTCAAATTCATTTTTTAACCCTTTACTTAAATCATCCGGGTCATTCAACAAATGGTAAAATGATGAAATATTACCATTGGCTTCTGCAGAGTCCAGTAAAGTTTTTGCCGTTAAGCTTCTGATTGAAAAACTTTTTAAAACTTCAATTTCGTTTGATATATATCTATCGCTTAGAAAACCGAAATCCTGGAATTCAGGGATCGGACTTGAGGTGAGGATACTTCCCTGAGGTTTCGTAATTTTTATAACAGTTGTAGATTCGTATATATTGCGAGCATTTAGAACATAAAATACTGTAGTAAGCAATACACCGAGAAAAATCAGGAGAACATATATCCAGTCCACTCTGATAATCCCGATAAATTCCTTTAGAATATCTATATTATGTTTGTCTTTGTCCCGGCTTTTTTTAACCATTACGTGTAATTAATTTGTCCTGTCCAGAATGTTAATCATCAGAATTGCCAATGAAATGAGCGTTGTCGAAATTGATAGTATAATTGAAAATTTATCTTTGAAGAACAAACGAGGTTCACCTGGTAGAATTATTATATCACCCGGCATCAAAACAGGATTTACACTTAAATCACGGGTTGATACATTTTCTTCCCAAAAAAGGTTATTATAATTAATTTTGATTATCTGATCCTGCAAAATACCAATCGTATCATTTTTCAATCTGACTAATCTTACGTCATTCATCTCCGCGTCAACAAGAGGGCCACCGGAAAAAGTCAACAACGTCAGAAAATCCGTTCCTTCCGGGATTAAATAACGACCGGGGTTCTTTACGTAGCCTAATACACTAACCTCTATATTAACCTTATTAGCATCACCGAAATTAAAATATGCGTATCCGGTGTTACCAAACTTATCTTCAACACCTAATTTCTCAAGATCCGGTTGGGCGCTTATCTTACCGGCACAAAAAAATGCAGATAGAAAAATAAAAAGAAAGAAAAAATTTATTTTCGTTAGCAAATTAAATTTTCTTTAGTGTGGATTTAATTAAGCAACTATAATAAAGATTCAAAATAATAGAAAAAATTCACAATTCAATCTTTAGTTTTACAAAAAGCCTACCGAAATTTTTCATAAACAGTTTATATCGCGATCTTAAAAAAATTTCACTAATTAACAGTTGAGTTAAAAAACATCACATCAACCTGAAGAAGTTTGCCGGTTCTTGAATCGATGAGACAAGGTTCTATAAACGCGGGGAAATAATTGTTTTGTTTCATGATTTCCAGAAACTCACCGAAGGTAGTCTCACCTTCATATAACTCGATAAAAGAAAGTTCAAGTTGTATCCCCGTAAACTTCTTCAAATAATCAGATGCACCTTCAATGACTTTTCTCTCAAAACCTTGTACATCTATTTTTACAAAGGTATTTTTGTTTTCAATAACTTTTGTCTGGTTCAGGTAAGTGTCCAACCGCTTTACTTCAATATTCTGCTTATCCACAAAAAAAGAACCGGGCGCTCCCAAAATATGACTTTCACTCATATTCATTAATGAACTACTGCTTGAATTATTTGCAATATTAATTTCAGCAGTTCCGTCAAAATCTCCAAATGCAAAATTTTCGCATTCCCATTTCGGATCACTATCCGCAGCATTCTTCAAAATTTCAAACTCTGTCCTTAGTGGCTCAAACGATATTATATCTCCTTCAAAACCTATCCCACGGATGTAATCTGCAAATTGACCTTTGTTAGCGCCGATATCGAGAATCAGATCAATTTTTTTTAATTTAAACTGGTTAAGTTTTCGCCTGTCTCGTGGGTGGGGGTATTTTGTTACTCCGTATCCGAGTTTTGAAAATAATTTTCTCGTCCGATTTCTTATTAATCCCATCTACGCAAATATAATCATTCAATGTTATTTTAAATATTCATGGTTTATCCCTATCGCAGCTATACTATTACCGGATACAATTAAAATAAGAACCGCCAACCCGAAAAATCCGTTTGACGGTTTAAATCATCTTAACTTAATTTCTCACTATATCATTCGACTGTAACGCTTTTGGCAAGATTACGTGGTTGGTCAACATTACAACCGCGTGCGGTAGCGATATAATATGCGAGAAACTGTAGTGGGATACTATTTATTATAGGTGTAAGAATATTTATAGTTTTCGGGACACGAAGAACAAAATCCGAATATTGTGCAATCTGATCATCATCCTCGAATGCAATAGATATTATCCTCCCTTTCCTTGCTTTAACTTCTTCAATATTTGAAATAATTTTATCGTATGTTTTATCTTTCGGTGCAATAAACACTACAGGCATGTTCTCATCTATCAACGCAATAGGACCGTGTTTCATTTCTGCTGCCGGATAACCTTCAGCATGTATGTATGATATTTCCTTAAGCTTCAATGCACCTTCTAGCGCAGCAGGAAAATTATAACCCCTTCCGAGATAGAGGAAGTTTCTCGCATCCTTGAATTCCTCCGCAATAAACTTGTACTCTTCGCGCCGATCAATCATTGTCTGAATTTTTTCCGGAAGCATTTTTATTTCATCGGCAATTCGTTTAAGATTTTCACTATCCATCGCACCCTTCGCTTCGGCGAGCATCATCGAAATCAATGTAAGCGACATAAGTTGACATGTAAACGCTTTCGTTGAAGCAACTCCGATTTCAGGGCCAGCATGGATGTATGTTCCGGCATCAACTTCACGAGCAATCGTACTACCAACAGCGTTTACAATTCCTACAGTAGTTGCGCCATTATTTTTCGCTTCACGCAATGCCGAAAGCGTGTCTGCCGTTTCACCGCTTTGGCTGATTACAAATACTACATCATCCGGATATATAATCGGATTACGATATCTGAACTCTGAAGCATAATCAACTTCGACCGGAATCCTTGCACAGGATTCAAGCATATATTCACCTGTAAGTCCTGCGTGCCACGCAGTTCCGCACGCCGTAATTAGAATCCGTTTGGCATTTAATATTTTTTCCATCACCGGTTCAAGTCCTCCTAATCTTGCGACTCCTGTATCAAAGTTTATCCTTCCCCTGTACGTGTTTTGAATTGAATCTGATTGTTCACAGATTTCTTTCAACATGAAATGCTCGAATCCACCTTTTTCTATCTCGCTTAACTCGAAATCCAATTCCTGAATCTCCCTGTATATGTCCTCATCTTTAATCGTTTTTAATTGGAAGCCCTGCTTTGTCAAAACAGCCATTTCTCCGTCTTCTAAATACATTACATTTTTGGTATGATTGATAATAGCTGAAGCATCTGAAGCAATAATAATTTCCTCCATACTGACACCAAGCATAAGCGGACTCCCTTTTCTCGCAACTATTATCCTATCCGGCTCTTTAGCGCACAAACATGCAACCCCGTATGTGCCTTCAACATCATTTAGAGAGTTTCTTACCGCTTGTTCGAAATTTTTTGTTTGTCTGTAATAATAATTCATAAGGTTTGCCAGTATCTCCGTATCAGTTTCTGACCGGTTTGTAAAACCTTCACCGGATAAAAATTTCTGTAATGTTTTATAGTTTTCTATTATACCGTTATGCACAATGATAATGTTTTCATCCATGTCAAAATGCGGATGAGCATTGACATCATTCGGTTCTCCGTGAGTTGCCCACCGTGTGTGGCCAATCCCGATGTTTCCAGTGAATTCAGAACTGTCAATTGCACTCTCTACTTCTGAAACTTTACCCTTCTGTTTGAAAGCAACAATTTTACTATTATTGTTTATTATCGAAATCCCAGCTGAATCATATCCCCGGTATTCCAATCTCTTCAAACCGTCAATTAAAATCTGATAGGCATTTTTTTTGCCAATATAACCTACTATTCCACACATAGAATTTTATTTTTATTTATTTAAACTTATACAAATTGTGAGTCTTTAAAAAGTAATTTCCCAATTCAGGATTAGAAAACAGTTAATTAAAAACAGACACAGAGCCCATATAAATTCCTGAATCAGATAATAAAATTTTTTATTGGAACGGTACGAATACCAAACATACATTTCCGGTGCAAGGCATTTGAGCTGATGAATTAAACAGGGAGTGAATTTAAAGGATGAGCAATTCTTGTGCCGAAGGTGGGACTCGAACCCACACGAGGTTGCCCTCACATGATTTTGAGTCATGCGTGTATACCAATTTCACCACTTCGGCATATCAGGGAATAGCAATTTAACTTTACGGGATTACAATTTCAGTACAATTTTAATACGTTACCAAATTAAAATATTCCATATTAGGATTAGGTGGATTAACACGATTAAATCCCCATTTAATTACTCCGATTCCCTTCGAAAACCATATCTCCGCTGTAAATGTAATCGAAAGGTTATATGATACTTTCTTTACATCCACAAATTTTTCCTCATTAACTATTAACTCCTTCATTTCCGAAACAGAAATATTCCAACCATTGGAATGCCAATAATTTCCGCTTGTTAATTTTTCTGGAGATTCAAGAAACAATAAATTCTGACCTTTTAATTCACAATAAATCTCACCGTATCGAGTAATGTAAACGTTTACAGCCGAATCGCTTCCCCATATGAACGGGAACTTATCGAAACTGTAAATGATAGCAGAATCGTTTTCAGATTTAAACGTAACATTTACTTTTGTTAACTCCGAATCCTGTGTGCTTCTGAATCTCAAGTTCATCCTATCTTTCAATGGAAAATATTGATTGTTGAAGTTTTCAATCGATTTGATGCTTGAAGAATTACAAGATATGGAAAAAATAGACAATGCTAAGACAACAACAAAGATTTTTTTAATCTTCATAGTTTATGCTTATCTCGCCGGAATAAAATTTTTTTATTGAGTTTTCATCAAACCTTAGAATTAATGCACCGTCAACATCAATATCATCCACAACACCTGCCAAATTTTCGGAATCTTCAAAAATTTTGAACGAAACTTTTGAACCAATCAAACGGGAATGTTTCTTCCATTCCTTGATAAGAAATTCAGATCGTTTGAGATGATCCAGATAGTCATAAAAATTCTTTACAAATGAAATTATAAATTGTTCTCTATCAGTTTTCTCACCGCTTTGAGCGAAAACTGAAGTTGCCTTATCACCAAGATTTTCATTAAACTCATTCGAGTTGAGGTTGACTCCTACGCCAATAATAAATGTTTTCCGGGGTTCACTAAGGTCTTTGACTTCTGTCAGAATTCCGGATATTTTTCGTGAATTAATTAATAAATCATTTGGCCATTTGAGAAAAAGTTTGTTTTCTAAACCCGCAGAAATACCTAATAGAGTTTTGAGCAAAATTAGAGATACGTAAAAATTGACAAGATAAATTTCATCTATAATTAACGGAAGGTCTTTAACAATTGTGAATGTCGCATCTTCGCCGTTAGTACTATACCATATTCTGTTAAATCTGCCCCTACCGGAAAACTGGTTGTCAGTAACAATAATCGTATCTGTTTCAACATTGTTTAATTTCGCATAATTGTTCGTAGAGTCAATTTCTTCAAGATAAATTAAATTTTTTAGAACTGAAGATTTTATTAATTGACTTTTTAACTTCTCAATATCCATGCTTATCTTTTTGCAGGATTAGGTCTGTTACTTCTTTTGTTTGTTCTGTTAATTTTTGATGAATCACTTTTAGAATCTTTTGCTCGTGCATTGTTAGGTTCATAGATTTTATTTTTCGGTTTATTATTCAAATCTGATGAACTTTTCAAAGGCTCATTTTTAAGCTTGCTTACAAGAAGCGGATCTGTTTGAAAGAGCAATGCAAGATAGGCATCAACTCTCCCATGACCGTAAAACCTGTCCCAACCAGGCTTATCTTCACGCGGGTCCCCAACCTGATCCCGTGCGGTATTTGTAATTATATCAATGAGGTCTAATCTGCTTCTGCTGTTATCCTGAGAAATGAGCAACGATGCTATTGCGCTTACAATTGCGGTTGACTGCGATGTCCCACTCCAATATACATCGTAATTATTAATGTCTTCGTAATCCAACCCATAAATTTTATTTCCCGGAGCAACTACACCAATGTGATCACCGTAACAACTTCCACCACCCCATGTAAATCTGAGACACCTGTTATCATCCGTATCCGTTGCACCGACTGCTAAAACACCTTCGAAACTCGCCGGATAATAATCTTTACCATCACCTTTGTTCATCATTGCCGATAAAACCAGAACTCCTTTTGAGTTTGCATAGTCTATCGCTGTTTTCAGAACCCTGGAATAATCCTCTCCTCCCTCACTCATATTTATCACGTTTGCACCATTATCAACCGCATATTTGATTGACCTCGACCACCATATATATTCACCGTAATTGTCATCACTCAGATTCTTGCAGTTCATTAATTGTGCATTTTGATCAATACCGGCGAAGCCGATAAGGTTATTTGTTTCAGCTCCGATTACAGACGCAATGTTTGTACCGTGTCCGAACCCATCGTAATTGTTTTTTGAATCGTACGCAAAGTCCCAACCCTTATGATCATCAGTATATCCGTTCCGATCATCGTCAATACCGTTGTTCGGTATTTCACCTTCGTTGATCCAGATTCTGTTCCTTAACTCCGGATGGTCGTCTCTTATCCCGGAATCTAAAATCGCAACAATTACTTGTTCCGAACCTTTTTCAATTTCCCAGGCATTTAACATATTGATATCCGCACCGGGTATTGAGATCGTACTACTGCTTGATTGAATTGAACCATCGTTATTCAAATACCATTGCTTGTGAAAGTATCTATCGTTGGGAATTTTTTCTTGAAGTGAAAAAGCCGTAACATAATCAGTCCCCTTAACACCTGCTGCAATTCCGATATAGTTTGGTTCTGCAAATTCAATAATATCTTCAGTACCGATTTCGCTTATCGCATCTTCAATTCTATTTACACTACCTCCATCTATTGTAACAACATAAATTCTGTCCATTTCCAGTTTAGAATAAAGATCTCTATCACCATTAAAAATCCCGAATACCAACTTGATTGATTTAACATTAAATTCTGAAAATTTTTCATCGAGCGATGCTATACCGGTGTTAAGCGATATTTCCCCGGTCGCCTCAGAAACCTTCAGGGGTTTGTTTGTCTTTATGAAGAAACTCACTGTTGAAAAATTTGTTAACCTTTTATCCGACCCCGCCATTTCGTTTACAGGTAAACTAACTGAAGCGCAAATTAAAAAAATGAAAATTAATTTTCTCATAATATATTTAAAAGTAAAATGAAACACCGAACGTTAATCTCAGTCCGTCGAGAAATATTCTTGAGCTATAACTCTTTTCTATATTATATGTGTTCCCTTCTATAATAAATTCATCTTTGGGGAATTCCGTACTCACCTCATACGAACCTTCTCTGAACCTCACTTCAAATCCTGCTGAAATGTCATTTAAAAATGAGTATTGAATTCCACTCAGAACATGAAAACTAAAACCAGGTTTTTTTGAAATTGTTTCTGATTCTGTGCCAAGTACTTTTCTTTTCCAGTTACCAAAGTACACCCCAGATCCGCCACCGAGATAAATATTCAGGTCATCACTTAGATATGGAATATTGAATAATACAGAAAGTTCAACCGGAATTACTTCAAGTGTTTCCGTTAACCTCGCCCGTATTGACGGTCCGTTGACTGATTGAATGTAAATTGAATTCTGATCATCAATGATACTAATGTACTCTACACTCAACGCGATTGATAAATTATCCCCCGGTAGATTAGTTTTTATCACTCCAGAATATCCATAACCGCCGCCTATATCCACAATAATGTTGCGTTCGAACTCAGATGGACTGAATGCATACAATTGAATAGACGCTGATGATACATAGTTAACTTGCGCAGTTAACGAAAAATTTTTAAGGAGCGGTTGATAACTGATATCCTGCGAAAATATCTTTTCCGCTGAAACAAATATTAACAGCATCATGGATAAATAACTATTCATTAACTCAATATATGAAAATTACTTTTGAGTTAAATAGGATAATTCAGTATCACATTCAAAAAAAAAGCGGCATAGCCGCTTTAATTAAATTTCTAAAACTAAATTTTAATTATAAAAAATATCCCTGTTATCAGTAATGTCTGCCTTACTTTGCAAACCTGAGAGCCAATCCTGAACAGCACGTTGCTGGCGTTCCATAAATAAATTGTGCCTGATTGTTTTCACCTTCTCTCTGAAATCCTGCTCGTTAAACGGTGTAATATTATTCATCTTCACAATGTAAACCCCCTTAGTGCCGAATATCGGTTCAGATAAATCTCCGTTCTTCATATTAAAAACAATAGTGCCAAAAACAAAATCCTGTCCAATCTGAGAAGGTAAATTTTGTTGTAAAACACTATCAGCTTTTTGAACTTGCATACCTGGCTTAATTTGTTCGATGGAACTTAAATTCCCACCCTGAATCTTTGACCGAATGTCCTTTGCCTCAGCCATTAGTATATTCATCTTATTTTTGAAATCTACCTTTGGCTTGATTAATGTTACTTTGACTGAATCGTAGTTTTTGTAACCTTCACTTATCTTTTCCACGATCTGATAAACACCGTATCCCTTTTGAGTCTTAATCGGATTTGCGACTTCACCGACATTCCCCTTCAATCCAAATTCAATAATTTTCTTGTTTTGTCCTAACCCAGGTACAGTACCATCTTTCGTAATCTCCGGTGAAATGAGCACTGTAACTTTTTCACGTTTCGACACGCTGTCAATATTTTCACCATTTTGTAATACATTAAAAATATTTTCAGCTTGTTGTCTGTAAATTCCTTTAGTTTTAGAACCGGGACTAACAACCTCCTTTATTTCCGCAAATCTAAATTCCTTGTTACTCTTTCCTTCAATTTTTATAATATGATAACCGAAGGATGTTTTCACCGGTCCGACAATTGATCCTACACTTCCACTGAAGGCAGCGTTTTCAAACTCCGGTACCATCGCACCCTTACCGAACCAACCAAGGCTTCCTTTGTTTTCCTTAGCGGTAGGATCTTGAGATTCATTTTGTGCTATCGTACTGAAATCCTCACCGGCCTTTACCCTTGCCAAAACGTCTTCCGCCTTTTTTCTGGCAGCTTCTTCACCGGCATCAAGGTTGAACAATATATGCGAGGCTTTTACGAACTGTTCCTCACCCTCCCTCGATTCTAATAACCTGACTATTTTTATCCCGTCATTATCAATGATTACATCGGATACATCACCTGGAGAAGCGGAGTTTAAGAACTCAAGCGCACCTTTGGATATTTTTGATGGATTTTGAAATGCACCGTTATAAGGAGTTTTTGAGTTTTGGTTTACAAATTTAATCAGTGCTGAATCCTCTTCCGACACATTCTTGAAATCTTCAATATATCCCTCTACTAATTTTTTGACTGACATCGTATCATCTGCTGTTGGAACTTCGTTGAGTAAAATATATTTAAATTTTACCGCCTCGGGCTGCTTGAATTCATTTTTATTTTCTTCATAATATTTCTTCATTTGCTCCTCTGTAGCTGCAAATAAACTCGAATCCGTTATTGTGCTCGGATCAAAAAATACATACTCGAAATTTGCAAATATATTATCGTTTTTATATTTCTGCAGAATATCATCGTAAGTAATAATTATGGAATTGGAGATTACCGTTTGCAATTTTTGTGACAACAGAGTTTCCCTCATATATTTTTCGACCTGAACCCAAAATGCAGTAGCTTCAGGTGTTTTCATGGTTAACGCTTGTTGATAAAATGCAACGTTGAAATTTCCGGTTGAGTCAATAAAATTTTGCTTTACAGGTTGTGGTAACTCGTCAGGTCTGTTGTAAATAATATCCAAAATCTCATTGTCTGAAACCGTAATTCCAAGCCGGTTGATCTCTTGCCGAACAAGTACCTGCTGTACCATTTGATTCCATACACTCTCCCTTATCTGATTCATGGTATTTTCATCAATATCCTGTTGCGGGTTTTGTTGTCTCATTTGTTCAACTTGCATCTGTACCTGCTGTTCGAACTCCTGATACTTTATTTCTTCATCGTTTATTTTTCCAAACACATAAGTTTCACCTTGCAGACCGAGATAATTCATCCCCCATTCAAATATAATAGTTGCAAGGAAAGCTACAATCAGGATTATAATAATGACCGGCATCTTATCCCGCATCTTATTCATAATACCTGTTTGATGATGAACCTTTTTATTTGCCATTACTTTAGGTATTCTCCCTCAATATGATTTCAATTAAATGAAACTTTTAAACTAATTTTTTTGACCTCTAAAATCAATGTAGTAAAACCAGCAAACCTTTTTCAATTCTTGACATTACTGATTCGCTTTTGCCAGTTCCAGGCGGTAAGCAACATATTTTCCAAATCTCGCTCCGCCCTCCAACCAAGAATTTCATTTGCTTTTTTTGTATCAGAGTAAATAGAGATAACATCTCCTGCACGACGTGGACCGATTTTGTAATTGAGCTTTCTTTCTGTAACTTTTTCAAAAACATTTATGATCTCCATTACTGAATTTCCCCGACCTGTACCAAGATTGAAAATCTCAGGATTCTCAACCGTAGCGTTATCAATCAATCTTTGAACTGCTATCACATGAGCCTTTGCGATATCAACAACGTGAATATAGTCACGAATATTTGTCCCGTCCGGAGTCGGATAGTCGTTCCCATTCACTGTTAAAATTTCTCTCTCACCTGCAGCTGTTTGTGTTATATACGGGACAAGATTATTTGGCACACCTATAGGTAATTCGCCAATTAAAGCTGAATCATGTGCTCCTATTGGATTGAAATATCTCAACGCTATTGATTTTAGCTTAGTTGCTGCGGACAAGTCGTTCAAGAACCTTTCACCGCATTGTTTTGTGTAACCGTACGGTGATTCAGCTTCTTTTACCGGACTCAATTCAGTTACGGGTAATTCTTCCGCCTGACCGTAAACTGTGCACGATGACGAAAACACTATGTTCAAAACATTTGAACCTATCATTACATCGAGAAGATTGATAAACCCAAGTATATTGTTCCTGTAATAAAGCATTGGATCAATTACTGATTCACCAACTGCTTTCAATGCCGCAAAATGAATAACTGAACTTATGTCTCCGTTATATTCAAATACCTTCTTTAGTGAAATCTTATCCGTAATATCTACCTGATGAAATTCAGGTCTGACACCTGTAATAGATTCAATCCCGTTCAATACTTCTATATTTGAGTTCGATAGATTATCGAGTACAATCACTTTAAAACCTGAGTTCAGGAGTTCAACTACAGTATGCGATCCGATATAACCGGTTCCGCCTGTTACTAATATTTTCATAATCCTTTTTTCCCTATATCTTTTCGGAAATACATTTTTTCAAATTTGATTTTTTCAATACAATTATAAGCTTTTTTTATTGCTTCATGAAGAGAATCTTCAGTTGCAGTAACCGAAAGTACTCTCCCGCCATTTGTTACAACCCCGTCACCTGATAGCTTCGTACCTGCGTGAAATATTTTACATCCGGTTGCTTCATCCAGCCCGGAGATTCTTTTGTCCTTTTCATAATCTCCGGGATATCCTCCGGAAACAGCAACAACATTGCAAGCAGACTTACTATTGCAAACTAATTCATAGTTTTTGATTTCCTCATTTTCAGATGCGACCAATAACTGAAGGAAGTCGCTTTCAATTAATTGAAGCACTGCCTGAGTTTCCGGATCACCGAAACGGCAATTAAATTCAATTACATACGGGTTGTTATTTTCATCTATTAATAAACCGCAATACAGACATCCCTTATACACAATCCCTGATTTGTTCAGCGATTCTAAGGTTTTTCTTATTATTCTATCTTCAATTTTTCGCATTAACTCTGCAGTTACCACTTTAGACACAGGAGTGTAAGCCCCCATTCCACCTGTATTCGGACCAATATCATTTTCACCAATTCGTTTATGGTCCTGGGCTACCGGCAATACAATGTAATCAAGGCCATCCGTTACGGCAAAAACGGAAATTTCCTCGCCTCTCAGAAAACTTTCAACTATAAAGCGCTCACCTGCGACTGAATGAACTTTTTGATTTACAAGTGAATCAATGTATCTTAGAGATTCCGGTTCAGACTCAGAGATTACTACTCCCTTACCGGCGGCAAGCCCGTCAGCCTTAATCACGACCGGATGTGATAAATGCCTTATGTAATTCAGCGCTTCATTAAAACTTTCTTTCCCGAACGCCCGAAAATCCGCAGTGGGAATTCCCGCTTCCTTCATAAGTTCTTTTGCAAATATCTTGCTTGATTCAATCATTGCGGCAGTACTACCCGGACCAAAAATTTTCAAACCGTTGGATCTGAATAAATCCGTTATTCCAAGCGCTAATGGTTGTTCCGGTCCGACAACGGTAAAATCAATTCCCTTCTCAATTGCAAATTTCAAAAGTAAATTTAAGTCGGATGGCTTAATATCTACGCCATGACCGAGCGTTTCCATACCGGCATTAGGACGGGTAAAATATAAAATTCCTTTGTAAAAGGATTGAGAGTTGCTTATCTTTTCTGCAATCGCATGCTCCCTGCCACCGTTTCCAATTATAAATACTTTCATCAGTCTATAGCCAAAAGGTAATTAAACTCTTTTGCCAATTCCTCAGTATGTTTGACACGATTAAATTTTGAAATCGTCTCAGAATCAGGTTTAGGTAGTTTACCTGATTTTGACAAATTGTAAAATTCATATACAGCGTCAGCAACCTGACCCGGCTCTTCATCTATGAACTTAACCGCACCATAGTTTTCAAGGACTTTCTTTGAAACGCCTTCCGGCACTGAGGCCAGAATATTTTTTTGGCTCCCGATATACTCGCCAATTTTACCCGGCATTGCTGCTTCATCATTTTCACCCCTGGATATGTAAAGAAATAAAATATCCGAGGATAAAATATATTTTACACAATCAATGTGATTGATATACCCGGTAATTTTTATGTCTTGCTGTATACCTGAGTTTCGGATGAAATCCATGTATTCGTTGGTAAGAGTACAGATGAAACAAAACTCAACTTCCCCGCGCAACTCCGGGTACTTCTCAAAAAAAAGTTTAATTCCCCTAAAATAAAAAAGTGCATTCCTGGTATAAAAACTACCGGAATATGTAATCCTGAATTTATCTTTGGTATGAGCAACCAGCGATTTCGCGTTTTCAAAATCTTCCGGATCAAATCCATTTGGAATAATGCGGACATCATTGTAATCAACACTTTCATATCGCCCCACAATATATTCCTTAACTCTGCGATTGACGGTAATTATCACGTCTGCAAACCGTAGTACTTCAGCTTCCAGTTTAATATTTTTCTTTTTGTGATAGGAGGTCGGATAATAATTTAAAACCGGGCTATCAACCCACGCATCGCGATAATCAATGACCAATGGGATATTGTATTTTTTTTTCAGTTCAAGAGCAATCAGAAAATCCGTATAAGGAGGTGCAGTTGCAAACACAACCTGAAACCCGCCGTACTTTTCCCAAATCTCATCTACTTTTTTCAATGCTTTCTTTTTCCATCCGATTTTACTATCCGGAATAAAAATAAAAGAATACAAACTGTTTCTTAACTTCCGCAATCTTTCTCGCGGGGTAACCACTTCTATTGAGTCAGGATTAAAATCTTCTGAACCGGTTCTCTCAATTGAAACACCATTTTCAATTGCTTCATTCAAAAGAGATTTATCAACAGCCAAATATTTCTTTGGTGAATCCGTTATAACAGTGGGTTGCCAACCGAAATTTTTCAGGTATTTAGAAAACTTCATAGCACGCTGAACCCCGCCCATGCCCATCGGTGGAAAGTAATATGAAATGATTAGAACTTTGTTCAATTATTCTTAAAAGCGATTTTAAATTATTGGGAAAGTTAAATGGGATGCGCTAAATGATAATCAATTCTTTCGGAGAACTGTTCAGCACCTCACAACCATCTTCCGTTACAATAACATCATCCTCTATTCTAACTCCACCGAAGTTTTCGATATAAATCCCGGGTTCAACCGTGACTACATTACCTTCCGTTAAAATTGAATTTGAAATCTGATTTAACCTTGGGTTTTCGTGCACTTCTATTCCGAGACCATGTCCGAGTCCGTGACCGAAATACTTTCCATACCCTTTAGAATGAATATAATTTCGCGCAACTGAATCAACAACCTTTGTTGATTTATTTTTTGCGATTGAATTGATTGCAAGTTGCTGTGCGTCGCTCACTATTTGATAAATCTTCTTAGCCTCAGCAGAAAGTTTCCCGATTCCGATCGTACGCGTCATATCGGAACAAAAGCCATTGTAAATACATCCAAAATCGAGGGTAAGCAGATCACCCGATTTTAATTTCCTGTTCGTTGGTTGCGCGTGTGGGAAAGCCGAATTTTCACCACTTGCAACAATTGGTGAAAAAGAATTCCCCGATGCACCACCTTTTATCTGAAGGTACGTGAGCTCTGCTGCAATATCTGTTTCCGTAATTCCGGGCTTTATGAATGCCAATAATTTTGAAAAAACCTTATCTGTAATTTTCACTGCATACCGGATGTTGTCAATTTCATCATTTGTTTTCACTGTTGTAAACTGCTCAATCAATCCATCTACAGGAACAAGTTTTTTCCCTTTTAATACTTTTTTAAGAATTTGAACCTGTGAATACACCATTGCACCGGACTCAAAACCAATCCTTTTCAAACCATATTTTTCAGAAATCTCCCTAATGAAATCAAATGATCCCTGTTTATCAATCTTCACCCGGAGAGATTTATTGATCTCTCTTGATGCCTGAATTTTATACCTGAAATCGGAGACAAAATATTTCGCTTTCTGAGCTAATACAAGATAACCTGCCGAGCCTGAAAATCCCGACAAATACCTGACGTTTGGAAGTTTTGTAACCACTAAAGCATCAATCTTATGTGTGTTCAGATAATTTAAAATTCCTTGTATTCTATTCAACTGTAAGTTTAAATTTGCAACAGTTAAGTTAGCTAAACACGTTTTTAATTTCAATTCAATGGTTCAGATTATTCGTGATGCTTTTAAAGTTTTATGTAATATTGAAATCAAGTGGATTGAAAATGCATCCCTTCAATAATGTATCCTGCTATATGGATTTAATCTTAAGGACAATAGCCTGAATCCATATTAAGTACATTGACATTTTTCCCTTATTCAAGTAATTTGAAGTTTGTCTTAATCCGAAAAATAATTTAATCATTCAGGAAAATTGAAGAAGAATCTTTCGAGGATAATTCTTACGGTAGCATTGCTGATTTTAACTGTCTATTTCCTCTATCCTACTTATCAAGATTACCAACTCAATCAGACTCTAAATTCACTTTCAGGGGAAGATAGTGTTCGATATGTAGAGGAAAATGCAGCATTCATAAAAGATGTAACCGAAAAGCGCTTGAAATTGGGGCTTGATCTAAAAGGTGGTGTGTACGTCGTACTTGATGTAGACGTGGTGAAATTTTTATCAGACCTTGCCGGTGACCGTAACGATGATAAGCTCAAATCAATACTTGAACAGATAAGAGCTGAAACTGTTGACTCCGATGAATCTATTCTGGAGTTGCTGAAACAGAAGTTAAATGCCGAAGGGCTTACGCTCAAATCTTATTACGGGGAAATCCGGGATTCAGAAGAAGATATTGAAAAGAAATTAGAAACTGAAATCGAAGGCGCTATTGACAGGGCTGTTGAAGTCGTAAGGAACAGGGTTGACCAATACGGTGTGGCGGAACCTCAAATTCAAAAAGTAGGCGGGGAGAAAATTATTGTTGAGTTACCCGGAGTGAGCAATCCGCAGGAAGTCCGAAAACTTCTGCAAGGAACGGCTTTGCTAGAGTTCCGAATGGTGATTGAACCTGAGCGGGCAGTGAAAATTATGCAGGACATCAATAAAGTCCTCGCAGGTTTGTCTGCCGGTGAAAACGAAAATCTCCTCGATTCCATTGTGAAATCTGGTGATACAACGGTAACCGAAGATAAAGAAACCGATACCACTCTCACTGAAAATAAAGAAACGGAAAAAACCACATCAAATAAAAAATCTGATACGACATCGAACAAAAAATCTGATACAACAACATCGAACGAAAGCGATACTTCTGAAAAAGGAACCGACTCGAACGTTTCCGATGATACAACACAACAGTTGTCTCAGGAGGAGTTTATTAAACAGAACCCTCTCTTTTTTACGATTGCCATTGTTAACTTTGAAAGTGGAATAGCCGACGCTTACGTTAAAGAAACCGATAAAGCAAAAGTTGAACGGCTTCTGGAGAAAGAAGAGGTTAAAAAAGTCATTCCCGATGATGTTAGCTTTGTCTGGTCCCAAAAATCATTTCAGGGTCAAGGTGGCGAGACGTATTATGTTTTATACACAATAAAAAGCGAACCTGAATTAACCGGTAACGTAATAGTTGATGCAAATTCAAACATTGATCCGACAACCAATCAACCAATTGTAACAATGCAGATGAACAGCGAAGGTGCAGCAGACTGGGCAAGAATAACGGGATCAAACATTAACAAGCGATGCGCGATTGTACTCGATAATGTAGTTTATTCAGCACCGAATATTAAAAGTAAGATTACCGGTGGTAATTCACAAATCGAAGGTATGGCAAACGTTCAGGAAGCAAAATTACTTGAGATTGTATTGAAGGCAGGTGCACTTCCGGCGCCTTTGAAAATTATTGAGGAAAGAACTATAGGCCCGTCCCTTGGTGAAGATTCCATTCGGGCAGGCATCGTGTCATCAATTGCTTCATTAATTCTCGTAGCGCTCTTTATGATTGTTTACTACCGTACTGCAGGAGCAGTTGCGGATTTTGCGCTCGTTATTAATGTGCTTTTTGTAATCGGGATTATGGCTTCGTTTAAAGCTACGCTTACTCTGCCCGGTATTGCAGGTTTAATCCTGACGCTCGGGATGGCTGTTGATACGAACGTACTTATCAATGAAAGGGTACGGGAAGAAACCAAAGCCGGAAAACCGCTTAAAACTGCCATTGAGATAGGATATAAAAAAGCTTTTTCTGCAATTATTGACTCACACGTAACAAGCGTCATAACCGGTATAATTCTGTACCAATTCGGTACGGGACCAATACAGGGATTTGCGCTTATTTTGCTGTTTGGAATTGTTGTCAATCTCTTTACAGCAATTGTAATAACACATTTCATATTTGATATTTTCCTTGAACGAGGAAAAAAAGTAAGTTTCGGTTAACTAAACGCGCGTAAAGATTAAATGAGACTTTTTGAAAATACAAACATCAACTTTCTAGGACACCGAAGAAAGTTTTATCTCAGTTCAATAACTTTTATTGTTATCGGGATGATTTGTCTGTTCCTGAAACCGGTTCCGCTTGGAATTGATTTTCAGGGTGGTACAGAAGTTCAACTCAGATTCTCGAAACAGGTTGATATAAGCGAGCTCAGGACAATTATGGACAATGCTAATTTTTTAGGGATGGAAATAAAGACTATGGGTACTGATGAGGATATTCTCCTTCGGACACCAATGCAATCTGATGGTTCCGTAGTATCCGATCAAATTAAAGACGCTGTTACATCCGGCTTACCGGGAAATAATTTTGAAATTTTAAGAATTGATAAAGTTGGACCGAAAATCGGCGCTGAATTAAGAAGAAATGCGCTTTTTGCAATTATTTTTTCTCTAATTGGAATTTTAATTTATTTATCACTTAGATTTCAGTTCATTTACGCTGTCGGTGCAGTAGTAGCGTTGTTACACGATGTTCTTATTACTTTATCAGCAGTTGCAATTTCTCACATCATTGTCCCCGGGTTGAACCTTGAATTCAATCAACCAATGCTTGCAGCATTTTTAACTTTAATCGGATTCTCCGTGAATGATACCGTTATCATATTTGACAGAATTAGAGAGAACATAAAACTTTACAAAAATGAGCCGATTGAATCTGTTATGAACAAAAGTATAAATGCGACTCTTAGCAGAACTGTAATTACGAGCGGCGCTTTATTACTTGCTTTGATTGTCCTGATTATTTTCGGCGGTGAAGTATTGAGGGGATTTGCTTTTACGTTTACTGTCGGTGTGATTATCGGAACTTACTCTTCAATCTTTGTTGCAAGTTCCATTACTGTGGACTGGAAACAGAAGATTGAGGATAAAGCAAAGAGTAAGTTTAAAGTTAAAACCGCTAAGGTTGCGAGATAGTTGGAATTTAAGACTGAAAATATCGAATTAAACGGTCAGACTTTCACATCTGTAATATTGGATGATGAATCTCCAGGTTTATCGAAACTGAGCGAACTTAAACAAATCATACTTGAAAAACTTGAAACCGGACAAAAGTTCATCGCCATTGATCTCGGCAGTGTTTCCAATATGAATAGCTCCGGACTTGGAATTCTGATAAGTTGCCTGAAATCTGTCAAGGAATTTCAAGGGGAGTTTGTCTTACTTAATCCATGCGATAAACTTCGTCACATTTTTCAAATAACGAAACTTGACTCAGTATTTAATATCATTTAAAAATTCTTTTTTTAAATTAAAATTATTAAATATCCGCTAATGGCGGATATTTTTACTTTATGGCAAAAAATATTTCAGCAGTTGTCGGAATTCAGTGGGGAGACGAAGGTAAAGGAAGAATGATTGATTACCTTGCACAGGATGCTGATATGGTAATTAGATATCAGGGCGGAAACAATGCAGGTCACACTGTTGTAAACCAGTTTGGTACCTTTAAGCTCCATCTTATTCCGTCGGGCATTTTTAACCCACGTTCAATTAACCTCCTTGGTACCGGAATGGTGATTAACCTTGAAGCGCTTGCAGATGAAATTAAGGAGTTGGAATCTAAAAATATTGATACCTCAAATATCCGTGTATCTGACCGGGCAACACTTACGCTTCCATACCATATACTTGAAGACGCATACGAAGAAGAAAGACTAGGCGGATCTGCATACGGATCAACAAAGCGCGGAATTGCTCCATCTTACGGCGACAGATATTTGAAAAAGGCTTTACTAATCGGTGACGTTATGTACCCTGATTTTATGCAAAAACGTTTAAGGGAAATCATTAATTGGAAAAATCTCATTTTCAGAAATGTTTATAAAAAAGATGAAATTAATTTTGACGAGACTTACGAATGGATAACAAAATTTTCAGAGAAAATAAAACCTTTGATTTGCAACACTCACAGGTTAATTGACTCTTACATCATTGAAGAAAAGAAAATATTGTTTGAAGCTCAACTCGGGGCTTTGCGCGATATTTTTTATGGAATTTATCCATTTACAACTTCGTCATCAGTCTTATCTAATTTTGCAAATGCTGGCGGCTCAATGTTCTCTGCAAAAATAAACAATGTCATCGGAGTAATGAAATCATTTTCAACTTGTGTAGGTGCGGGTCCTTTCGTTACTGAAATGGACGGTGAAATTTCACATAAACTCAGAGAAATTGCCTATGAATATGGTGCAGCAACCGGCAGACCCCGCCGAATCGGACATTTTGACGCAGTGGCTTCTAAGTACGGTTGCAAAATCCAAGGGGCACATTCAATCGCAATTACCAAACTTGATAGCTTATCGCAACAGGACGAATTGTTGATTTGTACCGCTTACGACCTTAATGGGATTTCAATGGATGAGTTTCCAATAAATGCTGTACTAGAAAAGGTGAAACCTGTTTACTATTCAATGCAAGGATGGAACGAAGATATTTCACACATCAGAGATTTTGATCAATTACCACAACAGGCAAAAGATTATGTACTTAAGATTGAGGAACTCATCGGCGTACCCGTGAAGTACGTATCTGTTGGTCCCGAAAGGGACAGCCTGATTGTCCGTTAATTTGTTATTGTGAATCTTTTAACCCCGATATTTTAGTCTCGCCATTCGATGGAAGTAATTCAATCTGATTTTCTTCCGTTGTAACCTGAGCTTCAGATATATTTAACCTGTCAGTTTTTTCAGAACCCGTAACATGTGAGCTCTGAGTAGATTTCCTCTTTTTATCGAAAAAAACATCGAAGGAAACAACCCCAGCACCGGAAAAAATTGTTGACAAAGTGCACGCTAAAAATATAAAGTTGTAGCTGAATGGCAACTCTGGATCTCCGGCTCCCATAGCAAATAAGATCCCGATCAGCATCATACTCAGTAAAAGGCTTACAACCGGTGTAAAGAATCCAATAATATACATACCCCCTAAAATTACCTGAGCAAACGGTAGTATAAATCCGATAATAAATGCCAGATTGTCAGGCATAATTTTCAATGCCTGGAGAGAAAAAATATACCCCTGAATGTCAATTAACTTTGATGCACCAGCAGTTAGAAACAAAGTACCTAGCACAAGCCTGATTAGTAACGGTGCGATACTTGCATTACCGCGGGCTTTGAATAATAATCTCATATAATTTGCATTATTTACCAAAAGGTAGCGATATTATCGCATAAGAGAAATGCAACATTAAAACTTTATCCTGTAAAGATTTGAATTAATCTTTGAACAGAAAAGAACCAGATAGAACGATGTAAGTTTGATTTTTATTAGATTAAAAACTGGTGAGGTAAGCGGACTAATGAGAGGCGTGGATGAGATTCGAACTCATGAATAACGCTTTTGCAGAGCGTCCCCTTAAACCACTTGGGTACCACGCCGTTCAGAATATTTTTACAACGAACAGTGTTTTCGTTTACATAAAAATGAGCGGGAAACGGGACTCGAACCCGCGACTTCAACCTTGGCAAGGTTGCGCTCTACCAACTGAGCTATTCCCGCTTAAACTACAAAATTAATTTGAATGTGTTCTTATTTCAAGTCCGTAATTTTGCGATTTTGTTTACGAGGTCAACTACCCTGCAGCTGTAACCCCATTCATTATCGTACCATCCGACTACTTTCACAAGGTTTCCTTGAACCATCGTTGATGGTGAATCAAAAATACAGGAATAGTTGTTTCTGATAATATCAGAAGAGACCAACGGGTCTTCACTATATTCAAGAATTCCATTCAGATAAGTTTCCGAAGCTTCTTTCATAGCAGCATTGACTTCCTCTTTTGTTGTATCCTTTTTTACATTACAGACAAAATCGGTTAACGAACCATCCGGAGTTGGAACCCTTAATGCAAATCCGTCAAGTTTTCCTTTCAAATGCGGAAGTACCTCACCTACGGCTTTCGCAGCTCCGGTAGTGGTAGGTATAATATTAACCGCTCCTGCGCGCGCACGTCTCAAATCTTTGTGCGGTTGGTCGAGCATTACCTGATCGTTCGTATATGAATGGACGGTTGTCATATAACCTTTTTCAATACCGAACTTTGTGTCAAGTACTTTCACCATAGGCGCAAGACAATTGGTTGTGCATGATGCATTTGAAACTACTTTCATTTCGTCGGTTAGAATTTCATCGTTAACACCAAGTACAACCATTGCATCAAGTTTATCTTTTGCCGGCGCAGTTAAAACTACTTTGTTGGCTCCGGCATCAAGATGCATCTGGAGCTTTTCCCGGGTTGTAAATACACCAGTAGATTCAATTACAATATCCGCACCAAGGCTACTCCAAGGTAACTTAGAGGGATCCCTCTCCTCGAGAATAGTTATCTCATCGCCATCAACATTTATCCCTTTATCTGTCAGACTAACATTTCCCGGATACCGTCCGTGAACTGAATCATATTTCAGTAATACTGATAACGTTTTGTTATCCGTTAAATCATTAATTGCCACAATATCATAACCACCAAGTTGTTTCATCCTTCTGAAAACAAGCCTCCCGATACGTCCAAAACCATTTATGCCAACTTTAAGTGACATAGAAAATCCTCCAATTGTAAAATTTATTAAAAACTTTTAAAATTAGCTAAAAACTAATGCATATTCAATTTAAATGAACGAAAATGAACCATTTTCAAACAAAATCATAAATTGATTTTCAAACGATATTTAAGTATTTTAACGTTTTTGTAAGCAAAATACGTATATGGCAACTACTTCTGACCTCAAGGTTGGACTTATTATTAATTTTAAAAACGAACTTCACAACGTTATGTTTGTTGAACACCGAACACCTGGCAACCTTCGGGCATTTTATCAAGTTAAGATGAGAAATTTAAAAAATGGCAAAACATTTGAACACAGATTCAGATCCGGTGAAGAGATACAAATTGAACGGGTTGAATCGAAAAGTTTCCAATTTCTATATAAAGACGGCAATGAATTATTTTTTATGGATAACGAGACATACGATCAGGTTAACATCAATGAAGATTTGATAGGCGAGCAGAGTAATTTCATAAAGGAGGGGCAGGAAGTTCAAATTCAATTCCATAATGGTAACCCGTTGGCCATCGTAATGCCCCCAAATGTTGAGCTAAAAATTGTTTCAGCTCCACCCGGCGTAAAAGGTAATACAGCTACAAATGCGACTAAACAGGCTGAGGTTGAAACCGGAGCTATTGTCAACGTTCCGATGTTCATTAATGACGGTGATATTATCCGGGTTGAAACGCGAACAGGAGCATACATCGAAAGAGTAAAAAACTAAATTAAAATCCATCATGAAAATGGACTTAAACTATATCAAGAAACTTATCAAGATGCTTGATACAAGCACTATTTCAGAGATTGAGATTGAAGAACAGGGAACCAGGTTGCGATTATCAAAACCCAGACCAAAGTTTACAACACCGTCAAATCCGCTCCCATTTACACCAGTCCCGACCGATAACTCCGGGATAGTGAGTTCACTTACGTTGACTTCCCCACCGGTATCCGATTCAGGTGCTGAAACAGAGCAGATACAAAAAAGCCCGGATGATTATTTTGAAGTACGGTCTCCAATGGTGGGTACTTTCTATCGCGCACCTGCCCCTGATGCTGATCCCTACGTGAAAATCGGCGATTCCGTATCTTCCGGTACTGTCCTCTGTATCATTGAAGCAATGAAATTAATGAATGAAATTGAGTCGGAAGTATCCGGCAAAATTGTAAAAATACTTGTAGAGAATGCACAAGCGGTTGAATACAACCAACCATTGTTCTTAGTTGACAAAACCTGACATTTCTCAAACGCAAACAATTACATTTCAACACATGATTAAAAAATTATTAATCGCCAATAGAGGTGAAATAGCGTTAAGAATTATCAGGACATGTAAAGAAATAGGTATTCAAACTGTAGCAATTTATTCCGAAGCCGACAAAGATTCTTTACATGTTACATTTGCTGATGAAGCCGTCTGTATTGGACCTGCACCATCTAAGGACAGCTACCTAAATATTCCGCAAATTATATCCGCAGCTGAAATTACAGGTTCTGATGCAATTCATCCCGGTTATGGTTTTCTTGCTGAAAACGCAAGTTTTGCTGAGATTTGTAAAGATTCCAACTTAATCTTTATTGGACCAACCGCCGGGATGATTACAGCCATGGGAAACAAGTCATTCGCTAAGGAAACCATGAAAAAAGCCGGAGTTCCGGTAGTCCCCGGGAGTGACGGTACAGTTGAATCAGTTGAAAGAGCGAAAAAGCTTGCAAAGGAAATTGGCGTACCACTCATGATAAAAGCTTCTGCAGGGGGGGGAGGAAAAGGAATGAGAATTGTCAGAAACATTAACGATGTTGAACTTGCTTATACAATGGCAAGGAATGAAGCGGAAAGTTCATTTGGTAATTCTGAAGTATATATGGAAAAATTTATCGAATGCCCGAGACATATTGAAATACAATTACTCGGGGATTCATACGGAAATGTCCTACATCTCGGTGAAAGAGATTGCTCAATTCAAAGGCGACATCAGAAATTAATTGAAGAGTCACCTTCTCCATTGGTAACTGATGAATTAAGGAAGGCAATGGGGACTGCTGCGATTAACGGCGCAAAATCCGTTAAATATCTAGGTGCAGGAACAATTGAATTTTTGGTTGATAAAAATCTGAACTTTTATTTCATGGAAATGAACACGAGAATTCAGGTGGAGCATCCAGTTACCGAAGAAGTTACAGATTATGATCTTATTAAAGAACAAATAAACATTGCAGATGGTGGCAGACTTTCAATGAAGAAGGTAAAATTTGAGGGTCATTCGATTGAATGCAGAATTAATGCTGAAGATCCAGAGAACAATTTCAGACCGTCACCAGGGACAGTAACCGCTTTTAACGTCCCGGGTGGAAAAGGCGTAAGGGTTGATACACATTGCTATGCAGGTTATAAAATTCCGACTAATTATGATTCAATGATTGGTAAGTTAATCGTAAAAGCAAATTCGCGGGAAGAGGCTATACACCGGATGAAACGAGCATTAGATGAATTCGTAATAGAAGGAGTTGCCACGACTATACCGTTTCACCGAATGATGATGGATGAGCCGAGGTTTATTAAAAATAAATTTGATACGGGATTTATTGAACTACTTGAAAAAGAAAAAAATAATATCAGTTGAGATTTCTATTGTTAATATCGGTACTGATTTTAGTGTTTTACAATATTGCCGGTGCGTTTCAGGACTCGAACAAAAAGCTTCAAGATTCTGTCAAACCCGACAAACAACTGATGATTGATACGGGACAAAAAGTTCCGGTCGAATTACCTGACTCCGGTAAACAATTGATCCCTGAAGTTGATACAGCGGTTTTAATCGTTGAACAGGATAAAAGCACATTGACTAACTCTGAATTGTTCATTTATATTTTATTGTCTGTTGGTGGATTGGCGTTGTTTTTTTTCATTTTCGTTCATACGTTATTCCGGACATTTCATAAATCGAGGTCAACACGGCAATCATTAATTTTAAGCTGGAATTTATTTTTCCTCGTATCATTAATATGGATCTTTATTATATGGGGAATCGTTGCCAACTTCTGGACAGTTACTTCATTTTTTATCGTAATGATTTTCTTAATCCTTGTAAGTCTAACAATGTTAATCATTGCTATAAAGACAAGAAATTGAGTGATTTTAATTTTAAATCTTTTATATTTTAGTTTATTTCCGAAACAAATCATACTCTCAAATGAAAAAATTTTACGCGTTAATCTTAGGGGCTTCAAGCGGTTTCGGTAAAGCCATTTCATTAACATTAGCTAAGGATGGAGTTAACATAATTGGGGTACACTTAGACAGGGCTTCGACAATGCCGGAAGTTAAGAAATTAATTTCGGATATTGAATCCAGCGGCGTCGAAGCACATTTTTTCAATACCAATGCAGCAGACGAGGAAAAACGTACTTCTATCATAGACTCAATTTCAGAAATCTTCAAAACTTCAGGAGGTAACAGCACAATTAAAGTTATGGTTCACTCTCTTGCATTTGGTACTTTGAGAAATTTTATTGATGAGAAACCGGAAAACCAAATCACAAAGAAACAACTTGACATGACCATAGATGTTATGGCTAACAGTTTGGTTTACTGGTCGCAGGATCTTATACGGGCTGGACTAGTGACAACCGGAGGTAAAATATACAGCATGACTTCATCAGGCGGTGCGAGAGTAATTGAGTATTATGGCGCAGTTTCAGCCGCAAAAGCGTGCCTTGAATCTCATACAAGGCAACTAGCAATGGAGCTCGGGAAAATGGGTATCGCAGTTAATGCTATAAAAGCCGGAGTTACTGATACACCAGCATTGAGAAAAATTCCTAATGCGGATAAAATTATCGCAAATGCATTGCAGCGAAACCCGCATGGAAAATTAACTGATCCACAATATATAGCGGATTTCATTCTCGATAACTATAAACGAGATTCCGGTTGGTTAACCGGTAATATATTTAATCTCGACGGCGGCGAGAGCGTGGTTGAACTTTAAAATTACGGAGACAAAATTTAATGTCGCAATTGCACTTTAGCGATTCTGTTGGTTCCAATATATCTAAACTATCTTTAACTGAGGAAGATAAAGGCAGTCTTGAGTTAAAGACTCAGGAGTTCATGCCAACCATTTTAATCGGATTAGGTGGCACCGGAAAGGAAGTTTTACTTAGGCTGCGCCGACTCTTTGTCGAAAAATATGGATCGCTTTCCGACTTCCCTATCCTATCCTATTTATATATTGACACAGATAATGCGCCATCTGAGGAAAGCGGAATCGCAAGAGAACGGGACTTGTTAATAAATGAAATTGACTTTCAACCTGCAGAAAAAATCTTTAATCCGGTAAACCCGTCTGATTATATCCAAAAGATTCATGATATTCCTGATATAAAACGCTGGCTTAATACAACCGGAGAAATCGGAAAACTAGGAACAATGAATACCGGCGCAGGGCAAATCCGTCCGGCAGCCCGCCTTGCTCTATTTCATAATTATGAGGAAATTGTTAATAAAATCTCATCGGCTAAATCGAGGATTACGGATTCGAGATCAATCAACATTGTTAAAGACAAACACCGGATCAAAAACGTCAATACGGATAAAATCAATGTTTACGTTGTAACTTCAATTAGCGGAGGAACCGGTTCCGGGATGTTTATTGATATGGGATTTATCCTTCGAAATATTTTCAGTAATAATGCAATCTCGTCCTGCTATATAGTACTTCCGAAAATCTATCAGGGCTACGGTAAAGAAAGGGTATATGCAAACGCTTACGCTGCTGCAAAAGAACTTGAGCATTACAACCTGAAAAATAACTTCACTGTTAGTTGGAAGAAAAATACACCATTGGCCTTTCAGCCGGGAGTTTACGACGATGTTTATTTAATAGACGGTGAAAATGTTAAAAATCTTTCACTCTCTGATTTAAGTAACCGTGACATTTACAAAATGCTTGCTGATTCTATTTTTCAGGACTTTGCAAATTCAGATTTTGCAAATTACAAACGCGGTGTTCGTGTTAATCTTGTACAATATAAACAGAGATTGTATCCTGATGATAACTCATTAGCTGAAAATACTTTTTCCCGTAAATATTCAACTCTGGGTCAATCAACTATCTCTATCCCGGTTGACAGAATTACACTAGCTTGTTCATATAAACTTTGTGAAGATATTATCAATTACTATTTAAGTAATGTAGAAGGTTCTCAAAGTGACATTGATAATTATTTAATGAAAGAATTCCTGCCGTCTCTAGGACTGTTGGAGTCTAACAGTAAACATCAGTTACTTGATTCACTTTACAAATCCGGTGAAAATTCTTCTATTCAATCTTCAATCAAATCTTTTCTGTTAAATTTACAGAATGAATTGGTCTCCGGGAAACGTGGTGATAAATGGGCTTCGTTTGTCTTCAGTGAAAAGAGCAGGTTCGATACTAACTTCAAAGACGATAATGATATTCAAAGGCAAGGAATGTTTTATTCGCAAATATACGATAATCGTTCAAACATCCTGCGCAACATTGTCGGTGAGAGAGTTTCAACATCAAATGGAAATCTTGAGAGGCAAATCAATTCACTGATTAACGACTCAACCAGAGGAGTATTTTATGCACTTAGCCTGCTAAGACGATTTCAATTCATCCTGCAAAATGAAAACTTCCATTACATACCGCAGTTTGAAAAAGACATTAAAGACTTGCAAGCAAGGGTAACAAGACTGGAATCGGAAATAAAAAGCAGACTACAGGACCTTAAAGAGGATGAATCAAGGTCAAAGTTAAATGTAATGCGGAAGACGGCAATGACAGGTACGTTGGATAAACTAATAAAGTCACTTGATGAATACTACAACTCACTCATTAAGCTCAGGTCACGATATTTCGCCAAAGAAGTCAGCCAAAGGATTCTAAACCTGATTGAAGAAAAAACAAAAAGCGAAAACGGAAAAGTAAAATCAACCGGATTAATAAATGACCTTGATAAATTAACGGGTAACCTTGGATTACTTAAAGAGAATTTTAACAAGAAATACCAATACTTCATTCAAAAGCAAGAGAGCAGTTTTAATTTGCTCGTATATGAACCGGATGATGTTAAGAATGAATATTACATTAGATATATCGGGACAGGTCAAAGGGCGAACGATAACATTAAAGACCTTGCATACAAATTATTGAAAGAGCTTGGCGCCTCTGATGTTACCGATATTATAAATATTCTTAAAGACAGCGATGCTTCTGCGGTAGAGAAAAAAATGGTTTCATTTGCCAAACAAGTATTCAGTTCAATACGGGAAGATTACAGCGTTACTGATATTCTTTTCGAGAAAGATGCAATTCGTAGCGAATCAAAAATTCGTGGAATGATACAACAAGCGTACCCATGGTTAAGAATTAAAGAAACTCCCGGAAGCTTTTCTCTTGACGAATCCGCAAAGAAATTCTACATCGGGGTCAAAACAAATTCACCCTCTTTTAAAAAATTTCAATCGCTTATCTATTCAATAACCGGTCATGGTGTTGAATTTAAGGACTCAGCTGATAATACATCTATTACGTTTTATTCTGAGTGGGCAGGATTCCCACTATTTTACTCTTATACCATCTCTGAAGAAATGAAGGGCTTCTACAAACAGCTTTCCAATAATATGAATATTGATTTGCATAACGACAAGAACTATTTCATTTTTAACGACATTATACCTTTAACTGCAGAAGAACGAAGGCGACTTGACGAAGCTCACAGAGCCTACTTAACCGGTTTAATTTTTGGGGTCTTTGAAATTGTAACAGACTTTGACAATGAAACAGGAGAGACGAAATCAGTTTACAAATACACATACCAGGAAGGTATTACCGTTAGACGAACAGAGCAATTGGGGATTGAATCGCGGTTAATAAATAAACTTTTTGAAGAGCAAGGACGCGAAGCTTTGAGATACAGGATTCAGGAAGAAGCTAATAAAATTCAGGATAAGCTAATCAGCGAAGGAAAACTCGCTGAAATTCTGGTAATGCTCGAATATTACTACGAAAACATTTATAAATTGCAGGAGATAGAAGTTGCTGGTGGTGCAAAAACAAAACTTGATACTTACGAATACAGGATTACCCGACAGCTTGCAACCGAACTGGAGAATAAAATCCCTCCCTCAGAAAAACAAAACTTTGTACAAAGGGTTAATGTGCTGAAGAATAATCTGGATGATTTTTCTACTTTATGCGGTGATGGTATGAAACGGGTAATCCTTATCGGGAACATAATGGATAAGTCTAAACCTCTAAAAAAAGATTCAGGCAATAAAATATCAGTAGATAAATTAAAAGATCTTAAAGCAGCGCTTGATATCGGATTAATTTCAAGTGATGAGTATGAATCTGCGAAACAGAAATTCCTTGATAACTAAAACCATAAATCGGAAAAATTAAATGCCAACATACGACTATAGATGTGAGAACTGCGGGCACAAAATGGAAGCCTTTCAGCCAATTAAAGACGATCCATTAACTCTCTGCCCAAACTGTAATACAAATTCATTAAAGAGAATTATTGGCGCAGGCGCAGGATTAATTTTTAAAGGGTCAGGATTTTATCTGACAGATTACAAAAACACCACCCAAAAGGAAACTTCGAAAAATACGAAAAGTACATCTAAAAAATCCGATGCTGATAAAAGTTCTGCAAAGAATTCCGATTCATCTACATCAACGGATAATTAGAAACTGTTTATTTTTTTATCCACATTAAACCTTTCCATACTGAAATTTTCACCGAGGTAAAGTTTCCTTACCAATTCATCATTTGCAAGTTCATCAGCCGTACCTGACTTGAAAATGCGTCCCTCAATTAAAATATAAGCGCGGTCAACGATTGACAAGGTTTCGTGTACATTGTGGTCTGTAATCAGAATTCCGATATTCTTTTGCTTTAACCCCGCCACTATCCGCATAATGTCCTCTGATGCAATGGGGTCTATTCCAGCAAACGGTTCATCGAGCAAGATAAACGAAGGGTCGGATGCTAATGCCCTTGCAATTTCAGTACGCCTCCTTTCACCCCCCGACAATACGTAACCAAGCGAATCTCTGATTTTGTTTATACCAAACTCTTTCATCAGGTCTTCACACTTTTCTTCGATTGCTTCCTTTGTTAATCCCATAAATTGCAATACTGCCTTGATATTATTTTCAACAGTTAGTTTTCTGAATACTGAAGCTTCTTGTGGTAAATAACCAATACCAAGACGAGATCGTTTATACATAGGCATTTTAGTTATCCGGTCACCGTCTAAGTAAATCTCGCCTTCCTGTGGGAAAATCATACCGCAAATCATATAAAAAGTAGTAGTTTTTCCTGCACCGTTTGGACCAAGCAAACCAACTATTTCGCCTTTATCAAGATAAAGCGAAACATTATTGACAACTGTTTTATCTTTATATGACTTTTTTAAGTTGGATGCTTCTAGTTTAGACATACTATCGGTAATTATTCAGAATATTAACCATCTCTCTGACAGCACTATCTAAACCAACGAAAACTGCACGGGAAATAACTGCGTGTCCGATGCTAACCTCTTCAATTTCAGGAATATTCAGAACAGGCTTTATATTATTGTAATTCAAGCCGTGACCTGCAGTAACAACTAACCCCATTTCTGCAGCAAGCCTGGATATTGCCCCTATTTTCGTCAACTCTTTTAAAATTTCCTCTTTATCGAATGTATTCGCATACGTTCCGGTGTGAATTTCTACAATATCAGCTCCGAGTTCAACCGACTTATCAAGCATCTCCGGCAACGGATCAATAAACAGGCTTACCTTAATCCCGTTGCTTTTAAGTTTTTTTACAGCTTCACTTAAAGCTTTAGTATTTGAATTCAGATTTAAACCTCCTTCTGTTGTAAGCTCCTGTCTTTTCTCAGGCACAAGGGTTACAGTCTCCGGTTTTGTTTTAATTGCTATTGATATCATCTCATCCGTTGCAGCCATTTCAAGATTAAACTTTGATTGGACAATATCTTTAAGTATTGCCACATCGCGGTCATTGATATGCCTTCTGTCTTCCCGAAGGTGACAAACTATACCTTCAGCTCCCGCAATTTCGCAAATACCGGCTGCAATTACAGGGTCCGGTTCTGCACCACCACGGGCTTGCCTTATAGTTGCAATATGGTCAATGTTTATTGCTAATTTCATGATTAAAATATTTTGTAAAATTGAAATTGTCCTCGAATAATGGAAATGCTATCAATAAACAGCATGATTAACCAGTGAAGTATCCATGCATAAATGAATGATCTACTCCTCAGAGCTTGTATTCCTAAAATTAACCCTGCAAAAATTGACGCAAATAATTCCAGCTCAGGTTTCCCCTTGTGGAGTATAAAAAACGGAATCATTTGAATAAATATCGAGTAATAACCAAATTTTTCCTTGAGCCCAAATAACATATATCCGCGCCAGAGAAACTCCCATCCAAGCATATAGATTAAAATCGAAAACTCGTACAACAAAAATCTGTACCAGGATTCCGAAACCTGAATACCCCCCTGCGGATATGCCTTTGCGAAATCAGGAGTTGCTGATACTATCCAAAGCACAGGTAACATTACAGCAAGAAAAAGCGCCGTTGTAAAAAATCCGAACTTTTTATCGCCAAGAGTAAATCCGAAATCTTTCAGTTTGGCTTTTAAAACAAATTTAACCGAGAGCGATGACGCAAGAAACATTAAAAGTCCATCGCTGAAAAACCAGTAAAGCCTTGACTCATATCTGTCACCACCGAATGTATTGTAAAAGAATAGCGGGCTTGCAAATGAAACTGATAGAAAAATAATTACGGCAACTGACAAAAAAATGAAAACAACTTTAAAATCAAGTTTACGGATTTCAGGAATCAGTTGTTTTGCTTCAGTAAAATGTTCTTTGAACAAGCTATTTGTTTTTTATAATGTATTGAAATCTATCCGGTACAATTCCAAGTAATTCTATATTTGGCGGTGTATCAATTTTCGGGATTACGAATCCAAGTGTATCGGCATAAATCTCTTCAAAGGACAAGTGGACGTTAATTTCAGATGCATCAATCCCAGAAAGTTCGTCAACACCGCCTCTGAGGGTCACGGAAATTGTTGGTGGAATTAAAAGGACTTCATTTTCAGGTGGTAAATTATCAATTTTTATTGTCAAATCATTAAAAGTTTTTTCTGCAGAAAGTTCGATTTGATACGAAATGCTTACATCAGTTGTTTCAAGTTTTACAGAAGCGCTGAATTTATTCTCCAATTTTGCATTTACTAACAAATCACTGTTGACATCAGATATCAATTTTGACTCGGTCTGAACGGAATTTATTTTCCTGATTTCGGCAGCGGGCCCAGAGACTTTTACGGAATCCGGAGAAATTGAGGGACGACCAACAATATCGTAACCGATGCGAGGTTCAATTTCTATATTATTTATTACCGGAACATACTTTGAGGAAACGTTACCGTAAGAGACATAAACCGTGTCAGGATCAATACTGTTAATTCTGATGGAAAATGGAATTCCGATTCTTTCATTCGCCTGTTGCATGGTAACTATCTTCGCATCTCTTTTAAAATTTGAAATATCATATCGGTATTCGAGGTCAGGATTTAAAACCACACTAAGTAGATCCCATCCGTTTCCATTGAGTGCAATCGTCAATGTATCCGGTACATTATTCCCGGTTGATTGTTCATCGCTCATTTGTAACCTTAATGGTACTTCGATTGAATAATTAAATGAACTGTTTAAGCTCAGATAAAGCCAGAGAATAACCGCTATTATTAATGCGACACTGTAAATATGAATATTCTTTTTCAAATTATCTTCTTAACTGATATTCCCAATTATCGTTACGAAGTTCACCTCGGATAGTTGAGTGAATTAATTCGTAAATTCCAGATCCGCTTGGTTGCACCTCACCAAAAACACAAATTACCCCACCTTCAAGCCCGGGATAAGACCATATTTCATAGCCAACCTTATCCTGTTCAAACGGGTATCTGTCTATACTCTCAGGTTTTCCGTACAATACGTAAATCCGTCCCCTGTCCGTTCTCCAGCCATCTTTAAAAGAGTCTTTGAAAAGTTTATTTGCTTCAGTAATTCTTTTTAGATACTCAATTTTAAAACTATTTTGCAATGATGATGGGTCAGGATCTCTGCGCTTCCAGAAATTAAACATAAACCTGCGTTTCTCATCAACTGAAGAAAGTTTGTTATATGTATTCGTTTCATTCATATCCCTTAAATAAAGTGCCAATTCAAAATCAGCATCAACAAGCTCTTCCCTCATTTTGGCGTATTCACTCATCATGAAATCATCGCCCGTTTTCGTAAGTGAAATATCTTGAGAAATATTGCTGTTGTAAACAAAAAATTTCTTTTCTTTTGAAACAATTACACCACCGGAAAGATCGGATACAGTTACATTTAAAATGTAAGATGCACTGGGGAGACTATCAATAATGAACATTCCGTAATCTGCTATTGATTCTGAACCGGTTGATATTTCCTTTTTAAGCTTCATCAATTCCTTATTGTTGAGATCACGTATTGATGCAACGAGTTCAACATTTCCACTTATACCTGAAGACTTTAGTTTATATATTTCGTAATAGTAATATACCCGTTTAAGATTATTCCCGAATAAAAGTTCAGGGTTTGGTACTACCTCAAGCGTATTTTTGTAAAACGAACTTGACTTGTTCTCAGACTTAGTTAACTGCGATGACAGCTGAATATCGCTCATTGACACATTCAAATCATTGTTTGCAAGGCTCACTTCACGTTCTATTGTGATGAAATTACTCGTATCTATTGCATCCGCTCCGGTTACGCGGATAATGTAATCTCCGGGATTCAGGGAAAAGTTCAATTGGCCGATTAATTTCTGGTCGCGGTTGTTACCAGTTGTATCGTTCATCGAACTTGGCATTCCATACAATTTTGTAAAAACCTGTTCACCGTTTTTTTTATCGTTGATCTCGACATTAATAGTAGTCCTTGATTCATATTGGTCACCGGACTTCACATACATTAAGCCACGCTTGTTGAACGAGAAGTAAAGTTCAATAATTGCTTTCCCATCATCTCCTCTAAACGAGGAATAGTCGAACTCGAATTTAAAGTAATCGTTAGCATTTGCAAACGGTATCGTAATGAATGTAACAAGAAATAATAAAAGCAATCTCATTTTTTTTATAGCTTAAAGGTTAACATTTTAAAATGACCCCTGCAGACGGATAGCTTAATTAAAACAAAAAGGTAACCCGTAATTACAGGTTACCTTAAAAGATACAAATTTGAAGTAATTTTTAAAATCCTACTTTTAGAGTAAAGAACTGGTTAGTAGAATTAAATGCTGATTCGGTGATTACTCTGTATGCGTAATCAAATGCAAGCGTAACCGAACCGAAAGGATACCTCAGACCTGCTCCGAAAGAGGGACCAAATAAGGACTCATCTGTTTCCTTATCTGCGAAAATGCTGTATGATCCTCTGACGAAGAAGTTATTATTGAAGTTATATTCCAAGCCAAACCTGTATTCATCCGAAGAGAAACTTGAATTCTGAAAAGCCCCTGTGACATTGACTTTATTCTGGCGGTCAAGATCCCATAGGTATCCAACACCAATTTCAAGATTGGTTGGAAGATCAAAACTCTGAAGTATAACTCTTCTTGTAGTCGCAAGCCCATTTTCCGTAAACGACCTGTCAAGTCCGGGACCGTCGAAGGTCATTGATGGACCTAAATTTTTCAGCGCAATACCGAAAGTAAAACCGGTATTACCACCGACGTACTGAAGGCCGAAATCAAATGCAACTCCGGAGGAACTTACGTTCCCAACGTTTTGCGAGATTACATTAATGTTAGTTCCGAATCGGATTTTATCGGTCATTTTTCTTGCAAAAGAAACACCGGCAACGATATAAGTCGGATTAAAAAATGTACCCGTTCCTTCGGGTAAATATTCCGTCGTTTGCCTGATTTCACCAATGTTCAAAGACCGGATTGATGCTCCGATTACGCCTAAATTACCTACCTGAGCGGCAACTCCGAGAAACTGCATATCAATATCGGCAATGTAGTTCATGTGTGAAAACATTACCTCTGATGTAGTGCCAAGCTCAGATATACCGGCAGGGTTCCAATAGATAGCTTCAACTCCAGTACTTGTGGAGAGATTTGAACCTCCAAGAGATGTCCCCACAGAACCTATCGGAATCAGCAATTCTGGTGCGGCTGAAGTCCCAAGTTTTGACCTTGGACCGGCTTCAACGCTACTACTCACATAGCTCATTATTAGTAAAGCCAGTAAGAGTGTTAGTATATGTTTAAATTTCATTTTTCGATTTCTCCTGTTTTTTAAATATGTCCCCTTCCTTCATTTGCAGGAAGGAGACATTCTGAATTTGGGTTTCTTAGAAGTTAATTCTTTCCTGTGCCGTGAATATTACAATCTTCTCGACTTTTTGCCCGATTCCGGGTGCATCAATCAGGGCGATGTAAATACCGGAAGCAACCGGTGAATTATCCTGATTGGTCATATTCCATTCTATCGTACTCGATGTAGATACGTTCGGTCCGGCTTCTTTATTAAGTGTTTTTATCAAATCACCATTGAGCGTGTAAATCTTGATCGTACATGTTGCCGGTAAATGTCTGAATGTTACAAACCGGTCTGTAAGAGATCTGTCAAGGTCACTAAAGCCGTAATACGGATTTGGAACAACCCTGATCTTCTCGAGATCATTTCTGGTTGTGGCTACCTCGTTATTCGCGAATAATGGCGCTTTGGTTACAAATTCGTACGAAACCCCGGGTTTTGTTACCGTGTATGGGTAAATGGTTAACTTATCCCCTGGCGTAAATGCCGGGCTGTTTCCTGCAATTAATTTAGGAGCCCAAACATAACTGATATCTACTTGAACCGAAAGGAATAGGTTCTTTGAAGTATAACTCGGATCAGGATTCGGGCTGTAATCGGATTTAAAGATATAAACGAATACTTTGCCGCCAAGCGAATCCGCAGTCGGAGTAAATCCTTCCTGCATCGGTGGATTAGCTCCCGGAGTTTTTGAGTTTACAATCGCAACGTTCAACTGTCGTCGTGTACCTAAGTCAGAGTTAACTTCATATACCTTAAACGGAACATCAATCATTTTATCGTAAATGTAAAAATTGTCAAAATTCGATTCCGACGTATCCGCAATAAATCTATACGCCTTTTGACCTGTTCCATCAGTAAATTCAATCTCCGTTGGTAACAGTTCATCAGGTTTAACAGTTGAGCCAACGTTAGTATAAAATCCAGTACTTGGATAAACAAGGCCCATTTGAATTGACTGGTAGTCAGCCGGTCTGAATTTCACAGCACCTTCAAGATTCCTATTGTTTGACGGGGTATAGTCCCAACCCCCGAACCTTGATTGGATGCTGTCAGGACCTGCCGTCGCGGTCAAATCACGGATAACGCCTTTAAGTTTGGATTTTATGCTTTTGACGTTAATCAAAACACCGTCAATAACGCGAGCTGAGTCCTGAGACGTTCCTAATGTTGTTCTCAGGTTTTTAACAAGTGTATCATACGATGCGCCATTATCCATGGACCGTAGAATTCCGTACGAAGTATCCGGGGCCATAAACAAGACTTTGTACTTTGCGTCTTTCATTAAATCCTGACCGAGGATAACCGGTTTAACCCCTAAGTCGCGCCTGTTTGTATTTAGAGTATCACCATTGGCGAATGTGTACTCCGTTCCTGCAGGTGGAGCAGTTGGAATAATTTTAATTATCGAAGAAGAAAGCGAATTCCTCAGAGTCTTAAACCCTCGCTTCATCAAAGAATCGTTATTGTATATCTTACTTACTGCATACGCAACTACGATAAACTGATACTCCTGCCCATAGATGAGTTCGGTTCTGCCACCATAGTTTTCCGGGAAGGATGTTCTGCTGATGGTAACACTTCGGTTCAATCCGGAATTTGGAAATCCTGAAGGTGATGCCATTGTGTATGGAGGAACTATCGGGAATGCGGAAAATACCTCCGGATCACCACCAACCGAAAAAGTATCGAAGATTGTACCAATGTTATTTTTCAGGTCGTATGCGTAGAGAAGTTTGATATCATCATTGATTGACTCAGGTTGTGAAAGATTTGGAAGCTGTGAGGCAAATCTGTTTACTTCATACACTTCATATCCTTCAAAAGAGTAGATATTTGAATCTCCCCTATCGAAAAAGAGAGTATCCCAATATGAATAGGTTTCTGCATTTGCTTCCCACATTAAAGTAATATTACAGGTTCCGTTTACTAACGGTGTAATACTTGTAACCGTTTTTGGTGTAGGAGGCGGTGGGGTAACGTTAAAATCGTTATCATAAATCAACTGAGCGGTTTTACTTAAGCCCTTTAATTTCGTTACAGAGTTAGTATATGAACCTCCCCTTGTAATAAATTTTGCAAGAACCAATTCCTGAGTATCACCCGGACTCATTGTAAATTGATCTGAACCTGAATTGAAAATAAATCTACGGTCGCCGGGAGGATTCGGTGTAACTTCAGGACCTGTTAATGCACCGTTACAGTTCTGAACAGCGCCGGCATCCTCGGTCCAACCGGACAGAGATTCAGGATCGCCGGGATAAACAAATTTTGTAGGTGTGTGGGTAGTAATGTCAATAAATGGCGTTCCATCTTTTTTTACACCGGTCATCATATTATAAGCACCTAAGGGTTCACCGTTCGGGTCTGACTCACAAGGAGGTGGTGATGAACCATTATTGGTAAAAAATACGAACGATGTCAGACCGAGCGTATCATTTGTTGCCCTGATGATCGGACTTGAGAAATAGTCCATTCCATAAGAAGGCGGAGCTGCGCCATAAGTGTTGCCTGCTCCGGTTCCATCACTCGGGTTTCCATTATATACATAACCCAAGTTTAGGTTCGTATCGCAACCAATGTAATCATCACCGGCATCGCCAAGGTCGGGGTCAACTACTACACTAATGTAAGTATTTTCCCAGTCACTACCACCGTTATTCATTACTGTCCATTTTACAAACTGTAGGTCTTCAAGGCCGGGAGAGTTGTAAGCCCATGCGGTCATTCTGAGGTCTGCGTAAAGGAGCGGACTTGTAACACCGCCGCCGAAACCTTCACCTGCATTTCTTTGCTCGACAAAAGCATCAGTCATTGCAAGGAACAGAGTCTGTCCGGCATCCTTCTGTCCGGGGATATCAATTGCAGGGTCATACTGTCCGTTTTCATTTATATCCACGTATGGAGCGCCGTAAGGGACCATTTTGCCCCAGTTAGCGTAATCGGGGTTTGTATTTGCATTATCGCCGGACTTAACCGAATACAGTTTAAAATCCGCATCGGTATAGCCAACGTAAGTTTGTGAACCCGCATCAAATTTGGTGTAGCCGGGCGTATATTCACCGGAATATGAGGCCATAACCTGCGCAAGTTGACCGTTAATATGACAACCAATCGAAAGACCGGCGGTAAAGTTTGCAAATTTTCCGGAACCTTTGGGCCATTCAAAACCCGGAGTATTCTGGGTTCTGGTATCCTGGTCCATTATACCGGTATTCTGAAACCACGCTCCGATCTGGTTGGCGCCGAGGAGAACGCGCTGTATTGCAATCGCCTGCCCTAAGCCCGGTGGGTTAAAACTAATCGGGTTATTACCGTTGAGAATTTCTACTCTTGGTTTTGATAAACCAATTACAGAAAAGGTCAAGAGTAAAACAATTATATTTAACGTGAGTTTAATTTTCATTTTTCAAAATTTTTGTCTTTTTTCAAACCGTGATTAAAAGTTCATTTGAATACCGAACCTGATCTGTCGGGGTGGACCCCAGTTAGATACATAGCTGATTCTGTCTCTCCAGAGCTCTCTGAAAACAGGATCATTTTCATATCTCGATGCGCCGGTCGGCGTGTTGATAAAGCCATTATCGTCAGGCTTTCCTGTTGAAGGGAAAACCGAATTTACAAGTTCAGTGTTCAGTAGGTTTATTACATAAGCGTAAACAGTAAAGTATGTTTTCCAAACCTTGAAGCCTTTATCTATTTTCAAATCGAACCTTGTATTCCAACCTGTATAAACTTCATTTTTTGCAGATTGAATGTAGCTTCCACCTGATCCGGTTGCAGTCGTTGAGTTATCCCTCTTAGTGTAAGGCCTTCCGCTGTTGAAAGAGAAGTTTAGGTTTACACCGAGGTTTTTCAAAACATCGCCGAGGAATCCCTTGGGGACATCGGTTTCACCGAATCTGTAGTCTAAGTTAACTGCTCCGGTATGCCTTTGGTCATAGTCCAGTGGATAAACAAAAACCGGAAGCGGTTCATCGCTTTGATTTGCAAGACTGTTTTTTGATGTTGGATCCGAACCCGTACCGGTTGCGAATGATAGCGTATAAGCAACATCAACCGAGAGCCTGTTCATCCTTCTCAAACTGAGATAAAAGTCCAGACCTCTTGAGATTGCGAAATCCGTATTTGCGTAGAAAACTTTCTCACCAAATCTACCCGCACCAATTAAATCAATTGATTCCTTATAAAATGCTGTTACACCCATATTGACAAAATCACCCACCTGCTGCTTAACGCCTACTTCGTATTGGGTAAGTTTTGATGGTTTCAACGATGAGTTTGTACCAACATCCTGTAAGGCGGTTTGTAAGAACTGCTTGTAATACTTATCTGATGAGTAGAGATACTGTAGCGGAGGTAACTGAATCATTTTACCGTATTGAGCAACAAAGATGGTCTTATCTGTTACCGGGAAGGAGAAACCTAACCTTGGGCTAACTTCGATATCCATTTTACTTTGCTCAAAATCATCGTCTGAGAAAACTTCACCGTCAGCTCCCCTTAAATCGTTGAGGTCCTTCAATACTCTGTCATTGACATCAAAGAAATCTATCCTGAAACCACCGTTGAAGTTAAAGTCCGAAAAGCTAACCTTATCCCTGATATAGAAACCACCGGTAATCGGATTTTTCGGATTGACTTCATCTCCGGTAATTACAGGTAATCCTGATTGATCGTAAATATCATCATATCCGTATGCATTTAATCTGCCTACATTAGTACCATACCATCTGTCTTCCATCGAGATATTTGTATCTGCAACGTAACCTGCCAAAACAGACAAAGATCTCAGGGTATTGTATTTATATTCTCCACCAAATTTTATTTCGTGATTACCGAATTCTTTGCTCAGGATAGCCCATGTAGCATCAAGCTTACCACCCCAGTAACTAACTTCGCTTTTATCGTACCAGGGATAAACACTGCCAACCCTGTTATAAAGGAATGAAGTATTCGGATCGGTTTGATAAGTTACACCTAATTGAGTAAATCCAGGGTTGTATGCCGGGTCACCGTATCTGGTAAGATTGTCACCGTGAATCGGATCATACCTCTTCATCTTTGTCTTGAAATAGTTGAACTGTAACTCATAGAAGAAGTTGTTCGAAACGTTGTGAACAAGCCTTCCGAAAGTCTGAAGGTCAGTTTGGTCAACAATTGGATTTCTATCAGAATTCTGAAGCAGGTTGCCTCCGATTCTTGTCCTCGATTTACTATCAACATAAGAGAGACCTGACCTAATCATTATTGGCGGACCGTCTTTCAGATCAATAAGGTTTATATTTAATCTGCCGTTGTAAGAATATGAGCCATATTCGTTATTTGGATCCCTTGCATCTGGATAAAGGTAATCAATTTGTTGAGAAATCCACGATGGATTATTAACTCTTAGGAATTGTCTCTCAAAGTTAAGGTAAACGTTGAGCACCTTCGATAGACTTTTTGACGGAATAAGAGGACCGCCTAAGCTTACGCTGTATAGGTTGTATCCATACGAATGTGTTTTGGCAAAATTGGAAAATTCATCCGTTATTACCTCAAAGCCACCGGTATAAACATCCGACCCGCTTTTAGTTGTAACGTTAATAACACCGGAAAGCACGTTTCCGTATTCAGCGCCAAAACCGCCTGTCAGGACTGCGATTTCCTGCAGAAGCGCATTCGGAACGTTTGCCCGGTTAGATCCATTAATCGGGTTTGTGGTTTGAACACCGTCAACAATGATAATGTTTTCATTGCTTCTACCACCTCTTATATTAAGTGTAGTTCCCCGTTCGTCAGCAACAACACCGGCGGTTTGGGATACAATATTTGTAATCCCCCGAATCCCGGTATTTTCAATTTGCTGTGATTCAATCAGACGCCCACTTTGTTCAACATCAATACCTTTTCTTTCGGCTTCAATTTCAATAACCTCAGTTACAATATCACCAGCAAGTTTCATTGAAAAATCAACCTGTGTCCTCAGGTCAACTGAAACTTTGACATTTGTAATTTTGGTTGTTTCATATCCGATAAAAGATGCTGACACTTCATAATCACCAACAGCTACGTTAAGAATAACATAAGCACCATCATCATTGGTAACTGCACCCAGACTGCTACCCTCAATTTTAACGGTAGCCCCTGGTAAAGGTAAACCGGATTCGTCCAAAACAGTACCACCGATACTACCGGTAGTCTGCGAATAGACACAAAGCGGGATAAACAAAAATAAAAACGCAAAAAGGGAAACTAACTTTTTGGTATATTTTTCCCTCATTTTTCCCTCCAATAATTATTTTAATTTTTAAATGACCCCCGTACCATTTTTACATAGCACGGGGATCTTAGTTTTTGAAAACGAATTTAGGTAATTATTTGACGAGCATCATTTTCTTTGTATCTCTAAAGTCACCCGCTTGCAGAGTGTAGAAATAAAGTCCACTCGGTAAATTTGCAGCATTAAAAGTAACTTCATTGATACCTGCAGAAACTACTTCGTTGTTAATTAGATTTGCAACTTCTTTACCGGTTACATCATATACTTTCAATGAAACCTGTGTAGGTGTAGTTAATGCAAATCTGATTACAGTTGCAGGGTTGAATGGATTCGGGAAATTCTGCTTTAACTCAAATGATGCAGGAATTTCTGAACTGATGTTCTTAACGCTAATTTTAGTTCTGTCAAACGTAACTTTCACAAAAATCTGTTCAGCAAGTGACGGACCGTTCGCGTTACCATTTACGTATGACCCGGGAACAGCGTCCTTTTGGATTACCATAAATACATTGTATTCAGTCGCTGTTGATAAATTCCATCGTGAGATTGATGGATATGTCCAGTCCATTCTCGGTGTTTCAGGAGTAATTCTAACGGGTTGGAGCCAGGTAAGTCCACCATCGCCTGAAGCAGTAAGGTAAACATCTTTGAAATTCGTTGTATCTACTCCGGCTGCTGCATTTGAGGCAACCATCATAGCGACAAACAACGCTGTTCCGTCATCAGATGTTCCAATAGTAGGTCTGCACAAACTTGTTAACACATCGTTAACTCCAATGGTAGGAGCATAAGGAACTCCGTTAGGAAGAACGACCGGGTTGTTAGTGTCTAATGCTGCAATAGTAATTGACCTGTTTGGATCTGAGCCCGGGAGATTTGATGACCAGAACCTGATTTCACTTTGGAGAGCAGATGGGAAGAATGATCCTGAAGTTAACATTAAAGCGGTTTCAAATACTGCACAAGGTGTGTTATTTTGATAAGTAAGAGAAACACCCCTGATAACTCCGATTACTGTATCACCTCCTAAAATAACCGGATCATAAATTCTAACCGGGGTTGACCATGTGGCACCGTTATCAGTTGATTCTGTGAACTCAACACCGCCGTAAGCAACTGCATCGGAAGTAACATAAACTAAACCGATTCTTCCGTCTGTTCCCCTTGCAAGCGAATATGTTTCTGCCTGATTCGAAGGAATTGCTTGATAACCCGTAAAAGCACTACTTGAATAACTGTTCCTGAAGGTTGAGTCCTGCCCGCTGATTGAGGCAACAAAAACAAATCTCGGGTCAGCTGTAGTTGCACCGGACATAGACGTTAATTTAGGCCAGATTGCACCACCGGTATTTCCCATCCCGGGATCAAGAAGTGTGAATGATCCAAGTCCGGTAAATGCGTCAACAAAAAATTGTGACCTTGTCGAACCACCACCAACGTTACTGTGATTTCCAATGATCGCTACACCATCGCTAAATAAACTGAGATTACCAAAACCGCTTCTCTCACCGCTTGCCGGTACGTTTGACAAATTATTCCAGGTAGCGCCGCCATCTGAACTGAAGGAATATCTGATGGTTCTATCTGCAAACCCTTGATCCTGTGCTGACATAAGAATCGCGTGAATATTTGACGGTGTGTTTGGATCCTGAGCAATGTGATCTACAACCGCATTGGACTGCATATCATAGTAAGACGTTACACCAACATTAACAAATGAAACGGTACCCGGGAAATTATCAGTCCATAAATTAATTGTGAAATTCTGGAGCCTGGAGTTAACCGTATTTACATAATTAATATTTTCACTTGTAACGTTTTTGCCCAGATTAACTCCGACAAATGCATCGCCATTCATCCTGACTTTATATTGCATGCTTGAAAATTTTGCAATTTCTTCAGGAGTAAATCTTGATCCTGCATTTGTGACGTTGATAATAAAAGCTAAGAACGTCATAAGTAAGAGTAACTTTTTAAACATTTTTGTCTCCTTTTAATTTATTTTGATTTAAGGTAAAAAATTTTATTACCAAAATTTGGTTCAATATAATAGTATTCATATCTCATGTCAATATAAAACAGTTTAAACCATAGAAGAATATGAACATTGTCAGTACAAAACTTAGGAAATCTGATTAAAAAAAATTGCAAAATTTTCCGATTATATAAGACTTTTTTATTTATTAATTTTTTGAAACCTGTACTATCACTATTCGCAGAAAGCTAAAACCTGATTAACGATTTCCTTCTCCATTCTTAACTTGCTCTCGGTCGTTTTTCCTGCTATGTGATTTGTAATAGTCAGATTTTTAACGTTGAAAAGCGATTGCTCAGGGAAAGGTTCATTACATACAACATCAATTCCCGCAGCCTTGATATTGCCATTAGTTAGTGACTTTATTAACAATTTTTCGTTAATCACTTCCCCCCGCGATGTATTAATTAATATAGAGTCCGGCCTCATTAATGCAAACTGCTGACGGTCAAAAAATCTACGGTTCCGGTTGTTCAGCGGAATATGAATTGTAACAATATCTGCCGTCAGGAGGAGTTTATTCAACGACACAAAATATACACCGGGATTTTCTTTTCTAACTTTAGCTGACAGTTCATTGACCATTCTGTTCATTCCAAACACTTCTGAATACCTGTAAACAAGTTGACCTACTTTTCCGAACCCGATTATCCCGATAACTTTTCCACTGATCTCATTTCTCGAAAAAGCTGAATTGACAAATTCACTTTTTGCGAGTTCGAAAGAAAGTTTATAGTTTTTCATCACCGCCATTATCAAGCCAATCGTATGTTCAGCAGTTGAAATGGCATTACCCGATTCGCAATGTATCACCTTTGGTTTGTTTCGTGTCAATCCTCTTAAATCAATGTGGTCAACCCCCCGTGAAACTGTTGCAATACAATCGGGAGATAATTTTCTCACAAAGTCCGGGTTAATCTTTCTTGTACTTTTTATAATAAGTACATCAGTGTTCCCGAACCCGGATAAAATTTCATCATTTGAAATTCCGGGTTTATAGGTAAGACAAAATTTTTTGTTATGGAATTTATTGAGGTGTGATTCTGAGAACTCATCAGCGATAAGAACGTTCCACCGCATTTTTCCCATCGTGATAGTGTAGGTTTTCAGTTATTTTTCTTGTTCTCTTCCAGCTTGGTTTCAATTAGTTTGAGAATTTCTTGTTTCCCTTCGCCGGTAATGATTGAAAACGGAATGTAATCCAAGCAAAGTTCTTCGTTGTTTACAATTTTTGAAACCCTGTAAATCTGCTTTTCCATTTTGTTCGCCGAGATTTTATCCGATTTGGTTAGAATTAAGGCATACGGGATTTCGTAATATTCCAGCCAGCTAACCATCAGCTCATCAAGGTAATTAGGGTCATGGCGGGAATCAATCAACACGAACACCATATTAACATTTTCCCTTTCACTGATGTAATCTTCAACCAACTTTCGCCAACCCGCCCTGATTTGTTCAGGGACTTTTGCGTAACCGTAACCAGGGAGGTCAACCAGATAGAAATCCTGATTGATTAAAAAATAATTCAACTGCCTCGTTTTACCCGGTACCGAACCAATTTTTGCGAGGCTTTTTCTGTTGCAGATACAGTTTATCAAAGAAGACTTTCCGACGTTTGACCTGCCCACCAATACAAATTCTGACAGTACAGATTTCGGAAGTGTTCTAAGATCATAAATGCTGTTAATGAACTCGGCTGATTTTATTTTTAACATTGCTTGCCTCCGTTATAATCAAATGTCCCATGCTTTACATTCATCTGTTTTTGAAGTAAAGATGGGACACTAGAAAAATTTAAAATCAGAATTTAATCTTTACTCTCTTCTTCGTTGTTTTTAGACTTTGATTTGTCCCTAGCTTTGTTGAAGCTTCCCTTTTCTGACTTACCGGATTTCTTTTTCGGTTTCTCCTCTGCGGTGGTTTTTTCGGATTTTTTAACCCCTGCCGATTTCCTCTTTGTCTTCTTTACACCTTCATCAACGGTTTCTTCCGCAGTGGATTTAACAGTTTTCTTTTTAGATTTTTTGTCGGTTTTTTCCTGTTCAGCTGTATCAAGGTAACTGAAGTCAACAAATTCAATGATAGCAGTGTCCCCACCGTCGCCTTCTCTGAATCCGGTTTTGAGAATCCTGGTGTAACCGCCATTTCTATCAACTACTTTCGGACCGATGTCATTGAAAAGCACAGAGACAGCTTCATCGTTCTTCAGCTTTTTCCTTGCAATCCGGCGAAGGTGCACACTTTTAGCAGGTTCTGAATCTTTCACTTTGAAAGCAGACTTGGCTTTAGTAACCAACGGTTCGATGTACATTCTGAGTTCCTTTGCCTTTGCAACTGTGGTTTCAATTCTTTTATGCAAAATTAATGCTATCGAAAGATTTGATAACAGTGCTTTTCTATGACTTGCAGTTCGGCTAAGTTTTCGTCCTCTTTTTCTGTGTTCCATTGTCAGGTTGTTTCTTCGTTTATGTATTTATCTACGTCCATACCAAAGCTCAGGTTGAAGCTTTCAATAAGTTCTCCCAATTCCGCAAGCGATTTTCTTCCGAAGTTTCTGTAGTGTAACATTTCGGATTCGTCTTTCCTTACGAGGTCACCAATAGTTTTTATATTTGCTGAGCGGAGGCAATTTTGCGAACGTACTGAAAGGTCAAGTTCGTCAACCGGCATGAGCAAAATTTTCTTCATGTTCTCGAATTGTTCGTCCTTTTCCTCTCTGACGGGTTCCTCTTCAACCATTTCAGGTTTAAGGTTTATGAACATCTGAACGTGATCTCTTAATATCTTCGCAGTACTTATCAATGCTTCCTCAGGATTGAGCGAACCGTCGGTTTCAATTTCAAGTGTAAGCTTTTCAAAATCAGTCCGCTGCCCTACCCGAATGTCTTCAACAATGTAATTTACTTTTACGACGGGCGAAAAGATTGAATCAATTGCAATGAACCCGAGCGGTAATTCGTTTTTCTTGTTTTCTTCGGAAGGTACGTAACCGAAACCTTGCGCAAGCCTCAACTCAATGTCAAGATTCGCTTCTTTGTTTAGCGTCGCAATGTGAAGATCGGGATTTAATATCTCAAAATCAGATGTCGCATTCTGTATGTCTTTTCCTGTAAATTCCCTTTGCCCTTTAAGTGTGAATTCAATCTTTGTGGACTTTTTCGTAAGGTCTTTAAATCTGATTTCTTTAAGGTTGAGAATTATCTCAGAAAGGTCTTCAACGACGCCTTTGAGTGTTGTAAACTCGTGTTGAGCATCATTTACCTTTATAGCAACTATTGCAGTTCCTGATAATGATGAGAGCAAAATTCTTCTTAGCGAATTGCCTAACGTAACTCCGTAACCTACCTCAAGTGGTTGAACATAGAATCTGCCGAATATGTTCGTAAAAGTTGATTCTTCAACTACGACATTTTCAGGCATAATTATTTGATTGACCCTCATATTTAATTGGATTTAATTTTGAATTCAGGTTTACTTAGAATACAACTCAACGATGAGCTGTTCGTTACCGATAAACGGTACATCCGCCCTATCTGGTTCGTTTAAATAAGTTCCGGACATATTGGCTTTGTCGAGCGAAAGCCAAGGCATAAGCATATTATCTTTCATCCTCTTCATCGCTTCATGAAATACTTCGATTTTTTTGCTCCTCTCCCTGATCTTAATAACGTCACCGGCTTTGAGCAGATATGAAGGAATATTAACAATTTTTCCGTTTACGGTTATATGTCTGTGTAGTATAAGTTGTCTTGCAGCCTTTCTTGAAAGCGCAAGTCCGAGCCTGTATATAGTATTGTCAAGCCTGCTTTCCAGTATGCCGATGAGATTATCACCTGTAACACCACGCCTTCTGGTTGCTTCTGCGAAATATTTCCTAAATTGTTTTTCGAGGATTCCGTAAGTTTTCTTTACTTTTTGCTTTTCTCTGAGCTGAACAGCGTAATCTGTCATTCGTGACCTGCGCGAGTTACCGTGTTGCCCCGGGGGATAATTTCTTTTCTCTAACGGACATTTATCGGTAAAACATTTATCGCCCTTCAGGAATAATTTTGTTCTTTCCCGTCTGCAAAGCTTGCAATTAGCGTCAGTATATCTTGCCATTTAATAAATTAAAAAATTAATTAAACTCTTCTTCTTTTAGGTGGTCTGCACCCGTTATGAGGTAGCGGGGTAATGTCTTTAATTGACAGTACCTCAAGTCCGGCGGTATTTAACGACCTCACTGCAGCATCTCGCCCCGAACCGACTCCTTTAATGAGCACATCAATCTTCTTTAAACCAAGCTCCATAGCTTCCTTTGCAACTGCTTCACCGGCAACCTGTGCTGCAAACGGCGTGTTCTTTTTCGAACCCTTAAAGCCTTGCTTACCCGATGACGCCCAGGAAATCGTATTACCGAATTTGTCAGTCAGCGTTATTATTACATTATTGAAGGTAGCCTTAATATGAGCGACGCCGGCTGCGTCAACCTGTGCTTTCTTTTTAGCTTTCTTAAAATTCTTTGCCAATTTTTTCCTTTTTAAAAATTATTATTTCTTAGCTACAGCTTTTTTCTTACCTGCAACAGTCTTTCTTTTCCCTTTTCTGGTACGCGAGTTCGTCTTCGTCCTCTGACCTCTGACAGGCAACCCACGTCTATGTCTTTTACCGCGATATGTGCCGATATCCATTAATCTCTTAATGTTCATCTGCACTTCTGACTTTAATGAACCCTCAACTTTGTACTCGTTACTTATCTCATTTCGCAACGAATTAACTTCCTCTTCAGTCAGTTCGGATACTTTTTTATCTTCACTGATTCCGTACTTTGCAAGTACTTTCTGCGCCGTTGATTTCCCGATACCAAAAATTGAAGTCAGGCCGATTACAACCCGCTTGTGTTTCGGTAAATCTATTCCTGCTATTCTAGCCAATTTTGAAATCTCCCTGCATTAAATTTTTACCCTTGTCTTTGTTTGTGCTTTGGATTTGTGCAAATTACCCTAACAACGCCTTTGCGCCTGATGATCTTACAATTGTCGCACATTTTTTTTACTGAACTTCTTACTTTCATTTTAAATTTCCTTCCGGTTATTATTTATACCTGTATGTTATCCTGCCTTTTGTTAAATCATAAGGGGACAACTCTACCGAAACCTTATCCCCTTGCAGGATTCTGATGAAGTTCATTCTCATTTTACCGGAAATGTGAGCGAGAACTTCATGACCGTTTTCAAGTTTTACTTTAAAAGTTGTATTTGGCAGAATTTCCATTATTACTCCGTCAACCTTTATCGAATCCTGCTTTGCCAATTTTATCTTCTGCTTTTAATTTTTGAACCTTTCATAAATCCGTCATAGTGCCTCATCAATAAGTGTGATTCTATTTGTTGCAACGTATCAAGAGCAACGCCAACAATAATTAACAAACTTGTACCACCGAAGAAACTTGCCAAACCTGTCGTTACCCCTAACTTCATTATAAATGTCGGAAGAATCGCCACCAACGCGAGAAATATTGAACCTGGTAATGTTATTTTCGTCAGGATATTGTCAATGTAATCAGAGGTCGGTTTACCTGGCCTTACACCTGGAATAAATCCGCCCTGCCTTTTCATGTTATCTGATACATCTTTCGGATTAAAGGCAATTGCCGTATAGAAATAAGTGAAAAATATTATCAGCAACGCAAAGAAGAACGAATAAACATAACTCGTCATATCAAAATATCCCGCGATACTTTGCATAAATTCGCTGTTCGGGAAAAAAGTAAGGAATGTATTCGGGACGAACATTATTGACTGAGCGAAAATAATCGGCATAACACCGGCTTGATTTACTTTCATCGGTATATACTGCGTGACACCGCCGAAAACTTTTCTGCCGACAACCCGCTTAGCGTATTGCACCGGAATTCGTCTGGTTGCAACAGTAACCGCAATTACACCTGCAATTATTAGCACTAGAAGGGCAATGTAAATTATCTCAATCAAAATATTCCTCACACCTGAAGCTATCATCTGGTATTCATCGAGCAATGCAAACGGGAACATATTAATAATATTGATGAAGATGATAAGCGAAATCCCGTTCCCTATTCCCCGTTCAGTAATTTGCTCACCGAGCCACATCATAAAAACAGTGCCGGCGGTGAGGAAAACAACAGTAGAAATGGTAAAAATAAACGGGGAAATTTCCGGACTGATAATGCTGAGTTCACCTACTCTTCTGCTCGCAAGTTGAACGCTTACACCCCAAGCTTGTAAAGCTGCAATCGGAACTGTACCAACCCTTGTAAGTTGTTCAATTTTTTTTCTGCCTTCTTCACCCTCTTTTTGCAGTTTTTGGAAATACGGAAAAACTGCACCTAAAAGCTGAATTATAATTGACGCACTAATGTAAGGCATAATGCCAAGCGCAAACACCGCGGCATTACTGAACGCGCCACCAACAAACATATCGTACAAACCGAATAACGTATCGCTCGCCGGCATTTGAGAAGCCTGTGAAAGTAGTGTTGTGTTTATACCCGGTAAAGTAATGTGGGCACCAATTCTTACAACCATTAACAAGGCAAGTGTAAATAGTATCCTTGTCCTTAGCTCCTCAATTTTAAAAATATTCCTGAAATTCTCTACAAATCCGCTCATATAATAGTTGCCTTGCCTCCGGCTTTCTCTATCTTCTCTAATGCTGTTTTGCTGAATGCATTTGCTGAAATCTCTATTGCATTGGTAATATTACCATTGCCGAGAACTTTCAACAATGTTCGCTTTGATGAAATTAACTTAGAATTAAATAGAATCTCTTTATTTAAAACTTTATCCGTTATTTTACCTGATTCAATAGATTTTTGAATTTCGCCGAGATTGATAACTACGTATTCTCTTCTGTTAAAATTTTTGAAGCCAAACTTCGGGACACGCCTTTGAAGGGGCATCTGTCCGCCTTCAAACCAGGCTCTGAACTTAGCGCCGGACCGTGAATGCTGCCCTTTGTGACCGCGAGTTGAAGTTCCACCGTGCCCTGAACCCTGACCTCTTCCAACTCTCTTTTTCTTTCTCTTTGATCCCGCTGAATAAGTGAGATTGCTTAGTATATCCATTAAAGTATCAGATTAAGCTTTATTTTAAATAAGAATTCCTTTGTCCCGCTCGTTGCAGGACAAAGGAATATTAAACAAAAATATCAATTTTAGAAGTGAACATTCATCATTACGCTCATGATACCAGTACCGATAGTGCTACCTTTCGGACCAGTTGTGGTTCCCGGATTTACTCCACCGGTTACTGTAGTCTCAGGAGCTGAATAGTTTCTAAAGCCGAGCGTGTATTTTCCACCGAGTGAAATACCTTCGGTAAAGTACCAATCGAATCCAAAATTAGCACCAATCCCAAGTGAACTTCCGCTGGTTTCCGTCTTTACGCCGGCACCATCGTCAGTTGTAGAACTTCCTGAACCGAAGTTTACGTTTAAACCAACGTAAGGTGAAACTGAATACAGTGAAGGAAGGTGATAATTTCCATCAAGTGAAATACCAAAAGTGCTCATCTTCATGTTTGCAGTTGAGGTTCCAACCGGAATATCAATTGATGAACTTCCAAAGTTTACGCCACCTGTAAGTGAAAATTGATTTGATACAAAATATCTGAAACCAATACCCGCAACATCAACCTGCTCTAAATCACCTGAACTGTTTACTCTTGTATAAGAACCGGCAGGAACTGATCCCAGGTTGCTTTGAAATGGTGTGTACATAAATACGAAATTTTTTGCACCTTTCATAACTTCAGGCCTTACTCCATCATAATTTTTATTTACCTGAGCATAAGTTACTGATGCAGTCAGTAAAATTACTACTAATGTTGAAAAAAGTTTGTTAACTCTCATTTTTTTCTCCTTTTGATTGTTGAGTTTAACTGTTTTTGAATTGTTTTTTTACTTTCAAAAATGGCGAAGTACTACGATAACGTTTTACTTCATATTTTTTCCTTTCTTTTTAGTTAATTAAATTAACTTACGGCTAAGGAAAACTCTTTTATATTACTTGAACTTCAACTAAATGTTTCACTTTTGCGACCATACCCCTTATTTGTGGCGTATCCTGTTTATCTACCACCTTATTGATTTTACCTAACCCAAGAGCCTTTATTGTTCTCTTCTGATCTTCCGGTCGGTCAATTATACTTTTAACCTGCTTTATCCTGAGCATTGTATCAGTTTTAATTACTAAATAGTTGTTCGAGCGAAATACCTCTCTTATCTGCGATAGTTTTGGCATCGAAAAGATTTGTTAATCCGTTCATTGTTGCCTTTACAACGTTATGATGGTTTGAGGATCCTAAAAGTTTCGTAAGCACATCCTGAACACCAGCGGATTCGAGCACAGCCCGAACTCCACCGCCGGCAATTATTCCGGTCCCCGGTGCAGCAGGTTTTAGTAGGACTTTAACAGCACCGTATTTTCCCGTAATTGCGTGAGGAATTGTTCCCTTAGTGAGCGGAATACTTACTACATTTTTTCTTGCTTCTTCAACGCTTTTCTTTATCGCATCGGTTACCTCATTTGCTTTGCCGAGCCCAACACCTACATGGCCTTTTCCGTCACCAACGACAGAAACTGCGTTAAAACTCATTCGTCTGCCACCTTTTACCGTTTTGGCTACCCGGCCAACTTTAACAAGTTTCTCTTTTAGATCAAGATCTGAAGGTTTTGTAATATTTTTTCTTACCATTAAAAATTAAGTTCTAAACTTTTATATTGTGTTCTCGGGGGAGGATTCGAACCTCCACATACGGCTCCAAAGGCCGCTGTCCTGCCATTAGACGACCCGAGATCAGTGTATCTGATAATAACCAAATCCTGTAAAAGTACAAAATTTAATTAAAACTTTAAACCACCTTCACGGGCGCCTTCTGCAACCGATTTTACCCTACCATGAAATGAATAACCGTTCCTATCAAAAACAACCTGACTAATATTAATTTCCTTTGCTTTCTCAGCAACCAATTTCCCCACTTCAACCGATGCATCAATTCTCGTTAGCTTGGAGTTCCTGGATATGAAATCTTTTGAATTGCTTGTTACCGTCAAAAGGGTTTTTGAGCTACTGTCATCTATCAGTTGAGCAGAAATATTTTTTAAACTTCTGTGCACTACCAGTCGCGGTCTTTCCGGAGTACCGGAAACTTTCTTTCGTATTCTGTATCTTATTTTTTGCTTCCTGAATTTTGATCTTTCAAATTTGTTCATAGTTGGTTCGTTTATTTCGCTGCTGTTTTTCCTGCTTTCCTTCTGATTACTTCATCAGAATATTTCACCCCTTTACCTTTGTAAGGCTCTGGCTTCCTGAATGATCGGATTTTCGCCGCTACCTGACCGACTGTTTGTTTATCAATTCCGCTTATTACGATCACCGTTTGGCTCGGTACTTCAATTTTAATGCCTTCCGGTGGACTGAACACTATCGGATGAGAATAGCCGAGGTTCAGAAACAAAAACTTATCCTTAATTTCTGCTTTGTAGCCTACGCCTACCAGTTCTAAACGCTTCGAATATCCTTCGGATACACCAATAACGTTGTTTTGAAAAAGTGACCGGTAAAGTCCATGCAAAGCACGATTTCGTTTAAGATCGTTTTTGCGTTTAAATGTAATTTCACGCTCATTAGCTTCTATTTCAATATCTCCTGTCAGTTGGAAACTCAGCGTACCTTTCGGACCGGTTAAATTTACCAATCCATCGGTTATCTTTACTTCAACGCCGTCGGTTAGTGTTACCGGTTTTTTTCCTATTCTGCTCATAATAAAATAATTTTATACGTTAATCAATATAGAGACTACCATATTTCGCAAACTACCTCACCACCGATATTTTCTTTTCTAGCCTGTTTATCAGTCATTAACCCTCGTGAGGTGGATATCACCGCCATTCCTAAACCGTTCAATACTTTCGGGACTTCGTCTTTTCCGACATATCTTCTGAGCCCAGGTTTACTTATCCTTTTTAAGCCGGAAATCACGGGTTTTCCGTCCGAATATTTCAATCTTACATTTATCATTCCCTGATTATTCTTCGTCTCTGTAATTTTATATTCTGTAATATATCCGTTTTGCTTCAACAATTCAGAAAGCTCTTTTTTAAATTTTGACGCAGGAATATCTACCGCTCTTTTTGCGGCTTTTAGAGCATTCCGAACTCTGGTTAAATAATCGGATATTGGATCTGTCATTGTCATATAACGATGAAAATTAAATTACCAACTTGATTTTGTTACTCCCGGTATTTTTCCGGATAATGCAAGTTCCCTGAACACCAACCTTGAAACACCAAATTTCCTGTAATAACCCCGGACTCTTCCGGTCATGTTGCACCTGTTGTTAAGCCGAGTAGCACTGCTATCTCTCGGAAGCTTTGCAAGCTCCCTGTATTCGCCCTTTGCCTTCAGCTCCTTCCTTTTAGCTTCGTACTTCTTTACCAGCCTTTCTCTTCTCTTCTGTTTAGCTATTAAAGATTTTCTTGCCATTAATTACTTGCCTTGTTTTGTTTAGAAATAAATGGAACGCCAAATAAACGCAATAATTCAAATGCTTCCTCGTCTGTTCCGGCAGTTGTTACAAATGTAATATCCATTCCGGAAATTTTATTAACATGATCAACATTAATCTCAGTAAATATAATCTGCTCTTTAATACCGATAGTACAATTCCCCCTGCCATCGAAACATTTATCAGACAATCCTCTGAAATCCCTTATCCGGGGGACTGAAACATTTATAAACCTATCAAGAAATTCGTACATTCTTGCATTGCGAAGAGTCACCTTTACGCCGATATTCATTCCTTCCCTTAACTTAAAATTCGATACGGATTTTTTCGCTTTGACTACTACCGGCTTTTGACCTGAAATCGCTTCGATTTCCCTGACCGTAACATCTATTAATTTCGGGTCTTGCGTTGCCTGGCCAACACCAACATTAATGCAAATTTTTTCAAGTTTCGGAACCTGCATCAGATTTTTGTAGCCGAACTTTTTCATCATTTCGCGAACAATCTTACCCTTGTAAACCTCGAACAACCTTACAGGAACCCTTTCCTCTTTTCCGGTTGACCGGGCTAATTCCTTACCTTTAACATCTGAATGCGATTTATCCGCGCCTACTTTTCTATCTTGCTTTGTTTTAGCCATTTTTTAATTAGCTTAAAATTATTTCATCAGTTTTTACACTATATCTCATTCGTTTCGTTTCACCGGTACTCTCGTCTCTAATTACTTTTACGCCGAGCCTTGTCGGTTCATTTGTTTTCTGATCTAAAAACATAACTTTGGAAATAGCTATCGGTGCTTCACGCTTCAAAATTCCACCTTGCGGATTCTTTTGCGTAGGTTTCATGTGACGATTTATAATATTAACACCCTCAACCAAAACTTTTCCTTTTTTCCTGTCAACAAATAATATTTTTCCGGTTGAACCTTTGTAATTTCCGGAGATTACTTTTACCACATCGTTTTTCCGCAATCTCGTTTTGAACCGGGTATTTTGTAGTTTTTGTGATTTCTTCATAGTCGTAAATTATATTACCTCAGGCGCCAAAGACACTATTTTCATAAACTGTTTTTCCCTTAATTCCCTTGCAACAGGACCGAAAATTCTCGTGCCTTTGGGTTCATTTTGATTGTTTAGCAAAACTGCGGCGTTTTCATCGAACTTTATGTAACTCCCATCTTTTCTCCGGGTTTCCTTAGCCGTTCTTACGATAACAGCCCTCGAAACATCTCCCTTTTTAACTGTTCCACCCGGTATCGCGGATTTAACCGAAACAACTATTATATCCCCAACACCTGCGTATTTTCTCGAAGTACCACCGAGTACCTTTATGCACCTTACCGATTTAGCTCCTGAATTATCCGCCACTACGAGATTTGTTTCCTGTTGTATCATTACGGTAGTTTAAAACTGGTTTATTTTACTTTTTCAATTATTTGAACAAGTCTCCAACTTTTGTTCTTGCTCAATGGTCTGGTTTCCATAATCCTCACGAAATCTCCGATATTGCACTCGTTTTTTTCATCATGCGCCATGAACTTTGTCGTATTTTTGTAATACTTTTTATATAACTTGTGTTTTATTTTTTTCTCAACTGCAACTACGATGGATTTATCCATTTTATTGCTTATAACTTTTCCAGTTCTGGTTTTCCTTTTTGAAGTCCTTTCAGCTTTATCTTTAACAACTTTCTCTTCGCCCATCTTTATTATTGTTTAGATTTTGTATTTGCTTTTTCATTATTGGCAAGTTTACGCTCTTTCAGGACTGTATGTATCCTGGCAATATCTTTTCTTGTGTTCTTAATTGCAGAGAAATTCTCTAGCTGTCCGGCAGCAAGCTGAAACCTGTAATTCTGAAGCGCCTCCTCACTGTCTTTTAAGGTCGCTTTCAATTCATCGTCTGCCATTTCCCTTATTTGATAAATCTTCATGATTAATTCTTTACCCTATTCTTGAAACGAATTTAGTTTTGATCGGGAGCTTGTGGGCTGCCAACCTTAAAGCTTCTCTGGCAATGGTTTCCGAAATACCATCAATTTCAAACATTACTCTGCCCGGGTGCACAACAGCAACCCAAAACTCAGGTGCACCTTTACCTTTACCCATCCTGGTTTCAGCAGGTTTTTTTGTAACCGGTTTATCAGGAAATATTCTGATCCAAACTTTTCCGTCTCTTTTCATATATCTTGTCATCGCAATCCTTGCAGACTCAATTTGTCTGTTGGTAATCCAACCTGCTTCAGTTGCTTTCAAACCAAACGAGCCAAAATCTACCATATATCCTCTGGTAGCGTTACCTCTTCGGTTACCCTTTTGTCTTTTTCTATACTTTACCCTTTTGGGTAGTAACATGGTTTCTTACTCCGGTATTAATTTATATAATTCTTTTTACTGAGCTTTTCACCTTTACAAATCCAGACCTTAACCCCAATCTTCCCATATATTGTCATCGCCGGGACAGATGCGTAATCAATATCTGCACGCAAAGTCTGCAACGGAATCCTGCCATCTTTATATTGCTCAGACCTGGCGATATCAGTTCCGCCTAATCTGCCACTGCACATAATTTTTATTCCTTCAGCTCCCATTCTCATAGTTGCGGCAATTGCCATTTTCATTGCACGCCTGAATGCTACTCTATTTGAAATCTGATTTGCAACGTTCTCAGCTACCAACTGTGCACTCAACTCGGGTTTTTTGATCTCAAATACATTTATCTTAACATCTTTATTCGTAATTTTTTTTATTTCACTCTCCACAAGTGTAATCTCTGCACCACTTTTCCCTATAACATATCCAGGTCTGGATGTATGAATTGTAAGAGTAATTTTCTTTAGCGTCCTTTCAATCGCAATCATTGCGACACCTGCCTTTTCGAGCCTCTTTTTTAAATACTCGCGGATGAGCGAATCTTCCTGTAATTTCTGAGCAAATTTCTTTTCGTTGTCATACCAGTTTGAATCCCAGGTATTTATCACACCTAACCTGAAACCCACGGGATTAGTCTTCTGTCCCAAATAAAATCTCCTTAATTTTTAGTTTCATTTTCTTCGTCCGCTGTTACCTCACCACCGGTAGCCGGACTTGTGGGCGCCTGCTCTTCCTCGTTCATTAACGTTTCCACGACTAATGTTAGGTGCGAGGTCCTCTTGCGTATTCTGAACGCTCTGCCCTGAGGAGCAGGTAGTAATCTTTTTAAAACGGGACCACCGTCAACAAATGCCTCTTTTATTAAAACCTCATTTTGAGCAATTCTACCGGTATCGAGTTTATTTATTAAATTTGAATATGCTGAAAGTAATGTATTTTCTATTACCTTTGATGTTTTCCTTTTAGAGAACTTTAAAATAGCGATTGCTTCATCAACACGCTTGTTTCTTATTAGGTCAACAACAAGTCGCATTTTACGGGGAGATGATTTTATGTACTTTTTTACTGCTCTTGCCTCCATTACTTTTTACCCCCTTTTTCATCTTTCCTTTGTCCTGCATGAAGCCTGAAAGTCCTTGTAGCAGCAAATTCTCCCAATTTATGTCCAATCATATTTTCAGTAATGTAAACCGGAATAAATTTATTGCCGTTATGCACCGCAAAAGTATGCCCGATAAATTCCGGAATAATGGTACAAGACCTTGACCAGGTCTTTACAACCTTTTTTTGATTTTGTGAATTCAATGCTTCAACTTTATCAAGCAACTTATAATCAATGAATGGACCCTTTTTTAAAGATCTTGACATATCGGATTATTTTCTCTTTTTAACTATAAATTTATTTCCGGGGTGATTTTTCTTCCGGGTTTTGTAGCCTTTGGCAGGTAGTCCCCATGGACTAACCGGGTGCCCGCCACCGGAAGTTTTACCTTCGCCACCGCCCATCGGGTGATCTACCGGGTTCATCGCAACACCTCTTACGTGAGGTCTCTTTCCAAGCCACCTTGACCTGCCCGCCTTTCCGATGCTTATATTTTCATGATCCGGATTGCTGACAACTCCAATAGTTGCCTTGCAGGTTGAAAGTATCATCCGAACTTCACCTGATGGAAGCTTAACCTGACAATACTTCTGATCTTTCGCTATTATTTGCGCGGAAGTTCCTGCGCTTCTGGCAATTTGAGCCCCCTTACCAGGCTTTAATTCTATATTGTGAATAAACGTACCAACCGGTATTGCAGAAAGCTGGAGAGTATTACCCGGTTTTATATCCGAGTTGTTGGATGAATAAATTTTTGCGCCTACCTTTAAACCATCCGGAGCAATTATGTATGATTTTTTATTATCCGGGTATTGAATTAAAGCAATTCTTGCAGACCTGTTTGGATCATACTCGATGGCAATTATCGTAGCTTCCGCATCAATGTTCCTTTTGAAATCAATTATTCTGTATTTTCTCTTATGACCGCCACCACGGTGCCGCGCAGTAACACGACCATGGTTATTCCGTCCGCCTGACTTTTTCAGTGGTGCGGTTAAAGATTTCTCCGGCTTAACTTTAGTAACATCGTCAAAAGAAGAAATCGAGTAGTATCTCGTTGCCGGTGTGTTCGGTTTTAGTTTACGTAATGCCATTATCTTACTCTAAGTGTTGTAGTCAAAAATTTACAAACCGCAAATTACTTATAATGAGCAAGAAAGTCAATATAGGAAAATGGTCAAAAGTTGGTTTTGAGATTGGTAGATTAGCGGTTCAGAGGAGCTCTTTAATTATATCTGCGACTTTTATATTTTCAGAATCGGCGTTGAAGTTCAGAATAATCCGGTGGCGCAATACCGGTAGCGCTACTTTCCTGATATCATCACGGTCAGGTGAAAATCTTCCCTCAAGAATACAACGTGTTTTCGCTGCCATGATTAAGTTTTGTGCTGCACGTGGGCCAGCCCCCCAACTGACGTAATCGTTTACTATTTTCTTTTGATTGGAACCCCCGGGTCTAGTACTTGTGCTTAGAGTTACAGAGTAGTTTATTACCTCATCAGAGACCGGAACCTTCTTTACCAAATCCTGAAACTCTAAAATATCCTGCTTGTCAAAAACATGAGATAACACGGGCGAATACATACTGGTGGTACGTTTAATTATATCAGCTTCTTCTCCGAACGATGGATAATCCAACCACAGGTTAAACATGAAACGATCGAGTTGTGCTTCAGGTAACGGATAAGTTCCCTCCTGTTCAATAGGGTTTTGTGTTGCAAGCACAAAAAAGGGTTCCTCAAGTTGATAGCTAACCCCGGCTGCAGTTACCTTGTGCTCCTGCATAGCTTCCAAAAGTGCTGATTGCGTTTTAGGTGGAGTCCGGTTGATTTCATCCGCAAGCAAAAGGTTTGCGAAAATTGGTCCCTTAATGAATTTAAAAAATTTTTTCCCTTCTGAATCACTTTCCAATATTTCAGTCCCGGTAATATCTGACGGCATCAGGTCAGGGGTAAACTGTATCCTGTTGAAATTAAGCTTTAATACCTCCGATAGAGTTTTCACAATCAGCGTCTTCGCTAACCCCGGAACACCAACCAAGAGACAATGTCCCTTCGCCAGGATAGAAATCAATATCAACTCAATTATTTCGCTTTGGCCTACGATAACTTTTGCTACTTCCTGTTTGAGGGATTTATATTTTTGATTAAGTATTTTTACCTTTTCAACATCTGAGGCGATGTCATTTAGTGTTTCAACTTTTTCCATTTTTAAACTTGAATTATTTTTACCTCGCCAATTTGTTCCATTAAACCTGAGATTGACTCAACATCACCCGCCAGACAATAACTTATCTCATCAGGGTTAATATATTTTCTTGCAGTTTCCAGGACTTCTTCACTTGTTATTTTCAGAGTTTCGGTAACATAGTTATCGTAAAAATCTTTCTCCATATCAAACAGCCGTAAATTAATTAAGAGCGTTGATATTGATTGAGGAGTCTCAAGCTGAAGAGGAAAACTTCCCGCAATGTAATTTTTGGTTAATTCCAACTCATCTTCGGTAATTTTTTCACTTGTAAACTCTCGCAATACTTTGATGACCTGTTCACATGCAGGTGCTGTTAGATCATTTTTAACTTCGGTTTCAATACAAAAATCTCCTGCGTACCTTCTTTGAATAAAAAATGACCTTGCACCGTACGTAAAACCGTTCACTTCACGCAAGTTGTGATTTATTCTTGATGTGAAACTTCCCCCTAAAATTGTGTTCATGAATTTAATTTTCAAAAAATCTTCCGACTTTTTTTCAATCCCGCGATGTCCAATTTTCATTGATGCCTGCACTGCACCACCTTTATTAGTCAAATATACTCCGGCTTTCGGTAAAAGTTTTATTTTCTCACTTTCGGATTTTAAATCAGAGCGATTTAAATGTGAAAAATATTTTTCAACTTTTTCGATCGATTCATCTGCTGTAATATCGCCAATAAATGAAATCAGCATCTCACCGGGATTAATTAAATCTGAATGGAGCTGTTTTACCTTCGTCACCGAAAGTTCCCGCAAGCTTGAATTTGTTCCGGTTAAAGGGAGAGAATATGGTGTTCTATCGTAAATCACCTTGTTAAACAACAGAGTGGATAGATATTCGCAGTCATCATTGTACGCAATTATTTCGTTCAGTCGTTTGGACTTTTCTCTTAAAAATTCTTTTTCGTCAAACACTGGTTGAAGAATCATTTCCTGCACAAGGTCAAAAAGTTCACTGAAATTTTTAGATAGCGAAACAAAATTAACAATAAATGCATCAAAGTTGGCGCTGACATTAACATCCGCACCGAGATAATCAATTCGCTCTGAGAGTTCCTCACCATTAAATCTTGGTGTTCCGAGCGTAATCAACTCAGACATTATACTCCCCAGTCCGGCACAATCTTCACCGTAATACGAATCGAAATATTTACCTCTTTTAAAGACTATGCTCGAGGATACCAATGGCAGGCGATTATCTTCAATAACAAGTATTGTAATTCCGTTGTCGGTCTTTACCTCTTTGAAATCCGGGAATTTCACATCTTTTGGTTTTCCTGCCAGAGGCGGAATAGAACGATCTAACATTAAATTATCCAATTTCACTTTTTGTTTTTTGGTATATAGCTTAACCTTATTCTGTTGTCCGGTCTAAGAAATTTCTTTGCAAACATTGTTAACTCGTTTTTTGATACACTAAGGTAATCGTAAATTGAAGTATTAATCTTCTCGGGATCGTTAAAATAGAATTCATAATTTGCAAGCTGATCAGCAGTTGAAATCAGTGTTATGTTTCTGTTACAATACATTGTCATCACCTGATTCTTTGCCTTGTCAATCAAAGAGTTTTCAAAGTAACCGGCGGAAATATTCCCTATGATATTATCGAATTTCTCTACAGCTTTTTCAATTGGCTTATCAGCGTAACCACTTAACGCCAGTGACATAGTTCCTGCTTTTTCAAGCGCGTGGTATGTCAGGTCAATATCGCTCACAAGGTCTCCCTTATATACAAGCTCCTTATAGAGCAGTGAACTTTCACCATAAGACAAAATAAATGAGAGCAAATTGCCCACAATATATTCACGGGTATTTTTCTCCGGAACAAGGTAAAATATAAAATCGCTTGGTAAGTTTACGTTATCAGGAACTGTTTCAGAAAGCGTGAGCGTTTGCCTTAAAGTTCCGAATTCGGTTCGATGAATAGCACCGTTACTGTTTATTGTTCCGTAATATTTATTTACAAGTTCCGGTACAGTTGAATAATCTATATCACCGGTTATGGTTAAAATTGCATTTGAAGGTGAATAGTATTTGGAATAAAATTTCTCTACTTCGCCTAAAGACAATTGCATTAAATTTTCTACATCACCTATAACCGGCCACTTATAAGCACAATCCGGAAAAAGTAATTTTGAACTAATCTCGTCCACTGAACCATACGGTGCATTATCACAATATAACAGTTTCTCTTCATGAATTACTTTTTTCTGAACTTCAAGGCTTTCCGATGTTACACCAAAACCTGCCATCCTGTCTGAATCAAGCCATAGCCCGAATTCAAGTTGGTTTGACGGGAGTAACATGAAATAATTTGTTATGTCATTTGAAGTATATGCGTTGCTTTCACCGCCACGACTTTGCAATAGTGTATCAAATTCACCGCTGCTGGTGTTAGCAGTTTCCTCGAAAAGTAAGTGTTCGAGTAAATGTGCTAAACCGGTAACTTCAGGCATTTCATCTTTTGAACCGACTTTATATGTTGTGTTGATTACTACGCTAGGTATTTTGTTGTTACGGGCAAGGATTACTTTCAAACCATTGTCTAGAACATACTTCCTGAATTCTACCATTGGTTTTCTTACATCGGTCATATCGTAATCGCGAACATCTAATTTATGTATCATGATTTTTTCTCCGGAATATAGTTAAGTATATATCTATGGTTATTCAGAAAATTTTCATTAACGAAATTTACAATGTCGTCCGCTGTAACTGATTCAATTATTTTATAGAGTTCATTAATATTGTTCGGGTCATTTAAATAAAATTTATAGTAAAGAGCCTGAAGATTTTTAACCAACAAGGTTGATATTCCCAAAAACACGGAGAGTAGCTTTTTATTTTTTGCTTTTTCCAGTTCACGCTCTGAAATATCGCCCGATACGAAGCTCTCTATTTCACGGTCAAAAATTTCCAAAATTATATTCCTGCTGCTTATATCGGGGTAGAAAAATCTTTGGGTTACAATCGCGCATTTTTGCCAACTAATCAGATGTGATGTTAAGTCGGTTACAAGTTTCTTCTGATAAACAAGTTTTCTGTATAACCTGCTACTGGTGGAGTTTATCAATAATTCATTGAATATATCTGCGATAATATTTCTTTTAAAATCAAACCCGGGTAATTGATAGCCGATGAATAATCCGGGAAGAGCTACATTACTTTCAATTACTTCCAATTTATCTTCAACAAGTGGAATGTAATCCTTTAAATTTAACGTCGGGATCTCGCCTGATTTGGAAGTACTGAAATATTTCCCGATGTATTCTTCAACTGTTTCCTGCTCAACGTTTCCCGAAACTGCGATTATTAGATTATCCGGCCGGTAATAGTTGTTATGGAATTCCAATGCTTGCGTTAAAGAGAAGTCTTTTATGTCAACCGGTAAACCAATGGTGGGAGTTTCATAAGAAGAACCACGCATCAGATTCTCAAACAATTTAAAAAGTGCCAAACCGTAAGGAGCGTTATCGTAATTTTGCATCCGTTCTTCAATCACAACATCTTTTTGATTTTGCAAATTCTCTTCCGTAAGCCGAAGGTCATAGAGCCGATCTGACTCCAGCCAGAAACAAGTTTCAAGTTGGTGTGACGGTACTTGTTCATAATAGGCAGTATAATCCGCCATCGTGAAAGCGTTCAGAGTACCGCCAGCCTGCTGAATAAATTTAAAATGTCCCATCTTAGGAATGTTTCCAGACCCCTGAAACATGAGATGTTCAAAAAGATGGGCAATTCCCTTTTGTCCGTGAAGTTCATTACGCGAACCAACTTTATATAAAAATCCGGTTGTAACTATTTCACGGGATTTGTCCTGCGATATGATTACATCAATTCCACTTTCAGACCGGAACTCAAAAAATGGTATTTTGTTTGAATTACAAAATACATTGACGTTTTTTTTCGATTTGTTAAACTTACTCTCAGTTAACTTTTGTAACATAATAAAAGCGTTCAATCTAAAATTAATTCCTTTAACATTCAGTGTAAAAACCTAAGTCAAACCGTCTGGTTAAAAATACTGTCTAAACCATCAAAACGATTTATAATGAAATTTCATAAAAAATATTTGCTGTTATTTGCATTTATCATTACTGCGTTTACGATACTCTCGAGTAATCAGGCAATGGCACAGTTTGGAAAGAACAAAGTTCAATACAAACAATTCAAATGGAAATTCATTCAAAGCAAACATTTCGATATATATTTCTATCAAGGTGGTGAATACCTGGCAGACTATACCGCAAAGGTTGCCGAGCAATCGCTTGACTCGATGTCAAAGAATCTAAACGGAAAAATTTCCAATCGGATTCCAATTATTGTTTTTGAATCGCACAACGACTTCCAGCAAAACAATGTTATTGATGTTTTCCTTCCGGAAGGTGTTGGCGGTGTTACTGAACTTTTCAAAAACAGGATATTAGTCCCTTTTGAAGGCGATTACGAAAAATTCAAACATGTAATTCACCACGAATTACTGCACGCATACATGAACGATGTCTTTTACGGCGGAAGCATACAAAACATAATTTCAAGGAATATTACTCTAGTGTTTCCATTATGGTTCAACGAAGGAATGGCGGAATACGTGAGTTTAAGCGGTATGAACAAGGAGAACGATATGTTCATGCGCGATGCTGTCATTAACGATTACGTCCCGCAAATCGAATATGTTGGAGGTTATCTTGCCTACAGGGCGGGTCAAAGTTTCTTCTCATTTCTTGCGGATTATTACGGTAAGGAAAAAATAGGTAAACTCTTTAACGAAATTAAAAGCAGCGGCGATATGCATCGCGGATTTAAAAATACATTCGGGATTGAACTTGAAAAGCTGAACGAGAAGTGGCATAAGTATCTGAATCAAACTTACTGGTCAGATTCAAAACTGCGCACAGAGGTTACCGACTTTTCAAAACAGTTAACCGACATTACAAAGGATGGCGGGTTTTACAACATTGCCCCTGAGATTTCACCGGACGGGAAATATTTCCTTTTCATTTCGAACAGAAACGATTTATTCGACGTGTTTCTTGCGAGAACTGAAGACGGAAAAGTAATTGAAACAATTATTGAAGGTCAGACTACACCTGACTTTGAGGAATTACAGGTACTCACACCAGGCTTAAGTTGGGCTCCCGATGGCAGACGTGCAGCGATAAGCGTTAAAGCCGGTAGCGAAGACGCAATTTTTATTTTTAATGTAAAATCCGGCGACAGACAAAAGCTCCCTGTCCATATGGGAAACATTTCTTACGTCAGTTGGTCGCCTGCGGGAAATGAACTCGCATTTGTTGGTACGAACAACAAGCAATCTGATATCTACCTTTATGATATAAGCACCGGTACGTTACAAAATCTCACCGATGATATTTTCTCCGATTCCGAACCAACCTGGTCACCGGACGGAGAATATGTATATTTCACCTCTGACAGGGGGTCCTTTACAGAAAATTCTATGATACCTGCTGACTTCAATATGTTTGATTACGATAACAAACAGAAAGATATTTATAGTGTAAACACAGATACAAAAGAATTAAAGAGAATTACGAATATACCTTTTTCAAACCAAAGCTACGCTAAACTGAGCCAGGATGGAAATAAACTCCTTTTTATTTCTGATGTGAACGGAATCAGTAATTTGTATTTAATGGATAAAACCGAAACAGGATTCGGGAATATGAGAGCTATTACAAATTCTCAATCTCCTGTTGACCAGTTATCAATCTCGAAAGATGGGAAGAAACTTCTGATGGTCTCATTGAATAAAGGCGGTTACGATATTTTCATGATGGAAGGACCGTTCGACAGACAACTTGATATTGATACACTTCCACTTACACAATTTGTTCAAACACAGAGGCTCAACCGCGAACTTGCGGATTCTGTCGGAAACAAGAAGGCTGCGAACGATAGTTTTGATTCAGGGGATACATTCACAAGCGCAGATACAACCAAAGATTCAAACCTTACAGTTTACGGTGATAAAATAGAAATTAATTTTTCGAGCAGCTATAAAGACTCTTCTTACAAATCGGCAACCAGTTATGCTGATTCAATTTACAAAAACAATCCGAATTTCAGGCTGTCAGGTAATGTAAATCCTGATGGCAGTTTTGTTATAAACGATTATAAAGTGAAATTCTCTCCGGATTTTGTTTACGGGAACGCAAATTATTCAAGTTTTTACGGAGTGCAGGGGTTAGCTTCGATATCACTGAGCGATATGCTCGGAAATCATCGGATAGCAATTATAACTTCGATGGTAATTGACCTTAAGAACAGCGACTATGCGGTTGGTTATTATTACCTCCCCGGACGAATAGATTACGGAGCTGAACTTTTTCACACAGCAAGATTCCTGTTGTACAACAGGTTTGACGGACGCGGCGAGCAGTTGTACAGATATAGAAATTTTGGGGCGACTTTAAATGCATCGTATCCGTTCAATAGGTTCAAAAGAATTGACGGTGGAATTTCCGTTCAAAATGTTTCACAGGAAAACCTCGACAACTCACAGGAACCCATCATAAAGAAAACATTTATAGTCCCATCACTGAGCTTTGTTCACGATAACACAATCTTTGGAAGTACAAAGCCCATCAAAGGTACTAGGTACAATATAACTGCACTCGCTTCTCCGAAACTTGGCAATGACGGAATCGGGTTTACTTCTTTAATCGGAGATTACAGAACATATTTCAAACTTGCCGACGGATACAATTTTGCGCTCAGGCTATCCGGTGGTGCAAGCTGGGGTCCAAATCCACAAAGATTTTATCTGGGCGGTACACAAAACTGGCTTAACAGAGAATTTGAAAACGAGAATATCCCAATTGGAAATATTGAAGAATATTCATTTTCATACCCCGGTCTCCCATTGCGGGGTTATAATTACGATCGAATATCAGGCTCGAAATATGCACTATTAAACGCTGAATTCAGGCTACCTATAATTCAATACCTGATTCTTGGGATACTACCGATTGGATTTCAAAATATTGAAGGAGTAATTTTCGTTGACGCAGGTACTGCGTGGAGAAACGATAAAGACCTGAAATTATTTACAAGAGAAAACGGGGTTTTTCAATCAAGGGATCTACTTACCGGTATGGGAGTAGGATCGAGGATAAATTTCCTCGGATTTCCGATAATGTTCGATGTCGCATGGGCGTATAATTTTAACAGCTTCTCAAAACCAAAGTATTACATCTCGTTTGGGTATGATTGGTAAGGTTATTTGACTGGAGTCATTTTAGTTGGTTCTTTGAGCATGTGATTATTTGCCCTGTCATACCATAGATGTGACTGCAATAGTATATATACCGGAACATCTGCATTCTGGCTTATATAGCTGGCAAGCTCCATCTCATTCTTAAACCTGTGGTCAAGTTGGTCATTGAGCTTTTCTTCATAATCTTCGGGAGGGTTATATCTGCAAGTATTCCTGCTACCGTATCAAACGATGACGGTGGTGTGCCGCTCCAGAGGGTATTGGGAAGATACTGTCGTTGCCAGGGTTCACTTGTGTTCTGGTTAATTATGTATTCGAAAGGATAAAAATTAGGAACATAATTCCTCAGACCGGCATAGTCATACAAATAATATATTAGAAGATCATCAGTAAATGCTGCATCTGATACATCAAACTCATAAGGATTTCTTGATTCACCGGTCTTCCAGCCTGAAGGAAGGTGTACTTCCAGCAATCCCCTGTTCAGGTTAGTCATTAATGAAAGCTGGCCGTTTGAAAGAGAAATTATCTTCTCGTTAACATACTTTATTGCAGGAAGCATGTTGAACTCATACTCCTCTATATAAAAATCTATCAGCTTACCAGGATGGTTGTTCGCTATCTCTTCCACTTCCCAGGATAACCAAGGATCAAAGTTGTCATTTGATCTAAATAATTGTTCGGCTATTTCATTCTCCACTCTGACATAATCAATCCACATATCACACTGTCCGTACCACCAGACACGAAAATCAACCTGGCAGCGCGTGTCCCATAGTGGCTTCTCATCAGGGTTGAATGATTTCCCGTCGGAAATCTCAAGTAATGAATCCTGATGTAAATCAAAAAAATACTCTATATACTCCCCACTATATTCATTATTCTCAATAAAATTTGCAACTCTTATATTAGTTGTTTTGATTGTGTCCCCATCAAAATTCAAAACCTCGATTCTACAGACTTCTTTATTCAGATTCGCCGGGTTATTCGCATAAGCTGAATCAACCCTTATTCTCGGCTTCACGTACCATGCATGATTCCCATCATCAATCGAATAATGCCAGTCCCATGAACGGTTTATCTGTTCCCTGTTTGTTTTCAGACCTCTGACCACATAACCGGGTTCCATTTGCATAAATGTTTGTCCTCCATCGGTTGAGTGATTATTTGGAGAACAATAACGGACTCTTGCTCCGCTGCCATGCTGACTGGAATCAATATAATTTGCTCCTACATCAGAATAATTATATGTATAAAATCCGTACCTCTCCCGTACTTCCTGCTCCATAAAGTTCTCACTCTCACACTGGTAATCACTCCTTTGCCCAAAGGCTATATACTGTATCTTCGGACGGTCGGAAAGAGTTAACATACCGGCATTATAGTTTGCATCTATCCTGTTCCTGACCTGAGTACCATAATGATCTATATGAGCTAATACAGTATCTGACGGGATGCCGGGCCAGCCAAACTGGAAACCGGATGAAGTCATTCCTGTGTAGTAGTGCCATGTATTAAACTTGAAAAAATCCGAATAAGTATAGTTTACATCCCGACCATTGAACATTGCTCCTACTAAAAACGGTTTTTCTACTTGCTGCGATACAGGTGAATAGCCTGCCTTAAAAACCGGACTTTGCTCTTTAAATGATGATACTCCAATAAAGCACAACAACAACATTGTAAAAATGATAAAGAATTTCATAATGTTTTGTCTTTATTTTTTAAAATTATTTCTTTCAGCAATAGTAATCATTTATTAAAAACCATTCTTTTGGTTACGGATGCTTTTTCAGTTCGGAGTGTATAGAAATAAACCCCTGAGGCAAGACCGGAACCTGCCTCAAATGTATATTCATAGCTGCCAGGTGATAATCTTTCGTTTACAAGTATGCCAACCTCTTTACCAAGAATATTGTGTACCATAAGTTTTACAATACCTGCTTCATGTATATCGAACCTAATTTTTGTTATAGGATTGAATGGGTTTGGATAGTTTTGGTAAAGATTAAAAGCATCAGGTACAATTCCCGAAATAGGGTCAATAGAAGTAATATTTCCTCCTGTAACGGTATGAACACCAGTAAATGTTAAGGCGTAAGCCCAACCATTTAATTTATTAATAAACATCCCTTGTCTATAACTTCTTATATCAATGGCTGTATCAGGTATCTGGTACTCCCATGTATCTCCACCATCAGTTGTAAAATGTATCATACCTCTTATTTGAAGATTAGGAAATAAATACTCACTTCTCCCAAAGCCCCAGATAGTGTCTTTGTTTAATACAGAAAGTTCAAATACTCTGGAAAATATTATATTTGAGTCTTTCTGAACAAGCGGTTGTGAAATCCAATTTAGTCCTCCGTTCGTACTATACTCTACAGTTTCAACACTCCTTGCTTTCCATCCAGTATTTTCATCAATGAATTGTAAATCAGTAAATCCTTTAACTCCCTGTATTTCGGTCCATGTTGCTCCGCCATCGGTTGTTCTTCGTAATTTGGTGTTTGATGTTGTGCTTATAAATCCCAAGTTTGCATCATACATATAAATCCTTTCTGGATTATGTAAACCTGCACTATACTGCCGCTGCCAGCTTATACCGCCGTTCGTCGTACGAAATACGCCGCCGGTGAGAGACTCATCTTCTACTAACCATAATGTATCCTCGTTTAATACATGCATATCTTCCCATTGTAAAATTGCAGGAGTATTCACTATATTCCAATTTAAGCCAGAGTCTATTGTTTTGCACAGATATGCCCAGCCACCATTTCCTCCGCAAGCATAACCTATTTGACTATTTACAAATTGTATTGATGTGAAACCTCTACTAGTGCTAAATGAATAAAACCAATTATCACCTCCATCAGTAGTTTTGAGTATATAACCTGTGTCATTAGGGCTTAAATTATATGTAACAGCATATCCTGTCAGACTATCTAGAAAAGTCATATCAGTAATTCTCCTTCCACTCAAATCAGGCATGAACTGCTGATACCAGCCGCTCGGAGGGTTGTGCTGGAAGTTAAATGCGATGATGAAAAGCATGAGTGAAAGGGAGAAAATTGTATTTGTAATTTTTATTTTCATGATGCTAAGTTGTTTT